>JBGAQR010000001.1:0-1088347 GCA_044220615.1 Ferruginibacter sp. | reverse complement strand
CTGTCGCTGTAAATATACTTCGTCAGTTCATAAGCATAATTAAAATGAACCATGTAGTTGTTGGGATGCTCCAGTATCAGTTGATCATAAGCTTTGAACAAGGTTTCATCCGTTAAACCCTTTACGGCATATTCAATTTCCACGGCTTCCCAGTAAGGATCGGAGGAATAATGTTTTTTTGCCTGAGCAAGGTATTTTGAAAACATCTCTTTGTTACCTTCTTTCCGGTATTTCTTTACCAGCTCATCATATACCTCCGCATACTTCTCATCGCCCAGGTCGGCATCGGCAATGCGTTTATAATATACCAGCACATCATCGGTGCGCTTCAATTCATTGCTGAGCACCGCCAGATTCCACACGATATCGGTATCGTGTGCCGAAAATTTAAGTCCATTGGGGCCATTGAGGCCACGGCCATAAACATAATCATGCACCGTAAGTGTTTGTTTAAAGAAATCGCAGGACGTGGTATAATCCTTTGCATTATACATTTTAACTCCCTGGTCGTAAAGCCCGTAATACAGGTTATAAATGGTGGAGTTGTTCTCTTCCGTTGTAAGCGGCGCTTTGGGATCAAGTTCCCAGTATTTTTTTAAGGCATCGAAAGTGCCCTGGCTGAGATTTTTAACATCCTCGGGAGTTTTACCTGCTGCACGTGACAGGTTTCCATAGATATAGGCTTTATAATACCAGCCCGGCGCTTTGGCCGCATTTTTTTCGCTGCTCAGGTATTTATCTATCTCGGGTTTTGCCTTATCAAACTGTTGAAGCTGTAGCATTAATTTGATATTATCCAGGTCCTGTGCCTGGCTTACCAGCCCGACAAGCATGAGCATCAATACTAAAATTTTACTCTTCATGATTTCACTTTTTTTGAGTTAAAGGTAATTATTATTGTTATGCAGGATGATTTTATGGGCAAATTTTCACAAATCAAACCCGGCTTTTATATTTGCCGCCCAAAAGGCAAAATACCCACAGCGGGTAAATCAAAGAAGTGTAAATTACAGGTTCATTATCTGGCAGGTGATATCACAAAACAGCATACAGCAAATTCTCAGCCGCATCGATATTATCGAGATCGTGGGTTCTTTCGTAAAGCTTAAAAAACGGGGGGCTAACTACCTGGGCCTATGTCCTTTTCACAACGAAAAAACGCCTTCCTTCACCGTTTCACCTTCTAAAGAGATCTACAAATGTTTTGGCTGCGGCCGCAGCGGCAACAGCATCAGCTTTTTAATGGAAGCGGAGAAGTATAGCTACGTGGAAGCCCTTCGCTGGCTGGCCGCCAAGTATAATGTAGAGATAGAGGAAACGGAAACCAGCCCGGAGTTCAAGCAACAACAGCAGGTAGCCGATAGCTTATACATCATCAACAGTTTTGCACAAAAATTCTTCTGTGACTATTTATTCAATTCCGAAGAAGGAAGGGATATTGGTCTGAGTTATTTAAAAGAAAGAGGATTTAGAGAAGAGATCATTAAAAAATTCCAGTTGGGATTTAACCCCGAGGCAAGAGATGGATTTACCAAAGCTGCCCTGGCAAATCAATACAGCCTTGATTACCTGCAAAAGACCGGGTTGGTTAATACCCGGGATGGTAATGCGTATGATAACTATCGTGGCCGTATCATCTTCCCCATTCATAACCAAAGCGGAAAAGTACTGGGCTTTGGCGCCCGTATCATCAAGAGTAATGATAAGGCGCCCAAATACATTAACAGTCCCGAGAATGAGATCTATGTAAAAAGCAAGATCCTGTATGGTTCCTATTTTGCCCGCCAGGCCATTGATAAGGCCGACGAATGTTTATTGGTGGAAGGATATACTGATGTGGTAAGCCTGCACCAGGCCGGCATTGAGAACGTGGTGGCAAGCGGCGGAACATCCCTCACTCCCGATCAGCTACGGCTTATAAAAAAATACACCAACAACCTTACTATTATATATGATGGCGACAGCGCCGGTATTAAGGCCGCCCTTCGTGGGCTTGACCTGGCCCTGGAAGAAAGCCTGAACGTACGATTGGTACTGATACCGGATAAGGAAGACCCGGATAGCTATGTAAATAAAGTAGGCGCTGATGCTTTCATCGATTTCATCAATGCCAATAAAAAAGATTTCATTCTTTTTCAATTAGACATTGCGTTGAAGGATGCCGGAAACGACAGCAATAAAAAATCGATCGTTGTTAACCAGGTGGCCGAAACCATTTCTAAAGTGAACAAGGCCGAAGACTTTACCAAACAACAGGATTATATAAAGCAGTGCGCCGAGATCTTAAAGATAGAAGAAAGCGGGCTGCATGCACTGGTGAATAAATTCATAAGGGAAAAGGTTAACAAAGAAGAAACCCGTTCAAACCGGGAGCAGCGCTTTGCAGACAATGACATGCCCGGCGGAGAAACAGCAGAAGCCGATGCAGAAACGCTGGCCCTCTTTAACAGGGATGAGATACACGAACAGGCCATGATCCGCAGCCTGCTGGAATTTGGTATGAAACAATGGAACGAAGAAACAAAAGTGGCCGAATACATTTTTAAAGAGATGGAAGAGAATCACCTGGAAGAACTGATCGACAACCGGGAACTGGTAAGGGTTTATAACACGTACAAGGCATGGTACGAGGCCGGCATAGAACCCACCGCCAAGAATTTTTTGTACCACGATGACCTGAAGATGAGTTCGCTGGTGGTGAGCATCATGGATTTTAACTACGAGATAAGTCCCAACTGGAAAGAACATTTTGAAGGGCATATCCCCACCCGGGACGAATTATTTGCCGAAGAGGTTTTCTCTACCCTCAACTACCTTAAACTGCGCAAAATAAAAAGACTGATGGACGAGAACCAGCGTGACCTGGAAAGAACAGCATCAACTGAAGAACAGTTAATGCTGGTACAAACACACCAGCACCTGAAGCAGATGGAGATCGAGCTCACCAAACAACTGGGAACGGTTATTTTCAGGTAACAGAATATTGAACAAGGAACAAGGAGTCATGAATACTGAAGTGTTGAACTTCAACATTCGAAATTCCTTGTTCCTTGTTCGTTATTACTAAGAGTTTGATGCAACAACTTTTGAAGGCTTCCATTTCTTCCAGCCAAAATAGACCACCGAAGCCAGCAACAGCAGGGGCCATACCGATATCATGCCCACAAACAGGTCGGCGATCCAGCTGCCACCCGTTTTAAAAGCGTTAGCAATTCTTGTTAAGAACGATGGATCTGCATCCGCAGCGGTATAGCCCGCCACCGGTTGATAGAACGTAAGATTGATGGTGCTGAATAACGCTTGCCTTGACAGCGATTGCACACGACCGGCTGCCGATTCTATTTCCTGCTGCACATTGTTCACACTGCCCTGCACCTGCAGTATGTCTTCCATCTTTTTCGACTCTTTGAGGAATTCCAGGTACTTGGCACGCAGTTGCTTTTTTGTTTCCAGCCTGGCCTGAGTATCCACAATATCCCCGGTAACATCTTCTGTGGTTATCTTTCTTTCCAGCACTTTATCTTCATCTGCCGGCAACTGGTTGATCATATTCTCAAACTGGTCTACCGGCACTTTGATGCTGATCACTGTTTCTGTTCTTTCATTGCTGGTTGATTGTTCCTCCTGGGCAATATAAGCACCCAGTTGCCTGATGGTATTGTGTATCCTGTTGCTGGAATTGCGGAAGTTCTTCACTTCAAGTTTCAGCGAACCGGTCTTGATCATTTTTTTATCCCAGTCGGGATTGGAAGAAGTTGAACGTAATGGTTGTGCCAGGCTGTCGGACAGCAGTTGCTGAAATGTTCCAACGGGTATTTGCTGTGGAGCAGAGTCTGATTTTGGTTGCTCCGGTTCGTCTGCCAGGTCTGTGTACGCTTTGTTTTCTTTCTGGCGATCGCAGGATACGAAAAAGATAATAGCAGTAATTGTTGCAATAAAGAGTTTTGCTTTCATAACAATGAGTTTAGATTGATGAGATACTCATTGATACAAATTGCACAAAGGATGTAACCGGCGATGAATGTTAAATGAAACCTAAACGAATATCGAACAAGGAACAAGGAATGCAGAATGATGAGCGGAATACTTCGTAATTCCTTGTTCCATGTTCCTCTGTTCGTTATTCCTTACTTCTCCCCCGCCATCTTCATAATTAATTCCCACTCTTCCGGCTTTACCGTTTGCACACTCAGCCTTCCTAATCTTACTAAATCCATATTGGCAAAACGTTTATCGGGTTTTAATACAGCTAAGGGAACGGGGTTCTTTAATTTCTTATGGGCTTTAATATCTACCGCCACCCACCTGTCGTCATCAATGGTAGGATCCTGGTAAGCTTCTTTAACCACTTTGGCGATGCCTACTATTTCAACGCCTTCATTGCTGTGATAAAATAAGGCCTCATCTCCTTTTTTCATTGCCCGCAGGTTGATACGTGCCGCATAGTTGCGTACGCCGCTCCAGCAGGTCTGCTTGTCTTTTACCAATTGATCCCAGCTGTATGCAGCGGGTTCTGATTTTACGAGCCAGTATGCCATGATAAGTAAGAATTAAAAATTAAGAATTAAAAATGGAGATCACAAAGATCATGTCCGTAAAAATACTGACTGCAGCGAATAAATACCTGATTGTGTAATTATTTTTTGATCCGGCAATCCAAACTTCATCATATCCCGTAATTGAACCTGTTGTCGGCATTACGACAAAAAAGCTAAAATCATTAATCTAAAAACAATTACAATGAAAAGAAAAAAACTGCTGCTGGCAGCAATAGCCGCAGCAACATTAATTACCGGGGGCATTATTTATGCGGCTGACCATATAGATACGCCTGCTGTAACCGCACAACCAACAGACATCACCGATCTGTATGTATTCAGGGCACAGGATCCCAACAACCTGGTGTTTGTAGCCAACTCACAGGGCTTACTGGCCCCGGGCAGTACGGCTGCCGCTAAATTTGACGAGAACACCGTTATTGAATTCAACATCGATAACAATGCGGATAACATGGAAGACCTGGTGATCCAGTGTAAATACGATGCCGCATCCAACAGCATACAGGTGTACGGCCCCGTTGCTCCTTCTGAAAAAGGAACAAGAAGCAAACTGGAAGGAAGTGTAAGCGCTTCTGCTGTAGTTACGGCTTATGGCGCTGCACCAACCATTGGAACAGGTGGTTCGGGCATAAAGGTTTTTGCCGGGCCAAGAGACGATCCGTTCTTCTTTGACCTTAACCGCTACAAAGCCATCCTGGCCGGTACCGCTCCTGGTTTTAATAACCCGGGAACCGATACGTTTGCCGGAACCAATGTACTGAGCGTGGTGGTGGAAGTTCCAAAAAGTTTACTAGGCGGTGCAGCCAGCATCAATGTATGGCTGGAAACAAAAAAGAAGATCTAATTAACACAACACTTTAAACAGATAAAAATGAAAACAATAAAATTATTAGCGATCATAATTGGCAGTACGGTCATCGCCGCATCCTGCAAGAAAAGCGACGATACCCCGGCTCCTACGGCTTACTACCAGCAGCAGGACCAGATGGGAAGGCCAGCCATCAATACCGTGTTTAACGTATCGGCAGCAGATAAAGATGCCTTTAACGTAACAACACCGGGTAATCAGAATGCCGCATTCCAGGCAAAATTCCAGGCAAGGTTGCTGGCGCTAAATGCAGGATATACTACCAATGCACTTGGTCTGAACGCTTCCGCTTTTACAGGTGTACTGGCAACAGATGTGCTCACGGCATCTACCACCGGTGTTACCACGTTCTTTGATGGCACCAATGTTTTAACGGGCCGTAAATTGGATGATGATGTAATTGACGTAGAGTTATTACTCATTTTTGGCGGCCCGGCAGGTACCAGTAACCCCGGTCTTACAAAAGACAATGTGAACGCAAACGATAAACCTTTCCTTGCTTCATTCCCCTATTTAGCAGCTCCTTTTTAGGTTTTACCAACCTAAGCACAGCATTATTGGCGGAGATACATTCTCCGCCTTTTGCTTTTGGAATATCTTCTATACAAAAAACCAACAGGTAATAATCAGCGTACATAACAGGGTAATGATATTTAATAACAGGTGTTATCGCCGGTAAAATGAAAAAAATAATTTGTATCGCCGTATTTAAGATCCTTTTTCTTGCCTGCGGTAATGCCCAAAGCAATGCAAGACCAAAGTTTGTGATCCCTGCTTATCACCAGGCTTCTCTTATTACAGCTACCCCATCCGTGAATCCTGCCTGTTCATTCGGCAATTTTACAATAGCAGAAGAACCCGGTAATAAAATGCTGATCTTTCTCAATAACGAGCCTTTCCTGAAGTTTAAGGCAACTCCAAAAAAAATCATACTGGTATCTGCGCAGCTTTCATTTACCGACCTGGTGGAAAACACAATAAATAGTGTAAAAGACGGACTGCTGAATAAATACGATGACCACATCACCGAACTGTTCAGAGATGCCCCTTCCTTGGTCAGCTTAAAATGCAGCATCGGGTTTTGATGCAATCTCCCGGCCTGGGTTTTCCGTATATGGTATTACTTTAACCAACCTTCCAACAATATGAACACAGGTTACTCCCGGCATTCCGTTAAGGCAGCAGCATTACTGATCCTGCTTTTTCTTGCAAGCCAGCCTTTATTCGCTCATGATGTGGTGGGAGAATTAGAAAAGATGAGTAAACCGGAAGCAGCCATCTTGTATCTTCAGCTTGGCTTTACCCATATTCTGCCGCTTGGTTTTGATCATATCCTTTTTGTACTGAGCCTTTATTTACTGAGCCCGAAATTAAAACCCGTACTCTGGCAGGCCACCTCATTTACGGTAGCGCATTCCATTACACTCGGGCTGGCCATGTTCAAAGTATTTACGCCCTCTCCTGCTATTGTGGAGCCCATCATTGCCTTATCCATCATGTATGTGGCGTTGGAGAATATCTTTTCGCCTACCCTTAAAAAGTCAAGGATCGGTATCGTGTTCTTATTCGGACTGGTGCATGGAATGGGTTTTGCCAATGCGCTTGGTTCGTTGGGCTTGCCGCAGCATTCTTATCTTACTTCGCTTGTTATGTTTAATGTGGGGGTTGAACTGGGGCAACTTGCCGTGATCATATCCGCCTTCCTGCTGTTTGGTAAATGGTTTGGCAATAAGCCTTATTACCGCAAAGCTGTTGTGATACCGCTCTCTATTGTAATCACACTGGTTGCAGGCTACTGGACGATTGAACGTTTGTTTTTCTAAATACAGCAAGAATCGGGTTTGATGTGGTTAGCCGGCTCTTTACTTTTGTGTTATGATAACAGATTACGAAAGAATAGAAAAAGCCATTGGCTACTTAAAAGAGAACTTTAAAGAACAGCCCGACCTGGATGATGTGGCCAGGCAGATCCACTTAAGTCCCTTTCATTTTCAGCGGATGTTCAAAGACTGGGCAGGTGTGAGTCCGAAAAAATTCCTGCAGTTCATCAGCGTGGAATATGCAAAGGAATTGCTGAAGCAAAACCATTCCCTGGCTGATGTAAGTTTTGAAACAGGCCTGTCCGGCACCAGCCGCCTGCACGATCTGTTCATCGGCATAGAAGGAATGACACCCGGTGAATTCAGGAATGGCGGCGAGGCACTGAAGATCAATTACAGTTTTGCCGAAACAGCCTTTGGCGATATCATCATTGCTTCCACGCCAAAAGGCATTTGCCAGCTTGCCTTTGTAAAGGATGAAAAAAGCGGCATAGAGAATCTTCAGTATTTCTTTCCCAATGCTTCGCTGTTTCAAAAGACCGATATGATACAGCAGGATGCCCTGCGTTTCTTTACCGGCGACTGGAACGACCTGCAAAAAATAAAGCTTCATTTAAAAGGAACGCCGTTTCAGTTAAAAGTATGGCAATCATTGTTACGGATCCCATTTGGCAATATTTCCACCTACGCATCTGTTGCAGGTGATATTGAAAGTCCGGGTGCCTCAAGAGCAGTAGGCACAGCCATTGGCAGTAACCCCGTTGCGTTTCTCATCCCCTGCCACCGGGTAATAAAATCAACCGGTATCATTGGCGATTATCATTGGGGCAGCACACGCAAAACAGCCATCCTCGGCTGGGAAGCAGCCAAACTTTCGCCGGAGAATTAAGTCAGCAAGTTTCGGGTTGATATAACATGTTACCTGCTGCAATTTTACATTGTAAATAAATTGTCAGCCTGCCTGTCCCGATTATTTCGGGGAGCTTGTCGAAGGCGGGTTAGTACGAAAATATACCGGTTTCGACAAGCTCAACCTGGCAGCCTTTTAACTTATACAATACTATAAAGATTATATCATGCATAAATTCAAGATCATTCCTCTCAGCGAGGAATACGCCAGGCAAATTCGTGAAAGCCGCAAAGATGATTTCGGCCATGAAGTAATTGAACAGCTTGCAAAGGGCAAGGGCCCCTGCCGGGTGTCTTTAAAAGCATTTAAAGTAGGAGAAGAAAAAAGATTGCTTCTGTCGCACAGTCCGTTTGAAACAGACAATGCTTTTAACCAGCCCGGCCCCATCTTCATTAATGCCGGGGAAGTGGAAGCATATAAAGATGTTCATCGTTTTCCACCGGAGATAAAAACCGATAAAGAGAATTTTCCTTTGTCGCTGATCGGGTATAGTAAAAGCCAGAAAATGGTATTTGCAAAACTGGTGGGCGATGCGGATGTGGATGAACTGATACCGGAGATATTTGAAAGCAATCCCTGGGTGGATTACCTGCATGCAAGAAATGCGGAGGCTTGTTGTTTTATTTGTAAGATCGAACGGGTTTAGGAATAAGAGAGTCAAAGACTCTTAACCAGGGCATCCCGGTCGGAGACCGGGACGAGTGTAACTTTATTAAGGCAATTTTGAAAACTCATCTGCCAGTGCATTTAACTGCTCAGCAGATGTTCTTTTGGGGCCATTGGCAATGATTATCCGGAACCGGAATGTGACCGACTCTCCCTTATTCAACTGAAGGTTTTTAGCGTTACTGCCATAGGTAAATACTTTTTCTCCCAATGGATTGGCTGCAAACAAGCCATAGCCACGTGCATGCCAGAAAGTTGGGTAGTTGGGGTTTGCCGGGTGATCAATGATGGCAACGCTTACCGAATCGTTTCCCATCTTACCGTATACCTGGCACCAGCGGGCCCGGGTACCCCATACATCATTACTTTTCTTTCCTTCAGTGGTAAGGTAATTACCTGTAGGAACATTATCGGTTCCGCCTTTTACAATGGTTACATTGCCTTTATTATCGGTGAATTTCTGATCCTTATCGGTGGGTATTTGTAATTCATGCGCTAGCCTTATGCCAAGCAAGCCATCTTTTACATCTGTAAAAAGTATTGCTGTATTTGCTTTTAAAATGCTGATGCGGTCGATGATACGGCGATCGGCAATACCGCTGAATTCAAAGCGGGTGGTTTCTTCCAGTAACACGTCATTTTGCTGGTTGGTCCAGTTGGCATGGTAAATGAGTATTCCTTTTTTGCCGCCCGAAGTTTCGAGTATCTTATCTGTTTTGATCCATCCGTACCCTTTCTTTTTCTCCGCAGCAATGGCATAGGAATTATTCCAGAAGTCGAGCCCGTTCACATTCTCATAATTGAACCACATCCCTATATGATGCGGATGATCGATGGGGTCGTTCGGTTGGGGGTTTAATGGAAAGCCTCTTGTAACGTCAGTTCCGTTTGCAGCATGCAGGGGATACAGCACGGGTTTTTCCAGACTATCGGGATATAAAAAACCGGTAAAGTATTTTCCATCGATATAAACATCTACTTTCTTTTCTTTTGCAGATCTTACCAGTTTTACCATTTGTTGGTTTTGGGCAAAAGAGATAGTAAAAGAAAAAAGCAAGGCCAGGCCTGATCCAAAGTATTGCAGGAAGCGTTTCATGTTGTTCCAAAAATAAACGAAAGTTCTGAGTTATCACTCCTCCAAAGTCTTCTCCAGGTCCTTCACCATACCCGGACCCAGGTCGTACCGGTTCTTGTAGGCTGCCTTAAAAAATTGTTCTGCATTATATCCTTTGTTCTGCCCCTGCATGAATTTTCCCATCCAGTAAAGTTCCAGCCCTTCCAGGGGTTTGCCGGAAACATATTGCTGGTATATCTTTTCAGCTTCGGTTATATGATCGTTCGCATACAATGCCCATACATACCAGGCATAGATTTGCGGGGTTGACCTGTTCAGTAATTCTCTTTTTGCCAATGCTTCTGCTTTAGCAGGCTCATTTAAAATACCCGTATAAAGTTCCAGCAGGTATTTGTTATACATGTTGCCGTAGGCAGGAATGGTTACCACATCAACAAATTGCTGCGCCAGTTTTTTCTGCATAACGCTATCTCCCCTTGCCTCTTCTAACTGGACAAGTTTAAAAAGCACATCCGGCGCTTTGGTGTTTGACTGAACAAAGCGGAATATCTTTTCAGCCAGGGTATCGTTTTTATCATGAACCAGGGCGATCCAGCCAAGGCCGATGATGGAGTGAAGATCGGTGGTACTTAGTTGGATCGACTGCATAAAAAGTTCAGCGGCCCGTTTCAGGTTTCCGCTGTGCAGGTTAAGATCGGCTTCGTTCGACAAGGCGGCTTGTTTCAGTGAAATATTTGTACCGGCTATTTCCCCGGCACGGTTCATGGCTGCAATGGAAGAATCCAGTTCACTTTTATAGTGGGCCAGCTTTGCGTAGCGGAAATTATACCCATAGTCTTTTTGACCGGCGATCTTTTTCAACTCCGTTTCGGCCAGCAGGTATTGGCCCAGTTCAAACGCAACGTCAAAAGAAGCAGTAATGGCATCGTATGGTTTTACATCCGCCTTCTTTGCTTCATTCAATAATGAATCGGCCCCTTTAAACCGGTGCTGCAATATGCTGTTACGCAGCAGGGCCATATTGGGAGAAGATTCTTTGTGGTTGTAGGTAACATCCACTGCATGCAGAACACTATCGGCTGTCAGCAGATCATTGATATCTCCCAAAAAATGAAAGCGCTGAACAAGTGTTGACGCATAGCGTAATTCATTGACCAAACCAGGGTTTTTCCGGTCGATCCTTCCCTTCCAGAACTGCATATCTGCTTCATTTGCTTTATATGCCTGCGGCAGGGTATAGTTTGAAATGATACTGTCTATAAAGTTTCCCGGTACAATGATCCTGTTCTCATTTTTGCAGGACGTAAAAAGCAATAGGACAGCTAAGCAGCCGATGATCTGTTTCAAGGTTAAAGTTTAGATCATATACGGATATCCGGCCGTAATGGTTCTCTGGAAAGGCAGGTTTTATTCCCAGCCATTGGCCAGTACATCGGCAATATGCATGGTCTTTATGGGAAAGCCTTTGCCTTTAATATACCCGTCTATCTGCATCAGGCAGCTGAGGTCGGTGGAGATGATGTATTCGGCGCCTGTAGCCATGGCATTGCTCACTTTCTGGTCGGCCATGCCGGTGCTGATGGCATCAAATTTCACGGAAAAGGTTCCGCCAAAGCCGCAGCAGGTTTCCACGTCGTTCATTTCAACCAGCTCCAGGCCCTTTACATGACTTAATAATCTGCGTGGTCCTTCTTTTATTTTGCATTCACGCAAAGCGGCGCAGCTATCGTGGTAGGTTGCTTTTGCATTCAGTGCGGCGCCGTAATTATCTATATTCAGAACATCGGTCAAAAATTCGCTGAATTCATAAATGCGTTTGCCCAGGTCTTTCACCTGGTTGTGTTGCGAAGAGTTGTCGAATATCTTTCCGTAATAGTTGCGCACAAAACCAACGCAGCTGGCGCTGGGGGCAACGATATAGTCAACGCCGTCAAAATCTTTCAGGAACTTACTGCATACATCCCTCGCTTCATTACGGAAACCGGCATTGAAGGCAGGCTGGCCGCAGCAGGTCTGGTTGGTATTATACAACACTTCGCAGGTGGCTTTCTCCAGCACCTTCACCATGTTAAAGGCGGTTTGCGGGTAAAGCTGGTCAACAAAACATGGTATGAATAGCTGGACTTTCATTTTATTTCGAACGCTTTAAATATTCTTTTACCGTAAGTGTATTATTGGTCAACGGATCGTAGATGGTTACGCCCAGTGTTTTGGGATCTACATAAAAATGATAATAGGTCTCAAACCGTTCCTCGCTGTTGTACCCGGCCAAAACCGAAACGCTGTCGCCCTTTGTATTATCAAGCATGAATGATATTCCGTGTTTATGACCACTGATGGAATCAATATATGCATCACTTTTTTTAACGAATGGAAGTTTCAGCAAAACGGCCGTTACTTTCCGTTCCATTGCCGTATCGGCGAATTTATGGATGTAAGCAGGTAGTTCTTCTTTAACCGGCTGCGGGGGAAGGGAATCTGTTTTTGCAGCAGCGTTTTCTTCTGCAGGTGCGTTGTTGCTGTTATTACATGCAGCAACAGAAAAAAGTAAAACAACTGCCAGCAATTTTCTCATGAGATCATTATTTAAAAGTGCCAACCAAAGATATCATCTTAAGGGCAGTTATGGCCGCTTCTTCTCCCTTATGCCCGTGTTTGCCTCCCAGTCTTTCATCAACCTGTTGCTGGTTATCTACGGTAAGCACCCCAAATACAGAAGGTACCGGAAGAGAAAGATTGAGCTGAACAACGCCATCGGTCACTGCTTTACATACATAGTCGAAATGCGGCGTATCGCCCCGCAACACACAACCCAGCGCAATGAATGCATGGGGCTTGTCTTCCTGGTATTTAAAAGAATCCCAGTATTTTTTTATGCCGAAAGGAATTTCAAAGGCGCCGGGAACGGTTATCACTTTGTGATGTACGTTGTGTTGCTGCAGTATTTTCCGGCAGCCTGCTTCCAGTTTATCAACCGTTTCGGCATTCCACTCGGTACGCACAATTACAACACAGGCACCCGCTGGTAGCTGGATGCCTGTGGTATTATTTACATGCTGGTTTGAAGCAGACATACTGTTTATTTGGTTACGCCCAATTTGGCCAGGTATTTTTCTGCATCACCGGAGCGTACGTGCTGACTGGCAGGATAGGTATTGCTCAGTTCCTGGAATAGTTCAATGGCATCTTTCGATTTGCCAATGGCTTCGGCATACCTGCCTGCCAGGAACAGGGCTTCTGAACCCATGCCTTCATCACCATCAGCCGCAGAAGCTGCTTTTTTGTAGTACGACAATGCATCGTCGGTCTTCTTTTGCTCGGCATACGCATGGCCAAGCATAACATAGGCTTTGCTCTGTATCTGGTAAGCGCCGTTGCCGTCAAATTCTTTAAGGTGCTTGATCGCTTTGTCAAATTGTTTGAGGTGCAGGTAGCAGGCTCCTGCCATAAACTCGGCCCGGTTTCCGGCAGGCGTACTTCCGTAGCTGCTGATTATTTTCAATAAGCCGGTTACGCCGGTGGCTTTATCGCCGTTCAATACGATGTTAACGGTATCTTTTCCGTAAGAAGAGGAAGAGGCCATTTTGCCAAAGAGTTTTTCTGCAGCAAATACCTTTTCACTTGCTTCTTTCTCCTTGGGTAAACGGAACATATACTTATATGTAAGCCATCCGCCAATGATCACAATTACGGCCGATCCCGCCATAATGATCATCTTACTGTATTTTGCCCAAAAGCCTTTTGCTTTCTCGATCACGTCAGCACTCTCAATAGGCGCTGCATTTACTTGTTTCTCTGCCATTATAAAAATTAAGAATTATAAATTAAGAATTATAAATCATTAGTCAACAATGAACGGGTAGTCTTGCTGCACATACACGTCCTTAAGCAATTCGCTGTCATCCGGCCAGGGACTTTCTTCCGCAAATTTCACCGATTCTTCCACTTCGGCCCTTACCCTTTCCACGATCACTTCCAAATCTGCATCAGAAACCTTGTACTGGTCTTTTAAAACCTTCTGCACGTATTCAATCGGGTCTCTTTCCTTGTATTCTTCCAGTTCTTCCTTAGTACGGTATTTCTGCGGATCACTCATACTGTGACCTTTATAGCGATATGTTTTAATTTCCAGTAAGGTAGGTCCACCCTTTTCCCTGGCCCGGTTAACCGCCCTCAATACGCCGTTGTGTACGTTCTCGGGGCTCATACCATCAATGCTGTCGCTGGGCATATCGTAAGCATCGGCCAGTTTATATATGTCCAATACATTACTGGTACGGGCCACAGAGGTTCCCATGGCATACTGGTTGTTTTCGCAAATGAAAACCACCGGCAGTTGCCAAAGCATGGCCATATTAAAGGTCTCGTGCAGCATTCCCTGGCGGGCAGCGCCATCGCCAAAGAAACAAAGCACTACATTATTTGAATTGCGGTACTTCTCTGCAAAAGCAAGTCCGGCACCGGTACCTATTTGGGCGCCTACAATACCATGCCCACCAAAGAAATTCTCTTTTACCCCAAAGAAGTGCATACTACCACCCTTACCCTTGCTGCAACCAGTGGCTTTACCATACAGCTCGGCCATACATGACTTAGCCGTAACGCCTTTGGCAATGGCCAGTGCATGGTCACGATAAGCGGTGATGAATTTATCATCCGGGTTGGTAGCGGTCATACAGCCGGCTGCCACTGCTTCCTGCCCGATATAAAGGTGGCAGAAGCCCCGGATCTTTTGCATACCATATAACTGGCCGGTCTTTTCCTCGAAGCGGCGTAAAAGCAGCATCAGTTCGAACCAGTATAAATAAGTTTCTTTAGAAAACTTTGTAGCCAATGGGTTTCAATTTTAGGCGGCAAAGATAAGGGAAAAAGGGAATTTATGTATAAGCAGAAAAGGGCATTTATACAGCAGTATTACCAGACGCAAAACCCACTAAAACAACCATATCAACTATCTTGCAGTTTTATATGCTTTTGCTTCAACGGATATCCCTGGTTCAATTTAAAAACTACCCCTCCGCCACTTTTGCATTCAACAAAAGGGTGATCGGCATCTGTGGCCTCAACGGCCGGGGCAAGACCAACCTGCTGGATGCCATTTACTATTGTTGCTTCACCAAAAGTTATTTCAGTAAAACAGATGGGCTGAGTATTCAGTTTGACAATGATGGGTTCAGGTTACAAGCTGATTTTGAGAATAATAACGAAGAACAGAAACTCACCTGCATCAACCGCCTGGTTGGTAAAAAAGAATTATCGCTGAACGGGATCCCTTACGAAAAATTCTCGCAGCACATCGGCAAATTCCCTGCGGTAATGGTGGCACCTGATGATATTGAACTCATCACCGGCGGTAGTGAAGAAAGACGCCGCTTTATAGATACGGTGCTGAGCGAAATGGATGCAGGCTATTTACAAGACCTTATCAAATACAATAAAGTGCTGCAACAGCGCAACAGTTTATTAAAACGCTTTGCCGAACAGGGCAAAACCGACTGGCCGCTGCTGGAAGTGCTGGACGAACAACTGGTGGAGCCCGGCAATTCCATTCATCAAAAAAGAAAACAATTTACCCAGGCGATGATACCACTGGTGCAGCAATTCTATACACAGATCGCCGGCAAGAATGAAACCATCTCTATACAATATATCAGCCAGCTGAATGAAACGGCTTTTCATGATCTGCTGAATCATTGTCGTGAAAAAGATTTTCTGTTGCAACGAAGCAATGCCGGTATTCATAAAGACGATATTGCCATGCAACTGGATGGACAGGTATTTAAAACCACGGCTTCGCAGGGACAGCGCAAGAGTTTATTATTTGCACTGAAGCTGGCAGAATTTGAACTGCTGAAACAAAACAAGGGATTCGCCCCCCTCCTGTTGCTGGATGATGTGTTTGAAAAATTAGACGACAATCGTATGAACCAACTGCTACACTGGGTATGCAATGAGAACAGCGGGCAGGTGTTTATTACCGATACGCATAAAGAAAGGCTGCAGGAGGCGTTTGAGAAACTGGGAACGGATTACCAGGTGATAGAATTGTAGGGAGAGATACTGGATACTGGATACTGGTTAGTGCCTGATCATCTAAAAGCTTTTGGAATTTGTGGAGTTCATCCAGTATCCAGTATCCAGTACCTAGAATCTAGTATCAAGTATCCAGTATCTAGCATTATCTTTACCCCATGGGAGAAATTTCCTTACAAGACGCCATCAAACAATTTCTGCAAAAGAGCCGGCTTAAAACCGGTATACAGGCAGTACGCATTGAAGAGGTTTGGGAAGAAGTGATGGGCAAGACCATTGCCAAATACACCGACAAGATCCAGATCATCAACAGCACATTGTTTATAACCACCTCGGTAGCTCCTTTAAAGAACGAGCTGCTTTATCAGAAAGAACAGATCATAGAGAGAGTAAATGAAGCGCTGGGAGAGAAAACGATCAAGGATGTTGTTATAAAATGATACAGGATACTGGTAACTTGATACTGGTTGATCCTGTTTCGATAAAAGATTGTGTTGCCAGTATCCAGTATCTAGTATCCTGTATCTTGTATCTCGTCTCCTCACCTATTCTCCACCGGCCTTACCGTATACCCTTCTTTACGCAACAAAGCGATCACCCCGTTCTTCCCTGGTAAATGCCCGGCGCCCACGGCTACAAACACGGGTTCTTTATGCATGATCGTTTTTAATTGATCCACCCAGTTCTTATTTCGCTTGTCAAGCAATATGTCCTGGTTCTCATCCATCCCAAAATCATCATCGGTAAGTATGTGTTCAAGAGCTGTCATGTCCTGGTTCTTATAAGCCCTTGCCATCGAATCAAAAAGCAACTTTGATTTTGCCAGGCTGTCGATCGTTTTCAAAAGTTCATCAGCCTGTTCTTTATAAGGTATACTGTCAAATACCGAAGATTGAAAAGCCAGGGTCTCCAGTCCACGTACTTCCTTCTTACTTTCCTTCGCCAGTTTTACCAGTTGATCTTCTACGCTTGTCACTGTTTCGCAAGGCATCAGCTTGGGATATACCAGCGAAGTAAGCATCATCGGTTTCATGCCCTGGAAAAAACCCAGTGATGACTTAAGTGAGTCTTTAAAAAAAAGTTCCACCCGTTTGTACTCTTCTTCGGTAAACAGGTCTTTCAGTTTTTTCCCGTTCTTCATGCTCATCATGCTCAGCCCGCCGAGCAACATGGCGGGATCATCCATATCAAGTTCCATATAAAGCACCGATGCATTGCTAACCGATCGTTTTAATGCATCACTGAACCGGATATCATCTTTGCACAGCAAATGAAAGGTACCGAACAAATAGCTGGCTGTGGGAAGTCCGTTGCCGCTCACTTCCCACAACAAGGTATTGTCATCTGCATTACTTTTTAAAGAGTTTGGATGTTGCGCCTGCAGCGAATGCACACACATCAGCAACAAGGCCAGCCAGAAAGATTTCATTCAAAAAAATTATTGCTTAAAAATACAATTAACCATGCTATCAAAAATCCTTTTTATTATATTAGCTGAAACAACTGGTATGAAAACTCCTGCTTTATCCCTTGCTTTCGTTATTTTATTCGCCTGCGTGGCCCCGGCTCAAAAAGGCCTGCCGGGTTTTGGCAAGGTAGACAAGGCCGACCTGGAAATGACCGATTGTGATTTTGATAAGGGTGCCAGCGCTATGGTGCTGATCGATTATGGCAACACCTACTATAACCGCGGCACTGTTGGTTTCTCCACCTTTAAAACTGTTTTTGAAAGACGGATACGCATAAAGATCCTGAAAGAGAATGGCATTTCTCAGGCAGATATCCGTATTCCTTATTACAACCGTAACAACGAAGAAAAGATAAACAAGCTGAATGCAAATACCTATAATCTTGATGCCTCTGGCAAAGTGCAGACCACAGAAGTAAAAAAATCTTCCATCTACTCAAAAAGAATTGATGCCAGTCATTCAATGATGATCATTGCATTCCCCGAAGTAAAAGTGGGAAGTATTATTGAATACAGTTACAGTATTGAACGTGAAACCATTTATCTCAATGACTGGTATTTTCAAGGCCGTATACCGGTTCGTTACAGTGAGTACCAACTACGGATACCTCAGTTTTTCCGTTTCAGCATTCAACCCAACATTGTTGACCACATGGAAGATAAACAAGATGTTACCACCGAGATATTATCGGCAGATGAAGGCGCCATTGAAGCAAAGGTGCTCAAAAGCAACTACA
The DNA here is from genome assembly GCA_044220615.1 of Ferruginibacter sp. GTDB lineage: Bacteria > Bacteroidota > Bacteroidia > Chitinophagales > Chitinophagaceae > Ferruginibacter. The sequence goes on along the minus strand of JBGAQR010000001.1, from coordinate 1,070,211 downwards.
TCATGCGCAACCTGGTGGGCATAAAAGATGAGCCGTTTATGGGTGCTGCAAAAGATTATATGCAACGTATAGAATTCCATTTATCACAAATAGATTATGGCGACCATACAAAAGACATCAGCACTAAATGGAGTGATATCATAAGGGATCTTAAGAGCGACGAAAGTTTCGGATTGCAATTTCAGAATAACATTTCTTCTGCATCTTCACTCATTGATGAGGCAAAGCGCATAACAGATACAGAACAACGAATGAAATTTCTGTACGAGGAAGTACGCAAAAGCCTTACCTGGAATGAAGATGATGGCATTTATACGGATAACGGGATCAGCAAAACATGGGAAACAAAAACAGGCAACCTGGCAGACATAAATCTGTTGATGATACGGCTGCTCAATGATGCCGGACTAAAAGCAGCGCCTATTCTATTCAGTACCCGGGACAACGGCCTTACGGTAACTAACTATCCCAATGCGGGCCAGTTCAACGCGGTGATGGCGTATGTTACCATCCAGGATAACTACTTTATACTGGACGCCACGAACAAACTGATCAATTATAAAGTTGTTCCGCCCCAGGTGGTGAATACAAATGGCTTCATTATAGAAGGTGAGAACGGAAAATGGAAAGATATCCTGTCTGGCAAATACCATTATAAAGTGATGACGGCAATACAGGGAGAAATAGACTCCGTTGGTATCTTAAAGGGAAACTGCCTGGTAAATTGTTATCACTATGCCCGTGTTCAGCGCTGCGAAGATTACACAAAGGACCAACTAAAGTTCAAAGAAGATTATTTCCTGAATCCATACCCGGCTGTAAAGATAGATGAGTTTACCATCAATAACCTGGAGGCTGATTCTTTGCCGCTGGAACAAAAGATAAAATTCAGCACGGTATTGAACAGCTCGGGCAATTACCGCTACTTTACGGTGAATCTCTTTTCCGACCTGGATAAGAACTCTTTCATTGCCGAAGACCGTTCATCGGATATTGATTTTGGATTTTTACAGGACTACAGCGTTTTTGGAAATTTCACCATACCCGCCGATTATGTTTTTGACGGGCTGCCCGAAAGCCTTTCGATGGTAACAGAAGACAAGGGCATCGTATTCAACCGCACCATAACCGCCGAAGGGAACCTGTTGAACATACGGATAACGGTTGACTTCAAACGAACCTTCTACCCTGCCGGCAGCTATCCCGATTTCAGGGAGTTTCATAAAAAGATGTTTGATAAACTGAACGAGCAGGTGGTGATAAAAAAGAAAACTACTCCTTAACCGGATCCATTTTTATTTAACGGGTAAAGACTTCCTCCTTTTTCAAAAAGCCGGTTGATGCTTTTTTCAACAGCGGCATCCTTTTGCACAGGCGGTGCATGATGCGGTTTTATTCTTGCGTCAATCAGCAGCGGGCCATTACAGCCCCAGTGTTTCTTTTCGGTAAAGCTATTGATGCCGTACATATCATGCGATGGATTACAACGGGTAAATGCTGCCCATAAGAAATTGTTGAGTGCCTGGCTTACAAAATCCGCATCATCGCAGATAACGATCAGCGGAATGCCTTTCAACTGGTTATTGTACATTGAACATTGCGTATTGAGCATTTCTATTTCTTTGGCAGTCGCTTCATAATTCATAAATGCCTTTGTTTGTAAAGCAACTACTCCCGGCATGACCAGCTTTGCATTTTCAAATGACCGAAGATCTTCTAATACAGCCGGCACTTCTGTATCCGGTTCTCTTATGACCGGTCCATAAGCAGCCAGCACAACTTTGCTGCCGCTGTTAAGGTTGGTACCCGAGTAATCAAGCGTATCAATGGTAGTGTTTGTATAAAAGTGAATGTCTTTTTGCAGATCAATGCGCCTTAATATAAAGCGGAAGTATTCTTCAATATTATTGGTAGTAAGCCTGTGCTCATCATCTGCCGTAATAAATAAAAACTTGGCAAGACTTAATTGCCCGGTTCCCAGGATATGATTGGCGATGGTTAGTATTTCAGCCGGTTGTTTGGTTTGCGCATAGGGCGTATACCGTTCGCTGCCGATGGCCAGCAGCAAGGGATGAACGCCTGCTGCATCAACAGCATGCACTTCTTTTAAGCCGGGTATCTCCTGCTGCAGGGCCTTACCCGTTATTTTATGAATGAGCTGACCAAAGCTGGTATCTTCCTGTGGCGGGCGGCCCACTACTGTAAATGGCCAGATGGCATTCTTCTTTGCATAAACCTTATGCACTTTCATTACCGGAAAATCATGCTTCAGGCTGTAATAACCCAGGTGATCACCAAAGGGCCCTTCCGGCTTGTTTTCGTTTGGATATACTTCACCTGTGATAACAAAATCCGCATCGGTGCTGATGCAGAATCCATCCTGGTATGAATACCGGAATCTTCTGGCGCCCAATACGCCTGCAAAGGTCATTTCACTAATGCCTTCCGGCAATGGCATTACCGCCGCCACGCTGTGCGAGGGTGGCCCGCCGATAAATACACTTACCTTCAGCGGCAACCCTTTTTTATTTGCTTTGCTTTGATGCACTCCAATCCCCCGATGTAGTTGATAATGCAGGCCCACTTCTTCATTCATCTTGTACTCATTACCCGATAACTGGATGCGATACATACCTAAATTGGCATTCATGATGCCGGGTTTGTCCATATCCTCTGTATAAACCTGCGGCAGGGTTACAAAGGCACCGCCATCCATAGACCAGTGATGAATTTGTGGTATATCAGCAATCTTTATCTCTTCGTACAATACCGGTTTTGTTACCGGATCTTTTTTAGGTAATGCTTTTAATGCAGCTAAACCAGTACTGAAATTTTTGATCGGATTTTTGATCGCTTTTACCGGGTCGTTCTTTAATTCAATTAACTGCTGAACCATCTTCAGGGTATCCCGGAAAATGAATTCACTTCTTTCCAATGTGCCGAAGATATTGGATGCCGCACGGAACTTACTGCCTTTTACATTTTCAAAAAGCAATGCCGGTCCGCCTGCTTCATGTACACGCAGGTGAATGGCGGCCATTTCCAGGTAAGGATCAACTTCTTCTTTAATGCGTATGAGCTGGCCGTTCTTTTCCAGGTGGAGTAAACATTCTTCGAGCGAGCGATAGGCCATGAGGGTTTATTACAGAACAAATGTATAACAGAATGGTAAGATTGTTGATACAGGATACAAGATCCAGGATGCAGGATGAATCTCGTTAATTCAAGAATTTTAAGCTATAGCAGGAAATATCTTGTATCCTGTATCCTGTATCCTGCCTCCGCCATCTTACTTCTTCAAATACATCACTTCCTTCACCAGCCTCACCGTTCTTGGCACATCCGGTAAATAAGCGGCAACCAGGTTGGGTGCATAGTGCATGGGTGCATCGGCAGAAGTGATGCGGCGGATGGGTGCATCTAAATAATCGAATCCTTCTTTTTGTATGCGGTAGCTGATCTCGGAAGATACAGAAGCAAATGGCCACTGTTCTTCCACAATAACCAGGCGGTTTGTTTTCTTTACGCTTTCTAAAATGGTGAACCAATCCAGCGGGCGGATGGTTGCCAGGTCTATCACTTCTGCTTCAATGCCTTCTTTGGCTAGTTCTTCGGCAGCAGCCATGGCTATCTTCATCATTTTATTGAACGAAACGATGGTCACGTCTTTTCCGGGCCTTTTAATGAATGCTTTTCCTATCGGAAGCAGGTATTCTTCTTCGGGCACTTCGCCTTTATCGCCATACATCACTTCACTCTCCATGAACATAACCGGATCATCATCCCGGATAGCGCTTTTCAATAAACCCTTTGCATCGTATGGATTGGAAACAGAGATAACTTTTAAACCGGGGATATTTGCATAAAGCGATTCAAATGCAGTTGAGTGCTGGGCACCTAACTGGCCGGCGCTGCCATTTGCTCCACGAAAAACGATCGGACATCCAACCTGCCCGCCACTCATTGCCAGCATTTTAGAGGCTGTATTTAATATTTGATCTAAAGGGAGTACGGCAAAGTTCCAGGTCATAAACTCTACAATAGGACGCAACCCGTTTTGGGCAGCACCAACAGCAATAGCGGCAAAACCAAGTTCCGCAATGGGGGTATCTATAACCCTTTTTTCTCCAAACTCGTCGAGCATACCCTGGCTTACTTTGTAGGCACCATTGTATTCGGCTACTTCCTCTCCCATCAAAAAAACCCGCTCGTCCCTTCTCATTTCTTCCTGCATGGCTTCCCGGAGTGCTTCTCTAAAGGCTATTTGTCGCATTTCTGTTGTTGTGTTTATAAGGTTGCAAATTTATCCTATCAGGGGCAGATGAACAAATCCTGTTCAAAGGGTTTTAACGGCGCTGATGAAAGCGTTTAATTTCTGAATATCCAGTTTGCCATTGGTACGAACGCCGCTGCAGATATCAACGCCATAAGGCGTTACCCTTTTAATAGCTTCCTGCACATTTCCGGCATGAAGTCCGCCGGCAAGAAAAACAGGAACGCTCACTTCCTTCACCAGATCCCGACTGATATCCCAGTTATGTGTATTGCCTGTTCCGCCCAATGTTTTTACTGCTGCCTGGGGATTTCCGCTGTCGAGTAAAATAGCATCCACATGCTCATGCACATCTAATGCCTGGCCAATACTTTCTTCACCGGTTACATGGATCACCTGTACAATTTTAAGATGGGGCAATGCTTTCCTGATCTCATCATAACTTCCTTCGGTCAGTTCATCCACGATCTGGACGGTGTTGGTATGCACCCGGTTCACATGGGCAATAATATCTGTAGCCGTTTGTTCGCTGGTAAGCAGGAAGGAGGCAATGGGCGGATAAATGGTTTTAGCAATAGAAGCGATCAGTTCATCTTCAATGGGCCCGGGGCCGCTGGGCATTCTGCCAACAAGGCCCAATGCATCTGCACCATACCTGATGGCAGCCTTTGCTTCTTCGTGAGAACTGATGCAGCATATTTTAATTTTGTATGCCATAAAAAATCGTCCGCCAGTTGGCGGACGGCACAATTTAAAAAATATCGGGATCAGAATTGTTTCTCTAACAGCACTTTTACATTAAAAGGAAGATACCTGAGTATTTCTTCATTATCACATACATACCTTTTCATCCGTACATAGCCATTTCGTTCGTGCGCCTTAATGATGGACTCATTATTCTCAAAGCAGGAAAGCTGTGCCCGGCAGGCATTGGGATCCAGTTGTTTTGCATAAGCCAGGTGAACATCCATCAGTTGCTGGGTGATGCGTTTTCCGCGGTGATCGTTATCTACATAAACATATTCCAGCTGGTAAGTACCCATCGGTCTTTCTATGTGCAGCATCTCTTTGATCATTTCCATCTTGGCCTGTGCTTTAACCAGACTCTCTTTCGGAAAGACATAAGCAATCAGGTTCGACTTAAGCATGTTGGATGACATACCGTCGTAATACCCTTCCACCCATCCGCCCAATGCACCTACGGGCTTATCTCCGTACCAGGCAATAAAGAAACTGCTTATAGAAAAATCGCAGCCATCCACTTCTTCTTCCAGCATGGCAATGATGAGTTTCTTCACTTCTTCTTCCGATAACTCAAAGAAGTTGGCAAGGCCGAGGTTATCGGTCAGGCTCTTTTCGGCACCAATGATCACATCGGCGATAAACTCAACATCATTAAGCGTTGCTTTCTTTATTACGTATTCTGATTCCATCGTTGTTTATATTTCCTTTATTGAATATTCTCTATTACCATGGCGCTTGCTCCTCCTCCTCCATGACAAATTCCGGCTGCGCCGTATTTTGCTTTGTTCTGCTTTAACACATTGATCAGTGTTACAATGATCCTGGCTCCGCTGCAACCCAACGGGTGGCCCAATGAAACAGCGCCGCCATTTACATTTACTTTCGCCGGGTCTAATTTCATCCGGCGGCTGTTTTCTATACCTACTACCGAAAATGCTTCATTCAGTTCCCAGTAAGCGATGTCTTCCATTTTTAACCCGGCTTTGGCCACTGCTTTAGGCACTGCCAGCGAGGGCGCCGTGGTAAACCAAACGGGCTCCTGGGTGGCATCGGCGTAAGATACAATTTTAGCAATGGGTTTCAAACCCAGTTCCGTTGCTTTTTCTTTGCTCATCAATACCAGTGCGGCAGCGCCGTCGTTCATGGTAGATGCATTGGCGGCTGTTACGGTTCCGTCTTTTTGAAAAGCCCCTTTCAGCGTTGCTACTTTATCAAACTTCACCTTATACGGTTCTTCATCTTTTGCAAAAACTATTGGCTCCCCTTTTTTCTGTGGTATCTCCACCGGCACGATCTCTTCGGTAAATCTCCCTGCTTCAATGGCAGCCTGGCTTCTTTTGTAACTTTCAACGGCAAACGCATCCTGGCCTTCCCGGCTGATACCGCAGGTAGATGCACAAAGCTCGGCTGCGTTACCCATTGCCTTGCCATCGTATGCATCGGTGAGTCCGTCTTTTGCAAGGCCGTCTATTAACTGCGCATTTCCATATTTATTGCCCCAGCGTAAACTATCGGCATAAAAAGGGGCGTTACTCATGCTCTCCATCCCTCCGGCTATCACCACATCTGCATCACCCAGCATAATACTTTGTGCGCCCTGCATAATGGCTTTCATGGCACTGGCACAAACTTTATTTACCGTAGTACTGCATACGCTATCGGGCAGCCCGGCAAATTTTGCGGCCTGGTGGGCAGGTGCCTGTCCCAGGTTTGCCTGAACCACGGCTCCCATCAATACCTCCTGCACCAGTTCAGGAGCAATTCCTGCTTTTTTTAATGCGCCTTTTATGGCAATAGCACCCAGTTGGGTAGCGGTAAAATCTTTTAACGAGCCTCCAAAACTTCCAATGGGGGTACGAACTGCGGAAATGATATACACTTCTCTCATATAGCTTGAAATTTAAGTTGCAAATATACACAATGCCGGTTAGAAGGCAGAGCCTCCGAAAAGCATGACCGGTTTTGCAGCAATGGCTGTGCATATCTATTTTAATTTCATTGCTTGCAAATGACAATTCTTGTTTGTAGATTAACTGTTCCGTTAAATTCCGCTTCTTATTCTTCAAACTAAACTCCTTAGAAAATGAACAGAAAAAATGAGGCAATTTCTCCCCGCCGGAAATTCCTTGGAACGATTGCTACAGGCGCTGCTGCATTGGGCCTTTCTGCATTGGGCACTTCTTCGCTTGCAAAAGCAGGAACATTAACGGCTGCAGAAATTCAGTCGGATGCAGACGAATGGTTCAATAAGATCAATGGCAAACACCGTATCGTATATGATGTTCCCGAACCACACCAGGGCAATGAGCTGATGATGCCCTTTGCATGGGCCAAGGTTTTTATGCTTACGAATCTTGCAACAGGTACGCCCGAAAAGGAAAGCAATGTAGTAACCGTTTGGCGCCACAGTGCAATACCTTTTGCCATGGAAGACCGGCTTTGGGCAAAATATAAATTCGGCGAAATGTTCAATATCAAAGACGATACAACGGGCGCCCCGGCGCTGCGCAACCGGTTCTGGAAACCCAACCCGGGATATAGTGTTCCAGGTGTTGGTCCGGTGCCCATCGGTATTAACGAACTGCAGGACAGCGGCGCCATGTTTTGCGTATGCAATATGGCGATCACTGTGTACAGCGCTGTGGCCGCTCAAAAAATGGGCATGAAACACGAAGACGTAACGAAAGATTGGCTTTCGGGTATTTTACCCGGCGTGCAGATAGTGCCTTCGGGTGTATGGGCCATTGGCCGGGCACAGGAGCACAAATGTGCCTATTGTTTTGCCGGATAACAGAGACCATCAATATAAAATGAGAAGGCTGCGGAATTCCGCAGCCTCTCTTTTTGCTGGTATTAATAACCCCCGTTATTGTAACCGGGCTTTACCACTTATCATAACCTCTGCGTTTGGGATTGGTAAACAGGTTTCGTTTGCTGTAGAATTTATCCATCACTTCTTTTATTTCATAATCCCGGTGATTTTCCAGTTGCCTTACCAGGCGCTTTTTTTCGTGCCAGCTCATAAAGAATCTGTTTTGAACCGACCGGATCTTGTAATCGTAGTTACGGTTGATCTGGGAGATCTGCATATCCTTTTCCCGGGCGGTAAAGTAGTAGGTCATTCGCCGGTCGTCGTTCCGGTCGTATTTATCAAATCTGTCATCAGGCCCTTTGCCTCCGCCTTTGTAAACATCATCCCTGTCTTTGTTGTTCCAGTCTCCCTTTTGATCGTACTGCGCAAAAGCGGCAGTAACCAGTAATAATGAGGATAAAAGTGTAAAGATCTTTTTCATAGTTGTAATTTTTAAAAGTTAATAATGACCTTAAGATGGTTTATTACCCCGCCTGTTTACAAAGGATATGTTAACGGATAAAAAACGTTTGTTAACAGCAATCCCATCCCTTTACCCACTTATAAAAAAAGCAATGGCCGTTTTGGTATTTTCATTAGTTTAGAACCATAAACTTAAAAATCAACAGCATGAAACATTTATTTGCAGCAGCTATCCTGGTAACACTTATTGTTTTTGTATCCTGCGCCAAGAAAACCAATCCAACCGCAAGCACTACAGAAGCGCCAAAACCAAAAGCAACTTCGTATACTGCGGAAGTGCTGCCGCTTCTGCAGGCAAAATGCTCTCCCTGTCATTTCCCGTCAAAGGGTGGCAATAAAGCAAATTTTGAAACCTTTACTTCCGCTTCTAAATTTGGCACTGCCATGTTAGAACGCATACAAAAAAATCCGGGCGAAAGAGGCTTTATGCCCATGCGTAATCCAAAACTTTCGGATGCAGAAATAGCAACCGTAAAAAAATGGATCGACGGGGGAATGGTTGAAAACTGATGAATTTGTTATGCCGATTTTATTCTTGGGTCAACAAGCCGGTACAGAATATCGGCGAAAAAGTTAATGAGGATAAAAATGCATGCACTGAGCAACACAGATCCCATTACAACAGGATAATCCAGTTTTTCCAGCGCATCAACGGTTATTTTACCGATGCCCTTCCATCCAAATATATATTCGATGAAAAAGGCGCCGGCAAGCAGTTCGGCAAACCAGCCGGTAACTGCAGTAATAACCGGGTTGAGTGCATTGCGTAAAGCATGGCGGAAGATAATCCTTCGTTTAGGCAATCCTTTTGCATAAGCGGTGCGGATATAATCCTGGCTTAGCACATCCAGCATAGAACTGCGGGTGAGTTGGGTAATGATGGCGAGCGGGCGAATGCCCAATGTAAATGCCGGAAGAATAAGATTCTGCAGGCTGAGGTATTTTGCTCCTGTTATTTCATCTATCTCGTACCAGCTGCCGGTTAAATTAAGCCCGGTATAAGAATGAAGTACCACGCCAAATAAAAAGGCAATGATGATGGCCATGAAAAATGAGGGAGCCGATATGCCGGCAATGCTTGAGAACACTGCCGTAGTATCCATCCAGGTACCTTTTTTAACGGCGGCTAAAACACCCAGCAGTATGCCAATGATGCTGGCGAACAACATGGCGGCAAAAGCAAGGATCAACGTACCCGGCAATGCTTCCAGCAATACCTTGCCTACTTCTTTTTTTGTTTGATAGCTTTTACGCAGGTAAGGAATTTTTATACCGAACTTCTTTTCACCCCCGGTAAAAAAACCTTTTAGTTCCTTTTTATCAATATCGGCCTGACTGTGCACGCAAATGGGTGATACGTCATTTAGGTAAAGAACAAATTGTTTCCATTTTGGCTGATCTAAATACAGTTCGCTGCGGATATTGTCCATTGTTTTCTTATCGCCTGTTTGTCCCACGATCATACGTGCCGGATCGCCAAACCCCTGGAACATAACAAACACCAGCACCACTACACCCAGCAGTACCAACAGGGAATAAGATATTTTTTTTAGCAGGTAACTCAATGTGCCGTTTATGTTGGTTTATTTTACAACCGTCTTTGCATCTTCCCAGCTCCATTTGTTCTTTATCACCGGCCCGTTCATCAGGTATAAGGTTGGGGTAACCCTGGCAGCAGTTTTTATGGCCGTAACATCGCAGGTGAAAACGGGGAACCCAACCACTCCCAGTTTTCCGAATATCTCATTGGCTTTCTTCCGGTCGCCGGTTACCATGTATACAGGTAATTTTGTGGCAGCGGAGAATTTCATGAAGTCCCCATACCAGGTATCCTTGTCCCAGTTGAATTCTTTTACAAATAGAATATAATATTCGCCGGATTGGCTCAGTACTGCTTCCGTTGTATCGTTGCCGTTTGCGGTAGTAAAAATAAAATCATTGATCAGGGGAATATTATTTTTCCCTTTTTCTAATAATATCTGTTTTCGTTCTGCAAATTCCCAACTGCTGTCCGGCAGTGCACTCACTTTAAATTCTTTTGCCTCTCCATTCTTTTTATATACAAAAACATAATCGTATTTATCGGGCACTGCATCTTTGGGCATCTTACGCAATTCCAGGATATTATTTCCCGCTTTGAACGGAAGACAATCTTTTACAGGCAGGTGATGCAATACATACCATTGCAAACCCAAAACAGCCAGTAAAGAAAGAGTGAACAGTAACACATTTATACTGCCCGGCAGAAACGGCCTGATATATTTTGTACCGAATACGATGATCAGCACGAGCACCGAAAGAATGATATCTTTTGTGAACGTCTGAATAGGTGTAAGCGGAATGCAATCGCCGAAGCAGCCACAGGCCTTTATCTTACCACTGAACAGCACATAACTTGTAAGGAAAGTGAAGAACAGCATCAGCAACAGTAAAAGATAAGAAACCGTTTTGGTACGCCAGCCAAGCAACAGGGCAACACCCAGCACCACTTCCAGGGTGATCATTAACAGCGAAAACCATAATGCATGCACGTGCAGCCAGTCCATTACACCCGGAAGAAAACCACCTGCAGCCCATACCTCAAAAAATTCCTGCATTTTATAGGCCAGCCCCAGCGGATCGATGGCTTTTACCAGGCCGGAAAAGATGAACAGCACTCCTACCAAAACCCTTGAAATATTTACCAGCATTTTCATAAAGTAAATGTCTTTTACTATGAACCATGAACCTTTTCATCAATCAGTATCAGTGCAAAGGCTGCATAGTTGATGATGTCGTAAAAATTGGCATCAATGCCTTCACTGATGATCGTTTTCCCTTTATTAAGCAGTATCTGTTTAATGCGCAGGATCTTTGCAAGTACCAGGTCGGCAAAACTTTCCTGGCTCATCTCCCGCCATGCTTCGCCGTAATCGTGGTTCTTATCTTCCATTAACTTTTTTGCGATGGCGGCTTTTTCGTTGTAAAGCTTCTCTACGGTTTCAACAGGCAGCTCTTCCGTTTCATTGTCTTCAATATCCAGTTGTATCAAACCGATGATCCCATAATTAAGAATGCCTTTGAATTCGCTGATGATATCATCCCCTATTTTCTGTGTTCCCGTTTCCTGTATGGTGCGTATGCGTTTTGCTTTTATATAGATCTGGTCGGCTACCGAAATAATGCGGTATACCCGCCACGAGGTTCCGTAATCTTTGGTCTTCTTCAGAAATATCTCTTTGCAGGATACAACGGCTTTATCGTATTGCTGGTTCGTATTCATTTATCAATGTGCATTTGTAACTTAGTGCGATAATAGTTCAAAAATAACTGAAAATACGGATGTACAGCATAAACTGCAGGGGAAGGTTGCTTAACATGGATGAACCGCTGGTGATGGGCATCATCAATGCCACGCCTGATTCATTTTATGAAGGTCATTTACATACCGGTATAGAAGGAATTGTTTCTGTTGCCGGAAACATGATCGCAGCAGGCGCCGCCATACTGGATGTTGGCGGGTTAAGCACCCGTCCGGGAAGCAAACCTATTTCTATTGAAGAAGAAACCGGCAGGGTTGTGCCCGTTATCAGATCAATACTTAAAAAACACCCCGATGCGATCATTTCTGTTGATACCTACCACAGCGCTGTTGCCATGGCAGCGGTAGAAGCAGGTGCATGTATCGTGAACGACATCAGTGCCGGCAACCTTGATAAAAATATGCTGCCAACCGTTGCCCGGCTGCAAACTCCGTATATATGCATGCATATGAAAGGCACGCCCGAAACCATGCAGCTGCATCCTGTATACGATGATGTGGTAAAAGAAGTACTTGATTTTTTTATTGCAAAAACCGATGAGTGTACCCGGCTGGGCATCAAAGATATTATCATAGATCCCGGTTTTGGTTTTGGTAAGACCATCTTCCATAATTTTCAACTGCTGAAAAAGATGGAACTGTTCTCTATGCTGAACAGGCCCCTGCTGGCCGGGCTCTCCCGCAAAAGCAGTATTTACAAAACCCTTGGAACGTCTGCTGCCGAAGCGCTCAACGGCACCACGGTTTTAAATACCATCGCTTTGCTGCACGGCGCCTCTATATTGCGGGTGCATGATGTGAAAGAAGCAAAGGAAGCGGTTACGCTTTATAGTGCATATAAAAAAGCGACCTGAGTTACCAGGCCGCTTATTAAACTTATGTTTCTTTATTATTTCTTCATTGCTTTTTGAATGCTGTCTACCCGGGCCTTTTCCTGCTCCTGCATTTTGCGCATTGATTCATCCTGCAACTGCTTTTGTTTAGCATTATAGGCTTCTTCGCTCATGGCATCTTTTACTTCAATATCAAAGATCAGGTTTGCATTGGGTTTTATCTTATCGCCATTACCCTGTGGCCCGTACGCTAAGGCAGAAGGAATATATATGGTTGCTTTTGAACCGTTTTTAAGCTGCTGCAATCCATCTATCCAGCCGATGATCACACTGGTAGGTCCGCCGATCTCCCATATCTTTACGTCGTAAGGTGCTACATGCTGAAATGCCGGATCAACGTTTGAGTCAAACACCACAGCGCTGTCTAATGTTTTGCCGGTATAATTTACAGTAACCACGCTGTTGAAATTTATCTGCTCACCGGTGCCTTCAGTTTGTATGGCTACATAGGTACCCAGCTTTGTCCGTTGTGCTTTGATATTATTCTTAGCCAGGTAATCGGCAATGATCTTATCATCTTTTCCCATCTGCTCCTTACTGGTTTTTGACAGTTCTTTTTCCACTTCTTCCATCTGCCTTTTAAACAGGCTCGGTTTCATCTTCGTTTTTTCCGCATTATTGGCGCTATCGGCCTGTTCCCTTGTTTTAAAGATGTTGATCAGCTTCACATGCGTGTACATGTATTTGCCTTTCTTCATAAACGGAGGAGCCTGCTCGCCGAGGCGTTTTAAAACAGTATCTGCCAGTATGCGTATCACCAGGCTGTCGCCGATACGCAGGTTACGCATCACTTTAAAATACTCGATCGGGGTATTCACCGAATCAAAGATCTGGATACGGGGCATAAACTCATGACTGTCGTACAGCACGGTATCTTTTGTACCGCTGTAAAGCTGCTTAATATGCAATTGTATAAAATCGCCGTAGTTGATCTTGTTTCCGCTGCCGCTGGCAATAAGTTTATACTCCAGGCCTTTGTCGCCTTTTTTAAACCCACCGGTGCAGGCGGCCAATGCCAGCACACAAAAAGCCAGGTAAAAGAATTGTTTCATTGTTTTTTATTTTTTAAAATTGATAACTGCTTAATTGGTCTGCGTTTTCCTTCATCGCAGCCTTGAATTTTGTGATCACTTCATCAAGCGGTTCTTTATTAAATCCTCCCGCTGCATTAAAGTGTCCGCCGCCATTAAAATATTTACGGGCAAAACTATTCACATCAAACCCTCCCTTGCTTCGGAAAGAGCTCTTACGTTCTTCGCCCCGGTCGATGATGATGGCTGCCAGTTTGATACCCTGTATGCTCAACGGGTAATTCACCAACCCTTCGGTATCACCGGTCCGGATATTGAATTTGATAAGATCGGCCTGTGGTATGGCGATCAGCGCCGTGTTATACTCGTAAAAAACCTCCATCCGGTTCATCAATACATGACCAATGAAACGAAAACGGTTCTCTAAAAAATTATCAAAAAGCTCTTCATGAACCCGGCTATGTTGCAAACCCTTCTCCTTCAGATCAGCCACCATCCGGTGTACACTGGCCGAAGTGGAAGGAAAGCGGAATGAACCGGTATCGGTCATGGCGCCGGCATATAAACATTCGGCCACTGCTTCATTTATCTTATCATCAAAACCTGTAGCCTTAATAAAATCATATACCATTTCAGCGGTAGAACTTTTGCCTGTATCGCTGTTGCCATAGGCAAACATTTCCACCTGTGGTTCCCGGTGATGATCGATCAATATCCTTTCGCCCTTTGCCTGCGCCAGTTTTTCTTCCATGCGCTTGGTACGACTGAGTATATTAAAGTCGAGGCAGAATATCCAGTCGGCCACATCAATGGCCGCATTGGCCTTCGGTTCCACCGCTTCATAATCCAGCACTTTCTTACAATCGGGCATCCAGTTTAAAAAAGAGGCCCAGTTGGTAGGGGAAATAACGGTAACGTTATGCCCAAACTGCGTGAGAAAATGATACAGGCCCAACGACGAACCCATGGCATCTGCATCGGGTTTCTGGTGCATGGTTATCACCACGTTTTTGGGCTGGGTTAACTGGCTATTTAAGTTTTGTAGTGGCTGCATAAAGCGGCGCAAATGTAATTGAAAGTTTCCAGTTTCCAGTTTCCAGTTTGGGGTTTGAAGTTTGTGGTTTGAAGTTTTATAACAGCTTTCTAACTAAAAAATGCCAAAAACCTTAAACCTCAAACCTCAAACTGCCTATCTTTGCGGCTCAAAAAAGAAAAAAATGAGCAACAGAACATTTACCATGATCAAACCCGATGCAACAGCTAAAGGAAATACAGGCGCTATCTTATCAATGATAAATGCCGCCGGTTTCCGCATTGTTGCCATGAAAATGACCAAACTAAGCAAGGAAAAAGCAGGAGAATTTTATGCCGTACATGCCGCCAGACCTTTTTATGGCGAACTGGTTGACTTTATGAGCAGTGGCCCTATCACCGCAGCCATACTGGAAAAAGACAATGCTGTGGAAGATTTCCGCAAACTGATCGGCGCTACCAATCCGGCCGAAGCAGCAGAAGGCACCATCCGTAAATTATATGCCGCATCCATCGGCGAAAATGCCGTTCACGGAAGTGACAGTAATGAGAATGCAAAAATTGAAGGAGACTTTTTCTTCAGTAAGCTGGAACAATTCTAAACAATACACACTTTAATAGAAATGCCCCTGCAATCCAGGGGCATTTTCATTTAAATCAAGCACAAACAAACATGATTTAGGGTTTGGGGGTAAAAGCAGTTGAGTTTTTAGGGATTGCCTGCCTTTGTAACGACAGAAGACGGCCAATATTGCATAAACAGGCCTGTAACTCTTTACCAGCAATTATCTGGCGAAAACGGGGGCAAAAGGGCCGGCCGCATACAATAATCCCTTAAAAAGGAATGTTGTAGATTTGAACCTGCTATAACGAAGCCTTCTTTATGAAAAATATAAAACTGATTGAAGTACCCTCGGAGATCGGGGCCGGAACCCGTGGCGCCAGCCTGGGTATTGAAGCCATTAAAATTGCCGCCCTCGACTTCATGAGTAATTTCTTTGTTCACTTTCCTTCAGAAAAAATTGAAGTAGAGAACCGGATCTTATTTGAACCCATCCAGTCGCCCTATGCCAAGCGCATGCAGGGCGTACTTACTATGTACGAGCGGGTGAGCAGGGCCGTATGCGATTCCATCAAGGGGCACTTCTTCCCGGTGGTGATCAGCGGCGACCACAGCAATGCCGGCGGTACCATTGCCGGGATAAAAATGGCCAAGCCAAAAAGTAAACTCGGTGTGATATGGATTGATGCCCATGCCGACCTGCATACCCCCTACACCACCCCTTCGGGCAATATGCATGGTATGCCCCTGGCTGTTTCCATTGCAGAAGATAATAAAGAATGTAAAGTGCACGACCTGGATGAAAAAACATTCAAGCAATGGGAACAACTGAAGCACATGGGTAAGATCGGGCAAAAGGTTTTACCGGAAGACGTGGTGTTCATCTCGTTGCGTGATTTTGAAAAGGAAGAAAAGCACCTGATCGAAAAACACGGCATGAAAGTGATCACTACGTCGGAAGTGAGAAGGACAGGCGCCGAGAACGTTTGCCGCAAAGTATTGCGCTACTTAAGCGACTGCACCGATATATATGTAAGCTTCGACGTGGATAGTTTAGATGCATCCATCTCCAGAGGAACCGGCACCCCGGTGAGCAATGGATTAAAGGAACGGGAAGTGGAAGACCTGATCAGTAAATTCATGCAGAACCGCAAGATCTGCTGTTTTGAGATCACCGAAGTAAATCCTACGCTTGATAAAGAGAACCTGATGGCCGAGATCGCATTCAATATCCTGCAGCGAAGCGTGAATGTACTGATGATGAATTAGATATTTTTTGAACCACAAAGTCACCAAGACACAAAATTTACTTTGTGCTACTTCGTTCCTTTTCGCCTTAGTGGTTCAATGCTTAAGTTTTATTTATGCCGAAACTTTTCTTTTTACTTACTATCCTTGTGATTTCACAAACATCACTTGCTCAAAAAGATTTTTATGTTGAATCCATAAAGGCCTACCAGAAAAAGTATGTGGATTCCCACGAAGTGGTGAATAAGAATAATAAAAAATATTTCCGCTTCTTCCCGGTCAGCAGGACATTTAATGCAGACTGTCGCTTTGAAAAAATAACCGACAGCATTGGTTTTACCATGAAGACATCGGCTAATACCTTCAAACATTATTTCAAATACGGCAAACTGGGTTTTACTATTGCCGGCAAAGAGTTACTGCTTTATGTTTATCAAAGCAAAGACCTGATGAAGACAGAGCGGTATAAAGATTATCTCTTCGTTCCTTTCACCGATCTTACTACAGGCGACCAGAGTTATGGCAGCGGCCGATACCTGGAGTTTTACAAACAGGATATAAAGAACGATCGCCTGCAGCTGGATTTTAACAAGGCTTACAACCCCTATTGCGCTTATTCGGCTGGTTATAAATGTCCCATTCCGCCAAAAGAAAATGCATTGCCTGTAGCTGTAAAAGCCGGCGAAATGAATTTTGCCAAACCGCATTGATATGCAGAACACTCACCAACTGCTGATGATACGCCCGGTTAATTTTGGTTTCAATGCCGAAACAGCCGTGAATAATAGTTTTCAAAAAGATACCGGGCATGTACAGCAAAAAGCGTTAAAGGAGTTTGACGATTTTGTAGATGTACTCCGGAATAACAAAGTGGATGTAATGGTGATAGACGATACGCCCGATCCTTTTACACCCGATTCCATCTTTCCCAATAACTGGATATCCTTTCATGAAGACGGAAATGTATTCCTCTACCCTATGTTTGCATCCAATCGCCGGCAGGAAAGAAAAACACATGTGCTGGATGCTATCAAAAACAAATTTACCATTTCTGAAACGGTTGACCTGAGCAGGTACGAATCTGATGATCTGTTTTTAGAAGGTACCGGCAGCATGGTGCTCGACAGGGATAATAAAATTATTTATGCCTGCCTCTCGCCAAGAACTGATGAAAGCTTATTAAGCGAATTCTGCCGGCTTACGGGCTATTCATCTTTAACATTTACCGCAACCGATAATAAGGGCATTGATATTTATCATACCAATGTGATGATGTGCATTGGGAATGCCTATGCAGTTATTTGTCTTGCATCTATCCATAATGGAGAAGAAAGAGAAAAGGTCATTGCTTCTTTGCAGCACACAAATAAAGAGGTGATCGATATTTCTTCTGACCAGCTGAATCATTTTGCAGGCAATATGCTGCAGGTGAGTGATGTTAATGGTGAATTGTTATTAGTGATGTCGTCGCAGGCATATAACTCACTTACAACGGTGCAGGTTGAAATGCTGCAAAAACATAACCGCATCATTCACTCCCCATTGGATACCATTGAAACGACCGGTGGCGGAAGTGCCCGGTGTATGATGGCGGAGGTGTTTTTGGGGAAGAAAAAGATGCTTAAGATGTGATCTAGACCGTGGAGCAGCAAACAGTTTTAAAAGTTTGTACCGGATTTTAAAAACACAAACGCCAAGGTTCTTTTTAAGGATATAATATACATTTCATCCGGCCCGCACAACAGTTCATACACTGCAGTCATTTCTGTACATCTCCCTTCAATAATTTCGCACCGGTTTTGAAATCTTAATTCAACCCAAAAAACTAAAAGCCATGAACAAAAAATTATTCTGGGCTACGGTACTGGTACTTACCTGTACCTGCATGACCTTAAAAGCCCAAAACAGCACATTCACCCAGTCAATCAAAGGCACAGTCATTGATGCCGAGTCAAAGAGGCCACTGCCCGAAGCCACCGTAACCATCAACGGCATCAACAAAGGCACGGTTACCGATTCACTGGGAAATTTCACCATCACAAATATTCCGATAGGCCGGCAAACGCTGCTCATAACATTGATAGGCTATGAGCAGAAGATCGTTGCGGAAGTATTGGTAAGTTCCGGTAAAGAGATCTTTGTAAATATTGCATTAACCGAAAAGATCAAGGTGCTGGAAGAAGTAAAAGTTTCTGTTCGCAAGAACAAACTCAGGGCCACCAATGAATTCGCCACCGTAAGTGCCCGTTCCTTTTCAGTAGAAGATACCAGGCGGTATGCCGCTTCTGTTTCTGACCCGGGCCGGATGGCGCAAAACTTTGCCGGCGTAAGCAATAACGGCGATATGGATAATTCCATCGTAGTACGGGGCAATTCGCCTAAAGGAGTACTATGGAGATTAGAGGGCATAGAGATACCAAGTCCCAACCACTTTGGCGGACTGGGATCATCGGGCGGCGCCATCAGTATGCTCAGCAGCAGTATGCTGGGCAACAGCGATTTTTATACAGGCGCTTTCCCTGCCGAATTCGGCAATGCATTATCCGGTACATTCGACCTCAACTTCCGCAACGGCAACAAGGATAAGATGGAACGTACATTTTCTATCGGCGCCTTAGGCATTGAAGCATCAGCAGAAGGACCTTTCTCAAAGAAAAGCAAGGCCTCCTATCTTTTTAATTACCGCTATTCTACCCTGGCGCTGCTAAAAGGTTTTCTTGATCTTGATGGAGGTGTGGTGCCGGAATACCAGGATCTTTCTTTCAAACTGAATTTTCCTTCCAAGAAAGCCGGAACCTTCTCCCTGTTTGGCATCGGCGGTACCAATAAAGCAGAACGTGATGTGGAGAAGGATAAAACAAAATGGGATGAGGACAATGAGAATGTGAATTACAGCGGAAAAGGAAAACTCGGCGTGATCGGGTTATCTCACCAGTATTTTATCACACCCAATTCATACCTGAAGACCATCCTCAGTGTTACCGGCGACCGGTATAATTTAAGCACCGATACACTGAACCCGGCAGATAATTATTCCAAAGTGGATATTGTACGAACCAAATTCATGAATACGGCTTACCGGGCAAGTGTGTTGTATAATAACAAACTCAACACAAAGCACCTGCTTCGGGCCGGTATCATTGCAAGCCGGCTTGGATTTGATTATAATAGTGAATACTATGATGAAACGGATGGTTTCTGGAAAAGTTTCATCAATGGAAAAGGCAATGCCATATACTACCAGGCTTATGCCCAGTGGAAATGGCGGTTGAATAATAAATGGACAGTAAATACAGGATTACATGGTTCTTTCTTTGACCTGAATGACAGCAAGAGCCTGGAACCCCGTGCGTCTGTATCGTACCAGGTGAGGCCTGGTCAATCAATTACCATTTCTGGCGGACTGCACAGCAAACCAGAGCACCTGTCTACTTACTATTTTAAAAATACCGATGTGTCAACGAATGCGGGCAACATAAACAAATCGCTTGACCTGGTAAGGGCTGCCCATCTTGTTCTTGCATACGAACGGATCATTTTCAGGAATATCCGTGTAAAAGCGGAAGCGTATTACCAGCATCTTTATAAAGTTCCGGTAGAAAAAGACAAAGAGAGTTATTTCTCCATATTGAATGCCGGTGATGTATATGGATTGGTGAGTGTTGATTCTGCATTGGTGAGCAAGGGAAAAGGAAAGAACTATGGTATTGACCTGAGCCTGGAAAAACCGTTTGCCAATAATTTTTATTTTCTTTTTGCAGGGTCTGTTTTCAGATCCACCTACAACACATATAGTGGTAAAGAATTCAAAACAAGGTATGCAAGGGATTATCAGTTGAACCTGGTGGCGGGTAAAGAATGGAAGCCTAAGAAAAATCAACTGCTGGGTGTGAATGCAAAAATTGTTGCCAGTGGTTCGCTGCGAAACTCTCCCATTGATGTAGAAAAATCAAAGCAGAAAGGCGAAGCGGTGTATGTAAAAGACCGGTATTTCACATTGAATGGATCGCCTTACTATCGTTTCGATATCGGGTTCTCTTATAAAATAAACAGCAAAAGGATCACCCAAACCCTGCTGTTTGATATCCAGAACATAACCAATCATAAAAACGAATTCTATTCATACTATGACCGGGATCGTCAGAAAGTACGGAAGGTGAATCAAACAGGTATCTTCCCAACAGTGAGTTATCGTGTTGAGTTTTAAGTTTGAGATGTATACTACAAAATTGTCCGGGCATGTCCGGACAATTTTGTAGTATAAAAAAACCGGGAGCTTCCTCCCGGCTACAAACTAAACATCAATCGCAAAAGCGGTGGTATGATTTTTATAACCCTGCGGTCATTTTTTTCTGGCGTAATTTATTCAGTGTGGGGTCTAACTCAATGGCCCGGTCGCACATTTGTTGCCCGCGGCTAACCTGCCCCTTTCTCTGGAAACACATCCCTGCCTGGTACAAGGCTCTTCCATCGTTCTTATCTGCTTCTAAAAGTTTCTGGCAGATATCCAGCGACTTATCGTACTTCTTAACGTCGTAATAGGCCTGGGCCATATCCCGCAGAATATCTTTATCTCCCGGGCGGCGTTCATAAATTTCCAGTAGCAGCTTCTCTCCTTTTTCGTATTCGCCGCTGTACAAGTATGCAAAGCCCAGGTTCTCGTTAAAGTCGTTGCTTTGTACAAACCCTTTTTCGGCAGCTTTATTAAAAGCCACTACGGCATTTTTAAAATTGTTGTTGTTATAATACAGCAAGCCCAGTTCAAAGAACCAGTTGCTGCGATGCTCATCTAACTGAATCGCTTTTTCGTAATACGGTATCGCTTTATCTTCCATTCCCATGTCCATATAATTTCTGCCGGTGAGGTAAGTAAGCTCGGCATCATTGGGATCTTTTTCAAGCAAGGCAAGTAGTTTCTTCTCTGCTTTTGGATAGTCTTCCAGCTGGTAGTGCGACATGGCCACTATCCGGTCGGCATTGGGGCAGCTTTTACATTTCTGCGCCAGGTCGATGGCTTTTTGAAAATGACGATAATTATAATTCAGTTCCACCAGTTCTTTCAGGGCGGCCTGGTTTGTAGGATCCAGGTCGTAAGCCCTGGTAAAATTCTGTTTGGCCTCGTCTATCTTACGCATCTCCAGGTTGGCATAGCCGTTTTCCATATAAGCAACCGTGTACGAAGGGTTCAATTGAATGGCTTCTCCAAAATATTTACTGGCTACCTGGTAACGTTTGGCTTCTTTTTCTTCAACTCCTTTTTTAAAATAATAGCTGGAACTGTCCTGCGCTTGGGCAAACAAAGCAGAAGGGAAAAATAATAAACAGAGTTTGGTTACGTTTTTCATATGGTTTAAGGCACAAATATCATTCCGGTTACCGGAATATTACCCCTCCTAACGCCGGAAGGTGGAGATTTATTTCATAAATACCGGCCTTTTTATCTACTAATTTCACTTTGGGCGAAGGATTGAACACATTACCGGTACCCCAGTACTTTTTACTGTCGCTGTTAAACACTTCTTTCCAGTCTTTTTTTCCCTTTACACGGAACTTCCAGTCGTGCCGCACTACGGGGGTCATATTCAATATCACCAGCATATCGTCTTTCCGGTTACGGGCCTTGCGCATATAAGCCACCACCGATTCCTGGCGACTATCCAGGTTGATCCATTCAAAGCCTTTGGGATCAAACTGGAGTTTGTGCAGGGCTGGTTCATTTTTATAAAGATGATTCAGGTCTCTCACACATTCCTGCATTAGTTTATGACAATCAAACTGAAGCAAGCCCCAGTTTAATTCCGTTTTATAATTCCATTCCGTTGTTTGGGCAAATTCATTTCCCATGAACAAAAGTTTGGCGCCCGGGTGGGTAAACATATAGGTGTATAATAAACGCAGGTTGGCAAACTTCTGCCATTCATCGCCCGGCATTTTATAAACCATGGGGCTTTTGCCATGCACTACTTCATCATGACTGAAGGGAAGCATAAAGTTCTCATCATAGTAATACATGATGCTGAAGGAAAATTTATCCTGGTGAAACTGGCGCATCAGCGGGTCCATCTTAAAATAATCCAGCGTATCATGCATCCAGCCCATCATCCACTTCATACCAAACCCAAGTCCGCCCTGCGTGGTAGGATGCGATACCTGCGGCCAGTCTGACGCCTCTTCGGCAATGGTTTGTACATCCGGGAAATCACGGTAAACGGTTTCGTTGAACTGCTTTACAAATTCGATCGCTTCCAGGTTTCCGTTGCCGCCAAATTCATTGGGCTCCCATTCACCTTCTTTTCTTGAATAATCAAGACGAAGGATGGAGTTTACGGCGTCCACCCGCAGGCCATCAATATGAAATTCATCGAGCCAGAACCGGGCGCTGCTGATAAGAAAAGACCTTACTTCTGCCCGTTTATAATTAAAAATGTAACTGTTCCAGTCCTGGTGATAGCCTTTGCGCATATCTCCGTATTCATAAGTATGTGTTCCGTCGAACATGAACAGGCCATGTGCATCATACGGGAAATGAGAGGGCACCCAATCGAGAATAACACCAACACCGGCCTGGTGAAACGCATCGATCAGTTGCCGGAATTCATCGGGAGTTCCAAAACGGGAGGTAGCGGCAAAATACCCGGTGCCCTGGTAGCCCCAGCTTCCATCAAAGGGAAATTCCATTACGGGCATTAACTCCACGTGTGTAAAGCCCATATTCTTTACATAAGGAACCAGGTGTTCTATCAGTTGTACATACGTGTTAAAACTTTCTTCATCGGTAGGTACAGGGCGCTGCCAGCTTCCAAGATGCACTTCATAAACACTCCAGGCCGCATCCAGTGCATTGTTCTTCTTACGTTTTTTCATCCAGGCTGTGTCATTCCACTTATGTTCCGGTGTATAACTGATGGAAGAGGTGGCGGGCCTGAGTTCTGCATACTGGCCGTAGGGATCAGCTTTCATCAGCTCCACCCCTTTATAACCCCTGATGTAATACTTGTACGCCTCCCCGCTTTTTATATTTGGAATAAAGCCTTCCCAGATCCCTGATTTATCGAGCCGTACAAACAAGGGATGCAGTTGCCTTTTCCAGCCATTGAAATTACCCACCACCGAAACCTTTGTAGCATTGGGCGCCCATACAGCAAAGTAAAACCCATCGGTATCCAGTACCTGCAGTTGGTGAGCACCAAACTTCTGGTAGCCGTTGTATAAAGTACCATTCTTGAAATTACTGATGTCTTCATCGGTAAATAACGAATAATTCCATACCGGTTTCTCCGAATCAATAAAATGTTCCTCTTCGTATTTTTTTACAGGATGTGTGGCAGTAACGGTGGTTGTTTTGCTTCCCTTTTTAACCGGTTGTCTTTTAGTTGTTGCCATTGGTGTAATTGAATTGAGAAGCCCTGGATAAAATAGAGAAATTCGCTTTAACGTAAATTTAAGAATTGAGTTTTAGTTATTCTGAATAAATATATTCATCTTTAACTAAGAATTTAGTTTTAGATTTAAAAGCCAATTAAAGTATATGCCTAAACTATCTGCCCTGTTGATAGCTGTAATGCTTTGCGCATTATCCGGTACAGCCCAAACCAATTCCCTGTCTGGCTCCGTTGCCGACACCAGTCAGAAAAAAGGGATCGCTAATGCGGTTATCCTTCTGCTTACCCCGGTTGACTCGGTTCTTTACAAATTTACCCGAACAGACAGTAAGGGAAACTATTCGTTTAAGAACATTAAGAATGGTAATTACATTCTTATGACCACCCACCCCTACTTTGCGGATTTTGTGGACAATATCTCCGTGAATGAAGCTACATCCAGCATACCCCAGATCGCCGTTACTTCTAAAAGTAAGCTATTACAGGAAGTGATCGTTAAAAGCGGAAACCCGATCCGGGTAAAAGGCGATACCACTATTTATACAGCCGACAGTTTTAAAGTGAGCGCCAATGCCAACGTAGAGGAATTGCTTAAGAAACTGCCGGGTATACAGGTTGATAAAAGCGGTAAGATAACGGCCATGGGCGAGCAAGTAACCAAGGTTTTGGTAGATGGGGAGGAATTTTTTGGCGATGACCCCGGCATGGCGGTAAAGAACCTGCGGGCCGATGCGGTAAAAGAAGTGCAGGTATTTGATAAGAAAAGTGAGCAGGCTGAATTTACCGGTATTGATGACGGTAAAACACAAAAAACGATCAACCTTAAAATGAAAGAAGACCGCAAGAAGGGGTACTTCGGCAAGATCGATGTGGCCGGCGGTTTTCTTAATAACCGGGATGACCGTTACAACAGCAATATCATGCTCAGTTCTTTTAAAGGAAAAAGAAAACTCTCGGCCTTTTTGCTTACCGGTAATACTGGCCAGGACGGGCTGAACTGGGAAGATGCAGAGAAGTTTGGGGGTGAAAATGAGAACATCAGTATGTCGATAGATGATGATGGCGGTGTAATGATGATGTGGACCGGTGGAAATTCTTCAGACGACGAGCCGTATGTAAACACCCAGAACGGGTTTATTAAAAATATCAACGCCGGTGTTCAGTACAGCAACAAATGGAATGATAAGCAAACACTGAACCTTTCGCCAAAATACAACAGCCAGGTTTATAATAATGGCATGCAGCGGTATGCGCAATCATTATATCCCAACGACTCGCTGCTGATCGATCAGTCGGCCACCGACACCTATGTAAACCGCTACAATTTTAAAACAAGCGGCAGTTACGAGATAAAGCTCGACTCTAACAATACCATCAAATTCACGGCAAAAGCCAATTTCTATCATACAGAAAGCGAGGAAGACAGGTCATCAACAAGTACCGGCAACACGGGTACGCTGAAAAACACTTCCAACAGCAACGTAAGGCTCGATAACGATAAACAGGCGCTTTATGGAAGCCTGTTGTATAAACACAAATTTAAAAAGCCAAGAAGGACCCTGTCGCTGAATACCGACTGGAATGGCCTTACCACCGATGGAACAAGTTTCCTCAAATCAACTAACCAGGTTTATTCCAATGGGGTGCCCAGTTCTTTACAAAGCATCAATCAACAAAGAAATACGGATAAGTCAACACAAAAAGTTTCGTCAAGACTGGTGTATACCGAACCGCTGAGCGCCAAGTACTCGCTGGAACTGGCTTATGAACTCAGTTATAACTATGGTAAGAATAACCAGGTTACTTATACTTATTCGCCCTTATCGCAGAAGTATGATGTGGAAGTGGATTCGCTCACCAATAACTTCACGCAATCCATTCTCATCAACAAACCATCGGCACGTATCAACTACAGCGGCAAGAAAATAAAATTCAATTTCGGGTCGGGCTTTGGGTTCACACATTTCGACCTGGTGGATAAAAGTCTGAACAAGGATTATATCCGCAATTACACCAACTTCTTCCCTTCTGCCAGTTTTAACTACACATACAAATCACAGCATAACCTGCGTATCAATTACAACGGCAGCACCAACCAGCCATCGCTTAACCAGTTGCAGCCGTTGCGCAACAACACCGATTATTTTAACCAGTACATTGGCAACCCCGACCTGAAGCCATCGTTCACCAACTCATTCAATATTTCGCATAACACTTACAATTTCCTGAAAGATATGTTCATGTACCAGTCTTTCAATGTACGGTTCACCAGCAATGCCATCACCAACAACCGCATCATTGATCTTGATTCGGGCAAAACCATCACCAAGCCCATCAACACCAATGGAAATTATTCCATGAACTTATGGACCGGCATCGGATTTAAGGCAAAGAAGATCAATACCCGGTTCAACCTGGGACCTAATTTCAGGTACAGCAGAACAGCGGATGTTTTCAACAGCCTTACGAACTATTCCAATAACCTGGGCGTTGGTTTGAATATGTGGATCTCAAAATCAAAAGACAAAAAATACGATTTTGGCCTGAGCAATGATTTCTCTTACAACAGCAGTAAAACTTCACTGAGCAATACCTCCACGCATTATTACGTGAATACGCTTTCGTTCAATGCAACCGTGTATATACTGAAGAGTTTATCTATAAGCTCCGACTACGATTTTTATACGCAGCAGAAAACGAGCCAGTTGAATGGATTCAGCACTCATATCCTGAATGCAAGATTGCAGAAGACGTTCAAGAAAGATGAATTCACGGCCTATTTTACGGTACGTGATATCCTGAACCAGAACGTAGGCCTGAGCAGGAATTTCAACAGCAATACCTTCACCGAAGTACGGAACGACCGACTGCAGCGTTACTGGATGATCGGTTTTACCTGGAATTTTAAAAACAAAGGCGCCGCCGCAAAATAATTAATACATGAAATCAATCAACATAAAAACAGGTTTGTTTGCTGCCGTACTTCTATTAGCCGCAGCAACCACACAGGCACAACAATTCATCGACAAAGCAGTGATCGAATACGAAGTAAAGACCAATGTAAAGAAAACAATGGGCAATAATTCCTGGGAGGAAATGCTTAAGGAAGCAATGCCGCAGTTTAAAACAGGTTATTACCTGTATACCTTTGCCGACAACAAGAGTATTTACAAGTTCGACCATTGGGCGCCTACCGGCAAAGTACCCGAATGGCTCAGAAGGAATGATGAAGAGAATGTCTGGTATTTCGACCACGACAACAATAAATTTTCGATGCAGAAAACGGTATTCGGAAGCAACTTCATCACCGAAGATTCCATCCCGGTCATTCACTGGAGGATGGTTAATGAAAGCAGGATGATCGCCGGGTTCAACTGCCGCAAAGCAGAAGGCAAGATAAACGACAGCGTATACGTATTTGCTTTTTATACCGATGAGATCACCATACCGGGCGGCCCATGTTCCATCAGCGGCCTGCCGGGCATGATACTGGGCCTTACCATTCCAAGACTATATACTTCCTGGATCGCCACAAAGATCATGGTGAATAATGTAGCAACGGCTAACATTAAACCGGTAAGTTCAAAAAAGAGTTATACCATGAAGACCTTGTATGCAACCATCAACGAACGCACAAAAGATTGGGTAAGATCCGATGATCCCGATTCCAAGAAATGGATGGAGCAATTGTTGTGGAATATTTTACTATAGTATCTATATCACAAATCCATCGGGCAGGATAGCGCCTTTTTTTATCACTACAATGCCGTCTTTAACGGTGAACAATGCATGATCGCTGTCGGGCAAATGAGCGCCGCCGGTAATACTTACGTCGTTACCAATGCGGCAATCTTTATCCACGATGGCGTTCTTGATCTTACAGCGTTCGCCAATACCCAGTTTTGGAATTCCTTTTTGAATGGAATAAGCCATTTCAGGTATGGTCTCATAGTAATCACTTCCCATGATATAGGTGTTCTCTATCTCCGTCTCCTTCCCTATGCGGGTACGTATGCCTATTACGCTGTTTGCGATCTTTGATCCGTGAATGATACAGCCTTCGGCCAGTATACTGCTTTCAATTAAAGTGCCTGCCACTTTCATGGGCGGCAACATGCGGGCACGGCTGAAGATGGCCTTGGTATTATCAAATAAATTGAATGGCGGTATTTCCATTGTAAGCGCCAGGTTGGCCTCATAAAAAGAATAGATATTACCAATATCAGTCCAGTAGCCATCGTATTGGTAACTGAGTACTTTGTATTTATCAATGGAAGACGGAATGATCTCCTTACCAAAATCGGTGGCATCCTTTTTATCGTTCAGCAACTGGTCGAACAGTAATTTGCGGTTGAAGATATAGATACCCATCGAAGCAAGATAATTACGGCCAAGCACCTGCATATCGTTACCGGTATCGCTGATCCAGTCGGGCAATAATTCCTTTGCCGGCTTTTCAATGAACGAAGTGATGTAATTCTCTTTATTGGCTTTCAGTATGCCAAATTCAGATGCTTCTCTTTCCGCTACGGGAATGGTGGCAATGCTGATGTCGGCGCCTTTGGCAATATGTGCATCCAGCATGTCGCCAAAATCCATTTGATACAACTGGTCGCCACTGAGTATTAGCAGGTATTCAAAATCATTATTGCCGATATGCTTTAGTGACTGACGAACTGCATCAGCCGTTCCCTGGAACCAACCGAGGCTATCGGGTGTTTGTTCCGCTGCCAGTATATCCACAAAGCCACTGCTGAAGGCACTGAACTGGTAGGTATTTTTTATATGCTTATTGAGGGAAGCCGAATTGTATTGCGTTAATACAAACATCCGGTTGATATTTGAATTGATACAGTTGGAAATAGGAATATCCACCAACCGGTATTTTCCGGCAATGGGTACAGCGGGTTTACTGCGGGTAGATGTAAGCGGGTATAAGCGGCTGCCTGCACCGCCTCCAAGTATTACGGCTACTACTGATTTGCTGATCATATATGGATTTAAATTTGACGTATAGAGTTATATAGGTTAATGTATTTTTCTGAACTGCTTTCCCAACTGTTATCAATCTTCATCACCTGCTCCCTGATCTCGGCCATCTTTTCTTTATCATCATAGAGTTCTACCGCCCGGTGAATAGAATACGTGATATCCCATACCGTGGCATAATTAAAACAGATCCCGTATCCGCCCGGTTCACCAAAATCGATCACCGTATCTTTTAATCCGCCCGTACGGCGAACAACGGGTATGGTTCCATAGCGCAATGCATACATCTGGTTGAGGCCGCATGGCTCCACCCGGCTTGGCATGAGCAGGAAATCTGCCCCGGCATACATCTGGTGTGATAACTTTTCATTATAGCCTATCTGTGAGTTGTAGTATCCCACATAACTGTTGTTTAAAGCGCTTAGTTGTGATTCAACCGCCGGATCACCGCTTCCTAAAATTAAAAAATTCATTTTACTTCCAATGTGGCTGAATGAGTCATTTATTGCCTGGGGTAAAAGATCGGCTGCTTTTTCACCTACCATACGGCCAATGAATACAAACAGGGGCTTTTTGATATCCAGCTTAAAATCCTTACACAGTTTCTTCTTATTGAGCTGCTTGCCGGCCTCTATATCATCAATGGAATAATTATCCAGGATATAAGTATCCGTTTCAGGGTTCCACACATAGGTATCAATGCCGTTCAAAATACCGGTACACTTGAATTTCTCTGTTACAAACAATTGCTCCAGGCCATTTGCACTTTGGGTAAGTTCTTCCATATAACTCGGACTAACGGTGGTAACCCGGTCGGCACATTTTACCCCGCATGCCAGGGGATTGATGGTATTGCTCCAGTCGAGCAGCCCCCATTGCCAGGTATCCCAGGCAGGAATATTAAAGCTTTTATCCCAGCTCATCCAGCCCTGGTACTGGCCATTGTGAATGGTAAGTACGGTTGGTATGGAAGACAAATGCTGGTAGGCAAAACAATACCGCATCATAAAAGGGATCAGTGCTGTATGATGATCATGTACGTGTACCACATCGGGCTTATGTTCCCATTTGCTAAGCCAATCCACTACGGCTACCTGGAAAGCGGTAAAACGTTCGGCATCGTCATCATAACTGTAAATATTTTCCCGGTCAAGTAAGCCGTATATATCCACGCAGTAAAGATCAAAATCAAGTTTATTTGTTTTCTCTTTGATGATGGTATAATCCAGGTAACGGTTATCCATCATAAAGCCGCCTTTATGTTCAACATTCCATTCATTATCGTACAGGAATTTGGTGCGGTGCATGGGCACTACCACTTTGGCAATATGACCTGATTGCTGTTGATACTTGGGAAGGGTTCCCACCACATCAGCAAGGCCTCCGGCTTTTGCATACGGATAACATTCTGCGCTAACGTGTATTATTTCCATGCTGCTGATTTATACACTTCAATTTAGTAATGATTTTGTTGTGAACCAATTAAATTAAATTTTTCATGCTGCTCAATTTATTTTACTTTCAGCCATAAAATTTTTAACGACATGCAAACAGAACAAAAAGATTTATCATCCATTGAGGGAGTCACCTCTCAGAAGACCAGGTGGGGTCAATTTGCGACCCTCATCAGTGTTTTCTTTTTCTGGGGTTTCGTGGCAGCAAGTAACGATGTTTTAATTCCGGTATTCAAGGAAAAGTTGCAGCTTTCCCAGGTACAGGCGCAAATGGTTTCATTTGCTTTTTACGTTGCTTACTCTGTTGGTGCGATCCTTTATTTCATCATCAGCAAAATGCTGAAGCAGGACCTGCTCAATAAGATCGGGTATAAGAATGGGATCAGTGTGGGATTGATCGTTTCTGCGATCGGTACCTTACTGTTCATCCCTGCAGCAAGTGCTGAATCCTTTCCGCTTTTTATTTCCGGGTTATTTGTGATCGGGCTGGGATTCTCTTTACAGCAAACAGCGGCCAATCCTTTAGCGATCAATATGGGAAGCGCCAGTACGGGATCTCAACGCCTGAGTATGGCCGGTGGTATAAACAACCTGGGAACCACCATCGGTCCATTGATCGTTAACCTGGCCATCTTCGGTTCTGTGTCTGCCATTGCGGTGAGTTCATTGAGTGTAGTTAAAACACCTTACCTGATATTGGGCGCCGCCTTCCTGGTGGTTGCCGCCATATTTTATTTTTCATCAGTACCCAATAAACTGGTGAGTAATACAGAAGAGCTGGCCGAATCCAAATCAACCTGGGTTGACCGTGGTTCTCCTTTCAAATATCCCCAGTTGATACTGGGTATGATCGCCATCTTTGTATACGTAGGTGTTGAAGTTAGTACAGCAGCCAATCTTCCTGAATTCATGAAGCAGAAACTGGGTACTCCCACCAGCGGAGCTGCCCCGTATATCTCCCTTTTCTGGGCAAGTTTGATGATCGGCAGATGGACTGCTTCTGCTGATGCTTTCGGTTTCGGAAACAGCACTAAAAAGATATTACAGTTCCTGATGCCCTACCTTGCTTTTGGCGTATTCCTGCTGGTGAATGCGATCGCAAAACACGAGCTCGAAGATTTTTATGTATATGCAGCTGTAATCGTGGTGTTGATCATTGCAAACCTGCTGAGTAAAGGAAATCCTGCCAGGCAATTGCTCATATTCAGTGCCTGCGGCATTATTGCACTGCTGATCGTAATGTTCTCTCCCAACCACCAGATCAGTGTGTATGCAATATGCAGTGTGGGTTTATTCTGTTCAACACTCTGGCCCTGCATATTCACCTTGTCTATCTCAGGCCTGGGAAAACATACCAGCGAAGGATCCAACTTCCTGATATTTATGATCTGCGGCGGCGGTCTTGTAAGCCTTCTGCAGGGATATTTATCAGCCGATCATTTATTGGGAATCAGCATGTCGTATGTGGTAGGTATCGGTTGTTTTCTTTACCTGGCTTATTACGCCATCAGGTCAAAAGCCGAACTGAAAAAACAGGGCATCGACCTGGATGAACTGGCAAACACAAAAGGCGGCGGACATTAATCCCGGTTCAAACGAACATACCCGGGTTCTTATTCATTATTAATTGCAGTTAATATGGCAACAAAGACAGCGTATGCAATAGGCATCGATATAGGCGGCACCACCACCAAATTCGGCATCGTAAATGATAAAGGTGAGATACTGGAACAAGACCGTATTCCCAGCAACGAACACGAAGTGGTGGAAGATTTTATAGAAGACCTGTATAAAAAATTAATGCCCATGATCGAAAAATCGGGCGGCGTTAAAAATTTTGCGGGCATCGGCATCGGCGCTCCCAATGGAAATATTTATACCGGCACCATTGAATACGCTCCCAATTTAAAATGGAAGGGCATCATACCCCTGGCCGAACTCATTCAGAAAAAGTTCGGGCTTCAGGCTAAACTCACCAACGATGCCAATGCAGCTGCCATGGGCGAAATGATGTACGGCGCCTGTAAGAACATGCGCCACTTCATTACCATCACCCTGGGAACGGGCGTAGGCAGTGGTATTGTTATCGATGGTAAAATCGTGGTGGGTCATGATGGCTTTGCCGGCGAACTCGGCCATACCATCATCAGGCCCGGAGGCAGGCTTCATAAAAGTACCGGCATGCATGGCAGTTTAGAATCCTATGCATCGGCAACGGGCGTAAGGGAAACGGCTATTGAAATGCTTACCATGCATCCCGAAGAGCCGAGCCTGCTGCGCAACTACAGCATTAATGACCTTACCAGCGAATCGGTTTACGAATGCGCCATGCAGGGCGATAATATTGCCAACAATATCTTCGAATTCACCGGGCAGATTCTGGGCGAATCGCTGGCTAATTTTATCATGTTCTCCTCTCCTTCGGCCATCATATTGTTTGGCGGTTTAACCAAGGCAGGCAACCTGCTGCTGAACCCCACCCGTAAGCATATGGAGAAGAACCTGCTGCCCATCTTCCAGAATAAAGTGAAACTGGTTTTCAGTGAACTGAGGGAAGCCGATGCGGCAATACTGGGAGCAAGTGCATTGGTTTGGGAGATGAACTAAACGGCTTGGAATTATTACTATAAAGAAAGACCCTCCAACCGGAGGGTCTTTTTAATCAGATATGGGATCTATAGATTTTAAAAACGGGCCCTAATCAGATAGATACGATGCCTACAACAACTGCAACCAGCGCCGCGGCTAATACGAAAATCATGGTTTTCATAAATAATGTGTTTTAGTCAGCAGAATTAACATAAAAATCATGCCAATATGGGAGTTGTGAAGAAAAACGGCTGTATCTGTGTAAAAATCCCGGCCAGTCCTACTTATCTGAGATGATAAAAACCGCCGGAACCGGCCGCTGGCCTTCCTTATCGCTGGGTTTAATGGTCTCTTTACCGTTGATGAGCAGGCAACTGCTGCCGCCGCCATCTAAGTTCAGGGCTTCGGTGCAACCCAATTCAATAAGCAGTTTAGCTTCCTGTTCCAGGGTGGCCCCTTCGGCAATTCCGGGGAACCGGCCCTGTATGGCCATAATGATGAGGTAGCCATCATTTGTATAGCCCATGCAGGTGCGGGGGTGCTTATCATTGATGGCTTTGCCGGCAAATTTCAATTCTTCTTCATTAGTGATCTTAACCTGTTCGTTCTGAACAATTACCGGGCCGCCCCCTACCGCAGTTCTCATCTTCCATTTTTGCAGGTGATGTTGAGTAAGTTGTTTAACGGTTGCCTGGTTAAAATACTTAAGTGAATCTTTTAACGGTATTGATGGAGCCTGGAATCCGTACGGCTGCTTCAACGATGAATCGGAATAGGTCCAGGCCACATCAGCTTTTCTTTTTTTGCTGATCCCGATAGCGCTCGCCAACGGATGGCGGTATTGAAAGGTATCCTTACCCCTCATAGGCAGTGAATGATTATTATAGCCCAGCATTTTACCATCCCGGATAACCACATTCAGATTCTGGTTCTTATCAAAATTGAAGAAGGTGCAGTTCACTACCACTATAGGCTGCTTATTTTTTTCATAGAATTTTAAAGGGGTCAGTCTTCTTCCAAGCGTGGTATCAACGGTAAAATCAAGCCGCCTGTCCTTCAGCCTTGCCTTCACATAATAAGCAATGAATGGTTTCCCGTCAAGGCTGTCGGTAGTTTTAAAAACCTGTACCGAAGCAGGCAATGGTGCATACAATGAATCTACATTCATCCATTTTACCTGGGCAAATGATGCCGTTGCTAAAAGGGAGGGTATCATAAGCAGAAAAGCAAGCCGTAACCTGGTGTTCATGAAATATGGTTTATAAAACAGTTCACTCCTCATTTTCTGCAGCCCACTCCAATTTGCTATGCACATAATAGTATATGGATTAGCCTTGTGATCTAAAATTACTCCTAACCTTTTTTATAAACAATTAAACTTATAGTCATGAAGATCAAACAATTTTTTTATGCGGCCCTGCTGGCATTATCCCTCTCTCCTGCCATAGCGCAAGATGCACCCGCCGGTTATGTTAAAGGAACCATCACATCAGGCGATGGTTCGGTAACGGAAGGATACATCAAAGACAATATCAAAAAGTCAGCTTCCGTGGTATTTATCGATGGCAAGGGAGCAAAGAAGACCTACAACGGCAGCCAGCTGAATGCGGTAAAGGTGGATGGTGTTACCTACCTCTGCATTGGTGGCGATTTCTTTAAGCCCCTCAGCACCGGTAAAATGAATTTCTTACAAAAGGCCAGCAATGCTTCCGGCACGGTTACCTATAACGGAACAGAAGCGGTGGTAAACAGTGGTACTGATGGAAAGATCGGCGACTACTTTGCCTATGCCGATAACAAACTGAAATTACTGAACAAGAAAAGCCTGGAATCTTTCATTGCAACCGACCTGGCTATTTGCGCCCCGGCTGTTGAAAAGGCGAAGGCCATAAACGGAGACATTGCCAAATTGCAGGAAGCCGTTGACATATTTAACAGGAATTAGTCCCGCTGTTTCCTTATCCTGAATGCCCGGCTGATTTTTATATCTTTACTATATGAAAAGAACCAATTGTAAAATAGCGTTCAACGATCTGCCGCTGATGCTTTTTGCAATTCCTGTATTAAGTTTTATAGTCCCGATCGTATTTTTTGGTTGCCGGTTTAACCGGCAACCCTATTTCAGATGGGAAGAATATCCTGTCACGTTCATCGTCATTTTATTATTGTGGCTGGCCAACCGGTATATATTGATCTGGTGCCGTACCCGTTATCCTCTTTTCAGGGAGGTTCGCAAACGGCTCTTTGTGCAGGCGGTTATCATGCTGATCTTTACCATTGCTGGCGATAACTTTCTCCATGTCATCCTTCGTAAAACAATTTTCGTAGACAGGACAGTCACAATTTTTGATACCGATCAGCTCATCAGCAGGGCCGCTGCTGATGTTTTTTGTGTGATCATGATTGTGGCGATCTACGAAAGCATCTACTTCATGCATGCATTAAAAGATTCTGTAGAAGAAAAAGAAATGCTGAAACGGGAAAGTCTGCAGGCGCAACTGAATGCCCTGCGAACACAGGTGAATCCGCATTTTCTTTTCAACAACCTCAATACCCTCAGTTCGCTGATACCCGAAGAACCGAAACATGCGGTTGATTTTGTACAGCAATTGTCAAAGGTTTACCGGCACATACTGGATGTAAAGGAAGATAAAAGTATTTTACTGAAAGACGAACTGGATGTACTGAATGCCTATACCTTCCTGCTGAAAACGAGGTTTGGTAATAATCTCAATGTACACATCAACATACCCGAAGATAAATTACAGAAGAAGATCGTTCCGCTTTCTTTACAGATACTGATGGAGAATGCCATCAAACATAATATCGTTTCATCCGATAAGCCCTTGCAGATAAATGTATTTACTGAGAACGGCAGCCTGGTGCTGAGCAATAACCTGCAGGTGAAGAACCAGGTTAATGAATCAACCGGTATCGGGCTCGAGAACATCCGTAACCGCTATAAATTGTTAGGCGATAAAGAAGTTAAAGTAACCGACAACGAAAACAGTTTCACCGTTTCCATTCCACTCATAGAAAACTGATATGCAGGTACTGATCATAGAAGACGAGACGCCGGCGGCCAACAGGCTTACCAAACTGCTGCAGCATATCGGCGATGACATTTTCATCGTACAACATTTAGACAGTGTGGAATCATCCGTAAAATTCCTGCAGTCATCCTCCGAAGATATAGACCTTATCTTTATGGACATCCAGCTCGCCGACGGGTTAAGCTTCGATATCTTTCAGCAAACAACCATACACACACCTGTTATATTTACCACCGCATTTGATCAGTACACGTTAAAAGCCTTTAAAGTAAACAGCATCGATTATTTACTGAAACCCATTGATGAAAAAGAACTGGAACTGGCCGTGGAAAAATACCGGAAATTGTACCAGCAAAAAGACAGGGGTTACCCGGAGAAATTCATGAAGATGATCCGGGAAATGGATGCGGCCAGGTACAAAGAACGGCTGCTGATAAAAAGAGGGCAACAGTTGAGTTATCTTAAAACAAACTCGGTAGCGTATTGCTTTGCCGATGGCAAACTTTGCTATGCAGTGGATTTCAATGGAGCAAAATATTTACTGGAAAACAACCTTTCGCAACTGGAAGTACAACTTCAGCCATCTAACTTCTACCGCATCAACCGGCACC
Source organism: Ferruginibacter sp. (assembly GCA_044220615.1). Classification (GTDB taxonomy): domain Bacteria; phylum Bacteroidota; class Bacteroidia; order Chitinophagales; family Chitinophagaceae; genus Ferruginibacter. The sequence goes on along the minus strand of JBGAQR010000001.1, from coordinate 1,033,715 downwards.
TGCTGGTAAATATAGAATCGGTTAAAAAAGTACATACCTGGCTGGGTGGAAGATTGAAGATTGAAGTGCTGCCTTTAACTACCGCCGAAACAATTGTAAGCCGGGAACGGGTGAATGGTTTTAAAGAATGGCTGGGGCAGTAGAAGAACGTAATCCGTTAATCCGTTAATTTGTTTAAATAGTTAATTAGTGTTACCAGTTTGAAGACTGTTTTACGGATTAACCAATTAACAGATTAACCAGTTAACCGATCAACCAATTAACCATTCAACTTTTCCTCCTCCCACTTATTCCTTCCATAACCCGGTATCACATGTTTTTCGCTGTGGTAAGATGAACGTACCAGTGGGCCACTCTCTACATAATCAAAACCCAGGTTATATCCTATCTCCCTGAACTCGGCAAACTCATCGGGATGAACAAAACGGGCAACGGGCAAATGTTTTTTTGTTGGCTGAAGGTATTGGCCGATGGTAACCACATCCACCTGGTTCGCTTTCAGGTCTTTTAGGGTTTGTATCACTTCTTCCTTTTCTTCACCCAGGCCCAGCATGATGCCGCTCTTGGTGCGCATGCCTCCTTCTTTTAATGTACGCAGGGTTTCCATGCTGCGCCAGTATTTTGCCTGTATGCGTACCTGCCTTGTTAATCGTTCGGTGGTTTCAATATTATGACTCACTACTTCAGGTGCTGCATCAATAACACGTTGTATGTTTTCTTTTTCAGCCTTGAAGTCGGGAATCAGTGTTTCTAATGTTGTTCCGGGGTTCAATGCCTTTACCGCTTTAATGGTATTGTGCCAGATGATGGAACCGCCGTCTTTCAGTTCATCCCGATCAACAGAAGTGATCACAGCATGTTTCACTTTCATCAGGTTGATGGCTTCGGCCACACGCTGCGGCTCATCCCAATCCACTTCCAGCGGCCTGCCGGTTGCCACATTGCAAAATCCGCAACTTCTTGTACAGATATTTCCAAGTATCATGAAAGTGGCCGTGCCTTCGCCCCAGCATTCGCCCATATTTGGACAATTGCCGCTTTCGCAAATGGTATGCAGCTTATGGGTATCAACTAAATTCCGTACATGACGGTATTCTTCACCTATGGGTAATTTTACCCGCAGCCAGTTAGGCTTCTTGGGTTTCTGTTCAACTATTCCGTCAATTACGGGCAACTCTGTCATCAGGAGATTATAATTATGATTTTATTTTCGTTTACCAAACTCTAAACAAACGAAGGCTGTAAAGAAGAACTGTTTTTGTTTGTTATAAAGCATCTGGGGTACCTTTTTGGCATAAAACTCCCCGGTTACACCTACTTCCAGGGCAGAAACTAGGTCGTTATAACGGCCATAATCAAAACGCAGGGCCGGTTTTATATAAACACCCGGTGACAGTTTCATATGGTTCCATCCTTTGCCCAAAGTAGGGCCGCCATAATAAGGTCCGTTCACAAAGAGCAAACTATCCGGGGAATCGTACCGTACAAATGTGCGTTGCCCCGCTTTATCCACCTCCACTTCATAAGCCCTTAATAAGCCCAGCGCAATACCGCCGCCGATATTACCGGTTATGGCCACGCCGTTCTTATTACTTTTATTACCGAGCAGGTACTGCAACTGAACGCCAAGCTTTACCGGGTAAAAATAATTGAGCTTACCATAAATGAGCGGTGCAGTTGATGCCATCGGATTATTTTGTTTCACTTCTTTGGGATGCTTACGCTCAGTTATTTCAACCTGGTAAAGGGTGGCCCTGCGTACCGATTTTGCATAGCCCTTTTCAAAGAAAATCCCATACCCGTCGGTTACCAGTTTGGCGCCGAACAAAAAATGCTTTTTGTATGCGATCACCCCTTCTTCTTCCATCCTGATCATAGCATTTATCTTGGCCCGTTTTTCTTCTTTCCTGCTTTTGCGGGGATTCTTTTTGGTTTCCTGTGCAAACACAGCAACCGATAAACTGATAAGGGCGGTAAGAAGCACTATTCTTTTCATGTAAACTTTTTACTGTCGTAAATTTATGCAAAAATAGGGTGTCGTCAGTAAAGATGATACATTTGAGGTAAGAACCGCTGCATTTAAGCTTATAAACTTCTTTAAACCAAAAATTTTAACAAATGACTGCTTCCATTCTTTATAAGGGCCAGCTCCGTTGCGAATGTACCCACCTGCAAAGCGGCACTGTGATTGAAACGGATGCGCCTACCGATAACCGGGGTAAGGGAGAACGCTTCAGTCCTACCGATACCGTTTGCGTAGCATTGGCCACCTGCGTTATTACCACCATGGGCATTAGAGCGCAGGATATGGATATTGACCTGGCAGGTACTTCCATTTCGGTAACCAAACACATGCTGAGCGACCCAAGACGCATTGGTAAGATCGATGTGATCCTCCACTTCCCGCCAAGCCTTAAACTGGATGAAAAAAACAGGCTTATTCTGGAACGGGTTGGTGATAACTGCCCGGTGATAAAAAGCCTGCATCCCGATCTGCAGGCAAATGTGGAATATCATTGGGCGTAACTTTTTTTCCTATGCTTCCGTGCCTCTGTGGCATTCTTTCATGGTCAGACCGAAGGTCAGACCATCAATCAATTCCTAAGTAACTTATTTCCCACCGCACAATCCAGGCAACGTTTTTTATCACAGTATTCATTCTTTAGCTGGATGAATGCCTGCGAATCAAAAGCCGTTTTGTTTTGCAATTGCAGGGTGACAAAGCCGTTTGTGATCGTATTTTTTTCCGCCGCAATCTCCTCCAGCCATTTCAGGGCTTTATCTTTATACAAATACTCATCCTGGTGATGACCGTATGCAAACAGGATGGGTACCACGGTATTGATAAGCACATTGCTGATCATTTGTTTGCCCAGTGTTTTCTTTTTGAAAGAAGAAGGTTCGTCAAACACATAATGATAATGCCAGTAGTCGTTGGCGGTTACCTTCAGCATTTCTTTTATTGAATGCAGATCAGCCGATTCTTTTATGCGGGAGAACAGGTGAAGACTTTCATGCACCAGTATGGCCAGTTGCGCCAGCCGCAGTGTTGGAAAATTGGAAGGCCGCATGCGCAGGAAAGCAATTGTGATCTGATTTTTTTGCAGGTTGTATTTTTTACTGAGGAACCGGTATTCCCGTTGCAGCAGTTTGGGATAGTCTTCTTCAAATTCAGTATCCAGTAAACCTGCCTGTCCAAAAAGCAATGCTTCCACCTGCTGTACCTGGTTCTTATGCTTTGCAAGAATGCCAACGGGTATCGATCGGGCAACCGCTTCAAAGGCTGCGCTGTTTATCCTGATGCCGAAGTTCTTTGCCAGCAGCCACCACAGGGTTTCTTCCCAATGGGTATTATTCTTTTCTAAAAGATCAAAAATGCCTTTTGTTCTGGATTGAAGCCGTTCTACCAGCAGCCTTTCTTTCCAGGCCGTCCAGGTAATGCTGTTCACCTGGTAAATATTTTTTTCGCAAGGAATGAAAGAACCGGTATGCATCAGTTCTTCGTAGCGGCTTAGCAGGATCTTTGATACTTTATCCTGCAGCACCAATGTAGGAAAAGCAAGACCGAGATCAACATCATCTTCCCATACCACGTGCAGGATCACATTTTTGTAATGGCTGTCGCCGCTGTGTTTATGATCCTTCCAATGAGATGTATTGATATGAAGTTCGATGCTGCCTGCCCAAACCGTATTACCGGAACGGATCTTGGCATCGGTAAAATCAGGGCCCTGGTTGGTATTGTATATACCGGGATGAATGACCTGTAACAGTTCGCCATCGGTTGTGTGCAGGCCCTTGCTGTTGAAGTATTGAAATTGCCAGATGTATTGCAACAGGCGTTCGGTTATCACTGTTTGAGGTTTGATGTTTGAAGTTTGAAGTTATCCAGGGCTCTGTCCATACAAAGGGGTTAAACCTCCCTGGTAATTGCTTTTTTCAACATCCAACCTCAGACTTCAAACCTATAACCCTTCCAACGCCTGCACCACCCTGCTCACCGGCAATCCCATCACATTATAGAAGTCGCCCTTGATGGATTTGATCCCTACCACGCCGATCCATTCCTGTATGGCATAAGCGCCGGCTTTGTCGTAGGGTTTGTACTGGTCTACATAAAATTCAATTTGTGCCGGGCTTAGTTCATGAAATTCCACTTCGGTTATTTCGGCAAAGGCGATCTCTTTTTCTTTTGTAAGTAACACAACGCCCGTTATCACCCGGTGTAATTTTCCCGACAAGCGGGATAAGATAGAAACGGCATCTTCCCTGTCTTTGGGCTTACCGATGATGTCATCCTGCAAAACAACGATGGTATCTGCTGCAAGGATCGGTTTGCTTAACCCGGTCATTTCTTTTATAACAAATGCTTTATTGCGGGCAATATGAACAGCCACTTCTTCAACGGGTAACCCTTCGGGGTACGATTCATCGGTTTCTTTAACGAGTATCTCAAATGGCACTTCGGCCCATTCCAGTAATTGTTTTCGCCGCGGAGACTGAGAAGCTAAAAAGATTGGTTGCATAAACCTGTAAGGTTTTGATATAACTTAAAATAAGGAAAACACTTTTAAAACCTATAAGGTTTTGATATTAACTTAAAATAATGAAAATACTTTTAAAACCTTATAGGTTTTATGAATATATCCTGAACACGATCATGGAAAGAATACCGGCAAACATCACGTATTTTATTGCTGTGCTCAGGCGGTGGTAATCGGCCTGCGATTGTGCATCACGCAGTTTAAAGATGATCCATATCAATGGTACAATGATGAGCAGGAACGAATAAACAGCGCTCCACCACCAGCCAAACTGCAGCACATACACCTGTACCACGCAGATGATACTGATGAGCACCACCAGCCATACTGCCACAAATATCTTGCTGGCCGGTATGCCCCAAACAATGGGCATGGTCTTACAGCCATAGCGGGCATCGCCGTCCATATCTTCCAGGTCTTTTACCACTTCCCTTATAAGAGAGATGATGAATGCAAAGCCGGCATACAAAACAGCGATGCGGATAAAGCGATGCACATACACATCGTAATAGGCCGGATCGCAATTGGCACAGTACATCGTGCGGTAGTAACAAAGAAACGCCACGATGATGACCCAGGCGGTGAGGGCAGAGATCAAAATGTTGCCGATAAGCAGTTTCTTTTTGAGGGTGATGGAATATCCGAACAACAACATCACGCAGATAAAATTGGAAATGCCCAACCAGAAGGTTCGGGTGGTAAGATCGATGTACACACTGATGGCGATACCGGCCAGCGAAATAAGGATGTGCTGTACAATGGCCCACCTCCGTTTGATACTTTTATCAATAACCGTACGTTCGGGTTTGTTCACTTGGTCGATATTGAGATCAAAATAGTCATTGATGATGTAACCGGCTGCGGCAATGAATACCGAAGCAATGATCAGCAGGATGAAATGTATCTTATCGAAACTGAAGTAAATGCCTTTGCTGTAAAGGGGCTGCACCAGCGAATAATAGAACAGCACCTGCGTAATGGCAATGAAAGCCAGGTTTTGCCAGCGAACCAGTCTGAAGAAGGCAGCTATTAATTTCATGAAAGGATTATGCAGCGAAAATAAGCATACAAAATGTAAAACAGGAATTACCTGGCGGCAACGGTCGTATCCAGGTCCCAGTGGTTATTCAGCTTCAGTACTTTTTCTATCACATCTCTTGCACAACCCTTTCCTCCCTGCAGCGGAGAGATGTAATGGCATATTTGCTTTATTTCAGGTGCTGCATCAGCCGGGCAGCAGGGCAAACCGGTAAGCTGCATGCAGATATAATCCGGTATATCATCCCCCATGAACAGCACTTCATCCCACTTAAGCTCATGCTGCGAAACGTATTCGGTGAGCTTTTCTTTTTTGTTCTCTACTTTTAAAAAGCAATCGGTAACCCCCAGTTTATTCAAGCGCATTTCAACGGCTTCAGATGTTCCGCCCGAAATGATCACAACCCGGTACCCTTTTTTAATGGCCAGTTGCAGGGCATACCCGTCCCGCACGTTCATTTGCCTCGCCATTTGCCCGTCGTTCAATACCAACAGGCTGCCGTCGGTGAGTACACCGTCCACGTCGAATATGAAAGTTTTGATGGGTTTAAATTTTTCGAGCATAACGTTGATCTGTTAATTGGTTGATCCGTTAATCCGTTTATTGGTTAATTCGTTGATCCGTGGAGTATGTATTTGAAAAAAGTTTTTAAAGTTGCTGGCAGTTTACCAGTTAACCAATTAACTACTTAACAGATTACCGTTTACTTCTTCTGATTATCCCGCCACTCATACACCCACGAGCTTTGTATCATCTCCAGGTGGCCTTCATTGCTTTCTTCAGCCTTGCCGGAAAATTTGGGAATTTCCATCACCCATTTATGCAGGTCGGTAAAACGGATACGGTAGATCTGGCTTTCACCAAAATCATCACCAAAACGTTCGTACAGTTTCATGGCAATATCTTCGTAGTCGTTCCAGTGAATGGGCGGTTCAAAAGTCATGGTTAAGTTGATTGGTTTATTGGTTAATCCGTTTATTAGTTAATAGGTTAATCCGTAAAGCAGTTTAAGAAAGGTGAAGGTAATTAACCAGCCAGGAAACCCACCAATTAACGGATTAACTACTTAACGGAGAACGTTCTTTATTCCCCCAGGAATTGCGTCTGATCCGGCAAAGTAACAAAAACTTCCCCTTCTCCTTCCTGCAGCACACATTGGCAACCAAGTCTTGAGTTCAGGCGTGGGTTAACAGCCCGGTCGATGAAATCCTCTTCCTTGTCGCTCAGCTCTTCCAAGAAACCTTCTCCCTTCACTACATAAAGATGGCAGGTGCTGCAGGCACAAACGCCGCCGCAGTTATGATGAAGTTCAATATCGTTTTTGAGGGCAACTTCTAAGATGGATTGGTCGGGCTCAATGCCGTTAAGGGTAATGGGTTCCAGTCCTTTCTGTTCAAACTTGAATGTGATCGTGTACATAATTCCGCAAATTTCGGGTTGCAAACCTACTTTAATATTACTAATTAAGGAAAATATAGATTTAGTTTGTTCTGCACCCTTTATTAGCCCGAACCACAAGGCCCCTGTTTTCTTTACTGTTTGCAAAGTAAAAAGGTTTTACTATTTTACCCTGCAAACAACGTTCAATCGCTGATGAAAACAAGTTCTGCCCTGCTGTATGTACCTGCTGTGCTGTTTGCCTGTACGGTTCTTAACTCCTGCAATAATGGAAAGAAAGACCCGGCACCGCCAGCAAAAGATACCCTGATCGTTGCGGTAAAAAGAACGGAAAAACCAGACCCGGCCGATAAAAAAGTAAGGGCTCCTATTATTAATATTGTAGACACGGTTGCCCCAAAGCGGATGATCATATTTGCCAAAGACAGTGCAAAAACATACGAACGCATCGGCCTCAAGCTGGGAAAAATATATGGCGGCAAACTGGCAGAGACCATTAAAAAGAATAATCTTAAAATGACCGGCGCTCCCCTGGCCTGGTACAAAACAACCAAGGCTCCTTTCTTTTTTGAAGCAGGATTGCAGGTAAATAAAAAGCCGGTCAAACTTGCCAAAGGGGTACAGGTAAGGGAATTACCAGCTGGCAGTGTGGTGGTGGCTCATTTCTTCGGGCCTTACGACTTGATGGCCCAGGGATACGATGCCATTAAAGAATGGATGAAGATGAATAAGAAATCTTCGGCAGGCGCTCCGTACGAGATCTACATGACCGATCCGGTGGATAAGAACGGGAAACCGCTTGATCCGTATAAAGTGCAAACGGATATAGTTTTTCCTGTAAAATAAAATTATTATTTCCTTTCCTGATGAGGAGATGCTTCGTACCTCAGCATGACAGGGATCCTTTTATCATCCTTTCATGATACTGTCCGTCAACTTCAGGTAAATATATTTTAACCGGGGATAGTTTGCCAGAAGGCGGAGGTGTTTATCCAATGTAAATACATCGTTACGTATGGCAGGCCCTGTTTGTACCGATGCCGGTGAATGATGTTCTGTTCGTACAGCCGTTTCTTTTATCAGCGGCGCCAGCAACTTAAAATCTATATTTTCTTTTTTGCAGAATTCTTCGGCCAGTGCATACAAATGATTGGTGAAATTACTTACGATCACTGCAGCCACGTGCAGCTTAAGCCGTTCTTCGTCCGATGCCCTGGCCACTTTGCCCGATAATGTTCTGGCAAAATCTTCTGCCAGCGTGATCGTTTCATCTGAGTTACCATCAATAAGGAAAGGAATGTCTTCGGGGTAGTTCATTTCTTTGCGCAAACTTTGAAGCGGATAGATCACCCCGTAATTGACCGAGATCTCTTTCAGCACATCCTTTGGTACCGAGCCGGCTGTATGCAGGATGATTTTTTTGCCGATGTGGAATGACTTGTTCAGTTCATACAAAGCGCTGTCGCTTACCGCCACAATATAAACATCGGCATTATTATCCACCGTATCGCTGCTTCCCGAATAAGGGCAATGCAGTTCATCTGCCAATGCTTTTGCATGATCGATGTTGCGGCTGACCACCTGTACTACCTGGTGACCATTTTTGTTCATAAGGCGGCCCATCACCGCAGCCACATTACCCGAACCGATTATTACAACCCTCATACCCTATCTTTGATTTGTAATGAAACTGGTACAAAGATTAGCCATTGGTTACATACGAACCAAATTTAAATTGATGAGCCTCGGTTCAAAAGAAAGAACCGCCAGGCAGGCATTTACCTTGTTCTGCACCCCGTATATCCGGTCAAAGAATAAGGCCCGGCTTCATAATGCCCAGCCGCTGAATTTTAATTTAGGCGAAACGAGGATCAGCGGTTACCGCTGGAATCATCCGCAACCAAAAAAGGCGCTTATACTTCATGGCTTTAATTCAGCAGCGCACAAGTTTTCTGAGTATGCTTTGTCTTTATCAGAAAAAGGTTATGAAGTACTTGCTTTTGATGCCCCGGCTCACGGCAACAGCGGCGGTAAAACCACCAATGCCGTTGTGTACAGCGAAATGATCAAAGAAGTGGCGGCACGCTTTGGCCCCATCAACAGTTTCATCGCACACTCCTTCGGGGGCATCGCCCTCAGTCTTGCACTGGAAGAAATGGAACACAGCCCCGAAACAAAAGTGGTGTTCATTGCCCCCGCTACCGAAACAACCACCGCTGTTGATATCGCCTTTAAAATGCTGGGATTAAAAAACGAAAAAGTACGGAACGAGTTTGATGATATAATATATAAGGTAAGCGGAAAGAAAACAGAATGGTTTTCGATACGCCGGGTGATGCATCATATCAGCGCAACCATTCTTTGGGTTCATGATGAAGAGGACGAGATCACTCCCTGGACCGATGCGGCTAAAGTGAAAGAAGACAACCATCCGCATATTAATTTCGTTATTACAAAAGGACTGGGACACCAGAAAATTTACCGGGATCACGCAATAAAAAACACCGTCATCGAGTTCATGTAGAGCGTTAAAAAACCGTTGCATTCACCACGAATTATTTTGATTTTTCAATTTTGACCTAATATTGCAGTAAAACCTGCCGCTGACCGCATGTAAATACTTCAGCAAACAACAAGGCTGTAAAACCTTGTACAAGTACTGCTGAAATGCTTTACCGGCGCAGGATACAAAACAAATACTACAAGCACAATATGGCTAAAAACCTGTTAATCGTGGAGTCGCCGGCTAAAGCCAAAACGATTGAATCCATCCTGGGAAAAGACTTTACCGTGAAGAGTTGCTTCGGGCATATCCGTGACCTGGAGAAGAATGATATGGGCATCGATCTGAAAAATAATTTCAAGCCTACTTATATAGTACCTGCCGACAAGCAACGGGTGGTGAATGATCTGAAAAGTCTGGCTAAAAAAAGTGACACCGTTTGGCTGGCATCGGATGAGGACCGTGAGGGAGAAAGCATCAGCTGGCACCTGGCCGAAGTGCTGGGGCTGGATCCAAAAACAACCAAACGCATCGTCTTTCACGAGATCACCAAGCCCGCCATTCAAAGCGCCGTTCAAAATCCCCGTACCATTGATATGAACCTGGTGAATGCCCAGCAGGCACGCCGTGTAGTGGACAGGATTGTGGGTTTTGAATTAAGCCCCGTTCTGTGGAGAAAAGTAGGCGCAACCGGCGGACTAAGCGCCGGAAGAGTACAAAGCGTAGCCGTTAAATTAATTGTAGAGAAAGAAAGAGAGATCAACCAGTTTGTTGCGGTAAGCAGTTTTAAACTGGAAGCATTTCTGGCTGCCACTGATCTGAATAATAAAACAGTCATCTTTAAAGCGGAAGGCGATAAATATGAAAAAGAAGAGGATGCCGCCAAATTTCTGCAAAGCTGCATCGGCGCAAAATATACGGTAAGGGATATACAGGTTCGCCCGGGTAAACGTACGCCGGCAGCGCCTTTCACCACTTCTACCCTGCAACAGGAAGCCAGCCGTAAACTGGGCTATGGCGTAAGTAAAACGATGTTGCTTGCTCAAAAACTTTATGAAAGTGGTAAGATAACCTATATGCGTACCGACAGTGTGAACCTGAGCAACACAGCCATGGAAGCCATCACGGCCGAAATAAAAAGCAGCTATGGCGATAAATACCTGCAGGTTCGAAGGTACAAGAACAAGAACGAGAGTGCACAGGAAGCACATGAAGCCATTCGCCCCACGTACATGGAAAACAAAACGGTGGGTGATCCCGACCTGAACCGTTTATACGAACTGATCTGGAAACGTACCATCGCTTCGCAGATGAGTGATGCCGAACTGGAAAAAACAACGGCTAAAATAAATATCAGCACCAATAATGAAGACCTTACCGCCAGCGGTGAAGTACTGAAGTTTGATGGCTTCTTAAAAGTATATTTAGAAGGAACCGACGACGACGATAATGAAGGAAGCGATGACAGCCGCCTGCCCGATCTTACTGTTGGACAGGAACTGGCTTTTCAAAGCATGACCGCCACCGAACGGTTCAGCAAACATGCGGCAAGATATACAGAAGCCTCGCTGGTAAAGAAACTGGAAGAACTGGGTATCGGCCGCCCGAGTACCTACGCCCCTACTATTTCCACCATCATCAAGCGTAATTATGTAGAGAAGAAAGACAAGGACCCGGTGAAACGGGATTTTCGCATATTAAAACTGCAGAACGATAACGTTACAAAAATAACCGAACAGGAAAATACCGGCGCCGAAAAATCAAAACTATTTCCTACCGATCTTGGTTTGGTGGTAACAGATTTCTTAAACCAGCATTTTGAACAGGTAATGGATTATTCCTTTACCGCTGAAATTGAAAAAGAATTTGACGAGATAGCCGATGGCCGCATGAAATGGAACCAGATGGTAGGTAATTTTTATGCCCCCTTCCACGATGGCGTGGAGCACACACTGGAAAATGCAGAACGTGCCGTTGGTGAACGGGTATTAGGAACCGATGCTGCTACCGGCAAAACCGTAACAGCCAGGATGGGCCGCTATGGCCCGATGGTGCAGATAGGAAACCTGGATGATGAAGAGAAACCGAAATTCGCCAAACTGAAACCAACGCAGAGTATTGAGACCATCAGCATGGAAGAAGCGATGGAGCTTTTTAAACTCGGCGCCCCGTTAGGAGAACACGAAGGAGCAGAAGTATCGGTGAATATTGGCCGCTATGGGCCTTATGTAAAATGGGGCGACCAGTTCATTTCCGTTCCCCGTGGCGAAGAACCAACCGGCGTAACCCTGGAAAGGGCCATCGAGATCATCAAGGCAAAACAGATTGAAGACGCTCCCATTGGTTATTATGATGAGAAGCCGATCACCAAGGGCAAGGGCCGTTTTGGACCATTCATTAAATGGAATGATATGTTCATCAATGTACCCCGGGCCTATAATTTTGATTTTCTTACCCAGAAGGATTGTGATGAACTGATCGCTAAAAAACTGGAGAAAGAAGCCAACCGGTATATCAAACAATGGCCCGAAGAAAAGATATCCATTGAAAATGCACGCTGGGGCGCCATCATCAAATTTGGTAAGAACACCTATAAGCCGGGCCTCAACAGCAACGGCACAAAATATACGCCTGATGAATTAGCCACCCTGGAACTGGAGGATGTAAAAAAGATCATCCTGGAACAGGATCCCAAGGCTTTTGACAAGAAGGGAAAGAAAGCACCGGCGAAGAAAAAGGCGGCAGTGGCCGCCAAGGCAGCGCCGAAGAAGAGTGCGGCGAAGAAGAAATAATAATACATCATTTTTTATATCCCTGTACAGCTTAACATACCTGTGTCAGCGAACCACTTTCTCCCATCACTCAGTCCCATACTTAAGCATATCCTGTTTTCTGTATAGATAAAATTCCGTTCCTTTATCAAAAATATTTATGGCTGGCAAAAAAACAACCTGGAAAAAAGGTCCCGGCAAACTGGGCGTAATGCATCCGCTTCTTGGCATATGGGAAGCAAAGGCCGATTCACCAATGGGTAAACTCAGCTGTACCCGTGAATTCAAACTCATACTTGGAGGAAAATATATTGAATTAAATGCCACCTGGGAATTTTCAAAAGGCGCTTATAAAGAGACAGCGATTTATGGTGTAGATGAGGGAACCATTTCTTTCTGGTCATTTACTTCCGATGGTAAAAGATCGCAGGGACAACTGGCCGATGGAACCGATGTGCACCCCGAAGCGATCTGTTTTGAAGCACAGATGCCTGCCGGCATTGCCCGCATGATCTACTGGCCCGATCCTGCAGGAGGTTTTCACTGGGCGGTTGAATCAAAGAACAAGAAAGGATGGAACCGGTTCACCCAACATCATTACCACGCCGGTTGATTTATTAAAAATACCCGGGCTGTTCCCGATCATGAATACACCCGGTCTTTCTTCCTTTCCTGAATTAGTTTTTGTACCTTCTGTTCATTATTTAACCAAAAACAACTTTTATGGAAATCTTACCATTGGTCATTCAGTTAGTTTCCGGCGCAGTCGGAGGTAACGCAGCAGGCAAATTAATGCCCAAACAATCTTTGGGTACTCTTGGAAATTCGCTTGCCGGTATTGTTGGCGGCGGTTTGGGCGGACAATTGCTTGGCATGCTTGGTATTGGCGGCGATGCAGCAGCAGGCAGTATGGACATCAGCAGCATCCTTACCAGCATTGCCGGTGGTGGTGTGGGCGGCGGCGTACTGATGGCCATTGTGGGTTTTGTAAAAGGAATGATAAATAAAAAATAATAGCACCTGAACCACATAGGACATGGTTTTACATTCTCCATTTCTATGTTCCTATGTGGTTCAAATTAAATGCCGCACATTTCCGGCAGCAACTGGTACCGCTTTTTACCCAATTCATCATACCCGGATAACAGGCTGTGAACTCCTGGCGCTACAACCATTAATAACGTTTTACCTTTATTTTGATAACTGCCAGAAGCATGAACAGCAATATTTACATACCGCAATCAGCCCATCTCCGATCGATGATCAACGCTGTGTGGCAAACAGAAGGCAGGCCGGGATTCAACAGGGAGACCATCATTCCCAAAGGAGTGATAGAAATTATTTTTGACCTGGGTGGATCATCTCCCGTCCAGGCCAGCCTGGGCAACAAACAATTCCCGCTTCCAAAATATTTTATCAATGGGTTCAATACGCTCCCGTTGCAATTACAGTTGCCGCAGAAACAATATTATTTCGGAGTGCAGCTTCAGCCGGTAGTGATAAAACAATTACTTGGCGTTCCTGCCGGGGAGTTTACCAACCAGTCTGTTGACCTGTCGTTACTCGATGGCTTCTTTCATTCCTTGTGGCATCAGTTGGCAGAAGCGGATTCTTTTAACGGGCGGGTAAAGATCATTTCAGACTGGCTGCAAAAAAAGAGTATCAACAAAAGTCCGCAGGAAGAGATGATGGATCTTTTTTTAATCAATCCCTATGCAGAATCAATGCCCGTAAGCAGCCTGGCTAAAACACTTTATTATTCGCCCCGGCATCTTTCGAGAAAACTGAATAACCTTACCGGTATGAATACCGAAGAGGTATTGTTGTACAAGAAATATCTGCACGCTGTTCACCTTATGCAGGCAAATGATCTTTCGCTTACCCAGGTTGCTTATAAAAGTAACTTCACCGATCAGTCGCATTTTATCCGTTCCTTTAAAGCCTATGCACAAATGACACCGGGCGAATACCGGCAGATGAAAAGTCATATCCCCGGGCATTTTTATAAGAATGTGCAATAAACAGGTTTTCTCCAATCAGTTTAACAGGCTGGCAATATAAAAATCGGTACGGGCAAAAGAATGTCCGATACGTTCAATTTTCCCAAGCCGGTGATCTCCATCTTTGCAATCAAAAACAACAGTCATGAAAATCATTTTTTTATTCGCCTCTGCTGTAATAGCCAGCGGTGTGCTGATCACCAACATTTACACTTCCCTTATTGATGCCACATCCTGGGGAAGCAACATTCCCCACTCCATTGGAGCAGCCCGGGAATATTTTAAAACCGTTAACCCCGGTGATTTTTTTCGGGTGTATTCACCGGTTAACCAGTTATTAGCCTTGCTGGCGCTGATCCTTTTCTGGAAAGCATCACCGGCCATACGTCTTTGCCTGGGCATTGCTTTTGTATTTTACGTACTGGGCGATGTATTTACATTTGGGTATTTCTATCCACGCAACGACATCATGTTCAGAACAGCTGATCTCAGTAACATAGATCTGCTGAAAAAAACCTGGGCAGAATGGAATACGATGAACTGGTTGCGTTCACTGGTCATTCTTTGCGGGTTGATCTTCTCCTTTACCGCATTGCATAAGATCTACACATTGAAGTGATCCCGTTTTTCTTTTTTTACGCACGGAGCCGGTAATTGATACCGGCTCTTTTATTACATACCAAAGGAGCTGTTATTGTCGTTATAAAACAGGAATGCTACTTTATCACACCTGTGGAAAAGTAAAATTTCCCGGTTAACGTTGATTTTACGAGATTGAATTCAAATCGTTTACCACTTGAAAGAAAACAAAGAAATAACCGCCCTGCTTCACCTGATCGATGACCCGGATGAAGACGTGTACAGCACGGTAAGTGACCGCATCATCTCCTTCGGTAAAGACATCATCCCCAACCTGGAACACCTTTGGGAAAATACCAGCAGCGAAGAAGTGCAGGAAAGAATTGAACTGCTTATTCACCGGCTTCACTTCCGCGACCTTACCGATGATTTTACCGAATGGGCCGCAAAAGATGCCGACCTGCTGGAAGGCGCCCTGCTGGTGGCCCGCTATCATTACCCCGATATGGATAACACCACCGTATTGCAGGAGATAGAAAAACTGCGCCGCAATACCTGGCTGGAACTGAACAACTACCTCACTCCTATTGAACAGATAAATGTGGTGACCAGCATCTTTTATAATTACTTTAAACAAAAAGGTGTTGAGTTTGCCTATAATAATCCCGATGATTACTTAATAAACAAAACGCTGGACAGTAAGAAAGGAAATGCATTGAGCAACGGCATTATTTACCTGGCGCTTTGCGAAATGCTCGACATACCGGTAAAAGCCATCAACATTCCCCGGCAGTTCATTCTTGCTTATTTTGATCCCAACCACGATATACTGAACCCGGTAGGTCATGCATCGGAAAAAATAAATTTTTACATCGACCCGCTGAACGGGCAGATGTACAGCCATAAGGATGTGGAAGCGTACTTCAAACGCATCTCCGTTCCGCCGGTTGCTTCTTATTTCAGACCGATGAGCAATAAGCGTATCATCCAGTACCTGCTGGAAGAATTAAGCAAGTGTTTCGATAACGACCGCAACCGATACAAAATGGATGAGTTGCTTTTACTGGCAAACCTCCTGGAAGAATGATCTACCACGTATTGCATAAGAACGACTGGCAAAAAGCCCTGGAACAAGGATATTATGAAGCGGCGTCCCTGGCCTCAGAAGGGTTTATTCACGCCAGCAAGGCCCACCAGGTGGCCGGTGTATTGGATCGTTATTTTATAGGAAAGAATGATTTAGTGCTGCTGCATATTGATGAACACAAACTTACTTCGCCTTTCACGTATGAATTTTC
Source organism: Ferruginibacter sp. (assembly GCA_044220615.1). Lineage (GTDB taxonomy): Bacteria > Bacteroidota > Bacteroidia > Chitinophagales > Chitinophagaceae > Ferruginibacter. The sequence continues at coordinate 1,017,583 of JBGAQR010000001.1, read as the reverse complement.
TCCATCAGTGAATGAAGAGTTTCCACACATATTCGGCCCGCTGAACATGGATGCTGTGCTGAAAGTGGAAGAGTTATAGCCTGGCCGTCTGTTCCGTTTAAAGGTTTAAGCCGTTTAATCCGTTTATTAAATGCTTAACCGTTAAACGATATTAAACCGTTAAACGACTTAAACGATATGATCAGTTGGAATGATTTTGAAAAGATCGACATCCGCTCAGGAACCATCCTGGAAGTAAATGATTTTCCCGGCGCCCGCAAACCGGCTTACCAACTGAGTATCGATTTTGGAGAGCTTGGGATGAAAAGATCATCGGCACAAATAACCACTCTTTACAAAAAAGAAGAGCTGATCGGCAGGCAGGTGATTGCGGTTGTAAATTTCCCCGTAAAGCAGATCGCCAATTTCTTCAGCGAATGTTTGGTGCTAGGTGTTTACAATGAAAATAATGATGTGGTATTGCTGCAGCCATCCTTGCCGGTGAAGAACGGGAGTAAGATAGGATAATGCCGATACAGGATCCGGGATACAGGATACAGGATACAAGATAATAACCCTCTGGTTGAAAAGTTTTTAAAAAATCATACGCTCTTTCCAGCAACCAGTATCCAGCATCCTGTATCTGGCATCCTGTATCTGGTATCTGGTATCTGGCATCCTGCATCCATCCCTCACTCCCCAAACCTTTCAAAATACTCTCCCAGTTTTTTAAAATTCGCTTTATTAAGTGTAAAGAAGATATTGCGACCCTGCTTACGGCATTCGATCAGTTCGCTTTGTGAAAGCAGTTTGATATGGTGAGAGCAGGTAGGCTGCGATAATCCCGTAAGATCAACCACATCGCAGCAGCGCATGGTGCCTTTTTTTGATATTTCGCGGAGAATAGACATCCGGCAGGGGTCGGCCACTGCAGCCATGGCTTTTTCATAAAACTTAACGTCGTTCTTCATGATCTGTTCTTCATTAACCGTTCAAAGAAATTGTATTTTATCCAATCGGGCAAAAGAATTCGTGTAAATTTGGTAACGTCATGGCGGGGAGGAAACGACGAAGCCATCTCCTGATTGGCAGATTGCTCCCCACCTGTGGGCGGATCGCAATGACGATGCAATCATGAATGTTGAAATTGTATATTACAACTCTCCCATTGGTGCGCTTGAAATAAGAAGCACAGGCAGCGCCATATCGGATGTACTGTTCGTGAATTCATGGAAGGGTGCAAAGGTGAACGAAGAAGATCTGAATTTTGTAAAACCAAGGTCGGCGATCATTAAAACATGTATCAAACAACTAGATGAATATTTTGCCGGTAAGCGAACGGAATTCAACTTTCATATTTCACAGGTAGGTACGGAATTTCAGCAACAGGTATGGGCAGAACTTTGCAGGATCCCTTATGGCCGTACCATCAGCTACCTGGAACTCAGCAAACGGATCGGCAATGTAAAAGCCATTCGGGCGGTGGGTACGGCAAACGGTAACAACAGCATCTGCATTATTGTTCCCTGTCACCGGGTAATTGGAAGCAATGGCGAACTGGTTGGTTATGGCGGCGACCTGTGGAGAAAAAAATGGCTGCTGGAGCATGAGAATAAAGTTGCCAACGGTGTACAAACCTTATTTTAAATCGGCACTGCCGAAAGAAAGCGGCAAAAGCAACCCTGCTGTATTAATAACAAATACTTTCCCTTCCATGCCGCTTAAGATAAGGCGAATGGGATGTTTGGTACGCTCCTCGTACTCCACCAAACTTTGCCGGCATATACCGCAGGGAGAAATGGGATGATTGCTTTCACCGTTACTATTATTATAACTGATGGCCATGGTTTCGATGGCAATACCGGGATAAAGTGTGGCAGCAGATGAAAGCAATACCCGTTCGGCACAGAGCCCGGCGGGATAAGAAGCATTTTCCTGGTTGGTGCCGGCTACTATTTCTCCATTCACCAGCTTGGCAACAGCCGCTACATTAAAATTGGAATAAGGGGCATAAGCCGCTGCGGTAACATCACGGGCCTCGTTCACCAACCAGGCATCCTGTTCATTCAGTTCTTCCACCGAATTATATACTTCATAATTGAACTGGTAGGCTTCTTTATTCATAATCGTGTTTAAATTTTCCGGTCCAGACAAAAAGTCCTCCCTGCATTGCTGCAGCGAGGACCCATCTTATCTTAAAAATAAACATTTAAATTCAAATAGCTGAATTTATTTGATCGATATGCTCTTTGTCATTCCGACGAAGGAGGAATCTCTGCACGAGATGCTTCACTATCGTTCAGCATGACAAACAGGAGCGTTATTTGATCCAGCGGAAGAGGCGGTTCCAGCGTGGGCCTTTCTCCCAACTGAACCAGATCAGCGACGCTTTACCCACCACATGATCTTCGGGCACAAAACCCCAATAACGGCTGTCCAGTGAATTGTGCCGGTTATCTCCCATCAGCCAGTAATAATCCATTTTAAATGTATAGCTGGTTGCTTCGTTGCCGTTGATGAAATATTTTCCTCCACGATCCTCAAATTTATTTCCTTCATATACTTCAATACAACGTTTATAACGGATGAGGTTATCATGCGTTAATTGAATACTTGCTCCTTTCCTCGGGATCCACAAAGGGCCATAATTATCTCCTGTCCATGCTTTGCCGGTGGTATCGTTATAATAAGGAAAGAGGTCGTTCTGATGATCCATGAAGAAATCAGTCAGAATATACCCCTTCGGTAAACTGAGTTTTGCTTTTTCTGCATTGGTGATGTTCACCTGGTAAAGATTATTCTTTACCTGTCCGAAATCATTCTGTTCTTCCCGTACATCGATCCCCAGGTCGTGCAGCCTGTCTTTATCTAAGTAATCACCATCAGGAACCTGCAACAGGTAATAGCGTTGCGATTGAGGGAACACTTCCCCCGGGGCGCCGTTCACCAGTATCTTACCATTTACTATCTGGATGGTATCGCCGGCAACGCCTACACAACGCTTAATGAAATTCTCCCGCTTATCAACCGGCCGGGTTATGATGATGTTTCCGTAATCCTGCCAAACTTTTTCCCTGCCTTCTTTACGCACCTGTTCATAGTAAGTAACCCGACTGCCAAAATTCACTTCATCATTTATCAGCGTATCATTTACCGGGAAGTTGAATACCACTGCATCATTACGCTTTACCGGACTGGCAAACCAGCGTGTATAAGGAATATGTACCCATTCCACATATGATTTGGTATTTAAGAACGGAATGGTATGATGCATAAAGGGCATGGCGATAGGTGTATTGGGTAAGCGGGGGCCATAGGTTGATTTACTTACGAACAGGAAATCATTCACCAGTAATGTTTTTTCCATGGAGGGCGTGGGAATGGTATACGCTTCAAAAACAAAAGTGCGGATGAGTGTGGCAGCTACGACAGCGAAAACAGCTGCATCAACCCATTCCCTTACGGTTGATTTTTTATAATGCTTTACACCTTCGGGCCCGATATACCTTGTTTTACTGCTGAAGCCTACATAGGCCGGGTAAATACCGGCACTGAAAACCGTAGCTGCATGCTGGTAAAATTTAAACTTATTGAAGAGTTTGATGAATTCTATCAATATCACCAGGGAAAAGAACCAGCCTGCAATAGGAACAAACTGGGCAAAGAACCACCACTTTGGTTTTTTAGCCACTTCCAGCATCACCCAGGTATTATAAAAGGGAACGACTGCTTTCCAACCAGGCTGGCCTGCTTTAATAAATAATTTATAGAGGCCAATTGAAGGAAGCACTACCAGTAATACCGCAATCAGCAGTAGTACCGTTATCTGACTTGAATCCATTTAATGTAGAATTTTTGCGTGCCAAAAATACCATAATTAACCGGTTGACAAAGGTTTATAGAAACAATGTTTGTAAATGTTTAACATCCTCCATCAGTCCTGCTGCAATATGGTACTGATACAACGGCTTATATCCGCTGCTTTATTCATGATCATGAAGTGGCCCCCGTTTTTGATGGTAAAATCAGGCCTGATATTTTTAATGGGAAACATACGGTCCTGGTCGCCATGAATATGAACCGTGGCCGGGTGTTGCCAGTTATTCTTCCAGTTGATGGCCTGGTTTACGGCCCAGTTGGTATAGGTGATATTTACTTTTTTACGATATTCAGAAGCGATCATCTTTTCTTCCGCCGAATCAGCTCCCAGCATAATGTTCTGTATCGGTTCGGTGAGCCTGGATGATTTCAGCGGAACGATCTTATGCAACCTGAGCTTTGCCACTATTTTCATCCAGGCAGGAAGTTCATCCGATGATTTGATGCTGGAAATGATAATAAGTTTTTTAACCGGAACCTGTTTTGCAATTTCGGTACAGATCATTCCGCCAAAAGAAAGGCCCATCAGTACCGGATTTTCTTCTTCAATTCCGGCTCTCATCCTGGCTGCATAACTCGCTATGCTTTCATCCTGTTCGGGCATAAGCCAGGGGATCACTTTTAATTCGTAGCCGGGCAACCGGAGTTTTGAAAAAGCCCGCTCATCTGCCCCTAACCCACTGATGCAATAGATCGTTTTCATGCTTTAACCACCCAATCGGAATTTAGATTATTATTTTGCAAACCTTTTTACTCCCAATGACCAATGGCTATTGACCCATTACTTCTTCGGCAGCACATAACTTTCCACGTCTTCCAGGCTGATGGTCTTGCCGGAAAGGATCACCAGTCTTTCCACCACATTCCGTAACTCCCGTATATTACCCGTCCAGTTATAGGCCTGCAATGCATCCATTGCATTCTTATCTACCGATTTTTTGGGCTGACCATATTCAGTGGCAATGATGTCGAGAAAGTGATCCACCAGCAATGGAATATCTTCTCTTCGTTCATTGAGCGACGGAACATGAATGATGATAACGCCCAACCGGTGATAAAGATCAAGCCGGAAATTCTTTTCATCTACTTCCTTAAGAAGGTCTTTATTGGTAGCGGCAATAACCCGTACATCCACTGAAATATCTTTTTCACCACCCACTCTTGTGATCTTTCCTTCCTGCAATGCCCGCAATACCTTTGCCTGGGCAGTAAGGCTCATATCGCCTATTTCATCTAAGAATAAGGAGCCGCCGTTCGCCGTTTCAAATTTTCCGATGCGTTGTTTTACCGCCGAAGTGAAGGAACCTTTTTCATGCCCGAATAATTCGCTTTCGATCAACTCACCGGGTATGGCTGCGCAATTCACTTCCACCAGCGGGGCCGAGTTGCGATTACTTTTTTCATGTATCCATCTTGCCACCAGTTCTTTACCCACGCCATTCTCCCCGGTAACTAAAACCCTTGCATCGGTGGGCGCCACTTTCTCAATGGTGTCTTTTATCTTTTGAATGGGGGCGCTGTTGCCAACCATTTCCAGCGACTTACCTGCTTTACGTTTTAATACCTTGGTTTCTGTAACCAGGTTCTGCTTATCGAGCGCATTACGAAGGGTGATGAGCAGCCGGTTCAGGTCGGGTGGCTTACTGATATAATCAAATGCGCCTTTTTTAACGGCTTCCACGGCGGTATCGATATTGCCGTGGCCGCTGATCATGATAACAGGCACATCGGGATTCACTGTTTTTGATCTCTCCAGGAATTCAATGCCGTCGAGTTTGGGCATCTTAATATCGCAGAGCACCACATCGTATGCTTTTTCGGAGAATTTTTTCAACCCTTCTTCGCCGTCTCCGGCTTCATCGATCTTATATCCTTCATAACTGAGTATCTCGGTCAGCGTTTTGCGGATCGATTTTTCATCATCAATGATTAAAATGTTGGCCATATTGTGCTAATAAAACGTTTTAGTTAACTGCGTGCAGAATTGCGCTTAAGTCAATTAATCAAAAGTAGCCAATAGTTGACTAAAATGTTTATGTATCTGGATTTTTGAAATCTTGGTATTTGCCGTTACATTTGCAGTCCCGAAATTCGGGACGTAGCGCAGCCCGGTAGCGCACACGTCTGGGGGGCGTGTGGTCGCTGGTTCGAATCCAGTCGTCCCGACTTTGAAAATCTCTACTTTTGTAGAGATTTTTTTATGCCTCACTATGTTTACATATTACAAAGCCTTAAAGACAAAAAATTTTATATCGGTGAAACCCATGATGTAGAAGCAAGGTTGTTATTTCATAATTCAGGAAAACAACGATCTACTAAAAACCGAATCCCCTTTAAATTGATTTTAGTAGAGGAATTTGAAACCCGTTCTGATGCATTGACAAGAGAAAAACAGATCAAAAGCTGGAAAGGGGGAAATGCTTTTAAACAGTTAATTAATGGGATGTAGCCCCGCCGATGGCGGGGCACACGTCTGGGGGGCGTGTGGTCGCTGGTTCGAATCCAGTCGTCCCGACAACTTAAATCTCTACTTATTAGTAGAGATTTTTTATTAGCGTGTGGTCGTCCCGATAGTAATCGGGATCGTCCCGACTTTTAAAATCTCTACATTTGCAGAGATTTTTTATTTACACAAGCATCAATGCTGGCCATACGCAACACAATGTTGCTTCGATGTTCCTAATCCATCAATACCCAGTTCAACCACATCGCCTTGCTTTAAATATACGGGCGGTTTAAACCCAAGTCCAACACCGGCGGGTGTGCCTGTAGAGATGATATCTCCCGGCAACAAGGTCATGAACCGGCTGATATAGGAGATCAGAAACGGAATGCCGAAGATCAGGTTAGCTGTGGTTCCATCCTGCATTAGTTTATCATTCACTTTTAGCCAAAGGCGAAGGTCATTTACATTTTTTATCTCATCGGCTGTTACCAGGTATGGACCCAATGGTGCAAACGTATCGCAACCCTTGCCCTTGTCCCAGGTGCCGCCCCGCTCTAATTGAAACTCCCGTTCGCTTACATCATTGTGCAACACATATCCCGCCACATATTCCATCGCCTTGTCTTCTTCTACATAACCTGCCTTCTTGCTTATTACAACGGCCAGCTCCACTTCCCAATCTGTTTTTATAGAATCCCTGGGAATTACAATGCTATCGTTAGGTCCACTGATGGATGTGGTTGATTTTAAAAAGATGATCGGCTCCGGCGGTGTGGCAGCCCCGGTTTCTCTGGCATGATCGGCATAGTTCAAACCAATGCAGACTATTTTTGAAGGACTGGCCACCGGGCAACCGATCCTTGTACCGGCCGGCACTTTCGGTAACATGGTTTTATGTTGCTCCACCATCCATGCCAGGTGCGGAAGCCCGCCGTTTGCAAAAAAAGCGGCGTTGTAGTCATTAATAAAACCCGACACATCATAATTCGTATCATTAAGGCAGATACCCGGTCTTTCTTTATTGATTTCGCCAAAGCGGATCAGTTTCATATACTCAGTTTAATTTTTAATTCATTTTACCCACAACGATCTTCTGCTTTTTTACCTTTAGGAGGCAGGGGTTAATTATTCAGTTTTAAAAATCCACCGTCGATCGGGTAATCGCATCCTGTAATAAAAGAAGCCTCATCGGAACACAGGTATAAAATAAGATGCGCCACTTCTTCCGGGCTTGCCATGCGGCCAATAGGCTGCGACCGGGATAGTTTTTCAAACATCTCCTGTTCCTTACCCGGGTAGTTCTTTGCCAGGAAATTATCTACAAATGATGTATGAACCCTTGCCGGCGAAACAGAATTACAACGGATACCGTCATGCAGGTAATCTCTTGCAACTGATATAGTCATGCCCACCACTGCTCCCTTGCTCATACTGTACGCAAAGCGGTCTTCCAGTCCAACATGATTTGCAATGGATGCCATATTAATAATGACACCTCCCTTATTTTTTTTCATGGAAGGAATCGCTTCATGCAAACAGTTATACATTCCTTTTACATTCACTTTAAACACCCTGTCAAAATCTTCTTCGCTGGTGGTATCCGCTTTACCTATATGCGATATGCCGGCACAATTAACCAGTATATCAACCTTGCTTATTTTTTCAAACACGCTTCTCACTGCTGCCTGCTCGGTTACATCCAGCTGATGGGTAGAGGCAATTCCTCCTGATCTTTTTATTTCTTCCGCAGCAGCAACCAATGCATCGGCATTCATATCCAGCAAATGCACGGTGGCCTGCTGTTTTGCAAAAACAAGGGCCACTGCCTTGCCGATACCACTGGCGGCACCTGTTATTACGGCTGTTTTATTTTTAAGACTAAACATGTTTTATTTTTTTACTTAGCTGTTGTACTACTATTTGGCTTCGGTTGTGTCACTCACTTGTACTTTTGAATCTTTACTCATCAACCTCACCTCCCTTCCTCCTCTCCAAAAGAGAGGAGGCGGCACATCTAACATCCCCGATCATTTTATCTTCCACACCTGCATTAATTCTATCTTCATCAATAATGCAGCCCCTTTTGATTATCTAAAAGAATTTAAACCTATTTACTGTGTTCTCGCAGTTCCCTCTCCTTTGGAGAGGGGTTGGGGTGAGGTTTCAAAAATCTTTTCCATCAGCAACCACTTCTCTCCTGCTTTGCTGCCGGGCAGGGCCTGCTGGTATTTCCACATTAGCTCTTCCCATTGCTGAACCTTTTCATTTTCCGCATCCGCTTTTGCCTTTCGTTCAAAACTAAATCCTTCCTCCGTTTCCATGATCATGAAAAGCCGGTTACCGGTGCGGTATATCTCCATCTGTGCAATACCAGATGACCTTATGCTTTCCAGTATCTCTGGCCACACTTTTTGATGATACAGTTCGTATTCCCGTATCAATGCTTCATCATCCTTTAGATCCAACGCAAGACAATATCGTTTCATAAATTAATTAACTGGTTTTACCTGGTGTCCCTTCCATGCAAACAAAGCCACTGCCACAAAGCAGATCATCGGAACAATATATCCCAATTGAATATTGCCACCGGTCGCATCCGATATCTTCCCGATCAGTAACGGGAACAAAGCCCCGCCTACGATCGACATCACAATGAATGAAGAAGCGATCTTTGTTTCTTCTCCAAGCCCTTTAATACCCAATGCAAAAATAGTGGGAAACATGATCGACATAAAGAACGGCACAGCCATTAATGCATACACGGCCAGGCTGCTGTGCACAAAAGTGGCCAGTAACATCAATACGATATTAATGACGGCATACAAGCCTAATAATTTTTCGGGTTTAATGTAACGCATGAAGAACGTACCGGTGAACCTGCCCACCATAAATCCCACCATGGCAATGGAACCCCATTTGAACGCCGCTTCTTTCTCCGGCATATCTATTACATATTTTGAGAACCGGATAAAAAAGCTACCCACGCAAACCTGGGCGCCTACATAAAAGAACTGGGCGATCACCGCCCAGCTAACATGCCGGTGCCGCAATACATTGAACGAGAAAGAATGGGCTTCATCACCTTCACTGTTCTCTCCTTCGGGTAATTTAGTAACAAAGAAGAGAGCCACCAGCAGGAATACAATAACGGCAATGATGAGGTAGGGCATTCTTACTGTTGCTGCTTCCGATTGCAGGTAGGTATTTAAAGTGCCCGCCAGTTCCATCTGTTTCAGTTCTTCGGGACTGTGTTCAATACCTGATAAGATCATTTGTCCGCCGATGATCGGCGCTATGAAAGCGCCCACCCCATTGAATGACTGGGCAAAATTGAGCCGTTGTGCCGATGTTTTTTCATCACCCAGTTTGGTGATATAAGGATTGGCCACTGTTTCTAAAAAAGTGGCGCCGCTGGCAATGATAAAAAGCGCCAGCAGAAAGAACGAGTAGTTCAAAGAAGAAGCCGCCGGCAAAAAAAGTAAAGTACCGATGCCATACAACAGCAAACCGAAAATGATTCCCTTTTTATACCCGTACTTGTGCATGAACCAGCCTGCGGGTAAAGCAATGCTGAAATAAGCCAGATAAACGGCCGTATCAATAAAGGCAGACTGCGTATCGGTTAAGCGGCATGCTTTTTTTAAATGAGGTATTAATATGGGATTGATATTATGCAGGAAGGCCCACAGGAAAAACAAACTCGTTACCAGGATAAAAGGCAACAGGTATTTATTTGATTTACTCATGCGTTTGCAGTTTATTTTGGTTTGTTCAAGTGCTCTTTCATTATCCCGATCAAGGCTTAAGATACGATGGAAATTTCATTGAAGCTCCCAGGTGTAATTTATTTTGTATTCAAAAGATATACGGTCATGCTTCTTGCCCCATGCGCCCCTATCACCAGCGACTGTTCTATATCCGCCGTTTTAGAAGGCCCGGCTATGAATACACCGAATCCCTCTTCAAACGTATTTACCTGCCGGTAAGCCTGGTGCATGGTAGAAACGATCTTGTCTTTTTCCAGCACAACCACCAGGTGCTGACAAACAAAAGGCAGCAGCCGGTTGATCATTTGCAATTCGTTGATCCATACCGCACCGTTCTCTGCCACGCCAATGCTTGCTTTTATACAGGCTTTATGTATGGGTTCCATATCTGTTGCCGGCTGCATACTATTGAACGTCCCTGTTAATCCGTTTATCACAAGATGCCCTTGTTTCATTTCTTCGTTTATCTCTGCTTCCAATTGCTGCATCTCCTGCAATTCGTATACTTTTCCTCCAATGCTTTCTAGTGTACTGGTAAATTTTGCAACCGGGTCTTCATAACTGGTCACCTGTTGCATATCAATAACAGGCAAACTGGTTAATACAGGCTTATTGGCTGCAACGGCTGTCAATATTATTTCTCTTGCACTCATTGTATTTTATTTTTCTTATACCAGTCACGAAAACTTTGTGCAGGCGGCCTGGGCATTTCCCGTTGCCTGTACCAGGGATTTAGTTTTTTACTTCGGAACAAAAAAGGAAAGGTCTGCATAAACCATCTCGCTGCTTTTCCGCTGAAGCGATACAACGCAGGTTTGGATAAAACAAAAGCCATTCCCTTCATACCCGCTTTTTTTCCTGCTGATACATATCCTTCTGCAGCGATCACCTGTCGCCATTTCCACAACTGCTGATGAATATCGATCTTAACCGGGCAAACATTGCTGCAGGAATCGCATAGAGTGGATGCAAATGGAAGATCTGCATTCGCTTTCATATCGATGTTGGGTGTTAGTATGGAACCAATGGGCCCGGCCACGGCTGTATGATAACTGTGTCCGCCGCTTCTCCGGTAAACCGGGCAGGTATTGAAACAGGCTGCACAGCGTATGCACTTTAACGAATTCCTGAAATCGGGGCGGCCCAATTGTTTGCTTCTTCCGTTATCAACAATAACAATGTGCATCTGCTGCCCTTGCCTGGGCTTATGAAAATGACTTGAATAGGTGGTGATGGGCTGACCTGTTGCACTCCTCGCCAGCAGACGGAGATAAACAGAAAGATGTTCGGCCTTAGGAATTATCTTTTCAAACCCCATGCAGGCAATATGCACCGCAGCGGCATGGGCGCCCATATCGGCATTACCCTCATTGGTGCAAACAACAAATCCTCCTGTTTCGGCCACGGCAAAATTCACTCCGGTGATGGCAAGGTCTGATTCAATGAATTTACTTCGCAAATGCTGCCGGGCTGCTTCGGTTAAATATTGGGGATCGTTGTTTCCTTTTTCTGTTCCAAGGTGCCGGTGAAAGGTTTCGCTTACGTCTTCCTTCTTCAAATGTATTGCGGGTAACACAATATGACTGGGTGGTTCATCCCTGAACTGAACGATCCGTTCGCCCAGGTCGGTATCAACTACCTCAATCCCTTTTTCATGCAGGTATTCATTCAAACCACACTCTTCGGTGAGCATTGATTTGCTCTTCACTATTTTTTGGATGGAATTTTTCCGGATGATCTCCAGGATTATTTGATTATGCTCTTTGCTATCAGCGGCCCAATGAACGGTAATTCCATTAGCCGTAGCTTTTTCTTCAAAGAAAATTAAGTATTTGTCTAAATTAGAAAGTGTATGCTCTTTAATTTGTGAAGCCCATTCCCGCAACTGCTCCCACTCAGCAACGCCATGTGCTGCTTTATCTCTTTTTTCCCGAACAAACCACAGGGTCTCATCGTGCCAGTCTGTTCTTGATTCATCCTTAATAAAGGCGGCAGCAGCTTTGGAATGTGATGGTACGCTCATGCCTTACTGCTGTTTAATATTTCTGCAATATGAATTGTTTTAACGCTGCTGCCCTGTCTTTTTAAAATTCCTTCCAGGTGCATCAGGCAACTGGTATCGGCGGCGGTAATGTATTCCACTTCATCTGCTGCATGCTCACGAATGCGGTCTTTTCCCATTTTTACAGATACGGCTTCTTCAAATACACAAAAGGTTCCGCCAAAACCACAGCACTCGTCGCTACGTTTTGGCTTTGCTAATTGCAAACGGCTTACCATGCCCAGCAATCGTTCGGGTTTTGAGAAAGACGGCTCCATTAATTCGCTCATCGAAGACAGGTTTAAACCTCTTTGTCCATGGCAGCTGATATGCAACCCGACTTTATGCGGAAATTCAGCATCCAGCTTCTCTATCTTTAAAATGTCGGTTAAAAATTCTGTGAGTTCGTAGATGTGCTTCTTAATGTAGGTTGCTTTTTGTTCATCAGCATCCTGTAAGTGTTCTTTGATATGCAGTACGCAACTGCCCGAAGGTGCAACGATATGATCAACACCCGAAAAATTCTGTACAAAATTTTTATCGCATCCTTTTGAGAAAGCAGCAAAGCCGCTGTTGGCCATTGGCTGACCGCAACAAGTTTGATTGAGTGGATATACTACTTCACAACCAGTTCTTTCCAGCAACTGCAGTGTTGCGATAGCTACATTGGGATAGAACTGGTCGATATAACAGGGAATGAATAAGCCTACTTTCATTTCTTGGGGAGTATTATTCAACGGGGTTTAAAATATCCGGTATATTATAGTATTTCAGTTTCACCATATCGGCAGGAACCGGATGTGTATTCCATTCATTATGTATGGCAAGCGCAGCGCCCATGGCCGTTGCCTGGGCCACAGAAGCAGCATATACTTCTATATGGGGAAAAGAGAGAGCCAGCAAATGCATATACACGGCATTATTGCTGAACCCGCCATCTACGAACAGCCGGTTCACTGCAGAACCTGCGATCACCAGTTGGGTGGCGGCAAGTTGTTGCTGCATGATATCAAGCATGAGGCAATGATAGGCTTCTTCATAATTATTAAAACCCGGCAATTCTCTTTTCTCAAAACCAGACGACAACAGGTGCCCGTTGTTTTCGTATGCCTGTTCTTCAAAACGATATGATCGTTGCAGGGCAGCCACGATCGTTCCATCGTATTGTATTTTTTTATAAAAGTCAACCGGCTTATTAAAGTGTTTTGCCAGTTCCTTTACCTGCAGTTCATGTTCGTGCCCGGCAAATAAACGGGATGCTTTAACAGGCCTGCCGTGGTACTCCATGTAACAAAGACAATCTTTTTTCAGTTCATCGGTTGTAAGCGGCATATCGTTGAACGGGTTCAATGAAATGCACCAGGTACCAGTAGAGATCAATACAAAGGGTTCTTTAAATACCGACAGGTAAGGGATCAGCGCCGCCGAGCTGTCGTGCAAACCCGGCCCGGCTTTTAATGTTCTTCCGCAAAAAACAACGTCAGTGGTTTCATAAGCCGGCACCAGCGGCGCCAGTTTTTTATCAATGCCTTCGGCAGTAACCCAATGGTGATACGTATTCTCCCGGTAATTCCACAACTGGGTGTGGCAACCAATACTTGTTATGTCGGAAACAGGTCGTTGTGTGATTAGAAAACTGATATACTGCGGCAGGTGCAGTGCAAATTTCAATTGAGCATACAGCGCCGGTCTTTCCATTTTCAACCGGTACAACTGCATACCTGAATTTAAACTGCCCAATACCGGCGAGGCGGTTTCGCAGGATATCTTTTCGGCGCCGCCATATTCATCATACAGTTCATTCTTTAAAGCATCGGGATAGGCTTTAAGATAATTATACAAAGGAGCCAGTACCTTACCGGGCTCATCAATATATACCAGGCTGGCGCCATACGCAGAAAAATTCACTGCCCGGATATCAAATTCGTTTAACTGTAAGGCTTCGGTAAGTGTTTGGATGACCCATTGGGTAAGCCTGTTCACATCATCGCAGGCATCTCCGTCATCGTCGCTTATCTCATCAAACTGAACGCTGCGTTCCAATACGATCTTATATCTTTCGTCCAGCAGAAAGAATTTTTTATTGGTCTTGCCAATATCAAATATGGCTATCACCGTACTGGTCATAAACCTGTGGCCATCGTTTTAGCGCCCCGCTCTTTAATTAACTGCTCCCTGATCTTTAGCGACCGGAATAATTCCAGCGGCTTTAATGCGCCGCCGGATAGCATCCTTGCTTCGGCTATCAACGGCCGAACATCGGTACGGTAAGCCGCCTGCAGAATTTCCTGTGCACGCACCACATCATTTTGCTGCTGTGCATTTTTCAATGCGTTTGTATCAACCAGCAATGCCTGTGCGTAAGCGATCATGATGGCTTCGATGGATTGCAACAGGTCTTCCAGCGGATCTTTTACATTATGCGATGCATCGATCATCCAGGCAAGATCTGCTGCGTGGTTCATTCCTTTTGCATCCATGCCTTCTACCAGTTCATTAAAAATAAGAAAGAGCTGGTAGGGGTTGATGCTGCCCACGGTAAGATCATCATCGCCGTACTTTGAATCGTTGAAATGAAACCCGGCCAGTTTATTTTCCATCATCAGCAAGGAAACGATCTGTTCGATGTTTGCATTGGGAAGATGATGGCCCAGGTCTACCAGTGTATACGCCTTAGGCCCCAGCTTGGATGCATATAAATAAGATTGCCCCCAATCTCCTACCGACATAGAATAAAAATTAGGTTCAAATGCTTTGTACTCGATGAAGACTTTCCAATCGGCGGGTAGTGCTGCATAAATTTCCTGCAAGCTTTCCAGTGTTCGTTGAAAAGCACCACGGAAATTCAATTGCCCGGGAAAACAGGATCCATCTGCCAGCCACACTGTTAATGCTTTTGATCCCAGCGCTTCGCCTTGTTTGATCACTTCAATATTATGATCGATGGCCTGGCGGCGAACAGCAGCATCTACGTGTTGCAGCGAACCGAATTTATAACTGTGTGGCTGACCGGGCTGATCCTGGAAGGTATTTGAATTAACCGCATCAAATTTTAACCCGTGCTGTGCAGCCAGTGACCGGATAGCATTGCCATCGGTTGGAATATCCCAGGGAATATGCAGGGATATGGCGCCGCTTGATTGATTGAGTGCATGCAATAGACCAACATCCTCAATTTTTTCTTCCAGGCTACGGGGTTCGCCGCCACCGGCAAAGCGGCCAAACCTTGTGCCGCCTGTACCCAGGGCCCAGCTTGGTATGGCGATCTGGAAAGCAACTAATTTTTCAAGGATCTCTTTTATGTTAGAAATTCCTTCTGAAGTAAAACTGAAATTGCTCTTGTGCTTATCAATTACTTTACTATTGTTTTCAGCAATAAGTTGTTTATCTAATAACATGTGTCGGTTATAATTTATTAAAATAGTACGTTAATCAGTATTTAGTATGTCAATATCTTCTCAATTTTCAGCATTTGACCTCACCCCAACCCTCTCCAAAGGAGAGGGGGTTGGATTTCGCTCTGTATAAAATTTCCATTTACTAATTGTCTTCTTCGCACAAATCTTCTCCATTTTCCCCTTTAGGGGATAGGGTATTATGGCAAGTAAAAAACTTCTTTCAAAGGTATGCTTAGCGGAGAATTATCTGCATTGGTTTGCATGATATCACTCATATAGGCCCACCACTTCTGTATCACGGGGTGCGCAGGCAGGTTATCCAGTGCTGCTGCATCGTTTACTTTTAATACAGCAAATAAACTATGGGTGGTTTCATCCAGGAAAATAGAATAGTCGTTTACCCCTGTTTCTTTCAGCACTTGCTGCAGGTCGGGCCATAACGCATCGTGGCGTTTTTTATATTCCTCCACACGTCCTTTATGTAACTGCATTTTAAATGCTACTCTTTCCATTTACCGGGGTTTAAAAAAAGGGCTGATAAGCCTGTGCTGTCATCAGCCCCAAACTAACGCATATGAGAAAATTACCTTCTTGCGGTGCCGGTTGAAAAAAACGGCGACCAATAATTTATAAAAGAACCAAGTTTAAAAAAATGGGTTGACAGACTAGACAATCATCAACCCTTGGATTGCTTGCTATATAAACTTAGTTTGTTTTTATCTCACAAATGCTGCGGCCACTCCGCCATCCACATTTAATACATTGCCGGTTGACTTATTCAGAAGTCCGCCCACAAAGGCAAAACAGGCATCGGCAATATCGCCGGGATTAATGATCTCGTTGAGCAAGGTACGCTTGGCATAAAAAGCCGGCAGCTCTTCCACCTTTACCCCATAGGCTTTGGCCCTGCCTTCGGCCCAGGCGCCTTCCCATATTTTACTGTCGCTGATCACGGCATCGGGATTAACTACGTTAACACGAATGCCGTCTTTCCCTAACTCGGCTGCATTTAACCGGCTCAGGTGCAACTGTGCCGCTTTTGCGGAACCATAACCGGCATTGTTGGGGCCGCTCATCAATGCATTCTTACTTACGATATTGATTACATCTCCTCCCCTGTTTTGTTTGCGCATTACTTCAACGGCTGCCTGTGTTACCAGGAACTGTCCTTTCACCAATACATCATATAAAATATCCCAGTCCTTTGTCGTATGTTCTTCAATGGGCTTAGAGATAGATAAGCCTGCGTTGTTCACTACAATATCAACTCCGCCAAAAGCAAGGGCAGCGGCATCGTATGCACTGGCAATGGTTGCTGCATCGGTAACATCAAGCAGCTCTGCGGTAAACACATCGGCCCCATATTGTTTTTTAAATTCTTCTTTGGCCAGTTCCAATCGGGAAGCATCGTTGTCATTGATGATGACACAAGCGCCTTTGTTTGCAAATTTTTTGGCAATGGCCTTACCAATGCCGCCGGCGCTTCCGGTAATAAGAGCGATCCTTCCCGACAGTGCTTTTGGTTTGGGCATGCGTTGCAGCTTTGCTTCTTCCAGCAGCCAGTATTCAATATTGAACGCTTCTTGTCTTGGTAAGGAAGTATATTCCGAAATGGCCTCCGCCCCTTTCATTACGTTGATGGCGTTGATATAAAACTCCGAAGCCACCCGGGCAGTTTGTTTATCTTTTGCAAAGGTGAACATACCTACCCCGGGATAAAGAATAACAACCGGGTTGGCATCACGTATGGCCGGACTGTTTGCATGCCTGCATGTATTATAATAATCCGAGTACATTTTCCGGTACGCTTCAAATTGCGGAACCAGTTTTTCTTTAACCACTGTGGCAGTGTTCAGGTCTTCATTGGGCGTTAATGCAACGATGAGCGGGCTGATCTTTGTACGCAGAAAATGATCTGGGCAGCTGGTACCCATTGGAGCTAATCTTTCCAGGTCATTGGAGTTGATATATTCCAATACTCTTTCATCATCGGTAAAATGGCCGATCATATTTATATGAGAAGAACACAATCCTCTTAATACCGGCGCCAGCTTTGCTGCCTGCTGCCGTCTTTGTTCTGCCGGTAATGATTTCATTTTAGCACCGCCAAACACGGCCCTCTTTTTCCCGTTATGATCCTGCAGGTACTGGGCGCAACGCTCAATCACTTCTAATGTGTTTATATAACTTTCATACGCTGTATCGCCCCAGGTAAATAAACCATGCGATCCCAGCATGATGCCCCGTATGCCAGGATTCTCATCCAGGCATTTCTTCAGCTTTAATCCAAGATCGAACCCGGGTTTTTGCCAGGGCACCCAGCCAATGCTGCCGCTGAATAATTCTTTGGTGATGCGTTCACCGTCTTTGGCGGCTGCAATGGCAATGGCTGCATCGGGATGCAGGTGATCGATATGTTTGAATGGAAGAAATCCATGTAAGGGTGTATCTATCGAAGGCGCTTTGGAAGCAAGATCGTAAATGCAATGGTTGAACAGTTCCACCATCTCGTCTTCAAACTCAAGGCCACGGTATACATTCTTTAAACTGCGTAACCTGTCTACATATAATGCCGCCAGTCCACTCCGCTTCATGGTACCCAGGTCGCCGCCGCTCCCTTTTACCCACATCACTTCTGTTTCGTTGCCTGTGAGCGGATCCTTAGTTACCGCTTTGCAGGATGTGTTACCACCGCCATAATTTGTCAAACGAAGATCGGCTCCCAGCAAATTGGATCGGTATACCAGCAAGGCTACTTCATCGCCCGCCATTGCCGCTGCTGTTGCTTCATCCCACAGGTAACTTACGTGTTTAAAGTTTTGAACTATTGCCGGCATATACAGTATTGTTTTTTTGTTTTTCAATTAACTCTTCATGCAACCGGTTGCCGTATCCTACTACCACAACTGAAAGTATGATGGTTGCTATACCTATAATGATCGTATTTCTTGTTTTGTTACTAACGCCTTTCCATTCGTTGGAGATGATGCCCCACATGTTTGCCACCAGTATGATGAACGACATGTGCAGTATCCAGCTGCTGGCGCCGTTGCCCAGTTTGCTTTCTCCCATTCCGTAAAAAAAGAATTGAAGGAACCAGGTGGTGCCTGCAAGTGCACACAGTAAATAATTCTTCAGTAAGGGTGTTTTGGTATTTGTATAATCCCCGAAAGATCTATTTCGTGCATTCAGGATCATACACCATATAAAGTTAGTGGCCAATCCGCCCCAGAGGATAACAACAAATATCACGTTGTTCCTGAAAAGAAATTCTCCCTGTCCGGGGTTGGCTGCTTTCCAGGCATCATTGGCTGCTTCTCCCATGGTGGTTCCGGCCTCAATACCAAAACTGAAACAGGCGCTTAACACACCGGAGATAACTGCCAGTATCAAACCCAGTGTTATTTTATATTCACTACCCGATGCGTCTACTTTTGCACCGCCCAGTTCTTTATCTTTCATACTGCCTGCTTTACCACTGATGATGATTCCTACAATGCAAAGCAATAAGCCCACCAGCACAAACTGGCCCCAGGTGGTACCAAAAAGATCGGCAATGGTATCTTTTCCTTCCTTGGGATTGATATAATAATATACCGAAGGAACCAATGCACCAAAAACAGAACAAAGGCCCAGGATGATGGAACTGCCGAGTGAAACGCCGAGGTATCTTACGCCCAGGCCATAGGTTAACCCGCCAATTCCCCATAACAGGCCCATTAAAAAAGTAGTGCCGATCACGGTTGATGAAGCGCCACGGATAATGTCCATAAAACCGGGGATGGTAAGGTAAGCAGCCAGCGGTGGTACGATAAGCCAGGAGAATAATCCGCCCGTGATCCATAAGCTTTCCCAACTCCATTGCTTCACCTTTTTGTAAGGCATGTAAAAACTGCCCGAAGCAAAACCGCCTATAAAATGAAAGAGAACGCCAAGTATGACACCCATTTTGATCCTTTTTTCATATGAAGCAATAAAGAATACTAAAGGTAAAAGCATCTTCGGTTTTGCCTATCATGTACTGTCATGGTTACAGGAACATGAATACGTATAAATAGGCCAGTTTTTTAAAATTGCCGTAAGTTTGGCCCATATCTCAATGATTGCGGCATGAAACACGGCACTATTTTTAACTACCTGCTTATCGATTATTTTTCGGCTACGCCCAAGTACCTGCAACTGGCCAATTGTATCATCAAGGCCATCGCCTCGGGTGTATTAAAGCAGAACGATGTACTGCCTTCCATCAATGAACTGAGTTTTGAATTTGAGATATCCCGTGACACCGCCGAAAAGGGTTATAAACACCTGAAGAAAAACGGCATCCTTGGTTCGGTTCCCGGCAAGGGTTATTTTGTAAAGAGTGTGGAGCTGAACCAGAAGCTGAAAATATTTTTGCTGTTCAATAAACTGAGTCCGCACAAAAAGATCATTTACGATGCCTTTGTGGCATCACTAGGCGACCTGGCGGCCATTGACTTTTATATTTACAACAACGATTTTCTTTTCTTTAAAAAACTGATCACCCGGCAAAACCAGGATTATACGCATTATGTGATCATTCCTCATTTTATGGATGCGGCCGAAAATGTTTCGGAGATCATCAATACCATTCCCAAAGACAAACTGATATTGCTGGATAAGATCGTACCCGGTGTTACCGGCGATTATGCGGCCGTATACGAGAACTTTGGCAAAGACATCTACAACGCACTGGTGCAGGCCAATACAAAACTGAGCAAGTACCACACTATTAAGATCATTTTTCCTGAATACACCTATCACCCCAAAGAGATACTGGAAGGCTTTTACCGCTTTTGCCAGGAATATGCCTTCAATTATAAAGTGATCCACAACCTGGAGAAGGAACCCATCAAGGAAGGCGAAGTGTATATTAACCTGATGGAAAACGACCTTGTTTATCTTATTGAAAAGATACTCACCACAAAAATGAAAGTGGGAAAGCACGTGGGCGTGATCTCATACAATGAAACGCCACTGAAGAAGATCATCCTCAACGGCATTACCACCATCAGCACCGATTTCCAGATGATGGGAGAAAAAGCGGCGCAACTGATACTGGAACAATCCACCGAACACATTGAAATTCCCTTTTACCTCACCCTGCGGGCTTCCTTATAAATTATAGGACTATTTTTACAGCAACATTCATTTATGACACAGGCCGATCAGTTACGGAAATTTGTACGAGCCATTTACGATCCCGGTGATACGGAACTTGATAAATTTCTTTCTGCCTGGCAACAAGACACTGCTCCCCGGAAAACCGTACTCACCCGGGCCGGCGAAACCGAACGCCATCTTTATTTTATCACAGAAGGCATACAACGGGTATATTATTATGATGAGCAGGACCGGGAAGCAACCATTGTATTCACCTATGCGCCGTCCTTTGGTGGTGTGGCCGATAGTTTTCTTACCCAAACTCCTTCCCGTTTTTATGTGGAGACATTAACACCCTGCACTTTTTTAAAAACAGGTTTTTTGCAAATGGATGAATTGATGAAGGCCCATCACTCCATCGAACACCTGATCCGCATTTCTACCAACTATGCCTTTGCCGGTGTATTGGAAAGAATGATAGAAGTGCAATGTTTTACGGCAGAAGAAAAATTCCGGGCGCTGATGAAACGGAGTCCGCATATACTCAACCTCATCCCCCATAAATACATCGCCAATTACCTGGGCATTGATGCCACCAACTTCAGCAAACTTTTAGGAAAAGTACGGTTGTGATCGTTGAGCCTGTGCTTTCCTAAAATCTTGGTATTTACCAACAATTGTTTTTTGTGCATGCAACAATTTTGTATTCACAAAAAATAATTATCATGAAATATTTATCAAAAGAACTACTGGATGGTTTGTATGCACAAACAGAATCGCAACTAACAAAGCTGATCGGGCAATGGCAGCAACTGCCCGCCGAATTTTTTACCGCACAACCGGGCCCGGGCAAATGGAGCGCTGCCCAATGCCTGGAACACCTGAACAGTTATGGCCGTTATTACCTGCCTGCCATGGAAAAAGCCATTCCCAAAGAAGAGCAGCAGCTTTATTACACGTATTTCAAAAGCGGCCTGCTGGGAAATTATTTTTACAAGATCATGCTTCCTGCCCAGGACGGTAACCCGAAGAAGAAGATGAGATCGCCCAAAAAGCATCGACCGGCAGAACAACTGAATACGGCACAGGTGCTCAGCGAATTCATCAGCCAGTTAGAAAAACTGGAGCAACTGATCATCCTTTCACAAAAAAAAGACCTGAATAAAATAAGAGTTCCCATCTCCATCGCCCCTTTCATCAAACTGAAATTAGGTGATGTGCTGTTGTTTTATACTGCCCACATACAGCGTCACCTGTTGCAGGCAGAAAGGGCAATGAAAACGGCAGGTTACCAGTCAACAGATATGATACCTGTTAAAATAAACACAACAGGGACCAGGGCATGAGCCGATCACTCAATTCATACCCCGGGTTCCGCATTTCATTCAGCCTTACATTGATAAACGACCCGGTTGTTTGCAATTTTGTTTTATCAATCACCATTAAAAATATAGCTATGAAGCGTTACAACATTTTTTACCAGGTACATAAAGGGTTACGGGCATTACTTTATGAAACAGCCATCCTGCTGCAGCAAACCGATTTCAGCAACGACGAAGAAACCGGCACTATTGCCGGGCGCATCAGCGAAGTGGTGGAACTGTTCGACAAGCATGCCCACTCCGAAGACAATAATATCTTAAACGCCATCGAATCGCTGGAACCATCTGCAGCCAGCCTGTTTGCCGAAGAGCATGTGAAAGATCATGAGCTGAGCAACCGGCTCACCGCCATCATCAACATGTTTGATGCCGCCGGCAGCGGGGAAGAAAAAGAAGAACTCGGCAGCGCCTTACGGGTAGCTTATACCGAATTTGTTGCCTTTAACCTGCAGCACATGGCCAAGGAAGAAAACCAGCTGAGCCAGCTGCTGTGGAAACATTTTACCGATGAGGAACTGCATGCCATCACCATCCAGATCATCTCCAGGATACCGGTTGAACAACTGAATGCATTTAATGTATGGATGATGCGTGGGCTCAGTAACAACGAGATCAGCCACTGGCTGAAGCAGATAAAGAACACGGCGCCGGATGAAGTGTTCAACGGCATGATGCAGCTGGCCGAAGAAGAACTGCCATACAGCCGCTACCGCACAGTAACCGAATCGTTAACCGAAGGCGCCATGCTGGCATAATAAGAAATATTTATAACCATAAAAAACAAAGCCATGAAAGTAAAAACAACACTAGCCGCATTACTCCTTTTTGCCACAACGGGGGTATTTGCACAAACAGCAGAAAAGTCTGCCGTTGAAAAAAGAGAAGTATCCGCCTTCATAAAGATTAACGTGGATGCACAGATTGATGTGGTGCTCATTGATGATGCAAAAGCCGGAACCGTTTATCTGGTAGGCGAATCAAAATTGTTCGACGACATTAAACTGAAAGTGGAAGGAAATGAATTGCAGGTAACTTCTAAAAGAGACATCAATTATAAATCAAAGATCACCGTGGAAGTTCATGTGAAAGACCTGGAAAAGATAACGGTACAAAAAGAGGCATTGCTTTTTTCGGACAATACGCTCAACTCCAAAAAGATCAACGTATACCTGTTGGGCGGAGGCAAAGCAAGCCTGCAGTCAACCGGAAGTATCAATATCTCTTCCGGGGAAGACACCGAACTGGTTGTACTGCACAAAACAGCCGGTGTAACCGTAGTAAACAAGTAACAGCATAATAACAGTGTATTTAGATTGAAACAGGGGCTTTCCAGCTCCTGTTCTTATTTTAAGCAGGTTCCGGTTATTTTCTGCCGGGTTTCGTAACCTGAGTTTTTTTTAGGATATTTGCCCAATCTCCTGAAAAATGAAGGTATTAATCAAGCAAGCGCAGGTAATTTCTCTCTCCTCTCCTTTCAACGGACAAATCAAAGACATTTTAATTGACGATGGCAGAATCGCAAAGATCGCAGACAAGATCAGCGAAAAAGCCGACCAGGTAATTGAGCAAAAAGGGCTCTGTGTAAGCATCGGCTGGATGGACCTGTTTGCCGACTTTGGTGACCCCGGATTTGAGTACAAAGAGAACATCGGATCGGGAGCAAAAGCCGCTGCCGCCGGAGGTTTTACCGATGTAATGCTGGTGCCCAATACCAACCCGGTTACCGACAGTAAATCGCAGGTAGACTATATCATCCAGAAGGCAAAAGAAGTGGCGGTAAGTATTCATCCCATGGCTGCCATTACCAAAAAAACCGAAGGAAAAGAACTGGCCGAGATGTACGATATGCTGCAGACCGGCGCCCTTGCTTTCAGCGATGGCATACACCCGGTTCAGAATGCAGGCCTGTTACTGAAAGCATTGCAATATGTAAAAACAGTTGACGGTACGGTGATACAGGTACCTGATGATACCAGCATTGGGGCAAATGGATTGATGAATGAAGGGCTGATCTCTACCCAACTGGGTTTGCCCGGTAAACCCGCCATGGCCGAAGAACTGATGGTGGCCAGGGATATTAAATTAACCCGGTATGCCGACAGTAAACTTCATTTCACCGGGGTATCATCACCCAAAAGCATGGAGTATATAAAAAGAGCAAAAGAAGGCGGGATAAATGTGAGTTGTTCTATCACACCTTACCAGGTCTTTTTCTGCGATGAAGACCTGCAGCAATATGATACCAATTTAAAACTCAACCCGCCCTTACGCACTAAAACAGAGATGATGGCCATGCGCAAAGCACTGCTGGATGGGCATATTGACTGCATCGCCTCTCACCATCTTCCGCAGCACTGGGATGCCAAGACCTGTGAATTTGAATACGCCAAACCAGGTATGATCAGCCTGGAGACCTTGTTCGCAGTCGTGATCACGGCAGGAATGACGGCGGAGAATTTTGTGCAGATGCAAACGGTCAATGCAAGAAAATTATTCGGGCTGCCAGTTCCGGAGATCGAAGAAGGAGAAGCGGCCTGTATCACCTTATTCAATCCGGGTACCGAATTCATTTTTACTGACGAGATGATACGGTCAAAGTCGAAGAACTCTCCTTTTACCGGTAAGAAGTTAAAAGGAAAAGTGATCGGCATTATCAATAAAGGCCAGGTACAATTGAACTGAGATTATGCTGCAAAAAATAAACGCTACTAAAAAAGGATTGCTCACCGGTATCGTGATGATCGGGTTAACCCTCTTTTTCTTCTATGGCCTCAAATGGCCGCTCAACGGTAAAGAACAATATGCTGTTTACACGCTGTACCTGGCGGGAATATTATGGAGCCTGGTAGCCTTTATGCAGGCCGATACGGAGACCAAAACATTTAAAGAGTACTTTTCATCAGGCTTTAAAACATTTGTGGTGGTTACTTTATTAATGGTAGTGTTTACCTTTATCTTTTTTAGCTTTGATACAACGTACAGGGAATCGGGCATTGCAGAGAACAATAAATTACTGCTGGCAGAAGGCAATCATACCCCTGCAGAGATCGAAGGCAATGCCTCCCAGTTGCGGAAGATATTCATGCCCATGATGCTGGGCATCACCTTATTCAAATACCTGGTATTGGGTGCATTGGTAACAGCCGTGGGAGCCGGGTTCTTAAGTCAACGAAAACAATAAACAAACAGCATGGATCTTTCAATAGTAATACCGCTTTATAACGAAGAAGAATCGCTGCCCGAATTATCGGCCTGGATAGAACGGGTGATGACGGAAAATAATTTCTCGTATGAAGTGATCATGATCGACGACGGCAGCAACGACGGTTCGTGGAATGTGATAGAGCAGTTGCGCAGCAGCAATGCAAACATCAAGGGAATAAAATTCCAGCGCAACTATGGCAAAAGCGCTGCTTTGAACGAAGGATTTAAAGCAGCACAGGGCGATGTGGTGATCACCATGGATGCCGATATGCAGGACAGCCCGGATGAGATCCCCGAACTGAGGAAGATGATCGTGGAAGGTGGTTACGACCTGGTGAGCGGCTGGAAGAAGAAACGGTACGATAACACACTTACAAAGAATATTCCTTCCAAATTATTCAATGCCGCAGCAAGAGGCATGAGTAAAATAAAACTCCACGATTTTAACTGTGGTCTTAAATCGTACAGCAAAAAAGTGGTGAAGAGCATTGAAGTATACGGTGAGATGCACCGCTATGTACCGGTACTTGCCAAATGGTCGGGCTTCCGCAACATCGGCGAAAAAGTGGTGGAGCACCGGGCAAGAAAATACGGCGTAACCAAATTTGGCTGGAGCCGTTTCATCAATGGCTTCCTCGACCTGATGACCATCTTCTTTGTAGGTAAGTTCGGAAAAAGGCCCATGCATTTCTTTGGGTTATGGGGCACCTTATGTTTCCTGTTCGGCCTGAGTATCTTTATTTATCTCACCGTTTCAAAATTCTTTTTCGACCAAACGGGTATGACGCAACGCCCTTTGTTCTTCTTTGCACTGCTGGCCATGATCATCGGTTCGCAATTATTCCTGGCCGGGTTCATAGGAGAACTGATCTCCCGTAATTCGCCTGAGAGGAATAATTATTTAATAGAGAAAAAAACCGGTCTGTAAGGATAGAACGCTGATGACACTGACTACACGAATATAAAACGGATTTATGTTACTGCATGAAGAAATTACTGAAACATTCATTAAAAGTTTCTACTCAGTATACAACAAATTAGGATATGGCTTTTTAGAGAAGGTATATGAAAATGCCCTGCTACATGAACTAAGAAAGGAAGGGTTAAATTGTTCCAAACAAGTTCCCATCGAAGTATATTACGATGAATTAAGTGTAGGTAATTATTTTGCTGACATCCTGGTAGAAGACAAGATCATCCTGGAACTTAAAGCGGGAGAAGGAACTCTTATAGAAGAGCATGAGTTACAATTAATAAACTATCTCAAAGCTACAGACAAGGAAGTTGGTCTTTTGCTTTTCTTTGGTAAGAAACCTGTATTTAAAAGAAAAATTTTTACAAACGAGAATAAACAAATCCGTTAAAATCTGTTCTATCTGTGTCATCAGCGTTCTATCAAAAAAAGATCATTATCATCGGCCCGGCACATCCCTTACGTGGCGGGGGTATGACAACATTCAATGAACGGCTGGCAAAACAATTCCAGGACGAAGGCCACACGGTAACCATTTATTCTTTCTCTTTACAATACCCCGGTTTTCTTTTCCCCGGCAAAACACAGTTCACCGATGAACCGGCACCGGCAGGTCTTGACATAAGAACAAGGATCAATTCTATAAATCCGTTCAATTGGCTCTCTGTTGGCAGAGAAATAAAAAAGCTCAACCCGGATATAATTGTAGTCCGTTACTGGATCCCGTTGATGGGGCCCTGCCTGGGCACTATCCTGCGTATCATCAAAAAAAACAAACACAGCCGTATCATCTGCATTGCAGATAATATCATACCGCATGAAAAACGAATGGGCGATAAACCCTTTACCCGTTATTTCATAAAACCGGTGGATGCATTCATCACCATGAGTGAAAAAGTGATGAGCGACCTGCGGTTATTCACTGCCACCAAACCGGCAAAACTTGTTCCACATCCTTTGTATGATAATTTCGGGGAGAAGATTTCAAAGGAAGAAGCCAGAAAAGAATTAAGAATTAATAATGAAGAATTAATAATTCTGTTCTTCGGGTTCATCAGGAACTATAAGGGCCTTGACATTCTACTGAATGCAATGAAGTTGATGGCAAACCACAAACCTCAAACCCAAAACCTCAAACTCCTCATCGCCGGCGAATTCTACGAAGATCGGAAACCTTACGATGAACAAATAGCGCAGTCAGGTATAAAAGACTCCTTAATATTACATACCCGGTTCATCCGTAATGAAGAAGTGAAATACTTCATGTGTGCAGCAGATGTAGTGGTTCAGCCTTACCGCAATGCAACCCAAAGCGGCGTTACGCCCCTCGCCTATCATTTTGAAATTCCAATGATCGTAACCAATGTAGGCGGACTTCCATCGATGGTGCCCGATGATAAAGCAGGATTAGTGGCTGAACCAACCGCCGAATCACTGGCAGAAAAGATCATTGAGTATTTTAATAAGGGAGAGAATTATTTTATGCCCGGCCTGCTGGAAGAAAAGAAAAAACTAAGCTGGACAAAGATGGTGGAAAGTATTTTAAATGTTTAGGAGTTTAGACGTTTAGAGGTTTAGAAAAAATCTGCCTAAACATCTAAACCCTGAACCACTAAACTTATTTACAGTAAATTGCGGCTTTAAATAATTATGATCTACCGAAGTAAAGCTCCTTTAAGAATAGGCCTTGCCGGCGGCGGTACCGATGTTAGTCCCTACAGCGACCAGTTTGGCGGAGCCATCTTAAATACCACGATCTCTCTTTCGGCCTATGCCTCTATTGAACCCCTGGCCGGGAACCAGATCATCATACAGGCACTTGACCGGAATGAAGAACAGGTATTTGACCTGGCAGAACGATTACCCATCAATGGAACACTTGACCTTTTGAAAGGCGTTTACAACCGGGTTCAGAAAGATCATTCCATGCCGTTGAGCGGTTTCCGGCTTTCCACTTTTGTAGATGCACCCGCCGGTTCCGGGTTAGGTACTTCTTCTACCCTGGTGGTAGCGGTACTTGGCGCATTTTTAGAAATGCATAAAATTAAAATGGATGAATACGGCATTGCAAAATATGCATACGATATTGAACGCAACGACCTGAAACTGGCCGGCGGTAAACAGGATCAGTATGCGGCTACTTTTGGCGGCGTAAACTTTATGGAATTTAATGCCGGTGATAAAGTGATCGTGAATCCCCTGCGGATAAAACCGGAATATTTACACGAACTGGAAAATAACCTGGTACTGTATTTTACTGCTACGTCGAGAGAAAGCGCCGCCATCATTAAAGAACAGGTGAAGAATGTGAATGAGAAGAATGAAAAAAGCATTGAAGCCATGCACCACCTGAAAGACCAGGCCAGGATGATGAAGGAAGCCCTGTTGCAGGGCAGGCTGGATGAGATCGGCATTATTCTTAATTATGGCTTTGAACAGAAACGGAATATGGCGGCCAATATCAGCAATGATAATATTGAACAGGTATATGCAGCTGCCAAACAGGCCGGCGCTACCGGTGGAAAGATAAGTGGCGCAGGCGGCGGTGGATTCATGATCTTTTACTGTCCCGGCAATACCCGCCATGCCGTTATAAAAACATTGAATAATTTTGGCGGACAGGTCAGGGATTATTCGTTCACCAAACACGGGCTCACCACCTGGAGTGTATAATTAACAACTATGGACCCGATAAAAAATATTGTACAGGCTTCTATTAAAGTAAAGCAGGATGTTTTACAAAATGAAGAACTGCTTACCACAGTAAAGGAATGTATTGCCGTGATCGTACATGCATTTAAGAACGGCAACAAGGTTTTGTTCTGTGGTAATGGTGGCAGCGCTGCCGATGCCCAGCACCTGGCGGCCGAATTCAGTGGACGGTTTTATACCGACCGGGATGCACTGCCTGCTGAAGCGCTGCATTGCAACACATCGTACCTCACAGCCGTTGCAAACGATTACAGCTATGATGTCATTTATTCAAGATTGATAAAAGGTATCGGCAACAAAGGCGATGTATTGATCGGCCTGAGTACTTCCGGCAACAGTAAGAATATTTACAATGCCTTTGAAGTGGCCAAAGAAAAAGGAATGATAACCATTGCATTCACCGGAACAACCGGCGGAACGATGAAGTCGCTTTCCGACTACTTAATAAATGTTCCTTCCACCGATACACCCCGTATCCAGGAAAGCCATATCATGCTGGGGCATATAATCTGTCAACTGGTAGAAGCTGAATACTTCGGATGATCAAAGAAGCGATCATACTGGCGGGAGGGCTGGGAACAAGATTACGATCAGTTGTTTCTGATCTGCCAAAATGCATGGCTCTAGTTGATGGTATCCCGTTTATCAATTTTGTAATCACCTATCTGAAGAATGAAGGTGTTGACCGGATCATTCTTTCACTTGGTTATAAAAGTGAAATCGTAATTGATCATGTTGAAAAAGTTTTTGCCAAGACTGGGATTGAAATGGACTACGTGATCGAAGAAACTCCCCTGGGAACCGGGGGTGCCATCAAACTTGCGTGCAGCAAAGTAAAAGGCAAGAACGTGCTGGTACTTAATGGAGACACCTTATTTAATATCGACCTGGAGAAATTCTCAGAATTTCATAGAGAAAATGAAGCCGATTTCACGGTTGCGCTGAAAGAACTGAAACAGTTCAATCGTTATGGAACTGTGGAAATCAATGGTTCTTCTGCTATCACTACCTTTAAGGAAAAAGCCTATTGCGAGCAAGGGTTGATCAATGGTGGTGTATATGCATTAAATGTGAAATCTTTTACAAAAGAATCATTCCCAGAGGTATTTTCTTTTGAAAAGGATTTTCTGGAGAAATATGTAGGAAAGAAAAGATTCTTTGGAGTACCCTGCGAGTATTACTTTATTGATATTGGAGTGCCGGAGGATTATCAACGCTTCATTGAAGATTATAATTTCATTCTGTCAAAAAACAAGTATCAAGAAGCAAGTATTGAAGAACGTATCATTGGATTTTTCCTTGAGAGTCTCGCTGCATTAATCAAAAATTAAATAAACCCATTGACGATCGACTTAACCAAAATAGACAAAACATGGACCCTCTTTCTCGACCGGGATGGGGTGATCAATTACGAAAAGCACAAGGATTATATTCATACCTGGGATGAATTTTATTTTTACGAAGGCGTTAAGGAAGCCATGGTTTTTTTTTCGAAAAAATTCAAATACGTTATTGTGGTTACCAACCAGCGGGGTATTGGCAAGGGCATTACCCGGACAGAAGATGTGGAGCTGATACATAAGAACATGAAGGCCGAAATTGAAAAAAAGGGCGGACGAATCGATGCCGTGTATTTTTGTCCTGACCTGGATGAAAGCAGCCCCAACCGTAAACCAAATCCCGGCATGGGTTTACAGGCAGTATCCGATCTCCCGGGTCTTGATCTTTCCAAAACGATCATGATCGGCAATACCCTCAGCGATATGCAGTTTGGCCGCAATATGGGCATCAAAACCATCTTTCTTCCTACTACCCGCCCGGAAGTTGATCTCAAAGACGAACGCATCGATGCAGTATACGATTCTCTTATCTCATTCGCCCGGGCATTGCATTAATTCGTCTAATTAGTGCCTGTCTTCTAAGCTTTAGTTAAATTTTTTACACAGGCAATAATTTTACCGCCAATATGTTTCAGGAATAATTACTTTTAAGGCATGAAGAAACTATTGGGTTTAGTCCTGGTATCCATTATCTGTCAATGCTCCTTTGCACAAGGAAACAGCAAGGCCAATCTTAAACTGCTGGAACAAAAAGAAGACTCCTTAAAATTATACGCAAGAAAGATCATACAGGGCATCAATGCGGATGACCGTTTTTATGCCGACAGCAATTTCACCCGGATACTAGTAAGGGCGTTAAAGACTCCCCATTCCTTCCACTACCCTTTCGATTCACTGGAAACCATTTCACGGCTTTATTCACCCGACAGCCTGTTCCGCATCTTCACCTGGCAACTGGTGATCACTGAGAATATCATTCGTCAGCATGGCGCCATACAAATGCGAACCCATGATGGCTCCCTGAAATTATATGGGCTGATCGATAAATCTGATATCACCAGCAGTATTGCAGATACCATCGGTAATCACAATGGATGGATGGGCGCCATCTATTACCGCATCATCCAGAAAAAAAGTTCCAACCAGAACTATTATACCTTACTGGGTTACGATGAAAATAATATCCGCAGCAGCCGTAAAGTGATAGAAGTGCTCAACTTCCTCAACGACGAACCCACTTTTGGCGGCCGTTATTTCAGTTACGAAGAAGACACGGTTTTTAAAACATCGCAGAGCCGGTACATAATGGAATATAAAAAAGATGCCGGGCCCAGGCTGATGTATGATAAAGACCTCGACATGATCATTGTAGAACACCTCGTTTCCGAATCAAACGAACCCAAAAAGAAATGGACCCTTGTGGGCGACGGCGACTATGAAGGCTTCAGATGGAAGAATGGCAAATGGGTTCATGTGGAAAAGGTATTCAACTATGTTACACCTGAGGGAGAAGCGCCGGTGCCCACTCCGATACGCAATACAGAAGGCATCCTGGATGAGAATAAATTAAAAAATATCGAAGGCGAAACAGAAAAGAAACCGGTTACTACGCCGGCAAAGCCGAAGGGAAAAGGGAATGATGAATAATTGACCTTACACCAAAAACGTTCCCAGGTCAATTACTTCCCCTTCACCCATCTTAAATTTTTCCAGGCTATTCAGATCCAGGTCTCTCATTACCTTGCTTTGAAATACAAGCGCTTCACCCCGGTATAAAGCAAAATACAGGTCGGGGTTTATTTCAGGGTTTAAAAAATCCTGGTAAGCGCCGTGTTTAAAGGAAACTTTTGCCAGGCCATCTTCATTCAATACACTTCGGCCCAGGTAATCATCTTCCATCAGGTCTTTTTCAAACAACCGCATCTCGTAATCGGCCCCTATCAACGGAGTATCTGTTCCTTTGGCAATGAATCGGGCCATTACTTCAATATTCATATCGGGATTTAAAGAGAAGTTGCTCATGGTAATTAATTTTGAATATAAAGTTACGATGCCTGGCGGGAAAGGATGCTAAATATCGAACAAGGAGCAAGGAATTCTGAACTTTGAAGTTGAGTCTTCGCTTATATCTTCTCTATGAGCAGTCCCCCTTTAGGGGATAGGGGCGTTTTAATCATTTAACTTAAGCACCGCCAAAAAAGCTTCCTGCGGCACTTCCACATTCCCGATCTGCTTCATCCGTTTCTTACCTTCTTTCTGCTTTTCCAGCAACTTGCGTTTACGGCTTATATC
Organism: Ferruginibacter sp.; assembly: GCA_044220615.1. Taxonomy (GTDB): domain Bacteria; phylum Bacteroidota; class Bacteroidia; order Chitinophagales; family Chitinophagaceae; genus Ferruginibacter. The sequence continues at coordinate 985,046 of JBGAQR010000001.1, read as the reverse complement.
ACCACCATAACATTTGGCGGTAACATCCTTACGCATGGCGCTGATATTTTCCCGGGCAACCACTTTGGCGCCAATAGCGGCCTGTATGGCTATCTGGAACTGTTGCCTGGGTAACAACTCTTTTAGTTTTTCGCAAAGCTTGCGGCCAAACTCATGGGCCCGGTCACGATGGATCAATGCACTTAATGCATCTACCCGGTCGCCGTTCAAAAGAATGTCCATCTTCACAATATCGCTGGGGCGGTATTCCAGCGGATGGTAATCGAAGGAGGCATAACCCCGGGTCATGCTTTTGAGTTTATCGTAAAAATCAAAAACGATCTCGGTCAGGGGCATTTCAAAGCTCAACTCTACCCTTGTTGGCGTTAAATAATGCTGGTGTGTAAGGATACCCCGTTTGCTGATACAAAGCGTCATGATATTGCCGATGTATTCCGGCTTGGTGATGATCTGTGCCTTGATGAAAGGCTCGTCAATATGATCGATCCGGGTAGGATCAGGCATTTCGGTTGGGTTGTTGATCCGTATCACTTCGCCCTTATTGGTAGTAGCCACAAAACTTACGTTGGGTACCGTGGTGATCACCGTTTGGTTGAATTCTCTTTCCAGCCGTTCCTGTATGATCTCCATGTGCAGCATGCCCAGGAATCCGCAACGGAAACCAAAGCCCAATGCTTGCGATGTTTCTAATTCAAATGTAAGAGAAGCGTCGTTCAGTTGCAGTTTGTCCATACAGTCACGCAGCTCCTCAAATGCATCGGTCTCTACCGGGAAGATACCGGCAAATACCATCGGCTTCACATCCTCAAAACCTTTGATGGATTCTTTACAGGGATTTACCGTGGTGGTAATGGTATCGCCCACTTTTACTTCCTTGGCATTTTTAATACCGGTAATGATATAGCCCACGTCGCCTGCCTTCACTTCGCTCTTCGCCTCCATGCCCAGTTTTAAGATCCCCACTTCATCGGCGCCGTATTCCAGGCCGGTATTACTGAACTTGATCTTATCGTTCTTTTTTAAAGTGCCGTTGAACACCCGGTAGTAAACAATGATACCGCGGAAGGAATTATATACGCTGTCAAATATCAATGCCTGCAACGGCGCTTCGGGGTCGCCTTTGGGAGCAGGAATGCGGTCGATGATGGCAGTCAGTATCTCTTCAATACCGATACCGCTTTTACCACTGGCCAGTAAAATATCCTCGGGTTTGCAACCGATCAGTTCAACGATCTGGTCGGTTACTTCGGGTATCATCGCCCCATCCATATCGATCTTATTGATCACCGGTATGATCTCTAAATTATTTTCAATAGCCAGGTACAAGTTGCTGATAGTCTGTGCCTGTATACCCTGACTTGCGTCCACTAAAAGCAAGGCTCCCTCGCAGGCGGCAAGTGCACGGCTTACTTCATAGCTGAAATCCACGTGGCCGGGAGTATCGATCAGGTTGAGCACATATTCGGTTCCCTTCCATTTATAATTTATCTGGATAGCGTGACTCTTGATGGTGATGCCTTTCTCTCTTTCCAGGTCCATATCATCCAGTACCTGTGCCTGCATATCCCTTTCACCGATGGTATGGGTGAATTCCAGGAGCCGGTCGGCAAGGGTACTTTTTCCGTGATCGATATGGGCAATGATGCAAAAATTCCGGATGTTCTTCATGTACGTTCTGCGCTGTTTTTAAGGGGGCAAAAGTAGCGTATTTTCAGCACTGAGCGAAGTCGAAGTATGGGTATTATCCAATTTCGAGCGAAGTCGAGAAAAAAGCAAATCGATAACTCCCCCTGGCGCAGATATGCAGTATAGATCTGTGCTCAGGCTCATCTGTGCCCGCATAAGCATAACCGATCCCTTGCCACTCTCCCCCAAACCAGTTCCCGATTATCCAATTCTGCTTTATCTTATTGCAAATATTTCTTTACTTCATATAAAATCATTGTATGAAGCAGGGCAGGAAAAAATTTCTGAAACAACTGGGAGGAGGTTTATTGGTTGCCGGAATGCCGGGCATCGTTGCTGCAACCGGCAACGCAGCCACATTTGATACAAAAGATTTTTCCGGCGAAGGGGCCCCGGATGATGAAAAATTCTGGAACCACATTGCAAAAAAGTATTACCGGGTTGCCAGGGATCATATCAACCTGGAGAACGGTTATTACGGCATACAGCCCAAACCCGTTTTGCAGGCATTTCAGAAAAACATCATAACCGCCAATGAAGGAGCGGCCAGGTTTGCCCGAAAGGATTACCCGGGCATTGCCACTGCCGTTAAAAAAGAACTGGCTGCTTTCCTGGAAGTATCCGATGAAGAGATCATCATCACCCGCAATGCCACCGAAGCGCTCAATATTGCCATACAGGGTTATCCCTTTGTACCCGGCGATGAAGTGCTGCTGAACCAGCTCGATTATTTCAGCATGATCGAAACCTTCCGTATGCTGGAAAAAAGAGGGATCATAAAAGTGAATGCCTTTGAAATGCCGCTGCTTCCTGCCAACGAAGAAGAGATCGTGGCGATATATGAAAAATTGATCACCGAAAGAACAAAGGTCATACTGCTTACGCATGTGTCTAATATCAACGGGCTCATCGTTCCGGTTGCAAAGATTGCAGCCATGGCAAAGAAGAAAGGTATTGATATCATCACCGACTCGGCGCATGCTCTGGGCCAGATTAAATTCAGTCTATCCGGGTTAGGTTCCGACTTTGTGGGTCTTAATCTTCATAAATGGATGGGCAATCCCATTGGCGCAGGGCTGCTGTATATCAAAAAGGGCCGGGTAAAAGAAATGAAGTCTTTATTCGGCGATGTAACTGCAGCAGAAGATAACATCAACAAACTGGCGCATTTCGGCACCACGCCCTTTGCCGTTATTATGACGATACCGGACTGTCTTGCTTTTCACCGCATGATGGGCATTGAACGGGTTGCTGCCAGGCTGCATTACCTGAAAAGTACCTGGCTGAATGAAGTAAAAGATATTCCCAATGTGGAAGTGGTAACCCCTTCGCATTTATCGGGTGCCATTGCTTCCTTCCGCATCCGGAATAAAACATCAGCCGATGTGGCAAAGTATTTATTTGAGCAGCACAACATTTTCACTGTGAGCCGTACCTTGGGTAAAGACGGATGCGTTCGGATTACACCTGCCATATATAATTCGGCTGATGATGTGAAAAAACTGGTTACAGCGATCAAAGCCTGCGCAGGTACATAAATATGTTATTGTTCATGCAATTCTTTCATTTGCCTTTGACGCCAACTGGGGAAAAAAGAAAGGAGTTGATGATCGTATCTTTCCCTTGGAATGGAAATAGATTATATGAGAGTGTATCAATAATATCAACCGGTTCCCATCATCCCATTCCTCTTCCGCCGGTAACAAAACGATAAACCCCGGGTAACAGCTTACGAAGTAAGGCTCCAATTATTACCGATATGGCGATGAGGCACAAAGGCAATACCACAAACGTAAGCATGCGGTACCCCATCCAATCACTGATCTGCATAAATACAGCTTTGGTTGCAAACACTACAATGGGTGCATGCAGCGCATAGATCACGAAAGAGAAGGCAGATAACCACACAAACCAATTTTTATTCATGCACCATCTCACCAGTGCATTGCACCCATACCAGGCACAGATCAATCCGCTTAGCACAACCAATTTATGCATCAGCATCAATACCGGTTCTACAGCATTGAACGGCGGATTAAAAGCCAATACAGTTTTAAGTATCGAGAAAATCATAAAAATAAGGAACCATATTTTTGGCTGCAGCCATTTATTGGGTGCATCAATATTGAAATTTGTTTTCTGCATCCAAATACCCAGGGAAAAGAACAGCAGCCCCTCGCCTTCTACCAGCACAAATCCGGCAGTGGAGAGCCAGAGCAAAAATGCGATACCAAAAAATATCCAGCGGGCAGTGCGGTTTGTTACACACCAGCGAAGCGCCGGGTAAGCCAGGTTATAAATGAGTAATACCCGGATGAACCACAACTGGTAAGAAACCGGGAAGAATATCCAGCGGGCCAATACCTCGTACCAATGATACTGATGTAAGAGGAGCCGGGTCTCATCTATCTGCATCATCTGTGTAGCGGCCACCACATTCCGGCTGTACGAAAAAAGTTCCAGTATAAATGTTAGCAGCAAACCAACAGCGCTCCAGGTAAGGTAGGGATACAATAAAGTTCTTATCCTTTTAGCAGATCGCTGTTTATAGGGTTTCTGATCGCTTAAAGCAAAGAGGTAACCCGATATGATGAACAACATCGGTATACGGAAACGAAACAGGCCGTTGGCCAGCCAGTATTCGGTAAAAGCCGTTACCGTCATCGGCTCGCCGGGCGTTGTCCAGGGCTGTAGATAACTGATGTTCAGATTATACCCATGCACAAACACCAGCAGGAACATGGATACAAAAGACCAGAACCTGATTTTTTGGGAATTAAAGGCAGAAAGCATGTACCGGGAAAATTTACATACAAGTATAGTTATAATATTTCAGGAAGTGAAAGCCGGTTACCAGCTTGTTGAAACTTTGTTTTAACTTCAAAGAAAAAAATCATGGACCAGAAAATAATCAATCTCTACGACGAGTACACACATACTCCCCTGACAAGAAGTGAATTCATTAACCGGCTTATCTTATTAACAGGAAGTTTAACCGCCGCCATGTCGGTACTTCCGTTGATTGAAGTGAATGCAGCCAATATGAAGATCACCAGTGATGAAGATCTGTTCACCGAACGCATCAGTTATCCCGGCGTTCCGGAAAAAATGGAGGCCTATATTGCCCGGCCCAAGGCAGATAAGAAATACCCTGCCGTTATTATCATTCATGAGAATCGTGGATTGAATGCACATATTGAAGACGTGGCCCGCCGTGCGGCCAAGGAAGGATTTTTGGCCATTGCGCCCAATGCTTTGTCGGCATTGGGTGTTGTGCCTGCCACTGAAGATGAGGCCCGGCAGAAATTCCAGGAACTGAAAGCAGAGAATAACCTGCAGAACTTTATGAATGCCTTTGATTACCTGGCTACCCGTAAAGATTATAACGGCAATGCAGGCTGTGTAGGCTTTTGCTGGGGCGGCGCCATGGCGAATAACCTGGCGGTAAAACTACCCGGATTGAAAGCTGCGGTGGCATTTTACGGAAGGCAGCCGGCAGCAGACGATGTGGCCAATATTAAAGCAGCGGTTCAATTACATTATGGCGGACTGGATGAACGGATAAATGCAGGCATTGCCGCGTATGAAGAAGCGTTAAAGAAAAACAATACCCGCTACGAACTGTACATGTACGATGGCGTTAACCATGCCTTTCATAACGACACAGCGCCCAACCGCTACAACGAAGCCGCTGCAAAACTTGCCTGGCAACGAACAATCGAATTCTTTAAGAAATATGTGAAATAGGATACGCATCATTCAGACGGAAACCTTTCCAAAACATAAATGAGTAGCTTTACATAAACAACAGGCATGAAGAGAATATATCACAGCGTTCTGGCATTTATCATTTCCAGCGCTGCCTATGCACAAACAAATATTAAACTGGAAGACGTAAGCAAGCATATCGGCGACAGCGTTATTGTTTGTGGCAAAGTAGACGACATGCGTTATTTCGAGTCTTCAAAAAACGCTCCTACTTTTTTAAATATCGGTGGTAAGTATCCCAATCAAGTGCTTACCGTGGTAATATGGGGTGATGTGAGAAAACAATTCAAGACCAGCCCGGATGAACTAAAAGGCAAACAGGTTTGCTTTACCGGGCGCATCATATTGTATAAAGACCGGCCCGAGATCATCATTGACGAACCGGGAAAGGTAGTAGTGCAGTAATTTCTGAGTCCGCTATTCATACCATGTACCTTAATCATTACGGCGGGAACCAATTAGTATTTATAGTAGCCAGATGAACCGGCGATCATTTTTATACAACAGCATTCTTGCAGGAGCAGGTATTTCATTGACCGGCCAATCCTGCCGCCCGTCCCGGTTGCAAGGGCAGTTGTACAATGTTCCTGAACAATTGCAACTGAAAATGTATGAAGCAGCCCTGGCGATTTCTAAAAGCAAGATCCGTGGCGGGCCGGCAGACCCGGTATACAAGAAACCTTTTGTAGATGCCGCTTTCTCTCCCAATATTTTTTACTGGGATACCTATTTCATAGCCACTTATGCCAAGTACCACATAAATGAACTTCCTATTGCCAATGCACTGGATAATTTTTATGAACGCATGGATGCTGATGGCTTTATAGGCCGGGAGTACACCCGGGAAGGAAAGACCATGTGGCCAAAAGATCACCCGGTAAGTGTTAACCCTCCCCTGCTTGCTTTTGCAGAACTGGAATTGTACGATCAGCAAAAAGATACCGAACGGTTGAAACGGGTTTATCCTTTTTTACAAAAGCATTTCCGGTTCTTGTGTTCACAGTACCGCATGGATGATCATCTTTTTTTCAGTGATGCATTTGGTTCGGGCATGGATAATATTACCCGATATCCCGATGGGTGGAAGGACGATGGCAAAGGAATTAAACTGAATAACCTGTACCCGGAGATATTTAACTACGGTGGTTTAAGTGCTGCATGGAATAAACAGGGCCGGTCGGTTGATTTTTCGGCGCAGATGGCCTTGTTTGCCGAAGATCTTATCCGCATAGCTTCCCTCATTCAGCAACCTGGTATGATCAATGAATACCGGAAGTTTTATGCCGAAACAAAAAAAGCCATCAATGAATATTGCTGGAATGAGGCCGATGAATTTTATTACGACCTGGGCTATGGCAAACAGATCAGGCGAAAACATATTGGTATGTTCTGGACATTGCTGGCAGGAATTGTTCCGCAGGAAAAATTAGGCGGTATGATCAGGCACCTCACTGATCCGGCTGAATTCTGGAGAACCATCCCGGTTGCAAGCTACCCGGCCAATCAGGAAGGATATTCAAAAGAAGGCAGTTATTGGCTAGGATCCGTTTGGGCGCCTACCAATTACATGATCTTGCGTGGCCTGTTACGCTATAATGAAACCAAAATTGCCAATAGCCTTGCAAAACAATATTATTGGGCCGTGGCGGAAGTATATAAACAAACCGGAACTTTTTTTGAGAACTATGCTCCGGATTCGGTTAGCAAAGGAAACCAATCGAGGCCCGATTTCTGCGGATGGACAGGCCTTGTTCCTATTGCCGTTTACCGGGAGTTTATACAAAAACATTGAGATAACTGATAAATAAAAGAGCTCCCGGTAAAAGACCAGGAGTTCTTTTTATCATTACTCAAAAACCTGCCTTAATTGTCTGCCCTGCTTCAGTGCATATGGCTGCTTTATGCAGGATGATTTCTTCCACGGTGGTACTAAAGGACAGTTCAATCCAGCCATGGAAAATATTCCCGTTCTTTTTTACCTGCACAGGCAGGTAATGATGGCTGGCCTGTTTCCAGGCACCCTGCCAGAATGGGTTACCCATCATGGGAACAATTTTTTCTGCCAGCAAAAGTGAAGTCACTTCCAGCCAGTTGTAACCCGGATGCTGGAGCATTACCTGGTCGCCTTTATTAAGTATGGGCGATTGATTAGTTCCATCCTGGAGAAACCTGCTTTCGGTACTTGAACTGATATAATACTGCCTGCGGTCTCTTTCCAGTATGGGGTCGCCTACCAGCAAGGTACTTACCAGAAAATCGTCGCTGCCATCGCTGTTGATGTCGATCTTTTTTATCTGCCCGAACCGGATGGATGCCTCATGCAGATCAAGGTATTGCATCTGTGGATGTGGTGTGGACGGTGGGGTGATTCTTGTTTTTTTGCAGGCAGCCAGCAGCAGCAGCGCCAGTGCAGGGATTAAGATCTTTTTCATGTACTATATATTTATGTTTCTTCAGGCAAAGATGCGGCAGGCAGTTATCAGATATAAGGAAGAATGTATGAAGTGATTCACCCGCTGTATGAGTTGTGGATTTTAAGAACCAGGGAACAAACGGGTTCCTGTTATGCAAAAATGCAGCAATTGAAGCAGTGGTTACACTGTCTTTTTATTTTTTAAAAGCCGGCACTGTAAACAATGCCGGCTTTTACATTCAATCAATCATCGTCTTTCTCTCCTTTCTTGTCCTTTTCCTTTTCCCCGGAGTCCTTTTCTCCGTTTTTTTCGTTTTGCTGTTCTGTACCAGTACCGCTGCTTATTTCACTATGGCGGATTTGCCCCCCATAATAACCGGTTCGGGCCATCGCTGCAAAGCTGATTGCAGACATTACAAAAGCAAGAATAAAAACAGTGTTTGTCATTTTCTGCTTTCGCCATGCCGTAAACAAAGCAAGTAATGAGAAAAAGCCGGTGATACCCAATAACCAGATGGCGATCTCTGCAGCTTCTTCATGCAGGTGGATCATCTGTTCCGAAACCCCTGGTATTTTTTCCACGCTTTCCTCAGCCGGTTCGCCCGTTAAAAAAACCGGAACGGCGATAAGGGCCATCACGGCTAAAAGCACAGCGGCGTTTGATTTTGTGTTGTGTTGCTTTTTAATAATGCCCCAAAGCAGGAGCAGGCTGCCGATCAGTGTTCCGATAATTGGAAAATGATTCAGCAGCAGATGAATATGTGTTGCATTCATTGCTGTAAATTTTAAATGAAAAGAAATTGTCAAATCAGGTATGAAACACAATCACGGGGAGGTTGCCAGACAGCGTTCGGAAAACGGGATAAGAGAAACCGGTCATCCCGGATACGGAAAGACCTGTTGCAATACATTTCAGCCTTATCCTCTATTAAAAATGAACCGGGTGGTTTAAGGGATACAAAAGAAAGCGCTGTATTCTGCGGCGATTTAAAAGGCAGCTGGTTGTCTTCGGCAGTGTCCATATCTGTACCGTCTTCTGTATAATAATGCTGAACCAGGTACGCAACAAAAGCAATGCCTTTGTTCTCCTCCACATGATCAAGGTAATGCTCAACCAATACCGGCAGTTTAAGAAATTCCCTGCTGGCTGATGCAGAAAAAAGGTATACAGCCAGGAGAACAAATACAGGTATTTTTTTAACCGGATTCACGGGGCAAGTTTAGTAAAAAATAATTCCACCGCCAATGATCTTTATCAGGCAGCCATAACATTTACTTTTTATTCACAGAGTTTTATCTCATCCGTACTCTTACTGCTGATCTGTATCTTATTTATTTTACCTGCTTTATTGTAATACAATATCAGTATTCCATATCCCATCTGGAAAGCATCCCAATTGGTATCTTTTAACTTGGGGTGGCCCAGCAGGTTGAAGAGGTTGCTTCGGCTGGTTCCCATCAGGGCCGGGCTCAGTTTGCCTCTGAACTGGTCTGTTATTTCAATGTACCTGCGTACGGTAAAAAATGAGATACCCCGGTCTTTGTAAAAAACACCGGCGCAGCGGGATACGGAATCGGTCTCCACCACTTCAGTGAAACAAGGAAGGGTGGTTTTTATTTCAGCAATGGCCGATTTGGGATACAGATCGTTCACACTGCCGGCCATAACGTCTACTTCAATAACCGGGCAAACGGCTTTCGCTTTTAGTTGAGCCTGGCCAAACAAGCCTGCTGTCAGCAATACAATTAAGAGAAGGAGGTTCTTCATGATCGTTCATTTTAGTGGTTGATATTGAAAACGGGATACGGATTCAATATAGCAAATACCCTGCTAAAAAATCAGCAGGGTATGGTTGTTGCAACGTTTTTTTCAGCGATTTTAGTGCTTTCCGGCCCCGCCCCACCAAAGAAGATATCCTTTAAGCTGGTAGTGGGAAATAACGGTTTGAGCCGTGAGAGACACTTTTACATCGGGCAGCATGTCTTCTTTCTTAACATCAATGAATGCCATAGCCTGGCCGCAGGCAATGAATTTGGTACCGAGTTTTTTCAGCTCTTCCACCACTTTTATATTGGGATTATCCGTCTTGAACTTTGCTTTATAATATTCGTTGGTACCAAATGCTTTCAGTGCCGCAGCATGAATCACTACAACCAGCGATATCTTTTTGAGCGGTACCCCCGAAGCCACATGCAGGTTAATGACCCTGGATACTTCGGCCAATCCATAGTCCACATCCTTGCCGGCAGAATCCGGGTTAAGAGAAGTGAGTTCAAATAAAAATTTATAGTCCAGCGTCGGATCGGGTACTTCTGTTGCATCGGGTACGGGTATCACGCCAGACCAATCCCCTGCCTTGATCACCGGGTATATGGCACGGGCAGATATCCTGTCCCACCTTTCTGTTTCTTTGAATTCTTTTTCGATCTTAACAGAATCAGCATGTATCGCTGCTTTAAGCGAACTGTCTTTCTGGAACTTTCGAACATTGAGAATACTGTCGAGGTTGGTATTTTGCGAGAATGAACTAAGGCATGTAAAACAAGCCAGCATCAATAATGATAATTTGCCCATAAGTTTTAGTTTATGGAGTAAAATACATTAATCTTTGAAATAATCTTAAGTAATTTTTTAAGATCCGGGAGCCTGCCGATCAATACATGATCGCTTTTAAAACGCAATAAAAAAGCCACCCGAAACCGGATGGCCTTTACCACTCTGCGATCACACTGCTTGTGTTGCCGCTGACGCTTTCCTGCTTCAGAGAGAATAGTTGTCAATTTCTGATTACCATCTGAGAAAATCCAAACTAAAGCAAATGATGATCAACAGAAACCCTTGACCAGGTAGCGGAATTCTTGTAGGGAAAAATCGGTTTCAGCTTCAGCGGCAACACAAGCATGCCCGCATTACCATGAAACCTGTTCCAAATCTATGACGTGAAATACAGGAAGAAAAACCACTCAGATAATCTAATAGACTTCTAACCTTTTCTTAAGAATATTCTAATGAAACATGATGCTGTAAAAAGACACACAGCAGCGCCTACTTATTTGTCGGCAGTATGATGATGAAAGCTGTACTGACCTGCTGATCTGATTTAACATAGATGAATCCTTTGTGCAGTTTGATGATCTGGTTTGCCAGCGACAATCCCAGTCCGAATCCTTGTTGCGCATTGGCAGAAGCCGTACGGTAGAATGGCTGAAAAATGTATTCCAGTTCGGCTTCCGGTATCCCGGGGCCGTTATCAATCACTTCAATTACGATCTCGCCGGTTTTCACTTTCAGGCTCACCACGGCCTGGTGCGTGGATGAATATTTACAGGCATTTAAAATAATGTTCTTAATAGCAGTAAGCAATAATTCGCCGTTACCAAAAACCAGCAACTGGTCTTCCTCGGTAGGCATATCGTTAAAGTCGGGCTTTACTGAGTACCGGCTGTCTATCTTCGGTAATTCATTCATGGCCTGCAGGATGATCTCATCAATACGAACGGGTTCAATCTCAAGTCCGCCTGCACTGCCTGATGCTTTTGCAAACTCCAGCAGCGTTTGCGTGAGTTTGCTCATGTGCAAAATATCCTGCTGAACAGACCGCATTACCGTACGGTATTCTTCTGCATCGCGGTTGCGCTGCAATGAAACATCCAGTTGATTGGAAACAGACGTAAGTGGTGTGGAAAGTTCGTGCGATGCATTGGAGATAAAGCGGCGCTGCACCTCAAAGCTTTCCTGCAGGCGGTTTAGCAGGCCGTTAAGTGTTTCGCCCAGGTAGTACCATTCATCACCGGAAGTTCCGGTCTTTATCCGCCGGTTAAGGTCTTTGGCAGATATCTCGTTTACGTCATCTGCAATTTTTTTGATGGGTTTAAGCAACCGCTCCGAAACAAAATAACCTGCCAGCAATGACAGAATGGTACCACCCAGTAAACTAAGCAGCAGAATGGTTTTTAACTGCGTGAGGTATTTTCTTCCGGCCTCATCGTATGTTGCCGAAACGATCACCATATCATGCTCCCTGCTGTGCAGGGCGATCACCTCCCGTTTACCCCTGGTAAAATAAATGCTTCCCTGCTGCCTGGCATTGGCAAGCAGTTGCCGGTCGATGGCAAGCCCCCCTTCAGGATTATCACTGAAGAAATATATTTTGTTATCCTGCTTATCATACACCTGTATTTCCTTATCCCGGAACTGGAATGCGGTGGTGGAGTCCACTTTTTGAACCAGCTCGTTATTGAATACGGCTGATTTATTAAGAAGCTTGACGGTATTGGTAGCCCGGTTGATCAGTCTTGTTTTGATAAGTTCTTCCCGGTTAGTATAAGAAACATAATATACCACGGTGCAAAGCAGGAACAGTATTACCAGTACCGCCGAAGCAAACAGCAGAGTTATCCGTATCCGAACAGGCATCAGTTCTCCTTTATTTTAAGGATGTATCCCATGCCCGTTTGTGTGTGTATGAGGCGTGGGGAAAAATTTTTATCGATCTTGTTGCGCAGGTAATTAATATATACGTCTATGATATTGGTGTTGGTGTCAAAATCAATACCCCATACATGCAGGGCAATCTCGGCACGGGAAAGAACCTTGTTCTGGTTATGCAGAAAATATTCCAGCAACTGAAATTCCTTTGCGGTAAGATTGATACGGGTATTGTTGCGCAATACCTCTTTGCTGTCGAGGTTCATTTCCAGGTCGGCCACCTGCAGTATGTTCTTATTTTCCAGGGCGGGTTGCCTGCTCCGTTTGAGCAGTACATTTATTTTCAGCAGCAGTTCTTTAAATTCAAAGGGTTTTACCAGGTAATCATCGGCGCCTACATTATACCCGTCAATCTTATCGGCAAGCGTTCCCATAGAAGTAAGCATCATCACCGGCAGTGAACTATCCTGCTGACGCACTTTTTTGCATATTTCCAGGCCACCGATACCCGGGAGGTTTATATCAAGAATAAGAAGATTGTAGCGGCCGGTGGTAAAATGATGCAGCCCCATGCCACCGTCGTAAGCTACCTGCACCTGGTACCCATTTTCCATTAAGCCTACCTGCAGGGTGTCTGCAATTTTCCGTTCATCTTCCACAATCAGGATCTTTGCCGCTTCCATTGAAATAGTATAATGCTTATTAAAGTAAGTATCCACAAGCAAGGTACAGATTCCCTCTAAGCTATTGGTTTGTTTTAATCGAATTCTAATTTAAATGAATGCAGGTAATCACAAAAAAATTACATTTGAGTCTCATTCATTTTACCAGCGCATATGAAGAACATCGTTATACGTAAGGCCCGGCCGGCCGATCTGGAAACACTTTTAGTTTTTGAACAAGGAGTTATAACCGCCGAACGCCCTTTTGATTCTACTTTAAAAACAGGACAAACCAATTACTACGATATTAAAAAAATGATAAGCGCCACCGATGTAGAGCTTGTTGTTGCAGAAAGCAATGGCGAATTACTCGCCAGCGGTTATGCCCGCATTGAAAATGCAAAACCTTACCTGCAACATACCCAACATGCTTACCTGGGCTTCATGTACGTGGTTCCGGCATACCGGGGAAAAGGCATCAACCGAATGATCCTGGATGTTTTGATACAGTGGGTGAAAACAAAAAACATCAGCGAACTAAAACTGGATGTTTACAATGAAAATGCATCGGCCATTAAAGCCTATGAAAAAGCCGGCTTCAGCAGGTATATGATAAATATGAGGATGGGATTGAAAGACTAATAGATTATTGAAAGCAGGATCGGCGTTTTACCCTGTTTATCGATGTATGTTTTTAATTTTTTCAGGAACCCTGTAGACACCATTGGGCACCCATAGCTGAAACAGATGGGATATTCATCGGTTGCCGCATCGGGCACACAACTATTACCGTGTAATACAATAGCCCGTTCCATCGCTTTGTTATTGGTGCTATCCAGGCCCTGCAGCCGGAATGATAATCCGTACATACCCTTGTACGAAGCCCCTATCTTGTATTTGCCCAATGAAGTACGCCGGCTGTCGGGCACATTGGAAAAAACCAGTTCACCCCGGAATGTTTCAGAGCCGGTACCATGCGCAACAAAGCCCGATTGTAAAAGTGAATCGTTTTGCAGGTCGTACACAAAGAATCTTTTCTTGAAAGAAGGTATCCGCATATCAATGATGAATACATATTTCCGGTTGTATTTGCCTGCTTCTGCAAATTGCTTCAGCAACAGGCGGTTATCCTGCACCTTTTTCATTTCGGCACTCATTTCATAAGCAGGCACTTCGTATTTAAAAGCGCTTACGGTTTTGGAAGCCGCAGGCGATGAACTTGCCGAAACAAGTTTCGGCCTCTCCTCCTTTCTTGTACTTTTAAGATAGAAATAAACATTACCGGCAAGCAATAAGATGACCAGGAGAGCAAGCAGAATATTTTTCATTTTATAAAATTGAATGCTTCATTTAAAGGTATTTATTTATCATTGAATAAGCTGCAAATTAATTCTGATGGCCCCTTTGGTGCAGGCAGGCTATTGGAAGAGTGGTAAGCGCCGGTTCATAAAAATGATTTTCTTTGCATCGGGGGTCAAAAAATCATACACATGAAGCAATCATTCTCTTTTAAAGCTGCTGTTTGCAGTATCTGTTTTGTTATCATCGCCGGGCAAACTTCTGCACAGCAATCTTATAAGTACAGTGTAGACCTTAACAAGGCAACGGACGACCAGTTGCATATTGACTTAATATGTCCGGAAATTACAAAGTCAGAGATCAGTTTTTACCTGCCAAAGATCGTACCGGGCACTTATATGAACAGCAATTACGGCAAGTACGTACACAACCTGAAAGCCTTTGATAAAGCCGGTAAGGAATTACCCGTTGCCCAGGCGGGAGATAATGGCTGGACGATCAAAAAAGCAAATAAGATCCACCGCATCAGCTACCAGGTAGAAGACACCTGGGATGCCAGTATCAGCAATATGGTATACCCCATGTGCGGAACCAGTTTTGAGGCCGGTAAGAATTTTGTGATCAACACACCCGGTCTCTTCGGTTATTTTGAAGGCATGAAAAAGATGCCGTTTGAAATATCTTTCAGCAAACCAGAAGGCTTTTATGCAGCCACGGGTTTGGTACCGGTAGCAACCAGCAGCACAAGCGACCAGTTCCTTTGCAAGGATGCAGATCATTTGTATGATTCTCCGATCATGTTCTCGCTGCCCGATACGGCCGTGATAAAAGTAGGCAATGCCGATGTGGTGATCGCTATCTACTCTCCCCGCAAACAGGTAAGTGCAAAATTCATTGCGGCAAACCTCAATAAACTGCTGCAGGGGTCAAAAGATTACCTCGGAGGAAGGCTGCCGGTTGATAAATACGCATTCATCTATTATTTTAACGGTGAGCAAAAACCCCTGGGCATTACAGGCGCCTGGGAACATTCCTATTCTTCCTTTTATGCTTTGGCCGAAGCGCCTGAAAAGGATATCATTGAAAATGTGGTTGACATCTCATCGCATGAATTCTTTCACATCGTTACACCCCTTACCATCAGTTCAAGGGAAGTAAAAGAATTCAACTTTAATGAAACCGTACTTTCAAAACACGTATGGTTGTATGAAGGCAGCACCGAATACACGGCGCATCATGTGCAGGTATGGTCGGGATTGAAAACCCCTGAGCAGTTCCTGGAAACACTGGCGCAAAAGATCAGCTATTCCCGCTCTGCATTCAAAGACACGCTTTCTTTTACCGAACTGAGTAAAGAGAGCGCCGGCAAATGGGCGCAGCAGTATGTGAATGTGTACATGAAAGGAGCCCTGATATCGGCCTGCCTAGACCTTTACCTGCTGCAATTATCCGGTTCACAATACGGCATCAAAGACCTGAAACATGATCTTTCCGTAAAATACGGCAAGGATAAATTCTTCGAAGACGTGGAATTATTTTCGGTTATACAGGAAATGACCTATCCGCAGTTGAAAGATTTCTTTACAGATTATGTTGAGGGTACCAGGCCCCTGCCCTATGAAAAATTCTTTGCCATGGCCGGGGTAGATTACCTGCCAACCGAATCGTACAGGGAATTTTCCATTGGTGGAATTCAAACCAACCCCACAGACAACGGCATGATAAAAGTAGGAACCAGGAACATGAATGCTATTGGGGAAAAACTCGGATACAAAAACGGTGATGAGCTGGTAAGCATCAATGATTCGATGGTTACTGCCGAAAATATTGGCGACCGCCTTGCTCATTTATATGCCATCCTGAAGGAAGGTGATCTGCTAAATATTAAAGTGAACCGTAAAAATGAAGAAGGAAAAACAGAGCTGATCAGTTTATCGGCTCCTGCTGTTAAAATAGACAAAACCCGCAAACATGTATTGCGGTTCATTCCCAACCCTACTGCTGCGCAATTGAAAATACGCAATGCCTGGTTAAACGATCATGCTGCTGCATTACCTGCAGCCAATCCCGCCGATGTTGCGGAGATTGATCAGCTGATAAAAGTATTGTACGAAGTGATATCCGGCCCGGCAGGTCCAAGGGACTGGGCAAGGTTCCGCAGTCTTTTTCATACCGATGCATTCATGGCAGCTTTTACCCCTAAAAGGGAGTTGAGAAAATTCTCCCCAGCACAATATGTACAGAACAACGGTCCTTTCTTTATGAAGAATTCATTTAATGAAAAAGAGATCGGTCGTAAAGTGAACCAGTTTGGAAACGTGGCGCAGGTATTTACTGCGTATGAATTTATTGCCGGCACCAATCCTCCGCTGAACAAACGGGGCATCAACAGCATTGAACTTATAAAAGAAAAAGGAAGATGGTTCATCATGAGCATTACCTGGGACGAGGAAAGCAAAGATCAACCCATTCCTGCAGCCTATCTTAATAAATAAAAAAAGCCCCGCCTGAGGCGGGGCCATAGGGTGCGGCTCAAAAACTATTTTTATTTTCTTATTACAATCTTTGCCATCTGCACATCAGGGCCATTCTGTATTTTGATAAAATACATGCCGTTGGCCAATGAACGTACGTCAAGCTGGCGGATGTTCTCTCCTTCATTCACCTGCATATTCCGGCTCATCAGTACAGCGCCTTCCTGGTTCACAACACTTACTACAGCTGTACGGGCAGCATCAGAGCTGAACTTCAGGTTGGCAACAGAAGAAACAGGATTGGGGAATATCGATATCCAGTTGTTTGCAAACAGCACTTCTTCGCCGCCTTCATTCCTGCTGGCCGTTCCGGTCTGTACACGAAGCGTATAACAGTTTGATGCATTCCAGTTATTAGTATTGCTCGGGTAAACCCTTGCATAATACGTACCGGCAGTAACGGTGCGGTTAATGGTTTCACTGGTTGTACCACTGTTACTTGATGTTTGCAGGGTTGAACCACTGCTGTTCAATAATCTTAAATGATAATTAGCAGGCAGGGTGGTTAACGTCATGCTGATAGTACCACCGGTGGTGATCACAAATCTGTAGTAATCATTATCGCCTGATGGATTTACCAATCCCTTGATATCGGTATTCAATGGAATGGTAGCTGCACCAGCCGTGTTTCCGTTGGTACTCACATCGTAAGCACCTGGGCAAGTTACCGGCGGAGTGGTTGTTGTAAATTGCGCCTGTACATAATTACCGCTGCCGGCAGCACAGGTTGCTCTCACCCTCCAGTCGTAAACCGTACCGGCAGTTAAGCCAGCCAGGTTCACGGATGTGGATGCAGTAGCTGTTGCCGCATTGATCCAGGTTGATGAAGAAGCAGCTTTATAGTCTGCATCATATGTATTGGCTCCGCTCACTGCATTCCAGCTAACGGTAGCTGATGTTTGCGTAATAGCCGAAGCAGTTAAACCGGTTGCATCGCCGCATAATGCCGGGGCACCGATTGTAAAATCTGTATTTGAAATGTCGAAAAAGATATTGCCAACTGATTCTACTTTCACACGGCATGTAGTGCTTTGTGAAGCCGGAACAGTAATAACTTCTGATCCGTCGTTAGCGGTTGCGGTTGCCAATACCGTTGGAAATGTTTGTCCGCCATCGGTAGATAATAATATATTCACCGATGCACAATTCACCGATCCGGCATTGGTGCCATTCACACTCCAGGTAACAGTTGCAGAACCACCGGCACTCCAGGTTACTGTAGTGTTAGGTGCCGTTACAGCAAAAGGTCCGGCAGTGTTGGTAACAGTTACCACCGCATCTGTGAATGCCGTTTGGCCCACGGTAATGGGTGCTGTTGAACTGAACGGATGATTATCTCTTACGGTTAAACGGAAGTTGAGTGTTCTTGAAACAGAACTCAATGCTTCAATGTTTGCACCGGCATCGCCGCCCGGCAATGGAGGTGTTACATTTAAACCAGCCAGTATCGTTGATAACCTGGGAAAGGTTCTTGTTCCGGAAACAGAAGCAGGAAACGATAACCAGTTTGGTCCTGTCGCTTTGGTTGGCGACGCCACACTGCCTGTTCCTGTTGTGGTGGAATTATCATTTTGTTCCCAGCAATACGTCAGTGCATCTCCATCTGCATCTGTGGCAGAGCCGGTTAATGCAAATGGTGTACTGATGGGGATGGTATAATTGCTGACAGCTGCAACTACAGGTATCGCATTATCAGCGGTGATATTTGTTGTAACAGGGCATGTTTTTGTTGCCAGGTTAGCCTGTATCTGTGCAATAGAAGCTTCATGAAATATATCAATAGAATGCGGCGCCACGTCCTGGCTGGTGATACCGGCATAACCCATCACCGTTATCCCCGATCCTACTTCTTTATTTACACCGGTTCCTTCACTCGACATAGAGAAGGTATGATTGCCTCCCAACTGGTGTCCTACTTCATGCGCTACATAATCAATGTCAAAATTATCACCCTGCGGAATACCATCTGCAGGAGAAGTAATTCCTCTTCCTTTAGAACCGTTCACACAAACGCATCCAATACATCCGGCGTTTCCGCCGCCGCCAGAAGCGCCAAACATGTGGCCGATATCATAATTGGCTTCACCTATGTTCGCTGTTAAGGCTGTTTGTAATTGATTGTTCCAGCTTGATAAGGTTGTATATGGATCTGTTGCCGGGTTATAATAAATTACAGCCGTTGTATTGGCTATCAGGTTGAGGTGCAAGGCCAGGTCTTTTTCATACACGCCGTTGCAACGGGTAAGGGTGGCATTAAAAGCAGCCAGCACCAATGCAACCTGGGCCGAGCTGGTTGCACCAAAATAGTTTGCATATTCGCCGTTGCACGACTGGGCAAGACGCATGGTCTTTAATGTTCCGGCCGAACTACCGGTAGCGCTGGAAACAGGTACCTGCGATTTCAGCTGAGCCGTGTATTGCTGATCTTCGGTGCTGCATGTCCACGCCAGTTTCCCTTTATCCCGGTGCGATTTATACACCGAATAAACAGTATGGTCTTTTGAATACGGTTCAATGAATTCATTTTCCCTGTCGCTGCGAAACACCATGGATTGTATTCCCTGTGGAGAAACACTCAGTTTTAATGTAGCGAACTTATCGGTAATGCCTTTACCCGAATAAGCCCTGATCTCGGGGAACTGTGCCTGCAGAGCCGGTTCAAAGTTCGACGCTTCATATACTTCAAACTGTTCAATATTGCCATCGGCATTGGGCAAAGAAATAATGGTGGAATGAGCGGAAGGCCGTTGACCAACAACAGTAAATAATTGCTGGCGTAAAGAGGCGGCATTCAAATCAAATAACCGGAATTCTTTTGGATAAGATAACCGTTCAACCGCTTTATCGGTTACAATATTAGTACGGTTGCCGGTATTGGCAGACCAGAATTTATCGGTCTGGGAAAAGCCTAAACTGCTGATCAATGCCAACGTAAGTGTTAGTAGTAACGCTTTTTTCATTTGGGGTGATTTTTAATTTGGAAAATGGAAAGCTAAATCTAAAATAAGAAAAGCGCATAACAAATAGTAAAACTACCCCGGGCTGTATAGGTATAATACGATTTCGTGGATAAGAGGTTAAAAACCAGGCGAAAAAAAAAGTACCCGGAGCCAAAAAAATATATAAAATCCCGGATAAAGAGATTTTATCAGTAATTCCTGATAACGTACTTAATACCGTTGGCATTCATTTGCTGCAGCCCGGTCTTCATAGCGCCGCTGTATTGTTCAAAGGAAGTATAATACGTGATATTGAAGCGATCAATACTTTTTATTTTACCCCGTATGGCTTTGTCTTCAAACGAACCATAGTAGCTCAGTATGGTTGGGCCAACGGATTTCAGCTTACCTTTCAATGCTTCGTTCTCATAAGAGGCATACCAGGTAAGACTGTTTTGACCAAGGGTTTTTATCAAACCTTTGTAGGCGGCATCTTCATAGGCGAGGTAATAATCAAAATTGATAGTGCCGATGCTTTTTATTTTTCCTTTCAGCATTTCATTTTCGTACGAAGGATAATAAGTAACAAGGGTTTTACCGATATACTTCACTTTCCCTCGCTGCGCTTCGTCATCAAGTTGATTGTAATACTCTACCCTGCCTGCGTACGGGTCCAGTGTTCCCAAATAGTTTTCCTGGTAACCGATATATTTATCATACCCCCACTTGCTGATGTTCCCATCCTTTGTTATATATATCTCTACCTGCTCGCCCAGCCCGATGGAAAAGACTTCTGCCTGCCCGGTACCGCTGATGGTGATCCTGGCGATATGCTGGCCAAATCCCGAAACGGTTGCCATAATAAATACGGATAACAGGAGTATTCGTTTCATACGGTGATCTGTTTTGTTCTATAAAGATACAGCACAAACTGTTTTCCGGGTAGTATTAAAACGCCTTAATTTGCACATATGAAAAGACTGGTATTTCTGCTGCTGGTAGTTGTATCTTCCTGTAAACAGGCCAACAACAAAACGCCGCATGTACTTATTGAAACAAGACTGGGCGATATTGAAGTGGAGCTTTACCCCGAAAAAGCACCGGTAACCGTGGCTTCATTCTTATCCTATGTTGATTCCGGTTATTATAACAACAGCAGCTTTTACCGGGTATTAAAAGCCGATGAATTGCCGAACCCGAATAATACCGGCATCATCCAGGGCGGCATCTGGCAAACAAAGCCCCAGATCAAAGTGAAACTTCCCGGTATCAGGCACGAACCCACCACACAAAGCGGGTTAACACATCAGTCGGGTACGGTTTCGCTTGCCCGTACCACACCCGGGTCGGCCAGTAGCGAATTCTTTATCTGCATCGGGGATCAAAGTCCGCTGGATGCAGGCCGGCGTGGTACCGAAGATGGCCAGGGGTTTGCCGCTTTTGGTAAAGTGATCAAAGGCATGCCCATTGTAAGAAAGATACAGGAGCAAAGAAGCCATGGCGATGCGTTTGATGAAAAGATAGAGATATACAAGATCAAAAGACTTTAATGGTCTGAACCTTTTTCCTCCGGCTTTGTTAATGGAACAAAGAACCAATCATGACCCGGTACTTTTATTTTGTTGTTGCCTTATTTATTCTCTCTTCCTGCTCGTTTTCTGCAAGAACTACGCAACGGTATTTTGATAAAGCAAAACACAAAACCTACGATATGATCGTAGTGCCCGGTATTCCATTTACGGAAGCAGGCTGGGACAGTACTATGAAAGCAAGGGTTTACTGGTCAAAATTTTTGTTCGACCGAGGCATTGCAAAAAACATCATGTATTCAGGGTCTTCGGTTCATTCGCCTTATTATGAAGGACAGATCATGGCGCTTTATGCCATTGCCCTTGGCATTCCGCAGCAAAACGTTTTTTATGAACCCAAGGCGGAGCATAGTACCGAAAACCTGTACTATTCCTACCACAAATCAAAAAAGCTGGGTTTTAAAAGCATCGCACTTTCTACAGACCCTTACCAGGCCAAACAATTGCGCAGGTATGCAAAAGTCAGGGTAGACAGATCAGTAACCCTGATTCCGATCGTATTTGATATACTGATAGCGATGCGGCATACGATGATTGATCCTAAAATAAATTACCAGCAGGCCTATAACAAAGATTTTATACCCCTCACTTCCCGGGAATCATTCTGGAAAAGGTTCAGGGGTACCATGGGTAAAAATGTAGATAAGAGTGCGTATAAATAAATACGGGTTTGTTATTTCACCGTAAAATCAACTTCAATATTACTCCACAATATGGCCACTACGCCTGTTGCAGAAACAGTGATGGTCATTTTTTCTGAAGCCGGATCCAGTTTTTTTGATTTTACATTTACCCGTAATACGTCATCGGCCTGGCTGTATTTGAATGCGCCCCATTGATTCCATATTTTATTGAAAATGATCGTCCACTCATCACCATTCATGATGCTGAACAAACCGTATTTGCCTTTGGGCAAGGCCTTGCCTTCCACCATTACATCCTTATCCACTTCAAAAACAGTTGCTTCATTAGCTCCGGTACGCCAAACCTGCCCGGCCATCGGTTCCAGGTCCTTACCAATGGTTCTTCCTTTTACGGATGGCTGGCTGTAATCGATACTGATGGTTACTTCACCTACTTTTTGTGTAACCAGTGCGGGAGGGCTGGGCCGTTTTGATTTGTCTTTTTGTGCGCAGGAATTAAAAGAGGCCAGCATGATCAAAGAAAAAATGCCGAGGGAAAAAAGATATTTCATGATAACAAACTTTTTGGGGGTTACAAAATCGGTATCGTAAAAAAGATCGCATCAATTGTCATTGATGGAACATTTCCTGATAAAGATAAATGAAAGTTTGTTAGGCTACAGGTACAATTCAGCCAAGCCTTTCCCAGGTTATATCACCTACAAGGTTCTTGTTTTCATCGATCACCACATAAGCTGCATAAGCCCTGTTTTTTTGCCGCGATGCCCGGAGCATTATTTTATGGGTTTCGTACTCGCTTAATTTAAATGGCCGGTTGGGATGAAGAAAGGTTCGTACCTGCACGATGATGTTCTCAATGGTTCCCGAGGCCCGTATTTCTTTCTCCTGGGGGAACATGGTTTCTTTAGTGATATTGCTGTACCCATTCTGGGCCAGCCATGATTCCACGTGGTTTTCGCCGGTAAGTTCAATTTCGGAAGAGGTTAAATTTCCCATAGTGATTTCGTTTCAGTAACCAAATATATGGGATTATGAATACAAACAAGTAATTCTACCCTAAAAAAATAGTAATTTCCACATTCAGTTTAGAAATTCTTCTATTGATAATTAACGGCTTGCTGATTTCAATTGTAGATGTCCTACTATGTTTCGTCAATTTGGGATCAGGCCAATTGGCACAATGATCTCCCACCTGTTCTTCACTAAAGGGTTGATGAGGTCGGTATCCAGCAAATGTGAAAACCGTACCCCAATGCTTACCGGCAGCGCATTCCAGACCTTGGTATCAAAATAAAGTTCGCCCCCGGTACTGCGGTTCCTTATCTCTGTTAATATTCCATTTACCCTTGCTTTTGCATTGGTATGGTCATAAAAGGCGTTGGCCCGTATGCGCTGGAAAAAAATAATATTCCCAAAACCCCAATCGGGGTAAACAATGGGAAAATGATAGTTCACGCCGAACTTATACATACGCCGGGTAGATAAAGCTTCATATCCCCTTGCATAAGAGAAACGTTTGCCGAACAGGTCGGGAAGTGTATCTCTTTTTTGCCAGGAAGCATCAATCACCAGGCTGTGGTTAGCAGACAACCCCGGAAAATAAAGTGAACCGTTTGCAACAAACTTATGACTGCTGCTGAAATTAAATGCATCCCGGTAGCTGAGAGAAATTATTTGTGCCCAACGGGGATTGATATGCTGTCTTGCCTGCTGGCTGGTATTACTGAACCGTAAAAAAGCATCTATGTATTTGATCGAATTGTTTGAGAATACATTCTTCCCCACCCCGCGGTAATAGTATTGTTCAATATTATAATCAGCGCCAATGGTTAAATATTTGCTTGTTCGCCCGTTGATGAACCGAAGCGGCAGCGAAACCCCTGCATGCAATTTTGCTGAATTAAAACTCACCGGCTTTCCCACTGCCGTATCAAGCGTACGGTTAAAACTCTCTTCTGCACCCAGGCTTAAAACGGGGAACCAGCCTGCATAAGCGCCGCTGAAACCGATGGTATGACTCTTATCGCTCCGGTTATATGTATAGCTGATGCTGTTACTGAAACTGCTGAGCACATTATCGCTGAAAACAGAATAACCGTATTCCGGATCATCGATCACCGGCCGCCAGCTGTGAAAGTTGAACAGCCGGAATGACTTCCTGTACCGGGTAACTTTGTTTTTTGTACTTCCGGCGCTGCTCTGTTCAAAACTGCTGTCGTTAAGGGAATATAAGGCCCCGGCTCCTGTCATGGCTTGCAGCGAATCTGTATAGAAGTTATGGTTATTCACTATAAAGCCAACAGGAGATATCTCTTTCCAGGCCGTATTGAATTTTGCAAGCCGGTAACCCGATGAAGTAAATGCTGATACGATCACTTCGTCTTTTGTATTCACCGCCGGATGATACATCCCATTGATGTTGTCTGTTACCTGGTACATCTTCCCGCTCTTTATATTCACAGCAAAAACTTTATCGGCATTCTTATGCATGGCTGAAAAGTAAACCGTATCGCCTTTTACAAAAGGGTAACCCAGCACATTAAAGGAAAATGGCGTGAGGTTTTCCAAGGCGCCGCTGTTAAGATCCACTTTTACCAGAACCATATTGCCCTGGGGGTTCCTTGCTGCAGATACAGCTGTATTGGCATCAATGTATTTTGTTTGTGTATAGAAATAGTTCCGCCGGTTGGGTATCTTTTTCAATAGTTCGCCCGTTGCAGTATTCAGCCGGCAGATATTATTGGTACCGTCTGCATTCACCTGCACGGCAAGTATCTCTGTTCCGTCTGCATTAATGTCGGGAGAGAAATATTTTGAACGAAAACTGATCTGCTTCTGCTGCCCTGTATATATATCAAGCAGTTTTATCACACTGTAGTCACGGTTGGTCCATCTTGGGTCTGATTGGTAAGCGGCATATACAATCTTCCCATTTTGGTAAGAATAATAGTCATCGATCACTACATCCCTTACCCGTATCTTCTTTTCCCTTCCGCCGGCAAGCAGGTAAAAGGAACTGATTTTTTTATAAGAACTCTTTACAACCAGTATGCTGTCGTCGCTGATATGAACCGGGAAACGGTAATCGGTTACGGTATTACTTACCGGACTGATATAATTCAGCACCGGCGCAGCAATTACCTTTTTTGGAAAAGATTTCTCCTTAAAATAGTTCATTGCATCTTCCCTGAACTGCCTGTATTTTTTTCCTGAATACCTTTCTACTGCCCGGTTAAATGGATAGAAAACGCCCCGGAAAGAAACTGCATCATTGGTTACATTCTTCCAGAATGATTCGCCGTATTTTTCATAACCATATGCGGTTAACAGGTACCCCAGCTGGTAATGATCGGGTGTATAATCTTTATAAGAGCCGCTTCGCAATTTCATCCATGAATAATTCTTATTTGAAAGCCAGAGCGATTTAAACCCGTTGTAAAAAGAAGGCATCCTGCCACGCCCCTGCGCACTCACCAGTGTTTCCTGCCAAACCGCATCCCCTTCAAAGAAATAATCGGGCACCGTTATGCCATTGGCAAACAACTGTCCCTCCTGCCCCAATAAAAAAGAAAATACCCTGGTGAATCCTTTATTGAAATTGCTGAACTGCTGAATATGCCTGTTTTCATGAATGATAAGATTATCATCCCAGCGGAGGCTGCCGGTTGAAAAATTATCCTGGCCGGGTGTCATATACAATTCACTCATCACAGGCGCCATGCGTACATAGGCATTGGGGATGGTGGTTTGGTACTGCAACAACACACTCCACTTCCGTTGTTTACCCCCAATGGTTGTTGCCGTACGGTTACCCAGTAATTTTATCACATTGGAGATGCGGTTGGCCTGGCTATCGGACCCCGTTGGAAAAATGACCCTGGCAGCAGGCGTATTTACCTGGTACCATTTTACCGAAGAAGGGTTGCCGCCAAAATTCTGTGCAGTAAGATCACTGGAAAAAAATAGGTATAAAGTAAGCAGTAAAAATGACCCAGGCTTAAACATGCAATAAAGTTAAAGAAAGAAATTTCAGAAAATCTAAAGCGCATTAACTTTAGGCAGAATTTATAACAACATGCCCATTTTTAAAACAAAGCGGTTAGTTCTCTCCCGGTTTACATTAAGTGATGCGCCTTTTATCCTGGAACTGGTAAACGACCTTTCGTGGATCCGGTTCATTGGCGATAAAAATGTACACACATTGAAAGCAGCAAAAGAATACATCCGGAACGGACCCCAGAAAAGTTATGCCCAGCTTGGCTTTGGCTTGTATGCAGTAAAACTGAAAAGAAGCGGAAAAGCGGTTGGCATGTGCGGACTGCTGCGGCGGGATACCCTGGATGATGCCGACATTGGTTTTGCGTTCTTACCAAAATATACCGGCAAGGGATATGGATTTGAATCGGCAGAAGCGGTTCTAAAACACGCCCATCATTCATTAAATATGAAACGCATCCTTGCCATCACTTCCATTGATAATCTCAGCTCCGTAAAATTACTGGAACGGCTGGGGTTTCATTTGCTCAAACGGGTACGGCTTACCCCCGGATCTGAAGAATTAAACCTGTTTGAAAAAACAGCCGCCTGATCTTGCACAAACTCCTAACAAATAATACAAATACCACCGGAAGTTTTGTACATTCGTTTAAAATCAACAGTATGAAACTTTTTGTTGCCGGGCTTCCTTACGACCTGGACGATGCCGAACTAACCGAGATATTTGAAAAATTCGGCACCATCGCCTCTGCAAAAGTTGCTATGGACCGGGAGACCGGTAAGAGCAAGGGCTTTGGTTTTGTTGATATGCCCAACAGCGAAGAAGCGAGAGACGCCATCGAAAATCTTAAGGATATCTCCCTAGGCAAAAAGCCCCTGGTAGTAAAAGAAGCGGAAGAAAGATCGGGCCCTCCGGGCGGCGGATCAAGAGGCGGTGGCGGCGGTTTCAACCGCGGCAGCGGTGGCGGATACGGCGGCGGCAATAACCGTGGCAGGTATTGATAATTTAATTTTTAAGACATCAATCTTATGAACAGCAGTAGCCCTGCTGTTTTTTATTTATATCCCTTCCCTAAAATTTAATACCTTGATATAGTTAAATCTCATCAATGAAAATTGCATTGACAGGAGCCACCGGGCATTTGGGTTCGGCTATTTTACAGGAGACTGGTAAAAGAAATATTGCCGTTAAAGCATTGGCAAGGGATATCAATGCTCCTTCACTTAAAGGCATGACCATTGAAATAGTAAAAGGCGATCTGCTGGACCCCGGTTCACTGAACCGGTTAATGCAGGGTTGTGATACACTCATTCACAGCGCCGCCGTGATATCGGTGAACGGCGACCCAAAAGGCCTGGTGCATCGCAACAATGTGGAAGGAACAAGCATGGTTATGGAAGCGGCGTTACAGGCAGGAGTAAAAAGATGTGTACACATCAGTTCTATTCATGCATACCGGCAACTGCCTTCTTCAGAAGTTTTAGATGAACAAAGAAATCCGGTAGATGAAACTGCATTTGCGTACGACCGCTCAAAATACGCCGGCCAGCAAATTGCATTGGAAGCTAATAAGAGAGGTATGGAAGTGATCGTGGTAAATCCCACGTCCATCATCGGACCCTATGATTTTAAACCTTCATTGATGGGACAGGTGCTGATCGACCTGCACAAAGGCCGCCTGCCCTTTGTATTTAACGGCGGGTTTGATTTCTGCGATTGCCGGGATGTGGTTAATGCCATTTTGAATGCAACCACCATGGGCAGGCCGGGAGAAACATATCTCCTCAGCGGTAAATGGTACAGCCTGAAACAACTGGTACAACTGCTTTCTTCAGCATCCTCAAAAAAGATCAGGACGATCGCACTACCCCCGTTTGTTGCAAAAGCCGGGCTTCCTTTTGTAAAACTGGCAGCAGCATTGCAGGGGAAAGAACCGCTTTACACCAACGAAGCCCTGGAAGCACTATTCAATGGCAACCGTTTCATCAGCAGCGCCAAAGCAAGAGCGGCATTGAATTATACCACCAGGCCTTTGGAAGAAACACTGCAGGATACCATTGAATGGTTTAAGAATAAAGGCTATCTTGTTCCATAAACTTAACCAGCAGCTGCTTACTATGCCGATCTCCTTTTCAACGTATCAACTGATCACATACACATGGATCGGTATCGCCGTTTTTATCTTTTTCCTTCTGCTTCGTGTTACGGCTCCTTACGGAAGACATACCTCCTCCAAATGGGGACCACAGATCGATAATCATTTTGGCTGGTTCTTTATGGAATTTCCGGCGCTGATCGTAATGACCTATGTGCTGATCCGGAATTTTTCAACACATTCCGTCGCTATTGAAATCATGATCGCAGCGTATTGCCTGCACTATTTCAACCGCAGTTTTGTTTTCCCTTTCCGTATTCATACCAAAGGAAAAAAGATGCCGGTACTCATTATGTCGTCGGGAATATTCTTCAACCTTTGCAATACATTTCTGCTGGGATATTATTTTACAAACTTCGCCACCAACGACAACAGCTGGCTTACCGATATCCGGTTCATTACCGGTATGGCCGTGTTCATCCTGGGCGCCTGGATAAACTGGAAAGCGGATAACATCCTTATCCACCTGCGCAAGCCCGGCGAAACAGGATACAAGATACCCAGTGGCTGGCTTTTCAACCTTGTCAGTTGTCCGAATCTTTTTGGAGAATTGATAGAATGGGCAGGCTTTGCAATACTCTGCTGGAACTTGCCGGCGCTTACTTTTTTCATCTGGACGGCGGCCAATCTTATTCCGAGAGCGATCTCACATCATAAATGGTACCTGGAACATTTTGAAGAATATCCTGGGAAACGAAAAGCGGTTCTCCCCTATTTACTTTAATTACTTTATATACCCCACACTTACTTCAGGTACTTATCAAACCAGTTCACGAAATTCTTTTCTTCCACTTCCCGGTTCCGCCATCCATGGCCCCCGCCGTCTTTTATCATGAATTCACAAGGAACCTTTGCCTCTTTGAACTTTGCAATGATCGATTCCGACTGCTGAAAAGGAACCACAATATCTTTATTACCGTAAATGATGAACACGGGAGGATCATCTGAAGTAACAAAATTCACAGGCGATATCTCCTTTGCGATCTGCATCTTTTTTTCCATGCTGGTCACCGGTACATAGGTACGGGTGGTATCGTTCCATACCTTGAAATCGAAAGCACCGGCAACGCCCATCAATGCCAACCCGGCCTGGCTTACCTGTGAAAAAGAATTCGGCTTACCATAATTCAAAAAATCGGTAGGCGGATAGAACACAGCAACAGCCTGCACCCTGGACGATACTTTATCAACCGGGTCAAACGATTTTGGGTCGGGGATATCATCTGCCGTGGCAATCATCAAAGAGAGATGCCCGCCCGAAGAAGAACCGGTGATACCGATATGATCCGGATCAATTCCGTATTTTTTTGCATGGTAGCGTACAAAACGTACAGCCCTCTTCAGGTCAGTGATCTCATCAGGAATGGCGTAGCGTGGCTGGCAGCCGACCATTACACCGAATACGGTATAGCCGGCGCCGATGTATAAAGCCGATGCTTTGGGAAAAGCATCCAGCATTCTTTCGGAAGAGATCCAGTTGCCACTCAGTACATAAATGATGGCTTTACCATTTGCCTGCTTCTTTGGCGCATGCATGAGCATGGTTAATGCCATCCCATCCTTGCGGCCATAGATCAGTTCTTCTTTTGAATAGTTCAGACTGTCTTGTGCGATACCGGTTAAGCTGTAACAGCTTACCAGCAATAAGAGAAGTATCCTGGCCATATTTTTCCGTTTCTGTTTATTCAAACAACTCAGCCTGCAGATTGTTCGATGCCCTCCGCTCCCATTCCATTTCAATCGATTTGCTGTAGTCGGCCAGTTTATTGCCAAGCGCTTTCCATCCCATCACTTCCACTACTTTGGTGATCTTCACTTTTGCTTTACGCACCTGGGCTCCCCGGCCGCTTTGCATGGCCAGCACCGGTTCTTCGTCGGTGGTAACGGCTTCCAGGTAGTTGCCTTCTCCTTCTTTGATGAAGAAGAATTTATTATGCAGGGTTGATGTTTCGATCTTGAACCGCTTCACACTGTATTGCAGCTTTTCCTTGTCAAAATAAACGGCAGTGATTATCTTTTCCGGATCGAATTTCTCCAGCAGCAATACCTTTTCGGTATCAAAACGCTGCGTAAGTTCCTGGTCGGTTATTTCATAGTTGCCGTCGTTGTAAATTACCAGCAACCGGTCTTCGGCTTCAAACTTACCGAGGTAATCGCCCTTCTCTTCCGTATTGAGCCGGCCGAATTTATTATCAAACCAGAGTTTCTTTGCATCCAGGGTTGAATTACCTGCCTCCTTGAACTTAACCGATTTGATGGGATACTTGGTCACCTGGTTACCGATACTACCCCTGCCCTTGATATCCTGTTCTTCAAAGTAAAAATCAAATTCCTTTATGCGGGCGCTGCAGTTCGGACTTAAAAGGATCTTCACCACTTCTGCCTCGCCGTTTGCATTGGCGGTAAAATAATGCACTTTGCTTTTTTCCGAACCCTTGGTAAGGTCATACTCTTTATCCCTGGTAACGCCGGTAACATTGAACCGCTTGGAAAAACTAACACCGGTCTTTCCATCCAGGTAGATCATATTGTAGGTGGTGCGTTCATCATTCTTCTGGAAAAC
This sequence comes from Ferruginibacter sp., assembly GCA_044220615.1. Lineage (GTDB taxonomy): Bacteria > Bacteroidota > Bacteroidia > Chitinophagales > Chitinophagaceae > Ferruginibacter. The sequence continues at coordinate 954,368 of JBGAQR010000001.1, read as the reverse complement.
GGCCACGTGCAGGATGTCTTTGCCGATAAAAACTTTATCCGAAACCTTTACCACTTTCATCACACCGCCTTTGGTAAAAGCAATGATGTCGTCGAAGTCGGACACCTCGGCAATGAGTTCATCTTTCTTTAAACCGGTGCCGATAAAACCATCTTCCCGGTTCACATAAAGTTTGGTATTGGCAATGGCAACGGCTTTTGCCTGTATGGTATCAAACAGTTTGATCTCTGTTTTACGTTCCCTGCCCTTGCCGTATTTCTTCAGCAGGTTCTCATAATAGGCAACGGCATAGTCTACCAGGTTTGCCAGGTCGTGCTTTACCTGTTTGATATCCGCTTCCAGCGCCTTTATCTGGTCGTTCAGTTCATCAATATCCAGTTTGTAAATACGGCGAACGGGTTTCTCTGTAAGCTTGATGATATCTTCCCGGGTAATGGCACGCCTGAGTTGCTTTTTAAAAGGCGTAAATGCTTTGTCAATTGCTTCCAGCACTTTATCCCAGGTCTCATGTTTCTTCTCCAGTTCCTTGTATATCTTTTCTTCAAAGAATATTTTTTCAAGAGAGGTGTAATGCCATTTTTCCTGCAGTTCGGCCAGCCGTATCTCCAGTTCACGCTTTAATAACGCTTTGGTATTATCGGCAGATACTTTCAGCAGCTCACTCACTTTCATGAACTGGGGTTTGTCTTCCACGATCACGCAGGCATTGGGAGAAATGCTCACTTCGCAATCGGTGAATGCATACAATGCATCGATGGTGATATCCGGCGAAATACCTGCAGCCAGCTCAATGATGATCTCCACTTCGGCAGCCGTATGGTCTGTAACTTTTTTGATCTTGATCTTTCCCTGGTCGTTGGCTTTTACAATACTTTCCATCAACTGGGTGGTGGTAACCCCAAAAGGAACACTTTTTATAACGAGTGTTTTCTTATCCTGTTCTTCAATGATGGCCCTCACCCGTATCTTTCCTCCACGAACACCCTCATTGTAGTTGCTGGCATCCATGGTTCCGCCTGTTTGAAAGTCGGGAAGGATCTCAAAACGTTTTCCTCTTAAATATTTTATGGAAGCTTCTATCAGTTCGCAGAAATTATGCGGAAGTATCTTGGTGGCCAGTCCTACGGCAATGCCTTCGGCACCTTGTGCAAGCAGTAAGGGAAATTTCATAGGCAGGGTTACCGGTTCATTCTTTCTTCCATCATAACTCAATGCCCAGTCGGTTGTTTTTGCGTTAAAGGCAACTTCCAGTGCAAACTTGCTCAGCCTTGCTTCAATATATCTTGATGCAGCGGCTTCATCGCCGGTTCGTACATCGCCCCAGTTACCCTGGGTTTCTATCAGCAGGTCTTTTTGCCCCATGTTCACCAATGCATCTCCAATAGAAGCATCGCCATGCGGATGGTACTGCATGCTTTGCCCGATGATATTGGCCACTTTATTAAAGCGGCCATCATCCATTTCCTTCATGGCATGTAGAATGCGGCGCTGCACAGGTTTCAGTCCATCCTCTATTGCCGGCACTGCCCTTTCCAGTATCACATAACTGGCATAATCCAGGAACCAGGTCTTGTACTGGCCACCGATGCCGGAGTCGGTGTGTTCGTATTCTTCGCTATTTTTTTTACTTTTCGCCATCGTTGTTTGTTAATCCGTTAATTGGCTAATTAGTATATACGAATTAACGTATTAACTAATTAACTATTTACTACCCCTCCACCGGTTCCTGTGCGGATTGCTTTTTCTTCAATTCAAAATCCTTCATCTTACCAACATTGCCCTGTACATCAAACATGTCCATGGCGATCATAGTTTTTAAGCGCCACAGCAGGTACATATCCCCTGTTGTGTGTTTTGCCTTGCTTAAATACTGGTGAATGATCTTGGATGCTTTCTGCCAGTCGGGTGTAATGAATTTCTTCAGTTCGGCATCGTAGAAGTTGTAATCTTCCTGGATAAGTTTTTTACCGCCTTCGAGCAATCGCACCCCCTTTGCATCGTTGCATACTTTCAGCCATTCATCCGGGTCCACTTCAAATTCACTCAGGGTGATCTCCCTTGCCAGTTTTTTTGCTTTTAAAAATTCCTTTGCAGGAATTTCAGAAAGCCAGCCGGGATAAAAGATATTCCCTTTCTCATTCAGGAAAGGAAGATTATTTAAATAGAGAATAAAGATCCTGCCCTGGTAATCCTTCAGCTGGCTCATCAGCCAGTAATAGCTGCACACATCGTGTTTATTTTGTGCAGCCCATATCCAGATGATCTCCTCGGGATCGTTGTTCAGTTTTTCGATCAGTTCTGCAACCATCTTCGGGTCGTTTACCTCACCGGTATCCACCGCACCATCATAGTCGCCGCCGGCAAGCACATCCCTTTGCCATTGTTTACGTGTTTCTATTCCGGCTTCTGTATAAATATCCAGCAAAGGGCCTACCGCATAATCATCTTTTACCTGGATCACTTCGCCGGCCAGGGTTTCATCAAGTTCGATTGCTTTTTGCAACACGTCCACATCAGCTGCATTATGTACTATATGTATCATCTCTTTTAATTAAAAATGAAAAATCAGGAATTAAGAATTCCTATTTCCCGGGTTTACGTATTGGATTTTCAACTTTACTATATGCTCCTGCAATAACAACATTTTTAATTTTTCATTCTTAATTTTTAATTGTATCCTCCGCCAGATCCAGTTCTACTTTTAAATTCTCAATAATAAAATCCTGCCTGCTTGGGGTGTTCTTACCCATGTAATATTCCAGCAACTGCTGAATATGCGTTTCGGGTAACAGCATCACCGGCTGCAGTTTCATGTCATCCCCAATGAAACGGGCAAATTCATCCGGGCTGATCTCACCCAATCCTTTAAAGCGTGTGGTCTCCGGTTTATTGCCAAGTTTTTTGGTGGCTTCCTGTTTTTCCGCTTCGTTATAACAGTAAATGGTTTCCTGTTTATTGCGTACCCTAAACAAAGGAGTTTCTAATATATATACATGGCCATTCTTAACAAGGTCGGGGAAGAATTGCAAAAAGAAGGTCATCAGTAATAACCGGATGTGCATACCATCCACGTCGGCATCGGTGGCTATCACTATATTATTATAACGCAATCCCTCATAGCCTTCTTCGATGTTGAGGGCGTGCTGTAAGAGGTTAAACTCCTCATTTTCATAAACCACTTTCTTGGTTAACCCGAAACAGTTGAGTGGTTTACCACGCAGACTGAATACGGCCTGCGTATCCACGCTCCTGGCCTTGGTAATGCTTCCGCTGGCACTATCTCCTTCGGTAATGAAGATGGTGCTTTCCTTTTGTTTCTCCGAGATCTTATCTTTATCCTTACCCGTTGCCTCATCGTTGTAATGAAACTTACAATCCCTCAGTTTCTTATTATGAAGATTTGCCTTTTTAGCTCTTTCATTGGCAAGTTTTTTAATACCGGCCATATCTTTCCGTTCCCGTTCGTTCTGCTCGATCCTTCTTTTAAGTGCATCGGCCGTTTCGGGGTTACGGTGTAAATAGTTATCGAGCTCTTTGCTTAAAAAATCACCGATGAAATTGCGCATGGAGGGCCCGCCTTCATAAACCGTTTGCGAACCCAGTTTTGTTTTGGTCTGGCTTTCAAAAACCGGTTCCTGCACCCGTACGCTGATGGCTGCACAGATACTTCCTCTTATATCAGACGCATCGTAATCTTTTTTATAAAATTCCCGGATGGTTTTTACATAGCCTTCGCGGAAGGCAGCCAGGTGGGTACCCCCCTGCGTGGTAAACTGGCCGTTCACAAAACTGTAGTACTCTTCGCCATAATCATTTTCATGGGTAATGGCCATTTCAATATCATCGCCTTTTAAATGAATGATGGGATAACGGATCTCGTCTTCATTCGTTTTGCGTTGCAGCAGGTCCAGCAAACCGTTCTTACTTACAAACCGCTTTCCATTCAGGTTCATCACCAGCCCGGCATTCAGGTAGCAGTAATTCCAGAACTGGTTATCGAGGTATTCCTGTACAAAATGGAATTTTTTGAATACGGTATCATCGGGAATAAAGGTTACAAAGGTTCCGTTCTCTTCCGCAGTTTTTGCCTCTTTATACTCTTTGATAAGAACCCCTCTTTCAAACTCGGCCGTTTTTTCTTTCCCTTCCCGGAAGGAGGTTACTTTAAAATAGTTGCTCAGTGCATTCACTGCTTTGGTACCCACACCGTTCAACCCCACACTTTTTTGAAAAGCCTTACTGTCGTACTTGGCTCCGGTGTTTATCTTACTCACTACATCCACTACTTTTCCCAGGGGAATACCCCGGCCATAATCCCGGATGCTGATCGTTTTGTCTTTGATCTCCACATCTACGTGCTTGCCATAGCCCATGGTATGCTCATCAATGCAGTTGTCAATTACCTCCTTTATTAAAACATAGATACCGTCATCCGGACTGCTGCCATCGCCCAGTTTACCAATATACATACCGGGCCTGAGGCGGATATGTTCCTTCCAGTCGAGGCTTTTTATGGATTCTTCGGTATAATCAAACAGGTCTTTCTCTGCCATTTTTTGGTTATCGGTTAATTGTTATCGGTTAATTGTTATTAGTTAATCGGTAGGTATAACCCAATTTTAGTATCCCTATTAACCAATTAACTGATAACGATTAACTTCATTCAAGGCTGCGAATATAACGGAATGCAGGGATTTTCAACGGGCTGTAATTATCCACATCCAATGACAAAATGTGCGAAAAACCTGTTTGTCCGTATTTGTATTTTTGATAGCGGATTCCAGGTGTATGATAAATATCTGCTCCGCTGATGTAATTGGTCATATGCCGGAAAGGCCGATATTGTATTTTTACTGAAATTTAAAGTCATGAAAACAATTAAACTACTGGGCGCTGTTCTATTGGCCGTTCTTTTTAATGCCTGCAACAGCACCAAACTCACTTCTTCCTGGAAAGCGGCCAATACGGCTGGCAAAAACTATCATAACATAATGGTATGGGGCATCCTTACCGAAAAAGACAGTGCATTGAAGGCGAATATGGAAACACACCTGGTGAACGATCTGGCAGACAAAGGCTATCATGCCATTTCCTCCCTCCGTGTTTTTGGTTCCCGGTCGTATAAAAAACTCTCAGAAAAAGAAATTGTAGATCAGTTCAGGAACAGTGGTGTGGATGCGGTAATCACCATTGTATTGCTGGATAAACAAAAGGAAGAAGTATATGTACCGCCGAGCATTATCAATAACCCGGTTTCGCAGGACCATGTTGACAAATACTATTCCAATGTGTACGACAAGGTTTTTAGCCCGGGGTATTACGTAAGCACCACCAACTATTTCTGGGAAAGCAACCTGTTTGAAGTGAACCAGGACAAATTGCTGTATTCTGCCCGCACAAAGTCATTCGACCCGGCTTCAGCCAATATGCTGGCGCACGAGCACGGACTGTTGCTGATAAAAGATATGGCTAAGAAAAAACTGATCACCGACCAGGTTAAGAAAGAGAAAGATTAAGTTACCGGAATTTTTGTAAGTTATTTTTATAGTAGCTTTATAAAAATCATATGCATGAATCTTGATCTTACCGGGAAGACCGCCGTTGTTTGCGGAAGTACGCAGGGGCTGGGATATGCCAGCGCCGTTGAACTTGCTTTATTGGGATGTTCGGTTGTATTGATGGCCCGCAATGAAGAAAAACTGAAAGAAGTTGTAAAAACGCTTAGTCAATCGAAAGGTCAAAAGCATCAATACCTGGTGGCTGATTTTACTGACATAACTTCTGTGAAGGCATCGATCGATGGTTTTGTAAGCAACCATGCGGTTCATATCCTTGTGAATAATACCGGTGGGCCGGCAGGCGGCACGGCGCTGAATGCAAAGCCCGAGGAATTTTTATCGGCGTTCAATAACCACCTCATCAATAATCAAAACCTTACACAAGCCATAGTGCCGGGTATGAAAGCCGCTGGTTTTGGAAGGATCATTAATATCATTTCCACGTCGGTTAAAAGTCCTATTGCCGGACTGGGTGTTAGTAATACCATCAGGGCAGCCGTTGCCAACTGGGCAAAAACACTGGCAACCGAACTTGGTCCATATGGTATCACTGTTAATAATGTATTGCCGGGTTTTACCAAAACGGTAAGGGCCGATTATGTGATCGCTTCCAAAGCAAAAGCCAGTAATATATCTGAAGATGAAGTGATGAAAAACCTGGTTGCAGAAATTCCTGCCGGACGTATTGGCCAGCCCGAAGAATTTGGCGCCGCCGTTGCTTTTCTTTGCTCACCGGCCGCTGCTTATATCAACGGAATAAATTTACCGGTTGATGGGGGGAGGTTGGGATGTCTTTGAGGGTGCAAGATGCTGGATACTAGATACTGGATACAAGATACAGGATGCAAGATGCAGGATGCAGGATACTGGATACTGGATACTGGATGGCGCCACCAATAACCATTAACTATTAACCAATAACTATTAACCACTAACCAATAACTATAAACCATGAACCACGTATTTCGTCTTGTGAAAACCGTTTTATTCTCCACACTGCTGGTATCGTGCCTGGCACAGCCCAAAACAAGTTTAACCGCAGATCAGTTTGAAAAAGAAATAACCGGTAAAGAGAATGTGCAGGTATTAGATGTAAGAACCCAGGGTGAATTTTCGGATGGGCATATTAAGAATGCGTTGCTGGCCGACTGGACAGACGCAAAGGAATTTGAACGAAGGATTGCCTTTATTGACAAGAACAAACCGCTTTATGTGTATTGCTTATCTGGTGGAAGAAGCGCCGCTGCAGCTGCAAAACTCCGTAAGCTTGGTTATGAGAATGTGTATGAACTTAAAGGCGGCACCAATGCCTGGAAGGCCGCCGGCAAACCACTTGAAGGAAGCAGCAACCAGAAACAACTTAGCATTGATGAGTTCAATAAAGCCATCAACAGTTCCAAAACAGTATTGGTAGATTTTGGCGCCGCCTGGTGCCCGCCCTGCCGAAAAATGGAACCAGTTTTAAAAAGCCTGGAAGCAAACAACCCCGGTAAATTCACCTTGGTAAAAGTGGATGGCGGCCGTGACCAGGATATCCTGCAACAATACAAAGTAACGGCATTACCTGTGTTCATCGTCTTTAAAAACGGCAAAGCCGTTTGGCGTAAAGACGGTATGGTGGAGGAGAAGGAACTGGCTGAGCAGGTAAAATAATACTACTCCTGTGTGAGTTCTTTTATAAAATCACTCACCAGGTAACTGATGAGTTTACCGGTTGATGCGTCTTTTCTTCCATCGGCTAATTGCGTGGCGCCTTCGCAAACATGCAGGTAAGCCACTTTGGCATCCTGGGCGGCAAAAGTCACATACTTTCTTGCCAGCAATGGAGTAATTCCGCTTGGCGTGGAAGCGCTGCTCAGCACATTTTCCACGCAATCAAGATCAAGTTCAATACCCGTATAACCATCTTCTGTAAAACCCGTGGCATGCGCCACCGCCTGTATGAAATTCTTCCGTTCACGAATGAAAATGTCTTCGTAACTGATATAATCCAGGAACGGGTTATTATGAATATCCATCAAAACATTCTGCGTGATATAATTCTCATGCAGGCCGATCATGCAGTATTTACCGAGGTACCCGTCTTCTTCTGCATAGCGAAACCCATTGCCGCTGTGCCGGCCATCGGCCACATTGTAATCTGTATGGGCATCCAGGTTAATGCAATTGATCTGCGACAGTGGTATCAGTTCTGCTTTATGTAATCCCTTTGCCACCCCCTTGATGATGGGATAGGCATTGTTGTGCCCGCCGCCAATGATCACCGGTATTTTTTTAGCAGAGGCGATCACCTTCACCAGGTTCTCTACCTCTTCATCGATGATATGAATGGCATGCCGGTAAGCATTTACTTTCTCTTCATCATTATATGCATTGTTCTCGATCAGGAATTTTACATCGCCAAAATCAAAGTGACCCAGCAGTAAGATATTATCGCCGGGCAGGTAGTCATTGCTTTGTGTATTTAAAAAAGCAGAAAGAAAGGAAAGCCATGCTGTATCGGTTCCGCCAATGCCGTAATTGGCCTTTACACCAAAATCTTCCGGTATTCCAAGGATCACATATTTAGCCGATGACTGCTGGATCACTTCGGGCCACTCTTCCCCTGGTTTAAGGTATTGAAGCCGCTCCCCCATCTTTGTTTCAAAACGGCGCACTTTAGTGAGCGATAAAATATCTTCCTTACTGTAAAACTTAAAATGTTTCATTAGTGGAAGATAGTAAAATTCTTTATACGTGCTGAATTATGTAAGACCCGGGAAAAACAGTGGCAATGGGGTTATTCTTTGATCAAAAATGAAAGGAATTATTTTTTAAAATTATTAACGGGTCTCTGATTTCCCTGCATCCCTGTTGGTATAGTATTTGTTCAGGGGCCGGTATGAAAAAACAAAACATAATCCCAGCAATTCTTTTAACCCTCGGTCTCATTTCTTCTGCAGCCTTGTCTGCACAAAACCGGGGTACTGTTTCGCCTGTACAAAAAGGCAGTATCACATTCAATGCCGGTGTAGGTTCCGGTACCGAATACAAAAGTGATTATTATAATACCGCCCTGGGTACCAAGGGCTCGCTTGAGTTTGGCCTTTGGCAGGCTGGTCCGGGTGTGATAACATTGGGCCTGGAAGCCGGCGCTTCTTTCTCAAACGGAGGTTATTACAACGATTACAAGACCAGCACCATTGTAGTGGCAGGCCGTTCTGCCTGGCACCATGGCTGGAATGTACGTAACCTGGATACCTATGCAGGGCTTTCGGCCGGGGTAGGCTTTCATCAATACCGCTATTCCAATAACGGAAAAGTGAAGCAGGATGAAGTGATACCGGTATTCGGCGGTTTTGTAGGCGCTTCTTACTTCATTACTCCTTCATTCGGACTTAATATAGAAGCCGGTTACGATATTACACAGGTACAGGGTGGAATTATCATCAAATTAAAATAAGCAATCCACTTGCCTTACTTTTGTTGCTGACATAATAATATGCCAGCAACAAAAGTTTATATCCCCGATCTTGTTTTTACAGGCGATGCATTTTTAAAAGAACATGCCGTACTTGTTGAAGACGGTACTATAAAAAACGTATTGCCTGTTATTGAACTGGATGAAGGTTTTACCCTTGAACATTTCCCCGGCAGTGTACTGGCCCCTGCCTTCATCGACCTGCAGATTTATGGCGCTTACGAAAAGCTATTTGCTGCTCATCCTTCCCCTGCATCCTTACAATTACTGAATAACTATTGTAATGAAGGCGGCGCAGCCTTCTGCATGCCCACTGTTGCCACTAATGAACCGGAAGTTTTTTACCAATGTATTGATGCCATACGGGAATACTGGGAACAAGGCGGCCAGGGAATACTCGGCCTGCACGTGGAAGGGCCCTGGATCAATAAGACAAAAAGAGGCGCTCACATTGAATCGCTGATACACTCTCCCACAAAAGAAGAAGCCGAAACTTTATTAAAATATGGAAAGGGTGTGATAAAGATCATTACCCTGGCACCCGAAGTATGCAACCAGGAAGTAATTGATCTTATCCGGTCATGCGATATAAAAATTTTCGCCGGTCACAGCAACGCCACTTACGAACAGGCAATGCAGGGTTTTGATAAAGGTATAACAGCTGTTACCCACCTTTACAATGCCATGAGCCCGCTGCAGCATCGCAGCCCGGGTTTGGTTGGCGCTGCGTTCACTCATTCAAAAGTGATGGCGAGTATTATACCAGACGGACAGCATGTTGATTTTGCAGCGGTAACTATTGCTAAGAAACAGATGGGATCAAGATTGTTTGCCATAACCGATGCCGTTACAACAACCACCGAAGGATATTACCAACATTACCCTGATGGCGATAAATATTCTGCCGGCGGCATCCTCAGCGGTTCGGCATTAACCATGTATAAAGCTTTACAGAACCTGGTAAACCATTGCGGTATTGAATCGGGTGAAGCGCTGCGCATGTGCAGCCTGTACCCTGCACAGGTAATGCAGATGGATACCAGGTTTGGAAAGATAAAAGAAGGATACGAAGCAAGGCTGGTGGTCCTTCCATCTAACCTGCATAACGGCAATGCCCGCCTTCTTTCTTACTGATACTTTCTCTTCAGCCTTTCCTGCCTGCTATTGCATCTCTGGAATAAAAGAATTAAATTTAAAGGAGTTCTTTTCCTTCACGCTAAAAACATACGTTATGAACCTCGTCGAAAAATTCGAATACTGGGGTGACAGGCATCACCCAAAATGGCTTGACATTATCCGTATAGCTTTAGGTGTCTTTCTCTGTTATAAAGGCGTTGACTTCCTCCGCAACACCAGTTCGCTGATAAGTGTTATGAAACTCACTTCGCCTTTCAGCGATTTTATGGTGATACTGGTGGCGCACTATGTAGCATTTGCACACATACTCGGCGGCTTCTTTTTAACCATCGGTATGTTTACCCGGGCCGCCTGCCTTATTCAAATTCCGATCTTACTGGGTGCGATTGTGTTTGTAAACATCAATGCAACCAAAGATGCATTCAGCCCCTATTCTGAACTGTTTCTTTCCATCATTGTATTGTTGCTGCTGATCTATTTTTTAATAATCGGCAACGGGCCGCTTTCTGTAAAAATGCCGCCCGAAGAACACCAGAAGGAACATGAAGATTATATCCGGCGCATAAAAGAAGCAGAGAAGAACCCGTAAGGTTTCTCCATCACTGCAACATGCCTGCATAAATTGCAGAAAGGAAATTTTTATTCAAAAATAATACGCTCATTCACCACCGTGCCTTCGAATGAAACATTGAGTATGTAAAGTGTTTTTACACTGAACAGGTTGGGCACTTTGAACTTTATGTTACGATTGCCTGCCGGGTTCATTTGATTGTAGTACAGTTTTTCGCCCCGCATTCCATAAATGGTGATCTCTACATTGCCGCTCACCTTCGTCAGGAACTCTACATTAATAGTGAAGTTGGTAACCGGGTTCGGGAACACCCGTATCTCCTGCCGGCTGCCGTTCTTCAGCTTCACAATTTTTGAATAAGTGATGGCTCCCTGTTTGGAAATTCCCTTTACCCGGTAAAAAATTTCAGGTGCCGCAATGCGCTCGTCTTTATAAATATATTTTTCCTGTACGCTGTTGCTGGTATTACGAACCGTATTTAATTCAGTGAATACGGATGCATTTGTTGAACGTTCAATAATGAACCGGTCGAAGTGATCATTCTCATACACTTCAAATTCCAGTTTGGCAAATCCGCCATCCCAGCCTGCATTCAATTCAATTCCTTCCAGCGGTAACAATATTTCGTTGAAAATGGGAACGGTTGCAAAAGTGCCGTTCAATATGGTTTGCGATTCGGTTTCTGTCATGCAAAGCCATTTTTGCATAACGGTGGCATATAGCTGGCGGTAATCATATTGCAACGGAACCTGTGTGCTTCCGGTTGGATTGGTGGGCAATACCGGTGATATACCGGTAACACCACCATTGAGCATGGCGCCAAAGAATATAACCGGTGCGCCCGAACCATGATCGGTACCAAAACTGGTATTATTGATAACCCTTCGGCCAAATTCACTAAAGGTCATACCCGTTACTTTTGTTGCCTTGCCCATCAACGTAATGTCATCCTGGAAGGCAGCAATGGCAACCGAAAGTTTGGAAAGAATATTGGCATGATAACCGGCCGTAGTGTTACCGGATGTAACCTGGTCAACATGCGAATCAAAACTGTCGGGATGATTAACGATATAAACCGGTGTTTTTAATCCGCCGCCAATCAGTCTGGCTACGATCTTCAACTGATCTGATAAGGTATTGCCCGAAGCAGCATACATGGTAGATTGGGTGGCCTGTGCATTGTACGCCGTTGAAATGCGTGAAGTATATGCATTGCTCTGGTCTTTCATCAACCGTAAAAAAGTAAGTTCGGTTCCGTAATCACTAACGGGTGCCGGACCGGGTGTGCCTGTTGCCACATTGATCAATGCAGCCGGGTTGGGTGCATTGTATCCCATATTAATATTTGGCCCGGCCAATGACAAGGGCAATGCCCCTCCTATCTGTATCGCAAGCGGATCGGGATTGCTTGCATTGGGATAACCATTCGGAAAACCCGGATAGGTTATATCCAGTTGCCTGCCCAGCCAGCCGGTGCTGGGAGAAGGAATAGCCGTAGAACCGCTGAACCATATATCCTGCGCCTGGAAATGGCTGAAGTTTGGATTGGGGTATGTTACGCCCTGCACCAGGTTCACTTTTCCGGCGTTGAAGAGATCTCTCAACCCCGTCATGGCCGGGTGAAGCCCGGTAGTGGCTGTACCCGTCAATGGCAATACCGATGCAGCAGGCATTAAGATATTTGGCCTCGCATTGGTAAGTTCGGTATACCGGTCTAAAGGCACCACCATGTTCAATCCGTCATTCCCTCCATTCATCTGGATGATCACAAACACCCGGTCGCAGTTGGCAGTAGGTAATGTAAGCGCCTGCAGCAAGGGATGCAGGTTGGCATCTCCTGCAAAAACAGGAATTCCTTTGATCATCATCGGCACCGAAAAAAGTGCGGTATTGCCTAAAAATTTTCTACGGTTCATGAGCTGAATATTTTTACTACATCAATTGGTATTCGGCCAGCTGAAGCAGGGTTGTTAATAAGGAATTAAGCCTTGTTTTTACCGTATTGGTATTGGCGGTAGTAGGATTGGCTATATAATTATTCCACGCTGTTGTCCAGTAATTATTGGTAACCTGGCCAGCCAGTAATGTCTGCACTTTTGTATCTGTTTTATAATTCGCCGGCAGATCAACAGGCAGCAGGTACTGGATCATAATATCGATCAGCAGGTCTGGATCCTGTATCGTTGCATTGGGCCATTGCTGAACCCAGGCAATGGCATCGATCTTAATGCTGAGGCCTCCGCTGGTAAAACCATTAATAAAACTGGTGAGCAAAGAAGCCCGTTTCTGGATACTGTACGAGTTTATCCAGTTCTGGTAAAACATCGGCTCCTGGTAATAGGCTTTCCAGCCGGAAACATTTGGCACCAGTCCGTATCCCTGTTCCAGGTTGCTGTTGGCGTAATTATGAAAATACTGCCATACTGTGTATTGATTTACGATCTGCGGGTTGGTAGTAGCAACAGCCGTGGTATTTATATTTAATGTGCGTAGTGTTCCGGTAATAAAATCAATGGGACTTTTAATCATCACACCTTTATTTGCCACATCAAAAAAGTGTTCACTCTTTAACAGTTTGCTTACCACGGGTGCCATCTCCCAGTTGCTGCTTACCAGGAAGGCCGCCAGCGGAACAATTACATTCGCTTCTACATTGGCATCAATATCGTAATAAACAAAATAGCGGTAGAGCCTGCGGCAAATATATTTGGCGATGGTATCCTGCTGGTAGGTGAACAGCATGTCGAAGAAGACATCAAATTCATTGGCGCCTGCAGCTCCGGCCTGGTTGGGAATGGTATTGGTTGGATTGGGGCCAAAGAACTGCGAGAAAACTTTGTTCGTTTGATTATGATATGCTGAATTAAAACCTGGTGCAAACGGATAAGCCGCTACAAAACTCGGTACTCTCCATCCCGAAAAAACTTTTGATGCTGCAATGATATCGGGCTCGGTATAATTTTGTGTGGGTACTTTGCCCAGCGTGAATAATTCCATTAACTCCCGGGCAAAATTCTCATTCGGCACCGCAGCCGTGCTATACTGGTTGCTCAGAAACACCAGCATGGCCGGCGTTTTTGCAATGGCCTTGATGAGGGTTTTAAAATTACCCAGTGCATTATTACGAAGCAGGTTCATATAATCATTGCACATGGTGGAAGAATTATTCTGCATACTCCGCACGTCATCGAAATTTACCGGTATGAAGTGATACCAGAACAAGGTCATCTTTTCACGAATGGTTGTGGGCTCGTTGATGCAAAGCGCCCAACTCCAGGAAACCAGGCTGTTTTGCCGGTGAGAATTTACGGTGCCGTCATTACTTCCTGTGGCATAGGTAAGATTGGTGGAGGTCCAGCTATCACCTAATAAAATTCCACTGCTGTCTATCGCAGAGTTATTATAATGATTCAATGCTGTAGGAGAAGGGTTGGCAGGAGCACTAAGCACAAGCATGGCATCCACGGCGGCAGAAGGCGTTAATGCAAGCAATGCTTCCAGTTCGGTTTTCTTAACACCAAAACCAACTCGGCGTAAAAGATGGGCTGCTTCCCAGATGGTCCAGGCACCCGCATAAGCTGTAAGGCCACTGGTTACATTACCAACACGTTCCAACAGTACCGGTCCGCCGGGATCGGGGTTTCCCATCTGCTGGCTGTAGCGGCGTGGGCCCAGTGTTTTGCGGGCGTATTTCTTAAATAATGGATCCGGTTCGTTGGGTGGGCCATCGGTTAAAACTTCCGGTTCGGTTGCAGCAAGGCCGGCCAGGTTCTTTAAGAAATCCTTCCGCTTTAATTTTTCGTTTCCCATAAAACTGTTGTTTTAATAAATATGTTACATGCCTATCCGCTGGCGGATATAGCTGATTCATACAAGCAAACATACTAAGGTCCCTCAGGAGGTTAAGTAAACAATGGGTAGGAATTGACTGCCGGTTAAAGAAGTATCAGGGCTATGAAGGTAAAATAATTGTTCATAGATTAAAAATTATCCGGGAATAATTTGGTCATGCCGGCAATAAATTAATATGGGAATAGAAAAAGTACGGTATTAACGGCCTGTATTAAATAAGTTTTAAAGTACCGGGTGTTTATGCTGCTTTATCCTTAGTCTGCCTTGCGGGCATCTACCTAAGCCCGGGACATTTTAAATGCTTACCGGGATTTTACCGGAGTAAAAGCCGTAAATTTATCCGTATAATAAATGCCTGTATGAAAAATCCTGTACAGTTTTTTACTCTCGCCTTATTGGTATTTACCCTTACTGCCTGCCAAAAGGAATTAAACTTTGATGCCGTTACCAATAACGGGCAGGCCATTGGCACATTAAAATCGGCTTCGGGTAATTGTTTACCCCAGTTGATAAATGGAATCTATACCAAAGACTCGGCCTTAAAGACATCCAACTATATACAGGTCTCTGCAGCCATTACAGCTATTGGTACTTACCAGGTTAAAAGCGATACCGTAGCCGGTTTTTATTTTACTGCAGCAGGTACGTTTACCGCAACAGGTATACAGGTAATACAACTGGCCGGTAACGGCATACCAACAAGTACCGGGATAAAAACATTTACCCTGAAGTTTGATACCAGCATTTGTAAAATAGATATTAATGTGGTGGCAGGCACCTTCCCCAATGCCGTATTTTCTTTCAGTAACTGCGCCGGTACAACTTTTGGCACAGGTATATATACAGCGGGAACAGCGGTTGGGTCTCAACATACGGTAACCCTCATTGTAAATGTTACCACTCCGGGGCCATACACCATCAGCACAGCATCCGTTAATGGCATAACATTTTCAGGCTCGGGCACATTTGCTGCAGCAGGCAATACCCAGGTTATTTTAACGGCCAGCGGTACGCCGTTGGCTGCAAGTCCGCCGGCCTATAACTATACGGTAACCAATGCTGCATCCAGTTGCAGTTTTTCAATTACGGTAACTGCAGCAACAAACCCGCCAAACCTGGATTACGTACCACAAACCCCTTTCAGCAACTGGAGTTCCAGATTGGTTGGCGGCACGGCAGCCGATACCACGTACCTGCAGGTAAGCGCCAACTCCAAAACATTTGGCGCCAACAGCTACCGGATCTTTGAAATAAAGAATATGGGGGTACCAACTGATTCTGTTTTCAACAGAAAGAACGGCGGCCTGTATTACCAGTACATTGATGGTAATTTAGGCGTGCTGGATAACCCGGTCAATAAAGAATACCTGGTTTTGGATTCAACAGCAGCAGTAAATGCCAGCTGGACAGTTAATTTTGGTCCCAATGTAGCCATGGGATTCCCGCTTTCAAATATCAGGGTAGATGCACAGATACTGGGCAAAGGAGAAACACAAACCGTTGCATCCATTGTATATAACAATGTTATCCGGGTAAAATATACCTATACGGCTACCGTTGTTGGTGTAGGCGACATAACAGTGGCCGAAGAAGAAAGGTGGTTTGCACGGGGCACCGGCATGATCCGTTCAAGCGTATTGAACCTGATAAACCCTGCCACTATTGTGAATGAAACTACAAGGGCCCAGGTATTTTAATGGAACTTCGCTTTATTCGGGTTATATAAGTAAGCACTTATAAAGGCTTTTTCTATTCACTTTTATAGATCCAATTCCATAAACAATAAATACTGCCTGAATTCTTCCGGAATTTCAACCTCCGGATAAACGGATATGTCTTGAAAACCAAAACTCCGGTATAGCGAATGGGCAGCTTCCATAAACTTTGGACTATCCAGCCGTAATTTCCTGTAACCGGTTTCTTTTGCAGCATCTATTAAAGATTGAAGTATTGCCCGCCCTGCTCCATTCTTTCTAAAAGATGGGTTCACATACATCCGTTTAACTTCGCCTATTTCATCATTAATTGTTTTCAGGCATCCTATGCCGCAGGCATTATCAGCAATGAAAGCAAGCACAAGGCGGCCATCCGGTGGCAGGAATTTGTCAATCCTTTTAATATCTTCCTGAACCTGCTCAACCGGGTTATGCGGGTGAACACCATAGAGCATTTGCATGTTGTCATTTCCCCATACCAGATAATCTGTCCATAATTGTCTGATAAAATCAATGTCATCAGGAAGTTTGGCATCACGAATTTCAACAACGGGTTTAGTTATCATTGTTTTTCTATTAAATTTTAAAAATCCAGGCCCTGGCTCACTTCACGAACCGTTTATTAATGTTGTTGTAACCCATGTTTCGTCAAGTGTAACCGCGGCGACTAGTTGACCCCCAGTTTTATTTTTATCGTCCTGATATCATTCTTCAATTGTTCATTTTCTTTTTTAAGATCACTTATCTGCATTTGTTGTTCTTTAAAGGCATTGATGTAGGATACCAGGATGGGATGTATATCAAGACTTAGAAACCCATCTTTACCCGCCTTCACCGCTTCAGGAAAAATTTTCTGAACCTCCTGGGCAGAAAACCCATAACCGGTTTCATCGGTTGGTAATTTGCGTGCATTCCCTGTTTTGTAATGATAGGTGATGGTATTCAGTTTCAGAATATCCGACAATCCCCTGGCATATACCCCTTCAATGTTTTTCAGGCGCTCATCGCTGGAAATGGTCCAGGTGGCAGAAACCGGCTTTTCGGCAGAGTTGGTTGACAAATGAAGTTGAGAAGCAGGTGTATTTGTTCCAATCCCTACATACCCATCACTGCGTACCATCATAACACTGGTGCCGGCTGTATTTTGAGTAGCGCCTGTACTCAGATCTAAAATGGTTGATAATGTTCCGCCAACTTTAACCATCAGTCCGCTATTGGCTCCCCCGGTTCCGGCATTGAAAAAACTGCCTGCATACCCACCGTTATTCATGCTCCAGTTAAAACTTTGATCATTCAGGCCATAGCCATCAGCGGCTATGGTGTTGCCGCTGTTGTTGGCAAACTGTGTATTGGGGTTTAATATACCTATACCAACTTTCCCGTCATTTTTTATGATCAACCTGGTTGCATAACTGCCAGCCGTGTTCATAGTATTGAATAAAAGCCTTGTAGGCACTATTCCTGCTGCTACAGCAGCATCTGCATAAATATCCAGCCCGGCAGACAGGACATAGTTTGCGCCATCATAGTTCATAGAGCTGATGGCTGATAAATAATCTCCGTTGTTAACGGTTGTTGGTGTAGCCAGTGTTCCCCTCGCATGCTGAAAAACAAGGCCTGGAGCATAACCGGCATTGTTCACTGCATTCCGTATCAGCAGATCAGTTGGTGCCAGGTATCCTTCTGATGCAATTTCAACTTTTGCATAACCATAGGTTGAGTTGGGCGTGATGGTACCAAATCCCAATGTCTTGTTTGAAAAGTCGCCGTAGATAATGGGCGGGTTTGTTGCATTGTTAGCGATATACAATTTATTATTCCCTGTTTCACTGTAGCCGGCCTGGTAACCCAGGAATACATTATTACTGCCCGTTGCAAGATGGCCGGCCTGTAAACCCAGGGCAGTATTGAAAGATCCTGTACTATTCGTATAAAGCGCCTGCAAGCCTGCCGCTGTATTATTACCACCCGTAGTATTGTTAAACAGCGACTGCCAACCCAATGCGGCATTGTTGCTGCCCGTGGTATTGGAATTGAGGGCCTGCTGACCAAATGCACTATTATTGTTTCCAGCTGTATTTAAAAAAAGGGCATTTATACCGGTTGCTGTATTGAATATACCCGTAGTATTGGTATAAAGCGCACTTCCGCCGGTTGCCGTATTATTATAACCGGTGGTATTTGAATAAAGCGCCTGGTAACCAGATGCCGTATTACTGCTGCCAGTGGTATTTAAAAAAAGCGACTGATAACCGGATGCCGAATTATTGTTGCCTGCGGTATTGGAATTAAGCGCCTGCTGTCCTATTGCACTGTTTCTGGCTCCTGTAGTATTTAACAAAAGTGCATTGGCGCCAACTGCACTATTACTGGTTCCGGTGGTATTGGAAATGAGTGCCCTTATACCGATGGCAACGTTGTTGAATCCCGCTGTATTAGAATCCAGCGAACGGAAACCTACGGATGTATTACCGCTACCGGTATTCCACCTAAGGGTTTCCATACCTATTGCTGTATTATCAGATCCGGTGGTATTAAATGTGAGGGCCCTTACACCTATAGCCGTATTTCTTTGGCCGGTTGTATTGGTTAACAGGGCCTGCAGGCCAATTGCCGTATTGTTGGGACCGGTTGAAGCAGGGTTCAATGCATCTGCCCCCCATGCTGTATTAGTGCTGCTGATATAACCCGACCGTACATTGTTCCTTTTAAAAGTAAGATCCCTGTTATCAGCTGTTCCAAAAAAATGATTGGCATTTGTTCCGGTATTACCGCCGGTACGCCAGGCCAGCGAATCTGTATTGGAGTTACTGAACATCCATGTCCATTTACTGCCATCGTAGTAATGAAACCCTATACTATCGGGCGCTGTTTGAAAAATGAGTAACCCGGTTGCAGGTGTTGCAATGGCATCTCTTTCAATCCTCGTCATGCGTGGGATGAGGATACCTTTTTCGCTGCTCTTTACATCAAGCAAAGCGCTGGCATTGGCAGTGCTGCCATCAGTATTAATTGCTAAAGACTGGGCTTTTGTTTGTTGGGCAGATAAAAATAGGGTGATAACAAAAAAAAGGTACTGGTATTTCATTGTGATCTTTTTTGAAGCTGTTTTAATAATTATTTGATTGGCGAAAACGTAAATCAGTCTTTGGAAAATACCGGTCGTTTTCTTTTCATTTTTCTATATCCTTTTTTTCCAAAGCAGTCACACGTTGCATTTGCTTATCAATATTAAAAAACTGCAGCAGCAGCCATGCAACAGCAATCATGATTGCAAAGGCAAAAATTGAAAACTGCCAGCTGAAATTCTCTTTTAACAGTCCTATCAATGCTGCCAATGCAATACGCCCAAGATTTCCAATGGTCATATACAACGTAAACTGGCTTGCCGAAACTTTTTTCCAGCAACACTGCATGGCAATGGCAAAAATGCCAATGCAGGCAAATGTGTACATAATATTATACAGGATCATAAAAGCATAAATAAAACTGGTATCACTCCAATACGTTTTTGAAAAAGCCAAAACACCTGTAAAAAATACCATGCTCAGAAAATAAATATTCATCATCCGCTTTTTCCCGAACTTATCAATAAGGATACCGCCGATAAGCATTCCGCCAATGCCGCCTATTATTTTTGCAGTTGCAAAAAATTGTGAGTAGCTGCCATTCGTCCAGTTCAGTGCTTTTACCGTAAAAATGGGAAGCAATGTTTCAATATAATTATAAGCCCCCTGGGCTATGAACAGGATCAAAGCGAGCAGGATGGAGTTCCGCAAACTGAACACGCTGTATAAGGACCTGAAGATAGAAGTCCAGCTGGTCAATTGCATTTTTTTAGTTTCCGGAGATGACATGCCGGGTGTCCAGGGCGCTATTTTTTCGCCTTGCCGCTCCCTTAAAAGTAAAGGGGCCAGCATGATAATACCTATCATAACAGCCAGCATGAGTATGGAAGTGGTAAAATCGTATTTATTCAACAGCCAGGTACCTAATGCAAGCGTAGTAGAAATGGCAATGATCTTTGAGCCCCACATTAAGCCATTGGCACGGGCCTGCTGGTTTATCGGGATAATATCAACCGCCATTCCATCGGTGGCCACATCCTGGAAAGCGCCAAAGAATGATACCATAAAACCTGCTGCCATTAAGAGATTTAAGTTATTTAACGGATCCGGTACATAAGCCATGGCAATACAACTTGCTATTAATCCCAATTGACCCAAAAGCACCCAGGGCCTTTTTCGCCCCATCGGCAACCAGGTATACCGGTCCATGAGTGGCGCCACTATAAATTTAAAACTCCAGGGCATACCGCAGGCTACCGCAAAGCCGGCTATTTCTCCCGGTGATTTACCATTCATGGCCATCCAGGCCGGTATGCCATAAAACAACATTCCTTCCGGAACGCCTTGTGCAAAATACAAGGCGATAAAATTGAAATACCGTAAAAAGGTATTTTCGGATAGCGCAGGAATGGTATTGCTTTGTTTTAGCGGAATGCTGATGGTTGCCTTCATTGTAATCAAGGTTTAGAAGAGCAGTTATAGAACTACCCTTTTGATCTTTCTTAAAATAGCCGGTAAGACGGAAAGCCGGGTAGTATTGAATATCAGTTATGATCTTCTTCCCGCCTTCCCGGCATTTTTTTTTGATAAGTTTATTTAGAACTCAGATCAGCACGCATAAAAAGTAATTCACTCCAGCTTTCGTCAATATATTCAGCAAGATCTTTAAGGTATTGTGCATAAGCGCCTTCTCCGTTTACAGATTCATATGATTCTTTAAAAGGTTTGCGAAAACCTGCTGCTCTTTCTTTTAAACCCTGCTTATACCTTGTTACTACAGTATACTGTGCTTTGCCCGAAGAACTGGCGGCATAAACAGCAACGGTAACACCAGCGGCAATCCAGTTCTTTTTCAGCTTCTTTATAATATTTACTACATTATCATTCTGGCCAATTTTGGGATACACGTGGGTAATATTGATCTTATCAGAAAAATCACCCAACGCTACGGTACTTAAAGAATCCAGGTAAACAGAATAGCCACCCGATTGCCTGTCGGTTAAATAGATAGCTACACTCTTATTCCAATCCAGGTTATGCTCTGTTCCTAAATTACCCCTTACGTCTTCTGCCTCCCAGCTTGTTGGTCCTTCAGTAATATGGTATCCTCCCATATCCGGACCTGATTGTATAGTAAACACCCGCCAATGGGCAGTACCACTATGATACTTTTGTGCATGGGCAGCCAGGGCTTTTTCAAACTCAAGTACTTTATCCGCTTTAGGAAATACCCGGTGGGTAGAGATCAGGTTTTTGGTCTGGCTTATACCTGCAAAAGGAATAAGCATACAAAGAAGAAAGAACATCTTTGTTGTAAAGCGCAGATTCTTGTTCATGATAGAATGGTTTATTGATTAAAAAGAATGGTTTGATTGTTTGTTTGATTACTATTTGTAACAACCACAGACAATAGTGTAAAATTCTGCCTCACTACAGTTTTTAGTGAGTACAAATCAACCATTAAACTGTAGATTCCGCCTTATTACCCGGACAAATTGTGCAGCAGCAGGATTAATTCATCATTTTACCCGGCGGGTGCTGGTTTCTTTTTAAAGCATGCGTAAAAAACAGACGTTCCGTTTATCTTTATAAGCAAATGCATAAACCTTT
The DNA here is from genome assembly GCA_044220615.1 of Ferruginibacter sp. Classification (GTDB taxonomy): domain Bacteria; phylum Bacteroidota; class Bacteroidia; order Chitinophagales; family Chitinophagaceae; genus Ferruginibacter. The sequence continues at coordinate 932,397 of JBGAQR010000001.1, read as the reverse complement.
CATCAGCATAAAGGCATTGCTTACTGCTTCCTTAGCCTGGTTGGTATTTGTTACAGCAGCACAAACCCCGCCTGCTTACCAATCCATTTCCACCGCACAGGGATTATCGCAGGGTATGGTATTTGACCTGTTACAGGATAAAGAAGGATTCATTTGGGTGGCTACCAAGAACGGGCTTAACCGGTACGACGGGTATAATTTTAAAATCTTCACCAACGATCCCTATAACACCCAAAGCCTGAGCAGCAATACTATTGTAGAATTATTTGAAGATTCAAAAGGCAGGATCTGGGCCGGAACCGAAAATGCCGGGGTAAATGTGTATGATAAAGCAAGCGGAAAATTTTACCGCATTGCCCATAGTAAATCAAACCCGTTGAGCCTGTCTGGAAATGGCATAAGGTCAATTTTAGAAATGCCCGATGGAAGAATACTGCTGGCCACCGATGCTGCCGGTTTAAATATCATTGAACTCAGCAACGACCTTTTTGAGAAGAATACGGTACCGGTGATCACCCGCCTCAGCCTGCCCAACGCTGCACAGGTTTATGGAATGGGTACCGACAGCAGCGGGGTTACCTGGATCGGCGGAATGGATGGGTCGGTGTACCGGTTTGATCCGCTTAAAAACAGTTTTATAAAACTGAATAACGGGATGCTGCTTAACGACGGCTACCTGAACCCCGACAGCAGTAAATTAATAAGCGGTAATCTTTATCTCTCAGACGGAAAAGATATATTTCCTTTATTCAACAGCAATAAAACCCCGGCAGGCAATATCATTTTAAAACCAAGGGGCGCCCTCTGGGAGAATCACCACCGGGAAGAATATTTTTATGATGTGTACAGGCTCGAGCCCGGCAAAGAGATAAACTGGAAGCAACCATTACCCGACAGCAAAATAAGAATTTGCTATCCCTTCATCATCGACCGTTCCGGTGTACTCTGGTCGGGCTCGGTTGGGTATGGACTCCGGAAATATAATTCAGCAGGCAACAGGTTTAAAGTATGTCCCCCCATTCCCGGCGCCAGTGTAAAATGGATCATTCCTGCTAAAGCGAATGATATCTTTTTAGGTGATTTTGGCTATACCTGGAGCAGGTTGATCAATGATTCGTTAAGGAAAAATGTATTCAGCAATATTCCCGGTCTTACACAGGTAGATAATTTCATTATATCCCGATCGGGTGATTACTGGGTAAAGAGTGATCACAAAGGGTATTTTAAATACGATCCTGCTTCGGGCAAACTGGTTCCATATCCGCAGATAAACGACAATAAAAGTGTTGGCGCAAAACAACCAATGCTTGAAGACAGCAAAGGAAATATATGGTTTGCCGGACTTGGAGGTAAATTCACCCGCATACATGCTGCTTCAGGAAGTATTGACAGTTTTACCATTAATACGAATACTGCCAAACCAATTCCACCCAGATCGATCTGTACGGCATTATATGAAGACAAGCAGGGAGTATGCTGGATCGGCACGCCCGAAGGTTTTGCCAGGGTTATTTTCAGTAGCAGCCGGGGATCAGCGCCCCAGGTAAAATGGTTTTACAATAACAGCAGCAACCGCAATTCGCTCAACTATAATCATGTTTCCTGCTTTTTAGATGACCCAACTGTACCGGATAAATATTTATGGATCGCAACCAAAGGAGGTGGCTTAAACAGGCTGGATAAAAACAGCGGCGATTTTTTTCACCTCACCATAAAAGACGGATTGCCCGATGATGTGGTATATGGAATATTGCCTGATGATGCCGGCAATATCTGGGGCAGCACCAACAAAGGTATCTTTTGCCTTGCTACCTCCAAAAATAACAGTCAGGGTAAATGGGTATTTCACAATTTCACCAAGGCAAATGGTTTGCAGGATGATGAGTTCAATACCGGCTCGTATGCTAAATTACCAAATGGAAACCTGGCCTTTGGCGGGGTTAACGGGGTAAATATTTTTGATCCCAAAGAAATACTGGTACCCGGGTTCATGCCCAACGTGTTCATCACAGATATCCTCATCAATAACCAATCCATTGCACCGGGAGATAATACCCATGTGCTGAAAAATACCATTGAGCAATCAAAAGAAATTACGCTTACACACCTCCAGGATATTCTTACACTTGAATTTTCATCGCTTGATCTCACCGCTTCCCATCAGAATAAATACCGCTACCAACTGGTGGGAGTAGATAAAGAATGGGTTGAATCGGGCACCCGCCGCACAGCAACTTATTTACACCTGCCTGCAGGTGACTACACATTTAAAGTGCAGGGAAGTAACAGCCTGGGAACCTGGAGCGATAAGACCGCAGAACTTAAGATCACCATATTACCTCCCTGGTGGCGCAGCTGGTGGGCTTACCTGCTTTATGCCATACTGATCGGCCTGGGCATCAGGGCTTATTTTAAATTCAGTGTAAACCGGGCTAAACTTCAGTCGCAACTTAATTTTGAACAACGGGAAGCCAAAAGAGCAAAAGAATTAGACTCGGTAAAAACACAGCTATACACCAATATCACGCATGAGTTCAGAACCCCGCTTACCGTTATACTCGGTATGGCGCAGCAGGTTAAAAATAGTCCTGCCCAGCATTTGGATAACGGCATCGACATGATCATCCGCAACGGGCAAAGCCTGTTGAACCTGGTAAATGAAATGCTTGATCTCTCAAAACTGGAAACCGGTAAAATGACGCTTCAGCCGGTAAACGGCGATATCATCAATTTTCTCCGGTACATCGTTGAGTCATTTCATTCCCTCGCCGAAAGCCAGAAAAAGCAATTGCATTTTTTAGCCGGGATGGATTCCCTGTACAGGTCATACGATCCCGAAAAAGTGCGGCAGATAGTAGCCAACCTGCTATCTAATGCGTTGAAGTTTACACCCGAAAAAGGCAATATTTATATTTCGGTAACCGAGAACGCCCCGGTGGATGATACCGGCAGATCAGACCTGGTCATCAAGGTTAAAGATACCGGCTACGGCATACCCGAAAGCCAGATAGAACACATCTTCGACCGGTTTTATCAATTGGATAACAGTCATACCCGAAAAACAGAAGGCACCGGCATTGGCCTGGCGCTTACCAAAGAACTGGTGAGATTAATGGAGGGCGAGATCACCGTAAAAAGCCCGCCAACAGGCGCCAATAAAGGAAGTGAATTTACCGTGATACTGCCTTTACAAAGATCTGCCGCTACAGAAAATATGACCTACCCGGATATTGTAGATACCGGGCTGCGAAAAATAAATACTGCCGCCATCAGCAGCATTGATATTGATGAAGAAAAACAAAGCAAGGAGAAACCACTGATACTACTGGTGGAAGACAATGCAGATGTAGTGGCTTATACCGCATCCTGCCTGCCTGATTACCGGCTTGCAGTTGGCCAGGATGGAAGAGAAGGTTTTGAGATCGCCTCCGAAATAATTCCCGACCTGATCATTACCGATGTGATGATGCCCTTTGTAGACGGGTTTGAATTGTGCAGCCAGTTACGCAGCGATGAACACACCAGTCATATTCCCATTATCATGCTTACCGCCAAGGCAGATATTGAAAGTAAGATCGAAGGACTGGAAAAAGGAGCAGATGTATATTTAGAAAAACCATTTAACCGGGAAGAGTTATTGATCCGGGTAAAAAAACTGCTTGAGTTAAGAAAGAACCTGCAACAGTATTACCTTAAAAAAGCGGGACTGCAAAATCTTACAACAATTGAAACCAGTATGCCGGTGGAAGAACCGGTGAACGAGAATAAAATAGAAGATGAGTTTGTAAAAAGGGTACGGGAAGCGGTGGAAAAGAATATATCGGATACCGGTTTCTCCGTTGAGCAATTATGCAAAATGGTTTTTATGAGCCATTCTAAACTGCACCGCAAGCTGGATGCACTCACCGGCTGCTCGCCCAATAAATTCATCCGCATCATCCGTTTAAACAAGGCCAAGGAACTGATGAAAGAACCCGGCAGCAGTATTGCATCCATTGCACTGGATTGCGGCTACAACGATCCCGGGTATTTTGCCCGGGTATTTAAACAGGAATACGGGGTAACCCCGCAGGACTGGCGAAGTGGCAATATGAATAATTAAGAATTAAAAATGGGAAGACAGTCTCCCTCACTTTTAATTCACTGGGCAGAATGGGTATTTTTCTACTACTGTTCCTGGAACGCTTTTTTCGGCAACATCCCTATCTCCTCTTTCCCGGTTGCGCTGGTTACCGATTCGATGCTGGCCTTTGTGTTGAACACGCCCCCGGTAACATCTACCCTGAAGAAGTACTCTTTTCCGAATTTTAGTTTGAATTCAATTTCGGTTTCCTGTTTTTTATCAACAGCAACCCTGGTCTTTCCTTCTTTTATTATATCAAAGGCTATAAAGGTATTTGCTTTTAGTTCATGTACCAGTGAATCATTGATGTATACGGAGGCCTTTTTTACATTGGAAAAATATTTAGGGAAATAAGCCCTATAAAAATATACGGTGGCATGCGGTACAGTGTCATGCATGTGGGCCAACAACAACCCTGTTCTTATTTTTCCTGCATGGTTATCATTTGCAGGCACCCATACATTGTAAAATAGCAAGGTCGTTATCATTAAGCCAATAGACCACATCCTGGTTATGTAAATAGAATTCATATAACCCTAAATTTATTACAAACTTGGCAGATTGCGGGGACAATGCTGCCATAAAATACCGAAGCCGGTAACAAAAATTACCGGCTTTTTAATTATATATGAGATGCTTCCCGAAATGATCGGGACTGGTCGTACCTCAGCATGACAGAGCTCCGTAGTTAGGAGATTGCTTCGGTCGTGCCTCCTCGCAATGACGTTCACGAGAAAGATCCGTGTTAATCAGCATCGTCCGTGTTATCCGTGTTCTATCCTTTGCTACGTAGTTGGCAGTTTGCTTCGTCGTGCCTCCCTCGCAATGACGTTCAGTTTTGTAAGGCAGTCTCCGTCATTAATAATTTTTAATTCTTCATTTTTAATTCTTAATTCACTTCGGTTTATACTCCAACACCAGTACCGCATTCTCTGTTAAACTGGCGCTGCTGTGTAACTCGTAACGCTTATCGCCGGCCTTTACCACAATGGTTGCTGTATTGGGTGGTATGCTGCCCAGGTTATTGGCAAACAATACAATTTCGTGTTGAGGAGCTTTTTCATCTAACAGCAGTTGTACCGCGATCGCTTTATCTGTAAGGCGCCGGTTGCTTACCAGTAATTTGTTGTTATAAAATACGCTGATGCTGTCGCCGTCAACGGTGCCGTTATCAAATATATCCAGGGTAATGTTTGTTACATTAACAGGTATGCGGCTGAATACCGTATTCTTCCTGGTTGCTGCCACACTTACACTGTCTTTTTTCACAGGAGTATTGGCAACCGCAGCACTTGGATTTATCTTATACTCCTTGGGTACTTCGGCGCCCATCAGGTTCTTACCAAAATAATCCCAGCGGCGGCGGGCCATATAATAAGTTTCGGCTCCATAACCATGGCGGGCATTGGGAAATACCACCAGGTCGAAATCCTTATTGGCTTTTTGCAAAGCTTCCACCACCAGGTAGGTATTATAAGGCGGTACATTATCATCCATACCACCATGGGCCAGCATGAGTTTACCTTTTAAGTTACCGGCATTTATCTGGTTTGCCTGTTTTGCATAATTGGTAGTACCGTCGGGGCCTTTTTCTTCAAGGCCGATATAACGTTCGCCCCAGTCATCTTCATAATTGCGGTTATCGTGGTTACCCGATTCGGAGATACCTACCTTATAAAAATCAGGGAAGGTGAACATGGCATCTGCCGTAGCAAAGCCACCACCGGAATGACCCCATATACCCACTTTATCAAGATCCATATACGGCCTTGCCGCTGCCAGTTGTTTAATACCGGCCACCTGGTCGTCGAGTGTATTAGCACCCATGTTCCCATAACAGGCATCATGAAAAGATTTGGAACGGTCGGGATTGCAACTGCCATCAATGATCACTACAATAAAACCAAGATCGGCCAATGCCTGGTGGTCGCTGCGGGCCGGACCAAAATTACGTGTACCTACTCCCCCGCCCTGCGGACCGGGATACACATAATTAACAATGGGATATTTTTTTGAAGGATCAAAGTCCTTCGGTTTGAACATAAGCCCGTACAGGTCCCACTTATTATCATTCGATCTTACTTTGATGGGCTCCACAGGCTTCCAGCCGGTTGCCAGTAATTTACTGATATCGGTTCTTTCCAGTTCTGCAATTAATTTACCCTTCATATCTCTTAATACAGAAACCGGAGGTACATTGGGTTGCGAAAAATTATCGGTGAAATATTTTCCATCGGGCGAAAGGGTGATATTGTGATTGCCATCCTCGGGAGTAAGCAGTTTGAGGTTATTGCCATCAAAACCGATGCTGTAAAAATGGGCGAAATAAGGATCACGGCCCGGCTCACGGCCATTGGCCATAAAATAAAGTACCCGTTTTTCTTCGTCTACTTTTAATAACTGGGTAACCACAAAATTTCCTTTGGTAATTTGGTTCTTAAGCTGACCGGTTTTTACATCATACAGGTATTGATGGCCCCAATCGTCCCGTTCGCTGTACCAGATGATCTCGTTGGTCTTATCCAGGAAATGGTTGTTGATGGTATTTTGCCCGCTTTCATATTGCGTGGCCACTTTTTCTGTAAACACTTCTTTTACTTCGCCGGTTAGTGCATCGGCAATGCGTACTTTTTCAATTTTATGATCACGACTGGTAGAAACAAAAAACAGTTTTGTTCCATCGGCATTCCATTCGTTATCGTCGTACGGACTTCCGGATGCAATGTCATCACTAAGCGTTCCTCTTCTGTCATCAGCAGGAATTTTTAAACGGATCACTTTGGGTGCATCCACTTCTATGATCACCCGTTCTATCTGTATTATTTTTTTGTCTTCGGGCAACGGGTATTTCCATTGCTCCAGTTCCGGCGCTCCTACTTTTGTTCTTACAAGGTACATATCGTGTATATGGCGCTGGTCTTGCTGAAAGGTTGCGATCTTTTTTGAGTCGGGGCTCCAGAGCATGATGGGCCTGTCGCTGTGCGTCCAGCCTGCATTGTCGGTGGCGTAACCATAATCTTTTACCCCATCGCTGGTAAGCTGGGTTTCTTTTTTTGTATCCAGGTCACGTACCCACAGGTTCCAGTCTTTAATGAAGGCTGCTTTTTTTCCATCGGGAGAAATACTTTCCATAGCGCCCCCTCTTCTGCGGCCGCTGCCTGCAGCAGCTCCACCCGTGGCATCGGGTAAGATCGATTTTTTATCGGGGCCTGTTTTTCGACTGCCATCAGCCGGGTTTATCAAAACATATTCCACCCCGCCCTCTACAGCAACAGAGTACCAGAATTTTCCATCGGGCAACCAGGTAGGATTTACATTATACCGGTAAACCAGTTTACTGGTGTTGAAGCCCAGGGCCTTGGTGGCCTGGTCGTAATCGGCACTTGTTAATATTTTTTTATCTGATTGTGCATGTGCAGCAACTGCAAAAAAGGCGATCAGTGCCTGGACAATGAATATTTTCTTCATGATTGAAACTCACCGGGATTGATTTTTGAACCGGAAATTAAATGTAGGGAAACTATTCAATATAGACCTGTAGAATAAGATGAACGGCAGCATGGACGTTACCACGGAGACACGGAGGGAGTGCAGCACGGAGTACACAAAGAGACGCAAAAAGTATTAAAGGCATCTCTGTGTTCCCGGTGAAAAACTCCGTGTCTCCGTGGTAAATATCTTCCAGTTTTATTATAGCAGCACCGGAATCAACCGGAACAATAGCGCCCTGAGTGAGAATAAATGCATACAAGTAGTTTTAAGACCCAAACTTCGGCTGAATTTTTTCCTTTTAAAAACTACTTTGCAATGAATTGAGAAAATCCCGATATGAAATGCGCCTCCATTTCGGTAACTTGTAGTACTCCAATTTGAAGATTTGGAGATGTGCTGATTTGAAGATTTCTGCGCCATCATTTTCAAATCTTCAAATTATTAAATCACCAAATTACCCATGCCCCCAACAAGGTCCATAAAAACACATTTGATCCCTGGTACCATCGGCCTGGTGGTATGCGGCGGACAAAGCAGTCGGATGGGTACCGATAAAAGCCTGCTGCTTTACCACGATAAACCGCAACGCTATCACCTGTACGATATGCTGCAACCCTTTTGCGAGAACGTTTTTATTTCCTGCAATAATGAACAGGCAAAGAATATGGAACCGGGTTATGATCTTTTACCCGACCATCCTTCTTATACTGGTATCGGGCCAATGGCGGCATTGCTCTCTGCCTTTAAAGAATTTCCACAGAAGGATATCCTGTTCATTGGCTGCGATTACCCTCTTTTAAACAGGGTTGACCTCCGGCAATTTGCTGTTTATTGTAATACCGGTACGGCAACAGCTTTTTATAACGAACAGGAGAATATATACGAACCCTTGCTGGCATGGTATCCTTATTCTTCAGCCGGTGTTTTAAATAATATGCAGAAAGCCGGCGAATATTCCCTGCAGCACTTTTTAAAAGCCAGCGGGGCTATAAAATTCACTCCGGGTAATAAAAGATGCATGACCAGCATCAACACCCACGAAGATTATATCAAATTATCCACCCGTTTATTCCACGAGCGCCTGACTTTCTTTTAATAACTTTAGGTATGCCCGAGCAGGTTCAACATATAAGTATTTACAAGATCAGTGGCGCTGAAATAAATGAAACCGGCGACAAGGTTGCCGTGGAAGAACCGCTGGAAATTCAGCTGGAATACAGTACAGGCAGTGGGCGCATGCTGAAAAACGTGGCTGTTACCATGCGTACTCCCGGTAACGATGAAGAACTGGCCGTTGGTTTTTTATTTACCGAAGGAGTTATAAGGGACATAAATTCCATACAGGAAATAAAACGACCGCATGCCGATGATAACCGCATCCTCATCGTTCTAAAAGAGAATGTAATGCCCGTATTAAATAATGCTGCAAGAAATTTTTACACTACATCCAGTTGTGGCGTTTGCGGCAAGGCGAGCATTGATGCCATCAGTACGGTATCGTCGTTTTCCGGGGAGAAGGACAGTTTGCATATCAACGCACCAGTTCTATATCACTTGCAGGATGATCTAAAAAAACAACAACAGGTATTTGAAGAGACCGGCGGCATTCATGCCAGCGCTTTGTTTGATATTAACGGGAATTTTATCATGCTGCGGGAAGACGTGGGCAGGCACAATGCACTCGATAAGATCATCGGTGCAGCAATGATGAACGATCAATTGCCTTTAACCAATTCTATCTTATTTTTAAGCGGCCGTACAAGTTTTGAACTTGTGCAAAAAGCAACCATGGCCGGCATAAGGATCATCGTTGCCGTTGGAGCTCCTTCCAGTTTGGCTGTAGAGATGGCGAAGGAACAGAACATTACCCTGGTTGGCTTTTTAAAGAATAACCGCTTCAATATTTATTCAGGTAAACAAAGAATTAAACTATAATTTTTTTCCGGGAAGACGGGAAGGCGTTTTAATTTTTACCTTTCCGTCTTATTAGCTTCCCGGCAAAATATCAACACAGCAAATGAAACTAAGAATAAAGGGAAATTCAGTCAGGATAAGGCTTACAAAGACCGAAGTGGACAGGATTTCATCAGAAGACGGCTACCTGGAAGAAGAAACTTCTTTCGGTAACAGTAAATTCATCTATGCGCTTCAACAGGTTAGTACCGGAAACGAATTATCTGCTGCCATGGAAGGAAATAAAATAACCATGTTCGTTCCATCCGCCTTAACCAATGGCTGGCCGGAGAATGATACCGTAGGATTTGAAGCAAAAATGCCGCTTGAAGACAACAAGTCGTTATATCTTTTACTGGAAAAGGATTTTGTCTGTCTCGATCATACCAACGAAGACCAGAGCGATAATTACGAGAACCCAAACAGGGTCTGTTAAACCGCAGCGTTCTTATACTTGCCCTTGCTCTTCCTTATATTCACCGCCACCACTTTGTATTCGGGGCACATGGCCTCACTGTCTGAAAGGTCAGACGTGATATTATTCATCATGATCTCCGGGAAATGAAAGGTGGAACTTAAGATACCCGGCTTTACTTCGTCTGTTATCCTTGCTTTCACATCCACCTTACCCCTCGGCGATTCCACACAAACCATATCGCCCTCACTTATCAAATGCTTTGCTGCATCGGCCGGGTTTATCATCAGGTAATCATCTTTCAGTATTTTGGCATTGCCCGTACGCCTGGTCATGGCGCCGCAGTTATAGTGTTCCAGTTCCCGGTTGGTGGTGATGATGTAAGGGTATTCTTTTCCATACTGAACGATCTCTTCGGTTTCCTTAAAACTATTGTAAACGAATTTTCCCAGTCCACGCTTAAAACTATCCACGTGCAGCATATCCGAATCGCTGCCGTCTTTCGCCACCGGCCATTGCTTCCCGTTCTCTCCCAGTTCTTCCCATTTAACCCCGGCAAAGAACGGAACGATCTGTGCGATCTCATCCAGCAAGGTATCCGGGTCATAATCCGGTTGTGCATAACCCATCCGGTTCATGATATCAACGATGATCTGCCCGTCGGCCTTTGTTCCTTCAACCGGTTCCACCACTTTGTTCACTCTTTGTATCCTTCTTTCTCCGTTGGTGAATGTTCCGCTCTTCTCTAAGAAAGAAGCGCCGGGCAATATCACTGTTGCCAGTTTTGCCGTTTCGGTCATGAACAGTTCCTGCACTACGAACAACTCCAGGTTCTTCAACGCGGCAACAACCTTATGCGTATTCGGATCTGTCTGCGCCATATCTTCACCGATCACCCAAACCGCTTTCAGTTTATTATTTAATGAGGCCTCATACATCTGCGGGATTTTATAGCCGACATGAATGGGAAGTTTCACACCATAGAACTGTTCATACAGTTTATGATTTTCCGGAAGCGTTATATCCAGGTATCCGGCGCCCTGGTAAGGCTGACAACCCATATCGGCTGCGCCCTGCACATTGTTTTGTCCACGCAGCGGATTTACACCCACTCCCCTTCGTCCGATATTTCCGGTGATCATGGCAAGGTCTGCGATCAGCATCACCGTAAATGTTCCCTGCGAATGCTCGGTTACGCCAAGCCCGTGAAACGACATAGCGTTGGGTGCAGTTGCATAGGCGATCGCTGCATCACGAACCAGTTTACGGTTTACACCGGTTATTTTTTCAAGCTCATCAATATTTAGTTTTAAAATATGCTGCTGAAAATCTTCATAGCCTTCGGTGCGTTTGCTGATGAAATCTTTATCTTCTAATTTTTCGCTGATGATATAATAAAGCATCATGTTCAGCAATGCCACATTTGTTCCCGGCCTCAACTGTAAATGGTAGTTTGCATACCGGGCCAGTTCTGTTCTTCGTGGATCAATAACGATCAGTGTTTTTCCTTTTATTGCCTGCTGTTTGATTTTGGCGCCGGTTACCGGGTGTGCATCAGTTGGGTTGGCACCGATCACCATCATGCAATCGGTATAGTTCAGGTCTTTGATGGAATTGGTGGCAGCGCCGGTCCCGAATGTGCGCTGCATACCGATGGCTGTTGGCGAATGGCAAACCCGTGCACAGCTATCGATGTTATTGGTACCGATCACCGCACGGATGAATTTCTGCATCAGGTAATTCTCTTCGTTGGTGCAACGTGCAGAAGAGATTCCGGCGATGTAATCGGGGCCGTAATTATTTTTTATCTCCGTTAATTTGTTTGCAATGAAATCATATGCTTCTTCCCAGCTTACCGGAACAAACTCCCCGTTTCTTTTTATCAATGGTGTTTTTATCCGGTCGGGATGATTGTAAAATGAAAATGCAAAACGTCCTTTCAGGCAGGTATGGCCCTGGTTGGCTTCTGCGTCATAAGGCGCCTGTATGGAATGAACCTTATTTTGTTTAATGGCAACGTCCAGGTTACAGCCAACGCCGCAGTAAGTGCAAACCGTTCTTACTTTTTTGTCAACTGCAATGGATTTCGATTCAAACACATCCGATATGGCTGAAGTGGGACAAGCCTGTGCGCAGGCTCCGCAGCTCACGCAATCAGATTGCTCGAAGGTGGTTTCAAAGCTTTTAACGATATGACTGTCGAACCCGCGGCCGGCCATGCTAAGCACAAATTCGCCCTGCACTTCATCACAGGCACGCACACAACGGTAGCAGTTGATGCATTTTGAAAAATCGGAGGTCATGTACGGATGGCTCAGGTCTTTCTGCTTATCCAGGTGATTTTTCCCGGGAGGGTAACGTACATCACGAACACCAACCTTTGCAGCAACCGTTTGCAGTTCGCAGTTATTATTTACTTCGCAGGTAAGGCAATCGAGGGGGTGATCGGTAAGCACCAGTTCGATGATATTCTTTCGCAGCTTCTGAATACGGTCTGAATGTGGGTAGATGTATGAGTTCGCCATCACCGGCGTATGACAGGAAGCTTGTGATTTTGTTGTTCCGTTTTCTGTAAGCGCCACATCCACGCTGCAAACCCGGCAGCTGCCGAATGGTTCCAGGTTGGGTGCATCGCAAAGTGTGGGCACATAATCCTTGCCGAAATTCCGTTTGATGAAGGCAAGTATTGTTTCGCCTTCTTCTATTTCGTAGGGTTTGTTATCAATATAGGCGATACCGGCCTTGGCTTTACCATTGGCAGAGCCATAAGTAAACGTAGCGCCCTGCGCCGCCTGCCCTTGTTTCTCTTCTCTCCTGTAAATGATACCCATAGCAAGGATCTTTTATTTAATTATAACCGCAAAAACACGGGACCTAAGAGAAAAACTTTGCGTCTTAGCGCCTTGGCGGTAACCATTCTTCTTATTCAAAATAAACTTTCAATTCATCATTAAAATACTGCAACGCATTTTTAACAGGCAATGGCAATCCCCCACCCAATGCACAAAGCGAACCCGTTTCCAGTGTTTCTACTAAATCATCCATCAGCTGCCTGTTTATTTTATATTCGGATGTACGTGCTTTGTTGATCAGTTCATAACCTCTTGTAGAACCCAGCCTGCATGGAAAACATTTTCCGCAGCTTTCATGCGCCGTGAACTGGAATAAATGTTCCAGGTATTTTATGATGGGGAATTTCCCGGGCAGGCAAACCACCGAAGCATGTCCCAATAAAAATCCCTGTTGTGAAAATGATTCAAAGTCAACCGTAAGGTCTTTTATCTTTTCAACAGGCACCAACCCGCCAAGCGGACCGCCGATATGCATGGCTTTTATCTTTTCTTTGAATCCTCCTCCAAGATCATTCACTACTACTTCCAGCGGCGTACCCATATCCACTTCATAAATACCTGGCCTGATAAAGAAGCCATCTAATGAAACCAGTTTTGTTCCGGTGGATCTTCCTCTGCCGATCGATGCAAATTTCTTCCCGCCGTTTTTAATCACGAATGGAATGCAGGCCAGCGTTTCTACATTGTTCACCACAGTAGGTTTGTTGAACAGGCCTTCCTGCGTTGGGTAAGGCGGACGAACACGAACCTCCGGCCTTTGACCTTCAATGGATGAAAGCAGGGCCGTTTCTTCGCCACATATATAAGCGCCCATGGCCCGGATGAGTTTGAAATTATAATTGAAGCCGCTGCCCAGGATATTTTCTCCAAGTAAATTTTCTTTTACCAGGTCATTCACTGCCTGTTGCATGATCTCCTGCGATTCCGGGTACTCTGCCCGTATGTACAACACTCCGGTATCGGCACCTACGATATACCCGGCAATCATCATGCCCAGTAAAACCGAATGCGGTTGCTGCTCCATCAGGTAGCGGTCGCTGTAAGCACCGGGGTCTCCCTCATCGGCATTGCATACAATGAATTTTTGTTTGCCTGTTGTGTTGCGGCAAGAATCTAATTTGAAGGCGATGGGAAAACCGGCGCCTCCTCTCCCTCTCAATCCCGATTCTTTTAATTCAGCCAGTAATGCTTCGGGTGTATTTGATAAAGCAGCCGATAGTGTTTTGTAATATTCTTTTATTCCCGGAAATGCCTCTGTTAAAACAGCCGTACCGTAAGAAGCAACCTGGTAGCTGTCCGGTAATTTTGAATTCTTAATTTTTAATTCCCTCACCTGGTCCACAGCCTTACCCGAATAGTTCTTTCCCTCATAATTAAAAGCACTGTTCTCGTGGCATCTGCCCAGGCAACACATTTCGCCTATTTCATTGGCATCAAACTGTGCACTTAATTTTTCTTTCAAAGCATCCTGCGTACCGGCAGTTAAGCAGGCGCTGCCATTGCATACAAATACCTTTTTTCCTTTATTCTCTTCCTTTAAAAAATCGTAGAAACTTGCGGCGCCGAATACATTGGCCTTGCCCATCAAAAACTCATTGGCCAGTTCTTCCATCTTTGCCCGGGAGGGCGTGCCTGTTTCCTGTGCAGCGATGCCCAGCGCTTCAAAAAGGTTGTTGTTCAACCCCCGCCTGCTGGATAGTTCGCCCAGGTTTTTGGACATGGTTTTTGTTTACAGCAATTTAAGAATTTTTGGGGGAAGAATATTAATTAAGAATTAAAAATGAAAAATTAAGAATGGAATACAGCAGCAGTACCCCAATTTTTAATTTTTAATTCTTTTACTGATGCTCAATACAAAGGTCCCGTCCCTTCGGTTAAAACCAGTTGACTGACTAATGAAAGATAAGCGGCCAGAAGCAGTTGTTCTTCCGGTGAAGCTTTTGTATCAAGGAACAAAACATCTTTCAGCTCCGGGGTGAACACAGTTTTTATCAATGGCGCATGTTGCAGGAATGCAACCAGTGAATCTCCCTTCATAAGGCAATAGCCCTGGAGCAGGTGCATGGGTTTTGCATTTCTCCCCCGTGAAAGGTCTGCTTTATACAATGGTTTTATGAAGAGAGAATCATTGCCGTATTTCAGGTACCCAACGATACGGGCTGAATCAAAATCTTTCTTTGCCTTTTCATGTTCAAACCGGAACGGCATCTCTTCTTTTACCTGCGGCAGCTGTATGGTGCCGTACAATACTTTCATGTAAGGCGTGATGGTTATCTTATCCCGGTTGGTGCTGTAGTTCGGATCATGCTGATCTGGCTTTACTATGATATCCGATAAAATGGAATGGCTTTCCGATTCTGTCTGGAAATTTATCATTTTATAGCTGGCTGTACATTGTAACGAATCGGTACCAAAGGCCATTTTACTTTCCACCACCCTTACCACCAGGTAAGAACGTGGAATGATCACGCCGAAAGTTACCGTTGTATCGTACCTCACCGCCTTTTTTACCGAATCGCTGATCACCCGGTATTCCATTACCGCCACAGGCTTGTTGCTGAATAAATGCGGGTACTTTATTTCACCCGACCTGAAACGGCTGTCAACCTCTTTCGGCAATACCAGGATCTTCATACTGGTTTCGCAGGATATCAACAATGAACATACTGCCACCCATACATACTTTGATCTGAAAAGGAACATGGCCTTATTTTGTTCCATGAAGATATACCCTGCATCCAGCCGTTTCTATGACTTTGGTAAGTAAGAAGCGTGAAGATGGTCAAACAAAAAGTTGCTTATATTTATCCGAAGTAACCCACACTGACGCAAATGTTCCCCCGAACAATGCCAATTACTTATTGAAATGATCATGGGATTACTTGTGTCTTTTAGTTTGCCCGGATTGTATCCGGTTATTTTTGTTCTATCAATTCGCTTCAATCATCGCTTTGTTATTGGGAGATTGCTTTCCCGAAAAAATCGGGATACCTCCCTCGCAATGACGTTTATTTTAGAAACGGCATCTTCTTCCAATACGTCAAACTCCGCCAGGCCCATTCAAAAGGCCCGAAGCGGTAGAAGCGGAACCATATATGGCAGAATATTATTTGGAACAGCCATACTGCCCCAACCACGTAATACACTTCAATGCGCTGTAGTTTGCCGTACATACCCAGGCCATAGCTGTTGAAGATGAGTCCGCAGATGATGGATTGCATGAGGTAGTTGGTAAAGGCCATCTGCCCCACGGGCCGCATCAGCGCAAACAGCCATTTGAATACGCCGGACTTATGCAGCAGCATGAGTGCAGCAAATAATCCCAATGAACGCAGCATCCTGTGTAGTTGATAAAAACTGAAGGAAACATTTTTTGTAAATTCAAAACGGTTGTACCGGTAAGCCAGATTCTGCTGCATCTGCACGTAAGAGAGCAGGAGCCCGAGGCCCAGGCCAATGAGGAGCATCCACCAGTAAACCCTGGTGGGCGCCTGCCCGGTCAATACGCCCATCTTAAAGAACGCCATACCCAGGAACATGAAGAGCAGTACATCCCAGGCTTCAAAGAACAGGTATTGCACCATATGACTGATGTAGCGTTCGGTGCGCCACTCATAAACTTCTTCGTAGCTGCCGCTGTTGAGGATGTGTTTATTCTTTTCTATTCTTTTCAGTCTTTTTTCAAGACTACCGTTTTTCTTCATGTCTTCCATGGCCCCCAGTCTTTCTTCCTGCATTGGGGTGAGCTTTAGTTTCGTGGTATCCATCGCAGCCACGGCTTCTCCCCTTGCGATCACCTGTTTATCTTTATAAAGGTCACGGTTCTCCCGGGCAAGTATCATCAATAAACAAACCCCCGCAGCAATGAGTAATTTCTTTGCCGGAAGATTGCGGAAGGTAAAAAGCAGCATGCCAAAAAGTGCATAGTCGAGCAGGATATCGCCGTTCCATAAAAGCAAAAAAACATCCACCAGCGAAAAGAACATCAGCCACAGTTGCCGGCGGAAAAAATAATCGGCCGTACGAATCCCTTCTGTTCTTTTTTCCACGTTGCGCACAAACAACAAAATACCGGCGCCAAAGAGCATAGAGAACAGCGCCCGTTGTGTGCCGTCGGGTACCCAGTTGATGAGATACCATGTTTTGTGATTGATGCCCGTTTCTCCCAAAGCGAATGTATCGCCGGGAATACCGAAGGAACCGATGTTCATCAGCAGGATGCCCAGTATGGCAAAGCCACGCAGACTGTCGAGAATGGTAATGCGTTCGCTTTGTGCAACGGGAGCGGCCAGGGATGATGATTCCATACTGGGTTTGTTTAAAGGGGGAATGAATATCGAACAAGGTTAATAAATATTGAACACGGAACAAGGAATTATGAATTATGATCGGAATGCAGATTTCGAAATTCTACATTCCTTGTTCCTTGTTCGATATTCGAATTCGTTTTAAAGGTATGGTTTCTTTTCCCCGTACGCAATGCGGAAACACTGTTACCTGTTTAAACCGATAAGGTCTGCCCGGCAATGCAGCGCCGCAGACCTTATCGTGTTTTGTCGGACAAACCATTTCCTTCCATCGGGGTTTCACGGGGCATAGTTCCGGGGAATTAAAAATTCATTGGCGAAAAGCCGGTTTAAACCTATAAGGTCTGCCGCCCGTAAGACAGCGCCGCAGACCTTATAGGTTTTGGTCTTTTTATCATTCTTAATTTTCAACTCTTACCGTATCAGTACCGCCGATCCTTTTCGCTGTATCTTGTTCCCCTTGTAGTCAACAGCCTCGGCCATCCATACATAGGCACCAATGGGCTGTTTGGCCCCTTTGAATGTACCATCCCATCCGTTGGCAGCAACTGCACTGGTAAACACCAGCTGGCCATAGCTGTTGAATACGCTGAAATAATGAAACTCCTTCATCCCGATAACAATGGGCCGCAGCACATCATTCAATCCGTCGGCATTGGGCGTAAAGGAATTGGGTACATAAATCTCTGGGCCTTTGTACACTTTTATTTTTATATCATCGGCAGCGGTGCAGCCAAAGGCATTGCTTGCTGTTACGTTATAAATCATATCCCGGTCGAGGGTGGCCACCGGGTTTTTGGCAAAGGGATTATTTAAACCATAAGAAGGCGACCAGGCATAATTATTAAAGCCGGTATTGAATACATCGATTCCAAATAACTGCAAGGGTTGGTTAATGGCAATGGACGTATCATAACCCACAAACAGTTTTGCCTGCCGGCTAACGTCAATGGTAATATCATCCTCCGTTAAAGAGATACAGCCATTGGCATCTGTAACCGTAAGCCGGTAAGTAATGGCACCTGCAGCAGGCTGTACCACAACCGGGTTTGAAACAGTGGTGCCTGATAAATAAGTGGAAGGCCGCCATACATAAGCAATACCGCCACTGCCGCTGAGCTGAAGATCTTTCCCAAAGCAGATGCCCGTATCCCTTCCGGCATTGGCGATTGGTGCAGGGTTTACAAATACAGTGATGCGGCCTGTTGCTTTACATATTCCCAAAGTTGCCGTTAAGGTATACAAGGTGGTTACTACCGGCGATGCAACAGGTGTAAGCATATTTGGGTTGCTGAGCCCGGTGGATGGTGTCCACAAAACAGAACCGCTGTTTGAAGTGCCCGCCAGTGTTTTTCTGTCGCCTTCGCAAATAGTAATATCATTCCCTGCATTCACTACAACCGTATTCAATGAATCAACAAACACCGGAACAGTAATGGTACAGGCATTGGTATCTTTTACCCTCACCGTGTAATTGCCGGGTGCAAGCCCGGTAAACAGGCCGGATAGCTGGTAATTGATCCCATCGATACTGTACCGCAATGGTGCTGCGCCACCGGTGCCCACAGCCGTAATGCTGCCATCATACTGCGTGCAGGAAGAAGCTGCCGGAACAGCCGTTGCCTGCAGAGCTAATGAGTTAACCAATGTTACAATGATTGTATCGCTGCTATTCTGTGCATCCCTTGCTATAACAGAATAGCTTCCGGCAGCAAGGCCGGTAAAGATGCCACCCGACTGGTAATTGATGCCATCGATGGAGAATTGATAAGGAGGCTGCCCGTTCGCTGCAACTGCATGAATGCTTCCGTTTTGTAAATTACACGAAGGGTTAATGAAGCTGGCCAAAACAGAAACAATACAGTTATCCATTGTAAAATTCTCTATCAGTTGTGTACCGCTGCAGGCCTGGTTAAGAAAAGCTTTGATCGTATAACTGGTTCCTGGCAGCAAGCCGGAGAATAAGCCGGTTGCATTGGTTGCTACCTGGGTAGCGCCGGCAAATAAAGCATAGGTAAGCACCGTGCCGGTGGGGGGCACAGGACTAACCGTTGCCTGAACGGAAAGTGTTGGACAATCCGGTGTAACCGTTAATTGATACACCGTACTGGCGCAATAAGATGAAATATCAAAGGAGGCTACAAACCCGGCGCCGCAGGCATATAAAAGCCGGTGTGCTTCATCATAGGCCAGGTCATAAACGGGCCTGGTTGAATAACCGGGAATGCTTATGTCGGGAGCAGCCAGGTCGTCAAAAACAGATCCGTTGAATTTATATACTTTGATGGTACCGTTGATATCGCCGATAAATATATTATTACATTCATCGGCAACGATACCTCCCTGCATCAGTATGGTATTAGAGGCCAATGTAAGTATGGCTCCTGCCTGGCTGCCATCCGTTTTATTGAATGCTTTCAGGTTCACACCGTCCCAGTAATATAAATATGAACTGTTCACTGCCAGGGCGTTTACTGAGTTTTCATTATTTCCGCCCGCCGTACTCAGGTATGGCCTGTTCTTCACCTCCACCAACGATGTAAAACCGGAAGGCACATTCCAGGCAAGCGTGGCCGCACTATACGGCGCCGGGTTTTTGAATATATGGTTGTTTACCGATGGCGAGAGTATCTGCGAAGCATACATGCTGTATATATCGTTGGTGAGTGGGTCTATCACCGCATCCGCAATGTCCTGCGCAAATGTGGCAATGCCCGTGAGGTTGGTACTGGCAAGCGTGGTGGCAGGGGGACTGCAAACCGCCAGGTTGATATTGGAATTAATGCCACCGCCTGCGATCAATATCCGGGGATTTCCGCTATTGCAGCTCCATAAAAATTTCCAGGTTTCCCAGAAGAAAGGATCGGCTACCGTAATATAGTTATCGTAAACCCCGGCGGCAGATAATCGTATTATCCGCACCCCGCTTGTATTTACACCCGGGCCTATAAAGACATTGCCGCTGCTTTTTTCAACAACCCAGCCGCCATATAAAGTTCCCCATGTCCAGGAGGGTACAACAAGTACGCCGTTAAATGTCCATAGCAAGGTACCTGCTGCATCAAATTTAGCCAGCTTGCAGGTACTGAAAACATCGCCGCCACCCGCCACATACACATTACCGGCATAATCATAATCAATATCCTTTGCGATGCCGGTATTTATCCCGGGCAAACCGGCATTTGTATTACTTACAAAAGGATCAATGACCAATGGTTTTGTTTTGTCATAGGCCGGCACATTAAAATTCACCACGCTGTTTTGCTGCTGAAAAGAGACAGGGTAAAGTGTTTGATCGGTTGAACCATTACTAAATGCTACCGGGTTTGTTTCCACGATACTGTTGATAGAAGAACGGATGGCCAGGTTCCCCTTACCGTCTATAGCTATTTTTTTTACATCGCCGCCGTATTTCATTTTAACAAGACCGGGGTTGGCGCCCGGCTGGATCACAATACGGTATTCGAAACCGGTTTTACCAGAATCGGTAAGGCGGTAAACAACATCAATGCCGGGGTACAGGTTTTTGTAGGTGATCTTCTTATAGCCTTGTGCTTTATCTTTCAAAAATCCGTACGTATGGTATTCCGTTGTTTCATCTTCTGCCATGATCGTTGCCGCCGGGTTGGCTCCCTCCCACTCCACTGTTATCACTTTATCAATAACTTTTGTCATTTTTTCTATTTCATCCTCGGGAATGCCTTTTCGCTCCAATCGCCTTTCCTTCCGTTCGCTGAGTTTTTCAATTTTACGATGAAGATGAATAACACCTTTTGAAGTAAACAATACACGCATGTTAAACCCTTCGAAGCCGTATTGGATATTTCCCATAGCAATATGGCCTGTCATGCTTTGGCCATACTGTCCGATGTTTTTTATGAAAGAGTTATGGGTTACCGCAGATCTACCCACTGTCCTGGCCATGCCATTGCCCGTAGGCTGGCAGCATACCTGTAAAGGAAAAAGAAGCAGGATGAGGGCAATGCGCTTCATTTGTTTTGGTAATGATGGCGGCGTTTGATGATGCTTTAAAGTTAATAAAATAACGCAAGGAAAGCTAATGACATTGCCGGCTTTAACTCCCGTACCGTAAACCTATAAGGTCTGCAGCGCTGCTTTGCCGCCCGGCAGACCTTATAGGTTTGGTCCTTATTTTTATCCCAAAGTGGTTTTTATCAGACCCTGCGGTATAATGATGCTGCACCTGAAAGTTGCTGTTTTTTTTAATAACTGAAGCCGGTTAATTAAAAACTGAAGTACACTTTATTGTAACAGCGGGGTTCATTTATCAGTATAATGGTTGAGTTCCCTCAGTTAAAACCAGCCGGCAGACCGGCGACAGCTAAGGCAGTTGTTTTGTTTGCGGGGTTTGGGTATTGAGGTACAATATATCTTTTCATCCTGTTGTGCAGGTTGCTTTATTTTATCTTACCTGAAATTGCTGTTTAGTCCTTTGGCAATGCAAGGTCTTTTATTTCTGCGCATCACAAAGAGAAGAAACAACGCAACAATCCACGACAATATCTTTTAAGAACGATCACTTACCGACCCGGTACAGCACAGCAGTCTTTTCAAAGTAACCTTCCTTCATCAGCCTGAGCATTTCTGCAGCGCTCCAGATGCAATCAAAATAAAACTGGTCGTATTTAGAAGGGCGGTCGTAAAACATGCAGGCCAGTTCCCCAGTTCTGTTATTGCATTCCCATTGATTGACCTGGCCGGTTGCGGTTATTTCAAGAACGATCAGCCGCCACCAGTTTTCCATTTCACTGAACGACAATACCGAGTTATTGATATTAAAAACATACAGGCTGTCGGTAAGTTTACGGAGAAATGCATTTTGCCCGAGATCGATATAGAGTGAATCTTTCTGAAAGACGGTGATCGTATCTTTTAACCGGGTGTACTCATAGCCCCGGAGCAAATAGCGATCAGGTTCTAATCCATATATCCTGTTACTGCTGATGATATGCTTTGCGACCGTATCAACTGGTTTTTTCAGTGTATCATACTTTATTTCATACTCCCCCTGGAAACCTTTGGGCGGGTAAACAAATTCATTTTTATTATCCAGTTTTGGCCAGGCTCCGGCAAGCACCTTCTTTTTTTCTGAAACAGTAATGACCAGGTAATCCTTTTGTATCCAGTAAAAGGAACTGTCTTCAGCAGCCGCCTCAACCGCTACTTTATCCGGGCGCTTATCTTCTGTATTGAAATGGTTACCGCCTTTTCCATTTACCGGAACGGAAAATTCAATTCCATAGGTTACCGTATCTTTTTCTTTCCACTTGCCCAGCAATTCATCAGGGAACTGGTAAAGCTTTTCTTTGTCGTAAGGCTGTGGTTGGGAAAAATTGTAAAAATCGCAGGAAATAAAAACGAAACCGGTTGCAGAAATGATGCTGTATTTGCAGAAGCTGTTAAACCACCTTTTCATAAAAAATAATTTATAGTAAGATAACCCGTGAAATGCGGGCAGATCATGACAGAAATCATTTGGGTGCAGGATGTTGCTGATAAAAACGGTACAGCCCCTGTTACCGGTGACAACAATCACAACAGTTAATACCCGCCGTCATTTTGTTCCGGCCCTGCCCTTCTTAGCTTCGGTAATTATTTTCACCTAAAAAAATTGTCATGAAAGAAGAACGGGATTCTGAACTCTGGCAACAGGCAAAAGCCAGGGCTGATTTTAAAGTACACCTTACCACCTACATCGTTATAAACGGCATGATCTGGCTGATCTGGTTATTTACCGGCGGCATTCACCGGTATCCCTGGCCAATATGGCCCACCATCGGCTGGGGCATTGGTATCATTTTTAATTACCTGGGCGTTTATAGATTCCGGAACACGGCGGAAAAGGAATATGAAAAACTAAAAAGAAAGTAAGAGGCCGGCAGATCTGTAAAAAATATTGAACAAGGAACAAGGAGTGTAGAATATTGAAGTCTGCATTCCGATCATCATTCAGAATTCCTTGTTCCTTGTTCCTTGTTCAATATTCGAATTGTTCATTATTAATTTTACCTTGGAGAAGGATTCACTTCCATCACTTTAATACCATGCCTGGCTGCATAGGCTTTTCCGGCGGTACCCAATGCATTGTATAGTTCTAAAAATCTTGCTTCGTATTTTTCGCTGATCGATGTTTCCATTGCCGAAATTTTATCGGCGCCTGCGTTATTGTCGTACAGGTCTGCAAGTTCTTTGTATTCCTTCCGGTAAACAGGCAATACAAATTCAAACAGGGCCCGGGAAGCGTTCAGCATTTCTTTTGCCTCCTCATTAGTTTTCAGCGCTTTTATTTTTTTGTAGGCGGATTCTACAGCATCCAGTTTTGCCTGAAGCACTTCGGCCCTTTTCATAGGCGCCGTAGCCAATGTTTTTTCATCCACTAATTTCTCCGAAGGGCTGGCCAGTTGCTGCTGCATACCCCTGCCGGCAAAACCATATAAAAGATTCGCATTGAGCGAAGCCTGGCTGAAATATTCTTGCGGGCCTGAGCTGCTGCAGGAAAAAAGAAGGCAGCAGATAACTGGTACGAGTAGTTCTTTTTTCATTTTTTATTTTAAAAATACAAACTAATTCAATGGCGCATCCTATTTTCTGTTTACAGCCTTAAACCCGGGAGAGCATTACGGAGAACTGATTTTCCTTCCTATCTTTAGTAACATGAAGCAGCTATTCTCTTTTTTACTACTCAGTATTTCAGCCATACAACTGCATGCCCAGGGCGATACGCTGCACATCAGTTCGGGCGGTAAATTAAAACCCGTGCAGGCCAATATGGATATCCGGCATTATACCCTTTCGCTGGATGTTGATATACCCGGCAAAAGCATTAATGGTTATACAGAAATTGACCTGTTGCTTGCCCGGGCCGCCGATACCATCCTCTTTGATCTCATCAACCGGATGAAAGTGAAAAAAGTTACGGTAGATGGAAAGGCAGCGGATTATTTTCAAAAGGATGATTATTTATTCATCACTGGTAAAAATGGTTTTAAAGCCGGTAAACAAAAGATACGCATCGATTATGGCGGCAAACCTCCCGTAGCTGTAAAACCCCCGTGGAATGGTGGCTTTACCTGGACAAAAGATAAGAACGGCAATCCCTGGGTGGTGATTAACTGCCAACTGGAAGGCGCTAAAGTTTATTTCCCCTGTAAAGATCACCCCAGTGATGAACCCAATGAAGGGGTGGACCTTTTTGTTACGGTTCCCAAAGGCCTTACCGTTGCCGCTTTTGGTTTGCTGCAGAATGTTATCACTAAAAAAGACCGGTCAACTTTTCACTGGAAAACAAATTATACCATCAGCAATTATTGCATTCTTTTCAATATCGCCAGGTACAAAGTGGTAAGCAGAACGTATACAACCATAGCGGGCAATAAAGTACCCATGCAGTTTTATGTGCTGGAACAAGACAGTGCCAACGCAGCGCATGTACTGGATATACGGGAACGGGATACCCGGATACTGGAAAAATATTTTGGCGAGTATCCCTGGGTAAAGGAAAAGATCGGTATAGCGCAGGTGCCCAATCCGGGCATGGAACACCAAACGATGATCACCTACGGCGATCCGTTTAATTATGAACAGTACGGCGGGCAGGATTATTCGGCCAATCTCTTTCATGAATTTGCACATGAATGGTGGGCCAATAAAGTAACCAACAAAGACTGGGCGCATATGTGGATACAGGAAGGCATTGGTACCTATGCCGAAGCATTATGCTTTCGGGAACTTACCGGCGAACGGGGATATGATTCCATGGCCCTTGAATTCAGGCAAGATATTGAAGGCAGAAAACCATTGGTACAGGGCGATGGGATAAGCTCATCCGAAACCTATACCGGCGATATTTACAGCAAGGGCGCTTTCTTTATGCACACGCTGCGTTATGTATTGGGCGATAGTATTTTCTTCCTTACACTAAAAAAACTGGCAACCGATCCGGCGTACACGTACGATAATTTTGTAACCAGCGATGATGTGGAGCAGCTTTTCAGCAAGGCATTTGGTAAAGACCTGAAACCGTTGTTTGATTTTTACCTTCGTACAACCAAACGGCTGGAATTTATGATGGTACAGGTAAAGTCAGACACCTACTATATACAGGCAGTAAATACCCCCATGAAACTTCCGGTTGAAATAACAACCAGCAATGGCATACAGCGGGAAGTATTGACCAATAAATCCATAAAAGTGGTCAGCACTTCCTTACCTGTGATTGATGCCGGCGGGCATTATTATAAAAAAGTGACCATACAGTAATCGTTTATGCATATATCAGATCAGGTTCAACGATCCGAATATCCCATCCTGCTGCAGATCTGGGAGTCGTCTGTAAAAGCCACCCACCATTTTTTACGGGAAGGTGATGTGGAACTGTTTAAAAACTTCATCCGGGAAAAAGACGTATTTAGCCAGGTAACTTTGCTTTGTAACCGGAACGAACATAACAGCATCACCGGCTTCATGGGTATTGCAGGGAATAGTTTGGAAATGCTTTTCATTGATGCCGCTTACCGGGGCCAGGGCATTGGCAAAATACTTTTGCTGCACGCCATCAATAACCTGCAGGTTACGCATGTGGATGTGAATGAACAGAACGAACAGGCGATAAAATTTTATGAACGTTATGGTTTTAAAACCATTTCAAGATCAGAAACAGATGGGATGGGAAAGCCCTATCCTATTTTGCATATGGAGTTGATTTCTAAAAATGCCGGTTTATAAGAAATATTGAACAAGGAATTTTGAATGATGAACGGAGTGCAAACTTCAAAATTCTGAACTCCTTGTTCCTTGTTCAATATTCCCAACCGCTCATTCTTCCCTAGCTTTACAACATGATTGAAGTAAACAAAAGCCGGAGTTAGTTTTTATTTACTTTATTTCCCTTTTGCAATGCAACCAGCAGCATAATAAACCCTGCAAACATAAAACTTCCCCTTATCCAGCTCCGGTGTTGCCAGGTTTGTCCCCGTTCAAACAATTCTGATACCGTGGCAGAAAAAGCAGTACTCTTTGCAAAAGCCTGCAGTTCCGGAACAAAATAGATGGCTGTAAAAAAAATAGCAAGACTGTAAATGCCGGCTGCAATCAGGATGAATGTACGCCGTTGCTTCAATTTCCAGTTTACTATCAGCGTAACAATGGTGAGAACGACAGCTACCGGGTGAATAAACGCCCAGAAGTTTTCATCGTGAAGTCCGTACGCACCACTGATGAGCTGGTTTGAAGCAGGCAGGTGAGTAAGGTAGGCCGGAAAGTAAACAATATGAGAATACATAATTCCGCCCACGATCATTGCCCAAAAAAAGATAGCCAGGTATAGCGACACCTGCTTTAACTGTTGCATGGTTTTTATTTTAGTGTTTTTTTTATTTTTTGATAAAGGTAAACGGCTGCCGGTACCTTTTTTTACAGAAAGCGGTGGGTCGTGAATTTTATGCTATGTATTGGGTAATACCGGATATGAATTGCGGCAATCATTTCCGGGTGAGCATTGTGCTATATGGTAAATATCTCTTCTTCGCTTTTTTTATCCAGGCCCATCCATTTTTCAAAAGAAGCAGTCAGTTGTTCTTTCTTAAAATAACTCATTATACTTCTTCCATACTCCCCGGCGCTTTTGGAAAGTTTGGTACCGCCGTCGCCTGTAATCAGTGGATGATGCCAGAAGATGCATTGGTTGAAATAAGATTGGCGGAGCAACCCGTCGAGGTGCAATTGCATGGCGGTGGAAGGCAGCAGGTCTTCTCCCCTGCCAATATGGGTGATATTAAAATGACGGTCATCGGCCAGCGATGCCAGGTGGTATGCTGCGATCCCGTCTTTTCTTCTCACCACAAAAGAATTTTGAAGCGGGAGATAGTGTTTTATTTCACCGATGCCCCTGTCGTGGAATGAAATGATCTCTCCTTTTGTTTCTATGCGCCACGCAACACCTGTTGCATCAGGCTTAATATTTTTAGCCCGGCAGTTGCAGGGTGCTTCTGCCAGTTGTGAGCGGGTGCATGCACAGGCATAAATCAATCCCCCGTCATTCAGCTCCTGCAATAATCCGTTATACATTTCTTTGCGGTGAAACTGCGACCAGTTCTTTTCCAGGTCATCCGGGCCGGTTGGTCCAATATCCCAGTCGAGGCCCAGCCATTCCAATACACGAAAAATATCTTCTACATACTCCGGCCGCTTTCGTTCGGCATCGGCATCATCAATTCGTAATAATACTTTTCCATTGTTGCTTCTTGCCCAATGCCAGTTGAGCAGGAAATTGAAAATATTTCCTGGATGAAGAAAGCCGCTGGGTGTGGGTGCAAGCCGGGTAATCATGTTTGCCAAGTTACTGATAAACCGGTAAAGGAGATGATTTCATAAAATAGTGAAGAGCCTGCTAAGCCGGGGAATCTGTTATAGAAAACTTTGCTTACCAATAACGGCTAAGAAGATGATGCTTATCATACTCCTGCCAGGCAGGCTCAAGTATTTTAGATACAAAATAAGATATGCAGCAGAAGCTTTTCACCCATACCGATGTTGAGCAGTTGTTTATATACTCCCTGCTTAAGCAACCAGGCAGAGCAAGATTGATTGAACAGGCATTGACAAGCCTGACCGGGTTCAAACCTGCCAGTGTTGCTGTGTCAAAAATCTATCACGATGTGCTGCTGTTCATTTATGTACACCCCTGCAATAAAAAGATCCGGCATTTGGCAGAGGAAGAATTGATAGGCACCAGGGATCATGTGCTGTCTGTAATGAACAGCTCCCGGCACAATGACCAGCGTTCTTTGAGTGGCACCGGAATAGCCGGTTCTATGATCACCTGCCAGTTTAGTTTTGCCATCACAAAATGGCTACTGCAAAAATTCCCGGCTGATGTAAGTATGGATTCTGCCGCTGGTAATGCCGAAGCCGGCGGAACTGTATTACACCGGCTTTTCCCCCGGATTGAATACTATTATACCACGCAGGGTAATATCTCACTGACAAAAAGAATTGAATCGCTTACCGGCAGGCGGCAGGCACTGCAAAAACTTATAAGCGCTTTTGAGGAACGTATTCCCGATGAGCGCCTGCGGGAGATCCTTTTCGACAGCATGCAGGTATTCATTTCCTGGAAGCTGGATCACCCGGTATTTAACCGAAGTTTTATCCAGGGAATTTCATTGCCGGTGTTTTATCATAAAAAAATAATAAAACAGGTTAACCTGGCTGCTGTTCTTAAAAAGCCGCTTCCGGAAAAAATAAAGTTATCGCATCAGCAATGCATTCACCTTATGGATGTGGCTAAGGCCTCATTGGCCTTTTATTCAAGGGAAACGGAACCGGTTACGCTGGCCGGCGCTTCAGTCGTAAAACTATTTTCATGCGGCCGTGGACTTGCTATCGCCCTGTTTGGTATTAAGACCGGCCGCCGTCTTTCACTGGAATCATATATCGGCTATATGGTTTTCAAAAACAATATACCGGTGGCTTACGGTGGCGGATGGATCTTTGGCGACCGCTGTAAGATTGGCCTGAATGTTTATCCTCCTTTCCGCAAAGGAGAATCAGCGGTTTTGTTTGCAGAGGTATTGCGTCTTTATAACCGGCTTTATAACGTACAGCGTTTTGTTGTAAAACCTTACCAGTTTGGAAAAGGCAACAAAGAAGGATTACAAAGCGCTGCCTTCTGGTTTTATTATAAGCTGGGATTCCGTCCGCAGAAAGAAACCATTGCTGCCCTGGCAGAAGCCGAATATAAAAACGGCCGGAGATCAACGATGAAATTGCTTAAACAATTTACCGGCAGCAGCCTGGAGCTTTCATTAGATCCCCTGTTACCCGGAGACATGGATCCTGAACACATAAGCGCCATGATCACAAAGATGATCCTTAAAAAATTCAATGGCAACCGTGCGCTTGCTTTAACAACATGTTCTTTGTGGCTAAAGAAGCAACTGCAGATAAAGAATATACCGGCGGTATCCGAACCCTTTTTCGGTGAATTCAGCCTGCTGTGCAATCTTGTGCCCGGCCTGGATAAATGGAAACCCGTTGAAAAGAAAAAACTGCTGAAGCTATTAAAAGCAAAAACGCTGGGTGATGAAGCGTATATAAAGCAGGTACAACGCTGCGGGCATCTCGTATGGGGTATTTATGGAACATTGAGGCCTTTATTCTAAAACCATTAACAGGATGTATTGTATTTGTAAAAAAAAACCTTCATTGCTGAAGGTTTTTCACAGGAGTTAGTAATTCTTTTTGATGGCCATCCCGGAATGGTTCATCTGGTTTCATAGGACAGGATCAGTTTCAGAGGTTTGGATACATGGATTTTTTAACAGCACAAAGATGGGTATCTTTTCAAAAACGGGGTATAGACCCGTTTGGGAATCTGTTGTAGATATTTTACGAAGAACTATATAAAGCCCACGATAGTGAGACCCCATTATTGCCTTACCGGCGCTTTAAAGTCATCATTCTCAAATATGCCCCGGTAATAAAGATAATATTTACCGTCGCGGTTATTGCGCCAGTAGCGGCGACCTTCCAGGTCGTAATAATAACGACCATCCACGGCCCGTTTGGCCACATTGTCGTTTACAACGATCACTTTGGGAACCGTTGTTTTTACCACGGCCTTTTTTACCGTTTTGGCTTCTGCAGGTTTTTCATTTGAGGAAGAACCGGAAACAGACGGGTTTGCTTTTCTGTTGCAGCCTGTTGCCAACAGAAAGAAAAAAAGGATTACTGCCGGTAAAAACAGTTTATTCATGTGTATTGTTTTGGCTACTATACCAACAAGCTTACCAAACTTTGTTAATACAATTCAGAAAAGCAGGGTTTTGAACTAAATCACTGCTGCCGCTTATCAAAAAGTAAAAGTGGCTATACGTAATTTCCGGATTGTTGTATATCTTAGCCACGCAATAAATGAAAAAGCAGGCATTCATATTACTTCTTCCACTTTCCGTTTTTCTTACTGAAACGGCCAGTTTTTTACCCTGTGCAGATGATGCCTGCATTATCCCGGCTACTGAAAAAAGCACGTGCACCAATGTAAAGAAACAACCTTCCTGTGCGGCTAAACAGGAAAGCAGTTCCTGCAGCAGCGCTAAAAAGGAAGTTAGCTCCTGCCAGGCGAAGAAGGCTCAAACCAACTGCACCGCAGAAACAGAAACGAATACCTGTTCAAAGAACAGCAGTCCGGAGCCCTGCAAAAGCAAAAAAGCATGTGATAAAAGATCTTCCGGGAAAGGCTGTACCGACGATACGGATTGTACCACCTGCCCGGTTTGTTATACGTTTATTTTTCAGTCGCAATACGAGTTTACTCCCCAGCAGTTCATCATCAATAACAATTACAGTTTATTAAATACAAACTATACCTCCGTTTTCTCTACCAGTGTATGGAAGCCGCCCAATGGCTTTACCGGTTTAATCTGACACAATAAACACACATTTACAAATCATTAAAATAACATTATGAAAAAAATTCTGATGCTGGCTATGGTATGCACATTAGCAACCGGCGCCTTTGCCAATACCAATAAGCCTAAAAAAAATAAAAAGAGCAAACAACAATGCTCTCAACAACAAAACTGCAAACCCAGCGATTGCAAACCAAGCAATTGCTGCCCCATGCCGGTTTGCAATAAGTCATAAATGAATGTTGAGCATTTATGTAAAACCCCGGCGTTTGCCGGGGTTTTTATTTTCTACAGGTCCTTTCTCCTTTCCAACGATGCTACATTAGCTTCCGGCTCCTCCAGTGCTGCCTTACTATCCCTGGTATTTTTTTGCACGGCAATGGCTGCAAACAAACTCAGCACAAACGACATGGCATAAAATCCTTTTTCGCTTTTAGCCATTTCGGCATTCCATAAACCAACCGTAAGTAAAACGATAGACAGCAGCGTGGTGAACCAGGCAATACCATAGTAGAGATTGGTTACGGGGATACCTTCCAATTGATCCCGTACTGCTTTTTGAACAGATACGGCTGAAAAAAGTCCGAACATGAGTACTGTGAAGTAATAGCCTTTTTCATTCAGCTGCATTTCGGCATTCCATAACCCGATGATGAAGGCAATGGTGCCAATGAAAAAAGCCAGCCAGGAAGCAGCAATGAAAGCTGCTGAAGGTTGATTGATCTGTTTTTGTTCCATATTGATTGTTTTATGGAACAAATCTATCAGCCCCTGCTGATGCAGCATTTGACAATTGTCAAAAAACAAAAAGCTAAATGTTAAAGCTTGCTGCGTATCCTGCTGAGGGTTTCGGAACTGATGCCAAGGTAAGAAGCGATATAACCCAGCGGTACTCTCTCAGGTATATGGGGTGTTTGCAGTAAAAGATTTTCGTAGCGTTCGGTGGCTGTTTTAAACTGGGCATTCACAAAGCGTTCTTCCAGCCGGATATAATATTTTTCATAGGCAATTCGTACCAGCCTTTCTATCTCGTGATACTGGTTGAACAAGGCTGTCAGTTTCTCTTTTGAAATAGCCCATAAGATGCTTCCCTCCAGCAACTGTATATTTTCCACCGCTGCTGTTCCGGTTATAAAACTATGAAATGAGGTTACAAAATCCTGCTCAAAACCAAACCAATGCGTTATTTCTTTTCCATCGAGATTATAAAAACCCCGCAATGCCCCTTTTTCTAAAAAATATAAGTGACGGCAAACCTGCCCTTCGGTAAGCAGGTATTCATTTTTCGACAGCGTGATCTGTTCAAAACAATCTTGCAGTGTTTCCTGCGCTTCCTTACTGAGCGGATGGTAGTGGGTAATATGAGTAAACAGTTGCTGCATTTATAGATACCGATAGCCGGGTAGTTATCCTTTACTGCGCTTATTCTACCAAAAAAGTCACCGGCTGTCTCCTGTATGCATTCACATACCGGCCATACTGAATGGCGGGTATCCATTTGGGAACGCTCTTGATCAGTTTGATCACATGTTCTTCCATGCCATAGCCGTTCTTTGTTTCTGCACTGATGCCGTCCAGGCTTCCATCCTTTCGTACAATAAATCTTATAATAACGGTATACTTCCCTGCCCGGGCCCCATTATTAACGGGCACATTCGGGTTCAGGTTCTTCTGAAGATAGCGGCGCCAGCCATCATCACCACCCGGGAACGATGCCTCTCTTTCTTCCCGGGTAAATACAGAATCAGAAACAATTCCTTTTTCAGTATATGTTTTTACAAGCCCTCTTTGCCCTTTGAAATTAACTTCAGACACTACCTGGGCACTTGAATCATATGAAATGGTTTGATAGGTATCCCGCAGGCTGTCGGTAAGTTCATAATACCACAATCCTCCGTTTTTGTGATAGCGGAAAGACGCCCGTACCCACGGTACTCCTTCTTTAAAAACTATGGAATCTGTTTTCTGGCCTTCGGTTCCCCATTTAAACCAGTTTCCTTCTTCCAGGTCGTTAATGAAATTACCTTCCTTCTCAAGCAAGCCGTTTGCATGATAACTTTTGAAAGGCCCTTCCAGTACCGACAAGGTAGAATCTTTAAAATGCATCGACATCAGCAGCCGCTTATTAAGTGCTGCAAAACAATCAAGACGGAACAGTCCGTCTTCCTTTAATCCCTTTCCAAGAATGGTAGCTTTGTCTTTTTCAACACTGCCAAGATCGGTGTTGAGGTAATAAAGAAATTTATACTCCTGGCTTTTACCCGAATAGCTGATGAACAGGCACAGGCTGCAAACAAAAAGGATACGTTTTAGTTTCATTGATGACCGGTATTTGTGCGTAAAGGATTTACAACACAAATATATAATACCGCCTGTTTCTTTACATTATTTTTCCAGCGGACCTTCCCAAAGTACCTGCTCTATCATCCATTTATCGTTCTGCTTCACCAGCAGGATATAATCCACTCCCCACCAGGCGGTAATTTTTGCAGCGGCGATGGAATTCATAATATCCAGTACCCGTACTTTTTTAGGTGCATCTGCTTTGGCAAAATTCTTTTTAGCCAGTACCCTTTTCGCATAATCGATCGCCTGCTGAAAGGTCATTTGTCCGTCGGGTTCATACTGGCTGTTGTTTTTGTTCTTCCAGTATCCAAACTTGTAAAGGCCCGGCTTAATACTGCGAACGAGTTTGCTGGTGTCGCCTTCATAAAAACCTTCGATATAATCCATACAGGCGGCTTCTACTTTTGCCCGGGCTTCCTGCGCAAAAGCGATTTTCAATACCAGAAATAATACGAGCGTGCTGGTCATTCTTTTCATGGCGGTAGTTTTAGAAGCTAAAGCTATGGATAAACCCGGCAGCCGGTTGGCCGTTCATATAAATATCATTATCCCGAATGGGCAATTAACTTTATCTTAGGTGATGTTCTAATTTCAAATTTGAACCACACTTTATCTTACAAGCACCAAAAAAAACAGCATGCGTACAATCTTATCTTCCCTTTTAATATTCGCTGCCTTCAGCACCGCGGCACAAAATTTAAAATCGGGTGGCAGATTAAAGCCCGAACAGGCCATCATGGATATCCGGCATTATACCCTTGCCCTGGATGTTGACCCGGCGCAAAAAACGATCAATGGCTATACTGAGATCGATCTCAATCTTTCGCAACCCAGCAATGTATTGTTGTTCGATTTCTGGCATGGCCTCACCGTTGGCCAGGTTTGGGTAAACGGCAAGCCGAACAATTTTGTACACGGCAATGATGATCTTATACGCATCGGCTTATCACAACAGCTGCCTGTTGGAAAAGTAAAAGTGAAGATTGCTTACGGGGGTAAACCCGGCATTGCAGAAAGAGCGCCCTGGGTAGGCGGTTTCCAGTGGGAGAAAGACAGCAAGGGCAATCCCTGGATCGCTGTTACCTGCCAGGGCGAAGGCGGAAAGATATTCTTTCCCTGCAAGGATCATCCCAGCGATGAACCCAATGAAGGCGCCGATATGATCATTACGGTTCCAAAAGGCCTGGTGGTGGCTGCACCTGGTTTGCTGCAAAAAACAACAACCAAAAAAGAAAAAACAACTTTTCATTATAAAACCAATTATACCATCAGCAACTATTGCCTGGTATTCAATGTGGGCAATTACAAAGTGGCAAAGCGTATTTACACTACCATTGATGGCAATAAAGTACCCATGGAATATTATGTGCTGGAAGAGAATTTTGCAATGGCTGAAAAATTACTGGACCTTTATGAACAGTCTGCCCGCATACAGGAAAAATATTTTGGCGAATACCCCTGGGCAAAGGAACGCATTGCCGCTTCTGAAACTCCGCATTTAGGAATGGAACATCAAACGAATATCGCTTATGGCAACAAATATAAATTCACCCAATTGGGCGGAAAGGATTTCGACTGGTTGCTGCACCACGAATTCGGGCACGAATGGTGGGCCAATAAAATTACCAACAGGGATTGGGGACATATGTGGATACAGGAAGGCATCTGCAGTTTTGGTGATGCCATGGCCACCCGGGAACTTGCAGGCGAAGATGCATATATAAAAAGAATGCAGCAAACCGCAAGGGCCACACAAAATAAATTACCCGTAGTACGGGGCGACGAAGTGGATTCTGACAGTGCTTATTACGGCGATATCTATGGCAAGGGCGCTTTCTTTATGCACACGCTGCGTTATGTAATGGGTGATGAAGTATTCTTTCCCACATTGAAAAAACTGGCTACTGATACAAAGTACACCTACGACAATACTGTGATGACATCAGATGTTGAACAATTATTCAGCGGTGCTTATGGTAAAAGCATGAAGCCCTTGTTTCAGCTGTTCTTATATACAATAGATAAACTGGAGATCAGTGTAAGGCAAACGGCTGATGAAAAATATCTGGTTAAACTGCTTAACATCGATATGCCCCTTCCGGTAGATATAGTAACCGATGCAGGAACGCAACGGATCACCCTCGACAAAAAAGGATCAACCATTACCAGTAAAACGCCGATACAGGTTGATCCCAAAGTGTTTTACCTGAAGAAAGTAATAATGGAATAATAAAAAAGATCTCCCGGCAAAAACCGGGAGATCTTTTTACAGTAAACATTACCTAAGGCAGGAAGGAATAACCATGCCTCAGCTTCCACATAAAGTATTTCTCCAGTATCACTTTATTGATATCGTAAAACACATTGGGCAGCATGATGGCAAATGTTCTCGGCCGGAACAAATGATTGCTTACGATCAGCACTTCTTTCTTTCCGGCATCCATCACGCAAAGACCGGCTATCTGTCCCCATTTTTTGGATTTTAGTTTTGTTTCTCCCCGGCCGATGCGGATAATATTCTCAGCTACTATCTTTCCTGTCTCATCACTGGGGTAACCCGTTTTGGGAACACCATAAGGAATCTTTTTAGAAGTGAACGGTGCCGGTACATCTACGGTTAAACCGGCGCCCCATACATTCTTATATTTCTTGTGCTGGTAAGTACCCTCTACATCTAAAAAACCATTTGCCTTAGAATCCAGTTTGGGAGAGTTCCGTATAAAATCCACGCCGATGAATGGCGGCATTAACATTACAAACTTAGTAGTAATGAACTCATCATTACTCAGCCTTACTCCGGTAGCCGTTACTTCCTTCACTCCTACCTGGGTACGGTAATGAATGTTAAACATCTTCATGAACATTCTCAGCATTCCTTCTCCGCCCGGCATTCCGTCAATACCAAAATGACCCAGGTAATCTTCGGGTGTTACCCAATACAGGTCTGCTTTTCTTCTTATATGCTGATCACGCAGCCATTTTTCTATGTTGAATAAAAATTCGTAAGCAGCGCCCATGCAGCCGGCATTTTGGGTGGCGCCAATCACAATGGGGCCAGGGTTTTTCTTAAATTCTTCCAGCTTTTCCCTTGTCTTCATAGCCCCGGTTGGTGTGCCGATGTATAAAGCATGTTCCCGTACACCGGGCGCTATATCAAAATTAACCTTAGGGCCGGTAGCGATGATCAGTTCATCGTAAGGATAATCTCCTTTTTCTGTATACACTACCTGTGTATCGGGGTCAACATTCAGGGCGGTGGTGCATACAAATTTCACTCCGCGACTTTCAAAAACGTTCCGGCGGGGAGTAGAAATTTCACTTACTTCCCTTCGTTTGATAGGTACCCAGATAAGAGATGGTATGTATAAAAAATCTTCATTACGGTCTATCACGGTTACTTCCACATTCTCTTTCAGTTTTCTTTTTAATTCGAGGGCCGCAGTAGATCCTGCGAAATTTCCTCCAACAACTACTACCTTTTTCATAACAAGTTATTTAAAATGAGAAGATCAATGTTTACGATATAAAGTTCGCAAGTAAAGAAGGGGTTGAGGTAACAATTGTTACAGTAGCAGCATAAACTGATGACAATCATCAGTAGTGGTATCACAGATCAGGCAGATGGCTTACAGCCGGCATTTTTTTTATAAAATATGCATTTATAAAACGCCAAGAAGGATGCCTGTCTGCTAAAGCCAGTAGCCTGCAAAAGGTAAATTATCCTGGAAAAATGACCTGTATGTAAGTTGCTGTATAGAGGCTGTATCATTTGGTTTAACTATATCATATCCATGTTTTGCTTATTAAGTCAGTATCTTTCCGTTTGCTAAACTATTCACCATGAATGCTGCTGCACTAAAAGAATTACAGGCGCCCCTTAAAGAAAGATACAGATCAGATCCAGCTGCTGCCCTGCTCACCTTAAAAGCCGAAGGGAAACTGGGAGAAGGCATATCCTGCAAAGTAGAAACAGGAAGAGCAATGGTAGAAGCTGGTCTTCATCCGGCTACAGGAGGTACGGGGCTGCTCTCCTGTTCAGGCGATATGTTACTGGAAGCGCTGGTAGCCTGTGCAGGCGTTACCGTACAAGCCGTGGCTACGGCGATCGGCATTGAAATAAAGATCGGCACGGTAAAAGCAGCCGGCGATCTCGATTTCCGAGGCACCCTCGGCGTTTCAAAAGATGCAGCCGTTGGTTTCAGAAACATCCGGCTTGATTTTATACTCGAATCAGATGCCACGGCCGAACAACTGGAAAGCCTGGCCAAACTCACCGAAAGGTATTGCGTGGTTTATCAAACCCTGGTAAAGGGTGTAACTGTTGAAACAACTTACCAACAGGCCTGAAAATAATTCTTCGATACATGAATAAAAGAATAAAGCCCGTTGCAATAACGGGCTTTAAGATACTCATCACGTTAAAAATCATTTTGCCGTGGCAGGACTTATAATAGTTCCAACCTCTGAGATACTGTTTGCAGGAAGGCCTGCTTTCCTGGCGTGTTCACGAATAAGTTCTGCATTTTTTGCTTTGTAAACGCAATAGATCTTGTTGGCCGTTACGTAGCTGTGATCCCATAGGATATCGGGCCCCATTTCGGTAAGCACCGAGCAGGAATTTTGTGATGCAGCTTTCAATTGTTCCGGGGTTAATTTACCGGCATCGGGAATCTCCCTTTCGATAACAAATGTTTTCATTTCTGTTTTGTTTTGTGTTTTTAAATTTTTTGTCTGCTTTGCGGTTTGGGCCGTGGCGGCAAAACCGGTAAAAAGAAGGATCGAAATGAGCAGTTTGAATCCGTTTACGATCTGTTTCATGTCAGTAGTTTTTAATTGTTAAACATGAATACAAAACTAATGTGCCCTGCCACGGACGACTGTAACAAATCATTCAACAAATGAAACAGGTGCTGAAACAAATCGTTCAATCAATGGCATTTTTCATTCAGGTAAAACAAATCGTCCGGGGAATAGAAAAATCAGGCCAGGGAACGGGAAATTATTGCAGGAGCTCGAGGTAAGCCATGGGCAGCAGTCCGAATTTCTTTTTAAAGCATTTGGTGAAGTAAGAAGGACTGCTGAACCCCGAATCAAAAGTGATCTGTGAAATGCTGTATGGTTTTTTACGCATCAGTTCTTTGGCTTTCTCAAGCCTGAATTCTTTTAAAAGTATATTGGGTGATAAACCGGTTAGCTGGATGGTTTTCCGGTACAACTGCGATTTGCTCATGGCCATTATCTTACAGTAATCTTCCACATCGAATTCGGAATCGGGCCATTTTTGTTCCAGGTTACCAAACAAAGACCGCAGCAGTGCCTCATCCTGCGGGGTCATTACCGAAAGGCCGCTTATCCTGGTTTGAAAATGATCTTTGGCAGCCAATCCTTTAACTGCCGAGGTCACCATGACCTGCCTGTTGCCGGCAATAGCAGACATATAAGCGGCCAGTTGTAAGGTATCTCCAAACAGGCTGCTGCTTTTTTCAACGGGTTCGCCGGCATTGATAGCCATCTTCAATCCTGCTTCATCCTGTTGTATCTCTTTTTGAATGGCCAATGCGCAGGAAACGGCTTTGGATGCAGAAACAAAAGAAGCAATAAAACCGGTTCCCCCATGTTCCACTTCAGTTCCGCTATAAGTGGCCAGGTTTAAGCGGATGATATTGTTATTGTAATTAAGCAGTTCATAGGCTTTATCCCGGCCAAGTTTGTATTGCAACAATACCGGGTCTGTCGTTTCTATCAGCAACAGGATACGGAAAGAAGGCTCGGCAAAAACCTTCAATCCATCGTTGCCGGTCTCCACATCTTCCGGGTCATATATCCTTCCTAAGAAAGAAGATACCAGGTTGGGACTTACTTCTATGATCTTATTAGGTATCAGCCCATGGGCCTTTCCGTGCAATTCCTCTACGGCTTCTTTAGATGGTGCATCTATCAAACAGAAAACATTTTCCCTTTCTTCATCTATCCAGTAGGTCATGCATTTGCATTCAAATTCATCCTGGTGAAGCAGGTCCTTATGGTGCGCTTCTGCAACTGCCCTTGCCTTAACACCCGGAACTATATGTACATCCATGTAAATAGGCATGCGTTTCTGTTTATACCAGTATTCCTTTTTCAGCAGTTCATCTTTCACATAAGCAGGTAAAGATATATTGGAAAACTGAGTAACACAATACCTGGTCCGATGTATGGCGGGCAACCGGGGATACCTGGCCGGGCAGGATCAGTTGTTTCTTAAAAAAGACAGGACTTCCGGAAGGAAATATTTTCTTCCTCTATTCGTTATTAATGAATTAAAACATCCCCCCGTGAAAAAGTTTTACCTCGCTGTGATCTCGATGGCCCCTCTTTTCATTTATGCACAGAAAAAAGTAGACCTCGACCCCTTTAGTTTCACTGTTCAGTGGAGGTCGTTACCTGTGATGAAGATCGACAGTACTTACCGCACTTATAATGTAGAAATTGAAGGCACCAACCTGATGCGGCCTTTCCTTAGTGAAATGTCGCCCGAAAATACCGTGCTGCTGGAAGGCTGGAGAAAATTAGCAGCGGGAGGTC
This sequence comes from Ferruginibacter sp., assembly GCA_044220615.1. Lineage (GTDB taxonomy): Bacteria > Bacteroidota > Bacteroidia > Chitinophagales > Chitinophagaceae > Ferruginibacter. Next base: position 892,915 of record JBGAQR010000001.1, on the reverse strand, counting down.
ATATTACCATTAAAGTGAACCTGGAAGACCTGTTGCCAGAATCGGTTAACGTGAGAGAGAGAAGCGAATCAATAAAAGACCGGGCGGGGCAGGTAACCGGTACCCGTACTTATTACCGGGAAGAAGTACGATACAGTTTTGCTGCAAAAGCGATCATCACCGATTATAAAGGAGCCCATATCATGGATCTTAACCTGGCCGGCCGGGGAAATAAATATTCATACTTCAGTCCGGAATTTGCATTGAAGCCATTGGCCCAGGGTTATTTCTTACTTAATTCAGCAAAGATCACGGGTGAACTGTACCGCAGTTGTGTAAACAACGCCATGCATACGCTGAGTGAGAACATAACAGAGAATTTCGGGTTCAGCAAAGTAAGTTCAAGAGATAAAATGTGGATCATCGACAGCCGCAAACACCCCGAGTATGAAGCACACCGGGAAGCATTCAGGAAATTAACGGATGTGTTGTTCAGTATGAACGCCGATAGTTCCATTGATAAAGCAAAAGAAAAACTGAAGCCGGTGATCGATTACTTTGAAAGCATCAAACAGAATTATACAAGCGCCAGCAAGCACGACCGCAAGATGCGTTATGCCAGTTATTATAACCTGGCCGTGCTGTATTATTATTTAGACGATCCCCAGATGATGATGAAGGAAGCCCAGGGGCTTATCTTAAATGATTACGACAGCCGTGATGGAAAAGACTTTGAGAGAACTGCCATCTGGCTGAGGGATATTTTTCAAACCAATAATATTTATACCCGCCATTTCCCTATCGACCCGTCTTCGTTCAAAGGCCCTTTTGAAAAGGAAGCGGTTTCGGTAAAATGATAGCCGTAACAGGTTATGCATACTATATCTTCTTTTCGATCATCCATACATGCCCGAAGGGATCTTTGATATCTCCCTGCCGGTAACCATAATCGTAACTCTGCACCGGGTTAACTAATATTGCTCCGGCTTCCAGTGCACGGTCAACCACGGCATCTACATCGGGAACAAACAGGCCTATCAGCGTGGTGGTTCCATTATATTTTTCCGGGCTGAACTGCGCCGGGTTGGCAGTTACTTCATGCAGGTGAAAAAGTGCGCCGTTTATCGATAGTTCCGACACATGAATACTTCCATCATCGTTGGAGAACCGCCTGAGTTCAACAGCACCAAAAGCCTTTTCATAAAAACTTATATCGGTAACCCCTTTTGGTATATAAAGCTGGGGAGCAAAAAAAGTATTATTTGTTTCGTTCATGGCTGGATGCGGTTGAAGTGTTTACTTAAATATACAAAACCCTGTTGCAGCAGGAAGATACAATTATTTTAAAACGAGATACTGAAGCCCCACTTGAATGCCCAGTTGTCGGCGGCTTTTGGCAGGGCATAATGTCCATAGCGATAGAACACGCCGCCACCAATACCGATATACAGCAGGGATAAGATACTGCGGCGGTATAAATTCTTTATCATCAGCCCCGACTCGAATAATCCTTTTTCCGGTACTTTAACAGAAATGAATTTTTGTGCAGCAGCATTATGCTGACTTCCATAGCTGATGTTCTGAACAAGGATGATCTCGGGCCGGAAGGAAATATTTGCCGGCCTGAATAACAGGTTGCCGAAATTATGTTCAATGAATAAACTGGCTGTCCTGTCCGAAGCGAATTCATACAGTCCCACTGTTTGAAAACTGTTGGGTACATACAAGGTCAGTCGCTTGCCGGTATTGGTTGCCTTTGTATTGAACAGGTATGAGTAGGGTACTTCGCCCCATACCTGCCCTGCTTCCACCTGCAAAGAAGTTTGCCCGAGTTTCTTCAGTTTAAAACTACGGTTGAACTGGATGGCAACCCTGGTATAATCAAGATCACCGTTCAGAAAATCTTTCAATCCCTTTGTTACCTGCAGCAGTAATTGAGTGGTTGCTGCTTTTGTACGCACTTTCGATCGGCCCATTCTTGTAAAGCTTTCGCCACGGACAAACCGGAACCCGATGCCTATTTCTGTGTTATGAAAACTGCGGAAAATTTTTCCGGTGTTTATATTATTGTATTCGTACTCATAACCGGCGGGGTTGCGGTTCTCATTCATCAGCCAGGTATCCCATTGAAATGAAGGCCGCAGTTTGGTGCTGAAGTTGATCCGGAACTGCTCAATACTATCCATACGGGACCGTTGAAAATTGCGTAACGACTGGTTGGAAAAGACAGAACCATTGCGTACAAAATAATCGGTATTGCCTGGTTCGGTAATATCCCGGGTATAATCGAAACGAAGCGTTGTGTTTGTGCGTTGCTTAAAATTGAACTGCACATTACCACCGTACTTCCATGCTTTGTCTCGCAACCCATAACCGGCATAACCACCTGCAGAGAACCATTTACTGAATAAGGTATTTGTTTGCAGGCCGGCGCCAATGCGGAAACTCTCGTATTTATTGATGCCCGAGATGATATACTTAAAAGGGATATCCAGCTTGCCCCAGGGAATGCCTTCAATGGCAAGAACCTGGAATGCCTTGTTTACCTTTTCGATCGTATTCTTATAACGGGCCGGCAGCATTTCGTAGGTTTCGTACGTGATCTTGCTTTTTTCATTCAGGGTATCGGTACGCATCAGCGCCCAGGCCGAGTCAGTTTGTTTGCCTGCCCGGGGATGATACTCCAGTTGCACATCCGAAAAATCAGATCTTGCCAATGCCTTTCCTATTTCCACATTGGTGATGTAACAACGGGAATCCCAGTACAGCAGTACCGAATCTGTGCGGATGTCTTTTTGCGAAAGTGTTGTGTTCAGTTGCGAAGGGAACCATTGGCTGTTTACCCGTTCATACTTTTGTTGCAACCGGAAGGTAAATATCATCCCCTTTTCATTTGCAGGCCACGTCATGATATTTTCTATGGCATACCCGTCTGAGTTGATATAAATGAGTCCCTTCAGGCCCGTGAAATTCTTCCCGGTCCTTGGTTCAAAGCTGATGATATATGTGGTGTCGGTTTCGTGAACGATAGTTTCTTTTAGCCGGAATTTATACATGCTGATGCTGCCATCGATCACCGGGCTCACATAGCTTTTGTTATTCATCACTAAATAATCTTTGTAAAACCCAAAGGGTTGAAAGTCGGACGTGGTTACGCCAAATGTTGCATTCTTTAACCCGGAGAATTTAGTGGCCAGTACAGTTTCCCTGGTTTGCCCGGGGTATTTAAAAATACGTTCGGTATAAGATTCTGTCAGCAGTAAATAATTTTCCCGGAACCGTTTGGCCAATATGTTGCCCAGTTTATTTCCCGAAGTGTCTTTTGCTTTTTCGGCCAGTACATCCACCTGGTCAAGCGGTTGCTTCTGATCTTTCCGCCGGCTGCTGTCGCCCCGGTTCCTGTTCCAGAAACGGTTGCCGGCTGCCAGGGCAGCAATGGTATATGCATTGTATTTAAAGGATGACTGCTGTTCGGGATCGTTTCTTTTTTTATTACGCTGCAGTAACCTGATGATGCGATGCGCCGGGTTCTCATTGCTGGAGATGATCACCGTTTCCAACTCACCTGAAATACGTTCTATATATATTGAAGCAGGCGCAGTTGCTTTCTCCGGCTTGTACTCCCTGGCCCTATACCCTATATAACTTATAACAAGTATTGCACCGTGGGGTAAATTAGCAAAGGAGAACTGCCCGTCGATATCCGTTACGGTTCCGGTATTGGTTCCCTTGATCGTAACACTTACAAAAGCAAGCGGCGCTTTTGAAACGGCATCATAAATGATCCCCGAGAATTTACCCGCCTGGGCATAAGATAAAACAGGAAGCCACAGTATGAATAAGAAGAAGAAAAGCTTCCGCTGCATTGTATTTAGTTAACAGGCCTGGAATTAAGACTATAAAAGTACGGGATTTGGAAGAGGGCGGATTTATATATTGAAGGAATATGCTGTTTACTTTACCCCGATCCATTTTATACAAACCGGCTTCCCGGCAGCAATACGGTTTTTTGTATCGGAAAGTAAGCGGGTGTTTTTATCCCGTTTAAAGATTACTATCTCATCGGTATTCTGGTTTCCCACCAAAAGGAAATTACCCGAAGGATCGAAATTAAAATTGCGGGGAGTTTTACCGAGGGTTGACTGGTGCCCGATAAGATGCAGTTTGCCGTTTTTTGAATTTATGCTGAAGATGGCAATACTGTTTGCATCGGCCCGGTTAGAAGCGTATAAGAATTTACCATCGGGCGAAACATGTATATCGGCGCTGGCGGCATTGCTTGTATCACCCATCGGCATATTGCTGATGCGTTGTTTGTTTTTCAACCGGCCGTTCTCATGATCAAACACTACAACCGTTCCACTCATTTCTTCTATCAGGTAAGCAAACTTATTGGAAGGATGAAAACAAAAATGCCTGGGCCCTGCCCCGTCGGTTGACCGGGCAAAGGGTTGTGGCGCCGGGCTGAGTTTACCGGTACCTTCATCAAAGGAATAGATCATCACTTTGTCAATACCCAGGTCGGGTACAAAAAGAAAACGGTTATCGCTTGAAAAAAAAGTGCAGTGAACATGAGGCTTCGCCTGTCTTTCTTTATTTACTCCCGATCCTTCATGCTGAATGAGGGTACTGGCTGCACCCAGGCTTCCATCGGCTTGCACGGGAAGTAAGGCCACACTCCCGCTGCTGTAATTACCCGTTGCCACCCACCTGCCTGTTCTGTCAACGCTTACATAACAGGGATGATCGCCACCTGAAGGTTGTTCGTTGATATAAGTAAGCGTGCCCGTTTTTTTATTGAAAGAGAAAGCGGCGATCTCGCCACCCTTCCCTTTATTGGCTGCATTTTCCTGAACGGCATACACAAATCTTTCATCGGGTGAAACCGCAATAAAAGAAGGATTGGAAATTTTTACATGACTTATTTCTTTGTAAGACCCGTCGTTGCTGTTGAACAGGTATACATAAATACCTTCGCTTTTGCCGGTAGTATAACTGCCGGTAATAAGATAGTGCTGATCCTGCGCTGCGGTGATAAAACCAGAAAACAATAACAGGGCTGCTAAATAAATGCGGTGCTTCATACAACTAATATACAACAGCTTTGCAGGATCGTACCGATCCGTTGAAAGGAAAAGAAAAAATGCGGTTACTGATATTGAATATAGACCGGTTTAGGAGTCAGTTGCAATAATTCTCCGGGCGTAAGCATTTCTGCAGTGCCGGCATTATCGTTCTTATAAAATAATTTAAAGCCGGTGAACTGCACGGGCTCTTTATATATATACTGCCTGTAGGTTGCTTTCTTTAATACCTTATCACCAAAGCCGTCCATGTCCATCACCACCTGTACTTCGGGAACCTTTTTTATTTTGTCGTAACCCGTTACCATACCTTGTGTAAAACGATGTACCACCAATACTTTCGGACTGAGATTATGTTTCCGCACCAGCGCTGCTAAAAAGTCAATGGCATCATTGATATCGTCTGAAGAGAAGGTGCCGATCTTAGAACCGGGCTTTTCGCCGTTCTTCATAGAAAATTCGGGATCGATGCCGAGGTGAACATTCGGAAGCTGCAGGTATTTTTCCAGCGGCAACACTTCCTCTTTTACGGTACTATGCCCTACCTGTATATCAACAAATACCAGGGCATCGATCTGCTTTGCCCAGCTGAGCATGGTATCAACCTGGTGACCGGGCATGCGCAAGCGGTGTTTGCCATCCCTGCCGGCAAGGCCCTGCGCCGTGGTAACTATATAATGTAAAGCAGGAATTGTTTTAACCGATGGATCGGCAGTTTGCCAGGCGTTTACTTCGCCTTGTAATTTTTTGAACATCGAATCTTTAGGGATCTCTCCCAAAATACCCATACGCTTTGAATACAGGTTGCCGTAAAAGGCAATGATACGATGATGAGGAAAAACGGCGCCGGGCAATGGATAAACCGTTTTGGCCGGCCATTTACCACCGGCATCATTATTACTCAACTCCAGCATTTTTTTATTGTAAACGACCGTATCAATGGCAATGGCTGTTGTGGGAATACCGGAAGAAGAAAGTTCTGCTGTGGTTTCTTTTGTTGTATCGGTGCCATTCTCCGCTTCTGCCACACTCATGATATTGACATTATTTATCCCGCTGCAACCAACCAAATTGAGATAAATAAGAGAGAGCAGTAAATACAGCAGGGGTAAAAAATAGGATCTTTTCATAGTTGAGTATTGGATATTGATTCTGTCATTCACAAATACTATACCCTAAAACTGAAAAACGACTGCTTTTCTTATACGACCGGGCTTATATTTTAATAATCTTTTCCACAAAAGTATTTGCCATTCCGGGCTATTCGTGAAAACACGAATGGAACGGGTATTACTACGGGCTTACAGGCCGGTTGTTGTACCTGCTTTGCTCAACGAAAAATTTTGGATGAAGAAGCCGATCATTGATGCCTGCGCAGGTTGAAATATTGATCTATATACCGGTAAGTTCTTATTTAATAAAACGGGTACCGGGGCGGCGTTTTACATTTTTTATATAGATTATTCAATATCTGTTGCACAAAGTGTAATTTTGCCCCGGATACTAACCCCCTAACATATGTCCAAACTATCTTATTACAAAACGATGGTAAAAAGTATCTTTTTGCTATCACTTATCTTTTTTAAGTTTCCCGACGCAAATGCCCAAACCAGTTTCGGTATCGTGGCCGGGTACGGAAAGTCGACACTGAGTAAGATACAGGGCTCCATCGAACCTTTTAACAGGTATTCATCCAAAGCCAATTTCCTGGGTGGCATCAAGGCCCGCTTTCCTTTAGGAGATAATGGATTCAGTTTAACAGCTTCGGCCCTGTATAATAAAAAGGGCTACGATTATAAATTACAAAATTCGGTTGGCGCTGTTAATACCCTCAAAGACTCTTTCTTTTTACAGAACCTGAACTATGTTGACATCAATCTTCACCTCATTAAAAAATTCTCTTTTGATGACCACACCGGCATCTTTATTGGCGTAGGGCCGGTGCTGAATGTGCTTGTATCGGGTAAGGAAGAGATCAGCATGAACTATTTCGGCAGCAGCATTCCTTCCAGCAAAACAACCAATACCAAATTAAAAACAGGCAGCTCTCCCGGAACCTATAAACGAATGTACCCGGGCATCAGCCTGGTTGCCGGGTTTGAATACCGGCGGTTTTCACTGGGAGTGAATTATAATATCCCGCTGGATTATTATTACATCGATGCAAGAAAAAAATTACAACACAGTATAAAAACATTCGGCGTAAGCCTCAGCTACGCCATCTTTACCGGCAAGCCGCAGGAAAGAGAGAAAAAAGAAAAGAAAGAGAAGACCGAGAAAGTTACCAAAAAAGCTGAACCGGTAAAAATAGATTCCCTGGCCGATACCGATGGCGACGGCATAAGAGACATCGTTGACAAATGCCCCGGCCACAAAGGCACAGCCAAGTATGGTGGTTGCCCGGTACCCGACAGTGACGGAGATGGTGTGAATGATGATTTTGACAAGTGCCCGTTTGTGGAAGGACCTGTTAGCAATAACGGCTGCCCCGAATTTAAAGAACCCGTTGTACCTGTTTCGAAAGATACCCTGCGCTTCACCATTTATTTTGAACAGGCCAAATCAGAATTAAAAACAAATGGCTTTAATACGCTGAGCGAAGTAGTGCGGTTAATGAAAGCAAACCCTAAACTGGTTGCACAGTTCAACGGGCATACCGATACACACGGAAGCGTGGAAGCCAACAGCATCCGTGCATTCAGCCGGGCTTCGGTTTGTGCCGATTATGTTGCCAGCTTCTTTATTAACCGAAACCGGTTGATCATAGCCGCTTATTCAAACAGGGCGCCGGCAGCCGACCTGAACATTCCATCCATGCAATGGAAGAACAGGCGGGTGGAGATACTGCTGTATGAGAAGTAACATTAATTAAGAATGAAGAATTAAAAATTAAGAATGGCTCGTGGATGACACGGGCCATTTTAATGATTGGCCTCTTTGATATGAACCTATAAGAGTCTGCGCCCGGCTATGCATAGGTTTTAGTACAGCCATTTACTTTAAACAGTTGTACCGGTTTTGCATTCACAGTTTGTATCGCAGCCAGTTGCACACGCTTTTGCTTTTTTACGTTTGTTGTACCAGGCATACCAAAAGAAAAATCCTGCCAGTCCTAATGCAAGTATCCCTATTTTTTCCAGGTAAACGGAAAGCGCTGCTAATGACGCCATGCCAACTGTTGTTCCAATTATTGGCAAAACGCAGCACAGGCCACAGAGTGCCATTCCTGCCCAACCTAACCTTTTATACCAGCTCTTTTTTGTCGTTTTCATTATATAAATATTTAAGTTACCTGATCAAATGGCCGAGCCCAAAAGAATGGAAGGCATTCTTCATTTCATCTTTTACTTTTTTTGAACCGTAAACCCGCAAGTGAGTGGCTTTATTATTTGGTTCAAAAACCAAAGCCCATGTAAAATCAGAACAGCAGCTCCTTTCAAAATTCACCATTTCAATAAGGTCTAGTGAAAACTCTTTGGGCTCATTAAAAACTATGTCGTAACCGTCTTTTAGATTGTTTATAGATTTTGCTTTACTGAAAATTGTTTTGCTGAGCATACTTCTTCTTTCAGCAAATTCCTTTTCGTTCAAACTGCATGATGGTAAAATTTTGTTTTGCATGGTGCTGTCTTTTTTTTGTGTTAAAGAACCTGATGAGCAACTTTTGTTGCAGGAAGTGCCTCCGCAATGGCTGCAGGTGGCGGCTTTGGTTGTAGCCGTTTTTGTTTTAGCGGATTGTCCATTGCAAGATGAAGCAAGTCCTGCAAAACCTGCCACAAGAAGTACTAACTGTAGTGTCATTTTTTTCATTTCATTTTCTGTTTAATGTTATTAGATTTGCAAACATAAACAGTGGAGTATAGGCAACGGTCAAGGCTTTTTTCAAAAAACTTTAGAAAATTATGTTAATAGGCCAATTAGTAAAGGAAACGGGACTTTCAAAAGACACGATTCGTTTTTATGAAAAGCATGGCTTAATAGCTGTCAACCGTAAAGAAAGGCGGAGTAATAATTATAAAGAATACTCTAAAGAGATTCTGGACAGGTTACTCACAATAAAACGGCTTAAAGGTTTTGGCTTCACACTAAATGAGGTGTCGGGCCTGTTGGAGATGATTGAAATGAATGAAGCATCCTGTAATAATGTATCACATAAGATAACAGAGAAAGTCAGCCTGCTTGATGAAAAGATCCGTGAGCTGATAGCCGTACGAACGTTGCTGTTAAATGGTGTTAAAAAGTGCCGGGATGGATGCAGTCCCGAACAACCAGAAGATAACTGCCAGATCCTGGTCTCTGATAGATTCACGGTTTAAATCTAGAAAGCTTTACCCCCAATCTGATTTCGCTATCACCCGGGTATACACAACATTCCCAGCTTAACCCTATGTCCATAGAAAAATGTTGCAATGAAAGTGCTAATAAAAAAGGCCACCCGTTACCGGATGGCCTTTAAAGAGCAGGTTTATCTTATCTATTGCTTGACCACTTTTGTTCTAAGTGTTTTACCTGCCTGGTTCACTTCTATGATATATACACCCGATACCACGTTGTTACCAAACTGGTACGTATCACCCGGCGCTCCTCTTTGCACCTGAACCAGTTTACCCGCCATATCAATCATCCTGATCTCCAGGATCTCTTTTGCCGGGCTGTTCACACGCAGGTTAAAGTAGCTGCTGGATGGATTTGGCCATGCAGTAATTGAAAGTACTGCTGCAGTAACTTCTGCAGATTTTGGATTACTAACCGGGTTTGTTACCGGAGGTGCTACACAAATCGGGCTTGTTGTTGCCACAACAGTTACCGTTGTGGTACAGGTGGATGTATTTCCATTCACATCCTTCACCGTCCAGGTAATGGTTGAAACACCCAGGTTGAATATTCCGCTTGCATTGGTACCCGTACCGGTGCGGCTGGTGGCCCCGGTAATCTTATACGTTGTACTTAAGATCACACAATTATCACTCTGTATCAATACAGGAACCGTGTACGTATTATTCGGAACCTTACAGAAGGTTTGTGCAGGCGGACAAACAAGTGTTGGCGGCGTTACATCTTTCAGTGTAACTGTAAATGTGCATGTCTTTGCATTTCCGGATTCGTCAATCGCTGTGTATGTAATGGTACTTACACCGGTAGCATAGTTCATGGTTGGAACATAGTTAATACCTGTAAGTGGTGATCCGCCGTAAGTAACGCCGGTCATTGTCCAGGTTAATGTTACCACAGCACAGTTATCAGTAAATACCGGTGTAGGCAAGGTTACCGGTGTAGCTGAACATACCGGGCCAGTATTCGCAATAACATTTGCGGGGCAGGTGATGACCGGTTTCTCCACATCATTAACTGTTACCTTTTGTACACAACTGCGGCTATTACCACTCTTATCTGTTACTGTCCAGGTTACAAAATTCACTCCCTTCTGGTAAACAGCCGGTGCATTATTAGTAACCGATGCGATTCCGCAATTATCATTAACCGATGGCGTGCCAAGACTTACCGGGCCGGTGCGATAGCATTTACCTGCGTCAGTATTTACGTGTACGTCGGCCGGGCAATAGATATTCGGCGGTACGGTCTCTATTACCAGCACCGTGAACGAACATGTTTTAACTGTACCTCCTGTGAACGTAGCGGTATAGGTAACCGTTGTTGTACCTACGTTCATATTCCGCAGGCCAAGGTAGTTGATGCCCGATGTAGGCGAATTCAATACCGTAGCACCGGTCAGCTTCCAGGTAAGTTTGGTAAGCGTACCGCAGAAAACAGGGTTGGGTGTGTTCACTGCTTTAAAGCAAGGGATGTTAAGGTCGGTGATCGTTTCGGTCATATTACCCGGGCAGGCAAAATACTGAGCCGGGTTCACGGTTACTGTAGCTGTGATAGCATCACCGCTGCAGCCATTAGCTGATGGTGTTATGGTAAACGTTACTGTTACAGGAGCAGCAGTTGTATTGGTTAATGTTCCGCTGATATTGCCTGTACCATTGGCTGCTATACCTGTTACCGTTGCGGTATTATCCCTGCTCCAGTTAAATGTGGTACCAGCCACCCCACTGCTGTTAACAATGGTTGTGATGGCTGAACCCGTACAAGTGGATTGAGCAGCTGGTGTTGCCACGGCAACCGGTATGGGGTTAACGGTGATATTATAAACCACCCAATCGCCCACACATTCATTGGCATCAATGCTGTTATTGTTATTTGCATCATAGAATGCCCGACGCTTGATCTGAACCGATCCGCTAACAAGCGGGTTTATCAGCGTAGCTGTTCTTCCAAGCGGTATAGGTCCAACGGAAGTGAGAATATATACTCCATCCGCCGCGGTGTTGATCGTAACGTTGGTCTTTATGATAACCTGTTCTACTTTAACACTGGCCCCGGGCGTGATGTTAGTTATATCCGTGATCTCTGTCAGGAATACATTGTCGCTGGTTGAACTGCAAACTGCAAAACTTCCAACATCATCTGTACCATCGTTATTGGCTGTTACCTGAACACCGTTATAGGTTTCTCTCAACACTGGTTTTGGTGCAACCAATACCGTTGCCGTTACGGCTGTTCCGGTGCAGGTTACTCCTTCATTGGTATAAGAAGGCGTGATGGTGAATGTTACGGTTATGGCTGCATTGGTTGTATTAACCAGTGCGCCGCTAATATCCCCGGTGCCGCTGGCTGCAATGCCTGTTACATCTGCAGTATTATCTCTCGTCCAGTCGAATACGGTACCACTCACCGCACCGCTGTTTACAATGGTAGCAATTGTTGATCCGGTACAAATGGATTGTGCTGATGGTGTTGCCACGGCATCGGGTACCGGGTTAACCGTAACCGTTTCTGGCGGAGTGGTGGCTGAACAACCATTCTCATCTGTTACCTGAACGGTGAATGTTCCGCTTTGTGTAACATTGATACTTTGTGTGGTAGCCCCGTTCGACCACAGGTAACTATACGTATGTGGTAAGGTATTACCATTCGTTGTTCCCTGTGCGATCATATTCTTAAGCAGCGCTCCATCCTGCTGGGTGACACTGATCACCGGGATAGTTACAATTACACTAGGATCTCCACTTGCCATATTTAACGGGTCTCCGGGAGAGTTGTTTACGATGATGACGCCAATGGCTCCTGCATCCTGTGCATTTTTGGCTTTGTATACAAAAAAGCAGGTACCTCTGTCGATCACTGCTACTTTACCGGTAAGTGATCCGGCTGTATATGGATTGCATCCTAAATAACTTGCCGTTGCATCAGGAATGTAAACCATGTTTCCGTTTAACGGTGTGGTTGAAATATCAGCTCCGAATGTAGCGGTACCTATACTGAAATCAATAGCATAAGGTGCAGTCATTCTGAGGTAATTCGGATATTCTACCACTCCACTGAGGGTAACCGAGCCGCCTGAGCAGAACGTCAAGGGTCCGTCGGCAGTCATACCGTCGGCAGTCATACCAACAACAGGTATTACCGGTGCATGAATCACAACCGGGTTACCGGCGTATGAGGATGCACAGGCAGTGTTACTGATATACCTGGCCGATATGATGTAGTAATTGCTTGGTACCAGTCCGCTGAACGTAGCGGATGGCTGCCAGTTAGCGCCGTTATCAACACTGTATTCCATTGCACTGTTACCCGTTGCATTCACTACAATGGTTCCGGTGGGTACCAGGCAGGTAGGCTGGGTTACGGTAGGTGCAGTTATCGTTGGTGGAATACATTGCACTTCAAATGCTCCGATGTCTACGCTGCTGCCTACAATCCTTGGATAGCCGGTTCCCCGCTGGTCAAAAACCAATGGGTTATTAGCCGGATCTGCTGCCAGCGCATTGCTGCCGGCATTAATGGCCGGGCTGCCGGTTAATAATGCAAGCGTTTGTGTAGGTCCGCCATTATCGGCCAATGGGCCAAGTTGTGGATTAAGTGGGGTTGCAATGGTACCGGTAAGGTCGGTTGCCACCCAACCGCTGCTGTTATCCTTTTTGCCAACCAGGTTATAACCCTGCGAGGTTACTGTGCCAATGAAATCAGGACCGGAACTAAAAAATCTAACTGTATTTCCTGCAATGATAGAATTGCGGGAATTTATCGTGCTATTGGGACCGTAAATACCACCGCCAAGGTTCCCATAATTATTTGAGATGGTAGTGTTGATAACAGTGAGGCTGCCGCCAAAAAAACTAGCAGTATAAATACCTCCGCCTTCGGCGCCAATGCCCGTAAAACCATTGCTGTTCGCCAAATTGTTTGAGATGGTTGAGTTGGTAACAGTCAAGGTACCAAGATTATAAATACCTGCACCACTGCTGTCCGACAGGTTGTTTGAGACAGTAACATTGACGAGATTCAACACGCCTTCAGTATAAATGCCTCCGCCTGAGCCGTATGTATTTGCCCCGGAAATGGTGAGCCCTGAAATGTTTACTGATGCTCCCAGAACCACATGAAAGACCCGGCTCGCAAAACCTTTCGCCGCCGTGTTCTGTACCGTTAACGCAGTACCCGGCCCCTGTATGGTAATGTTTTTATCAATTCTTATCAGCCCGCTGGAAAGCGAGATGGGGCTGATCACAGAATTGGCAAAAGTAATGGTGCTGCCCGGGCATGCATCGATCACAGCCTGGCGCAGACTGCCGGGGCCGGAGTTGGCATTATTAGTAACAACCGGGTTGGTGATGCAGCATATAGCCGCCGTTAATTCAACCGGGTTGCCTGTATAAGCCACTTCACATGATGGGTTTGCCTGTAAGCGTACTTTGATATTATGATTGCCAGGTACAAGTGTGCTGAACGTTGCAGATGCCTGGTAAGTAGCGCCGTTATCAACACTGTATTCCAATGTACCCACTCCGGTAGCATTCACTACAATGGTGCCGGTTAGTGTTGCACAGGTTGGTTGTGTAACGGTGGGAGCGGTTATAACAGGTGGTGTACAAACAGGAGCCGTAATGATCATCACAGAATCGGAGAAGCTCAGGCGTTCATTGGCTGCATTGAATAAATTGCTTCGCATATCCACACGAGCGATGTTCCTGATCATGATATCATCTACATACCAGCCCACGGCACTTACAGAATTATCTGAAGCAAATCTCCAGCGGAGTCTCACATCGGCCTGGTTTGCATACGGGGTAAGGCTTACCCTTGATTCAATAAATCCATTACTGTTACCGCTGAATGCCTGCCGGCCGGCGATTGGTGATGAGAAGCTGGTGGATATTGTTTTATTGTACCCGTTGAGTATATAGTTAGCCACCCCGATATCGGCCCAGGTGGTTCCGCCATCGGTACTTATCTCCACCACTCCGCCGTCGAAACCGGTGGTTCCGCTTCCGGTTTCGGAATTATACCAATGCCAGAAAGAAAGTTCCGGAGGCGAAGCAGGTGTGGCAAATGAAATGCTGGTAGCCAGTATCTGGTCATTCACGGTTGCCAGGTTGGAGGTGAACAGGGAATTAGGTGCACTATGACTTTGTGCCGCTGTTGTTACCCAAAGATTAGCCGTGGGTGCTGCCGTGGTAGACCAGCCTGCGGGTAAGGCCGGTGGCGGCCCCTGCACTTCTTCATTAAGCAAATTCACCGTTGGGAAATAAGCTCCCGCATTTATATTCACTACAAAATCATAATCCACGGTTGTGCTGGATGCCTGGTTAATGATCCAGGTAACGGTTCTGTTGCCGGCATTGTACGTGCCGCCATTGGTAGCGCTTACAAAGCTTACATTCAGGGGCAATGTATCGGTGATCTTATAATTCACCAGGTTGCCGCAACCATCAGTTACCACCCTGTTCTTGTAATAGATGTACTGCCCTTCCGGCGTTGAAATAACATTATTCTGCAACAAAGTAATTACGGCATTGCTGACCTGGTAATTTGGCACCTGGTCGGTAACGCTGGTAGATAAACCCTGTGATGCGTTGGCTCCCATACCTCTTCTTCTGAACGCCTCCCGGATGGCACATACATGAGCGCCGCCGTATAAATTGATATCGGCCTGTATGATGGCATCCCGGCCGCTGATAAAACCGGGATTACAAGGTTGTAATTTCATTCCTTCTGTTACCAGTTTCATGGCAATGGTATTACCTCCGCCACCGGCCACGTTATATAAGTTTGGATTGATGGTACCTTCCTGGTTGATGATGTTCCAGGTCATATCCCACAAGGTGGCACACCATATCTCTCCCCTGTCGTGCGGAGAAGTGGGCAGCGAAGCAAGATAAACCAGTGGGTTCACCGTCATATCCGTGCTGTATTTATAATGACGGATACCCGTACCCGGCGAACTGGTGGGAAATAAATTTCCTCCATTGAGCGCATACACGCCAATACCCCGTGGGCTGGTAAAGCCTGTGTTCAGGTTTGCTGTTGTCCAATCCTGGGTAAACATCAGTGCATAATAATCACTCCATCCTTCCCCCATCTGTTCGGCATTGCTGAGGCAGTTGGCGGTGCCTCCTCCCGTTAACCGGTTACTGATGCCGTGCCCGTATTCATGAACGATAACACCATTATCAACATCACCATCCAGCTGCGGGCTGGCGCCATTCATGTTCCACAGGTACATCTGCATTCTTCCGGGACTTCCGTCAGCCAGTGTTAAAAAGTTTGCATTGTTTATTCCGGAATTATCCTGCGCCTCTGCATTTACATGATCATTTCCTGTTCCGCCTCTTCCCATATTATCATCCTGGAAGTTGGCGGCGGCTTCGGTAAATCCGTACTGGTACATCAGGTCATGAATAATATTATTCCAGTAAAATAAATTAGTAACGTTGAACTGTACGTTCGGTACAGGTGTGGTCTGAAGCGGATCCACTGCAAAATCAGGTGTAAAGTCAAAGGTCAGCGGGTCGGGGCTTGTTGTGGAAGTAACCGACTTTGCAACGGTGCCGGTATTGGCCGGGGCCACCCTGTCCTGGTAAGCCCATACATTATTACCACGGGTATAATCATAATCGGTTCCTGCGGTGCCGGTATGCCATTTTAACGTGCTGGCATTGCCCGGTGCGGCAAGCCAGGGATCGGTTCTTAACGCATGTGCTCCGCCGGGTGCGATCGGGCTTTCTGCCGGAAAAGGAATCACACGGTATGTGGCGCTGTTAACCAGGAATGAACCAGCACTTCCATCTTTATTGATATCCGTAACCCTTTTAAAATCGAACAGGGCTTCCCAGGGATTATACACTTCGGTTCTTTTCAGCAAACCGGGAATAGTATTATCCATACCGGTTTTACCGGTCTGTCCAGACCCCCATTGATCATGAACAGTAAAATTATTCACCCCCAGCACCCTGCCGTTCAAAGCATCAATCCGTATCGCCCAATAGTCGGAAGTAGAAACCGGCGCAACAAAGATCTGCCAGGCAAGATTAATGGTTTTCCCGTTTTCATCGGGAACCCACATCAACTGTGCCGTTACGTTCTCATACGAAACGCCCATCTTATCAAACTCTATTTTCCTTCCATTGTCCTGCCGGCTCACAACGACAGGAAGTTTTGCTGCGCTGATCTTCCTATCGGCCAAAGCTGCAGCAACAGCCGATTCAGCCGAAAGCATGGGACTGCCGCTCTTGCTGCTTACCCGTTGTTCCACCAGGTCTATCCGGCCGCCAGCCTGTGAAAGCAATTTGCCGTCACGAAAAGCCAGTACCTGCATCTGGTTATATACAGGCATGTCCAGGTAGGTCTGAACAAGATAGGCATACCTGATGCCTGTGGATTGATCGACGTAAGAACCGGAGACAAGGAATTTGTTCAGGTCATCGGCGCTGAGGCCAAGGGCTTTCCGGTTTGCGCTTACCAGCTGGCGTGCCGCATTATTATCGGCATCACTTACCTGTTGTGCAAAACCAAGATAAACCGACAGCGTCGCCATAAATAGGAAGAGAAACTTTTTCATACAAAAATGATTGGTTTAGATGATGGTTGATTCGTATAGCGTAAAAAGGGTGTTAATGTGTAATAAAGTACAGCCTGGGTTGAACGGTGGTGATCATGATACTGGTTACAGCATGATGAATTCTACAGGGAGGGGATAATAATATAACTTTTGTAAAGATCAGGTTCAGCTACTGTTAAGCGTTAGGACAAATCAATCAACCTCCTGAACATTCTCACCAAATACCCGGACAAACTGTGCAGGAACAGGATTAATTCATCATTTTGCAAAAAAGAGCGGCTGATTTCTTTTTGGCTCATGCAAAAAATATCATTCCGGTCATCTTTATACGCAAATGCATAACAGGCAGCAGTTTTGAATACAGCAATCCTGTTCGCAAATATTGTCGGTTAAAAAAAATAATAAAAAGAGGGGCAATTAATTAAAACACAGAGGAGGCATGAGATCATTGGTTATTGGAGAATTCTTTGGGACCGGCCGTTTAAATATGCGGCCGATTTTTACTGGAGACAAATATTAATCTATTAAATCAGAAAAGCAAATTTTATTCTAAAAAAAACGGGTACCCCTAAACGGCATTGTGTATAAAATGTAAAAAACGAATGGGGTTTGCTAAATATTCATTGCCGCGTATGATGGGCCGTTAGCATGTTACCCGGGCTTCTATTATTTCAACGGACCAATTTTCTTTTATTCAGCAAGCTCATTTCACAAATACAGAAGTTGCTTCCGAAAACGGAGCGTTACCTGCCAGGGTTGTAAGCACGCCGTTCTTCCAAACCCTTGCGTAATAGGAAGTACCGGTTTCCTCACGGCCGGCAACATATACATCCGTGCCGGATACGAATACCGAGCTGGCAAACATATCAGTGGTACCATTACTTAAAGACGTAGCAACACCATTTTTCCAGATCGTGGCAACCTGGTGTGTTCCGTTATAGGCATAACCGGCTACATAAACATCCGTTCCCGAAACAAAAACAGACCGGGCAACCGCTTTGCCGGTTGTTAAAGAAGCACCGGTACCGTTCTTCCACAGCTTTGCTACAAAATCACCACTGGCATTGCTGGTCTCCACACCACATGCGTACACATCGGTACCTGAAACAAAAACGGAGAATACATTCGCCCCGAACGAGGAACTTGTTAAAGAAACCGGCGTGCCGTTCTTCCAAAGTCTGGGAATACTTTTGGCGCAATCACTTTCACCACCACCCACGTATACGTCGGTACCCGAAACAAAAACAGACCGGGCAACAGCACCGCAGGGAGCCGTTGATAAAGTAGTTGCAACCCCGTTCTTCCAAACCTTCGCAACAGCGAAAGAACCACTGTATTCTGATCCCGCCACATACACATCGCTGCCCGAAACATATACCGAACCGGCAAATCCCATTGCCGAGCCATCGGTTAAAGAAGTGGCAATACCGTTCTTCCAAACCTTTGCCACATCTTTTGTTCCATTCGATTCCCATCCGGCAACGTACACATCGGTACCCGCAACAAACACCGAGTGGGCCTGTGCATCAAAGATGCCGGCCGACAGCGGGATGGCCACAGCATTTTTCCAGACACTGGCTACATCGGCTGTTCCATTTGTTTGCCGGCCGGCAACATATACATCGGGACCCGAAGTTGCCGTACTTGTAAAACTCAGTTCATTACCATAGGCTGTTCCCACACTATTGGTGGCATATGCCCGTATATAATAAGTGGTGGATGGCAGCAGCGCAGTAACCGCACTGCTGAATAACCCTGCACCTGTTCCATCGTTTGTATGATTGCCTGTAACAACCGGGCCTGGCGAAGTATTCCAGCATACACCACGTGCTGTAACGGCTGCTCCTCCGTCTGCTGTTATATTACCCCCGCTTGTTGCAGTAACTGATGTTATTGAAGTTACGGCTGCAGTAATAACTGTTGGTAATGCCGGCGTTCCGGGAGATGTGGTAAACACCTCTTCATTTCCATAAGTCGTACCATTGCTGTTGGTAGCATAAGCCCGTACATAATAAGTGGTGGATGGTGTAAGTGATGCCATCATGCTGCTGTAAGCACCCAGCCCGCTTCCGTCGGTGGTATGGTTACCTGTTAAATCCGGGTTAGATGAAGTACTCCAGCAAATACCTCTTGCCGTAACCGCTGCTCCCCCGTCTGCCGTTACATGTCCGCCACTGGTTGCTGAAGTAGGTGAAATAAAAGCTGCCGTAGCCGTAATGATCGTTGGTAAACTTCCTGTTGTAGCTGAGCTGGTAAAACTAATTTCATTGCCATAAGCTGTTCCATTGCTATTGGTTGCATAGGCACGAACATAATACATGGTGCTTGCTGTAAGACCGGTTAATAAACTGCTGAATGATCCGATGCCTGTTCCATCTGTGGTATGATTACCGGTTACAACCGGGTTTGCCGAAGTGCTCCAGCAAACGCCCCTTGCGGTTACTGCCGATCCGCCATCAGCCGTAACATTACCACCACCTGTAGCCGTGGTATTGGTTATGGAAGACAAAACCGTTGTAGTAATAGTTGGTAAAAGGTTTGATGGACTTGTTGGCGCTTCCAGTTCTTTCTGACAATTAAGACCAACAACGGATAACAGAAGTATGAAAAATAAGGTTCTCACCAGGTTGATTTTTATAGATCAAATGTATCACAAAAAGGAACTGGTTGCGCCAAACGTGAAGCGACCGTTTGCAGGAAAAGTAATTATCTTAGGTTACCTAAACTTCCGGTAATGAAAAAGCTCTTTTATATCATCCTGCTGTTTATTGTTTCCTGCACCATGCACAGGCCCGAACCCTCTCTTAGCGAAAAACTCTCTAAAGGAGAATGGATCGACCTTACGTATAGTTTTTCAGAAGAAACCCTGTACTGGCCCACGGCCGATAAATTCCGCTTTGATACGGTTTTTGTTGGCATCACCCCTGCCGGTTTCTATTACGAAGCATTTAATTATTGTGCTGCCGAACACGGAGGAACACATATAGATGCTCCCGTTCATTTTGCAAAAGGAAAATGGACGGCCGATCAGATACCGCTTGATAAACTTACCGGTGATGCCGTAGTGATCGATGTGTCGGCCAATGCATTGAAGAACCCCGACTACCAGATAACGGTTGCCGATATGGAAACATGGGAAAAAACGAATGGAAACATTCCCGATGATGCCATTGTATTGTTCCGCACCGGCTATGGTTCTTTTTATCCCGAAGCAAAAAAATACCTGGGTACCGATGAACGGGGCGCTGATGCCGTTGCCAAACTGCATTTCCCGGGCATTCATCCCGATGCAGCGGCATGGCTTGCCGGCAAACGAAAAATAAAAGCGGTTGGACTGGATGTGGCAAGTGTTGATTATGGCCAATCAAAAAATTTTAAAACACATCAGATACTCTACGAAAAAAATATCTGTGGTTTTGAGAATGTAGCCAACCTGGATAAACTGCCTGCAACCGGCGCCTATATCATTGCATTGCCCATGAAAATAAAAAATGGCAGCGGCGGGCCATTGCGAATAGTGGCGTGGATAGAGAAATGATAACCATGTACGGTTTTAATAAAACACTATAAGGTCTGCCGCCCGGCATATGGCCCGGCAAGACCTTATAGGTTTTGGTTTGAATCATAATTTCACTTTTTTTACCTTTTTTGTCACCCGGCTTTCCTCTGCCATAAATCCCATCACATGACTTTCGATAGAAGCATCGATGGTTGAGGTAAGTAATGCCGGGTTCTGTTGCGATACGGCATTTATCCAATCGGCCACCAGGCGCCAGTCTCCTCCTCCATGGCCATCTGATTCCTGTTTCCATTCGGTTTTTTTTCCGGTTAAAAAATCGGTCAGGGTGAATGAGGTCATATCGCCAACTACATCACCCAGGCTTCCCATCACCCGGGTTCTTCTTCCATCGTACGAAGTAAATGCCTCCATGGAAAAGGCAGCTGTAAGTCCGCCTTCAAATAATATATTGGCCGTATAATGATCGGGCTGGTCGTTTTCCATACGGTACACACAACGGCCATAGTTGGTTGATTTTAATTTATCCAGTACATAAGCAGCCTGCCTGTCTTTTTCTTCCGGCAGGTCAAACACATAATTCCAGGATCTTTTGCGGTAATAGATCTCCAGTGCCGAGTACGGGCATTTTTGTTCTGCAGCGCAACCATCTGTACAACGGGCCGTACTTCCTGCCGGTGCATTTTTTCGGGTGAACCATTGCAGGCTTCCAAATGCCTGAATATGGGTACAGGGTTTATCTACTATCCATCTTAAAATATCAAGATCGTGACAGGATTTAGCTAATATGATCGGCGTAGTTTGTTTACTGTTATGCCAGTTGCCCCGCACATAGGAATGACTCATGTGAATATGCTGGATGGGTTCCAGGTGCTGAATACTCACCACTTCGCCCAATACACCGCTTTGAATGATCTCCTTCAGTTTGATAAAATAAGGTGCATACCTGAGTACATGGCAAACGGCAACGATCCTGCCGGTCTTCTTCGACAGGGCTAAAATGTCGCGGCATTCTTTTTCACTCGGCGAAATGGGTTTTTCCAGTAACACATCATACCCCATTTCCAACGCTTTCATACAGGGACCATAATGCAGGTCATCGGGTGTGGTGATGATCACCGCATCGGCGAATTTTGGTTTCTTAAAAACTTCTTCCCAGCTATTGAAGCGGTTCTCTTCTTTTATGTTGTGCTTTTTTGTATAGCGTTCGTTGCGCAGGGCAATGGGTTCAGCCACCCCAACAATATCGAGCTGCTCCGGATATTTCACGGCATAATTTCCATACACATTACCCCTTGCACCGGCACCGCAGGTAATGGCGGTAACCGGTTTGTCTAAGTTTAATTTTTTATCGGGTAATAAAATGGGACGTTTATTTTCATCAACCGTCCAGCCAGCAGAAGGGATAGCGGCTGTTCCTATTGATAAACCCAGTGCCCGGATGGCATCACGGCGGCTCCATTGTTTTGACATAACAGAAATTTAAATGAAGAATGTGGTACTTAAAGTTACTGATGTTTGCGGCAACATACAAGTATTGGTTGCCCGTACCTGTCAACAATTGAGGCATTGCTGTTTTACTGGTTGCTTAACAAATACCCAATAAAGGGTATTTGCTTTTTTATACTAAGTAATACTTTTATCAAAAATATAATTATGAGAATTGTTCTTTTTTTCCTTACTCTTATTACATCGGTATCGGTTTGCCGGGCACAGCAAAAAGCCGAAGGCATTTACGACAGCCTGAATGGAAAGATCAGGAGCATGACTGTTTATTTTTACAAGGTCACCAAAAACGCAAAGGGTAATTTTGAAGCCCAGCCTGATTATTTTACCCACCACCAGGAGTTCATTTATGACGACAACAATGTGCTGGTACTCCGTAATTTTTACGAAGACAAGAAAAAGATCAGGGAATCAAGGGATATGCTGGCATTCAACAAACCCAACCCTTCCGTGAAAGACGATACGACTTACTCGGTTACCGACAGCAGCAGGGAAATGCTTATTACCCGCTACCGCAATGACAAGATCAGCGAATACAGGAAATACATCACACTGTTACGAACCGGTTCCGTTTATTACCAGGTTTATATGAATGCCGACGGAGCCGTTAGTGTGTACGATAAGTTTGTATTATCTGCCGAGGGAAAAGAAAAATTCCGCTGGCAGCTTTTTACGGGCAAGCCGGTTAACCTCAATGAAGAACCTTATCTCTGGGAAAAATACAATGAACAAGGGCACCTGATGCTTTCGGTTTATAACATGGGTAATGGAACTAAAAAAAGCAGTGGGCGAAAATACAAGTATGACGATCATAACAATGCGGTATGGATCCAGTTCTCTGAGTGGAATCCCCAAACCGATAAATATGACCCGGTAAGGGAAACGGAGATCTCATATAAATACGGGAAATAAAATAATTTTAATAACAGCGTTTATACAGTTACCAAACCAATAAGGTCTTGCCTGGTTATGTGCCCGGGCAAGACCTTATTGGTTTAACGTACATCAAATGGATGAAGAGAATTTTGCAGGAAAATTTTCTCGGAACAATATCCTCTTAACGCCTCCTGCTTTTCAATTCCTCCTCCAGTTCTTTAATGTCTCTCTTCAGTTTTTCTATTTCCGCTGGATCTTTCGCATTCTTCAGCTTTTCAATAAGCCTGTTTATAACGGCTTGTGTCGCATTTGCTTCTCCGGGCATATTCGTTGGTTTTACTGGGTGAAATAAATAATGCTGCTCCCAATATACAATTTTTACAATGGCATTTACAACAACCTCCTTACCGGATAAATTGCCCTAAAAAGCGCCTATGATAAAAACGGTATGATTTTCCGGGCTAAAGTATGAGCTAAATCATGTTTTATAATGCCGCCACTCAGGCATTGCACATCGTATTGTTCATTCCTTTATGGCGTGAAAAGTATTGACCCTCCGTCAGAAAGAATGACAGCCATGCAGCCGGGGAATATTTTCAAAGCCCCGTTGGCAAACCTAATTGCAAGGCCTTATACCCTGGTAAAAAAGCTCCCTCAAAACGCTGTTCTCCTGTACTATTTAAACCCGGTGATGCAAATAATTTTTTTAGCAGATAACACTTAAAATATTTATCATGAAAAAAAATCTGACATTTATTGTTGCTTTTGGCCTGGTGGCCATGAGCTATACAACCGCCTCATTTTTTAAAGATCCTTTGGCCCCTATAAGTTATACAGGCGCCCCAAAGTTCACTTCACCTTATACCGTCAGGTATTGTACCAGTTGTCACAATGATTTTCCCATCAATACAGCTGGCGGAAGTGTGGTCGCTACCGGGCTGCCATCGGGTACCTATAACGCCGGACAGGTATACAATTTCAGTATCACAATCTCCGGCCCCGGATCTGTATGGGGTTTTGCTATCAAGGCGGTAAATACAGTAAACAATGCGAATGTAGGCGTATTTACCACTACCAATGGAAATACCATCGTGCAAGGTGCACTGGCGCCAACAAATACCCAGGAGTTAGGCCATAATGTAGCGGTTATTTCGGCCACAGCAAGTTATACGTATACCAATTTAAAATGGACAGCCCCCGCAGTTCCCGGTGTCAATGATGGTACTATCCGGTTTTATATTGTAGGAATTGCCGGAGATGAAAGCTTAGATGAAACAGGTGACTATACATATTCTTCCACAGTAAATGCATCTTTGTCTGTAACACCGGTAACACTCAGTTCATTCAGGGTAAATGCAGCAAACGACAATGCAGTAAACATTAACTGGCAAACAGCCCAGGAAATAAATACAGCCTTCTTTGAAATACAAGCAAGTATAAACAGCAGCGACTGGCAGAAACTGGCAGTTATTAATGCCAGGGGTAATTCTGTTGTAACACAGTCGTATTCCTATACTGATAAAAA
The DNA here is from genome assembly GCA_044220615.1 of Ferruginibacter sp. Lineage (GTDB taxonomy): Bacteria > Bacteroidota > Bacteroidia > Chitinophagales > Chitinophagaceae > Ferruginibacter. The sequence continues at coordinate 868,520 of JBGAQR010000001.1, read as the reverse complement.
GCCGATCGCTTATGACTGTGAAATTTATTACCGGCTTAAAATTACCGACCGGGATGGATCTTTTAGATATTCAGCCATTGAGGTAATTAAGCTGAAAAATTCCGGAATAGTAATAGACCAGTTATCGGCACAACCATTACAGGTTTATAAAAACGGTTACTTCAAAGTGCACAGCAGTTCCGACAAAGCAATAAACATATCCGTAATAGATATGAACGGAAGGGTATTGTACACACAAAGCACCCTGCTCAGAACAGGGACTAATACCATTGAAATACCTGGAGATAAAATGGCCCGGACCCCCGGAATGGTTTTCATAAATTTTGCCGCCGACGGATTTTTAAAAACATTTAAACAAATAATAAACTAAACAACCGGCAAATTAAAAATACCTCCAGCGTGGCGGGAACAGTTGCGTCAGTAGGGGATGGAGAACACCTACAGCGGCAAAAAAAGAAGCCGGTCCGTTTTCTGTTAGGGCGCAGAAAGGGTTAAATCACCCTTGCGGGGAAATAGTATCTTCTCAATCTTTGGGTATCATAAAAGATACATGCCCTTATTTTAACCATTTCAAAAAAATATATGAAAAAAAATAAGCTTGCGCTGGTCCTGGCGTTATCGAATGTACTTGTTCTTTATGCAAACAAATCCCAGGCACAAATTGCCAACACCTGCCATAAGGCCGATTGCGGCAGCTTCATGCATGTTGTTCCAAAAGACCATGAACATACTTTCAGGTGTGTGAATGCGAATTGCGGAAGCTTCCAGGTATTTGTTACACAAAACCATAAACATACCCATCGTTGCGAATCCGCCCTTTGCGTAAGTTTTACCTTTTTTGTGCCCGAAGATCATAAGCACATTCAAAAAAATTGACCAGGCCGGTTGTAAACCTGCAAATAAAAATTTGCCCGTGATCCCGTAGCATTGCATTTGAAATTTAGCTATTGATGGGGAACAGCTGGTTTTATTATTTATGATACATAAACACCGTATAATCCTCCTTATAATAGTTTTCGGTCAAAGTAACACGGCTTGTTAATGTACGGCAGAACTCCATGATGTAAACCGGGTCGTAAGCAGAAAGAAAAGCATGGGCGGGTTCAATGCTTTGCAGCAGGTTAAATCCAAAACCAACCCGGCTGTTATTAAATAGTTTTTCAATCATTTTTAAAACATAGCGGTCATCGCTGTTCCGGTAATTTAAAGAGCCGCAGGCGATCACATAATCGGCCATGGGCAGATCAGCAGCCGAAAAATCGCCTTCAAAAAAATGAGCAAACGGGTGTTCACTGTGCCTGTTGATTGCCACCTGCAAAATACCGGGAACCTGTTCTACTCCATAATATTCCAGTTGCGGATAAAGTTCAATTAGGTATTCAAACAGGTCGGCATGACCGCAGCCGGCATCCAGCACAGAGCAGCCTGTAAGATCGCCAATGCCTGATAACACTTTATAACGGGCCTGCTGTCCTGCCCGTTCATTCCACCCCAGCGATTCCGTAGAGCCTGTTCCGAATTCATTGATCAGTTGCTTGTGAAAAAGAAAGATACCGGCTTTATCCAACAGGTTCATGGTTCATACAATTTTTAAAGTAGATGCATTGAAATTATGTATATTTAATTACAAAATTCAACCGCATGGCAGAAACCGGAAAAGAACAATCGGGATCAACATGGCCCCTGGTAAAATTTCAATTCCTTGTTAAGATCGGGGATAATGAAGCATTCTTCCAGGAAGTGACCGGGCTGAGCGCCGAGATACAGCAGATCGAATACCGGGCCGGTAACAACCCGGAATTTTCAACCGTTAAAATGCCGGGCATAAAAAAATTCGGGAACGTTACCCTCAAGAAAGGGATCTTTAAAGACGACAAAGGCTTTGGGGAACTTTACAAAGCAGTAACGATGAACAGCTTTGAACGAAAAAAAGTTACCATCTCCCTGCTGGATGAAAAGGAAGGCGTTGCCATGTCGTGGACGCTGGCCAATGCATTTCCTGCCAAGATCACCGTTACCGATATGAATGCCAACGGCAATGAAGTGGCGGTGGAAAGCATGGAACTGGCGCATGAGGGATTGGCACTTGTGTGAGGACAGGGATTGTAAAACCCAACGTCATTGCGAGGAGGTTTTAGATCCCGATCTTCGCATTCACCAACCCAACAATCTCCGCCTCCAGCGCAACCGCCTTATTCTCTATCTCCTTTCCTTTAGCAATGATATCGGTAACAAAGGCTTTGTCGTTATAATCCGTGCCGTTAATGCGTACGTTCATATAAGCGCCTATTACCGCACTGCGGGCACAGAGGGCGCCCACGCCGGCATCGGTAACGGAGTTGGGGTTGCCTTCAATAACCATTGCCTTTATCACTTCCATACTGGCATAGGCTGTTTCCATTACTTTAAAAGGTATTTCAATGGCGTACTTTGTTGCTTCCTGTATAGCCTGGGTACGTGCGGCTTTTTCTTCCGGCGTTGCTTTGGGTAAGGCAAATGCCTGCATGATCTTATTAAAGGCAGCAGTATCGGCATCAACGAGTTTTATTAATTCACTTTTGTAGTACTCTCCTTTCTCGGCCCAGTCGCTGAATTCTGCCCAGCGTTCGTCCCACCCTTTTTTATGCGAAGAAAGATTGGCTACCATGGTGCCGAGGGAAATACCCAATGCACCTACATAGGCCGAGATGGAGCCACCACCCGGGGCCGGGCTTTCACTGGCCGTTTCGTTGGCAAAGTCGGTAAGTTTCATGCTTACCAGTCGGCTGCTTTCTTTATCGTTGAGCATATACTCTATGATGCGTTCTTCGGGTTTAAAGGGTCCCAGTTCATCCAGTCCCATACTTTTAATGGCGATCTTGATGAGTTCTTTTTCACTTACACCGGTACTGCGTTTCTGTTTCTGTAAAAAATATTTTCCGGCATCGGTCATGGCTTTTAACGGAATAAGTCCTACCAGTTCGCTGCCCGTTACACGTATGCCTCTTGCAGTTGCCCTGGTACACACTTCATCAAAAGCAATATGAACAGGCGTAATATTGATATTGGTAAGGTTCATCGATATCTGCGCCACGCCGTATTCTTCAATATACCATCCGATGGCTTTTACACTTTTTAAAGTGCCGGGCTGGTTCACTTTCTTACCATCCACTTCAATATTCCTTCCTGCCTCCCGAACATCAAAAGCAATGGCATTGGCTCGCCTGGTGGAAGTAGTGTTGAGGTTGATATTATACGCTACTAAAAAATCCCGTGCACCAATAACAGTTCCTCCACGCTTTGCATCAAACTCCGCCGGACCAAAATCGGGTTTCCACTGCGGCTCTTTTATTTTTTTAAAGAAGCCTTCGTATTCGCCGGCACGTATCACCGATAAGTTGTTTCTTTCTTTATTCGGTTGTGCGGCTTCGTATAAGTAAACAGGAATTTTCAACTCTTCTCCCACCCTTTTTGCAAGTTGCTGTGCATACTTCGCCGTTTCTTCCATGGTAATATTTGCAATGGGTATCAGCGGACAAACATCTGTAGCGCCCATGCGGGGATGTTCGCCCTTGTGTTTGCTCATATCGATGAGTTCGCCGGCTTTTTTAATAGCACGATATGCCGCTTCAATAACGGCAGCAGGTTCGCCTACCATGGTAACTACTGTTCTGTTGGTGGCTTTACCGGGATCAACATTTAATAAACGTACGCCTTCAACGGATTCAATCTCGTTGGTTATTTGTTTGATGAGGTTCAGGTCATTCCCTTCGGAGAAATTAGGGACGCATTCTATTAGTTGCATTATTTTGTTATTTAACGCAAAGATGCAAAGTTTAGAGCAAAGGCGAAAGTTTTACCACGGAGACACAGAGATGAGCACAGAGAACACAAAGAACTCTCTGTGTCTTCGTGTAAATTCTTTGTGTCTCCGTGTTAAAAGAACCTCTGTATCAAAATCATGCCCCCGTATGATAAAAATTACCCGGAACTTTCTCAATAAAACGCATTTTTGCAGCAGTTAAACAGAAAACAATGATTCATCCCTACAATTACGTTAACCCAAAAGAGGCCTTATCCATTATTGAAAGCAATACCCGTGTGTTCATCCATGGCAGTGTATGCACGCCCCTGTACCTGCTGCATGAACTGGCGAAGGAAAAAAACCGGCTAAGAAATGTAGAACTGGTTTCCATCACGTTGAAAGGAGATATTGAAGTGGATAAGCCAGAGTACGTGGATAGTTTTCACATCAACTCCTTATTTGTATCAGGGCCCATACGCAATGCGGTGGCCGAAGGCCGGGCTGATTTCATTCCCGTTTTCCTGAGTGATATCCCCTACCTTTTTAAAAGCAAAACACTGGAACTGGATACGGCCATCGTGCAGGTATCGCCTCCCGACAGGCATGGCTACTGTTCCCTGGGTGTATCGGTGGATATTGCCCGTGCAGCAGTGGATAATGCAAAGCAAACGATCGCCCTGGTGAATCCTTCGATGCCCCGTACCCATGGCGATGGCATGATACATACCGACCGCTTTACCAAAATGGTGTTTCATGATTCGCCGCTGGCGGAAGAGAATTACAGCAGCAAAGTAGGTAAATCTGAAATGCTGATCGGTAAACATATTGCCGATATGATCGACGACGGCAGTACCCTGCAAATGGGCATTGGTACCATACCGGATGCGGTGCTTAGTTTTTTAGACAACCATAAGAACCTGGGTGTGCATACCGAAATGCTCAGCGACGGCATCATCGACCTGGTGGAAAAAGATGTGATCAATAATAAATGCAAGTACAAACATCCCAACAAAACCGTTACTTCTTTTGCCATCGGCAGCCGTAAACTGTACGATTATGTGAATGATAACTCTTCTTTCAATTTCCTGGATATTGAATACGTGAATAATCCGCATGTGATACGGCAGAATCCCAAAGTGATCGCCATCAACAGTGCCATCGAGGTAGATCTTACCGGCCAGGTTTGTGCCGACAGTATCGGCCAGCTGCAATACAGCGGCATTGGCGGACAACTGGATTTTATGCGGGGCGCCGCACTGAGTGCCGGCGGTAAACCCATCATCGCATTGAACAGCCGTACCGCCAAAGGTGTTCCCCGTATTGTTCCGTACCTGAAAGAAAGCGCCGGGGTGGTTACCACCCGCGGACATGTTCATTACGTGGTTACAGAATACGGCGTGGCTTATTTGTTTGGAAAGAATCTTCGTCAGCGGGCAAAACTGCTGATCGATATTGCACACCCGGATGACCGGGAGATGCTGATGAAGTATTGTTTTGAACGCTTTAAAGTGTTCATTAAGGATTAAGAAATTTTACCACAGAGACACAAAGATGGGCACAGAGAACACAAAGAGACGCTCTGTGGTCTTCGTGCAATTCCTTTGTGTCTTTGTGGTAAAAACTATTCAGGTACTTTTTTCATTACCCCTGTTATTTTGGGAATCGCAGGATCTTTACAGGCGCAGGTATATTCATAACCCGTTTCTCCAAGAGGTTTGGAAATGATGGTAGTGGTGAATGTATGATTGTATTTTCTGCGGGCCTTACTGTTGGTGCCTACCTGTTCCAGTTGATATTCACAATCGTTGATCCAGGTAATACGGAAGTTGATCCATACATTGGTTGTTTGGTTTGTCTCCACCTGGAAATTCTTTTTTCGTTTTACGATGATAACGTTGTTTGCCGAATCGATGTAAGTGAATTTACCCCGGTGGTATTGTGTACAATTAGTATCCTGTGAGTATGAATTCCCATACAAGAAGAATAAGATTGATACTATAATTAATTGTTTCATCGTATTTATTTTTTTACCGCAGAGAACGGGAGAAGCAGAGATTTCGCAGAGAATCTCTGCGGCAACTCCTTTTCTCTTTTCTCTGCGGTTAAACAAATTCTCCATTGATCATCACTTTATCAACCAGGTTGGCCCCGAAAGAATAAGGCATATATGCCAATGAGGGGATCTGCTTTGTAAAAATAAGGTTTGCCTTTTTACCGATGCTGATACTGCCGAGTTCTTTCTCCAGCTCCATGGCATAAGCACCGTTGATGGTTGCTGCATTGATGGCTTCTTGGGGCAGCATCTTCATTTGTATGCAGCTTAATGCAACCACAAAATTCATATTACCGCTTGGCGATGAGCCGGGGTTGTAATCCGTGGCCAGCGCAATGGCGCAGTTATTATCAATTAAAGTCCGGGCAGGCTGGTAATTCATGCGTAAAAAAAATGCGGCTGTTGGCAGTAGTGTTCCAATAACTGTTGAACCATTTAACAGTTTAACATCATCTTCCGTCATTGTCTCCAAATGATCAACCGAGATAGCCTTCAGTTTAATGGCCGATCCGATGCCGCCGATGCTGTTCAACTGGTTCACATGCAGCTTTGGCTTTAAGCCGTAGCTCATCCCGGCTTTGCAGATGGTTTCCATTTCCCCGGGAGAGAAAAAACCGGTTTCACAAAACACATCAATATAATCGGCGAGTTTTTCTTTGGCAATTACCGGCAGCATTTCGTTGATGACGCTGTTGATATAACCATCATGATCCTCTTTGTATGCAACCGGGTATGTATGTGCACCCAGGAATGTTGACTTTATTGAAAGCGATGATCTTTCTTTTAATTTTTTTATCACCCGCAGCATTTTTAACTCCCCTTCCACCGTTAATCCATAACCACTTTTTATTTCCACGGCGCCGGTGCCCAGTTTGCTTATTTCTTCTAACCGCTGCCAGGCACTGTTAAAGAGTTCGTCTTCTGTTGCTGCATTCAGTTTAGCTGCAGAATTTAAGATGCCGCCGCCTTTGGCTGCTATCTCTGCATAACTCATCCCTTTTATCTTATCGATGAATTCCTCTTCCCGTGTTCTTGCAAAAACAAGATGGGTATGGCTATCGCACCAGGCGGGCAAAACAAATTGCCCGTCTGCTTCAATAACAACACTGGGTATCTGCGGAACCTTTAACTCCAGTTCGTACATGGCGCCGTATTCGGCAATGATGCCGTCTTCTATCAGCAGAAAGGCATCATCGATCACCGGGAGATCTGCCAGGGCCTTACCGCGGAGCAACTCGTTCTGCTCTCTTACGTTTACCAATTGCCTGATATGTGTTATTAGTGTTGTCATTTGCTGTTAATGGTCAGACGAGGGTCCCGAAATCATCGGGACAGGCTGTCAGACCAGGTGATTGCTATTTAATTTTTGTCAGCGTTACTCTTTTGCGGATGAAATAGGTTTCAGACATATCCATGTAGCGTATGCCTTTTGTATAGTTTAAAATTCCCGGGCCAAGGTTTATCATCTCCTGGAAATCGGCTGAACGGAAATTCTCCACTCCTTCTCTTTCTGCAATGATCGTTACCCGTATGCCTCTTCGCCGGGTATCTACAATGTCGAACTGGGCGCTGTCGAAACTCAGCCGGTTGCCGTCTTCGTAAATGCGAAAGGAATTCTTTTCAACGATCTGTTTTCCGCCCGGGTCGGTATGAATGAAATTAAACACAAGTGAATCTTTCATATCCATTACTTCCAGTTTGGTTTGATAAGTAACCTGCACTTTATCCTTGTCACTTCCTGTGTACACCATGGTACCCGTCCAGTTACCAACCAGGTCTTTCATTTCTTTTTCAGTAAGGGCTACGGCCCTTTGCGCCATCATGCTACCCGGCAAGGTCAATAACAGTATACTTAATAATAGCTTCATCTTATTTTTTATCTGATGAAAATGAATAAGGCACATCTGCAGCCGATGTACCCCAGGTTTTACCAGGCACGTTGCTCATATTTATTTTAACACTGCCTCCTTTTAAAATATCAAAATGCCCCAGCCAGTTCTTTGTATACCCAACCCCGTTCTTTGTTACCGACTGAACATATTTATTAACGGCATTGTTCTGCGGCGCTTCAATGATGAATTTCTTTCCGTTCTCTAAATTCAGTGTTAGTTTTTTAAACAGCGGCGCTCCCATTACATACTGGTCGCTGGCAGGACATACGGGATAAAATCCCATGGCCGAAAAAATATACCAGGCGCTTGTTTGCCCGTTGTCTTCATCGCCGCAATAACCATCGGGTGTTGGTTTGTACATGCGGTTCATCACTTCCCTTACCCAGTATTGTGTTTTCCAGGGCTGGCCTGCATAATTATATAAGTAGATCATGTGCTGAATGGGCTGGTTGCCGTGTGCATACTGGCCCATGCCGGCGATCTGCATTTCCCTTATCTCATGAATGGTGCCGCCATAATAGGTATCGTCGAATGTGGGCGGCATAGAAAAAACAGAGTCTAACATCTTACAAAACATTTCTTTCCCGCCCATCAGGTCTATCAATCCCTGCACATCATGAAACACACTCCAGCTGTAATGCCAGCTATTGCCTTCGGTAAAGGCATCACCCCATTTAACAGGATTAAAGGGCGATTGAAATTTACCGTCTTCATTCTTCCCCCGCATCAGTTTTGTTCCGGGATCGAATAAATTGCGGTAATTCAAACAACGTTTTGCGAAGAGTTCAATCTCCTCTTTTGGTTTATTCAGTGCTTTGGCAAGTTGATAAATACTGAAATCGTCGTAGGCATATTCCAATGTTCTTGCTGCATTCTCATCTATCTTAACATCGTAAGGAACATAACCAAGTTTGTTGTAGTAAGCAACACCTTTCCTTCCCACCGCACTAACGGGGCCTTCGTTGTTGGCGCCGTGCAGCAAGGCCTGGTACAGTGTTTCAATATCATAGCCACGCAACCCTTTAATATATGCTTCGCTAACTACGGAGGCGGAGTTATTCCCGATCATGATATCCGCATAACCCGGGCTGCTCCATTCGGGCAGCCAGCCGCCTTCTTTATAATCGTTGATGAGGCCTTCCTGCATTTCTTTGTTGATGGAAGGAAACAATACATTCAGCAACGGGTACAATGCCCGGAAGGTATCCCAGAAACCGGTGCCGCCATACATATAACCCGGCAGTACCTGCCCGTTGTACGGACTGTAATGCACGATCTTATTATTGGCATCTACCTCGTACAGTTTATTGGGAAACATCACGGCCCGGTACATGCAGGAATAAAAAGTCCGCAGTTGTTCATCGGTACCACCTTCTGCCTGTACGGCATTCAATGTTTTTTCCCATTTTGTCTTTGTTTCGGCTTTCACAGCATCAAAACTGCGATTGCCAAGTTCTTTCAGGTTTTGTTCGGCCTGCTCAAAGCTGATGAAGGAAGAAGCAACATGGGCATGAACGATCTCTCCTTTTCTTGTTTTAAAACCTACCACGCCTAAGGCATGGCTGTTGGTTATTTCCAGTGAGTCGATGGCGCTATTGGCCTCGCTGATGGTTTTAGTAAAAGCAAATGCCTTATCAAAATAGATAACAAAATAATTTCTGAAATTGATGAGTTTGCCCCGGCGGTAGCGGGTGCTGTAGCCGATGATCTTTTTTTGCTCGGGAATGATCTTTATATACGAGCCTTTGTCAAAGGCATCGATCACAAAAGAAGAACTGTCTGATTGCGGAAAGCTGAACTGGAAATGGGCGGCCCGTTCGGTAGTAGTCAATTCCGTGGTAAGGTCTGCGTCGGCTAAGTATACTTTATAATAATAAGGTCTTGCCTCTTCTGCTTTGTGAGAGAACCAGCTGCCCCGGTCTGCTTCCTTCCATTTTAATCCGCCGGTAACGGGCATGATGGAGAACTGTCCGTAATCATTCATCCAGGGAGAAGGCTGATGCGTTTGCTTAAAGCCAATGATCTTTTCGGCACTGTACATGTATTGCCAGCCATCGCCGTTCTTATTGGTTTGCGGTGTCCAGTAATTCATACCCCAGGGCGTGCCGATGGCCGGGTAGGTATTGCCATTGGAAAGATCGGGTTTTGAATAGGTTCCCATTAAGGTATTCACCAGGTCGGCCTTCATTATTTTTTGTGCCTGCAGAATAAAAAGATTAAAACTAAAAACCAGTAGTAAGGTTGTTTTTTTATTCATTGGTTAATACGTTGATCCGTTAATTGGTTAATCCGTTAATTGGTTAATACGTTTAAACGTGTTAACGGATTAACGATCATAATTTTTCGTAGACTTCTTTAGCAAACTTTTCCAGACCGGGATCCCTTGCCCCCATTAAAAGTAGCACAGAATTTCCGGATAAATGGGAACGAACGGTTTCTAAAAACCGGTTGCGGTCTTCTGCAAAGAATGCATTTTTTCCCAATGCTTTTATATCGTTGATAAGATCATTGGCCGAAATATCTTTCACGGCTGTTCCGCCGGCGTAAAATATCTCACTCATCCATATCTCGTCCTGTGGTCTTAAGGCTTCAGAAATTTCTTTTACAAAATCGTTCCGAAGGAATCTTGTTGGCCCATACCCATGCGGCTGAAACCAGGCTACTACTTTACCAGCAACGGGCTGACAAGCCCTGATTGCCGCTGCGCATTTCACCGGGTTATGTGCATAATCGTCGATCACCCAAATGCCGTTCTTATTACCCAATACCTGGTTGCGGCGATAAATGCCTTCATAGTTCTTCAACACATCGGCGCAGGTTTGCAGGCTTACGCCTATTTGATTGGCAACCGATACGGCGGCCAGGGCGTTTTCCATGTTGTGGTGACCGATGGTTGTAATTAAGAATGAAGAATTAAGAATGAAGAATTGAATACAGAAGCCTTCTTGTTTAAAGTTCTTGGCTATATAGCCGGCTTCAGAGTTTTCGTCGGATGAAAAATCGTTCCTGGTATTTTGAGAAAGTTGTTTCGCCAGGGCATTGGACTGGTTGACGATGAATTTTTTACTGTTGTTCTTAAACGTGGTGAAGATGCTCATCAGTTCGTCGATCTCCTGGTGGTCTTTATCAATGTTCAATAATAAGCCGATCTCCGGTTCGTACTGAACGATGGAGCCGTCGCTTTCATCGGCTTCAATTACCAGCCAGTCTCCTGCTCCTACTTTTGCATTACCGATCTTTCCTTCTTTGATGATACTTACCAGTCCGGCCCCGCTGATGATGCTTGGTTGCAGCCCGGCTTTATCTAAAATATCAAACAGCATGGCAGAAGTGGTGCTTTTACCCGATGTACCGCCCACGGCGATGGTCTTTTTACTTTTGGCGATCAATGCCAGCAGTTCGGATCTTTTGATGATGGGAATGTTCTGCTGCTTTGCTTTCTGCACTTCAAACACGGTATCTTCTATGGCGGTGGAAACCACCACCAGGTCTGTTTCACCGGTAATGCCTTCGCCGTTCTGCAAAAAACATTTTATACCTTCGGCTTCCAGCTTTTCTTTTGTTTCATTGAATTCTCCTTCTTTAAAATAGCGGTCGCTGCCGCTTACTTTTTTACCGATGCCCTGCAGGTATTGTGCAATGGCACTCATGCCCACGCCGGCCACGCCGATAAAAAACACGTTCTTAAAATCATGGATACTTTTTGCCATCACAATATTTTTATTGCCCGATCTTTCTGTTTACAAAATAACGGTAAATATTAAGTTACGGGCATAAAAAAAGGCTCATTGCTGAGCCTTCTATCGAAAGTAAATAAGTAATTACCATCTTTTACCGCCGTTGCCGCGGTTGTTGGAATAACCACCGCCGCCACGGTTTCCTTCAGATTTTTCCCTGGCTACAGAAACTGACATGGTACGTCCTTCCACTTCTTTGTTGTTAAGGCCAAGCATGGCGTCTTTTCCTTCTTCATCAGAAGGCATTTCCACAAAACCAAAACCACGTGAGCGGCCGGTTTCCCTGTCGGTGATAACCTTGGCAGAAGAAACCTGTCCAAAGGCAGAAAAAAGTTCGTTCAATTCAGCATCGCTGGTATTGAAACTCAGATTTGAAACATAAATGTTCATAAAAAAGATTAAAATAAAATAAATAAAATACCTGTTCAGTAAATAAGAAAGCAGACTTTAAAGACGAAAAACTGTTACGGGGAGAGAAGTGTAAAAATTGAATCTATCTTAACTGTGTGCTCACAGCATTAATGTACAGGACAAAGCTATGCTTTAAAATCGGGAGTAACTAATCTATTATTGAGGGGGTGCAGGATACAAGATACTGGATACAGGATGCAGGATGCAGGATACAAGATACTGGATACTGGATACAAGATCAGGAAGGGACAAAAAAATGCCTTCATCACAAGTTATTCTGATGACAGATATAGGGTACTTGTGATGAAGGCTATATATTAATACTAGGCAGCCTTCTTGCCCATGCCCATTACCATTGCCACTACTGCACCAACTACTGCGGTCATTACCGTAGAAGCAGCTACATCGGCAGCCATGGCTGTTTTACTGATAACGGTGGTAGTTCCGTAGATCATGCAATCATATCCCACTGCTATCAGTAAACCAACGATCCCGCCGGTGATGAATCCATTGGCCATAGAATTTACATTGCCTTTTACGAATATATAAGCCAGCACAAATCCCATGGCAAGGTTACCAATGGCCAGGTAAAGAAAGTCGGGTTCGGTTCTGCTTACGTTACCCGCTGCCCCGGTATGGTTATTCATAAAATCCATCAACAACATTCCATAGATCAACCAACCCAAAAGAAAGAAGAGGATACCGCCCACGATACCCCCCATGAACAATTTTTTAAGGTCCATAAGTTTAGTTTTTGATGAGGAAATAATGCCTCAAACAAAATAGGGTTTAGTTAAGCAAAATGCAAGCGGGCAGGGAAATAGCTTTCCACAAAACGGGCGGAAATGTTAGCAACTGGCCGAGGTTTGCCAGGCGGCGATCACTTTTTTGAAAAGGACTTATCAACCTGGCGGCCGAAGAAATATCCGCCGGCTGCACCCAAAACACCTCCCAGTAACAACCAAAGAAAATCGGAACCGGCAGTAAAAAAAGCAACGCCGATACCCAGCAGGGCAAAGAAGATGATACCTACCGGAACCGCACTTTTATTCTTCTGTGATTTTTCTGCATTGGATGCAGCATGAAACTCATGATGATGTTTCCTTTTCTTTGAACGAGGCATGGTTTTTATTTTCAAAGTACGAAAATTCTGAGATATTATCTCTTACTGCAACCGGTCAAGTTCCTTCACATATTCATACTGCAGGTCTTCGTGCATACCGGTAACCACCTTGCGTATCTTCTTCAGCTGGTTCTGGTACATATTGGTTATAACCGGGTTTGTTTCGAAGGGAATGCCCGATGCTTTTAACGTATGGCAGAAGAAGAGTAACAGGCGTACTTCTGTTTCTGGCGATCCGCTGAAGCGGATGATCTTGGCGGCATAGCGTAATATCTTTCGGAGGCTTTTCTTTGCAAAGTAAAGGTTGCTTGTATTCATCTCTTCAAACTGAAGGCTGATCTCCTGCCTGGCGCCTTCCAAGTATGCTTCTTCATCGTATGCTTCAAACAGCAGGTAGGTAAGCAGTTCCTTATTTTCTTTCTTGAATTTCGCCAGGCGGATGCATAGCTCGGCCAGTTGCGGCGCAGGTATATTACCCAGTTCTGATTTTAATTCTGCAATGGTAGCTGTTTTCATGCTGCGAAATTAGGCAGATTTGAACCAGCATCGCGGTGCCGTATGGTAAGTGGTTGACTGGTTAAAAGAAAAAAACCTTCAGAACTGAAGGCTTTTCATAGTTATTCCCATGCTTGAACATGCTTTGTTTCTCGGGTAGGCGGATCTTAAACGGGGCGAATGTTTACAGTGCAAAATTGCAATAAGTATAAAAAAGCAGTTGTAGCTATCTTGTAATTTTTATGTAGCGCAAGTACTACATACCATAAATAAGAATAAACTGTTTGTTATCAGGAAAGTATTTTAGAAGCCTTACCGATCATAATACCATTGTAGTAAACCTGCATGGTATAGTTCCCTTTCTGGTACTTATCGGTCTTTAACGAAAAGAGCAGGCGTTTCTGTTCGCCCTTCATGTAATTGAAATTAACCTTATAGCTGTATATTTTTTTTCCATCGGGTGTATTAAAGGAACCCGAATCCCATTCGGAATTTTTTAAAACACGGCCATCGGGCTGCAGCACCACCACCATCATCTCTACATTACTCAACTGGCTGATGTTATTGGTTACCGTGAATGTGCCCACTAATTTATTGGCCTGTTCGGCCCAGGTGGTTTCCACTTCATTCTCATTGTTCAATGCAATGGCCGAAAGCCGCAGGTCGGATGCATTGAATACCGCAAACACCGGGTTTCCTTTGTCATTGGGTGTATTATTATTTCCTTCGGGGTTCAATGGCTTCTGGTTACCATTAGCAGCTTTATCCGGTTTATTCAGTTGCTCAATGATGGTGCCAAGAGAATTGTTCTCAGTCTCCACCAGTTTATTCTTATCCCGCAGGTCTTCTGCCCTGTTCTGCAATTCGCCCAGCTTTTGCCGGGCAACCGTAAAGTCTTTACCCACATTACGACTGTTTAAAAGCACTTTAATTTCATTACTGAGCCGGAAGAATTCGGCGAGCTTTACTTCTAGCTGCGTTTTTAGCGAATCGGAATTCGTTAAAGAAGAGTCGAGCCTTGCATCGAGTTTGCTGATGGTTTCATCGTATACTTTTTGCAGGGAATCACGGATGCGGTTCACCATTTGGGTGGAATCGGTGAGTACGATCTTGGCGTTCACCTTATATTCATCCTTGCTGGTATAATAGCGGTAACCCCAGGTCCAGATAAGTACAAACGATACCAGAACCAATAACAACGACACCAGTAATAACAGCAGTGATTTTGCGTCTTTCATTGGCTCAAAAAGTATGGGTAACGTGGGTTTTCAGGATGAAATGTTTTATTTAGGGCCGTTTTGATTTACAAATGCCGATATCCAGCCAACCGAACCATTCTTTACCAGGTAAAAATTCTTCCGCTCGTTCACACTCTGGAACTGGCGCATGATCTTTAGCAAGAGCCCGGTTCCGGCCAGCAACGAACGCTGATCAAATACCTGGTTCACCCGTTTTACTTCGCGGTTGATCGCATTCATATCAAGACTTTTATCACCCATCGCCTTTATAAGATAGTAATCGGAAAGGGTGTTATAGTTCTTAAGTAATTTCTCATTAAAACTCATTACATCTTCGTACGTTACCGGCACTACCGAGTTCTCGATCAGTTCGGGATAGATGAGGGTGGCCAGCGACCAGGCAATACCGCCGCTGAACGCAACATTATCACTCATAGGAAAAGATCCGCTTTCGTTGATCGCATAAATGATCTCGGCATTCTCAGCATTGGTTAATACCCGGGCCAGTTGTTTGTTGTAATTTTCAAGACTGTTATCTGAACCCATCGTTTTTTCTGTGCTGTTGGCAACACTTTTTGTACCCCAGGTTAGCTGAAACAATTTAAAATCGGTTGTATTCCCGCTGGGAAAATAGCCACCCTTGGTATTTCCGCTTCCAATGTCGATGAGAAAGGTATTGTAGCGTCTTGAATCGGGAACAATACCCAGGTGAGAAAGACGGGCTTCTTCTTTTACATCCACCACGGTTACTTTACGTTCGGGTTCATTAAAATTAAAGCGGAAGGCATTAATCAACTGATCCACCCAATTCAGTTTGTTTTCCTTTTCGGCCTGTATGTGTACCCCGCTGCTGATGGCTGTATAAACATTGGCAGTAGGGATACGGTAGTCTTTTACGGCCACATCGTACAAACTGTTGAGCGCCCCTACCGTAGCCTGGTAAGTACTCTGGGTAAAAGAGATGAAATCGGTATTGATGGTAGTGTCTCTCAGGATATGAAAGGCGCCTGTTTGCCGGGCATTTTTCTCCATTTCCAGGAGGCTCATTTTTACCCCCTTCGACCCCACTTCAATTCCGGCAAAAACGGTGGAAGATTCGTATTTGGCAACGTAGGTATTTTGGGCAGGAGCTATAAGTAAGTTAAACAGTATCAGTGATGCAGTAAGGGAAATGCACCTGAAAGTAATATTCATGACTGGTTTGAAAATTTAATTAAAATTACTGAAAAACGCATCGGCGAATTCTCTAATTGGTTCATTGTGAAAAAAATGTGACAAACAATTGGCCAGATCCGGAGACCGGATAAGTATCCAAAAACGGAAAAATTTCAGCCATTTTCACCGAAAGTTTGCATGGTCAGATTTTTCGTTTTATCTTGCATCCAATCCTACACCTCTGACATAACTCTCCCCCCAGGATTTAACTTTTTACTACGCAATCCTGTATTTTACGAAAGCCTTCATTAAATTTTTTAATCATTTAATCGTAGGTTATGAAAAAGTTCTATTCACCTGTTATTACAGATGTATTTACTGCTATTGGTATCATTGCCGGCTATTACGCTATCATGGCATTGATTGCTTACATCGCCTGGTAAACAAACCATCTAGAAGGAAAGATTAATTCCTCATGCAGGCTCAATGCGGCTGTATGGGGAATTTTTTGTTTGGAACGGATACTTGATACAGGATACTTGATACAGGATACAAGATGCAGGATATGGGATGCTGCATTTAAAGTTGAAATGATCCTTTAACAGGCGATCAGTTAATGACGATCTTTTCGATCAGGTCTCCTCCCTTTATATTGTCTAACACGTCTAATCCCTCTGTTAGTTTTCCAAAGCAGGTATGATTGCCATCGAGGTGTTTGGTATTGGAGCGGTTGTGGCAGATAAAGAATTGTGAGCCACCTGTATTGCGGCCACGGTGAGCCATCGACAGCACTCCCCGGTCGTGAACCTGTTTTTTACCTTTAAGTTCGCAGTTGATGGTATAACCCGGGCCACCGGCGCCTGTTCCATCGGGGCAACCGCCCTGTATCATAAAATCAGGGATCACCCGGTGAAAGGTGAGTCCGTTATAAAATCCTTCGTTGATCAGTTTTTTGAAATTGGCAACCGCTATCGGCGCATCATCATCGTACAATTCAAATTTCATTACTCCTTTACTGGTATGAAATTCTCCCTGGGTTAGTTTTATATCACTCATTGATTTTTTTTGCGAAAATAGGATTTAGAAATGATTATAAGCAACCGGTGATTGTTTGTTTATAAAAGCTAATTTTAATTTCAGTTGCAGGTGACGCATCATTAGCTGAACAACCAATGAATACTAAACAGAAACTGATATTACCGGTAATTGTGATCGCCCAGTTTTTGTGCACTTCCTTATGGTTTGCCGGTAATGCCATCGCCCCCGACCTGGTCTTGAATTTCCATCTCCCCCTTTCGGCATTGGGCCATATCGCATTGGCGGTGCAGGTGGGGTTCATTTCCGGCACCCTGGTATATGCATCGTTGATGATCGCCGATCGTTTTTCATCGACTTCTGTTTTGCTGGTGAGTGCTGTACTGGCATCGCTCTCAAACCTGGGCATCTTACTGCAGGAACAAACCATCAACAGCGTGCTGGCATTTCGTTTTTTTACGGGCTTCTTTTTAGCCGGCATTTACCCCGTGGGAATGAAGATCGCATCCGATCATTTTGAAAAAGGGTTGGGCAAGGCACTTGGTTTTTTAGTAGGCGCCCTGGTGATCGGAACCGCCTTTCCGCATTTGCTCAGAAGCCTTACCACATCTATCTCCTGGAAGATGGTTTTGATCCTTACGGCTGCCCTGTCCATAGCGGGAGGTATCTTAATGAAATTAACCGTTCCTGACGTTACCCTTCATAAAAAAAGTCAGTCGCTGCATTTTAAAGGCGTGTTCGGTGCTTTCAGCAATAAGCCATTTCGTTCTGCGGCTTTTGGTTATTTTGGTCACATGTGGGAGTTGTATACCTTCTGGGCTTTTGTACCGGTGATGCTGCTAACGTATAAAAACATGCATACACAGTCGGGACTGCACATTTCCTTCTTGTCTTTCTGGATCATTGCATTGGGCGGGCTTGCCTGCGTGCTGAGTGGTTATCTTTCGCAACGATTCGGAACCAAACGAACGGCATTTACTGCGCTGTTCTTATCGGGTTGTTGCTGTCTGTTATCGCCGTTTGCATTCTATCTCCCTTCACCTGTTTTTATTGTCTTTCTTGTTTTCTGGGGATTGGTTGTTATTGCCGATTCTCCTTTATTCTCTACCCTGGTGGCGCAGAATGTACCGTTGCAAATAAAAGGCACGGCATTAACCATGATTACCTGCATTGGTTTTTCCATAACTATTGTGAGTATTGAATTGCTTAACTACCTGAGCAGGCATAACAACACGCAATTTATTTACCTGCTGCTGGCTGTTGGCCCATTAAGTGGATTAATTTATAAATTACGGGATAGTTAATCCCTACTCACTTCTTCTCAAAATAAATCACTTGTATATTCTAAATTGTACAAGCTTCGTTTTTTGCAAAACAAAACCAACTGTATTCACGATGATCCCCCAGCCATAACGGCAACTCCTGGAGAAATTAATAGAGGAAGCATCTGCAAAATACTTTGCCGGGCAGGAAATCTCACCAATGGTATATTTTTTATAGATCACCTGCAGAAGCAACTGGTTATCAAAAACAAAATCATCAGAGTTTTCCATGAAGTTGATCTGCTTAAGCACTTCTGAAGAGTAGGCTCTGTACCCGGTATGATATTCTGATAGCTTTTGATTCAGTATTACATTTTGAAACAGGGTAAGACAACGGTTAAAAAAATATTTATAAACCGGCATCCCGTTGCGAATGGCATCTCCGCTTAAAATACGGCTTCCTGTAACAACGGGGTAAACATTATCGGCTATTAATAAAGCCATTGGAAGGATAAGCTTGGGATTATACTGGTAGTCGGGATGCAGCATTACAATAATATCGGCCTGAAGACTTAATGCCATTACATAACATGTTTTCTGGTTGGCTCCATAGCCTTTGTTGTTATCATGCTTAACGAGGTGTTTTATACCAAGCCGCTCTGCCACCTTAACAGTATCATCTGTACTGGCATCATCTACCAGGATAACCTCATCCACTACATCAAAAGGAATATCTGCATAGGTCTGCTCAAGGGTTTTGGCTGCATTAAATGCAGGCATAACAACCACTACTTTCTTTCCTTTGACCATTTACTTGAGACAATTAAGGTTCAATATCTTTTTGCTTTACATCAAACAGTAAATAACTATAATGCACTTCGGCATCAGGTTTCAGTTTTCGCAACCATTGGTATTTACCCGTGTTCCATATATCCAGGTATTGGTCAATCACCAATAAAAATTTTCCGGCCTGGGGAGTTTCCGGAGCCCGTTGTACATCCGGATGGCTTTTTAAATAATCATCTACCAGGTATTCGGCCTGGGTGATATTAAGGTTGCCGGCACCAACATACCGGTAAGCATTTTTTTTGTGCCCGATAAATTCGTTGGTATACGGGTAATAATTATTAAAATACTGGCCTACGCTCATCACAAGCAGCAGGGATAACGCCAAAATGAACAACTGATTTGTTTTTCCGCTGGCGTACCTGTATACGATACCGCTAAAAATAAATAACAACGGGTATATAAAAATGATATGCCTGATACCGCATTGTGTTTTATAAAAAAAACTAAACAGCAATAAAAAATAAACAACCGGTGCCAGTAAAAAGAATTCATCTTTCATAAACTGGTGAAGGTTTTTTCTTTTTGCCAAAAGATAAATTCCCCAACACATTAATACCAGATAAGTAATGGGTGTTTTAAACAGCAGACTTACAAAATAATAATACCAAAAACTACCCCCGGTACTGCTATGTCCTAGTATCGTTACATTGCCAAAAGAGCTTTGAAAATAGCCTCCTCCAAGCTGGTCATAATATTTTGCCTGGTCTAATCCTGTTACAAACAATTCTGATAATGGTACCGGTAAACCATCCGGTAATAACTGCTGTACTCCCAGAAACAGGTTACTCATAAAATGATAATCACCCAGCCTTACATTCATATGCCAGAAAATAAACCCTGCATTAATGATGACCCAGTTGATACTGCCAACAAGAAGTAGTTTTTTTACAAGCGTTACCCATTTTAATTTTTCCTTCATCACAGCAATATAGATCATCATGCATACTGGTACCAGCACATATAAATGAAAGAGCGATTGCTTTACCAGTTGTGACAGGGCAAGCATTACAGCAAAGTATATAAGATCCCTGTTCCTTTTAAGGTTACAATAGCGCCAGAAGAAATACATGGTAGCCAGTAAAAAGAAAACCGAATAAGTTTCTGTAGTAACCAGTACGGCATTGGCCATATTATTGGGACAGAGTACAAACAAAAAGGCTGAGAAGAGGCCGGCATTTACGCCATACAATTCCCGGCTCCATTGAAAAACCAGTAAGATAATAAGTACAGAAAAAAACAAGGTAATATACCTGCCTCTGATGGTGTCGGTTATCCCGTAATCACTTCTGGAAAGCTCTTTATTGAAAAACTGCTCAACCACACGTGGTATTGTATTCAGTACCGATACCGGCATTTTACTGTTGTCTTTTTCAGGATTGGTTCGTGTGGGATCACCCTTGAGCATCTTAATGCCAAAAGCCATGTGAGAACCTTCGTCGGCAGTAACAGACAAGGCATTAATGGAGAATATTCCATTTATTAAATACAAAAGGATAAGCAGGAACAGAATGATGGTTTGTTTCTTCATTACCAGGCGGTATTACTGCAGCAACAAATTAACAACAATAATCTCTAAATCGCCGTCCGTACAAAATATAATATCTTTACACGGCTATACGAAACATGCAGATCATTATTCATTATGAACAGAGTGCCGCAGACGCATTGGGATACAACAAATGAGTCGTTTGATTTTGAAAAGCCTTCTCAAACAGATTATACCAGGCTACTGATCAACCGGTACATCCCAACAAGCAGCAATGGCTCCGCGATCGAAATCGGTTGCTATCCTGGCAGGTACCTTTCTATCTTTGGCGACCTTGGATATACACTCCATGGCATCGACCTTACCAGCAGAACGCTTGAAACGAAGCAGAACCTCGAAGCATGTAATTACAAAACCGGCGGATTTGCCGTGCAGGATTTTCTTGAAACGGATACGTCAAAAAAATACAGCATCGTTTCTTCTTTTGGTTTTATAGAACATTTTGAAAACTACCGTGAAATAATTGACAGACATTGTAACCTGGTGACCGATAACGGATATATTGTTATTGGCGCTCCGAATATGAATCATGGTCTACAATATGCCTTTCATAGCCTGTTCAACAAACGAAGCATGAAACTACATGTGCTGGAAGCGATGAATCCCGGGATCTGGGAAGAACAAATAAAAGTACAAGGCTTTGAAATACTGTTTGCCGGGTACTGCGGTGGACCTCATTTCTGGATGGACAATGATCAAAGCAGGTTGCAGCGCTTTTTCGGATTACAGGTATTGAGGTTAGTTCGAATTATTAAAGCCTTATTCTTTTGGGTGAAATTTGATAAGCTGAACAGCAAATACCTGTCCTGTGATTTTATCGTGATAGGGAAAAAGACTTCCTAACGCATTTGCAAATTATCGTACAGGGCAGCATACTGCGACCCAACAACAGCATAAGAAAACTCTTTTGTTGCAGCATCAGCAATCTTCTTTTTATTGTATGAAGCATAATTCTTGATCAACTGCTCCATTGCGTCTGCCAGTTGTTTTGTATCCCCATTGGATACAAGTATCCCATTCGTTTCATTAATAACTTCCTTTATCCCTCCCACATTACTGCTGATAACAGGTAAACCACAGCACAATGCTTCCAGTATCACACAAGGCAGGTTCTCGAATCGGCTAAACAACACAAATGCAGAAGACTGCTGCATCTGCTCTGCCACTGCCGGGTAAGGCACGGTTCCCCGGAAAAAGATAACAGAGTTCAGCAGTTCCACATCCTTCACGCTTTTGATCAACTCTTCATCGTCCTTACCGATCATAAGCAATTCGAAATCATATCCCCTCTCTTTCAATTGTTTTGCGGCATTAATGATCCCCTCTGGGTTCTTCTGATAATGCATATAAGAAAAATGAACGAAACGGAACCGGGGGGGATCAAAGGATTTATAATAGAAAAAATCTGTGTTCACTACATTCGGGATTACCCTGAATGGAATATCAATAACATTCTTTTTTATCGTATCGCCCAGATCCCTTGTTACTGCAACCAGCAGTAATGCCTCCTCCAGGACAGACCTGTTCATTTTCTGCAATACCGGATGCTGATCATACAGAGAAGGCACGCTTTCCCGATAGTAACCCGTCCAATGTTCACTGAGAAAAAAAGGTATCTTCCATTTCTTTTTCACCCATTGGGCAACGAGGCCTGCTTTCATGGCAACATGAACATGCACCAGATCAGGAGCCCCGTTCCTGCTCATATACTCATCAACCGCCTGTTTATAACAACGTATATATTTCCGGTGAGATAAAAAACGGTCGAGATATCTGATACCGGTTTTGAATGGCCGGTAATAGATGATCTGTTCGTGCAGGTTGCCGGCATCTGAACTCTCAGTTTCCACTCCCCTGGCAGCTTTTTCATCTTTTACCACATAGATCACCTGCACATCACAGTATGCCGATACGGCATTTGCATGACGCTGAATAAAATCTCCGTTGTATTTATCAACCCGGCTTGGGTACCAGCTTACCAGCCACAATGATCTTTTCATACTGTTATCTCCCTCTTCCTTTTAATAAGGTTATTGCCATACTTTTAATTTCCCGGATATCGGAAGCCCGAAGCAGGAATAACCTGCCTAACGGCACAGCAGATTCTTTTCGGAATTCAGTAATAATATAAACCTGGAAAACGATATACCCAACACTACTTACCAATGCAGCTGCAAGTATTCCATAACGTGGAATGAAAATGATATCCCCTGCCAGGATCACAGCCAGGGCATATATGGAACCGGTGATGTTTGTACGAACCTTATCCCGTCCTGCAAAATAAGCTGTTACCACAAACAGTCCCGATAATGATAAGATGCCCGGAATAAGTAACAGGAAGGGTTGGTACATATCTGAAAAACTTTCGCCGAATACAAAGGGAAAAAGCCAACGGCCGGTCAATGCCAGTAATCCGCAACATAACAGGTAGCCGGTAAAGATGATGCGGAGCAGCAGCATCAACATGTGTATTACATCCTCTTTTTTTCCACCGGCAGTGAGCGGGAAGACTGCGCTGGCTAATATTGTTGGTAAAATAAAAAACAGGTGGCCGAGCTTTGATACCTGGATATAATTACCAAGTTCGGCAGGTGTGCAGTATTTTTCCACGAACCAGTAATCTATCCTGTAAAGAAAAAAATAGATAACATTCCCCAGAAATGCAAGCGAACAATAGCGGAGCAGTTTACCGAAATCTGCAACAGAGAGTAAATGCAATTTACTGCCGGGTACATATGTAAGTTTGGCCGCAATGGCAACAAGCACACCCTGCAGCATAAAAGATCCGAAATAAATATAAAGGTAATTGCTGTTGGTAACGCCAGGAAGGAGCGATTTTCCGTTGTAAGGAAGTAACAACATTAATATGACCGTACAAATAATATTAATGATATTGGGAACAGCAAAATGGTTATGTGCATAAAAAAAGCCGCTGCAATATGTTGATAAAAGGTTACCGAAAATAAAGGCTACTGAAGAAAAGATCAACAATGATGAAGACATTTCATTGTATGCCTTTGGGAAGAAAAAGTACACTCCAAGAAAGACTGCTGTTCCGCACAACAAAGACCATCCCATAGAAAATGAGAATAATTTTCCTGCAGAAATCTCTTTGCGTGCCGTAAAATAAATGATCCCTGATTCTAGGCTGAAACTGGTGAAAAGCAACACCAGGGCATATATACTGCTGATGTAGTATATAGATCCGCTCACAGAGGCCTGGAAATGCCGGGTAATGAGTATGTTAATGATGAAAGCAGAAACATAATACAGGCCACGCCACAATAAACTCTGAAATAAGGATTTGCCTGCATTCATATATTTGTTTGTAATACTGTAGCTAACCGGTTAGATATGCTTTATTCAGTAATCAAATTTAGCTGAATACAACTGATAAAACAATCATCTGCTATGGGTGGGCCAGAATATCAACCCGTTTCATTTTCGGCATTCGGTTCCTTATACTTTGCAAACCACAGGCACCCTAAAAAAGCCACCCAGGGGAAATAGTTTATCCGCATGAGGATAAAATCAAACAGTACAAAAAGCAGGAAGATCACAATTAATACCTTGTCGTATTTTTTAGTTAAAAAGCCAATTACAAAAACCAACTCAGCCAGGGTTACCAGCAAATAGAGCAGAAAGGAAAGCTGTTTATGAATGACGAGGTAGTTAACACATTTCGTAAACCAATCCGAAGGTGCATCCGCCAGATAAGCAGTATGCTGCAGCAGCAATACCCCACTCATTTGTTCTGTATTGAACACGGCGCCGGTTCTTATCTTCCACAACCCGGCAGAGAAAAAGAAGAGCAGGAACAGGTAGCGGATGCTGTTAAGTGAAAAATAAAACCCGCTGTCTGGCCGGGATACAAATATCCATGGCAACAGGATCCAGCCGGCAAAACCGGAAATGCTCAGTGGGGTAAAAGATGATAAAAGCAGTGTATAAATAAAATTGAAGACACAGTTAAGTATGGCGATATAAGTTTGTCCTTTTTTATTCACCGTGATCAGCAGCATAAAAGGCATCAGCAAGAACAGTATGTCTAATATCAATTGCAATGGGTAATTATTGATCAATGCCTTTTGAATTCCTGCCAGCAAAACAATATTCAGCGAAAGATCAAGCCTGTTGAGAAAAAATACCGGCTGCAACTGGTGAAACAAAAGCTGGTTAAAAAAAAGCCAGCCATAGCTTAGTACAAAGCAGCAAACATAAAAAACCGCGAAATTCTTCCTATGGGTTTTATTAATTACCAAGACTGTATAATTTAATGGTGCTGTCTATTGGCTGTAAGCTGCTGCCATTCCAGGTGAAATGCTGTTGATAGACCATAAGGTCCTTAATTTTTTTACCCGTTATCTTTTCTGCCTGGGCCTTATACCAGCTCATGAACAGGCTATCGGATATTGTATTGCTGAACCGGTCGTATTTCAAAAGTGAAGAAAGGCCGGCGTATCCAAAGTATCTTTCCATGATTACGTATGCATCTCTATTAACCCGGGCCTGGCGGGTATAGGTATCGGGGTATATCTGCAAAATGTCACGGCTCGTTAATGAGATGGTTGCATTGTTTATTGGTTGCCCGTTGGCCAGCACCCGGTAGGCCGTTTGTGTATCTTTTGTGGTAAATACAGTGCTGTACATGCCGTATTGCAGCACCGGTGTTGCAACCGTTCCCCATTTATAATTTATTATCACAAACAGGATAATAAATACAGCAAATAAACCGCAAAGCGCTTTGTTATATCGGTACAAACGCCGGATGAACATGGAAGATGATTATATAGTGAAGTTATTTCCTACTTCAAACTGTTGATGATGGCTGCAAAATCTGCAGCAACCAGGCTGGCACCGCCCACCAGGCCACCATCCACATCGGGCTGTGCAAATATCTCTTTGGCATTATTTGCTTTTACACTTCCGCCATAAAGAATGGAAATGCTGTCGGCCACTGCTTGCCCATATTGCTTTGCCATTACACTGCGTATATGTGCATGCATCTGCTGCGCCTGCTCGTTGCTGGCTGTTTTACCGGTGCCGATAGCCCAGATGGGTTCATAGGCAATGACAAAGCCGGTCAACTGTTCTGCTGTTAAATGAAACAGGCTTTCCTTCAGTTGTGTTTCCACGAAACTATTTTCGTTGCCGGCTTCTCTTACTGCTAAAGCTTCTCCGCAGCAAAAGATCGGTTTCAATCCGTTCTCTAAACAGATATTCACCTTAGCGGCCAGCATAGCATGACTTTCATTAAAATATTCCCTGCGTTCGCTGTGGCCCAGTATCACATAATCTACGTTGATACTCTTAAGCATCTCTGCACTTGTTTCGCCTGTATAAGCGCCGCTCTTTTTATCGTAACAGTTTTGTGCGGCTACAAAGGCATTCTTCTTGCCTGCCAGTTTATTTTTTACGCTGGTAAGATATGGGAACGGTACGCCAAATACCGCCTCCTGGTTTGCAGTAAGGTTATGAGGGATTGCGATCAGTTCATCCATTAATTTCTCTGCCTGTTGCAGGGTAAGATTCATTTTCCAGTTGGCTGCAGCAATTTGTTTACGCATGGTCAGTTAGTTTTTTAGTATAGTTTGTAAATATCTGTCAAAATCTTTTTCTCCCGGTCGCTGATATTCAGGCCCTTCATTTTTTTCCAGTTATCAATATCTACCAGGGACTTATTCAGTTTATATTTTGTGATCCCATCCGCTCCCCACGAAAAATTAGGAATAAGCTTTGGTGTAAGTCCCTGCGAAACAACGTTGCAGCAAACACCCACCACCGTACCGGTATTGAATGAGGTGTTTATGGCCGCTTTGGAATAATCTCCCATTAGCAGTCCGCCCTTATTACCGGCCGCCATTTCTTTTTTATCGGCATCCAGCCAATACTTCACTTCCCCGGCATTGTTCTTTACATTGCTGTTGCTGGTACCGGCACCCAGGTTGCACCACTCTCCTAACACACTATCTCCCAAATAACCATCATGTGCTTTATTGCTGTAGGCAAACAGCACCGAGTTTTTTATTTCACCTCCTACTGTGCAATATGGACCTACTGTGGTTGCGCCGTAAATTTTAGTTCCCATCTTCACTACGGCGCCTTCGCAAATTGCAACGGGGCCTTTTATGCAGGCGCCTTCCATAATAAGGGCATTCTTGCCAATATAGATAGGTCCGTCTTCTGCATTTAAAACGCAATGCTCCATTTTAACTCCTGTTTCGAGGAAGATACGGGAAGGCTTAACGGTTCTGTTTGTTTTTGATATTGGTTTCGATCTTCTCTTGCCGGTGATCAAAGAAAAATCTTCCCGGATGGCCCAGTCGTTTAACTGAAATATCTGCCAGGGAAGATGGATGGCTTTCATATCCCCCCGGTATCCTACCGAATGATTCACTTTTATTTTATGAAGATCCAGCACCTCCTTATTGGAGAACTTGTATGCAACCCCGCCTTCGGTGCCGGAGGAAAGGAATTCCCCGTTCTTCAGTTTTTTGATCCTGTCTATCAATGCAGCCGTAGGCAATATATTGGCATGCACCATCAGGTAATCATCTTTACCTATACCCTTTTCTATTTTGATGGATCGTTCGCTGTCGAGGTAATTGTCTTCCCATTTATCAGCCGATGGGATCTTTAAGTAGCGTTCCCATTTTTCCCGGACGGTTAAAATGCCGATGCGTATGTCGTGGATGTGCCGGGTGTATGTAAAAGGATGGAGATTCTCCGGTTTACAGTATTCTTCTGTAAAGATGATCTTTTGCATGGGGTAAAACTACTAAAAATAAAAATCCCCCCGGAGAACCGAAGGGACTTAAAGTATAGCCATGAAAAACAAACTTTAAATAAAGATAATGATCTGAATTAAATTATTTTGCTTTTTTTTCGTACCGCTTGTTGAACTTATCAATACGTCCTGCTGTATCCACCAATACGTTCTTACCGGTATAGAAAGGATGAGAGGTATTAGATATCTCCAGTTTGATCACCGGGTATTCTTTACCATCTTCGTAAACAACTGTTTCTTTTGAGGGAGCGGTTGACCGGCTTAAGAACTGGGTTCCATTACTCATGTCTTTAAAAACCACAAGCCTGTAACTATCCGGGTGAATGCCTTGTTTCATAATTTGTTATGGTTTGTGTACGGATTTTGCCGTACTGATTATCAAAGCGGCAAAGATAGGGCAAAATATCGAGTTTTACCGTTGAAACATCAAAAAATTCAGCTTTTCATGTTGATATATTGAAGGGCAATACCCAATCCCCAGCCTTTTGAGGCCTGAATCACGGCCTGCAGGTCGTCGATCTTTTTGCCGGATACTCTTATAATATCGTCCATAATGGCCGCCTGTACCTTAAAACCACCGTCTTTTATCAATTTTACTATCTTTTTGGCGTCTTCCTGTTTTATGCCGTTGCGGACCGGAACTTCTTTTTTAACCACTTTTCCACTCTGGTAAGGTTCTTTGCCCAGGTCATATATCTCCCCGGCCAGGCCCTGTTTCATACTTCTGCTGATCATTACGTCGGTGATCTGGTTCAGCTTCATTTCACTATCGGCCTCCAGGTTCACTTTAAATTCCTTTTTGTTGAGGTCAATTACCACGTGGGAACCTTTAAAGTCGAAACGGTTGGTTATTTCTTTAACAACAGTATTGATGGCATTGTCCAGCGTCTGCAGGTCAACTTTGCTTACCAGGTCAAATGATGGCATAATGGTATTTTTTCCAAAAGTAAAAAACCTGCCGCACAAAGACGACAGGTTTATACAAAAAGAACCACTTGTTTTATCTTATTCCAGGTACCGGATTAGTTTCCGCTTTTCACCCGGTTCTGTTCGTCGCCGGCTCCGCCATTCCTTTTGCTGCTTCCGGCTTTTAATTTACCCTTGTTGAAACGATAGGTAAAGCTCAACGATACCGCCCGGCTGTCGTTCACATTCTTAAACTCTGCATCTACATTGCTGTATTTGCTGTAGCCTTTAAATACTCCGCCGGCAAAAATATCACGAACGTTCAACCGGATGCTCCCTTTATTTTTAAGCACCTGTTTGCTTATCCCTGCATTTACCTGTACAATTGGTTTGATATAGATCACGCCTTCCAGGCCTTTGCTGCGGTAGAAGCCGCTTAACTCAGCTGCCCATCCTTTACTGAATTTGAACTGGTGCTGCATCTGCGCCAGGAAGGTGGTAACACCTATGGAGATGGGCTCATTATTCACCACACCTTTAAAGTGATTGTTGTACACATTCGTATAGATATTGGCGCTCCACCATTTGGTTATTGATTTGTTGGCAGAAACAGCCAGGCCTATTTGTTTGCTGTTGGCAATATTGGCCTTCTTGATAAAGGTTTCGTTGGTCAGTTCATTTTGCTCCAGCACCTGCTGAATGATATCCGTGGTAGTGGTATAGTTCACCGTAGTGGTAAGGAACCCGTTATAGGTATGGCTCAGTTCAATGTTGTGTGCAAACTGTGGACTTAAATTGGGGTTACCTTGCTCAAATGTATACCTGTCTATGAAGTGCACAAACGGATTCATATCTTCATAATCAGGGCGTTGCACCCTTCTGCCGTAATTAATAACAAACTGATTTTTTTCGCTGGCAGTGTACTGCACATAAACGGTTGGGAACAGTTGCGAATACGACCTCCTGAATTTTGTTTCAGTGTATTGAAACTTGTTCAGCTGTGTGTTATACGTATACCCTTTTGAAACACCGTTTGCATTGGTGTTCTCCAGGCGCAAACCAAGCTGGGCGCTCCATTTTTTACCCAGGGGTCTGCTGTAGTTCACATACGCTGCATTTATATTCTCATCATAGATGAAGTGATTGCTGCGGCCACTGTCTAACAGCATGTAGTTTGTTTTCACGCTGTCGTAGCGTGCATCGTTATCTGTTTTTACATAACTTGATTTGATACCTGCTTCAAACTTTGCACCTTTCTTTAAAGGCAGGCTGTAATCGATCTTGCCGCTGTATATTTTAATATCGGTAGGTAAGGTGCCAAGCAATACATCAGGAGCTTGTGTAAGGTTGCCGGCATTATCGTAATAATAACTGGTGAGCGGCTGAATGCTGCTTGAACTATATCGTACATAATCCACATCAGCCGAGATCTCCTGCCCGGCTGAATCCAGTACGGTACGGAAGTTAACGTTACCGCTGAAGTTCTTCCACTTTTCATCGTTACGGGTAGTGGCGCCAGTTTTACTGGTAAGTACGTGATTGGGATCATAGATATCGGTACTGCTCTCACTCTCCCATGAACTTGGATTGTAAAATCCGTTCAGCACAACGCCCAATGTTGTTTTCTTTGTAACAAAGAAATCGGCCCCGATCTTGGCATTGTAATAATGGCGTTGATTTTCCATCCTTGTTTTCTGGTCGAAGATGGATTTGATTTCTTTGGTAGCACTTTCCCGGAAGTTTCTTGTAATGTAAAGTTCTTCGCTCCGGTGGTTACGGTTATAATTCAGGTTAGAGAAGAAATTCACTTTCTGGTTACGGTAGTTAAAACTTACTGCTTCGTTGAATCGGGCATACCTGCCCTGGGTATACCCACTGGTAACACTTCCATTGTATCCAAACTGCTTGTTCTTTTTTGTTTTGATATTGATCACACCGGCATTACCTGCTGCATCATATTTTGCAGGAGGATTGGTCATGATCTCGATCTGCTCCAGTTGATTGGCTGTCATATTACGAAGCATATTGGCCAGGTCGGGCCCGCTTAAATAACTCGGACGGCCATCAATATAGATCACCACCCCTGCTTTTCCTTTCAGGCTGATGTTTCCGTCCTTGTCCACGGTAATACCCGGAGCTTTTTCCAATACTTCCAGCGCCGTGTTGCCGGCATTGGTAATAGATGCGTCTACATTCACAATGGTACGGTCAAGCTTTCTTTCGATCAGGGGCTTTTTAGAGCTTATCGAAACTTCCTGCAGGTTCTTGCTTACAGGTTGTAATTGCAAAACGTCTAATGCAACGGTTGACTGGCTAGAAGAAAGGCTGAAGGATTTACTGTAGCTCTTGGTATGACCTAATGATGTGGCCATAACCAGGTAATTACCGTCTTTCAGGTTTTCGAAAGAGAAATTGCCGTTTTTATCGGCAACGGCTGTTTTTACCAGGCTTGAATCTTTGGCATTTAAAAGAGAGACCGAAGCGGCATCAATTACTTTCTGATTACCGCCGTCTTTGATACTTCCGGTTACTTTAGAACCGGATTGTGCAAAACTGCATACGGCAACGCTCATAGCAGCCAGCAGGCTGAAGAATTTTTTCATGGTTTTACTTTTTGTTTTTGGCTTTTTAATACTGTAGTTCTATACTTTAATAACTACTTCACAAAAGTAGGTACTTTGTTTTGCATAGTACATTGTTTTATATTCAACGGTAGATTTCAAGGATATGTGGTAATATCCCTGTATACGTTGAACTAAAGGATTGGTTACAAGAAGGGAGAAATTTGGGAAACCCCTCAGGATTGCTCCTGTGCTGCTTTTCTTTTTGAATAAATGATGAGGCCAATGCCAACCAGTATAAGACTTACCGATATTATCTCGGCCTGGGTAGGATGAAATCCAAATATGGAATAGGTATTATTAACCCGTATTAATTCTACAGCAAAACGCTCTATTCCATTTAAAATGAGGTAAATGCCAAACATTATACCAGGAGTTACTATGCGCTTCCGTATAGTCCAGAGGAAAATAAACAGCAAGCTGCACATTACCGTTTCGTAAAAGGGGGTTGGGAAAACAGGCAGGGGTAAAGCACGGCAATGCTCGTCTTCACAGTTTCTCATTTGAACCCCGTCTTTGTTAACGTTACGGGGAAAGGTATATGCAACCATCCAGGTTGGCAAAAAAGAAGGCGCCTTAAACGATTTATGAGGAACAAGGTCCAGGCTTTCGTGTTTTCGATTGGTAATATAAATGGTGCTGTCCTTTCCGCTAAGTGTTTTTTCAATCACCGTACCATCCAGGAAATAGGTGCTGTTCTTTTTCAGGGCATTTTCAAAGTCTCCTGAACCGGCCTGTACAACTACCCCGGCTTCATCAGTAATATAAGCGCTGTTATAAATACCCCAATCGCCATCACCTGCCACCTGGCAACCTATGCGTCCTACCGCATAGGCGATCATTAGCGCCGGTGCTGCAGCATCTACCAGGTGAACAACCTTGATCCCTTTTTTAACGGCATACCAGCAAATGGCAATAGCTGCTACTATCAATCCGCCGTAAAAGGTAAGTCCGCTTGCAGAAAACAAATGGCCAACAGGGTCCTTAACAAAGTCATCCCAGTTCTCCAGGTTATCAAACAACTTGGCGCCCAGTATTCCAAATACAAGCCCCAGTATGATGATATCTCCTACCCGGTCGTGCGGCCAGATGCGTACATTCCGGTTCTCTGGTTCTTTAAGTTTCTGTTTGTTCTTGTCCCACCATTTAAGCCCGGTAAGAAAAGCTGCAACCAACAGGCCTCCCACAATGCTCCCTTCTGCTGAAAAAATATAATCCTGGGGATTCACATCAGCTGGCTTGCTGAAGAAAAGGCCGATGAGTTTATACCCGAAAATAAATCCTGCAATGGCATTAATAAGCAGTTCGCTCATTGAAGCCGGCTTTCCCACCACTATCATTTCCTGCCGGGGCGATAAGAGGCCCATCTTTTCCCTTCGTTGTAATTCCTTACTCAACACGATGGCTGCAGCCACAAAGCCCATGGCCACCATCAGGCCGAATGTATTTAAAAAACTCAATGCCTTCCACTCTACACCAAACCAGTCTTTGAATACATAATATAAATTGGGATACATCAGTAAGGTTGTATGTTTAAAAAATAGGAATGCAATATATTCATTTATTCAACGCAGTAATAAAACAAAACCTCCCGTTTACCGGGAGGCATGTTGGTGGGATCTCTTATTATAAAAACTTAATTACAATACTGGTCAAAAGCCCCGATAAGGTTATCGGCGATCATCCGGGCGCTTCTGCCTTCAATATTGTGGCGTTCAATAAAATGAACCAGTTGTCCGTCTTTAAATAAGGCAATGGCCGGCGACGACGGCGGATAAGGCAACAGGTGTTCTCTTAATTTTCTTACTGCATCAATATCAAACCCTGCAAATGTGGTAGTGATATGATCGGGTTTTTTAGCTGTATTGCTTACAGCCATCAAAACGCCCGGCCTTGCTGTACCGGCACTGCAGCCGCAAACAGAGTTGATCATAACCAGGGTGGTTCCTTTTTCGGCCAGGGCTTTTTCAACCGAATCAGCCGTTAATAATTCTGAAAAGCCATTCTCAGTAAGCTCTTCTTTCATTGGTATTACTATTTCTTCCGGATACATATTTTGCTTTTGTTTTAATGATAACGCAAAATTAGGCTCTTCTGTTTAATAACGTAATACCCGGCACCTACATTTCCCGAAATCGAAATCTCCTGATCCGGAAATTATGGCACCGGCAAACACCTGCTGCGGTCATTATGGCTTTAAAAGAAAACCAGGTTAGAAATTTTGTCCGGAAAACTCCGGTGGAATGGCATTTGAAGAATCACTCCCGAAAGCAAAAATTTTAAACCTAAAAAAATAATAGCTATGACACTCGTAAAAGTTAACAACCCCATGCACAGGTCTTTTGACGGATTAATAAACGACCTGTTCAACGACCTGCCACTCACTTTTGGTAAAACACTTAGAGAAGATGTACTTCATTTTCCTCCGGCAAACATCGTTGACAAAAATGATCACTACCAGATAGAACTGGCCGTACCGGGAATGGAAAAAGCTGATTTCAATATAAAGCTCGATGAAAAGCTTTTAACCATCAGCGCTGAAAAGAAAGCGGAAAAGAACACAGAAACAGATAAGATGATCCGCAGGGAATTCAGTCATAAAGCCTTTAAACGCAGCTTTACCATCGACGAAAAGATTGACACGGCCAACATTTCGGCTAAATACGAAAACGGTATCCTTACCCTGGAATTACCAAAAAAAGAAGACGTGAAGAACGGCAGCAAAGAGATCAGTATTCAGTAAAGCAGTAGTTTTTTTTCATAAATGAGCATACAGTTGGTTTGTTCCCGGTAGTAACCGGGTAAGCCTTCCCAGTCCTGGGAAGGCTTTATTATTTTACTACTCACAACCTGCCCTGCGGCGTGTATCGATCAAATACTGAATTTTCCAGGTGCCGTTGAAACGTACCAGCTGGAATGAGTTTACCCCGCAATGACTGAACTTTCCATTAAAGTAAAATTTATAAGGCGTCCATGCAATGGCAAGCGAACCATCTATCCGTACCACATCGTAGGTGATGCGTTCATCGGCTGCATCTTTAGGCAGTTTGGTTATCTGGTCAATAAAGCCGGCAACTTCATCGGTCTTTACTTCCGTTTTACCTTCCTTGTTTCTTGTAATGGTTTGCAGGATGGCGCTGTCGGCAAAAACAGATTTAAGCAATACAGCATCTGCATTCTTCATCGCTGTAAATAAGTTATTCACCGTTGCCTTAACTGAATCTTCAGCAGTTTGTGCATTACCTGCAACTGCTAAACATAAAAAAAGAAAGAAAATTGATAACTGTTTCATGGCCATGTTTTATTTATTTGTATCCAAGTATCTTCAGCATACTCTGTGCGGTTTGTTCTTTTGCATAAACCCAATCGGTAAGCTTTCCGTTCTTATCATGCCCTACTATGATGTGCTTGGGCGATGGAATGAGGCAATGCTTGATACCGCCGTATCCGCTTATCTGGTCCTGGTAAGCGCCGGTATGAAAGAAGCCTACATACAACGGTTCGCCATTACTGATCTTTGGTAAGAACACTTCATTGATGTGTTCCTCACTATCATAATAATCATGACTGTCGCAGGTAATACCACCCAGCACCACCCGGTGGTATTCATTATCCCATTTGTTTATCGGCAGCATCAGGAATTTTTCTCCAATGCCCCAGGTATCGGGTAGCGTGGTAATAAAAGAGGAATCGATCATATACCAGGTTTCCCGGTCGTTCTGCATCTTCTGTCCTATCACACTGTAAATATGCGCCATGCTCTCTCCCACGGTGTAGCTTCCAAACTCGGTAAAGATATGCGGCATGGGCACCTTACTTTTTTTACAGGCCACTTTAATATTCCGCACAATCTCATTGATCATGAACTGGTAGTTATAATCAAACCCAAGTGAATGCTTGATGGGGAAGCCGCCGCCGATATTAATGGAGTCAAGTTCGGGACAGATCTTCTTTAACTGGCAATACAGGTTGATCACCTTATTCAGTTCACTCCAGTAATAAACATCATCCTTAATACCCTTGTTCAGAAAGATATGCAGCATCTTTAGCTGGAAGCGATGTTCGTTTCCTTCTATCTTATCTACATAAAATTCCAGGATGTCTTTTGCACGGATGCCCAGCCTGGATGTATAAAAAGGAAAACTGGGTTCTTCCTCTGCCGCCACCCGTATACCCAGGTTAAAAGGCACTTTCACCGATTTGATATACGCCCGTAATTCGTCAACATTATCAAGGATGGGAATAACATTTTTGAACCCGCTGTTCAGCAGCCCGGCAATACGGCTGGTGTACGACTTTTGTTTATATCCGTTACAGATGATGAAAGTATCTTTGTTGATCTTTCTTTTTGCATACAGTTTTTTGATGATCTCAATATCGTAGGCAAAGGACGTTTCCAGGTGGATGTCGTTTTTCAATGCTTCTTCCACGATGAAAGAAAAATGAGAACTCTTCGTACAGTAACAGTAATTGTATTCGCCTTCATACTTGTACTTCTTAAAAGCAGCGGCAAACATCCGTTTGGCCTTGTTTATCTGGTTACCAATTTTGGGCAGGTAGGTAAGTTTTAATGGCGTTCCGTATTTGTCGATCAGCGCCTTGATGTCAAGGTCGTTGTATTGCAAATACTCATTCTTTACTTTAAAATCCTCCTGCGGAAAATTGAAGGTCTGGTGAACAAGGTCGGTGTAGGAATTATCCATTTACTGTACTGAGAAATTAAGGGTGAATAATATTTTTACAAATGTAACAGAATCACTTTTTTTCAGGGTAAATTTCTTTCACTGAAAAATGTCCACCTCACCCCAACCCCTCTCCTTAAGGAGAGGGACAGGCACAAAAAAAGCCGGGAGCAAATGCTCCCGGCTGTATAAAATTCAGGTCGTCCTTATTTTACAGACTGTACCAGTTTTTTAAAGGTTTCCGGTTCATTCATAGCCAGGTCGGCCAGCACCTTACGGTTCAGGTCGATCTTCTTAACGCTTAATTTGTTGATGAATTCACTGTAGGTCATTCCTTCTTCCCTAACAGCAGCATTGATACGGGCGATCCACAATGTGCGGTATTCACGCTTTTTATTTTTACGGCCAACATAGCTGTATGTTAAGCCTTTTTCCATTACGTTTTTGGCAACGGTGTATACATTTTTACGCTTACCATAGAATCCTTTGGCAGCTTTTAATATTCTTTTGCGGCGGGCCCTGCTGGCTACTGCATTTACTGAACGTGGCATATCTTAATTCGTTTAAAGTTAATAGTTAAAAGTTGATCGTTGCGGGAGCTTATTTTAGCCCCAGTAACCTTCTTACAAAATGCATGTTGGCATCGCTAACCACGCCGTCTTTACGCATAGCACGCTTGCGCTTGGTTGATTTTTTGGTGAGGATGTGACGTTTAAAAGCTTTCTGGTGAGTGATCTTACCGGTACCGGTAACTTTAAAGCGCTTCTTGGCGCTGCTGTTGGTTTTAACCTTTGGCATTACATAACTGTTTTTAGTTACTCCCTACTGGCGGTTCCGAAATGACGGGACACTTGTTGAGCCTTGTGGGAAATGTCTGGAAAAAGAGCTTTTCTTTTTCGGGCGGCAAAGATAAGGGGAAATGGGTAGAATCTGGCAGATTTGAGGAAGTTTTTATACCCTTTGGCATTATTCATCCATCCCCTCTGCCCCTTCTGCAGTTTTACTGGAATACTTCAGCATTTCAGTAATGGTACCGATCTCGGCCGGGGTAAAATAGCGCCATTTACCCGGGGGCAGGCCACCTAAGGTCATATTCATGATACGGGTGCGTTTGAGGGTTTCCACGTTATAACCCAATGCCTCACACATGCGACGTATCTGCCGGTTAAGGCCCTGGGTGAGGATGATCTTAAAGCGGTTTGGCCCTTCCTGCTTTACAAAGCATTTTTGGGTGATCGTTCCCAAAATGCGGACCCCGTTCCGCATCTTCTGAATAAACTCAGGGCTGATGGGCTGGTCAACCGTAACTATGTATTCCTTTTCGTGGCGATTACCGGCACGGAGTATCTTGTTCACAATATCGCCGTCGTTGGTTAAAAAGATAAGCCCTTCGCTCCGTTTATCGAGCCGGCCGATGGGAAATACCCGTGTTTTGAAATTCACAAAATCAATGATATTGGTCTTATCCTTCATATCGGTGGTACAGGTAATGCCCTTGGGTTTATTCAATGCCAGGTAAACCGTTTCCTTTTTTTTACGGATGGGTTCACCATCCACCAGCACCACATCGCCTTCTTTTACCCGGTTCCCTTTCAACGCTTCCACGCCGTTAATGGTTACCCGTAACTGCTCAATATATTTATCCGCCTCCCTGCGTGAGCAGAAACCCGAATCGCTGATGTATTTATTGAGGCTGGTATCCATTGCTGAAGATCATCGGAATTGTCAAAAATAAAAAAAGGCTTTTAAAAGCCTTTTAAATGATATGGTTGATCTTTTACTGTTTCGGTTCTTTTGGCTCAAGCTTTTCGGAAGAAACCAGTTTGCCAAGTTCCGAGGTTCTCCTCTTTTGCTGGGCCTTTGGAGCAAACATCACCAGCATTCGTTTTCCTTCCATCTTAGGCAGCCCTTCCAAAGCGCCTACTTCTTTTAACCGGTCGGCAAATTTCAATAACAATAATTCGCCTCTTTCTTTGAACATAATGGCACGGCCCTTGAACTGAACGTGTGCTTTTACTTTATCTCCTTCCGAAAGAAATTTTTCAGCATGCTTTACTTTAAATTCAAAATCGTGATCGTCGGTATTGGGTGTAAAGCGTATCTCTTTAACCTCACTGGTCTTCGACTTGGCCTTCATCTCTTTCTTCTTCTTCTTCTCGTCGTACAAAAATTTATTGTAGTCAATGATCTTGCACACCGGCGGATTGGCTCCCGGGGAAATTTCTACCAGGTCTAATTCAAGTGACTGGGCAATCTTTAAGGCGTCTTGTAACGCATATACTCCTACTTCTACATTCTCCCCTACCAGCCGTACCTCGGGGACTCTTATCATGTGGTTGGTACGGTGTTCCTGTTGTTGTTCTTTTCTAAAACGGGGATTAAATCCTCCCCGGTTGGGTCTTGGTGGAAATGCCATTTAAAAATTTTAGTTTACAATTTTGTTTATCAATATCAATTTGAAAATTTGATGATTTGAAAATTTGAAGACGGGTGATGCTTTAATCTTCAAATCTTCAAATTGATTCATCGTCAAATCAGTCAGCTCTTCTTTCTTTTATTTCAGCAACGATCTCATCCACAAATTCTTTTACATCTTTTGCGCCCAGGTCGCCTTTGCCTTGCCGGCGGATGGACGCTTTTCCTTCGTTCATTTCTTTTTCGCCGATCACCAGCATATAAGGAACTTTAGCGATCTCTGTATCCCGTATCTTCTTTCCTATCTTCTCATTCCGGTCATCGATCTCTGCACGAATATCTGCTTTTTTCAGCGTTTGCAAAATTGTATTTGCGTAATCCATGAATTTATCGCTGATGGGCAGGATCTTCACCTGCAGGGGGGCCAGCCAGGCGGGGAATTTACCTGCATAATGCTCCAGTAAAAAGCCAATGAACCGCTCATGGGTACCCAGGGGTGCCCGATGTATGATAAGGGGTATTTCGGGCTGGTTATTCTGGTTGGTAAACGATAATTTAAAACTACGGGATTGCGCAAAGTCAACCTGGTTTGTTGCCAGGGTAAATTCCCGGCCGATGGCGCTCCATATCTGTACGTCGATCTTTGGTCCGTAGAATGCACCTTCGCCCTTTACTTCCACAAAAGGCACCCCGGTATCTATCAAAACATTTCTTACCAGCTCTTCTGTCTCTAACCAAAGTTCCGGTTCGTTTACATATTTCTGTCCCAGCTTTGCCGGGTCGTGTAAGGAAAGGCGCATCACATACTTTTCAATTCCGAATATTTTGAAGTATTTCAGGTACATGTCGTTCACTGCCTTAAATTCCTGCGCAAACTGTTCTTTGCTGCAATAAATATGTGCATCGTTCATATGCAGGCAGCGTACCCTCATCAGGCCGAATAATTCGCCGCTTTGTTCGTACCGGTAACAGGTTCCATATTCTGCGATACGGTAAGGCAGGTCTTTATAACTCTTTTGCTCTGCATCAAATATTTTATGGTGATGCGGACAGTTCATCGCCTTCAGGTAATATCTTTCCCCATCCATCTCCATCGGCGGAAACATACTATCGGCATAATACGGCAGGTGACCACTGGTTACATACATACTTTCTTTAGCAATATGCGGTGTTACCACTCTTTTATAGCCTGCATCCTTTTCTGTTTCCTTTGCCAGTTTTTCAAGTTCCTCAATGATAACCGTACCGTTTGGCATCCACAATATCAGGCCAGGCCCGACATTATCGTCCATGGTGTAGATGCTTAATTCCTTTCCCAGTTTACGGTGATCCCTTTTCTTTGCTTCTTCCAGCATGGCCAGGTATTCATCCAATTCTTTCTGGTTCGGAAAACTTACGCCATAGATACGGGTAAGCTGCTTGTTCTTTTCATCACCCTTCCAATAAGCTCCGGCAACACTGGTTAGTTTTATTGCTTTAATAGCACCGGTAGAAGGGATATGCGGCCCCCGGCAGAGGTCGGTAAAATTTCCCTGGGTATAAAAAGTAATGCTTCCGTCTTCCAGGTTTTGTAAGAGATCGAGTTTGTATTCGTCTCCCTTTTCTGAAAAATATTTTATTGCTTCGGCTTTTGAACGTTCACTTCGCTGGTACGCATTATTCTGCTTCGCCAGTTCATTCATTTTTTTCTCCAGCGCAACCAGGTCTTCTTCACTCATCTTCCGGTCGCCCAGGTCCATATCATAATAAAATCCTTTTTCAATTGCCGGACCAACCCAGAATTTTACACCAGGAAAAAGACTTTCCACTGCTTCGGCCATCAGGTGGGCAGATGAATGCCAGAACGTTGATTTGCCATCCGTATCATCCCAGGTAAGTAACTTAAGAGAAGCATCTTCATTGATGGGCCTGCTGGCATCCCACACCTGCCCGTTAACACTGGCAGCCAGTACTTTTTTTGCCAAACCTTCGCTGATGGATCTTGCAATGCCATAAGCAGACGTACCTTTTTCGTATTCTCTTACTGCACCATCCGGTAATGTTATCTTTATCATATCTTTATAAGCCAGTCTTTTACAGACTTTCGGACTGCAAATTTAACGAAGTATTAGCGACTTAAAAATTTATCTAAAATATCTTTGTGAACCGACTTTTTGAAAACAACCTAATTAAAGAAAGCGACGGGCATTAACCTGCAGGTGAATATGAAAAAAAATATACCACTTCTTTTCCTCTTATTTTTCTCAGCTCACATTTCGGCCCAGGATTATACCGGCCAATGGAAGGGACAATTTGTAGATAAGAGTACCACTTTTTCCGGCTGGGGTGGCGACCGTTGCGATTACGTACTGGAAATTGAGTGCAAGGGCAAAAATGTGACGGGCTATTCCTATACCTATTTCTCCGACGGGGGCAAGCGTTACTACACCATCTGTAAATTAAAAGGCACGGTAAATAAAGCCAGCAAATACGTGGAAGTAACCGAGTTTGAAAGAACGAAGACGAATGTTCCGGTGAGTATCCGTAACTGCTTCCAGATACATAAACTTACTTTTTTTCAGCAGGGAGAAGATCAGACCCTGGAGGGAACCTGGGTTCCGGCCCCTAACCAGGCAGGAGATTGCGGCTATGGCAGCACGGTTCTTACCAGGCGGATGCTGCAAAAGAATTCGGCATTTTACAACAAGAAGGACAATAAGAACACCGCTAAAGTAAATGCTCCTAAAACAGTTGTTCCTGCCGAAAAGCCCAAAACAAAACCTGTAACAACTGCACCACCTGTTGCCAAAACCAAACCCCCGGTTAAGAATACTCCCCAGGTCAAGAATACTCCTTCAGCAAGGAACACACCGGTTATAGAAAACAAGGATATCAGCAGGGAAGACGTTGGCAAGCCTGAACCAGACAGGATACAAAACAACAGGCCGGATACGGAAAGCAAACGAACCACAGATAATCGTTTTGAGAAAAGGAACAGCGATGTATTAAAAACGATCGAGATAGACAATAAGACCTTTACGGTTGATCTTTACGACAATGGGGAGATAGATGGTGACAGCATTTCTCTTTTCTTTAATGGCAAGCTGATATTATCTCACAAAAGACTAAGCGATAAAGCCCTCAGTCTGAAGTTGAATGTTGATGAAAGCCGCGACCTGAACGAACTGGTGATGTATGCCGAGAACCTCGGAACCATCCCTCCCAATACCGCCCTGATGGTGGTGCATGATGGCGATAACCGCTACGAGGTACGCATATCCTCCGACCTGCAAAAAAGCGGGGTGATCCGGTTTATCCACAAGCCCAAATAAGCGCAATAAAAGGGTAAATATTGCGTTATAAAGCATAACCAATATCCTGTTTTGAAATGAAAAAGTTTTACAGTACCCTTTTATTAACTGCTGGCCTGCTCTCCGTTATCATTGTTTCTAACTCATGTGCCAAGGCCGACCACAGTGCCGACCTGCCCAAAGAACAACAGGTAGTAGGTACCTGGTGGATCAACCGGATACAGCTTCGCATATACCAGGGCGGTGTATTTTTAAAAGACACCATCATCAAGCAAACGCCCCACCCAACCAATTATGTGAAATTTGAAGCCAACGGCGCTTTCGAGTACCGTTTCAATACTTATACAACCGATGCAGGTTCTTACCAGTTCTCAGGAGCCGATTCGGTGATCGCAAATTCAACCCCGCAAAATTACCGCTGGAAGATGCTGACGCTTACGAATGTTTTATTCACTGTTGTAAGCAAGGGAACAGATCCGGCTTACCCTGGTGCCGTGGTTGAAAGATACCAGACCTTTATACGCTAACCCCCATAGAAATAGTTCACACAGCTGCCCTTTTTATAAGGGCAGTTTTATTTTCTAGAAACGTACATTCCAGGTGATGGCTGGTATAATGGGAAATAGCGAAACCTGTTTGGCCTGTATCTCCAATGTACCGTTGAAGGGATTTCCTGTCTGATCGAAATAAATGAAGTAAGGATTTTTACGGCTGTACGCATTGTATACACTAAACACCCATTCACTTTTCCATTTACGCTTTATGTTTTTCTTTGGTGTCATGATGGCTGCGAAATCAAGCCGGTGATACGAAGGCAAACGATATTCATTTATCTTACTGTATTCCTGGGTAAGAATACCGTCTACTATATAAAAACGTTCGGGCAAGGTAGCCGCATTACCTGTTCCAAAAACAAAGGATGCAGATAGCCGCCATTTTTTATTGATCTCGTAAATAGCTACAATACTCATATCGTTCCTGCGATCGTACTTGGCAGGATATTTATT
Source organism: Ferruginibacter sp. (assembly GCA_044220615.1). GTDB lineage: Bacteria > Bacteroidota > Bacteroidia > Chitinophagales > Chitinophagaceae > Ferruginibacter. Next base: position 826,232 of record JBGAQR010000001.1, on the reverse strand, counting down.
TCCAAAGTTCAGGGCAGGGAATTTCCGCCAGGTCCAGCTTAATGTATAACCCACCCAACCGGTAAGGCGGCCCTTGGTTTTATTCACGAAGAACTCGGCGCCATAACTCCAGCCTTTACCAAACGTAAAGGAGTTTTCTGTATCATCAATTGAATTGGGAGTGTAACCTTCTTTATATTCTACCTGGTTCTGCATCTGTTTGTAATAGATCTCCACCGAAGTTTCATACATATTGTCTTTAAAATTCTTAAACAAGCCGGCTGCATATAACCAGCTCGACTGTGGCCTCACTTTATACGTACTGGGCACCCATATATCAGTGGGTAATGTAGTACCTGCATTGCTCACCAGGTGCAGGTACTGCAGGTTACGTGTTACAGATGCCTTCACCGAAGTTTCATCATTCAATGCGTAACGGATGGTAAGCCTGGGTTCAAATCCGGCATAGGATTTTACGCCCTTGCCATTTCCAAACACCGTACTGTCTGTACGGTTACCATTGTCATCTGTTGTATATATCTTATAAGGCCCTACCTGTTGAAACCAGCTATACCTGATACCTGCATTGATCTTTAATTTTTCACTCACTTCCCAGTCATCCTGCAGGTATACAGCAGCTTCATGACCATATTTAACCTGTGCATTGTTTGGTTTGAATACAGTAGAATCCTGTTTCCCGCTTACTACAGAAGGCGTGAATTTATGATAGGTATATATTCCGCCAAACTTGAGTTTATGGCCGGTGTATGGATACTGGTCAAAATCCTGCTTCAGGCTGATGTCTCTTATTCCGGAAGCTAATTTCAATTCGAAATTATTTTGAGCGGCATTGAATGTGAAATTGTAATCATTGTATACCAATGTGGTGTTGCCGAATAATTTCTGGTTGTATACATGATTCCAGCGCAGGGTTCCGGTGGCATTGCCCCAGGGGATATTTATATTAAGGCTTTGTTTGCTGTTCTGAAAATCGAAAACATCACGCCCAAAGTAACCACTCAGGTATAACCGGTCTTTCTCAGAGAAGATATAATTCACTTTTGCATTGAGGTCGTAAAAAAAATAACCCGAGCCATGAAACTGGCTTGTCTTTTTCACAAAAGGCTTTGTCAATACATCAATGTATGTTCTGCGGCCCGAAATAATAAAAGATGATTTGTTCTTTTTGAGCGGCCCTTGTATGGATAACCGGGAGGCGATCAGTCCGAGCCCGGCATCAACCTGTAGTTTTTGGTTATTACCTTCTTTCATCGAAACATCCAGTACACTCGATAAACGTCCGCCATACTGGGCAGGCATTCCTCCTTTTATCAACGATACATTCTTTATAGCATCGGCATTAAAAATGGAAAAGAAACCAAACAGATGACCCGTATTGTAAACCGGTGCATCATCGAGCAGTATCAGGTTCTGATCGGGCCCTCCGCCTCTTACATAAATACCGGCGCTGCCTTCTCCTGCATTTCGTACACCCGGCAGGAATTGAACCGTCTTCATCAGGTCTACTTCACCCAAAAAAGCCGGGATGGATTTTATCTGTTCCATGGGCAAGGTGAATTTTCCCATCTGGGCATTCTTTACATTAGCGTCTCTTTTTTTGGTACTAACCACCACTTCCTGGAACAGGTAGGCTTTTGGTAATATTAGAAAATTCAGTTGCCGGTCATTGTCGAGTTTTATATCGATTACCTTTTCCCGGTAACCGATATAACTGCATACAAGTGCATAATTACCTTCAGTGAGTGTGATAGAAAAAAAACCATATTGGTTACTGCTGATCCCCTTCGATTGTCCCTTTACCGTTACGGTGGCGCCAATAAGCGTTTCACCATTCAGCGAATCTTTGATATACCCGCTGATGGTGTATTTTTTTTGTGCAAATGATGAAGTGGCACACAGTAGTAAAAGGAAAATAAAAGAAAAAATTTTCATAGCTGTTTATTCAATGGGCCACTAACAACAAAAAACGGTCTTACTTAGCTTTTATGGTATCCTTTACCGAACCGCAATGCAGCATAGTGGCTTTATATTCCGGATGGTTTTTTCCCAGGTAAGGATTCACCACTTCCACGGTATTGCTTATCCAGTTGGCTTCTTTCTCATCGCCAAATGCCATGGGACAGTTTTGCCAGTACATCTTCTCCCCTTCGTAATTGATGGTTCCAAAAAAAGAAGGATACAGATTTTCAGAAACACCGCTGAAGTCTTTCCTCATTTCGGTGATATCGGTTTGCTGCAGTATGGACTGGGCGCTGCTTTTAATATTTGAATGACTGCCCATAGCAGCATCATAGATATTCAATGTATCGGTCTTTAATTCGGCCATGGGTATGCTGTCGAGCAGTTGAATGAATTTGCGGCAGCCTTCTTTCACTTTTGTGGTATCGGCATTTACAAAAGCTTCTTTCATTTCAAAATAGGCATTCATGGTAGCAGCTACTGCCTGGTTGAAGTTATCCGAATGCTTTTTCAATGTCAATGCCTTCTGCTTGGGTCCGCTGTCGCCTTTGCCCGCATTACTGAACTTATACCAGTAAAAACCCACCACGCCAAGGATCACAACCAGCAGTACTAAAAGTATTTTCTTCATATCTGTTCTTTTTTATACAAATCTAACTTCTACAGACGTACGTTTATCGCACAGCGAAAGATTTTTTGATATTATAACAGGATTGGCCGGGAAAGGTTTGATAATCGTTATTTTTGCGGCCTGTAAAACTGATATACCTTTTTTATGCTTTTAGGATTACAAAATGTGACGTTTGAATTTGGTGCAAGAACCATTGTAGAAGATGCCACCTGGCATATTCAGCCCAATGAACGTATTGGATTGATCGGCTATAATGGCACGGGTAAATCCACGCTGCTGAAGGTTTTAACCGGGCAATACAGCCCGGCCAAGGGAACCGTTGAAAAAGGCCGGGAAACCACTATTGGCTTTTTACACCAGGACCTGCTGAGTTTCGACACCGACGATTCGATACTGGAAGTGGCCATGGGCGCTTTTGAGCGTGTGAAAGAACTGGAAAAGGAAATTGAAGAGATCGGTAAAAAACTGGAAGCCACCGGCGACGAATCCCTGGCGCATGATTATGCCGACCGGCTTCATGAGATGGAAGTATTGGACGGGTATAACATTCACCATAAAACAGAAGAGATATTGCAGGGCCTTGGTTTTGCCAATGCCGATCTGCAAAAGCCTTACAAGCAATTCAGCGGAGGCTGGCGCATGCGGGTGTTGCTGGCAAAGATGATCTTAATGCACCCGGATGTACTATTGCTGGATGAGCCCACCAACCACCTTGATATGCCCAGTATTGAATGGCTGGAGAAATACCTGCAGCATTATCCCGGCGCCGTGGTGATCGTAAGTCATGACCGTTATTTTTTAGACCGCATGGTTACCAAGGTTGTTGAGTTGTACCAACAGCAGTTACATTTTTATACCGGTAATTATTCATTCTACGAAACAGAAAAAGCCTTACGGGTAGATATACAAAAAAAGGCTTACGAAAACCAGCAGGATTATATACGCCAGCAGGAACGTTTTGTGGAACGCTTTAAAGCAAAGGCAAGCAAGGCGGCACAGGCGCAGAGTATAGTAAAACGGCTGGATAAGCTGGACCGTATAGAAGACGTGGAAATAGAAAGGCCCAACATACGCATCAACTTTTCGGTTGATAAACAACCGGGCCGCACCTTGTGTACCCTGAAGCATGTATCAAAAAATTTTGGCAGCCTCCAGATCATTGAAGATACCGGGGCTGAGATTGACCGGGGTGATAAAGTTGCCCTGATCGGCGCTAATGGAAAAGGTAAATCAACCTTACTGAGGATCATTGCCGGCACCGAACCTTTCCAGGGCGAACGCATCTGGGGCCATAATGTAGACGATTCATTTTATGCCCAGCACCAGCTGGAAGCGCTGGATGTAAATAATAATGTACTGGAAGAGATGCAGAGCAGCCGCAGCGGAAAAACAGATTTGGAACTGAGGAGTTTACTGGGATGTTTTTTATTCAGCGGCGATGACGTTGATAAGAAGATAAAAGTATTAAGCGGCGGCGAAAAAGCCCGGGTGGCCCTGGCCAAAACAATTGTAAGCAAAGCCAACTTTCTTTTGCTGGATGAACCTACCAACCACCTCGACCTGCATTCGGTTGAATTGCTGATAGAGGCATTGAACAAATACGAAGGCAGTATTGTACTGGTAAGTCACGACCGTTATTTCATCAGCAAGATCGCCAATAAGATATGGGAGATTGAAGACCATAAGATCCGGGAGTTTAAAGGCACCTATAAAGAATGGGAAGACTGGAAAGAGAGAAGAGAAGCGGAAAGAGTCAAAGAAGCTAAGGCCATTAAACAACCTGAGCCGGTACAGCCCGTTGAAAAGAAACTAAAAGAACCTGAAAAACAGATTCAGCGAAATTCAATTGACAAGGAATTAAAGAAAGAGTTGCAAAAGCAAAAGAATATCTTCAACCAGCTGGAAGAAAAGATAGCCCGGTTAAATCAACAAAAAAATCAACTGGAAGCCGACCTGGCTTTGCCGGATGTTTATAACGACAGGAATCGCTTTGTTCAAACAGAAACGGCTTATAAAAACACCAGCAGTGATCTGCAGAAAGCATCTGCCGAATACGAAACGGCATTTGAGAAACTGATGGAGCTGGAAGAGAAGATGAAATAACTTCCTCCTGTTTTACCAAAATTCAAAAAAGCTATAAAAGAAAAATCCCCGGCATAACCGGGGACTTTTTTATTAGTTGGAATCTGTTTCCAGATTAGTAATTCCTTACTGTCATTTCAACCCTCCTGTTCTTTGCACGGCCAGCAGCAGTTTTGTTATCAGCAACTGGTTTGGTTTCGCCATAACCTGTTGAAGTAAGACGGCTCTCATCGATGCCTTTGCTTACGAGGTATGCTTTAACTGAAGCAGCTCTTTTCTCAGACAAAACCTGGTTGTTCTCATCTTTACCTACGTCATCTGTATGACCATCTACATTTACTTTATAAGAAGGATTCTCTTTCAGGATGCTAACCACATCATTCAGTTTAGGGAATGATTTAGCAAGTAACTTATCACTTCCTGTTGCGAAGAATACATTCTGAGCAGCTTTGTTCACACGCTCAACGATCTTTTCGTCAATTACAGGGCAACCATAGTTAGAAGCAGGTCCTTTTTCGTTGATACATTTATCTTCTTCGTCGTTTACTCCGTCTCCATCTGTATCAGGAATTGGGCAACCCTGGTAGCGGGCAACACCGGGAACGGTAGGACATTTATCCTGTTCGTCGTTGATACCGTCTTTATCAGTATCTGGAATTGGACAACCCTGGTAACGAGCTAAACCAGCAACATCCGGACATTTGTCATCGCCATCAGCAATGCCGTCACCGTCTTTATCAGGACAACCTTTCAAAGAAGCAAGACCTTTTACATCAGGGCATTTGTCATCCACATCTAAAACGCCATCACCATCCCTGTCTTTTGGAGGTTCAACTACTGGAGGTGGAGGTGGAGGAACCACTTTCACTTTTTCTTTTCCGATATTCTGAGCAAAACCTACTGAATAGAACAGGTGGTCGCCCAATGTTTTCTTAGATAATGTCCACCTGTATTGAGCCTGAACAAAAAGATAGGTAACGCTGTTGAAATTTATTTGTGTACCAAGGCCAGCAGGTACATAACCGCCAAAATGATCGGTATAAAGACCGCCGCCAACACCTACTGTTACAAAAGGATTGATCAACGCTTTATCCGGGAATATACGGACATTTAAAGTTGGTTCCAGTTCAAGACCAAATTCTGTTTGCCCATCAGGGTTTCCATAGTAAATTGTATGGTAATCACGGAACATACCATTCAAACGTATAGAGAGATCAACCCTTGAAGTAAGACCCTTCCAATAAGAGAGGGAAAATCCTTTGTCCATATCCCTGAATTTATTGTAAACTTTTCCTGTTCCGGGATCTTTAATGCCCAAAGGGGCATTGAAATCCTCCATATTAAAATGCATACCAAAAAGGGAGCCCTTCTTACTGTCATTACTCATTTTTTTCTGGGAAAAACCACTTGTGGCTAAAAGAGTTAATGCCAGAATTAGCGTTAGTTTTTGTTTCATAAACTTCAATTTTATTAAAAATTTTTGTCTGAGTTATGTGCAAATATAATGTTAAATTAATGGAAAGGCAAAATTTGAATACAAATTTCTTATTTACCCAAAAATAGTCAAAATCAGACCTTTACCAACTTCCATTTGCCTTTTCGGAAGATGATTATACTGGTAATTGCCAGCACCGATTCTGCGATATTTATGGCCACATAAACACCCGTTGTTCCCCAGCCGAGGTACCGTACCAGCAAATAGGCAAGGGGTATCTGTAAAAACCAAAAAACAAAGAGGTTTATATAAGTGGGAGTCTTACTGTCGCCTGCCCCATTGAATGCCTGGGTAAGTACCATCCCGTATGCAAAGCAGGTATACCCGATGGCAAGTATGTGCAGGCATTTTGTTCCTTCCTTTACCGCCAATTCGTTGCTTGTAAAGAACCGCATCAATGTTTCGCCAAAGAAAAAGAAAACAATACCAACTAAAATGAAGAAACACAATGCAAGAAAAGCGCTTCGCCAAACCGACTTCTCGGCTCTTTCCGGGTGTCCGGCTCCAAGGTTCTGACCGGTAAGCGTAGCCGCTGCATTAGCAATGCCCCAGGCAGGCAATATGGTAAAAATGCAGATCCGTATGGCCGTGAAATAACCCGAAGTTGCTTCTACACCCGATTCGGCAACAAGCTTTGCGAGGAAGATCCAGCTGCAGCTGCCGATGAGGAACTGAAACATGGCACCCGATGAAGTGCTCAGCAGGTTTTTTATCAGTTTCATATCAGCTTTGAACTGGCTGATGGAAAGTTTTACCAGGTCTTTACCGCCAAACAGGTGATAGAACTGGTAAAGCACGCCGCAACCCCTTCCAATAGTAGTGGCAACAGCCGCCCCCATCAATCCCATTTTGGGAAAAGGCCCGTACCCCATGATCAGCAACGGATCAAGAATGATGTTGATGATATTGGCAATGATCAGCGACCGCATGGCAACTGAGGCATCGCCGGCACCGCGGAATATGCCGTTGTTCACAAACAACAGCATGATCACAATATTGCTGCCCAGCATTACCTGGGTGAACCGGTAATGTTCATCAACCAGGCTTGCATCGGCACCCATAAAACGTAATATCTCTTTGGGAAACAAGATGCCAAAAATGCTTACTAATACCGAAAAAGCGGTCGCAATAAGTATCACCTGCGCCGCAACAGACGAAGCGCTTTTAAAATCCTTTTCGCCTGCCCTTCGTGCTATCAATGCCGTGGCACCCATTGCCAGTCCCCAGGCAAGAGAATACAGAATGGTCAAAGATGATTCGGTCAGCCCCACAGTAGCCGCTGCTGCCGGACTTACTTTGTTCACAAAATAAATATCCACCAGCGCAAAGGAAGATTCAAGTACCATTTCCAAAACCATAGGAACCGCCAGCAAAAAGATAGCCCGGTCAATACTACCCGTGGTAAAATCCTTGATATCGCCCCGGATGGCTTGTTTGAATAATTTGAAAAAAGAAGTTTTCGTATCCTGATTTATTATTTCAGTCATTATTGATAATTATTAAAAAATAGAAAGATACCCCTGATGGGAGTTTGAATTTACAGAGAAAGACCTGAAGAAAGGAATCTGTTCCTTTTACAATGCACCGGCAATGTTCTCCAGGTTATATCAGGACTTCATATTCGTACTATTGAAAAAATGGGGTGATCCGGATTGGATTGGAAAATGGCCCTCCCGATTAAAAATCGGGATGCGCTATCCAACTGCTTCCAGCAACGACTTTATATATTTTCTGCTCTTTTGCTTTTTGATCTGTTGCTCTCTTTTTCTTGCGTCTGCCAGTTCCTCAAAAATTTCCTTATACACTAATATCCAGGGAACACCAATACTGGAAAATTTTTCCTTCCCCCTATTATGTTCCTCCAGGCGTCTTTCTAAGTCAGGAGTAGACCCAACATAGTATTTATCAAGTTTTGAACTGAATAATATGTAACAAAATGCCGACATAAAAATTCTGTTCTTAAAATAGAACCTGGTTTTTTGTGATCCGGATTGGATTCGAACCAATGACCCTCAGCTTAGAAGGCTGATGCTCTATCCAACTGAGCTACCGGACCAAATTTATAATACAAGAACTTTATTTTCTGGCCCTAAAAAGCATTGGATTTGAAAAAATGAATCTCCCGATTAGAAATCGGGATGCTCTATCCAACTGAGCTACCGGACCAAATTTATAATACAAGAACTTTATTTTCTGGCCCTAAAAAGCATTGGATTCGAAACAATGAACCTCCCGATTAGAAATCGGGATGCTCTATCCAACTGAGCTACCGGACCAAATTTATAATACAAGAACTTTATTTTCTGGCCCTAAAAAGCATTGGATTCGAAACAATGAACCTCCCGATTAGAAATCAGGATGCTCTATCCAACTGAGCTACCGGACCAATTTTTTGCAGCGGCAAAGCTAAGAAATTTTTACATTGCATGTAATCTTATGTATAATGGATGTAAAAATAGAACCATCGTGGAAGGAAGTGTTGCAACAGGAGTTCACCAAGCCTTACTTTCAACAGGTTGTTACATTCTTAAAAACGGAAAAAGCCGCAGGCAAGATCATCTATCCCCCCGGGTCGCTCATCTTTAATGCATTTAACCAAACTCCCTTCTCCAAATTAAAAGTGGTATTGATCGGGCAGGACCCCTATCATGGAGCCGGGCAGGCACACGGGCTGAGTTTTTCTGTTCCAAATGGTATCAAACCTCCCCCTTCGCTGGTAAATATCTTTAAAGAGATACAAAGCGATATTGGTGTTGCCATGCCTTCTTCTTATGGCAACCTTACCCGTTGGGCAGAGCAGGGTGTGTTGTTGCTGAATGCCGCATTAACGGTAAGGGCCAACGAACCGTTCAGTCATGCCAAAAGCGGCTGGGCCGAATTTACCGATGCCGTTATTCAAAAAATATCCGACGAAAAAACCGGCATCGTTTTTTTACTTTGGGGAAGATTTGCACAGGATAAACAACTGCTGATAGATGAAACCAAACATTTTGTTTTAAAAGCTGCCCACCCCTCCCCGTTCTCAGCCGATAAAGGTTTTTTTGGCTGCAAACATTTTTCAAAAACAAATGACCTGTTGGTAAAACAAGGCATATCACCCATCGACTGGAAATTATTAACCCCTTAGCTTTGCCGCCGATGAAGATCATTAAAAATATATTTGGCCGCATCTGGGCACTGTGGGCTCTCATTACATTCCTGATTACCTTTCTCATCATCATAATTCCTGCCATGCTTACAAACCTGGTAAAGGATCCCAAAGGGCAGGATTATTTTATCCGCATTGCCAGGCTATGGATGAATGTATGGCTGAACCTGGCGGGATGCCCGGTGAAAGTAAAAGGCAAAGAAAATTTTAAGCAGGGCGAAACCTATGTGGTGGTATTTAATCACAATGCACTTTTAGATGTGCCTTTATCGGCTCCTTATGTACCCGGACCCAATAAAACAATTGCCAAAGCATCCTTTGCAAGAATTCCCTTGTTTGGTTTGTTTTATACAAAAGGTTCTGTACTGGTTGATCGAAAAGATGAAAAAAGCCGCAGCAAAAGTTTTGATGCCATGAAGAAAGTACTGGCCACCGGTATGCACATGTGCATCTATCCCGAAGGAACCAGGAACCGAACCGATAAACCCATGAAACCATTTTACGACGGCGCTTTTCGCCTGGCCGCTGCTGCACAAAAAGATATCATACCCTGTGTAATAAAAGGAACAAAGAGTGCCATGCCCATCAATAAAAGGTTCTATTTATTTCCTACCCGTTTGTCGATGCAATTCTTACCGGCTGTTCCTTCTGCAGGCAAACCGGTAGAGAAACTGAAAGAAGATGTTCATCATGTTATGCTGGAAGAATATACAAGGGAATGATCATCTAAACATCTAAACCCTGAACCAGCACCTACAGATCATAAAAATACCTTGTGCGGTTTATACGAAGGTCTCTTAACAAACTTGATTTAGGGCTGATGCTGATATTGAAGGAGCGGTATTTTCCAACCGGTGAGATATTGATGGCCATCTGCCAGCAGTGCATTTCACGGGTAAGATACATGCTGATCATACCCAGTTCCTTTTCTGTTATGTTATAAGAACCATTCATCCCGATCTGCCATTTGGGAGTCAGGTTGAGTGTTCCAGACCAGGTCAGGTTTTGGGTAACATAACCTTTGTATCCCGTTCCCAATCCATTTTGAACTCGGCTGTAGTTGAGTGAATAGGAACAACTGAAACTCCATGGGATATTGAAGTTGGCAAATTCGCCGGGGTTATTCCTGATATAAGCAGCCTCTTGCTGGTATTCATCCAGCGGCATGCCGGTATATGGATTCACCTGGTTTACAACCGGTGTAGTATTGGGGAGTTTTTCGTTCTTGTCGCCACCATGAAACTGTGTCTGCATTGAAATGCTGCCGCTGGTCATCTTACCCAATGCCAGTAGCTTCTTACTCCATACCAGTTTGTTTATAAACTCTCCCCTATCGTCGGTCAGATATGGCCATACGGTTGCGAATGCTGATATGCTGATCTTATCAAAAAGATTGGTGCGGAAATTAATAGCGAATGGTTTCAACTTGAATGCCGTATCAAGGAAATTATAACTGCTGTTGATGCTCAGCCCGTCGATCAGTGTTACTTTCTTTACCGCTTCGGCGCTGGTATCTTTCCGGTTACGCACTTTCATCTGCAGCACATTATCAAGGCCAAAATTCAATCCGCCGAATTTCCCTTCACCAAATGCGCCAAATACACCCCGTTCATGAACAGAATACCTGCGTAAGGTTCCACTGGTGTCTACCTGTGTCCAGTACCAGAATTTCCGGTTCATATCGGGTTTATAACTGGCCGATACCTGCGGACGTAATTCGTGCCGTATTGCCTTTACCGGGCTTTTCTTTCCAAAAGTGAACAAGCCGAATATGCGGGTGCCCACGCTTACTCCAAAATTCATTTCACGGGCTGTATAGAATCCTTTGCTGATGCTGGTGTCTAATTTTTTATTGACGGGGTCCCAGCTGCGGATAAATTTTTCCTGGTACCATTTTTCTATATAACTCACACTGGGAGCGATCTGGAAATTTCCAATCTGTGGCAGTGATAGTGTAAGTGGTACCGAATGACTGGCGCCCCATTGATACTTCTTTGTAAACTCTTTAAAGAAACTTCCCGTGGTATCATAAAAAGAAGAAAGGCTCCGGATATTGGTATTAAGCGCCAGGCCGATATTTTCATACCACTTGTACTCGCCGATCACTTCTTTACGGCGGAACGGGTACAGCGTATTTACATTAAAGCCAATATCGGGGAGGTTAATATTGTATTGTTTGATATTGGTATTCTGGTTATGGTTGGCACTGATGCTCAGGTTAAATGGTTTATCCTTCCATATTTTTGAATAGGTGATGGATGAACTAAGGATATTCTGAAAATTCCGTTGCGGACTATTGGGCACAGCCGAGTTGAAACCATTACTTCCCGCATTTACGCTGGCATTAAAACTTACGCCGGGCCTTGCCTTCGTATCCGAACTGTGGTTCCAGCGGATATTGAATCCCCGGGAGCCGGATTTATCCAGGTCACGCAGGTGCTGAATATCCAACACCAGGGCACCCTGGTACTTATATCGCTTATAATACCGGGGACTTAAATTGGCTGTCCATCCTCCATAAGAATAGATCGTACCTCTCAGTATCACATCCCATTTATCATTGATCACTTTATAATATCCCAATCCTTCTAACGCCAAACCCAATTGTTCATTTGCATTAAAGGTAGGCGCCAAAATTCCCGAATGCCTTCCCTGGCTCAACGGGTAGATACCAAAAGGCAGTACTACCGGTATCGGCACATTTTCAAATTCGGGATGCACGGGCCCGGTAATGGCCATCTTCTTATTGATGAATTTTATTTTTTTACTTACAAAAGAAAAATGCGGCGTATCTAAATTACAGGTGGTGAATCTTCCACGGTACGCATAAAACGTATTGGCATCCGTTTTTTTGATGCGTTCGCCGTAAACATAAAGTTCATCCTGCTGCGTATATGTTCCCTTGGTGATGCCCTTACCCGTCTTCATATTGAACTTGATGGAATCACTCTGCGTTTTAAAATCGCCCTGGTTGAATTTGGGAAAGCTGATCACATTGCCATTGCTGTCTTTTACCAGGTAAGCGCTTACTAAATTGGTACGCTGGTCAAATTCTATCCGGGGAGAAACCAGTTTATTGTCGATATACTCCACCTTGGTTGTTTTGCCATACAGGATGATCTTCTTTTCGGGTATGTCCATGATCATCGAATCATCGGCATGGTAGGTAACCGGTGCATCCAGCGAATCTTTGGAAGATTTAAAAGCAAATGTATCTTTTGTAACAACAATACCGGTATCAATAATTCGTTTTGTTGCTAAAGGTTCTTCTGTTGTTACAGCGCCGGGTACATTTTTGTTTTTTGAAGAATCAGTTTTCGTTATCGGTTTAACAGGAATGGTATCGCTCGTTAAAAAACTGTGAAAGTGTTTCGTGCCCGAACCAGCAGCACCACAGTAAAGCGTTATCGTCAATAACAGCCCTGCAGATACCAATACCGATATGTATTTTGCCTTACCTTTGTTTAGTTGGTTCATAGCGAAGATTGGCAAAAATAGCCATTAAGTGCCGATTGTTACCGGTAGAATTTGTGAATATTGTTTTTATACTAACCCCTTTTAAAACGCATCAGGTATGCTGAGAAACAAAGTGCCCGTTTTATTTTTGTTTGCTGCTTTGCAATTGTTAATATTCCCCGATTTATTTTCACAGGCTCCAAAAAAGATCAGGACCATTGTGGTGGATGCCGGTCATGGCGGTACAAAAGATCCCGGCGCTACCGGCCAGTACGAAAACTCATTGCGTTCAAAAGAAAAAGACATTACACTCGCCATTTCATTAAAACTGGTGGAAGAACTGAAGAAACAAATGCCCGATGTAAAGATCGTTCCTACCCGTACCACAGATATTTACCAGGACCCCCGCGAAAAAGCACGCATTGCCAATGAGGCCAAGGGCGACCTGTTCTTATGCATTCATGCCGACAGCGGCCCCCTGAAACAGGGAAGAAGGCAGATAGGCACCCGAACCGTTACCCGTTATAAAGTAACCGGCAAAGGCAAGAAAAAGAAACGGATACCGCACCAGGTAGAAGAACCTGTTTATGAATTTTTCAAATATCCCTTAACAAGAAGCGGAACCAGTGTGTGGATATTTGCGGCGCATAAAACCAGTGATAAACTGAAAGCCATCATGGATGGTGATGAGAATTTTGAAATTGAAGCCAATGGCGTGGATTCATTGGAAAGTAATTTTGATTTCAGCACCTCCGAAGGAAAGATCATCGCCGGTATTTATGCAAAACGCTACCAGGAAAGAAGCGACCGCCTGGCCACGATGGTGAATGAAGAAGTAGAATCGACCGGGCGACAGTCATTGGGTGTGAGCCAGCGCCAAAAAGGAATCTGGGTATTACAGGCCACCAATATGCCGGCCATATTAATAGAAACGGGCTTCATCAATAACCCCGAAGACGAACGCTACCTCAACAGCGAAAAAGGCCAGCAGGAACTTGCCGAAGCAATTACTGCGGCAGTTAAACGTTATAAAGAACAGGTAGAGAGTGTAAATAACAACCCCAAACCGGTTACCAACGGAACAGGCGGCAACGGCGCCGAAAAACCCAAGGCCGATCCCATTCCGGAAGCCATTGAAAAAAGACCGGTGAAAGATGCAAAAGTGCTGGAAGTAAAGAGCAACAAGATAAAAGTAGACCTGTTTGATGATGGAGAGATCGACAACGATATCGTATCGGTATATTTCAACAATGCGCTGCTGGTGGATAAAAGATCGATCACGGCACAGGCACATTCATTTACCCTTAACCTGGCGGCAGGAAAAACAAATGAACTGGTACTGGTTGCCGAAAACCTGGGCACCATACCGCCAAACACGGCGCTGATGATCATCACCGACGGAACAAACCGCTATGAAGTGAGGCTGAGCGCCGATATGAAAAATAATGCATCGGTAAGATTTGAGTTAAAAAATAATAACTAAATTTCCAGTTGCTTTAAGCAACTTTGCTGCTGAAGCATACCAAGTAAAATGAAAATTTCTAACGAAACCAAGATAGGCATCCTTGCCGCTTTTGCCATCACCCTGCTGATCCTTGGATTTAATTTTTTAAAAGGGAAGACCTTTTTTGGCAAGAGTCATACCCTTTATGCCGTTTATACCGATGTGCAGGGGCTTGCCCCCTCCAACCCGATCATGATCAATGGCCTGCAGGTAGGTACCGTGTACAGTATTACACCCGACAAAAGCATGAAACAGATACTGGTGAACATGACCCTGACGAAAGATGTAAACATACCCCGGAATTCAGTAGCCACCATCAAAGTTGATCTGCTCGGGCAGATCAGCGTGGTGATACACCTGGGCGATGCACAACAGTACATGGTTACAAAAGATACCATTGCCACTATTCCTTCTATGGGAATTTTTACCGAATTCATGGGAAAGGTAAATCCTGTTTTCCTCGAAGTAAAAAAAGCGATCGGCTCCATTGATTCGGTACTGGGCAATTTTAATAAGATACTCGACCCTTCTGCCAAGAACAATATCGGCGCTGCCCTGGAGAACTTAAATAAAACAACGGCTAATCTTATCACGGCATCTGCATCACTCAATGTTTTACTCAATACACAAACAGGAGCACTGGCAGGCACCCTGAATAACCTGAATAGTTTCACCGGTAATCTCTCAAAGAATAATGATAAAATAAACAGCCTGGTAGACAACCTGGATAAAACTGCCGGAAATCTTTCTAAATTAGAACTTGAAAAAACGCTCAGTACATTGAACGGCACCATCGGTGATCTGAAATCAACCATCGGCAAACTGAACAGTTCTTCCGGTACGGTTGGCTTATTGCTGAACGATCCCAAACTTTACAATAACCTTACTGCCACTGCCAATAAACTTAATTTGCTGATAGACGACCTGAAGACAAATCCAAAGCGGTATGTTAATGTTTCGGTGTTCGGCAAAAAGAATAAAAGCGCCGGCTTAACGGTTCCGTTGCCCGATACGGTGAATGCCCCTTACCTGAAGCAGTAATAATTTTATCATTCTGTTACAAAATAAAAACGCAATTTACAGGCTGAAAAAACAGTTCCATTGCGATTGAAATTTACCAGCAGCATCCTTTTATTTTTCATCCTTGCCGGCAGCAGCGCTTCTGCGCAGCAGGTCATCAATGCCTCCTCTCCTTCCGATACCATACGCACCATACAGATCGTACAGGGAAAGAACCTGCGGCAGAAAACAACCGACTCCACCGTACTGGAAATGATCGCCGGCAACGTGGTGATCAAAGAAGCGCTTACTACTTTTTATTGCGACAGTGCCACACTCAACCACAAAACAAATGTGCTGGAAGCCTATGGCAATATTCATATCAATGATAACGACAGCATTCATACCTACGCACAAAGCCTGCGCTATATAGGCAATGACCGGATCGCTTACTTAAAAAAGAATGTACGGCTCACCGACAAAAAAGGAACCCTGTACACCGATGACCTGGAATATAATTTAAGAACAGGCATTGCCACCTACAAGAACGGTGGTCGCATCACCAATGAAAAAACAGTACTCACCAGCGAAGAAGGCGTTTACATTGCCGATACCAAGGACATTTATTTTAAAAAGAACGTACACCTGAAAGATCCCGACCGGGATATATGGACAGACAGCCTGCTGTACAATCTTAAAACCAATATAGCCACGTTTATTGCCAGAACACATATCGTTGGCAAAGACGGAAGTATTATTGATACTAAAAGTGGAACCTATAATCTGGCAACAGGCGAAGCGATCTTCTTCGACAGAACATCGTTCAGTGACAGTACCCATTCCGGCGTTGCTGATAAGATAGCTTTCGACAAAAAATCAAATACCTTTCAAATGGAAGGCAATGCCAAACTGGTAGACAGCGTGAACCAGGTGACTGTAGTGGGTGGTAAAATATTCGGAAACACAGAATTGAATTCCTTCCTGGCCACCAATAAGCCCGTAATGATCTTTTACCGTGATGGTGACAGTACCTATGTAGCTGCCGATACCCTTTTCTCGGGCCTGCGCAAATACGATTCTCTTGAACGGAAGATCGTAACGATGAAAGACACCATCAACAAAACAACAGCTGTAAATACAAGTGCAAAGGATACATCCATTCGCTACTTCCTCGCTTTTCACCACGTACGCATATTCAATGATTCCCTGCAGGCCGTAAGCGACAGCCTCCACTACTCTACAGTTGATTCTACGTTTAAATTATTCGGCGAACCCGTTGTATGGAACGGCGAATCGCAGGTTACCGGCGATACCATTTATATGTACACCGAAAACCAGAAAGCAAAACGCATCTATGTCTTTAATAACGGCATGATCATTAACAAATCGAACGACAGGATGTATAACCAGATCGCCGGACGGACCGTGAACGGGTATTTCAGCAACGGCGAGATCGACTATGTTCGTATAAAAGGTTCCCCGGCAGAAAGTATCTATTACCCGCTGGACGACGACAGCGCTTATGTAGGCATGAACCGCAGCAGCGGCGATGTGATCGATATTTATTTTGTAAAGAAGGAACTGAACAAAGTAAAGTTCATCAATAATGTAGATGGCGTTTTATATCCATTGAAACAGATCCCCGAAGATCAGAAACAACTGAAGGGTTTTAAATGGCTGGATACCCGCAGACCTAAAAATAAACTGGAGCTGTTTGAATAATGGTCTGACGCCCCCGTCTGACCATGAGTCTCTGTGTTCTTTGTGAAATCTCTTTGTGTCTCTGTGGTAAAAATATTCATGGTCAGACGAGGGCGTCAGACCAGTTTTGCCAACGCCTCTTTAACCTTGGCAAATCCCTTCTCAATATTTTCCATACTGTTGGCAAAAGAAATACGGATGCAGTTGGGTTCGCCAAATGCTTTTCCCGTTACGGTTGATACATGCGCTTTATTAAGCAGGTACATGCAAAGGTCATCGGCCGTTTCTATTTTGTCTTCTCCATCCGACTTACCAAAGTAATTACTGATGCCCGGGAAAACATAGAAAGCGCCCTGGGGTTCACTGCATGTCATACCAGGAATTTCTTTCAGTAATTCCATCACCCGCTTACGGCGTTTTACAAATTCTTGCACCATACTGGCTGATGGTTTCATATCACCTGTAAGCGCTGCAATGGCTGCCCGCTGCGTTACGGCATTTGTACCACTGGTGGTTTGCCCCTGCACTTTTTCACAGGCTTTGGCCACTGTTGGGTGAGCAGCAATATAGCCCAGCCGCCAGCCGGTCATGGCATAACCCTTACTCAATCCGTTTATCAGGATCACCCTGTCTTTTAGAAAATCAAACTGTGCAATGCTTTCATGTTTTCCCACGTAATTGATGAATTCATAGATCTCATCACTCATGATAAAAATACCGGGATGTTTTTTAAATACTTCGGCCAGTGCGGTCAGCTCTTCTTTGGAATAAACAGCCCCGGTTGGGTTGCAGGGCGAAGAGAACATGAAGAGTTTTGTTTTAGCAGTTATTGCGGCCTGCAATTCTGCCACTGTTATTTTATACCCGTTGGCGGATGATGTATTTACAAACTTCACCACGCCGCCAGCCATTTTCACGATCTCGGAATAAGTTACCCAGTAAGGTGTTGGAATGATCACTTCATCACCGGCATCAACGATACTGAAAACCGTATTGAAAATACTTTGTTTGGCGCCGGTGCTTACGATCACCTGGTCGGGTGTATAATCAAGCCCGTTGTCTCTTTTCAATTTGGCGCAAATGGCTTCCCGCAGGTCGAGATAACCGGCAACAGGCGTGTAATGACTGTAATTATCATCGATCGCTTTTTTTGCAGCCAGTTTTATATGATCGGGTGTATCAAAATCGGGTTCGCCCAGGCTGAGGTCGGTGATATCAAATCCTTTTGCCCGCAGTTCCCTACCCAGCTTGGCCATTTTAAGCGTTTCGGGTTCATTAAATCTATCCAGTAATGATGATAATTGCATGGGCAGTTGTTTGGTTACTGACAAAAATAACTATTTATCGTATGTGAATTTAAAGGAAGTAAGATCTGGTTTTATTTTATAGGTTCGTTGCAGTTCATAATCGTAGAGTACCTGCCCCAGGTTCTTCATGAACGGTTTGCCAATGGTTGCATACTCATATTTATCATCATTCAGCACCCCATCCGAATTACAATAGATCAATGCAGAAACAAAGAACTCAATATTATTCTTGAAGTCGGCCACATAGGCAACATCTATCATGTGCCCATACGCATCGCCGGGCTTATTGAATATGCGGATATTTTCCGGAAGCTTTTCCTTTGTTGCTCCAAACAATAAGAATTTACAGTACGCCGGCCAATACGATATGGTATCGGCTGAATAAGGCGGGTAAACACTTTCCGTTGGGTACTGGCTCATGTATTTTAACACAAACTGCCGGTCATCTTCCGTTATATTGAAGCGGCTCACTGCTCTTACTTTATCGGGAAAGATAACACTAAGCAAAATCGTATGCAGGTCTTCCAGGCTCAGGCGGTTCTTCTTCGAAAAATCCATTTTCCCGTTCATTAAAACGCCGCCTTTGTAATAGGCATTACCTAAGCTATCGTTTCGTTGCACATAGGTTGCTGCATTTCTTTGCCCGGGAATTTTATACAGGACATTACTGCTGCTGTCTAAAAAAATAATGGGGTTTGTCTGCCTGTTCTCTTCGGGGCTTAAAAAAATTTCCAGGCGGTGAAGGATCTGTGCATCTTCATAACCTTTCTTATGCAGTTCCCGGTTGATATAATCCTGCCCCAGAAATTCATAAAGCCGGTTATACGCATCATTGTCGCTCACCATTAATATCTTTTTTATATAATGGCCAATAGAAGGTTTACCGTCGGCAGTTGTGGGATCGTTATAAACAGCGGTCTGCCCGCTGAAAGAGGTCTCCGTTAACATGGTTGTGTTCCGGTCGATACCCTTTTCCTTCAATTCATTCATTTTTTGCAGGGCCAGCAGTACGATGGGCAGTTTTACGGTGGAGGCCGGATAAAAATACCTGGCCGGGTTCACATTAAAGTAGTGATTTTTAAGGTCGGCCTCACCATTGGCCCCCTGGTTCACCTGGGTATAAATGATCTGAATATTCAGGTCATTCCGGCAATTAAGAACATTTTCAAAGTACCGGGGGTATTGTTTTAGCAATGAATCGAGAAACCCTCCTGTTTTAACCGTATCGGCCGGAACAGCCGCTGTTACTGTAACCGCCTTATTGCCTGTATCCTGTGTCTTGCGGGTAATGGCACAGGATATGAAGAAAACGGTCCCTGCCAGGAAATATGTAAAACCATGGTTCTTAAAGATCATATGCCCGATTTGGGTGCAAAATGAGCAAAATTCTAAAATTAACCGCCTACAGCGGCAAACGGGTTTTTCCCCTATCTTTGCACACTTCTAAAATTCAACAAACTAGCTATTAAAAGTCACTTATTATGAAATTAAAAGGTTTGGTGTGGTTTTTCACGATTGCGTTGATAGTGATCTCTCTTTGGGAGCTATCCTATACCTGGGTGGTGCGTAACTATGAAAGCTCCGTAGCAGCAAAAGCTGAGAAAATAGTTAAGACCTCAATGCCCGGTTTATCTGGAGATGAAAGAAAAGCGGCCATCGAGTTCCGGAAAAAAAGAATACTGGACAGTACCGGTGAAAAAAGTATTTACCCTGTTTTTGGTACCACGTACCAGCAGTGTAAGGCAAACGAACTGAACCTTGGCCTCGACCTGCAGGGTGGTATCAGCGTTACCATGGATGTTAACCTGAATGACCTGGTAAAATCATTGAGTAATAATTCAAAGGATGTACAGATGCTGAATGCACTTCGTACAGCCAATGCGCAAAGGGGAAATGTGGAAGGAGATTTCATCACCCTGTTCAGCAAAGAATATATCAAACAAAATGGCCCGGATAAACTGGCCAGTTTATTTGCAGGCCCCGGCAAAGAAATTAAGATCGGCGATAAGGACGATGCCGTTACCACTAAACTGAAGACCATTGCCTCCGGCGCCATCAAAGAAACCTACAAAGTACTGGTAAGGCGTATTGATAAATTCGGCGTGGCACAACCTAATATCAACTTTGATGAGAACAAAGGGATCATCAACGTAGAGCTTGCCGGCGTTACCGATATTGAAAGAGTACGTAAACTTTTGCAGGCATCTGCTCACTTGCAGTTCTGGGAAGTGTATCGCCTGGATGAACTGGATGCTTCTTTGAATAATGCAAACCAAAGCCTGCAGAATTACCTCAACGGGGTAAGCGACACAGCAAAGATAGATACCACCAAAGTACAGGGAAATGAGAATCCGCTGGGAAGGGTAATGGGTCTCATTGCTCCGCAACGTGATAACAATACCGGCAAGGTATATTTCTCGTCGAACCTGGGATCGGTTGCTTTAAAAGACACCGGCCTCTTTTACGAGTATATCAATAATGAATTAGTGAAGAATGCACTTCCTGCAAACTGTAAATTCCTGCTGGGAATTGAAGAGAAAGCAGCGAAAGGTGCAGAACGCAGTTTCCCGCTGTATGCAGTTAAAATGCAGACAGGCACTGATAAAGCGCCGCTTGAAGGCGAAGCTGTACGGGAAGCCCGCCAGGACTTTGATGAGAAAGGACGCCCCGCCATTAAAATGGAAATGACAGAGATTGGCGCAAAATCATGGGCAAGATTAACCGGTAAGAATGTGAACAAACCCATTGCTATTGCACTGGACGATATTGTTTATTCGGCTCCCAATGTGAACGAAGCCATTGAAGGCGGAAGTTCAGAGATCGCCGGAAACTTTACCGTACAGGAAGCGCAGGATCTTGCAAATATTTTAAAGTCGGGTAAACTGGATGCCCCGGCAAAGATCGTAGCACAACAGGTTGTTGGACCTACCCTGGGTAAAGAAGCCGTAAAAGGTGGTGCCCTGGCATTCGGTATCTCATTCCTGGTGATCTTTATCCTCATGCTGGTTTATTATAATACCGGTGGATGGGTAGCCAACATCGCTCTTATATTAAACCTGCTGTTCACCATTGGTGTATTAACCGCCATGGGCTTTACATTAACTGCTGCAGGTATTGCCGGCCTGGTACTTACCATTGGCCTGGCGGTGGATACCAACGTAATCATATTTGAAAGGATAAAGGAGGAACTGGTAAAAGGAAAATCATATCAACTGGCAGTGCAGGATGGTTATCGTCGTTCACTGGCACCGGTTATTGATGCCCACGTTACTTCATTACTTACAGCCGTTATCCTGTTCTATTTTGGTTTGGGCCCTGTACTGGGTTTTGCCACCACACAGATCATCGGTATCCTGCTGTCGTTATTCTGCGGTATCCTGGTATCAAGGCTGATCACCGATTTCTGGACAAAGAAGAACCGGCACTTTAATTATTTCACAGCCATTTCCAAGAAGATATTCAAACACGCCAATTATAAGTTCATTGAATTCCGGAAATACGCTTACATGATCTCGGTAGTAGTATTGCTTGCCGGTATTGGTGCTTATTTCAATGGTTTCCACCTGGGTGTTGAATTCAAGGGAGGTCGCAGTTATACCGTTCAGTTTGATAAAGCTGTAAAACCAGATGATATCCGTGATGACCTGAAAGTTGCGCTGGAAGGAGATAATCCAACCATCAAAACGGTAAATGATGCCCGTCACCTGAACATCACCACGGCTTACCTGAAAGAGAAAGACAATGCCGACAGTGCCGTGATCGCTAAATTGTATGAAGGCCTGAAAAAAGTACTTCCGGCCAATACCACCGAAGCCGGTTTTGCCAAGAATAATATACAGGGATTCTCTGCAGTACAGCCAAGCATTTCGGAAGACCTGAAGCGGGGCTCTATCAAGGCAACCATCTTTGCCATCCTGATCATCTTCCTTTATATCTTTATCCGCTTCCGCGACTGGAGGTATTCCATGGGAACGATCTTCACGCTGCTGCACGACGTATTTGTTACGCTGGCCGTGTTCTCTTTCTTTAAGAATATCGTACCGTTCCCGCTTGAAATCGATCAGCACTTTATTGCCGCCGTATTAACGGTGATCGGTTTCTCAATGAACGATACCGTGATCGTGTTTGACCGTATCCGTGAATACAGCCGTGATATGAAGGGCGCCACTAAAACAACGATCATCAACCGGGCCATCAACGATACGCTGAGCCGTACCATCATGACGTCGCTCACCGTATTCTTAACCCTGTTGATCCTGTTCATCTTTGGTGGTGAAGTAACACGTGGTTTTGCTTTTGCCATGCTGATCGGTGTTATCACCGGTACCTACTCCTCTATTTTTGTGGGAGCTCCTGTGCTGGTTGATTTTGCAAAGAATAAACCTTTGGGTGCTGCCGATGCAGTAGAAGAGAAAAAGTAATTTACAACCTGAGTTATACATAAAGAGCCCTGTTAGTAACGGGGCTCTTTTATTTAGTGATATTCTTTAAGCGATCAAACGGCAAAGCTGGTTCCGCAGCCACAGGTTTTACTGGCATTGGGATTATTGAACGTGAAGCCACGGGAGTTAAGTCCGCCCTGCCAGTCAACTTCCATTCCAGCCAGGTAAATACCATGCGATCTTTCCATCACAACGGGTATACCATCAATATCAAAGTTCTCGTCCTTTTCTGTACGGTCATCAAAGCCCAGTACATAGGTCATACCGCTGCATCCCCCACCCTTTACGCCAATGCGCAGGAACTTGTTTGCATCAAAGCCTTCTTCGGTCATCAGTCTTTTTATTTCTGCCCTGGCCGATGCGGTCAATGTAACGGGTACTGCTGTTGTTTCCATGTTCTTATTTTTTACAAAATTAGAAATTTCATCGTATTTGCTTTTACGAATTACGATTTTCGTTCCGGGTACCCACCAATACGGAATATGGCCTCATTCCCTACTAATGCGTGCAAACCCTTAATTTTGTTTCAAATTACTGATCTATGAATTTGTCGGAAGCCACGGTACAGAATATCATACTCGGCGCCCTTTTTATGTTCTTCATTGCTATTGCCTGGCTGCTGGCCGAATTCAAAGGCATGAAGGATGAGATGAGGGAGCGTTTTGGTTTAAATAACGAAACACTTAAGTTAAAATTACAGGCATACGAACGTTTTACCTTGTTTGCCGAACGATCGTCTTTAAAGAACCTGGTTTCCCGTACTTCTTCCTCGGGCATGACGGTGGTTGACCTGCAACTTGCCCTGCTGGAAACACTGCGTACAGAATATGAATACAATGTAAGTCAGCAGGTATATATAAGTGCAGAGATGTGGAAAGCGATCGGTAATTTAAAAGACCAGAATATCTTTATCATTAACCAGCTTGCTGCCACCCTTCCCTCTGAAGCCAATGCCATAGAACTAAGCAAGCGGATACTGGAATATGTGGCCAGTACCAATGCCGAACTGAGCACCGTGGTGTTGAGCGCCTTACAATTTGAAGCAAAGAAACTGTTGTAATATCTTCCATAGCTTTCATAAATAAGTTGCTAAAACGATTATGCCTGCAGATAAAAAAATATTCACTGATTCGGGGATCGAGATCAGGCAATTGTATGATCAACCCGTGAGCGATAGTGAAAAACCGGGAGAGTTTCCTTTTACAAGAGGCGTGCAGCCGGATATGTACCGGGGTAAACTATGGACCATGCGGCAGTACGCAGGTTTTTCAACGGCCGAAGAAAGTAATCAACGCTATCATTATTTACTGGGCCAGGGTGTTAATGGCCTGAGTGTGGCCTTTGATCTTCCCACACAGATCGGTTACGACAGCGATCATCCGCTGGCCGATGGTGAAGTAGGTAAGGTTGGCGTGGCCATCGACAGCCTGGAAGATATGGAGATCCTTTTCAAAGGAATTAAACTGGAGGAGGTTTCCAGTTCCATGACGATCAATGCAAGCGGGTTCATCCTGCTGGCCTTTTATGTTGCGCTTGCAAAAAAGCAGGACGCCGATCTTAAAAAATTATCCGGTACTATCCAGAACGATATTTTAAAAGAATATGCAGCCCGGGGAACCTATATCTATCCTCCCAAAGCATCTATGCGTATCATCACCGATATTTTTGAATGGTGCGCCAAAGAAGTGCCGAAGTGGAATACCATTTCCATTTCCGGCTATCACATACGGGAAGCCGGAAGCACAGCGGTGCAGGAAATTGCTTTTACCTTAAGCAATGGAAAGGCCTATGTAAAAGCCGCACTGGAAAAAGGGTTGGACATAAATGTTTTTGGAAAGAGGCTCTCGTTTTTCTTCAATGCCCATAATAACCTGTTTGAAGAAGTGGCCAAGTTTAGGGCGGCCCGGCGCATGTGGGCAACCATCATGAAAGACCTGGGGGCTACAGATCCCAAAGCCATGATGCTTCGCTTTCATACACAAACAGGCGGAAGCACATTAACAGCGCAACAACCTTATAATAATATCAGCCGGGTTACGGTGCAAACCCTGGCAGCTGTTTTGGGCGGTACCCAATCGCTGCATACAAATGGTTTTGATGAGGCATTGAGCTTACCAACCGAAGCAGCAGCAGCCATTGCATTGCGTACGCAGCAGATCGTTGCCTTTGAAAGCGGCGCCCCCGATACGGTTGATCCCCTGGCAGGAAGTTATTTCATTGAATCGCTTACTGCTGAAGTGGAAGCAGCTGCCTGGAAACTGATCGGGAAGATAGATGTAATGGGCGGCAGTGTTGCTGCCATTGAGCAGGGCTTTATCCAGGACGAGATCGCCCGCAGCGCTTATGAATACCAGCGGCAGATAGAAAGCGGTGAAAAGATCATTGTGGGCGTAAATAAGTTTCAGAACCAGGAAACAGGATCAATCCCCGTTTTTAAAATTGATGAACGTGTACAACAGGTTCAGATCGGGAAACTAAGATCACTAAAATCAAAAAGAGACCAGGCAAAAGTTACTGCCTCCTTACAAAAACTGAACGAGTATGCAATAAGCGGGCAAAACCTGATGCCGGCTGTTTTAGAAGCGGTGGAACAATACTGCACCCTTGGTGAAATTGCTGATGAACTGAGAAAGGTCTTTGGTGAGTACAAATAATCTTTAAACTTTACTGAATAAAAAATCCCCCGGAAATACTTCCGGGGGATTTGTATGATCGACTGATCTTTTATTATTGTATCACTACCCTGCACATGGTGATCCTGTTTCCGTTCCTGTCTCCCACTTCAACCCAATAGAGTCCTTTACCGTACTTACGCATGTCGATATGCATCCGCTGGTATGGTGCTCCCAGAGTATAAGCCTGTGTAAGAACCCGTACGCCAGCTGCATTGTAAACCGAAACGGTCCTTGGCAGGTTTGAGTTATTCAGTACACTATAGTACCGCACATCAAACTCTCCGCTGCTTGGATTCGGATAGATGAAGCAACTGCCGCTTGCAGAATCCAGTATGGAAATGCTGTTGGAAGTGTTGGTACATCCGTTCACATCAGTAACTGTTAACCTGTATTCGCCCAGCTGATCAACATCAAGCGCAAGCGTTGATGTGTTTCCGCCATAAGGACTTCCGTTGCGTATCCAGGAATATGTTTGGGCAGCATTGGGTGAAACCGTAGACGATAACGTGGTTCTCAATCCCGGCAACAACCTGGTATACGGCGCTGCGGTGATCACTACGGTTGGCAATGGATTAACCGTCAACCTTGCCAAGAATGAAGTAACACTTGCACAAGGCGCCGCTCCTGTTACGATACAACGGTAGAAGTTGCCGCTTAAGGTTACCGGTGGAGCGGTAACAACAAGTGTTGCTGCTGTAGCACCTGCATACACACCACCATTGGCTATGTTAGACCATGTATTACCATTGTCGGTACTTACCTGCCATTGATAGGCAAACGGACCACTGCCGCCACCTGCAATAGTAAAGGTTGCAACCTTATCGGTACAAATGGTTTGGTTAACAGGCTGTGTAACTACTGTTGTTGGCTGGTTAACGGTAACAATAACCGTTCTTGCCGGTGAAGTACAGGCAGCTGAAACAACATTGAAGTTGATCGCATAACCACCTGCCAGGTTACCCTGGTCGCCGGCTCCATCATCATCCAGCACAAACAGTCTCCACACACCGTTCATGTTTCCGGTGAATGTGGCCAGTGTTGGGTTAGCCTGTGTTATCACGCCGGGACCCGGAGCCGGGAAGTCATCTGTAGCTCCGTTGTTTGTTGGCCTGTATGTACCCGTTGGGTTAGCAGCAGTTGCGTTCAACGCCGGCGCACCGTCAGTTAATGTATAGGTAGCATTGGGGATGGCCACAATACCGCCTATATCACTAAGCAGTACTACGTTTTGTCCGCCTGGTGATTGCAACAATATATCCACATCATCAGCCCATGTATGAGTAAGTCCGGTAAGTACTACCGACTGTACGGTAACACCTGCTGTAGGCAATCCGCTAACGGTAAGGTTAGAAGGATAAGGCGTTCCGTTTCCACCAACAGGTATTGATACAGGTGCCGGGTTGGCAAATGATACCGGTGTAGGTGGCAGACTTTGCACCGTTACCTGGTAAGGATACACACCAGATGGTGTTGGCATTGTCCATACAGTATCTCTTGGAGTACCGGTGTATGGAATGGTTGCATTGGCGTCATTGAATAAACCTGCTATCGGAGACCAGGTAGCTTGTGTAGATGGCACCCCTATCACATAGTTAATGGTAATTGACCATGATGTAAGTGTTCCAAGGTCGCCCGGTCCGCCATCGGCCATTGCCAATGTCCAGGTTCCGTTACCGGTTGAGTACAAAGCATTCCAGTTGGTAGCTGTTGATGGGAAACCAGCAGGGTCCTGAACAGTAAATGGAATCACACCATTCAATAGGTCAGCCCTCCAGGTACCGGTGATCGGTGTGGTGGTGGCTGTTCCTAAAACGGCTGTGCCTGTTGAACTGATGGTGGTATTCACATATCCTGCATTAGGATAAGCTCCCGCCTGTGTAGCTGTGCCACTCATATACTTGATCAGGTTCAGGACTGTACCATTCGGCGCTTTTAAGTTAAAGATCATATCGCCCACATACGTGTGATTGGCCATGTTGAAATTAACCGACACTCCTGTTACGATCGCTCCCGGAGGTACGCAGGTAACACTTAAGTTAGACTGCACGCCATTAGCCGTATTATCGGGAACCGGTATACTGATGGTTCCGGAAGAAGTAGTACAAGTTCCCGGAGTGGTTGATCCGCTTACTAAACGAACGGCCGGATCACCCAAACACATAGTAACAGATGCCGGGGTTACCGTTGGCGCCGGTGGTGTATAATTTATAAAGGCCGAAGCGGTATTGCTGCAACCCGTTGTACCATTGGTTCCGGTAACAGTATATGCTGTAAAGCCGGTTGGAGCAGCATAAACCGTTGCTGTGTTACCTCCTGTATAAGCATTTGCAGGAGTTGTTGTATTAGATGTATATAAACCGGCTATCGGCGCCCATGTATATGAAGTGGCTCCGCTTGCAGTTAATAACAATCCATTTACTCCTGGCACACCTCCACAACCCGTGGCCGGTGTTACCGTTACTACCGGCAATGCGTTCACTGAAAGAACTGCCGGGTTGGATATATGTGCTGAACCTGGTGTTAATGGAGGACATGTTCCGCTCAATACACAGCGGTATTGATATCCATTCATGGCCACCGTTACCGGGTTTATGATAAGGTTAGGTGTATTCACACCTGTATATGGTACTCCTGCAGGGATATTGGTCCACGGACCACCTGAACCCGTTGTACTTACCTGCCATTGATAGGTAACACCGGTTCCGGTTCCGGTTACACTGAATGTTGCTGTTGATGTAGCACAGGCAGTAACACTGGTTGGTTGTGCTGTTACCGTTGGTCTTGTGTTTACATTGAGTGTGATGTTGGCTGAACCTATACATCCTGCACCCGTTGTACGCACCACGGTATAAGTAGTGGTGGTGGCAGGTGATGCAGCAGTAGGATTGCTTGTTGTTGAACTTAAACCAGCTGCCGGGCTCCAAAGGAATGTACCGGTTGCAATACCACCGATGCCTGGCGTTGTTCCGCCCAGGTTAAGGATGATATGCATGTTGGGGAAACCAATGGCTGCCAGGTCGGTTGGGTTAGGAACACCGCAAGGCGCAGCTGAAATATAGCTTGGTCCTGTTTGTGCAGCCGCATTACTTCCGATGAAGAAGGAACGGCCTGTTGCCTGTCCGCTTGGGGTGAACAACTCAACAATCAGCACCGCTGTGTTCGGAACAGTAACCGGTGTGGTGAATGTTCCGGTGAACAGTGATAATGCCTGGTTGGGAACAGTAAGGTTCTGTGTTCCTACCAGTGTTCTTGTTCCTGTCGGGAAGGTTCCGGTTGTTTGGGTATAAAGATTTACAGTAACGGGTTGAGGACCGCCTGCTGCCTGTTCAATACCAAATGTAACGGTATTGATGGTGATAGGGCCGGTAAGTCCGAAAGTAGCCAGATTGTAAGCCCTCCAGTAACTGTTATCGGTATGTAAACCACCTGCATTACATGAAACAGAATTAAACTGTGTAATGGCAGTGGATGTTGATTGAGTAAGTGTAGTAGCAACCGGGGGCCCTTGTTCATAAACAGTAAGCGCTGCCGGATCGCCCTGGCAAAGTGTGGTGCCTGGCACTGCCACAATCACCAGTGGTAAGTTTGAATTTACCGTAATGGTGAATGTGATCGGTGTACCGGTACAGGTTGTTCCGGCCCCGGTATAAACAGGTGTTACCGTGATGGTTCCTGAAATAGCACCCGGTGTACCATTGGTAGCGGTGAACGATGGTATATTACCTGTTCCTGCTGCAGCCAGGCCAATGGCCGGGTTACTGTTGGTCCAGTTATAAACCGTTCCGGCTATAGATCCACTGAAGGTAACAGCAGCCGTTGGCTGACCAGAACATACTGCCTGGTTAGCAACCGCATTAACCGTAGGCAAAGGATTAACCGTAATAGTAGTTTGCGCAAACGGACGACATGTAATATCAACCGGCAATGGAGACAATATTGCATAGATAAAATAATTACCTGTTGCCGGGAAGGTTGCTACTGTTGAAGCAACAGTTCCGCCTGCAGTTAAACCAGCATTAGGTACGGTTGCAATTACGGTACCGCCTGTATAAGGATCTGCTAATGCAACGTTGGAATATTTAAAGGTGATGCCGTAAGTAACACCCATGTTTGTTAAGCCCGATGCAGTTAATGTAACATTCGCATTCTGGCAAACAGCAGGCGTTGGGTTTGTTGTAAGTGTTGGTACTGTTGGACAGATATTACAACCTCCGGGGCCTGGTAACAAATAGGTTTGAATGGTAGTACATCCCGATGGCACATCCGTAACGGTAACCGTATAAGAACCTACTCCCAGGTTTACCTGATTTTGGCTGGTTGGGTTAACCCCGGGTCCTACCCATGCATATGAATAAGGGCCAACACCACCGGTTCCGCCGCTAACATTTAACGTAATAGAACCATCAGTGGTAACACAGGTTGCAGGTTGTACAAGCGTTGCTGAAACAAC
Source organism: Ferruginibacter sp. (assembly GCA_044220615.1). Classification (GTDB taxonomy): domain Bacteria; phylum Bacteroidota; class Bacteroidia; order Chitinophagales; family Chitinophagaceae; genus Ferruginibacter. Next base: position 796,383 of record JBGAQR010000001.1, on the reverse strand, counting down.
CGGTGAAAGTACAGTAACCGTAACATTGCTTGGGGTTGAACATCCATTCGGACTTGAAACAGTTAATGTATACGTGGTGGTGGCTGTAACAGCAGTTGCAACCGGGTTAGGAATAGTAGTACTGCTGAGGAAGGTTGCAGGAGACCACAGGTAACTTGCTACGAGTGGATCGTACCTGTATCCGTTTCCGTTACCCGGCCATGCAGTAGAAGTGGTTACTGATGTACCTGAACCATCCAATGAATTTATATAATGATTGGCGCCTCCGATAGCATCTTCAATACCCATCGCAGATGCAAAAGTTATGGCACCTACCGTTGGGCCATAGATAAACTCTATTCTTCCCGGAGTTGCTGAAGCAGGCCCGTAAATATTAACCTGGAATGAAATCAAGTTGGTTGCACCATCACCAAAACCGCTTCCGTTGGCATTATCCCACTGGAATGCATATACATCGGTTCCTATTAATCCATGACGCATGCTGCCTGTTCCAAGCGGGAAGTTAGCACCCATATCTTTAAACCAGGCTGCAATGGTATTGTTAGGAATGGTACCCGTAAATAAGTTAGCTGCTGTACGCATACTAACCGCATCAATAGTTCCCCAGTTACCGGCCCCTACCCAGCCATTGGTACACATCGACATCTCGGTAAATGTATTGCCCAGGTAGGTAAATGTAAATGGAAGTGTTATCACCACACCACCGTCATCTTGTGTAGCGCCACCCATTGTTGGCGTTAACTGTGCGTTGGTATTAATGATAGTTATACCGCCACCGGTTAAAGGAGCGTAAGTCTGGCCTGCTAAAAGCGTACGGCTGTATGAACTGGCTGGAGGTCCCAGGTTCACCGTAGAATTCAGTTGAGAATTTGCTCCGGCACATATTGCCGCAGGTGTGGCGCTTGTTGTTACAACCGGAGCGGTATTTACTGTAACCGTAACATTTGCTGTATTTGTACATCCCGCGGCATTGGTACCTGTAACGGTATAGGTTGTTGTTGTTGCAGGATTTGCAGTAACTGTTGCCCCGGTAGTAGCACTGAGCCCGGTTGCAGGCGACCAGGTGTATGTAAGCGCACCCGATGCAGTTAAAGATATGCCGGCACCTCCGGTACAAATGGATGGTGCAGGCGGGTTTACCGCAATAGTTGGACTTGCATTGGATGTAACAGAGAACTGAACAGTAGTTGCATTGGCACCGCCATTTGCACAGGTAACTGTTACCACATAATAAACCGTGGTACCTGTTGGTATCACACCGGTATTATATGTTGCTCCTGTTTCACCGGCGATGGGGGCATACGGTCCGCCTGAAACAGCAGATGACTGCCATTGAAGGCTGATGCCCGAATTGGGTGAATAACCGGAAAGTGTAAGAACGGTTGATTGTCCCTGACAGATATTAGTGCTTCCTGTTATGGCGCCTGCTGCAGGTGTTCCGGCACAGGCAGCTACAGCAATACCATTAAACTCGTCTGCTCCTATATCCGGAGTGGCAACATTTCTTACATCGCCATCATAGTCATCTGTAACACCTGCGATGTTTATACCACCGCTTTCTGCTGCTGTTTGAACAGCAGGATCAATATGCAGGAAATTTGCATTGGCGCCTGCAGTGCTTAGGAAAGGAGTTGATAATTCTGTACGGGAAGCATTATCACGTGGGGCTATTGTTCCCGCAGTGAATACACCCGCCTGGTAAGCAGCCAGGGTTTGTGCAGAACTTGTACCGTCATAATAAATGAGCCTGTTTGCACTCGGCGTACCGGCAAAAAGCAGGTTATTATTTGAAGCTGCATTGTAATTATTTAATGTATTTGCGGCGCCGCTGCTTCTTTTAAATGCAGCAACAATGCCTGTACCATTTGCAAAGGAATTATTGTAGATGATATTGTTCCGCATGGTGAGCGACGCTGTTGTTGCCGTAGTACTGGTAGTATGGAACAGGCCAGATGTGGCAAAGTTTGCTCCCGTTGAAACTGCGTTCAGGTAAATGGTATTGTAATGTACATTTATATTGGCAGCAGCAACGGCGGATGTGATACTGATACCCCGTACCGCATCGGTTGCACTACTGGTAGAAGGAGCCCGCAGGTTACCGATAAGGTTATTGGAAACATTGACCGTAGTACCTGATGAGATCAGTATGCCATTAACTGTACCTGCTGCATTATTTGCTTCAATGTCGTATATCTTATTCTTTGAAAGGTTCTGCGTAGTTCCTCCTGTTATGGACATGGCAGAAACGGCTGCTGCACCAGTGGTTGATAAACCAGAAATAGTATTCTGAGAAAAATTATGATTTCCGGTTGAAGAAGTTAAGCCGGTTAATGCACCACCCGCAGATATATTACTGATGGTATTATTTGAAACAGTAGCACTGTTTGCAAAACTTACCGTAAGTACAGTAGCAGCACTTGTACCAAAAGTTATGTTTGAGAATATATTATTGGTAACTGTTTTTGCAACACCGGTAGCGCCGGTACCATCTGCACAACGCCATCCGGTAACGGTGGTGGCACCGGTAAATGTCATGTTTGAAAAGTTATTACCGGTATTTGTTTCACTGTTGGCCGTGGGGCTCACGCCAAATGAATTATAGAATAGTATCGTTCCGCCGGCCCCGGTCTTATTATACCCGGTTACAACTGAGTTATTATTCACCGTACAGGAAGCACCGGCAGCACGGCTGATGCTGTTTCCGATAAAGGTTATACTACCGGTGGTATTGGCTGTAATATTTGTAAATGTATTGCTGCTGATGTTTACCGAACCGGTAAAGGTCTGGTTCTGTATATAAATATGAGCCGAAGTACCACTCACCGTATGATTGATCCTTCGGATATCATTGCCGGTGATGGTTAATAAGCCTGTAGACAAGCCGTTGGTATTGAATATACCTATTACGGTACTCGTTTGTGCGCCGCTGAACGTGCAGTAATCCCTGCCTGCAGTACCCATCTGGTTGTTCGTAATATTGGTGGCAACAACACTGGAGGCCTGGTTACTTAATGCCGATATCTGGCCGCTGGTAACATACGAAAGCCCCTGGATGGTATTGTTGTTGATATTAACTGTAGCAGTTGCAGCGCCGGCTGTATTCAGAATAGCATTTGTTTGAGCAGTAGTTGCTGCAGAATAAGCTATTGCATTTGCTCCCGCTGCACCCACCTGGTTGTTATTCAGGTTAATTGTATTAACTACAGCACCCTGGTTTGTAACAGCAATAAAGCCTCCTGTTGTAGCGGTTGAAGTGTTACCCGTGAAGATGTTTGCATTCATATTCATCGTGCCGAATGCGCCTAAATTTGCCACCCCAAAAATGGTAATGGCGCTTGCAGCGCCGGTAATGGCATTATTGATAAAACTATTACCATTCATATTCATGGTAACGTTTGCAGCAGCGCCGGCAGTTGATGCAGAAGTTATCCCCTGCAATCCGCCTGTACCAGCCTGTGTAAATGTTACGGTATTACTGTTTACATTATTGGTAACACTACCCACTGGTAAAGCGGCATAATCAGTAAGAATTCCCCGCAGGGCAACAGTGGTATTCAGGCTAGCACTGATGAAAGAGTTAAACGACAAATTAAAGTTCACCTGGTCGTTTATATAAGCACCATCTACTATTGTTGTTGGAAAGCCCACATAGGCTGTGGCCGCACCCAGGCCTCCATAATTGTTTACGGTATTTCCTGTTGCCAGTGAACCGCCTCCGATATCGTTACTTACATCCATGTTAGCGGCAGTGGCCGACCCGATAAACACGATTCCGTGGTTCACATTAGCAATGGTATTTGTATATACTTTGTTATTGCTGTTAGGAGCTGTTGTATTATTTGTAATATCTGCCAGCGTTACTACATCGGCAGCACTGTGGCGAACATTACTATATATACCAAACGTATTGGAATACGTGCGGTCAAGTGCAATGTTATTATTACTGATGGTATTATTCTGAGCTCCGTCTGTGGTAGAACCGTAAAGTAAGGCCACGCCCCACTCTGTCATATTATTTGTAGCAGCTGCCGTAGTGGTATTTGCCGCATTTTCTCTCATTATAAAACCGGTCAGGGTAACATAATCGGCCCCTACCAGTTTAAAAACAGCATCGTTCAGACTGCCTGCAGTTAGTGCACCGGAAGCCGTTACTGTATTACCATTACCCTGTATGGTTATCTGGTTGGCAACAGTACCACTTGCAGTTATAGAATAACCTCCCGCAGGAGCGGTTTGTGGATTACCGGCCAGCAGGTTCAGGGTTACACCGCCTGCCCCTACTCCCTGAGCATTCAGGTCGGTAATGGCCGCAGCAAGGCTGGGATAAGAACCGGGGATATTTAATGTACCTGTAAGTTGTGCTTTGGTTATTGCTGCACATAAGAATGTTAGCAATAGAAGGAGTGTCTTCTTCATAAACAGCGCTTTAGTTAAAAAAAGTGATCGACAATCAGTGGAATGTTATCGTAAGATATTCCTTTTTTTGTGCGGAACGTGTTTTTACTATGCTTTTTTGGAGATATTAATCAGGTTCTAATCTTAATACCTGGATGCAATGAAAACAACCTTTGTTGCAGATAATTACCCGGAATAATTAAAAAAAATCCCCCGGTTTTCCGGGGGACTTAAACTATATATCAGTATCTCCGACTTATTGTATCACTACCCTGCACATGGTGAGGCGGTTTCCATTTCTGTCGCCCACTTCAACCCAATAGAGTCCTTTACCATATCTGCGCATGTCAACATGCATCCGCTGGTATGGAGCTCCAATTGTGTATGTTTGGGTAAGAACCCTTCCACCACTTGCATTGTAAACCGTAACCGTTCTTGGCAGGTTTGAGTTATTCAGCACACTGTAGTACCGAACATCAAACTCACCGCTGGTTGGGTTTGGATAGATGAAGCACCTTCCGCTGGCAGAATCCAGGATTGAGATGATGTTGGATGAGTTGGTACATCCGTTCACATCTGTTACTGTTAACCTGTATTCTCCCAGTTGATCTACATCAAGGTTCAGCGTAGCGGTATTGCCTCCGTAAGGAGATCCGTTGCGGGTCCATGAGTAGGTCTGAGCAGCATTAGGTGTTACCGATGATGATATTGTTGTTCTCAATCCCGGTAATAACCTGGTGTAAGGTGCCGCCGTGATCACTACGGTTGGCAATGGATTAACCGTTAACCTTGCCTGGAATGAATTAATACTTGCGCAAGGAGCAGCTCCGGTTATCACACAACGGTATAGATTACCGCTTAAAGTTACCGGTGGAGCAGTTATGGTAAGTGTCGCTGATGTAGCACCTGCATATACCCCACCATTGGTTATGTTGGTCCATGTATTACCGTTGTCAGTACTTGTCTGCCACTGGTAAGCAAACGGTCCACTACCGCCACCTGCGGTTGTAAAGGTTGCCACCTTATCAGTACAGATGGTTTGGTTAACAGGCTGGGTAACCACCGTTGTTGGCTGATTAACCGTAACAACAACTGTTCTTGCAGGTGAAGTACAAGCCGGGAATCCAGCTACAAAACCTATAGCACCATTGAAGTTCCTTGGATTATTAGCCGGTGTACCTGGTGCGGCAGGGCCACCCCAACCAACGTTTCCGCCGGTTATGATATCACATCCACCAGCACTATATGTTACGGTGGCAGCTGTACCATTGGTATAACGAGGAAATGTTGCCCCCGTCATATCAAGGGCTATGGCATAAGTGGTATTTGGTGGAACGGTAAGCGTTAAGCCAGTCATTAACAAGTTAAGCGTACTGGCTGCAACCGTATTATTGGCTGTACCAAACTGTGTCCAGCCATTGGCTGCTGTAATTGCTCCCGGGTTACCAGCGATCGGTGTCGCTCTCCAGAATACTCTTGAAACAACAGCACCCGATCCAAACGCATTGCTTGATATCCTCTCGAATGTAACAGGATAACCGTTATTGTTCCGGATATTAAAGGCAACCAGGTTATTACCATTTGTTCCTCCCATTGGTGTAGCAACGTTTGCAGGAGGAGCTGGTAAACTTTGAACTGTTACCTGGTAAGGATAAACACCAGATGGTGTTGGCCTTGTCCATACCGTATCTCTTGCCGTACCGGTGTATGGTATGGTAGCATTGGCATCATTGAATAATCCTGCTACCGGTGACCACGTTGCCGCAGTGGCTGGCACACCTATCACATAGTTGATCGTGATTGACCATGATGTAAGTACACCCAGGTCAGCTGGTCCGCCATCGGCCATTGCCAGTGTCCAGGTTCCGTTGCCCGTTGAATACAACGCATTCCAGTTGGTAGCTGTTGATGGGAATCCAGCCGGATCCTGAACAGTGAACGGAATGACTCCATTCAACAGATCAGCTCTCCACGTACCGGTGATCGGTGTGGTGGTAGCGGTGCCTAAAACTGCCGTACCCGTTGAACTGATGGTAGCATTTGCAAATCCTGAATTTGGATAAGCCCCTGCCTGGGTGGCGGTGCCACTCATATATTTAACCAGGTTAAGAACCGTACCATTCGGCGCTTTTAAGTTAATGATCATATCGCCCACATATGTATGGGTCATGTTGAAATTAACAGAAACACCGGTTACAGTCGCTCCCGCAGGTACACAGGTAACACTTAAGTTAGACTGTACCCCATTGGCTGTATTATCCGGAACCGCAAGGCTTAAAGCGCCTGATGATGTTGTACAAGTTCCCGGAGTAGTTGATCCGCTTATTAAACGAACAGCCGGATCGCCCAGACACATCGTAACAGATGCCGGAGTTATTGTTGGTGCCGGTGGTGTGTAATTAACCAATGCAACTGCTGTATTGATACAACCTGTTCCGGCTGCTGTACCTGTTACGGTATAGGCAGTGAACGCTGTTGGAGCAGCATATACTGTTGGCGTATTACCACCCGTATAAGCATTGGCAGGTATGGTGGTATTAGATGTATACAGGCCTGCTATAGGAGCCCATGTATACGTGCTGGCTCCACTTGCAGTTAATAACAAACCATTGATACCTGGTACGCCACCACAACCAACAGCTGGTGTTACCGTTACATTTGGTAACGCATTTACTGTAAGTATTGCAGGATTAGATATGTTGCCCGTGCCCGGAGGTGTTAATGGAGGACATGTACCGGTGAGTACACAACGGTATTGATATCCACTCATAGCAACCGTTGCCGGGTTAACAACAAGTGTTGCAGTATTCACTCCCGTGTAAGGAGCAACGTTGGCCAGGTTAACCCATGGACCACCGGCACCTGTTGTACTTACCTGCCATTGATAAAGCAGTCCTGTTCCTACACCACCAACAGTGAATGTAGCCGTAGTGGTAGCACATGCGGTAACATTGGTTGGCTGGGCAGTAACTAAAGGACGAATGTTTACATTGATTGTGATATTACCCTGTCTTACGCAACCAGCACCATTGTCGTGATTAACTGTGTAGGTTGTTGTAGTTGCAGGTGAAGCAGCAACCGGGTTAGTGGTTGTTGAGCTCAATCCTGCGGCAGGAGTCCATAAGAAAGTACCAGTTGTAATTGGAGTAAGTGCACCCAATGTAGTACCGGATACGTTCAATATGATATGCATATTGGGGAATCCAATAGCAGCCAGGTCGGTTGGAGCAGCAACACCACAAGCAGCAGCCGAGATATAGCTTGGGCCTGTTTGTGCAGCGGCATTACTTCCGATAAAGAATGAACGACCTGTTGCCTGTCCGCTTGGCGTGAACAGTTCAACTACCAGGATCGCTGTATTAGGTACGGTTACCGGTGTGGTAAATGCGCCTGTAAATAATGAAAGCGTCTGGTTAGGTACGTTAAATGTCTGGGTTCCTACTAATGTACGAACACCGCCCGGGAAAGCGCCTGCACTGGTGTACAGGTTAACGGTAACGGGTTGTACACCGCCGGCGGCCTGCTCAATACCGAAAGTAACGTTATTGATAGTTACCGGGCCGGGAAGACCCATTGTTGCAAGATTATAAGACCTCCAGTAACTGTTATCTGTATGCAATCCACCTGCATTACAAGACACAGAGTTAAACTGTGTAATAGCAGTTGAAGTGGATTGGGTAAGTGTTACAGGAGCAAAACCTGTACTCTCAAATACAGTCAGCGCTGCCGGATCACCCTGGCAAAGTGTTGTGCCCGGCACAGCCACGATCACCAATGGAAGAGCAGCATTGAATGTTACCGTTGCAATAGAAGAGTTGGCCGAAGCGCAACCTGCAAATTGAACCACTGCACGGAAATAAGTAGTTTGAGTAAGGTTTGTATAAGCTAATGTTGTTGATGTATTAACGATCGGAGTCCATGGGCCTGCAATATTTGTAGCAGATTCCCAACGTATAACTGAACCGGTGTGACCAGACAATGTAAGCGTACCACTATTGGTGGTTCCGCAAACAGATGAGTTGGCCGGAGTTACCGAACCGCCTACAGAAGCAGCCGCCACAGTTAACTGAGCAGGAGTGCTTATTGCATCCGGAGGACATGTACCAGTAACAACACAACGGTAGTAATTTCCATTCAAACCTACAGCAGTAGGATTAATGGTCATTGTAGATGTTGTAACATTTGAATAAGGAGCCACATTTGTAAGGTTGGTATATGGACCACCTGCACCTGTTGTGCTCACCTGCCATTGGTAAGTAACACCACCTGTAGCAGTACCTACGCAAGTGAATGTTGCTGAAGAACCAGCACAAGCAGCTGCATTGATCGGATTCTGACTGATCACAGCCTGGCAAGCTACCAGTTGTGTGATCTCCGTAACCATATCCTTAAATGATACCCGTACGTTAGAAGCGTTGAACAGGCTTGAGCGCATGTTCACGGCAGCTACTACGTTCAGTACGATATCATCTACCCACCATCCGCCTGGTGATGTAGGTGCACCTGTATTATTATCCGAACCAAACCGGAAACGGATCTTAACAGACTGGCCTGCATATGGAGCAAGACTGATAATGGTATTAATAAATGGCGTTTGCAGACCTGTAAAGGCAGCCCTGCCGCCGATCGGGTTATTAGGCGATACGCCCAATGCGCCGTTGTATCCGTTCTGAATGGCATTTCCACCAAGGTCGTTCCATGTGGTACCGCCGTTGGTGCTGATCTCCACTACACCTCCATCCCATCCGTCTTCAGTATTCCACCTGTGCCAGAAACTCAATCTTGCATAGGAGTTAAGCGGTATGGCAATAGAAGAAGTTGTTTCCAATCGCTGGTCGCCATCGGCGCCAAGATTGTCAACATAGAATGAATTGGGAGCACTGTTGCTTTGTGTATTTACAACGGTCCATACTGTTCCCAAAGGAGCATTGGTGGTCCATGATGCAGGAATACCTGCGCCGGCAACCGGCTCATTTATTAAGGTTGATGGCGGGAAATAACTACCGGCATTTACATTAACTGTAAACGGATAGTTGGTAGTACCGGCACCCTGGTTAACGGCAAAGCTAACCACCCTGTTAACAGCATCATATGTACCGCCGCTAACATAAGTAACGTTTGTAGGTAATGTATCTCTTAGTGTATGATTGGTAACTGCACCGCAGGTAAATACAGAATTTGTATAAACGATATTCTGTGTTTCCGGGATAGTAGCAGCACTTGGTGTGGCATTCATTGTAATAGGAGGAGTAAAATCAGGTACCTGGTCAGTTACACTGCTGGTAGATCCTTCAGATGCATAAGCACCCATACCCCTTCTGCGGAAAGCTTCCCAAATAGCGCAGCTATAAGCGCCGCCATATAATGTCTGGTCGGCCTGCAGAATTGCATTTCTGCCGCTGATGAAACCGGGGCTGCACTGTTGCAATCTCAAACCTTCTGTTACCAGTTTCATGGCAATATTATTACCACCGCCACCGGCAAGGTTGTATAAGTTTGGATTGATGATACCCACCTGGTTGATGATGTTCCAGGTCATATCCCACAAGGTGGCACACCATATCTCACCCCTGTCGTGCGGAGCCGCTGGAATGGTTGCGGCATAAACTTTATTGTTGATCGTAAAGTCGGTGCAATAACGCTGAGAACGGATACCAACTCCTGTTGGAGGTTGGTTCAGCGCATACGTACCGATACCTCTTGGAGAGTTAAAACCGGTATTCAGAGTTGCTGTTGCCCAATCCTGGGTAAACATCAAACCATAATAATCACTCCATCCTTCACCCATTTGCTCGGCATTACCCAAACAACCTGAGTTGGCGGGTCCTCCTGTCAAACGGTTACTGATACCGTGACCAAATTCGTGTGTGATGATTCCGTTATCCACGTCGCCATCCCGTTGAGGGGTTGACAGTGTCCACAGGTACATCTGCATACGTCCGCTCGTTCCATCAGCAGGTGTATTAAAGTTTGCATTATTTGTTCCGCCGATATCCTGGGCTTCTGCATTCACGTGGTCATTACCTAAACCACCCCTGCCCTGGTTATCGTCCTGGAAGTTACCAGTCACCTCGTTGAACCCATATATATACATTACGTCGTGTATAACGTTGTTCCAGTAAAACAGGTTGGTGATATTAAACTGTTGGTTAGGCGGACTGGTTGTAGTAGGCGCCTGTGTATAATCGGGAGTAAAATCAAAAGTGAGGTTAGGCAGGGCTGTTGTAGAGTTAGCCGACTTAGCCTGTGAACCAGTATTGGCAGGTGCCGTACGATCTTCATAAGCCCACACGTTGTTACCACGGCTGTATGAATAGTCTGTACCTCCTGTACCGGTATGCCATTTTAAAGAAGTGGCATTACCCGGAGCCGCAGTCCATGGGTCAGTTCGTAGTGCATGAGCGCCGTTAGGAAAACTGGGTGCTTCAGCAGGGAAAGGAATTACCCGGTATGTAGCTGTATTTATTATAGAAGGATCTTCATTAACTTTCTTAAATTCCAATAAAGTATTTTCTTCTGCATTGGCTGACTTCAGCGTTCCGTATAAAAATCCGGGATACTTTAGTCCGGCGTTTGCCGTAAACGGATTTCCCCAGTCGCAGTAATCGGTATAGTTATCCATACCCAGTATGCGATTATCCATTGCATTTACATTAACCATCCAGTAATCGGATTCGGTTTTTGGCACCAGTTTAACCTGCCATGCCAGTTCCATCCTGGTTAATGCAAGTACATTATTTACCATTTCTTCTTTTGCAACCCACATCAACTGAGCAGTGATGTGCTCACGGGAAACTCCCATATCACTGAACTCAACGTGGTGGCCATTGTCTTTGGTACGGATGGCTACTGCCATCTGGTTTGGCCTCATGCCACGGTCAGACAAAGCCGATTGAACGGCAGATTCTGCAGAAACAGAAGGCATTGCCATTTTACCAGCGGTAAATTTTTCCATGCTGTGGTTGAACTTACCGGCATTGGAAACAAGCTTACCGTTTTTAAATGCAAGAACAAGCATCTGGTTAAGAACAGGAATTCCTTTATAAGTCTGATTCAGATACACCATGGTAATGCCTGAAGCATTATCACGGTAGGTACTTGAAACCATAACATTACTAAGGTCTTCGGCAGACAGGCGCAATGCGTCCTTGTTTGCTCCAACCAACTGCATGGCTGCATCATTTTCCGGATTGCTGAACTGTGCGTTCGTTACAAACACACTGAACAACAGCGGAATTAAGAAGAGCAGAAGTTTTTTCATAATCTGATAGTTTGCTTTAAATAATTAAGAAGGTTTACCCTGAAGAACCGGTTCAGTCCCGCTTTCACCAGGGGGTTGAACAATAAATTGTTCAGAAATTTTTTACGGAGTAATTATGAAATTTAGAGAAAGATGTAAAGGTATTAACCATAAGCGTTTGGTTTATTTGATAAAATTTAAAAAACGTAGCACAATTATACTGATAATTGACAATACTAAATCAAATCAGGCTAATTTTTTTTAAGAATTTTATTCACCGATATTTACTACTCAACAATTTAGCCTCCCCAATGAGTAAAATCAATAATTTGATGACCACCCTGCTGATAAGCCTGGTTTGCTCCCAGGCAAATGCACAGGGATATGAGCCCGCATTGGCGAAAAAAGCGATCGAAATTCAGCCCCTGCTCACCGAATGGCGCAGGCATATTCATCAAAATCCCGAACTGGGCAACCGGGAATTTAAAACAGCTGCTTATATCGTTGAGCAATTGCAGGGACTTGGGTTAGACATAAAACAAAACGTGGCTAAAACCGGTGTGGTTGCCACCTTAAAAGGCGATAAGCCCGGACCTTGCATTGCCCTGAGAGCTGATATGGATGCCTTGCCGGTAAAAGAAAGGGTAGCCATCCCTTTTGCTTCAAAAGACAGTACGGACTATCTGGGAAGAAAAGTTCCGGTTATGCATGCCTGTGGCCACGACGCCCATGTAGCGATGCTTATCGGTACAGCAAGGGTTTTGAGTACCATGAAAAAAGATATCAAAGGTACCGTTAAGTTCATATTTCAACCTTCGGAAGAAGGCCCGCCGGAAGGCGAGGAAGGCGGGGCTTCCCTGATGGTAAAAGAAGGCGTGATGGACAACCCAAAAGTGGATGTCATCTTTGGAATGCATATCGAATCATGGATACCCGCAGGGGATATTCAATACAAGCCAGGTGCTTTTATGGCTTCGGCCCACCAGTTCACCGTTAAGGTAAAAGGCAGATCGTCGCATGGATCACAACCCTGGCTGGGCGTAGATCCCATTGCCATATCTGCACAGATCATTGAAGGATTTCAGAATATCGTAAGCCGGCAGATGGACCTTACCAAGGCTCCCGTAGTAATCACCGTTGCAAAGTTCAACAGTGGCGTGCGGTTCAATATCATTCCTGAAGAAGCCATGCTGGAAGGTACCCTGCGCACATTAGACAGTAAAATGCTGCAGGAGGTGCAGGAAAGAATGAAATGGACCGCATCAAAGATTGCCGAAGCCTCCAATGCCACCGCCGAAGTGAATTTTATTGAAAAAACACTGGTCACTTACAACGACCCTGCATTGGTTGAAAAAATGATCCCTTCACTGCAAACTGCAGCAGGTAAAAACAAAGTTCGATCCATGGAATGGGTGACCGGCGCCGAAGACTTCAGTTATTTTGGAATCAAAGCGCCCGCCTTCTTTTTTTATTTTGGCGGAATGCCGGCAGGCAATGATCCCAAACTGGCTCCACCACATCATACTCCTGATTTTATGATCGACGACAGTCAATTGTATGTAGGCGTAAAAACTTTTTGTCAATTGGTATTCGATTATCCAAAACTGGCGGGACAATAGTTTTTTTTCTAATCACATTTTAATAAAGGTTAAGAATTTATACCACTCATCAAATTTTGAACAGACGCTACCCGAAAATATTTTTTTGCATTAGCATTGCACTCTTTACTAAAGCAGAAGTTTAACCCGTTGTTCAATATGGAGTGTAATCAAAAGACTGTTTCTATTCTTTTCATATCCGCTGTCATTTCTTCCCTGTTTTTTACCAATCCTGCTTTTTCGCAAGTGAATATCAAAGGACGGGTTGTTTATGAAAAGGATAATACCCCGGCCGCTTACGCCAGTGTGGAACTGCTCCATCAAAAAGACGGGGAGCTTACCAACCAGGCTGGTTTTTTTTCGCTGCAGCTTTCAAAACCATCAAAAAACGACACCCTGCAGATATCCATGGTGGGTTACGAAACATTAAAGATCCCTGTTGCAGACGCCCTGCATAAAAAAGAATTTGTTCTGTCACAAAAAACAGAGAACCTGGAGAACGTTACCATAAAAGCATTCAGCAAACACGACGTGCAGGGTTCCGGTTCCGAATCGGTTGGGTATTTCCGCAGCTGGAACACCGGGCATACCGGTGGCGAGATCGGGCGCATTTTCAGGCTGCCTTACAAAGAATTTAAAATTGATAAAGTACGCTTTAAGGTAAGTAACATGTGCGACACCTGCCTCATTCGTCTGCACATGCGGAAAGTAGTTGACGGCATTCCCGACGAAGAGATCTTCAGCGATTCTATCAGCACCAGCATTCATAAACTAACGCTGGATGACAAGGTATCGGAGTTTGATATCAGCGCATACGATTTTACATTCAAACAGCGGGAGATCTATGTAAGCCTGGAAGTACTAAGATGCGGAAGCATCAGCAACCAATCCTGTTATTTTTCTTTTGCCGGAACCGAAAAAGGAGAATACATCTTTAAATCAAAAGCAACAACCGACTGGCAGGTAGTGGATGATTATACTATTTATTTGAAGTTGTTTTTGAGGTATTAAGTCAATGCGCAAAATCAACCTCAAAATTCCCCTTGATTCTTTCTATCGAAGGATTGAAATATCCAAACTTTAATTGCGGAAATTCTTCCCGGATCAGTTCCATCATCTGTTTAACGCCCATGCACTCCCCTGTTTCAGTTACACCGATCTTTCCTAGATACCAATCGGGATCAATATTAAAATTGCGCCATTGTATCATGCACAGGTCGGTTTCTTTTATCAACTTTCGTAATGCTTCGTATTCTTCTATGCTGTCCGTCATGCCGGGGAATACAAAATAGTTGATGCTTGTCCAGCCGCCATAACTGCGCATTACTTTCAGGCTTTCTACCAGGTCATCAAACGTATAATTGTTGGGGCGATAATAAGGCGTATAAATTTTTTCCCTGGCCGAGTTGGTGCTTACCCGTATGCTGTTCAACCCCGCTTCGCATAATTCTTTCACTGCATCGGGCCGGCTGCCGTTTGTATTGATATTGATGCTCCCCTTCTTTGTATGTTTTCGTATTTCAATGATGGCTTCTTTGATCGTTTCCCACATCAGTATCGGCTCGCCTTCGCAGCCCTGGCCAAAGCTGATGATGGGATAAGGCGCCGTTTCCAGGTGTGGAACCGTAAACTCAACGATCTCTTCGGCCGTAGGTTTAAACGTCAGGCGGTCTTGTGTGCTGAAGATGGTCTCTTCTTCGGGCTGAAAAGAAATACAACCGATGCAATTTGCATTACAGGCCGGCGAAACAGGTACCGGGCACTCCCACCTGCCGATGGCTAAATTCCGGGCAGCCGGGCAGGTATATGTCATGCAACAGTTCTCCATCAGATGTTTTACCAGGCGGTTGTGCGGATATGTATGCAACAGTTTTTTTGTTCCCGTCTCGATCAGTTCATCCACATAGCCTTCTGCTTCCTGCCGTATGTCCTGTTCAATACGTACAGCAGGCACATAAATTTTTTCATTGTACCAGCCCGCTGCAGTATAACAAAACAACGGAAGTGTGGGTGCGTCTTTTTCTGTTTCGTATGCCGCCATGTATAGGCCGGTATGTGCAGGCGGAATGAATGCTGCTACCGCCCAGCCTTTATCGCAAAGCCGCATCTGCCCTGTTTTTACATCAATACCAATTCCTTTACGGCCAGGTAGTTCATAAAGATTTCCACCGGTTGGTAATTCGATCCATTCGTCTGCCGGCACCGGTAACGCATCCCAGCCGCTGCGGCCGGTTACGTACAGCGAAGTATCTTCAAAGATATTTCCTTCGCCGTCGGAGTATAATATATAGGGACTTTGATCTGGCATCTGTATGCAAGTTAAATTTTGTTTGGCAGATACTGCCTGCAGAAAAGATTGAACTGTTTTTCATCAACCACTTCATTTTCTTTTGCCAGTTCAGCCTGTATCATTTTATTGGATAAAAGATCAATGGTAAGTAATCCGTCTTTCAACAGCAGGTTATCTATTTTTTGCCAGGCATACATTGTTTTATTGAAGATCCTTTTTACCACAACACCTTCTTCGGAGATAAACACGATTGTCTTTTTTTTTCTTACGGTAATCACCAGTATAAATATCAATCCAATGATTATGGCGGCCAGTATGCCCACACTTCTTTCCCAAAAAACAAAACACAATAATGCCAGCGAAATGCCGAGTGCATCCATCCATGTTTTTTGTTTACGGAAGAAATAATATAACAGGCCCAAAACGCAAAGAAGTATAAAGAAAACAAATAACTCTGCCCGGGTTTGTCTGCCCGTGCCATTCATCTCAATGATACCTGCCGCCACCAAATGAAAGAAAATAAGAAACCAGGTAAACAGCCGGTAAGCCTTTTGTGTATTATCCTGTAGGGTAAGATGGTACTGCATCAGGCAGGGTTTGAAGCGATCATCAGATTGCACAGCCTGAATAAACACCTTGCTCCTACATTTTCATCCCACTCATCCTGGCTAACGCCTACTTCATTCAGATCGAAACCTACCAGCTTATGCCCGCTTTGAATCATCTTTTTAAACAGGTAAAAAACCTGTTCGGTTTCAAAACCACCCTGCACGGGTGTACCTGTATGCGGACAAAGTTTCGGATCCAGCCCATCGATATCAAAACTGATGAACACTTTTTCGGGAAGATGGCTGATGATCTCGTTCACGATCAGCTGCCAGTTCTGTCCTTCATACTGGCGTTCTTTTATATCCTTATCGAAATACGTAATTACCCGGTTGCTGTTTGCGGCAATATAATCTGCCTCTTCATCGCAGTAATCACGAATGCCCACCTGCACCAGTTTTTTCAACTGCGGAATTTCTTCCAACGCATTGTACATGATGGAAGCATGCGAATACCTGAACCCTTCGTATCCATTTCTGAGATCGCAGTGTGCATCGATCTGCAGGATACCAAAATCGCCGTGCTTTTCTGCAATGGCCTTAAAGTATCCTAAGGGCGTGCTGTGGTCGCCGCCAAGCAGCCCTACCAGTTTTCCTTTATCGAGCAAACTTTTCGTTTGTTCAAACACCCAGTTATTTAAAAATAAACTTCCTTCATTGATCTCCTTCTGCGATTTACACATGAACTTATTTACAGCCACTTCTTCGCCCTGTGCTATATAATTAATATACAGTTCGGCTTCTTTGCGGAGGTAATCGCTTTTCATCAGCACTTTCTTATCGCAGGGCCGCATATAGAAACCCTGTTTCCATCCATCCTTCACTTCCGGATCATAAAGATCAACCTGTAAACTGGATTTAAAAATGTGTTCGGGGGCTCTTGCCGTACCGCCATTGTAACTAACCGTTACCTCCCAGGGTACGGGAACAATAACCAGCCTTGCATCCTCTTCTGAAAAGGGTAAACCAAAAATGTTGTTGTTGGGATTGCCAACCGAGTTGGGATCAAAATTCGAAAGATCAGTCATCACTGTTATTTATTTGTAACCGCTTTGCCCATTGTTGCCAGGGCAAAAACGCTGCAAAGATAAGCGACTGCCCCACAACCGGAGTATTCAATAACAATAAATTTACCAGTTGAAAAACAAGCAGCGATGCCAGCAGCCATTTATCGAACTTTTTAGTGAAGAAGCCCACTACCAGCAGCAGGTCAATAACAGCCGATACCCGGAAATACCAGGGTAAAAATTCCGGCGCCTGTAACAGGCAATCTGTTGCAGGCAAATGTGCGGCAGTTTCTGTGAACAGCAACCAGCCGGCATTTTCCTTCAACAGGATATGAGTCACCTGGTGTATATCCCCTGCGAGGCCATAATATATTTTATATACCCCTATGGATACATATAATAAACATACTCCGCAACGGAACAGGTTCCAGAACAGGCTGAACGTTCTGTCTTTTAATGCCAGGAAAGGAAGGGGCGCCAGCAGGTAACCCAACTGTACATAATGATCGCCGGGAATGGAACAATATGCCATATATAATATCCATACGCCGGCAATGCTGATCCAGGTAAACAAACGTTGCTGCGGAATGATTACGCAGATGATACAGGAACAGGTGAGCAAAATATCAAAAGTGAGCGCTGCCGGGTAATGATGCAACAGGTATTGCGGAAGATGAAGAATATCCAACAGGCTGAATGCATCACCGCCTGCAGGCATACCTGGAGCAGGTTGTTGTAACTGCGAAAGCAGGCTGTTATTGAAAAAGAAAAAGGCCAATATGGCAAATAGCCAGGCAAAGATGACCCGGGCCATGAATTCCCTTGAATAATATGTGGAAGTGGTTTGCAGCTGCTTTGCTATTTATTAACAGGACCCGACAAGGGTGTAAAATACAGCACCAGCCATTAATTATACAGAACCGGCAACTATATTATGCAAATTCACCTAAAAAACACCCAATTCAGTTAACTTTGTGCCGAATTTTTTACCATGAAAAAGACACACATCATAATCCTTGTTGCCATTGCGGCCCTGATCGTTACGCTGATCATTTTTTCGGCCGGCGATTTTTCCACCTACGACAGCATCAATTCTGCCAAAGAAAAACAGGGCAAGTATGTTCATTTGATCGCTAAGGTGGACAATACACAACCCATCGAATACGATGCGCTTAAAAATCCCAACTACCTTTCTTTTTATGCCATCGACAGCCTGGGCGGCAAAACAAAAGTGATCTTCCGCAACAGTAAACCCACCGACCTGGAAAAAAGCGAACGCATTGTGATGAAAGGAAAGATGCAGGCAGATCATTTTGAATGCAACGATATTTTATTAAAATGCCCCAGCAAGTACAAGGATGATAAAAAGCAGCTGGAGAAAACGATAAACGCAGGGAATTAGGAATTGGTAATTAGGAATTTGGAGAACGACTCCACACATTTTTTGATCATATGAACTACAAAGGATACAAAGACCTGGAATGTTATATAAAAGCAAGAGAGCTCAGGGTCTTTATAGCAGGCATGGTGAAAAAATTCCCTTCACAAGAAAAATTCCTTTTAACAGCGCAAATAGTTGATTGCTCGAGATCGGTTTCAAGAAACATTGCAGAAGGCTATGGCAGGTACACCTATGCAGACACCCGTAATTTCTTCATTATTGCAAGAGGTTCAGTAACTGAAACCATGGAACAACTGACTACCGCTTTCGATGAAAAATATATAACTGAAGGAGAACTTAAGGAAGGAGAAGATAAATGTGAACTGCTGTTTAAACTGATCAATGGATACATCGCTTACTTAGACAGGTCGAAACAACAAATACCGCAACAATCTAACCCAATTCCTAATACCTAATTACAAATTACTTTTATAATGCAATTTGAAGGCGAACACTTATTACCCGGACAAACAGGAAACTTCTTTATACTGCTTGCTTTTGTTGCATCTGTCATTTCCACCATTGCCTATTTTACCGCTTCCCGAAAAACAGATCTCATTGAGAAAAAATCCTGGCTTCGTTTTGCACGGATCAGTTTCTTCACACAACTGGCTTCCATACTCGTCATTTTCGGCATCATCTTTTACATCTGCTCCAATCATTTCTTTGAATACATGTATGCCTACAAGCATGCATCCAAAGAACTGGAATCAAAATATTTACTGGCCTGCATCTGGGAAGGACAGGAAGGAAGTTTCCTGTTATGGGCCATCTGGCACAGCGTACTCGGCGTGTTCATCATGCTTCGCTCAAAAGAATGGGAAGCGCCCGTGATGACGGTGATAAGCTTCGCCCAGTTCTTTTTAATGATGATGTTACTGGGTTTGTATGTGGGCGATGTACGGCTGGGAAGCAATCCTTTTGTATTAACAAGAAACGAGATCGCCGGGCCTATCTTCAGTCAGCCCGATTATTTAAAATTCATCAAAGACGGAGTGGGATTAAATGTACTGCTCCGTAATTACTGGATGGTGATACACCCGCCTGTGCTGTTCTTAGGCTTTGCAAGCACCATCATTCCCTTTGCATTTGCCTATGCAGGCATACAAACAAAACGCCTGGGCGAATGGATAACTCCTGCCCTGCCCTGGGCCCTGTTTGGCGCCTGTGTGCTGGGCGTGGGTATCATGATGGGAGGAAAATGGGCTTATGAATCTTTATCATTCGGCGGTTACTGGGCATGGGACCCTGTAGAGAATGCATCGCTTGTTCCGTGGATGATACTGGTGGCCGGCCTGCACACCATGGTGATCTTTAAAGCAACCGGCCATTCGCTAAAAGCAAGTTATCTTTTTGCATTCTTAAGTTTTGTATTTGTTCTGTATTCAACCTTCTTAACAAGAACAGGAATATTGGGCGATACATCGGTACATGCATTCACCGATGCCGGGCAGGCCATCAATGTGATGATCCTGCTGTTCGTGGCTGCCTTCACCATTCCATCACTGGCATTGTTTTTCATCAACCTGAAAAAAATGCCTTCCGAAAAAAAGGAAGAAGGCACCAACTCAAGAGAGTTCTGGATGTTCATCGGCGCCTTGGTAATTTTCCTGGCGGCCATCTTCATCATTGCCAAAACATCCATTCCTGTTTACAATAAAATATTCGGCAGCAGCATCGCACAACCGGAGAACGTTGAGTTCTCGTACAACAAAGTGATCATCCTGGTGTCCATCATCATCGGCTTATTGAGCGCCATTGGCCAGTATTTCAAATACAAAAAAACAGAACCGGGCCAGGTACTTAAGAAACTGGCCCTGCCCACTTTATTGTCGGCTGTGATCACCGCCCTGCTCGCTGTTTTTTATCCCATCGAATATCATAAAATGGGCGCCGGATTTTTAGGCGCTATCTATGTGGCCCTGTTTGCATCCATTTATGCACTTGTTGCCAATACCATGTATATCTGGAGCGGATTAAACGGTAAACTGAAAGCCGCCGGAGGTTCGGTGGCTCACTTAGGTTTTGCATTAATGATCGTGGGTATTTTAATTTCTGCCAGCAATAAAAAAGTGATCAGCAGCAGTATGGCCAACGGCATCAACCTGCAGATATCCGGTAAAGATCCGTTGACCAAACAAACAGATGATCCATTAGAAAATCTTACCCTCATACGCCAGGTGCCTGCCCCCATGGGGCCTTATGAAGTTACTTACCTGAAAGATTCATTGGGTAATGAAAAAGGCCGCCGCTTTTATGAGTTACTCTTTCAACGCAAAGACAAGGAAACAAAAAAAGTGCTGGAAGAATTCACCCTCAACCCGGATGTATACCTGATGAAGGGAAACAACATGAGCAGCAACCCCGATACAAAGACCTATCTGAATAAAGATGTGTTCACCTACATTTCTTACACCATCAATAAAGATAACCTGCCCGAAGACACTGCCCGGTTTAAAATAACCGAACTGGCCGAAGGCGATACCGGTTTTTACAGCCGGGGCATGTTCGTATTAAACAGCGTGGTAAGAAACCCGGATAACGGAAAATACCATTTTAAGTCCACCGACCTTGCCCTGATGGCCGATATTACTTTCATCAGCAAAGACAGCATGCATTACAAAGCATCGCCCCTGGTACAGTTAGATAAGTATGGCCTTAACCAGGTGGATGATACGGTGTATGCACAAAACCTGTATGTAAAATTTGCCGGCGTTACCGAAGGAAACGAAAAGAAAGTGAAGATCGGCATCAAGGAATCGGATAAGATCATTGAGTACGTAACCCTTAAAGCCTATATTTTTCCGCACATCAATTTAGTATGGCTCGGCCTCATCATCATGGCGCTTGGTACGGTTATGAGCGCCGTGCAGCGGGCAAGGCTTTCGGTTTTTTACGGGGCGCTGGCCTTGCTTGCTTCCGCAGCCGGACTATTCTATATGTTTCTCTTAGCAAATTAGAATCGCAGTCGGCCTGCAGTTGCCTGATCACCTGTTCAGTTTTTTTATCCGCATCTGTGTACAGGCTGGCAGCAAAGAATTTTTTCAAAGAAGTACTGTCTTTCAGCAGCGAATCGGCCATTACCGGCGCCTTATATTTAAGCAAGGTATCGCAGTTGGAACGGATAGCAGTATAGGCTGAGTCTATCCGCATCTCCGAGGTAGAGTCGGTATAATGCAGTATTTCCAGTTCAGGAACCTCCTTTTTTGGTTCATTACAGCCCAAAAACAGGAAACTGATACAATAAACGGCCAACTTTATGGTTACCTTAAGCATCTAATGGTATAAAATAGTGGTTTGATCTGTAAATTTACACTACCCGTGCTAAAGCATGTTTCACATATAAAGATTTGTACCCTGCTGCTGGTAATTATGCTGGCAGCAAAAAGCAACAGGTTGCAGGCACAGCAGCTTGGCATCAACGATACCATTACCGTGGAAGCTATTGTGTACAATGGCGATACCATTGAATCCAAGACCCTGAGTTATGTGTTCCTTTATGCCAAATACCCGCCGGGAAAATCATCGCCCTATGCGCAATATAACCGGCTTCGAAATGCCGTATATGTTTGCTATCCCTATGCCATAAAAGCAGGCGCAGTGCTTAATGATATCAACGCCCACCTGGTAAACGTTACCAGTAAAGCAGAGAGAAGGAAATACATAAAGTCGAGGGAGAAGGAACTCAAGAAAGAATTCTCCGATCCCCTTACCAACCTCTCCATTTACCAGGGCAAAGTGCTGATGAAACTGATCAACCGGGAATCGGGAAACAACTGCTACGAGATAATAAAAGAATACAAGGGCGGATTAACGGCCCGTTTCTATCAAACCGTTGCCTTCTTCTTCAGCAGCAACCTCAAACAGCCGTATGATGCGGCGGGTGAAGACATACAGATCGAACGATTTGTTCAGGAAGTTTGCCGCAGCTATGGCTACAACTACATTCCCGGCGGCCCTGTTAAGCAACAGATGTAGCCCGGTTCGGGACGCTGCAGCGGCCTGAACCCCACCGAGCCGGGATTCTGTAGCGGCCTGAATCCTCAATTTACTTAGCCACTAATTACACAAATCAACACTAATTAATGTTCTCCTTTCGTGACTATTCGTGTAATTCGTGGCCAGATCCCCATTTTCTGTCATTAATTTCTCACTTATTGCCATTTACTGTTAATAACCGCACAATTGACGCAATTATCAAGCTTATACTACAGGTTTAACGGCTAAATAAGCTAAATTGCATCCAGAAATTTTCCAGGCACTAATGAAGTTAGATACTCTCGCTTTTGGCGTACACCCCGACGATGTGGAACTGAGTTGTGCAGGTGTGTTGCTGGCAGAAAAAAAGAACGGGAAAAAGACCGGTATTGTTGACCTCACGCAGGGAGAACTTGGTACAAGAGGAACCGCCCAAACCCGTTTGCAGGAAGCAGCCGATGCCGCCATGATACTGGGTGTTGACATCAGGGAGAACCTGGGCATGGCCGACGGATTCTTTCAGAATGACGAAGCTCATCAACGAAAGATCATATCGGCAATCAGGGCTTACCAGCCAGAAATAGTTCTTTGCAATGCCATCGAAGACCGGCATCCCGATCACGGCCGTTCTTCAAAGCTGGTAAGAGATGCAGCCTTTCTTTCGGGTTTGATGAAGATCAGCACCGAACTCAATGGTAAACCTCAAACAGCCTGGCGGCCCAAATATGTTTTCAGTTATATTCAGGACCGGATGCTGCAGCCCGATTTTGTTATCGATATATCGGATGTGTTTGACCAGAAGATAGAGGCAATAAAAGCATACAAAACACAGTTTCATACAGGAGATGCCGAAGGGCCAACTACCTATATATCCACACCCGGTTTTTTAGACAGTGTGATTTACCGGCACAAATGGTTCGGCAAAATGATCGGGGTGGAATATGCAGAAGGATTCATTTCAGAAAAAAAAATAGGGCTGAAAAATTTTGACGCCCTGATAAAGAAAAATACGTAAACATTAAATTCAAATTAGAAATATGTCAGTCCCCAAGTTTTCAAACGTTAACCGTTCCTCATTTCACCAGGAAATAAAAAAGAGGGTAAGTAACTATTTTACCGAGACCAAGAAATCAATGACGGGTAATTTCAGCCTTTACTTCAAAGCCGTTTTATTCTGGACAGTTTACATTGGTCTATATGTACACGTGCTGTTTTTTACGCCGCCAACCTGGCTGGCCATTGTTGAGTGTGTACTTATGGGAGGATTGACAGCAGGCATTGGTTTTAATGTGATGCACGACGGAGGTCACGGAAGTTTCAGCAAGAGTAAAGTATGGAATTATATTGCTGCCTTTTCAGTAAATGCACTGGGCGCCAGCGCTATCATGTGGAACAATAAACACAACATCGTTCATCATACCTATACCAATATTGAAGGCGTTGATGATGATATTGAAATTCAACCCTTCCTGAGAATGTGCCCCACACAAAAAAAATATTTCATGCACAGGTTCCAGCATATTTATTTTTGGTTCCTGTATACTTTACTATTGCTTGTGTGGGTTTTTAAATCCGATTATAAAAAATACTTTACGCAAAAGATCGGGCCGGTTCCCATAAAAAAAATGAGCCTATTCGAACATTTTGCTTTCTGGATAGCCAAATTGGGATATCTCTTCATGATGGTCGTTCTTCCTATAATGCTGGTGGGCTTCCTGCCCTGGTTAGTGGGCTTCCTCATCATCGCCATGTTTGCCGGTTTTGTACTGAGCATCGTTTTTCAGCTGGCACACACTGTTGAAGAAACCGCTTTCCCGGTTCCCAATGAAGATATAAACAGAATAGAGAACGAATGGGCTATTCACCAGGTAGAGACCACCGCAAATTTCGCCACCAAGAATAAGCTCATCTCCTGGCTGGTAGGCGGACTGAATTTCCAGATAGAGCATCACCTCTTCCCCAAAATTTCACACATACACTACCCCGCCATCAGTAAGATCATTAAACAAACCTGCCAGGAGTACGGCATAAAATATATTGAATACCGTAAGATGCGCCATGCTATCGTTTCGCATGCAACGCATCTGAAGCGTATGGGCAGAGCCTAAGGAATATTGAACAAGGAACAAGGAATGTTGAACAAGGAAGGTTAAGCCGGTCCACTTCATCATTCCTTGTTCCTTGTTCAGCATTCCTTGTTCAACAGAGCCTTTTTATTATTTACTTTTATAGTACATAATAAAAAGGCTTTTTTAATTTATACCATTAAACCTCAAAACAATGTCTGCAAAAACTTGGCTTGATAAACACACCGAATCATTATCTGTTGGTCAGCGACTGGCCGATTGGGTGGCAAATGGAATGGGATCCTGGCGTTTCATCATATGGCAAAGCATATTTGTTCTTGCCTGGATGGCAATGAATGTGATCGGCTATATACGCCATTGGGATGCATACCCATTCATACTGCTCAACCTCATCTTCTCTACCCAGGCCGCCTATGCCGCCCCCATCATTATGATGAGCCAGAACAGGCAGGGCGAGCGGGACCGGGTACAGGCACTGGAAGACTACCGCACCAACCAGGAAGCCAAACTGGAGATAGAAGCCCTGCAGCTGCAGCTGAATAAAATTGAAACGGAAAAACTGGATAAAATCATTCTAATGATCGAAGAGATCAAGGAACGAATTAAGAATTAATAATTTTCTCAGTCCAGGCACCTTTTACCGCCAAGCAAAGAACTAACTGGTTGAAGGAATTTTTCATTCTTAATTCTTAATTTTTAATTCCTTATACCGATTCCTTAATTTTGCCCTTCAATTAAAACTGATGAGTGAAGAAAAAAGCCTCAATTTCATTGAGGAAATTATTGCAGACGACCTGAAGAACGGAAAATACAAAAGCATACTCACCCGCTTTCCTCCCGAGCCCAATGGTTACTTACACATCGGCCATGCCAAAAGCATCTGTCTCAATTTTGGTTTAGGCATTACCTACGGCGGTAAAACAAACCTCCGCTTCGACGATACCAACCCCGTTACCGAAGACACCGAATACGTTGAAAGCATTAAAGACGATATCCGCTGGCTGGGCTTTAACTGGGCCAACGAATTTTACGCTTCTGACTACTTTGATACCTTATATACTTATGCGGTAACCCTCATCAAAAAAGGCCTTGCTTACGTGGATGATTCCACCGCCGAAGAAATTGCAGTCATGAAGGGCACGCCCACCGAACCGGGTAAAGACAATCAATACCGCAGCAGAACCGTTGAAGAGAACCTTACCCTTTTTACCCAGATGAAAGAAGGGAAATACAAGGATGGTGAAAAAGTGCTGCGTGCAAAGATCGATATGGCGCATACCAATATGCTGATGAGGGATCCCATCATCTATCGCATCAAGCATGCCCACCATCACCGCACGGGAGATACATGGTGCATCTACCCCATGTACGATTTTGCACACGGGCAAAGCGATAGTATTGAGAACATCACGCATTCCATCTGCACACTGGAATTCATTCCGCACCGGGAGTTGTACGACTGGCTGATAGAAAAACTGGAGATATTCCCCTCCCATCAATACGAATTTGCCCGGCTCAACATGACCTATACCGTAATGAGCAAAAGAAAACTGCTGCAGCTGGTGAACGAAGGCCATGTGAGTGGATGGGATGATCCACGCATGCCAACCCTTTCTGCATTCCGCCGCAAAGGATATACCGCCGAAAGCATCCGTACCTTCTGCGATAAGATAGGCGTGGCCAAGCGGGAAAACTTTATTGACCTGAGCCTGCTGGAATTTTGCCTGCGGGAAGACCTGAACAAAAAAGCACTGAGGGCAATGGCCGTACTTGATCCGGTGAAACTCATCATCGATAATTATGAAAAAGGTAAAACCGAAGAGATGATCAGTGAGAATGGGCCGGAAGAAAGCATGGGAAGCCGTTCGGTTCCCTTCAGCAAAGAACTTTGGATAGAGCGGGAAGACTTTATGGAAGTGCCTGCTAAAAAATGGTTTCGCCTGGCACCGGGCGCCATGGTACGGTTAAAGAGCGCCTATATTGTAAAATGCGAAAGCTTTGTAAAAGACGGTGCCGGAAACATCACCGAGATACATTGCAGCTATTTACCCGAAACAAAAAGCGGGCTCGATAACGGCAGCATCACCGTAAAAGGAACCATTCATTGGGTGAGCGCCGCCCATGCGGTTAATGCCGAAGTACGTTTATACGACCGCCTCTTTACTTCCGAAAATCCATTGGCAGAAGAAGGCGATTTTAAAGATACCATCAACCCGAATTCATTGGAAGTGATCAAACATGCCGTGATGGAACCTTCCTTAAAGAACGCCACATTGGACAGCCGTTACCAGTTCATCCGTAAAGGATATTTCTGCCTCGATAAAGATTCCACGGTTGATAAACTTGTATTCAACAGAACGGTTACGTTAAAAGATGCCTGGGCGAAGGAGGTGAAGAAGAATTAGAAAACTGTTTGAGGTTTGATGTTGGGCGTATGCAATTTGAGAAGCTGTTAAATTTATTTTACTCTTTTCAACCACAAACTTATCCTGAGCGTAGCCGAGGGGCAAACTTCAAACTCTCCTTGAATTTAGGTTTCTGATCTAACAACGTTTAATGCTTGAAGTTAAAAGAGCCCCAACCTCAAACCTCAAACTCTCTCCTTGAATTTAGATTCCCGGCTTAACAACGTTTAATGTTTGAAATCAAAAAGAGCCCCAACCTCAAACCACAAACTCATCCTGAGCGTAGCCGAAGGACAAACCTCAAACCTTTTTCATATTCGGAAAAACCGCCGCCACCAATACCAGCACCGCAGCAAACAACATCAGGTAAATGCCAAACAGCCGTTGCGGACAATAATTATTATAGCAGGAACCAAAAAGGATATAACTCTTTACCCCATATGCCAGCGCCAGTCCGGAAATAAAGAGATTGGCCCGCTTGGCCCACACTTTGGGCAGCAGCATAAATACCAATATCAAGAATCCCATGGGCAGTAAAAATTTACCCGGCTTACCGTAATGATTGCCATAAGTATAAAAACCCGTGAAGGTTTGGTTGATATCTGCATAATAACCCCAGGGCAAAAAGCAGGAAACTATCAATGCAATGCAGGCTGCCATGCCAAGCCAGTGAAGAAGTTTTAAAAACATGTTTATTAAACGTATTTGATTGAGTTAGGCAAAGGTAAGTTGTATTGGTGCTGTGACAATACAAAAGGCATGATAGCAAGGCGTTGATTTATAAGGGCTCATTTTTTTGTGAGGGTGCGGCTAATAGCATAAATTTATGTGTTGTACGCTACTTTTAGATAGATCTCAACACCTTTGTACCATATGGGACAAATATCTTGGAGACATCATTATATACCTGAATTCTACTTAAAAGGTTTTACAAATGAAACCAATCAATTCTCAATCTATTCTGTTCGAAGTAAAAGATTTAAACAAGACGGGAAATTATTCTCTCCAGAATCACACTTTTTTAAAAAACATGACAACACAATTGCCGATTTAAAAAGGTCGCCAACTGATTTATTAGAACAGCACTATGCAATACTTGATGATAAAATTGCTCCGGTCTTTAAAAAATTAAAAAATGAAGAAGGAGATAATTGTTATGGCATAACTCCTGAAGATAGAGTCATGTTACAGTATTATGTTTCAATTTTATTTTGGAGACTCCCGAGTAATAATGATATAGTTAAGGAAATGACTAAGCACGATATGTTTGAGTTTTTAGGGTTAAAAGTGACTGATGAGTATGCCTTAGAAAATATCAAGCGTTTGCAATTTGCAGAACATGTAAAAACCCATAAAGATTATCACAAGATTCTGAGAATTTGGATTCCTCAAATGACTTTCCCAACAATGTTTGACAATACTTCTCAAACTACAGTAGTTACGTTTCCACAGAACAAGCTACCAGCAATTTGCGGCGACAACCCCTTGATACTTCGACACCCTGAGAAATTAGATTTATATAATGATGATTTCATCTTACCGTTAAATAGAAATATCATCTTTTTAAGAACGAAGAAAATGAAACAGCCAATTCATTCAACCGTTAAAATTTACATAGATATGTTGGTTTTGATGCAATCAAAAGAAATAGCCTGCTGTACAGACACAGCCTATATAGGCATGCTTGAAAACCTATTTCAAAAAAACATTAAAACAGTTGACAATTTGAGGAAGCTTATTTTTCATCACCTCTGCGAAGAATAATAGTTCTTTGTCAGTGGTAACGTAGTAAAGCAGCGTACAACATTGGTTTGCTGCTATGGGGGCGGACGGAAGTGAATCCAAGCATCACTTCCCTATTCAACTTCGGCTATAGGGTTGACCGTTTAATAATCGGTTATACATTTAAAATAAAAAATCGTTTCTTTAATTAGGTTTTGCAGCCGGACGGACACAGCAACTATTCCCAACCTGCATAAAGCCCTGCTCGTTAGCTGAAACTTTCTTCTAAAATATGAACAACAAAAGATTAGTTGTGGTTATCACATTACTAATTATCGCCAGCCTTTTTATAATTGGATCTGATTGGGCTAGTGACAATATTCATCGTTTTTTTCATAACTACTTTGCAGATATTGTTATTCCATTTGGCTATTATTTGCTCTTGGTACTTTTAGAAGATAAACACAAGCTTATTCGAAAATGGTATATAAAAGCAGTTGCAATCTTTGCACTTTGCTCTTTATCTGAAACTTTACAATATTTTGGCTTTTATGCCCTGGCAAGAGTTTTTGATCCCTTTGATTACGTTATGTACGCATTAGGTGTGCTTTTAGCAGCTTTCACCGATAGAATTATTTTTAAGAGATTGTTTAGTTTCTGGCAATAAAAGGAAAGTGAATGCTTCAGCTGAGATTGGCTTGGCGTACTTGCGGCAGTCAGAAAAACTTTCAGCACCTGTAAACATCCGGCTATTGGTCATCTGCCTGACAGTTTATTTAAAGCCTCTCCGGTTTATTTTAAAAATTTCGTTCCTTTATGTATCAAGGCCGGGCGTTCACAGTGTTAATGCCCCGTTACAGCAAGTCTAAAACCCTGGCCGAATTTAAAATAACGATCATCATGAAATCAGGAATCACGGTACTACTCTTACTTATTTGTTCCCTGGCCTATGCACAGACCTATACATCCCTTGTTTCAGAAGCAGAAGCCCATTATAACAGCAAGGAATATAAAAAGTCGGTTGATAAGTATAAAGAAGCATTTAAAATAGAACAGAAAAGCGGGAATGATCTTTACAACGCAGCCTGTTCTGCCTCTTTACTTGGCGAGAATGAATTGGCCTTTGCATGGCTTGATCTTGCATTAAAGAACGGATGGGCAAATATCAATCATTTAAAAACCGATACAGACCTGGCGGCCTTACACAAAAGTGAGCAATGGAACAAGCTGCTGAATGAAATGCAGAAAGCTGCAGACAGGATAGAAGCGAATTACGATAAGCCTTTACAAGCCAGGTTACTGGCAATTTATGCAGATGATCAATTGATAAGGCAGCAGTTTATTTCGGCACAAAAAGAATTTGGATATGAAAGTAAACAGGTTGATAGTTTGGGTAAGATTATGATGTATATGGACAGTATGAACTTAACAGCGGTTACTGAAATATTAGATAAGTATGGCTGGGTAGGTGCCGACAAAGTAGGCGGGCAGGCTAACCAAACACTCTTCCTGGTTATACAGCATGCCAACCTGGAAACCCAACAGAAATATTTACCCATGATGAGAGAAGCGGTTAAGAATAAGAAAGCAAACAGCAGTGCGTTGGCCCTGCTGGAAGACCGGGTTGCGTTAGGAGAAGGGAAACGACAGATATATGGAAGCCAGATCGGTTACGATAAAGAAACAAATACGAGTTTTGTTTTACCCCTTGAAGACCCGGTGAATGTAGATATGCGCAGGGCAACCGTTGAACTTGGTCCGCTTTCGGACTATGTAAAACGCTGGGGCATTACCTGGAATTCGGAAGAATATAAAAAACAACTTCCCGAAATTGAAGCAAAATATAAAAGAAGTCAATAGAATTCTACCAGCACAGGTTGGGTAACCGGTACCTGGCAGTTAATACGCAGCCGCTGTACCAACCAGGCATCTGCGCCGCTTATTAAAAATTTCGTTTCTTTATAGCATAACAGGCAGCAGAACCGGTCTGCAACGATCAAACAACCACATGACAACCACAACCACCATTCAAAAGATAAGTACAGGAGGAAGGCTCGCTGCTATGCTGCTGGATCATTTTTTTATGACCATGCTCGCCACGCTCTTCTTTATCCCGGGCATCATCTCCGATTTCTCCAACGCATTCAGAGTTTCGCACGAACAGGTAAGCCCCGATATACTGGGCGGCCCCTGGGCTTACCTGGGCATGCTGGGTTTTGCCCTTTATTTCTGCAAAGACATTGTAAATGGCCGCAGCCTTGCCAAACGGCTTTTAAAACTGCAGGTAGTTGATAATACAACCGGCGAAGTGGCCAGCCCCATGCAATGTTTTGTACGCAACCTGTTTTGCATCATCTGGCCCGTTGAAGTGATCATCGCCCTCAGCAATACCAGCAGGCGGCTGGGCGACCAGGTTGCCGGAACTAAACTGGTACCCTACGACCCCGCATCGGAACAACCGAAATTCAATATCGGAAAAACATTGCTCCCTCTTGCCATTGCATACGGAACCCTGTTGCTGTTGTTCCAGTTATTACCAAAACCCGGAATGATTGAACCGGATTATGTGGAGATATCCTATAACCAGCCGGCAAGCAAAGAGATGGAAAAAATACTCACCGACAGCCTGGGACAATACTTTACGCCCGACGTACGGATCTACGACACGGTAAAAAATTCAAAACTGAAATATGTTTCTGCCATACTGCGGCTGAGTAAAAATTATCTTGAAGACGACAGCAGTTATCGATCCCTTCATGCAGCAACCACAAACCTTATCTATTCAAAATTTCCAAAAGAGACCTGTACAGGCAAACTGAAATATATCTTTCAGCAATCGGGACATTTCCAGGGAAGGAATGTACCGTTGGGTACAGCAATAAAGTAAGATACCGGCGGTTCAAAGCAACTTTTGTTACATCGGGTTCTTTTTTTATTCCGACATTTGGATCATGAACAGTAACGCAAAAAAACACTGGGAAACGGTTTATGAAACCAAGAACCCGGACCAGGTAAGCTGGACACAGGCCGTACCCAAAACATCGCTTGATTTTATACATTCTTTTGGCTTGCCGAAAACGGCAAAGATCATCGACATTGGCGGAGGCGACAGCAAGCTGGCAGATCACTTGCTGGATGAAGGATTTCAGAACATTACAGTACTCGACATTTCGGCCACCGCACTGGAGAAGGCAAAAAAACGCCTGGGTAAAAAAGCAAAAAAGATAAACTGGGTGGTAAGCGACATCACGGATTTTAAACCCCAAAACAAGTTTGACGTTTGGCACGACAGGGCCACTTTTCATTTCCTTACCAGCGCTGAGCAGGTGGCTAAATATATGGACACAGCAAGGAGATCGGTAACCGGCTTTATGACCATCGGCACATTCTCCACTACCGGACCTTCCAAATGCAGCGGCCTGGAAATAAAACAATACAGCGAAGAAACCTTAACAGAAGAACTTAAGAACGGGTTCGATAAAATAAAATGTGTTACCGAAGATCACGTGACGCCTTTTGACAGCAAACAGAATTTTTTATTCTGTAGCTTTAAAAAACACTCAAGCCCCGATTCATGAAGAAGATATTCTTTTTGTTCCTGTTGCTTCCCCTTTTTGCCGGGGCACAAATGACAAAAAAAGACAGTCTCTGGCTTCCCTTAAAACCCTTTATTGGCCAATGGACCGGCGAAGGAGGAGGCGAACCAGGCAAAGGAAAATACGAAAGATCTTACCAGTTCATTCTCAATAAGAATTTTATTGAAATAAAGAACCTTTCCAGGTACGAACCAACCAAACAAGATCCGAAAGGAGAAGTACACGAAGACATCGGGTATTTCAGCTACGACAAGACTCTTAAAAAATTCAAACTGCGCCAGTTTCATGTTGAAAGTTTTGTAAATGAATTTATCCTCGACAGTATTGCAGCCGATGGAAGAACGATCGTGTTTGTAACACTGGCTATAGAGAACATACCAAAAGGTTACCGTGCCAGGGAAACCTACCGCCTGCTGGGCGAAAATGATATGGAAGAAACCTTTGAAATAGCCGAACCGGGTAAAGAATTTGAATTGTACACCCGGGTGAGGTTTACCCGGAAAAAATAACTACAGGATTATAAGATCATACCAGCCACCCAGATTAGCTCCCCTACATGTTTATGAATATTGTCGCCAGTTTATCGGTAGGCAGATCATTGGCATCGCCGCCAAAGGGATATCTTATCTATTCAAAATTTCCAAAAGAAACATGCACGGGGCAACTGAAATATATTTTTCAACGTTCTGGGCAATTCCAGGGCAGAAGTGTGCAGCTTGGAACAGCCCCCGGTGAAAAATAAAATTCAGTGAACCAAAACAGAATAATAAAATGAAAAAGGAATACTGGGATGTATCCGATGAACAGGTAATTGAAAAAACCGGGAAGAAAACCTCCGAATGGGTAAAAATACTGGACAAGTTCAGCGCTGCTGAAAAGAGATCAAATGATGTGGTTGCTTTTCTTCAAAAAGACCATAACGTACCCCGCTACTGGGCCAGAACACTCACTACGCATTACCTGAAACAGAAAAACGGCAGTTAAGCTCCTAGATCAGCTCCCCCACCTGTTTATGAATATTGGCCGCCAGTTTATCGGTGGGCACATCATTGGCATCGCCGCCAAAGGGATCTTCAATTTCTTCGGCAATGATCTCCAGGCTGGCCAGCACATAAAAGATAAAAGCCACTACCGGTACCGAATAATAAGCCAGTGTAAAGGCAAAACCAAAGGGCAGGCTCATCACATAAAAGAAAATGAATTTTTTCAGGAACACACTGTACGAAAAAGGAATGGGCGTATTCTTGATGCGTTCGCAGGCGCCGCAGATGTCGGTAAAAGAACTTAACTCGGGGTTGATAAAAAGCAGTTGTGCATCGCTGAGTTTTTTATCCCGGTACAGTTCGTTGATATGTTCCGTCATCAATGCCGCCACCTGGTTGGGTATGTGTTTATCGGCATCAATACGTTTTGCCAGGTGAGCCAAGCCGTCTCCTTCAAATAATTCCACCCTTGTTTTTTCCCTGCGTAAATGATTGTGCAATGCATAGGCATAGGCCGGAATTATTTTGCGGAAGAAATTCCGGTTCGCCACATCATCCTTGGGAAGTATGGCCGCCATCTTTACCGCCAGGTTGCGGCTGTTATTTACCAGGCTGCCCCAGAGTTTTCTTCCCTCCCACCAGCGGTCGTATGCGGTGTTGGTACGAAACACCAGCAGCATGGAAATGGCGAAGCCAAGCAGGCTGTGCATCACCGGCAGGTTCTTGATATATTCCTTATCGGTCAGGTTCCACCACTTCACTTCTGCATAGGAAACAATACCGGTATACACAGCAATGCCGATAACAAGCGGCAGCAGTTTGCGGAAAGTATCGGCCTTATGAAAACGAAAGATAAAACTGAACCAGTCTTTGGGATTGTAATTGATCATACACAAAAATAACAGGAATGATCTTTTGGAAGTAAAAGATTTTTAAACCACAACTTGTCCCGCCAGTGGCGGGATAGAAATATAGAAAACAATAGAATCTGTTTAAACTATGTGCCCTATGTTCCTATGTGGTTCAGGCAACTATTGCTCTAATAGCTTAACCGCTTCTGCTATCCAGTCGGTACCCGGCTGCAGTATCCTGTTTGGTTTAATGCCTGTATCATCGATGCCCTGGCCCACATCCAGGCGGCGGCTTCGGGTAGTGGCATAATGCAATGTATAAGGTATGCAGGAAAAAGAAGCGTCACGCATGTTGGAATAGTCCAGGGTGCCATCGGTGTTCTCTCCCATCAGTATCACTTTACTACTTTGCATGGCATGAAGCAGGAACTGCTCGGTGGTGCTGGCACAACCCCGGTTAATGAGTACCGCTACCTTTTGCGGGTAAGCCTGCTGTTTGTAAGAAGAATCGATCTCGTCATCGGTAATATTCACCAGCCTGCCCTTATTATTCTCCATTTTTTTGATCATAGCCCTGATAGACTTCTTACTGTCTTCCGGTATGTCTTCATCATTAAGGATATTTTTCCAGCCGGTTATATTGTCTTCTGTTGCCAATACATCCACGCCGATCGTTTTTACCGGGCCGGTGCTGATATAAGGAAGGATGGGCGCATAGGCAAAATCAGCGCCGCCACCATTGCCCCGCAGATCAAGTACCAGATTGGGCGTGCTGTTCAGCACTTCTTCGTTTGCTTTAAATAAAGAATCGATCAGTTTATAGTTCGACGGGTTGAAGTTTGATATCTTGATATAAAATGTTTTATCCGAGAGTTTTTTAGACGCCACCGGCTGGTAATTGCTCACAAATTTTTCTCTTATGGTTCCCTCACGCTGCCAGTCGCCGCCAATGCTGTTCTTACCCAAAAAGAACCAATCAACCTTGGGCATGTGATTGCGCATGTATAAAGTTCCTTTCATCAAACTATCGTTCACCAGTTTTCCTTCAAACTTCAGCATCCCTTTTTTCCAATGCGGAAGTTTTGAATCAATGAGCACACCCACATAATCATGCAGGGGCGTTTTATCCTTGTATACGGCAATGGTATAGACCGAATCAAAATTGAAAGTATAAATGCCTTCGTGGGTAGTGGACCGGCGAAGCGCTTCTATTTTTTCGGCGGAAATATTTACAAGCGGCCGGTTGCTGATGTATACAGAATCGTACTTAGTGGCATCAAAGGCCGAACTTACCTGTATGTGATTGTCTTTAAAAATATCCAGGTACTGGGAAATAATGAGCAGGCAATTCTCTTTTGCGGTTTTGCTCAGTTGATATAACTCTCCTGCTTTTTTCTCATACTCTTTTTTGCCAATGAACTTCAGCTTATCGCCAAAGCCGGCATAGTTACGTTCGATAAACCGCTTTATGTGCAGTAATTCTTTTTCGCAATTGCAGGTTTGCGCATTGGCGTTGCTGAACAGGAAGAGAAGAAAAAAGAGTTTGAGGTATCGCATGTGTTTATCGTTATGGTTTATGAAGGGTTATAAAGATAATCATACAGATCGTTACTGTTTATTAGAATCTGTATCCTACTGTAAAAGAAATGTCAGTGTGAGCTTGTCGAAGACGGGTCAGGATAAACTATCCCAATGCTTTCGAGAAACCCAGACTGATAATACATTTATTTATTTGATCTCATTCATCCATTGGCTGGCGAATGCACGGGCGGTTTCCACGGCGTCTTTGCCTGCACGAAAAGCCATCTTCCAGCGATTGTCCTTTCTTTCGTAATCTTTGTTCACAAAATATTTTTTGCCATTCTTCTCCGTAAGCTGGGCTCCAAAGTCAACGCCTTCGGTAGCTTCCAGGAACGACTGCAGTGTTACCTTCACATACAGCAGGTGGTTGGTTGGATACTTCGCTTCCCATTCTTTCATGCTGTTCTCCCAGCTCTGCTGCGTCATCGCTTTCATGGATTCGTAGTTCTGCGCCCATAGTTTAATGGTTTTGTTATTAGGATCCTCCGCCTCTTTTAAATTCTTTTTCGCTGCCTCCAGCAACTGCTCCATTATCTTCTGCGTTTGCGGAGTGGCTTTTTTCAATGCGTCTTCCGAATTGGCTACGTACTGCTTTGCACTTTTGATCATGTCGGCCCTCATCTCTTCGGCCGTTTGTATCTTTTGCGCCGGCGCCGGCTTATTGCTTTCTTTTAAAGCGGCATATTCTTTTTTAAATGCATCGGAACCGGCATATTGCTTAGCATACACCGCAATATCTTTTACCACAGCGGCACGGTCGTTCACCAGTATGTTTTTCAGGTTGCGGATGCCGTAATGATCCAGGTAACCACCCAGCAGGCTGTTCGTTATTTTGCTGTTGGCTTCCGCCTGGCTGATGCCGAGTTGCTTCAGAAAATCCTCTTTCAGTTTTTGAACCGTAAAAGAGAACAGGAACAGGCTCAGGATCACCAGTATCAACCCGGCAATGCAGATGCGTAACCGGGCGATCATCTTGTTTAAAAGTTGCTTTCTCATTTTTTTAGTTTTAGATGTTTACCACCATCAGTTTAGAACCAGGCATCATCGTTGTTTCAGAAACGGGAGTTGTTTTTTTTACCGCTTCACTGGTCTCCGCTTTTTTTACGTCGATCAGTTCCTGCTTTTCAGGCTGTTTCTTTTTCATGTCCTGGTCGGCCCTGTTCATTTCTGTTAAAAAATATACGGGAAATGCCAGCATCAGTATGGCCAGTTGTATCCCGAATTTAATCTTTTTCATTGTTTGATTTTTTATTGCGTTTATTATTTTTGATTCTTGACGATGTAAAATTGCATCCAAATCCGCCGCTTAAAAAGCCCGCTGTGCATGAATTGAGGGGTTTGCCGCATGAACTGGGCAGGGGCTGTTCCGCTTAACATT
Source organism: Ferruginibacter sp. (assembly GCA_044220615.1). Taxonomy (GTDB): domain Bacteria; phylum Bacteroidota; class Bacteroidia; order Chitinophagales; family Chitinophagaceae; genus Ferruginibacter. Next base: position 759,226 of record JBGAQR010000001.1, on the reverse strand, counting down.
TCCTTATGAAGAATGTCTGTATTTCAGGTGTATTCATACCAAAAGAGCCATCCTTTACCGCATAACAGTTTACAAAACAATTCATACAGGTTTTCACCTGGCTGGTAGCTCATAACCGCAGTTCATACAGCAATTCGTACAATTAATACAAGGGTTGGGTATATTTGGAGTGAAAACCAAAAATAATTCCTTGCGGAGAATCTTATTCTTATTTACCCTCTTTGTACCGCTGCAGTTCCTGTTTGGACAGGAGGCACGGCAATATTCTTTTACGCATTATTCGGTAAGCAATGGCCTGGCGGCATATAATACCGGCAATGCCATACAGGATGACCAGGGTTATATCTGGATAGGAACAGTGAATGGACTGCAGCGCTTTGACGGAAGCCGTTTTCTCACTTTCCGCCACGATCTCAATGATAAGAACTCCCTGCCGGATAACAGTGTGTGGCAACTGCTCTACGATAAACAACAAAACCTGTGGGTACTGCTGTCTGATGGAAGCATCGGTATTTTTGATACCCGGCGCTTTAGTTTTAAAAAAGCAAGTGTTATCACGATGTATGAAAAAAACCTCGGCGCCGCCAGGAGGCTGGTGGAAGGAAGCGACGGAAGGATACTGCTCAGCTATACATTCCGGGAATTTCTTACCTACAATAAAGTACGCAATGAATTCTCCCCGGCTTATAACATTTTTACATTTCCACCCGGCTGGAAGCCCACCGATATCGTGGATGATCCGATCGGTAAACGCTGGATCCTTTCATCCGACTCGGGGCTGGCCGTTTATAACAGAACTACCAAACAACTCAGCTACCGCAACCACAATACAGGCAAAGAACCTCTTATAGACAAATTCGGCGATCTGCTTTATACCGGAAACTATAAAGTTGACAGTAAAGGAAGGCTTTGGTTCAAGACCTGGCCCCCGCTGGGTGGCTGCAGTATTTATTGTTTCAACCTGGTGAACGGTGTTGCCATGATCGATAAAGGATCGATCAATGAGGCCATCGGGCGATATAATGAACCTGCCCGTGTTTTTGAACAAAATAACGGAACTATCTGGATAACAGGCCTCCAGGTATTTGTGCAGTATAACGAAAAAGAGAAAACATTCGTTCCGGTATATAATGGGTATCTGAACGACCGCAGCATTTCTTATGACGCCGTAAACCTTTTTGAAGACCGGGAACAAAATCTCTGGGTTACCACGTCAAACAATGGTCTTTATGTTTTCAATCCTTCAAAAGAATTGTTCACCAGCATTGGCCACCTGAGTAAGGTAACCAGGGAAAAAGGCAGCGGTGGTCCGGCTTCTTTTATTTACCTGAAAAATGGCGACCTGCTGGTAGGTTATTGGGGCGATGGGCTATACCGTTACGATAAAGACATGCGGAACATCAACCTTAATATCAGCGGTATTATTGAAAAGAATGGCTGGTCGGCCTGGTCAATGATCCCGCTGAGAGACAGCAATACGATCTGTGTGGTAGGCCAGCCTGCCTTCATTGCATTTTTTGACCAGGCAAAGAATACCATGAAACGATACGACCCGGCCATTTTTGAAACCCGGACCATACGCCAGGTGGTACAGGATAAATTTGGAAACCTGTGGTTTGGTTCACATTCACGGGGTGTGTATAAATGGTCGGCAACAAAGGGAGCAAAGAAATTTGAAGATGGATTATATAAACTCAACAGCATACCCAATAACAAGATCTTAAAGATAATCACCGACAGCAAAGGATATGTATGGATCGGATCTGAAATAACCGGCGTGTATAAAATAGACCCTTCCAACGACAGCATTGTTGAACACCTGACAGACCAGGGACCTGCCAGCAAAAGACTGCTGGTAAACGGCGCCGACATACTGGAGTACAACGACAGCCTGTTCATTATTGCCGGCGCCGGCCTGAATTTTTATAATACCAAAACAAATACCATCCGCCATTTCACTATTAACGACGGGCTTCCTTCCAAAGTGGTGGTAAGCCTGCAGAAAGACCAGGCAGGCTATTTATGGATCGGTATGGAAAATGGCCTCTGCCGTATGAATATCCAAAAAGGAACCTTCACGCAATATAACCGCAACGACGGAATTGCAAATGACAATTTTGAGATTGGCGCCGATTACCAATTGCCCGACGGACGAATGTTGTTTGGCAGTTCATCCGATTTTGTGGTGTTCAACCCAATGGACGTTAGAACCACCGCAGCGCCACCCGAAGTGAACATCACCGAATTCAGGGTACAGAATAATTCCCTGTCGGTTGACTCGCTTTTAAGCCTCAACGAAATTCACCTGCAGGCCAATGAAAATTCCATTGCCATCTCCTACTCCGTCCTCAGTTATTTTAATGAGAGCAAGCCGGTTTATTATTATGTGCTGGAAGACATTGATAAAGACTGGAAGAAAGGGAACGACCTGAACCAGGCTATTTACAGTTACCTGCCCGCCGGAACCTATACCTTTAAAATAAGGGCCGAGAATGCCGATGGGGTTTCCAGCAAAAAGATAACCAGCATCCGCATCCGGATATCGCCGCCATTTTGGAAAAGCTGGTGGTTCTATGGCCTGCTAACCATTACCTGCATCATTATCTTTTACCTGGCCGACCGGGAACGCCTGTTACGATTTAAATCGAACCAGAAACTGCGAACCGATATTGCACTTAACCTGCACCACGATGTGAATACGGCGCTTGGCAACATCAACCTGCTGAGCGAAATGGCGAGGATGAAAGCGGATAAAGACATTGTACGGTCGAAGGAACTGATTGAACAGATCAGCAATAAGAGCAACGATATGATGGTTGCCATGGACGATATCCTGTGGGTGATTGATCCGGCCAACGACAGCATGGAAAAAACACTCATGCGCATGACCGAATTCATTGATGCCCTGCGCAACCGCCACGAAGCCGAGATAGAGATACACGTAGATGAAAAAGTAAAGAGCCTGAAACTGGATATGAAAGACCGGCATGGGTTCTTCCTCATCTTCAAATCGGCCTTGCGCTGCATGGTACAATATTCCGGCGCCCGGCTGGTACTCATCAATATCGACCTGCCGCACGAAAGATTATGCCTGAAGATGCATGGCGCCACCGCTATTAAAAAAACCGATGGCAATACATTAAAATGCATGGAAGAGATGCAGGCGCATGCCAATGCCATCAATGCCGAACTGGATATGCAGAATGAAAAAGGAGGCGGAAATATTTTACTGCTGATGCCGGTGAGGTGAGTTGACAATTTGGTGATGAGATGATTTGATGATTTGGTGATGAGGAAAACATCTGGTTACTTAGGGAATTTAAACATTGCAGGAATCCTCCTGTATCTTAATTTCCAAACCGATTAATTACCAAATTAGTTTTATGCAGGCTAATAAAGAAAAGAACCTGATCGTTGAATTAACCTTCGATTTTGCGTTAGCTATCATTAAGTACGTGGAATTGCTGGAAAGGGATCGCAAATACGTAATTGCAAAACAAATACTAAAATCCGGCACAAGCATTGGCGCAAATGTAAGAGAGGCACAAAATGCTGAAAGCAGGCAGGATTTTATACATAAACTAAAAATTGCAGCGAAGGAAACTGATGAAACAGAATATTGGCTGGCACTTTGTAAAAATTCAGAAGGCTATACAGATTGCAGACACCTACAGGAAAAATGCAGTTCAATAAACAAGGTGTTGTCTAAAATAATAGCATCTTCAAAATTAAAAGTTGCACCCTAATCATCAAATTACCAAATCATCTCATCACCAAATCATCAAATTGCATACGCCCAACCACAAACCACAAACCTCAAACTTCAAACCTTAAACTATTATTTCCCCAACCACTTCTTAAACTCCGTAACCTTCTCCCGGCTTACCAACGCTTCTTTATCAACGGCCGGTTTTAAGGTAAGGATGAGTCGGTTACCGAAATAATCATTGATCTGATCAACACTGGCGATGGAAACATAAAACGAACGGCTGATGCGGAAATATTTTTCCGGGTCAAGCATGTCTTCCATTTCATCCATGGTGTAGTCTACCACGTATTTCTTATTATCGTAGGTCTTAAAAAAGTTAAGGCGGCCATCGCTGTAGAAATAAGCGATCTCTTCGGTTTCCACCGATACCAGCTTCTGCACATTCTTAACCAGGAAGCGTTTACGGAATTCTTTTGGCTGAAGTTTCTGCTGCAGTTCCTTCACCAGCATATCCATATTGATAGATGGCGGCGCCGCTGCCACAAACATCTTCTTATACTTATCCAGCGCTGCGGTAAGGTCTTCCTTTTGGATGGGCTTCAGCAGGTAATCCACGCTGTTCACCTTAAATGCCTTCAATGCATACTCGTCGTACGAGGTAGTGAAGATCACCGGGCTCATCACTTTTACCCGGTTAAAAATTTCAAAACTCTGACCATCCAGCAGTTCAATATCCATCATGATCAGGTCGGGCGTTTCGTTGTTCTCCAGCCACTCCACCGACGATTCGATACTGTCGAGGTTGGCGATCACTTCCACGTCCTTGTCAATACTGATGAGCATCTTGTGCAGTTTTTTAACCGCCAGTTCTTCGTCTTCAATGATTAATATCTTCATATCGCTTGGTTTTGATTTTCTGAATAGTTCAACCGGCTGCGGTCCATCACTTTCTGCCAAATCAATGGCAACACGGCTGTAAAGTTCTTTCCATCATTCATCGCCTGGAAACCCGGCTGATTCAATATCTCATATTTCATTTTAATGTTCTTCAGTCCTACCTGGCCCGAAGGGGCCTGCTGCACCCGCCGCTGAATATTGTTATTCACCACCAGTTTATTGCCCACTGTGGTAAACACTTCTATATGCAGGGGATAATTCTTCGAAAGTGCATTGTGCTTCACCGCATTTTCCACCAGCATCTGCAGGCTGAGCGAAGGCAGCAGGTAATCATCATACCGCTTATCGGTATCTACCTGCATCTGTATGGCCTCGCCATGCCTTGTTTTAAGCAACTGGAAATAACTGTTAATAAACTGCAGTTCTGTTTTTAATGTACTCATCCCGTCTTCATTATTGCGCAACAGGTAGCGATACACTTTGCTCAGTTCATCCAGGAATACCTCGGCCTTTTGTTTGTCTTCGGTTATCAATGCAGACAGTGTATTAAAACAGTTGAAAAGAAAATGAGGGTTCACCTGGCTCTTCAGTATATCAAATTCGCTCTGCAGGCTGAGCCGGGTGTATTTTTCATTCTCGGTAAGACTTTGTTTCCACTGCTGAAAGATATAATCGCCTTCCCAGATGATCATGGCAATAAGTGTGATCACCAGTGCGATCACAATGCTGAGCCATACCTGGGTATTGCTGGGAAAAAAATCTGCCACTGGCAACTGCATGATACCAACAATAATGAGCGTGGTGGAAGTGCTGATGATGAGCACCTGCTTTACTACCAATGCTGCAATCCTTTTTACCGTATCCTGGTAGGCCGCAAAACTGTTGTGGATATATCTTGTGAATAATACATCCACGTACCAGAGGAATAAGCCCACCACCATCATATATGTAAACCCGTACAGCCACAGGTTTGCCTGCAGGAGCCAGCCACCACCAAACAGCACAAAGCAGGTGGCCGCCGCTATCACAGGCATCAGCACAAAGAAGCTCATCCACTCTACCTTATTTGGTTTCACCAGTTTCATTAATTGTTATTTTCCATTTCATTTAACAAGGGCACCTGCACGCAAAAGAACGAATCGGCTTTTTCTATCTGCACCGGTTCATCGCTGCAAAGCAGTTTATATTTCTCTACCAGGTTGCGCAGGCCATCGGTATTAACAGCCATACTGGTTTGCTTTTCCTGCAGGTTGTTTTTTATCACAAGACGGCATTCGTCTTCCTGTGTTATCAAAAAGTTCAGCGGCCGTTCTTTCAGCATGGTATTGTTATTGAAACTGTACTCAAATACGGTTTGCAGTAAAAAAGGCGAAACGTATTTGTTACGGCAATACTCATTCACCTCTACCTGCAGGTTCACTTTATCGCCGTACCTGGCCTTTAATAAATAATAATAACTCTGAATGAACTGCAGTTCTGTTTCAAGCGTTACCAGTTTATCATCCGGACTGCGCAGCAGGTAGCGGTAAACCCGGGTAAGTTCATTCAGGAATTTTTCTGCTTTTTCAGAATCCTCGTTGATCAGGCTCGACAAGGAGTTGAGGCTGTTAAATAAGAAGTGAGGATTCACCTGGCTGCGCAATCCCATCAGCTGGCTTTGCGTATAAGCCGTTTTCAATTGTTCTGTTTCCGTTAAGGTCATTTTCCACCGGTCGAAACGTTCAAACCCTTCGTGCAATATGGTGATCATGATATTGAGTACAAAGCCGATCGCCAGTGTCCAGTAATACCGGGTGGCATTTATTTCGTATCCAAAAAGGTTAAACTGGTTATAGCCCTGGAAGAACAGGGTGATGAGCAGGGCCTGAATGGTAGCAATAAAGGCCACGGTGATGAACAGTCTTTTTACTTCATCCCGGTTAGAAGGGAAACGGTTGCGGACCGTAACGGCGATCCAGGTAAAAAGAAACCAGGCGCCGGTCATAAACAGCAATACAATAAGGCCCGAGCCGATGAGTATGGCTGGTTCAGTAAAGAATTTCTTTCCAAACAGCAACAGGTTGATCATCACCACCACTACCGGCATCATAATTGCCAGTATCTGCAGGTCTTTTCTGGTATATTGTGGCAGTTTCATGATCGCTTGTTATTTACAATGCTCCGGTTTAGAAAAGCAGTATTCCAATTTACAACCTTTTTATTCTCCATGTAATGCCGGTACCGTCAGCAGCACCTTCATTTGTATGAATTGAGGAAAACCGCGTATGAATTGTGGTTTCCCGGTAAAAATAAGAACCTCCCCGCAGGGAGATCCTTATGGTTAACCGAGATCATGGCGTTGACCGGTTAACGGGTTTTCAAAAATCAACGCTTTTAATTATTTCAGGTCTGCCAAAGCCTTTGGCGCAGGTACCATGTTCTTCACCGGCTGGGTCGATTTAAGAAATGCGAATATTGCCCGTAGATCAGTATCGTTCAGGTTGCGATACATGAACCAGGGCATGGGCGGCAACAGGTCACGACTGCCTTCCAGTCCTTTGTATTTTCCTTTGCGGATGGCTGTTAAGAACTGTGCTTCGCTCCAGGTACCGATACCGGTTTCATCGCTGCTGATATTGGCGGCAAAAGAAACACCCCAGGGGCCAACAGCATTGGTGAAGTCGGGACCAAACAGTGTCCAGCCGTTTTTGATCACCGAGGAATCTACCGTACCAACCGGCCTGTTGGAAGGATATCCGCTAAAGCGAAGTTCCGGTATAACTTCCGGCCCATGCTGCCCCATCTTTTTGGGAGAATGGCAATCATCACAACCCATGGCATTTACTAAATAAGATCCCCGCTTTACCAAACTATCGTTGCTAATGGTTTGAGCAGTGGTTTTGTTTTCTTCTTTACTGTTGCAGGAGATCACCGAAACGGTAAGGGCAACTGCGGCAATAATAATGGCTGATACTTTTGTACGCATAATTGACAATTTTTAATTCGTTGTTTTAAATTTCAGGCAAGATAAAAACAGGTGGATGCGCCGGCAACCGGGTTGGGTATGAATTGGGGAAAGGGTTGGATGAACTGGATGGAGAAGTTTTACCACAAAGAACACAAAGAGGTTACACAAAGAACACGAAGTTTCTTTGTGCTCTTTGTATAAAAACTCCGTGCTCTTTGTGGTAAAAGTATTCGTGATCAGACGGGACGTCAGACCACTACTTCGTCTTCACCGGCTTCAATGTTTTCAGGTAGTTATAAATGGCTTTCAGCTCATCATCTGTCATATGTTTAAAAGAGCTCCAGTGCATGGGTGAATAAGGAATGAGTTTGCCCTGGCGGAAACGGTTGATGAACATTTCCTGCGACCAGCCGTATATTCTTCCCGTAGGATCGGGTGTTAAGTTAGGTGGTGTTAAAGCCGGGAAGCCATTATGTTCATCCATGGGCGCTCCTCCGCCAAATGGTTCGCCGGTAAATTCGCCGGCAAGGTTGCGTTCGGTATGACAACCGTTGCATTCCGCCACACTCACCGCCAGGTATTTTCCGTAGGCAGCGCTGGTATCCTTCTTCACAATTGCAGGAATTTCACCCGTGGGGCCAACCGGTTTTACCATGAATGCTTTTACCAGTTTACCTACCATGTCGAGTGTGTTTGCCGGCACTTTATTCCTTACCGGTTTTTGCACACGCAGGTAAGAGATAACAGCCGTCATGTCTTCTTTACTGATATTATGAAAGGGCATGAAGTCGAACACCACGGTTCCATTGGGCCGAACGCCGTAATACAGGGCACGGGCAATCTCTGCATCGGTGTAATTTCCAATGCCGGTTTCCTTATCGGGCGTAATATTTTTAGAATATACTTTTCCAATGCCTATATCGAACATCCTTCCACCTGATAAGGGAAGGTCTTCTTTATTAAAATTGATAGAATCAACATTGGCAGCGCTGTGACAACCCACGCAATGTGCTGTGTTTAAAACAAGGTGTCTTCCTTTTGCAATGATAGCAGTATCGGCAGATGCTTTGATATCGGGATAAGGCGCTTCGTACTTCATATTCTGCCGGGAAGCGGTGGTGATGCTTACCCCCGCAATGATCAGCAGCAGGATGATGCCGGTCCATTTCAGTATTCTTTTAAATCGTTTCATAACAGTAGTTTTTGAGTTTGGTTACTAAGTGTTTGTTTTATGCTATACATTAAGTCCCGAAAATTGCGCCCAGCAGTAAGCTGGTAAACCCGATGATATTGGCCACCTGTCGCTTGCTATACACATGCAGCCATTTGTTACGGTATGTTTGCCAGTTGGCCGGGTAATTATCAGCTGACCAGGTATTGATGAGTTTGTTGATGGGTACATTTCCTTTAATAGCCAGCAGCACATCAGCTACTAATGCCGTAAATGCAATAACAGAACTGATAAAAAGAAAACCGCCTGGCTTGCCGGCAGTAAAAATGCAAAGCAGCAACGAGCTGAGCAGCGAAGCATACATCACATATTTGTACTTTGCCATGAAATTTACATCCGTTAACTGCCTGAACCGGATATAAGAGACAGCATCCAGTTTTTTCGACACATCGCTAAGTGCAGTGATGTACATGTATGCCTGTGCAACTACCCAGCTATATGCCAGCAGGTTTACCAGTATGAGTATCTTCAACAGCATGTTCTGAATTTTTAATTCTTAATTTTTAATTTCTTCTCAGCAGCACCGCATCCTCCCCGCTCTCCCCTTTCATCGTTCCGCTGATAACGCCATCGCCGGTCATTTTTGCGGAGATAACGGGCCCGTCTTTATACACCGTGATAAACACGCTGTCGCCATCTACAATAATGGAATGAATCTTACGGTCGTACAGCTGTTGCCCGGGCATATCCATTGTTCCCTGCCAGATGCCCTCTCCCATTTTAATACGGAATATGGGTGGGTTGGTTGCACTGTCGCCCTGCTCCATTATCCAGGTACCGCCGATATTTGAATCGGAAGGTGCAAGGGCAAACAGGCTGGTAAGGGCAACGCTGATAAGTAATATGAACGGTTTCATCTTTTTGTTTTTGATTTATGATGCAAAACTATTTTGCAAACAGGCTATAGGAAAGCGGTTGATGAATGAGATGGGGGAATTGGAGGATGAATTGGGAGGAAGGGATTATTTACCCCGCTAAGTTTTGAAAGAATGCTTCTATTGGTATACATTTATGCGATAGCTGCTCCCATGCATGCGATACCTGTTAACTAAAAATATGAAACAAACAATTTTAATTCTGGTGCTTTTTCATTTTCACTTCCTGGTAACAGGACAAACAGAAAACAAAGACATATTCAAGATAAAGACCCGGGCCCAGGCTGAAACTTTTATTGATGCAAATCCCAGGTCTGATGGCAAACTGTTTTTAATAAAATCCGGGCAGGATGCTGCAGAGATATTATCTCCTTTATACAACAAGAATCCCGGATATACTTTTAAGATCGATAATTATACATATAAACTCATTGAAGTTGACTCGGTGCTGTCATTTAGAGTAAGTTATATTTATTTAGATGGCAGTAAGTATTCAAAAGCCGAAATAGACAAACTGAGAGAAGATATAATCGCAAAATACAAGTCTGGAGAAAGCTTCACCAGGTTGGTGGAGAAATACAATATGGATGGGAATACAAGCGGCGATACCAATTGGTTTACGGAAAAAATGATGGTGGAGGAATTTGAAAAAGCGGTAAAGTCACATAAAAAAGGCGAGATATTTATCGTAGACACCCCAGAACAAAACTGGTACCATGTTGTACTAAAGACATATAACGATACCTTTCTAAAGAATTTTACATTACTAAAAGTAAAGAGCAGTCGCTGATACCAAACCTCCAACCATGAAACTCAACTTCCTTAAAACCTTCTTCAGCAAAAAGATCGCAAAACAATTACGCAAACCAAGCGGGGCATTGGCCGGCAAAGTGGGTAACGGAATGAACAAGAGCAACAGGTTCCTGTATGATTTTACTCTTGAAGCTATGCAGCTGGCCGACAACGAATCCATTTTAGAGATCGGGTTTGGCAATGGCAAATTCTTCAACAAATTATTTTCTACGGCAAAGAACCTGCAAATATCCGGGCTCGATTTTTCGCCGGAGATGGTAAAAGAAGCAGCAGTCAACAATCCATCAACCAGCAGCTCGGGACAGCTCACGTTGAGGCTGGGCAGCAGCGACAAGATACCCTTTGCCGATAATAGTTTCGACAAGGTTTTCTGCATCAATGTAATTTACTTCTGGGAACTGCCTGCAACCCATTTAAAAGAGATCCGGCGTGTGCTTAAACCCGGCGGAAGATTTTATACCTCCATCCGTTCAAAAGAAAGCCTGGCGCAGATGCCCTTTGCAAAATATGGCTTTACCATTTATACGCAGGATGAATGGATACAAATGTTGGAGGCAAATCATCTTCAGCATGTGCATACAAAAATAACAGAGAACGAACCCGATGCTGAATTTGACAAGCAGGTTTATAAAATGGAATCGTTGTGTATTGTTGCCGAAAAAAGCAGGCAATAAGTTTGGTAAACAGCATCTATGGCAGGGTTAATTACATTTGTAAAAGCGGATGTTTATTGAATTGAAAAATAACAAACCAGTCTCTTTACGTAAACTCACTCCCGGTGACTTTACGGCTCTGTCCATTTACCTGCAGCAACTAAGCGCTCAAACAAAAAAGCGGTTCGGTCCTCACCCATTTGATGAACGATCGGTCGTTGAATTTTATAACTCGTCCGAAAACTATTTCGGCTATGTGGCGCAGGATATGGAAGAAAATAAGATCATCGCTTATTCTGTTCTTAAAACCGGTTACCTGGAACACGACAGGCAACGGTTAGAATCATACGGCCTGCAACTGAGCCATACCAGCGATTGTACCTTTGCCCCGTCGGTAGCAGATGACTGGCAGGGCATGGGTATTGGCAATGGTTTATTCCGCTTCATCATTCCGGATCTGAAAAGCAAGGGCATCAGCAGGATCATCTTATGGGGTGGCGTTCAAATGGATAATGAGCAGGCGGTTAATTATTATGTAAGAAACGGGTTTAAGATACTTGGGCAGTTTTCTTATAATGGAGAGAATTATGATATGGCACTGGAGATCGGCTAACTGAATAGAAGCCATTGGCCGGAAGACCAAACGACGAGGGGGCAATACAAATTAAAAATGAAAAATGAAGAATTAAAAATTAAAAGGGGTTGCCTATCCGCCAGCTGGCGGATACAGGACCATGATAATTTAAAATAAAAAAGAGTTGCATAATGCAACTCTTTCGTTGAGGTCCCGACCGGATTCGAACCGGTGTAGAAGCTTTTGCAGAGCTTTGCCTAGCCACTCGGCTACAGGACCATCATTAATTAAAAATGAAGAATTCAAAATTAAGAATTCAAATTCTTCTCTTTCATTTTTTACAAGCGCAAAAATAGGGTAATTTTAAGGAAATTGTGCACTGAATTTTAAATCACCTGAACCACATAGAAACATAGGTACATAGAAATACACACATAGCTATCTATGTGAAAACTATGTTCCCTATGTACTATGTGGTTCGCCCTAATGACCAATTCATGAACCGCATTGCCGAATCAGAACTCATCATCAATGAACGGGGCGCCGTTTACCATTTAAACTGCCGGCCCGAAGAGATTGCCACTACCATTATCACCGTGGGCGACCCCGACCGGGTAAAGGAAGTAAGTAAGCATTTTGATACGGTAGAATTTAAAAACAACCACCGGGAATTTGTAACACATACCGGCATGGTTGGTAAAAAAAGGATCAGTTGTGTAAGCACGGGTATTGGTCCCGATAATATCGACATTGTATTGAACGAACTGGATGCCCTCGTTAACATTGATTTTGATACAAGGCTGGTGAAAGAGAACCTCACCCGCCTCAACATCATCCGCTTTGGCACATCGGGTTCTTTACAGGAAGCCATACCCGTTGATAGTTTTGTGGCAAGCACCCACGGGCTTGGCCTCGATAACCTCATGCATTTCTATCGTATCCAGAACAACGAAGAAGAAAAGCAACTCATCCAGGCATTTGTTACACATACACAATTAAGCAATGGAAAAGTTGCGCCGTATATAAGTATGGCCAGCCCGGCCCTGCTTAAACATTTTACAAAAGACTATCACCAGGGCATTACCGTAACCTGCCCGGGCTTTTACGGTCCGCAGGGCCGGGTACTGCGTTTGGGCCTCGGTTACCCGCAACTGATCGATAACCTTACAAATTTTAGTTTTGGCAATCACCGAATCACTAATTTTGAAATGGAAACATCGGCCATTTATGGTTTGGGAAAAACACTGGGTCATCATTGCCTTAGCCTGAGCGCCATTGTTGCAAACCGCATCAGCAAAAAGTTTTCGGCAAACGGCGGGCTGGCGGTGGAGAATCTGATCAAACGTTCATTGCAGGTAATTGCCGATTCAAGTATATAAATAATATGAAGATAGAATTCTACAAATACCAGGGAACAGGAAATGATTTTGTGATACTCGATAACCGGGATGAGAAGTACAGCCATCTTACCGGCGGCGAAGTAAAATTGTTATGCGACCGCCGCTTTGGCATTGGCGCCGACGGGCTGATGATGCTGAACACAAAAAAATTCTTCGATTTTGAAATGATCTATTACAATGCCGATGGAAATCCCAGCAGCATGTGCGGTAACGGCGGCAGGTGCCTGGTGAAATTCGCCTACCTGATGGGCATTCATAAGAACACCTATCATTTTGTGGCTGTAGATGGCAAACACGAAGCCGAAATAGATATGCAGGGCCTTGTACGTTTAAAGATGCAGGATGTATATAGTGTAGAGTATCACTCGGGGCATATCGTGGTTAACACCGGCTCGCCTCATTTTGTAAAATTTGCAACCGCCGTAGAGAATATTGACGTGGTGGAAACAGGTCGTGAGATACGCTACAGCAAAGAGTTCAAAGCAGAAGGCATTAATGTGAATTTTGTAGAAACGGTTGATGAGGACGGTATATTTGTCCGCACCTACGAACGGGGTGTGGAAGATGAAACACTCAGTTGCGGAACGGGTGTAACCGCATCGGCATTAATGAGCGCCCACAACGACAAAGGATTTAACCGGGTGGAAGTAAAAACTCCCGGCGGAAAATTAAGTGTGGAATTTGAAAAATTCGACGACCAGCATTTTGAAAACATCTGGCTCTGCGGCCCCGCAGAACTGGTGTACAAAGGAGAAATTGAACTATGACCAAAACAGCTATCATCACTGCCTCAGAAAATATCTTCAAACAGTTTTCAGAAACCTGCGATCGTATTGGTGAGGCAGGCATGTTTGCAAAGCCAGGTCCCAAATGGTCGGTGGCAGAAAATATCCGGCACATGGTCATCTCCACCAATATGACCACGCTGGCGTACCGGCTGCCAAAGTTCGTGGTGAAGTGGATCGGCGGTACACCCAACCGCAAGTCGAGGAGTTATGATGAGCTGAAAGAAAAGTATTATAAAAAACTAAGTGAAGGCGGAAGAGCAAGCGGCCGCTTTGTTCCAAAACCCATTGAAGTGAGTTACGGCAAACAGAAATTAATGGATAGCTGGAACGCTTCCACGGCAAAATATCTTTCATCACTTACCGCAAACAGAACAGAAGAAGACCTGGATAATTACCTGGCCAGGCATCCCTTACTTGGCCGCATCACTTTACGGGAGCTTTGTTACTTTACCGTTTTTCATACCGAACACCATTTAAGAACCATCCACGAACTTACCCAAAAACCATGATCCAGTACTTTAAAAATACCGACCACCAGACCATTAGCATCGATAAAATCGACAGCGCCGTGTGGGTGAATGTACTACCACCGCTGAAGCAGGAGGAGTTTACCGAACTGAGTGAAGCGATGGATATTCCTGTTGACTTCTTAAAAGACTCGCTGGATATTGACGAAAGAAGCCGTTATGAAATTGACGACAATGTAAAACTCATCGTTATTAAAACGCCTACGGAAAATAATTCATTTAACCTGAGCGATGCATTTTACATTACCATCCCTATTTGTATCATTTTAACCAATAACCGCATTGTAACGGTAAATTCATTTGAGAACGAAGCCATCAAAAAATTCCTGAACAGCTTCCAGCACCGCAATCCCGATCATATGAACATGATGGTGCTTAAGATATTTGAAAAGATCACCAGCAATTTCCAGGATTACCTGAAAGAGATAAACACCCGCCGCAACAGCCTGGAACAAAAACTGTACGACAGCAACCGCAATGAAGAACTGCTGCAACTGATGCGTATACAAAAGAGTTTTGTGTATTTCATCACGGCCCTGCGCAGCAACGAACTGCTGATGATGAAGATGAGCCGTACCAACATTCTAAAACTCACCGAAGATGAAAAGGATTTTTTAGAAGACCTGATCGTGGAAACCTCACAGGCCCTTGAGATGGCGAATACCTATACCAACATCCTGAACAGCACACTGGATGCTTTTGCCAGCATCATCAGCAATAACCAGAACGAAGTGCTGAAACGACTCACCACGCTTACGATCTTTTTAAGCGTGCCGGTTTTGATAGCCAGCATCTATGGTATGAATGTTCCCATTCCGTATAAGGAAAGTCACCTGGCCTTTTGGCTACCGGTAACACTTTCCATCATCATCCTTGCGTTTACGGTATGGAATTATGCAAAAAGAATAAGAAAATAGATCCATGTTCAACATACGGGTATACGGCATACTGATCAATGAACAACGGCAGGTGCTGGTAAGCGACGAATTCATCCGGGGCAATTATTATACAAAATTTCCCGGTGGCGGACTGGAACCGGGCGAAGGAACAAGAGACTGCCTTGCAAGAGAATTCATGGAAGAAATGAACCTGAGAGTGGAAGTGGGCGATCATATTTATACCACTGATTTTTATCAAATGAGCGTCTTCAATCCCAGTCACCAGATCATTTCCATTTACTACTATGCCAGGGCACTTGAACCGATCACTGCTCCGCTCCGCTCCTCAGCATTTGATTTTGATGAACAGCAGTTGAAAGTATACGCAGAAGTTGGAGAAACAGAAACATTCCGTTTTGTGAACTGGGATGATTTTTCGGACGAGACCGTGAACCTACCGATTGATAAAATTGTTGCTACATTACTAAAGAGTTAACTAGTTAATCCGTTAATTGGTTAATTAGTATGGAGTTCAAATATTCAAATATATTCACGAATTAACGGGTCTACGTATTAACGTATTAACGGATTAACCTATTAACCAATTAACAAATAAACTTTCCATAATGGACTACACTGGTTTTTTTGAAAAAGAAATCATCCTTGAAGATGACCGTGCCAGGTTAGAGCCGCTTACCCAACAACATTTTGAGCCCCTGATGGCTATTGCGCTCAGCAACCCGGATATCTGGAAATTCACCCTGGCCAATATCACCGATGAGAAAAGTTTTACCAATTACTTTAATACAGCGATGAAGGAAAAAGAGAACAAAGTCTCGTATCCCTTTGCCATGTTCGATAAAAAAGAGAAGCGCTATGTGGGCTGCACCCGTTATGCCAATATCTCTTTCCGGGATGAGCGGTTAGAAATTGGCTGGACCTGGATCGATCCGCTGTTACAAGGCAGCGGCATCAATAAGCACAACAAATTCCTGATGCTGCAATATTGTTTTGAAACGCTGCAACTGAACCGGGTGGAATTAAAGACAGCCGGCACCAACCTCAAATCGCAACGGGCCATGGAAAAGATAGGCGCCATACGGGAAGGCGTGCTGCGCAAGCACAGCATCAACGATATCGGCGTTACCCGGGATACGGTTTACTACAGCTTTATAAGCGACGAATGGCCGCAGATAAAGAAAGCCATCTTCCCGGAGTTCATTAAGGAATGATTTATCTGAAATTAAAACTTTGCTATATGAAAAATTTATTCTTCCTCCTGCTGGCTATTTGCCTTTCCGGTTGTAATAATGAAAATAAAACAGCTACAGTAGCTGCTGTTACTGACGACCTGTACAAAGAAGTACAAACAGGCGGCGTTAAGATCATTCCTATTGAAACACCTAAGGGTAAGTTCAATATCTGGACAAAGCGGATGGGCAATAACCCGAAAATAAAATTGCTCTTACTCAACGGCGGACCGGGCGCCACACACGAATATTTTGAATGCTTTGAAAGTTTTTTACTGCCCGAAGGCGTTGAACTGATCTATTATGATCAGTTGGGTTGCGGACTTTCCGACAATCCGAAAGATACCAGCATGTGGGACCTCCCGAGATTTGTGGAAGAAGTGGAACAGGTTCGCAAGGCATTGAATTTAAACAAGGACAATTTTTACCTGCTCGGCCATTCCTGGGGAGGCATACTTGCCATGCAATATGCATTAAAGTACCAGGACAATTTAAAAGGCCTTATCATCAGCAATATGATGAGCAGTTGTCCGCAGTATGGCAAATATGCACAGGAGGTATTGGCGCCTCAGTTCGATCCGAAGATACTGGATACAATAAGGCAGATAGAAGCCAGGGGCGATTTTGCCAATCCCAAATACATGGAACTGCTGATGCCGAATTTTTATGCAAAACATATCTGCCGCATTCCATTAGAGCAATGGCCGGAACCGATGACCCGTTCATTCAATAAAATGAACCAGTCTTTATACGTAACCATGCAGGGGCCCAGCGAATTTGGCATCGGCGGAAATTTAATAGCCTGGGATGTAAGCAAAGAACTTCCAAAAATTAAAACCCCTACGCTCACTATTGGCGGCACACACGATACCATGGACCCCGAGCATATGAAATGGATGAGCACGCAGGTACAAAAGGGACGTTTCTTACTTTGCCCCAACGGCAGTCATATGAGTATGTATGATGACCAGAAGAATTACTTTCCGGGATTGATACAGTTTATAAAGGATGTGGATGCCGGCTCTTTTAATAAGTAATGGTTGAGATTTGTGGTTTGAGTAAATGGAATATATCTTTAACCCGGGAGCACAGCATGTCATTGCTATGGCCATAGCAATGACATGCTGTGGCTATAGCAACTAAAATAATCCCAGATTTATGAGTATTGAGCAGACTGACAAAATTGACATAATCAGCACCGGTAAAAACGGCAGAATAGTCTTAACAATTTCTGACCATCTTGAATGGGATGACAAAGGAGAACATGCGCTGTTAATGGAAGATAAGATAAATGCATACCTGCATTTTATTGAAACAGGACAGGTACTTGAAGAATACCCGGATGCCAAAGGAAAAAGAGTTGTCATTTCAATTATCATGAAACATTTTCCGAATGAAGATGGATTGCTTTTTCTCAGGCATTGCCAGGAAATTGTACATAATCTTGGATATAAACTTGAATGGAATAACCCGGTTTCTTCAAAAAAACCTTAGTGGCGCCTGCTCATAAGATTTATCTCTTACTTATCTCCCAGCAATGATTGTAATATCTCATGCTGCCGGGTAGTCATATCCGGCAGGCGTTGAATGGTATATTTCTTCTTACCCGTTTCTGCATTTGTTTCTGAATTTATCTTTAGTCCTGCATAACCAAGGTATGTATTGTAATCAAGTTCCTTTGTGGTATATACATACTCAAATACCTGCACCAGTGAAGCGCCTGCCGTTGTTTCGCAGGCCTGCTGAAACTCGGCATCGGTAAATCCACGCTGCAGTTTTTTGTAATACTGCCAGTATAAATACCGCATCACATCATCCAATGACCGTTTGTTTTGTGTGGCGTTGCGTATGGCAAGGTCGAGTATCAGTCCAACCACCGGGCCTTTATCATAATAAGAGATTGAACGGTCGCCTGCTTCGCCCTGCCTGCCAAAGGGGCCGTCGCTCCAGGTTTCGTAGCTTGCCTGCGTAAGAGATTGATACGAACGGCCGGGATCATTTTCAAATGCATTGATGTTGTTTTCAAAATTTTTGAACAGGGTTTGCTCATCAGTGAGCCCTGCTCTTTTTACAACCAGGTATTCATAATAGACCGAAAGCCCTTCACTCACCCAAAGCAGGTTGGTCTTGCTTCCCTGGTCGTAATCAAATGGCCCCAGTTCAAAGGGCCGGATGCGTTTTACATTGTAGTGATGAAAATATTCATGCGCCAGGAAATTCATCGTGCGGTTCATAGCCCCGGGTTTATCAAGACCATCCCCGCTAAAACTTACCGTGGTATTGTTCAGATGTTCGATACCACCCCTGCCCGGACCAATGCCAATAAAAGTATATTCCTTGTACGGGATATCTCCAATAACCGCAACGGCAGATTCAACCACTTTCCTTAATTTATCCATGAACAACGCTTTATCAAAATTGCCGGGTTGGTAAGCAACAAAACGATGTTCAATCCCATTCACTTTAAAAGAAGGGAGTTCTTCCAGGTTTCCCAAAAGTATCGGGCAGTCGTACAGAATATCAAAGTCGGGGGCTTTGAATACATACGCTTTCCCGGCAACAGGTTCCAGCCCCGTTACCGCATGCTTCCATTCTTTATACATGTTCAGCTTTACTGTAACAGGGATATCCGTTCGCCCTTCCAGGTACATGAATACTGATGCAGGTATGATATAACCATGCGCACTGTCGAGCAGGCTATTGGCAACAAATTGTTTGTTTGCTTTTACATCATACCGTAAACGGAAAGCCTTTCGCCCGGGGTTACTGATGCGCCAGGTATTTTCATTCACTGCTGTTATTGCCATGTTTTCATCATTTGCAGTTGTTGCTGAAACATGTTCTACCTGTTTTGCATAATGCATCAGTTGGTAATAACCGGGCATCCATTGCGGCATTTTAAGGTTGATGGTTTCTTCATTAGCGCCGCTGCAATAAAGTTCAATATGAAAGTAGTGGCTGGAAGGCTCCGGCATTGAAACTGTATATTCCATTACCGGCCCACCCTTTTGTGCATGAAGTGCTGTTGTGCTCAATACGATACAACCAATAAGAAAAACTCTTACTTTTTTAATAAAATAGTACAACATGATACCTGCTTTAAATATTTTTATCTCTTATGAAGGATATGGATGGCGCTGACAAATATAATCATCATTCCCAGGTAGTAGCTGTCATTTTGAACTGTACGGTATGCCTGCAATGAGTTTAAATAAAAAAGCTGCGTATATAACGCAGCTGAATTTTTAAAAAGTCTATCAGCCTGTAAGCCGGATTCTGTCTCCCGATAAATCGGGAGGGTTATCATTTATCTGGCCCACACATTACTGTGTGGATCTTGCTGCCTACCCTTCGGCTTGGGCGAGCCGCCCTCAAACGCCGGTATACGTGGCATTACAGCACACAAGGTTTACCCGATCGATGCATTGCTGCAAAAACCCGTGAGCTCTTACCTCACGTTTTCACCTTTTCCCCAATAAATTGAGGTAGTAATTTTCTGTGGCACTGTCTCCTCGCCTGTGGCGAGACCGGCCGTTAACCGGTGTGTTGCTCTGTGCTGTCCGGACTTTCCTTCCTCCCCACATTACTGTGGGGAGAACGATAACCCGGCTGATAGAGAGCAAAGGTAGATTTTATTTTTGAGGGAGATCGATTTACAAAACCCATCAGTATAAAACAAGCGGCAGCGGCATTTAGATAATTTCGTAGTTTCGGTTCATCGGGCCAGCCCGGGCAATTACAATCCGGGTAATTCATCAAGTAACATGAAAGCTGATAATAAAGTTGATTCATTCTTATCGCAATACAATGACGAGGTCATCACACATGCGCTGATCCTTCGTACCATTCTTTCGGTCAATCTCCCGGGCATCATTGAACAGGTAGATGTTCCGGCAAAGATGATTGCATATTGTTACGGACAAAAGTATATTGAAATGATCTGTACGATGATCCCTTCCAAAAAGGGCCTTAAACTTGGCTTCAACAGGGGAGTTGATCTGCCCGACCCGGAAAAAATGCTGGAGGGTACCGGAAAGATCTCCCGGTAT
Source organism: Ferruginibacter sp. (assembly GCA_044220615.1). Classification (GTDB taxonomy): domain Bacteria; phylum Bacteroidota; class Bacteroidia; order Chitinophagales; family Chitinophagaceae; genus Ferruginibacter. The sequence goes on along the minus strand of JBGAQR010000001.1, from coordinate 738,635 downwards.
GTTGAGATCAGATCAGAGAAGCAAATAAGATCTGCCGCTCTTAAAAAACTACTTGCAAATGCCTTGCGGATGTACAAGAAACGGATAAAAACAAAAAAATAAATTCACTTGCTTAAATACTTCATCGCCTGGTTTCCCATGCTGCTGCTGGCCATCGCCAACGGTGCTTTGCGGGAATTTGTTTTTAAAAAATATGTGAGTGAACTCACTGCCCACCAGTTATCAACCTTCTCTTTACTGTTACTGTTTGCCCTCTATATCGGACTCATCATTAAATGGATGCCTCCGGTTTCAGTCAACCAGGCGATACTTGTAGGCTTGTTCTGGTTAGTACTTACCCTGCTGTTTGAGTTTGGCTTTGGCCGTTACCGGGGTAACTCCTGGAGCAAACTGCTGGAGGATTATGATCTGCTGAAAGGCCGCTTATGGATACTCATTCCCACCTGGGTAGCGATAGCACCTTACCTTTTCTTCCGGCTGAGAAAATGACCTTCCCTCATTTTTTTCGTTTCCAGGTAACAATGGCCGTACTGCCACCAAACGTGGTATTCTTTGAATAACTCTTAAGCACATCGCCACTCAATGTATAGATTGATGTAAGATCCCTGCCCTCCCAGTTCGGAAAGAATGCATGTGCTACTTTAAAGGTAATGCTGTGATCCTTCTCATTAATAACATAATTCCCGAAATGCGAATTGCCTCCCTGCACCAGGGCTGTATTTTCTTCTGCCGTTGCCGTATTTTTATTACCGGAAGCGATTGCAGGCCGGTCTGCCTTCAATATCTGAACCGAATAGTTTCCGCCGGCCTCAAATATCAGCTGACCAACCGGTGCATTGCCGTAGGGGTATGTACGGCTGCTATCTGCATTGATATTCTCAACCGAAACCAATGTCCATACCCCGGTAAGTTTTGAGTTTTGTGCGTTTACTCCCAGTGCGAATACAAAAAGAGTAAAAAGGAAGATCGTCTTTTTCATATTTTTTGATTTGATTAATAACCGACTTTGATCACCTGTCCATTCATTGTTGACTCCACGCTGGCAAGGTACCCGGTGAGCAGTTCAGAAATGTTAACCTGGGCGATTGCGGCAGGACTTACGGCATTTATCCTCATATGGCGCTGCATATCCAGCGAAGCGGCTTTTACAAAACTGTTTATGGCGCCGTTTACGAATGCCTTTCCTACAGAATGTTTTACAGGCTCATCACCAAGCTTGCCTGAAATAAGCGTGAAGGAACCATGGTCTTCCAGGTAATGTTGCCCGATTAACACCAGGTTTATTTGCCCGGTAAGTTTGCTGCGTACACCAGCCTGTATCTTCTCTTCCGTGATGACCGAAACAGCATCTGTAGCACTTTCGCCGGCAATACAGATACATGCATCAATACCCGGCATCAGCCTGAACATATTTTCAATGGAAGCGGAAGATGCAATGTCAACAAAAACATCCGCACCGTTCCGCCCTGCAGTGATCACTTTATGTTTCTGCCTGAGTACCGGGGTTACCAGTTTACCGATTGTTCCGTTTGCGCCAATCACCAGTATTTTCATTGTGCCTGATTTTGTTAACGCAAATTTATACAAGTGAACTACTCACCCAGTTGTACTATTTTACACTTATCCTGTATTTTTACATCCATGCCGAAAGAAGTATTATATAATCCATATGAAATCGAATTTGTAACACTGGAAAAATTTCCCCGAACAATAAAAAGCAATCATTTCTTTGAGCTTGTTTACATCATCGACGGGCAGGGGATCCAGTATGTGAACAAGAACCGTTTTACATACCGGAAAGGCAATCTTTTCCTTCTTACACCACAGGATACCTTTTCATTTGATATTGCCTCCACTACCCTGTTCTTCTTCCTTCGCTTTAGCAGGTCGCACATCAGCATAAATAAATTGAAAGACAAAGACACGGTAACACATATGGGATATATTCTTCAGAATGCCAGTCACCGCCCGGGCTGCATTTTAAAGAACAAGGCCGACAAGCCGGTTATCGCCTCGCTTGTTGAAAGTATCCGGCAGGAACACACAAACCAGCAGCTGTACCATGATAAGATTACCGGGCATATCGTAAATACCATCATTACCATAGTGGCAAGAAATATCGCCCTGAAACTTCCCAAGAACATCAAGGAAAATACCGGAGAGCCGGTGCTGGAGATATTGCATTATATACAGGAGAATATTTTTGAACCGAAGCTGTTAAAGGCAGAAAAGATCAGCACTCATTTTGCCATCTCCCCGAATTACCTTGGCCGGTATTTTAAAAAACAAACGGGTGAAACATTACAGGATTATATTACCAACTACAAAGTGAGGTTGCTGGAAGCAAGGCTGCTGCACAGTGATATGCGGATCAATGAGATCGCCAATGAATTCAGTTTTACGGATGAAAGCCACCTCAACCGCATCTTTAAAAAACAAAAGGGCATGAGCCCGGGCGAGTTCAGGAAAAAGAATTTATAATTGCAGCATCCGTTTAAAATTGCTTTCCTTTATTTATTCAACTCTTTTAATTCACTTAAAAATTCGTTCCTTTAATAACACAATCACTTTTCGCCTGTGAACTGGCACCGCTTAAGTATTGAAGAAACATTTGAACTGCTGGATACAAACCCGCAGGGGTTGAGTATATCCGATGCAGAAGAAAAACTATTGCAATACGGGCCCAACGAACTGCAGGAAGGAAAAAAGAAAGGCGTTGCCGGTATGCTGTTCGATCAGTTCAAAGATGTGATGATACTGATCTTACTGGCGGCTGCCATCATCTCGGGTATCATCGGCGACCTTACCGATACCATCGTCATCCTTGTCATCGTTGTATTAAATGCCGTAATTGGTTTCTTCCAGGAATACCGGGCAGAAAAAGCCATGCAGGCGCTCAAACAAATGGCAATAACACAAACCCGTGTATTGCGAGACGGCAGGCCCAACTGGCTACCCGCCACCGCACTGGTACCCGGCGATGTGGTAATATTAGAAGCCGGTAATGCGGTGCCTGCCGATATACGCATCGTGGAGTCGGTGAACTTAAAAATTGAAGAAGCGGCTTTAACGGGCGAATCACACGCCATTGATAAGATCACCCACTCGCTGGAAACAGACGACCTGCCCATTGGCGACCGGAGCAATATGGCCTTTAAGGGAACTTTTGTTACCTATGGCCGGGGCACGGGCATTGTAATTGCCACCGGCATGCAAACCGAACTGGGCCGCATTGCCAAAATGCTGCAGGAAGAAGAAACACTTACCCCCCTGCAGCAACGCATGGCATCTTTTGGAAAAAAACTTTCGATACTGGTTCTGTTTTTATGCGTTCTGTTTTTTATTGCCGGGTGGTTACGGGGAGAAGATATGGTGAAGATGGTACTCACCAGTATCTCACTGGCCGTTGCCGCCATACCCGAAGCATTGCCTGCCGTAATCACCATATCGCTGGCACTGGCGGCAAAAAGAATGATCCGCTTCAACAGCCTTATCCGCAAATTACCGGCAGTAGAAACATTGGGCTCGGTTACGTATATCTGCACAGATAAGACCGGCACCCTTACCAAAAACAAAATGCATGTAGAAGATGTGTTTGTGAACGGGCGGCTGTACGGTAAAAAAGACCTGCCGCCTGTGATACAGCAAGAAGAGGTTATGATGCTGCTGCAGGCCTTTGCATTGAACAACGATGCCGTGGTGGATGTTGAAAGAAACATCAAGGGCGACAGTACAGAGATCGCTTTAATGGAAGTGGCGATTGAACAGAATATAAAGTCGGGGGAATGGCCCCGCATTGCAGAAATTGCGTTCGACAGCGAACGGAAACTGATGACAACCTTTCACAATCACAGCAATAAGATCATTTCATTTACCAAAGGAGCGCCGGACATTTTATTACAACGTTGTCAGAATATAAATGCTGAAAAACTATTACTGCAGGTAGATGAGATGGCAGCCAAAGGCCACCGGGTACTTGGCTTTGCTTACCGGTACTGGGATACAATGCCTGCCGAACCCGATGTACTTATTCATGAAACAGGTTTGCAGTTCTTAGGATTGGCGGGCATTATTGACCCGCCACGGGATGAAGTATTTGATGCAGTACGGCAATGCAAAACTGCCGGCATTGTACCGGTGATCATCACCGGCGATCACCCGCTCACCGCAAAAACAATTGCACAACGGGTGGGCATTTTACAAAACGAGGCAGATATAGTGATAACGGGTAAAGAACTGGCTGCACTTGACAACGACAGTTTTTTAGCCAGGGTAGAAAAAATAAAAGTGTATGCCAGGGTATCGCCCGAACAAAAACTGCAGATCGTGAAAACATTGCAGCATAAAGGGCATTATGTTGCCATGACCGGCGACGGGGTAAATGATGCGCCTTCGCTGAAACGGGCGAATATCGGCATTGCCATGGGTATCACCGGAACCGATGTTTCTAAAGAAGCGGCACACATGATCCTGCTGGATGATAATTTTTCTACCATTATAAAAGCGGTAAGGGAAGGCAGAAGAATTTACGACAACATCCTTAAGTTCATCAAATACCTGATGACCACCAACTCGGGTGAGTTATGGACCTTGTTGCTGGGCCCCATGATCGGGTTGCCCGTGGCGCTGCTGCCCATTCATATTTTGTGGATCAATTTGGTATCAGACGGATTGCCTGCTATCTCTTTATCCTTTGAAAAAGCAGAGAAAGATATTATGAACCGGCCGCCCCGGCCGCCGCAGCAAACCGTTTTTGCCAATGGCAGGGGCATGCACATGATATGGGTGGGCATGCTGATGGCGGGTATCTGTTTATCGGCACAGGCCTGGGCCATCAATAATGACCTGCACTGGCAAACCATTGTATTCAATGTGCTTTGCCTGAGCCAGATGGGTCATGTGCTTGCCATACGTTCCGAGAAACAATCCTTATTCAGCATCGGGATCTTTTCAAACAAGCCGCTTATAGGCGCCGTGATGATCGCTTTACTGCTGCAGTTTGTTATTACCTACACCCCCTTCCTGCAACCCATATTTCAAACCGAATCGCTGAGCCTGTATGAATTCGTTATTGTTGGAGCGGCATCTTCCCTGGTATTCTTTGCCGTGGAGATCGAAAAAATAGTTTCGAGGAGAAGAGAGAAGATGAAATAAAATGTTGTTCCTTTAATGGCACAATCTTAAAGCAATGAGCAATAACTATACAATTCCTGCGCAGACCCGTATCGGCCATGTTCATCTGAAAGTGTCCGACATAAAAATCTCGTTGGATTTTTATGTCGGCCTGCTTGGCTTTGAGCTGGTAACCATGTATGGCGTTGATGCGGCTTTCATCTCTGCAGGGGGCTATCATCATCACATCGGCCTCAACACCTGGTACAGTAAGAACAGGCCGCCGGCGCCGGTGCATTCAGTGGGCCTGTTCCATACGGCCATCCTTTACCCTACCCGTAAAGACCTTGCTGTAATTTATAAGCGACTCACAGAAGCAAATTACCCGTTAACAGGTGCATCCGATCACGGTGTATCTGAAGCCTTATATCTTAATGACCCCGATCAAAATGGTGTGGAGTTATACTGGGACCGGCCTAAAGAAGAATGGCCGTTAAAAAAAGACGGCAGCATCGAGCTGTATACCGCTGCACTTGACCTGGATGATCTGTTAAAGGAAGCGGACTGATCAGCGATGTTTGCTCTGCAGGTATTTTTCATTTACGATCTCACTCATTGGCTTGTTGTATACTTTACTTTCCACCCAACTGATGATGTCTAAATAAGAGAATACCCTTGTTTCAAACCGGTTCTTTTCAAACTGTTTGATGCGGTTAAGCAGTTTCTTCAGTTCGGGCCGCAGTTTTTCGGCAGATTCGTACACGTTATTACGCAGGAATTTGAACATCTCCTGCTCCACCACCGTAAGGTTTTCCATACGTGACATAAAACGGAACACCGATTTTATCAGCGACTCAATGATGGAATCGTTGCCCATTTCAAAATGCGCCATCAGGTGCAGCAGGCGGGCATAACACTGCAGGTCTATCCGTATATCAACCGGGCCGTTGATGATGGCCTGCAAATGATCGATCGATCTTTCGTAATCGCCGTTGCCAAAATAAAGCAGCGCTGTTTTATACTGTATCACCAATACCCGGTGCCTGTCGATGTATAAGGAGAATTCTTCCAGTCCTTTTTCAACAGCAGGCACCAGCCGGATGCCATCGCCGAATGTTCCCTTCATCAGGTGCTGGTTTATGCGGGCACTGGTGAGGTAAACAAATGCCTGCATGCGGAAGTTATCGTGCAGGTTGGCCGGCCTGGAAAAAGTGAACCGTTCAAACCGCACTAAATACTTATCAAAATTCTTAAAGTTGCGCAGGTTGAAGTTGGCAGTAAGCAGGTTATGCATGCCCTTGATATAATGCCCCGTTTCCACGGTTATCATCAGTGGTTCGTTCTTAAAAAGGTCGACCCATTTTTTACTGTAACGGTAATACATCAGAAAATCCTGGCGGATGAATGCATACCAGCAATAACTCTGGTACAGGTAAAGCAACTGGTAAAAGCCCGTCATCTGTTCGGGATTGGCAGGCAGGTTCTGTTTGAAGAACTGTTTTACACCCTTTTCATCTTTTTCATTGCGTGCATGCCCGTGCTTTACATACCATTGATAAAGCTGAAGCGCCAAATTTGATAATGCAGTGATCATCGTACGCTGTTCATTCACTTCGTTCGCTTCCAGGGTAAGGCGGTCGGCGGCGCCTTCGCCACTCCGGGTGATATGCAGTGTTTCAATTTTCTTCTCTAATGAAATAACCTGTATCAGGAAACTTTCCTGGTGATAGCTTTTGGCCAGGTCCTTCACTTTTTCCAGTATGCGCAGGCTTTGCAGGTAAAGACCCCGGTTATAAAGAATGCGGGCATAATCCAGTTGTTCGTGCAGCTGCAGGTCGATGCTTTCGGAGCTTTTTAACAGGCGCAGACTGGCCAGCAATTCCTTATAAAGATGCGCCTTCAGGTTGGCAAGCTGGGGTTTTTCAACGCCCGGTATTTTTTTAAGTATCTGCTGTTCGTTATAGTCTTTGGCTTTGTCGATGGCGTCAAAAAGCTGGATGATCTTGAGGTCCTGGCGGGAAGAACTCCGCTTGATGTAGAGCTTAAAATGCCTTTTTTCTGCCTTTTCCAGGGATTTTATGAGCTGAAATAATATGTCGGTTGAGCGGTTGGACATCATAAACAAATTTGGCTGTAAGCCGGTACGGTAAAGGGTTTCGCTATCGACAGATTGTTTTTAACAGGGTAAAATCGCTCCCAACTTAGTTAGGAACATACCATCCCCCATCTTAGATTTGCTCCAGATGGTTGATACTTCATACAGCAGGCAATCGCTAAAGGAAAACAATCAATCGTTAGAAGGCTCCCGGCCTTTACGCTGAACCGGTCAGGTCAGCAAAGAAAAGAAATAAACTTTTTCATATAGCAAGCAATCGTTAAAAAAGTCACTCCGTTTCTACGGAGTGGCAATTTTATGTGCAATAATAGGGAATATTTGAATATTAAACAAGGAACAAGGAATTCTGAATTTCGAAGTTAATTGGCCCTCCTTCAACATTCAGAATTCCTTGTTCCTTGTTCCTTGTTCGATATTACTTCCTTCCCAGCATCTTCAGTATCTCCTCCACCGCCCTGTCTACCTGCGGATCTCTTCCATTCAGTTTATCTTCAAATGTGTTGATCACTTTTATATCGGGCTGCACGCCGTTCATCTCCAGGTCCTTTCCTTCCAGTGAATAACAACCCCATCCCGGCATACGAACCGAAGAGCCGTCAACCAGCGAAACGCCGCTGGTGAAAATGATCCAGCGATAGGTTTCATTGCCAACGATGGTGCCCAGTTTTAATGCTTTAAAACCCTGCGAGGTCATTTCCGCATCACTCAGCGATTGTTCGTTGATGAGCAGAACGATGGGTTTATCTGCCGGGGAAAAATTGGACTGCGGCGAAAGCTTACCCTCCCGGTATTTCCAGTTGAGGTAACTTTTTTGAGAAAGGAATTTCAACACTTCATCGTGTACATTACCTCCTGTATTGTACCGCAGGTCGAAGATGAGCGCATCTTTATTATTCAGTTCCTGTGTCATATCAACAATGAACTGGTCCAGTTCAAACTGGCCCATATTCTTCATATATCCATAGGCAATGCGGCCCTTGCTTTTTTCATCCACCCTTTTCTGGTTGTTATCTATCCATTCATCGTACAGGTTATTGAACAGTGTTGCCTGCGGATGTACTTTCACGGTTATATTCTGCCCGTTGCGGTTGAATGTGAGGTTCAATTCCCTGTCGAGCGATGGTTGGGTAAAATAATAGTTCCGGTCCTTCTTACTGTCAACTGCTTCATCATTTACTTTTACCAGCACATCGCCTGGTTTTATATCGATCGCTTTTTTATCAGCAGCAGAACGCCTGGCCACGTATTTCACTTTAAATGGATCATTGTCTTCAAACAAAACACCGGTTTCCATGGTACGATTACTTAAAGCAATGTTCTCATCATCGCCAAACGTACCAAAGCCCTGGTGAGAAGAGTTGAGTTCGCCCAGCATATCATTCAGCATCGCACGCAGATCGGCACGGGTGTTCAGGTAAGGAATGAATTGCCTGTAGTATTCCCTGGTTTTATTCCAGTTGAGCCCGTGAAAATTCTCATCATAATAATTCTCCTCTATCTGCGCCCAGGCCTCATCAAACATCTGGGTAAACTCAGCCGACAGGTTACGACGGAAAGTAAACCCAATATTGATGGCGTCCACTTTATTGGCATCCAGGCTTAGTTTATTGATAGTACCGTTGAACAATGCATATAGTTTGTCGCTTACTTCCACCACATCAAAACCAAAACTATTATCCGTGCCGGCTATTTTTTCTGTTTTATTCTGTTCAAATGGTTCTATCACCGTTTTCCAGAGGGCATTTCTTCCCTCGCCATGGTTACTGGTATAAAGCACGGTGGTTTTATCTCCTTTTTGATAAACCCATTGCAGAAACTGGGCGCCCAGCGAAGGGCTCAGTTGTTCCAGTCTTTCCATGATCAGGTCGGTATCGATACTGATCGTTTTGGCTTCGGCAGTTGCTTTTTTAGCGGTATCTTTTTTCTCTTCCTTCTTTTCTTCTTTAAAAAGTTCGTTGTATTTATCTGAGCGGAACGGTTCGTCTATTTTCTCCAGCGGCACCCGGTAAACTTTAGCATTGGCCATCCCAAAAGGATACGAAGGTTTCAGGCGCTGCGATGTGAAGTAGATATATTTACTGTCGGGCGACCAGAGGGGCCCCGATTCGGTGATACCGGTATTGGTCAGGTTGGTTGTTTTATTCTCTTTGATATTATATACCAGTATATCCTGCTCAAAACTCCGGTACGCCGTGAACAGCACATACTCATCATTGGGAGAAAAGCCCGGGGCGCTGTTCTGGAATCCCCATATCTCATCTTTGATGATGCTCTTACTTTCCATTGTTTTTGTATCCAGCAGTCTTACTTCATCACGGCCGCTCAGGTAAACGGCTTTGCTGCGGTTCTTATTCATCACCAGGGAACGGTTATTCTTTTTGTCGCTGGTAAGTTGTTTGGGAGCAGCGCTGCTGTCGGCACGCATACTGTACCAGTTGGTATATCCGTTAAGTGTTTGATTGAATAACAGGGTACGGTTATCACTCAGCCATACCACCTCCTTCACCCGTTCGCCGCTGTTGCGGTTGATCTCCTGTATGAATTTTCCTTCCACATCACTTACAAATAATTCGCCCCGGGAAACAAAGGCCAGTTTCTTTCCGTCGGGAGAAACATCAAATGCCGAGATATTGCCCCTTACTTCAAAATCCTTTTCCTTTGGCAACGTGTTGTTGCGGATGATGGAAATATCCAGTTTACTTTCCTTGTCACTCTTTACATCATATAACCAAAGCTGGTAATCCCGTTCAAAAACCACTTTGCCGCCATTGGCATTTACCTGCGGTGTTTTGATGGAAGAGGAAAATCTTGTCAGGCCTTTCTTCTTTCCATTATCGAGTGTATACAGGTTGTACTCTCCATTGGCTTCGTCGGAAATGAAATAAACATTCCCGTTCCTGTCGATGGTTGCGCCAAAATCCTTCCCCTGCCAATCGGTATATTTCTTATGCTGCTTTGTTTTTGGATTGTACGATTGAATATCCGGGTTAAAGGCTCCCTTGTATCTCTTACGCTGCACCTGGTTACTGCTTTCCCAGGTATCGTTAAAAAATATCTCGCCGCTGGTTGGGTGTTCAAACAGGTTATGATCGAACTGGAAGAAATAATTTCCAAATACCCTTACCGGCGTACCACCCCCGGCACTTACTTTAAAACCGGCGATCTGTCCCATACGTCCGCTGTTGAAATAAATAGATCTGGAATCCCAGCTCCAGCTTGTTACCTCATCATTACCGCTGTGCCAGGTGATCTGTTTCACATCGCCGCCATTTACAGGTACTACAAACACATCAGAATTTCCGTATTGCCTTCCGCTGAAAGCGATCCATTGTCCATCCGGCGAAACCCTTGGACTGGTCTCGTAACCCTGCATGGCAGTTAGCCTGCTGGCCTGGCCGTTATTTACATTCGCCTTCCACAGGTCGCCTTCAAAGCTGAAGATCACAGTTTGTCCATCGGGAGTTAAGCAGGGGTTCGACAGGAAATAGGCCCTGCCATCCTGCGCCGTTATTGATATAGAAATGAAAGAGAGAAGAGATGCAAAAAAAAGTTTCATTGCTGATAATTTAGGGAGTGAATATACACCCGTGCCTGATTATAGCAATGCCGTTTGTAGAAAAGATACGGGATGCAGGATGCCAGATGCAAGATTCAAGATACAGGATGCAGGATAAAGCAATCGATGATCAGACATCCGGTATCTTGAATCCTGTATCCTGCTTCTTACTTGCTGCTGAAAACCTTCTTCAGAATATCCGTTACCTGTGCTGCCGGATCTTTACGTATCTTTTGTTCCTGCAGGCCTATATTATAAAATAATCCGGCCAATGCCTTCTCGGTTACGTAAGCAGTAAGATCGGTATTTACCTGCTCTTTGGAAAAGCGGTTATAGTTGGTGAAAACATCTTTCCAGTATTTGGTGGCATCCATCTTTACCAGGGAGGTTTCTATCACCGGCCTGAACTTTTCGGTAAGTTGTTTGGTGGTGATCGATTTTAAATAATCCGTTGCAGCAAAATCGCCGCCACGCAGGATCTTCAATCCATCGGTGATGCTCATTCCTTTGATGGCATCCCAGAAAATATTTCCTACGCCATTGGCTGCGTCTTCGGCAGCCCGGTTCATAGAGAGAATAGCTTTGTCTACCATGCTGCCCATTCCAAAATTGCGGAGTGTTCTTTCCACCTTCTTCGCTTCTTCGGGCATTAATATCTTAATGGCAGCATCTCCAAAAAATCCATCCAGTTTACTTAGTTTTTTTGTGCTGCTGTCGGTACCCACCCGTAATGCATCTTTTAACCCGCTGATGATATCTTCATTGCTGAGGTTGCTGCCGCCCGAACTGCCGGTCTTTGAAACCTTATTCAGCACATCCTTGATCAACTGTGCTTCGGTGGTTTGTGCAGCGATAAAGACAACTGCAATAGAGAGTAAGATCTTTTTCATAGATAAATTTTGTGTTACGGTACAAAAATAAAGCCATGGATGCTAACAAAGGGTTAATTTCTGGTTAGAGCGATCCTGAAACACATAGAAAGACTATGTGCCCTATGTGGTTCATAAAACCTAAATTTGCTTCAAACGAACTGGATATGAAAAAATACTTCCTCCTGCTGCTTCTTACTATCTCTTTATTGGGTAAAACATTGGCCGAAGAAGGCATGTGGCTTCCGCAACTGCTGCAGAGCCTGAATGAAAAACAGATGAAAAAGATGGGCATGAAGATAAATGCTTCCGACATCTACAACATCAGCAAAGGAAGTTTAAAAGATGCCATCGTAAGTTTCGGTGGCTTTTGCACAGCAGAAGTTATTTCAGACCAGGGTTTGCTGCTTACCAATCACCACTGCGGTTTTGATGCGATACAAAATCATTCTTCTATACAGAACAATTATATACGGGATGGCTTTTGGGCATATAACAAAGACCAGGAGCTGCGCAATGAAGGTTTGTTTGCCACCTTCATCATCCGCATTGATGATGTTACCGCCTCGGTGCTTAAGGATGTAACAGCAGGCATGAGTGAGCGGGAAAGACAAGCTGCCATTGATAAAAATATGGTTGCCTTACGGGCATCGGTTAAAAAAGAAAGCTACCAGGATCTTTTTGTGCGTGCTTTCTTTGAAGGCAATAAATACTATCTCTTTGTTACCGAAACATACCGGGATGTTCGCCTGGTTGGCGCTCCTCCTTCTTCGGTGGGTAATTATGGAAAAGATACCGACAACTGGATGTGGCCAAGACACACGGGAGATTTCAGTATGTTCCGCATTTATGCAGGAAAGGATAACAAACCCGCCGCCTATTCTCCCGGCAATGTTCCTTACAAACCAAAACGTTCGTTGAATATTTCATTGGATGGGGTGAAGGAAGGAGACTTTACCATGGTATTCGGTTTCCCTGGCCGCACCAATGAATACCTACACAGCAGCGCCATTGAACAAACCATGAAGGTAAGTGACCCGGCAAAGATCGCCATCCGCACCAAGGCGTTGAATGTGATCGATGGTTTTATGCGCCGGGATGAGGAGATAAAGATCCAGTACGCCGCCAAATATGCATCCATCTCCAATGCCTGGAAGAAATGGCAGGGCGAAGTGCTCGGCCTTACCAAAACAAATGCGGTTGCCAAAAGAAAAGAACTGGAAGCCAGTTTTGAAAAGATCGTGCTGCAAAAGCCCGAGTTCAACCTGGCTTATATGAACCTGCTTTCAAACCTTAAACAGGCATATGCCGATATTGAACCCTATGCATATGCAAGGGATTATTATACCGAGATATTTCCCCGGATAGAGATACTGGGGTTTGCCGGCCAGTTGAACAACCTGGTGAATGGGTTTGAAAAAAACGGCGAGGCCGGTTACAACACGGCAAAAGAAAAAGCCCTTGGCTCCCTCGAAGAACTCTTCAAGGAATACAATGCAACCGTTGATCAGAAACTTTTTGAAGCCCTGATGGAAATGTATGTATCGGGTCAAAAGGATATTTATGTATCACCCCTGTTTAAAAACATGCTGAAACAGCACGGGAACAATTATGGTACTGCCGCAACAAACCTGTATTCATTAACAAAACTTGGTTCGTTTGCTTCTGTTAAAACGTTACTTACCGGCAATGCCAAAACGGTTTGCGATGCCATCAAGGCGGATCCTGCCTTTCAGCTGGCAATGGATATGCAGAAAACATACAGCAGCAATGTAAGTCCGAAACTGAACGAACTGCAGGCCGGCATCAACCAGTTGCAGCGTACCTATATGCAGGCGCAGATGGATGTGTTCACCCAAAAAACATTTTATCCCGATGCCAACAGTACACTCCGTGTTACCTATGGCAATGTAAAACCATACCAGCCAAGAGACGCTGTTAAGTTTGATTTTTACAGTTACATGGATGGGGTGATGGAAAAATATAAACCAGGCGATTATGAGTTTGATCTTCCGCAGAAACTGATCGACCTGTATAAGAAAAAAGATTTTGGCCGCTATGGAGTGAATGGCCGTCAGCCTGTTTGCTTTATCGCTGCCAACCATACCACAGGCGGTAATTCCGGAAGCCCTGCCCTGGATGCATATGGCAACCTGATCGGCCTTAACTTTGACCGGGTTTGGGAGGGCACGATGAGTGATATAAATTACGACCCCACCATCTGCCGGAACATCATGGTTGACATACGGTATGTTTTATTCATCGTGGATAAATTTGCCGGGGCAAAGAATATTATCAGTGAGTTAAAACTGGTGAGTAAGAAGAAATAAGTTTTAATTCATTAGCTATACGTTTTAAGAACTGAATTTTAAGCAAGCAGTCACTTTGTTTAAACAAACAGCATACGCACATTTTTACAGGCTATCAGCCTATGTTTCCATTATGATGAATGGAACTTCGCTTCTGTCATGCTGATCCGCCAGTTGGCGGAGAAGAATCTCACTCTACATGGATGCTTCGTTCCTCAGCATGACAGATGCCCGTTTTAATTTAATCCTTCATTTACTAATTCAGCTTCGTGCTTCTAACAGAAGTAACCAGGCATAAAATACATTCGTATGCAAATAGCAATTTTAGGTGCCGGCATGGTCGGCCGTGCCATGGCCATCGACCTGGCAGCAAATTTTTCTGTTACTTCCTTCGATATAAGCGAACAATCGCTGCAACTGCTTACACAAAAAAACAATTCCGTAAAAGCAGTGAAAGCAGACCTGGGTAATTACAAAAGCTACCCTTCTCTATTAAAGGATTTCGATTTCGTTATTTCCGCTGTACCCGGTTTTATGGGATACAAAGCCCTGGAAGCGGTCATTCTTTCTAAAAAAAATGTGGTGGACATTTCCTTCTTCCCGGAAAATGCACTGGAGCTTGATAAACTGGCGAAAGAAAATAATGTTACTGCCATTGTTGACTGTGGTGTGGCACCGGGCATGAGCAACCTGGTACTTGGTTACTATAACGAACGGATGAAGATCAGCAATTTTGAATGCATGGTGGGCGGGCTACCAAAAAAGAGGACTTACCCGTTTGAATATAAAGCGCCCTTCTCCCCGGTTGATGTGCTGGAAGAATATACCCGGCCGGCCCGCTATGTGGAGAACGGTCATATTGTAACCAAACCGGCATTGAGCGATGCCGAACTCATCGACTTTGAAAAAGCAGGCACGCTGGAATCATTCAATACCGATGGATTGCGTTCTATTTTATTTACCATGGGACACATTCCAAACATGAAAGAAAAAACATTGCGTTACCCGGGGCATATCAACCTGATGAAAGGATTGATAAAAGCAGGATTTTTAAATACATCTGCCATTAAAGTGAAAGGACAACAGATCACCCCGATGGAATTCACCTCTGCCCTTTTGTTTGACCAGTGGAAACTGGGTGAAACCGAAGAGGAATTCACCCTGATGCGGATCAAACTAAGCGATGATGAAAAAACGATCTGTTACGATCTGTATGACGAATACGATGCCGCCACACAAACATCTTCCATGAGCCGCACAACCGGTTATACTTGTACTGCTGCCCTCAATATGCTGGCACAAAACCTGTTTACAGCCAAAGGGGTTTTTCCGCCGGAATTGGTTGGTAAGGATGAAGTCTGTTTTAATTTCATGCTTAATTATTTAAAGGAAAGAAATATCCATTACCGGAAAACAGAGACCCGGCGTACAGTTAACTAAATATTTGCAATCTTTTACCAGATTAAAGGAGAAGCAACAAAACAGTTCGCTACTTTTGTCCATATTTTAAAATGAAGCAATGAAGAAGTATTCAACCCTGGCGATTTTGATAGCATTGGCAGCCTGTACAAACGGCGATAAAGAACCCGTGGTGGATGAATCGGTGAAACCTGTTCCAACTCCTGCCATCAGCTATACCATTCTTTCGCAGTATCCGCACGATACCAGCGCCTATACCCAGGGACTTGAATTTTATAAAGGCAAATTATACGAGGGCACGGGAGATTATAAGAATTCTTCCCTGCGCATCACCGATCATAAGACCGGCCGGGTGGAAAAGAAACACGTGATGGGTACGGATTCGATATTTGGAGAAGGCATCACGATCTTTAAAGACAGGATATACCAGCTTACCTGGGAAAGCCATCTTGTGTATGTGTATGACGTAACCAATATCGAAAAGCCCATCAAAACATTCAAATGGCCATACCAGGGCTGGGGACTTACGCATGATGACAAGCAGCTTATCATCAGCGATGGTACGGCTGTTCTTTATTTTGTGAACCCGGATGATTTCAGGGTACTAAACACCATACGGGTAACAGATAATTCGGGGCCGGTAACAGAGTTGAATGAACTGGAGTACATCGATGGTTTTGTGTATGCCAATGTTTACTTTAAAGATTTTATTGTAAAGATCGATCCGGCCAGCGGGCAGGTGGCTGGCAAGATGGATATGTCGGGTTTAGAAGCAAGGTTCTTTCCCAACCAGCTACCCGCCGATAAGGGCTATGTACTGAACGGCATTGCATACGACAGTATTTCTAAAAGAATGTTCATTACCGGAAAGCACTGGCCGAAATTGTTTGAAGTGAAGTTGAATTGATGAAAGAGAACTGATACAGGATGCAAGATCCGGGATCTTGTATCCCGTATCTTGAATCCTGCATCCCGTCATCTTTTCCCAACCACATAGATCACCGAACTGCATTTTTTTGTATTCCCCAATGCCTTTATGTTGGAAAGTAATCCGTTGAACACGGCTTTAATGATATTCCCTTTGCCGTTTTTGTATTTTTCACTCAGCATACTCACATAAAAACTATCGAACCACATAGGCTTGCAGGCAATTAGTTTCAGGCCATAGGTTTTAAGTAGTTTTTCCATGCTCTGCGGTGAAAAGTGATAGAGATGGCGGGGCACATCATAAGCTGCCCAATGCCCGCCGTATGTGTCCGCATCTTTGGATGTATAATTAGGTACGGCAATGAACAGTTTCCCGTTTTCTGCCAGTAAAGTTTCGATCTGCTTTATATATTCGTGCAGCTGATGTACATGTTCCAGCACATGCCACATGGTAATGGCATTGTAAGAAGCGGCTGACAGTTCAAATAACTTCTGCGGCTCCAGCGGGTTGATGTTATATAGTTCTACCGCTTTTACCCTTGCTGCTGCATCGGGTTCCAGCCCGGTGGTTTGCCAACCTGCTTTTTTCATCGTATCTAAAAAAGCGCCGGTGCCGCATCCGATGTCCAATATCTCCCCTCTATCAATCCCGGTTTGCCTTACCACTAATATTCTTTTGGAAGCAAGCGTACGCTTCCGCACCAGGTGATACAGGCTATTAATGATGCCTTCTTTAGTATCGCTGTGAGAAATATAATCGGCCGATGCATAGTAAGACCCAATATCTTCCTGCCCAGGTACATCCTGCGTAAATCTTGCCGTACAGGTATTACAGTGCCAGATAGAAAATTCTTCCTGTGAAACAGTATGATCTGTTGCCTTTAATGCAGGCTGAATGCTATCGCTTTTACAAACAGGGCAATGCGTATACCGGATCATGCAGGATTTAAATTTTAACGGAGTTGCCCAAATGAGCGGCATTATCTGAATTACTGAAATAAATGATCAATGCCAGCAGTGCCAGTGCACCCAGGGCAACTGCCCATATCCACCAACGGTCTTTGGGTATCACTTCTTCCGAAAAATATTCGGTCATCATGGTGTTGGTTGTTTCTTTATCCCCTACCAGCATGGTATGCTCGGCATTGGGATGTATCACCCGGACGGCAGTGACCGGCTGCATAAATACGTCCGGCAGGGCTTCCTGTTCAAAAATGGTATTGCCGTTCTCGTCTATAAAAAAATTACCGATCCCGGGTAATATTGCTTTTGCATGCGTGGTAATTTCTTTTTTCAGTGCAGCAGAAAAATTCCGGAGCAACGCAGTAACGTCGTGTTCATCGGCACTCATTCTTTCTGAAACATATTTTACAAAGCCGGCCGCATTAATGTCTTTATCGCTGAAATGAATGACCTGCCGTGGCGTACTGATGAGGTGATTGGTAAAATCGGCTTCTGCACCGGTTGTTTGCATGAACAGGGAACCAAAGCCCGGAAGCGGGCATAGCTTATTCTGAAAAAGATATGAAGCTATCAGTTGCTGCATGTTAGGTAGATGACGGCAAAGATATGTTGTAGCGATGAGCCGGGCAAATGACGGATGGATATAAAAAACCGGCTGATATGATATCAGCCGGCAAACCGGATAATAGGGTACGGTTTAAAAATTCACTCGTACGCCACCCAGCAGGTTGAGGCCATACACTTCGTAATTATGCCAGCGCTGGTATTTGGTATTGAAAATATTGTTTACGTCCATCCAGGCGCTGAACATCTTGCTGATCCTGAATTCAACACCTGCACTGAAATCGGAACCGGGTGCAAATACCCTGCTCACATTTCCTTTGGCCAGGTAGTGGCCACCGCCGAATGCATAGAAATCAGCTTTCAGCAATACCTGCTTAAGCGCCCACCAACGCAATGAACTGGTGAATTCCATCGGGATGGTGTTCCATGCCTTTGCATTACTTTTCATACCGGTGTACCCATTGAAAGTTAACCCGGCAGTTACGGTAAACTTATCCTGGCTGATATAACTCACATCGCCATGAACCCGGAGATTACGTACGCCTGTTTCATTGCTCACAACAAATCCTTTATTGTCGGTAGCTGTATCGTTAATAAAGAATGGCAGGTTGGTATAAGTAACCAGGCCGGCTTTTGCATTAAAGTTAAAGTGCTTACCCAATGTTGCCTTGATACCTCCGTAATATTCCACTTCCTTTGTGTTAAGCTGGGCAGTGAGTGTTTTCAGGTAAGGGTTGATCCCGGAAAGATTACGGTAGGTGTTCTTGGTAACCCTTCCCACCCAGCCTGCCTGGAATGCAAATTTATTTTCTGCGATCGTTGCTTCGGCATATACATTGGGCAACCAGATGAATTTCCCATTATCCCAGGTAGGTATCAATCCGCCATTGATGCTGAACCTCGGCGTAGAGAAAACAATGGAAGGCGCTACGGAGAAAACATTGTTGTTAAGCTTTATCTTAGGAAACACATCTTTTGTTGTGTAAGAAGTAACGTCTGCTTTTCCTTCCACCTTGAATGCGAATACTTCTCCAAACTCTTTCTCCACCGGGATCGTTAGTAAAGCAGAGGTTTCGGCCAGTTTATTTACGTTAATAAAATTGCTCACCTGCAGGCTGGGATTGTAGTTGATCCCGTATTCGCCTGTTACGGTATTACGTATCCCTGCCTTAATAGACATATCCTGGAACTGCTGTCGTACGTCTTTACGGGTATATTTATATAAGCTGGTATCGTATCCATACAGGAAATTCTCATTCATCTTCACATCCACAGCTGCATACACTTCATTCTTTGGCAGAAAGTAACTGCCGGTGGCTTTAATGTGCAGCCTGCTGTAATCCTGGTACAATAATTTTCCTTTGGAAGAGATATAATCGGCATACACATTGGCCAGGAATTTTTTACCATTGCCAAAACTGAAACCGGCGCTTACATACGGGGTAGAGAAATTACCGTAACCCACTTTTACAAAATTGCGCTGACCTAAATACAAATTGGTATCCTGCTGCAACGCCAGCGGCTTCAACGGAATGGGTTGGTAAGAATAAAACAGGTTCTGCGCCGGAATATCGTATGTAAGGTTAGGGTGTGTACTATCGGAACTTAAATGCGAAGCAGAGAAATTCAGCTTCACCGCATTACGCAATACCGGTTTGTACGAAGATGTGATATCGATGGTGGTTGTTTTCCGGGGTTTAGTGGTGTCCTTCTGTGCAAATGTTATAACAGACAATAAACAACAGGCAATAAGCAACCAGGTTTGCTTTGAATTGAATATTGATAATTGAATATTGATCATTGAATATTTATTATTTTTTTTCACTGTTGGTTTTTTAGGTACGCTTGATATTAATTCCCAGCCACTTTACTCACCGACTTCTCTTCTTCAATGGCTTTATCCAGTTTCTGCTGGGCTTCCTGTTTTAATTCGGGTATGATGGCATTTTTGGCCACACTTTCATACGTTGCCTTTGCGTTGAAATAATCCTTTTGCTGCATGAAGATATCGCCCAGCAGTATGTAGCTCTTCGTTACCCAGTTATCATACGAGCCTGTTTCTTTAATAACAAGCAGGGCTGCTTTTTCGGCGGCTGCAAGATTGTTTGTTGTAAAATGGCAGCTGGCTATTTCATAACGGGCTTCGGCGCCCCATGCCGATTTGTTGATGGCTGCGCATGATTTAAACGAAGTGATGGCCGCTGCACAATTATTATTTACCTGTTGACTTTTTCCAAGTACCAGGAACGCAATAGACTTATCATCGGTACTGAGGCCTTTTTTTGTAAGCAGGGTGTTCGCTGCTTCGTTTGCTTTTGTGTAATCCTTTAGCTGGTAGTAACAGCGCACCAGGCCCCTCAATGCTTCCAGCTGGTTGTCCTGGTTAACAGCGCCTGATATTAATGATTCAAAATATTTTTTTGCCCCGGCATAGTCCTTCAGCTCAAAGTAATTGATCCGGGCTGCTTCCAGGGTAGCTTTTTCAAAGTAACGGTTCAGGCCCTTGCTGTTTACATAATCATAACCAGTCAATGCATTTTGCCAGTCTTTCACTTTCAGGTAACATTCGCTGCTAAAATAATTTGCTTCCAGTGCATAAGCGCCGGTGGGGTATTGCAACAGGTAGTTTTTAAACCCGGTGATCGCTGCATTACAGTCGCTACCGTTATATTTAAGCTCAGCTGAAGTATAAGTAAGTGAATCTGCTTCCGATACAGAAATATTCTTTCCGTTCCTGCGCATCATTTCTATATAATCATTCGGCCGGCCAATTTCCACGTAAATATTCTTCATGATGTCCATGGCTTCATCGGCTTCGGCAGATTGCGGGTATTTTTGAATAAGCGCCTGGTAATTATCCAACGCTTCATTGTTCTTGTTCATATTATAATAACACAAACCAAGTTTTAAATAAGCCTTTGGTTTCAACCCGCCGGCTTCCGGGGAACTGATGAGTGTGTTCAGGTAAGGAATGGCGTCGTTGAACTTTTCATCCGCAATATGTGTAAGGGCGATCTCCATATTCACATCAGGCACCATATTGCTCTTTGGATATTGTTTCAGCAGCGCATTCAGCGTTTTCACCTTTTCGGCAGAACTCTTCACCCCTGCGATCAGCGATTTCTGGAACATCGCATAGTCACTCTGTGGCAGCGCATTGTTCACCACATTATCGTACATGGCGTTTGCCTTTGCAAATTCCCGGTTCATAAAATAACAGTCGGCACTACGTACATACGCATCCTGGTCCATGAATGAAGAAGTTACCGATACCGACCTGGTTACCTGTTCAAAATATCCCAGCGCCTGTTTGTAATTTTCTTTCTGCAGCCAGCAATAACCCAGGTCGTATTTTGCGGTTGCATTATTTGCTTCGCCCTGCGAAGGCACATTTGCCTGCAGGTATAAGTTCAGGTACCTGATGGCCAGGTCGTATTCATTATTGCGGTATGCGATCTCTCCCTTCCAGAAATTTGCATACGGCGAAACGGAAGATGCAGGCAGTTGCAGGATCTTCGTCAATAGCTCGTCGCCTCTTTTCAACTGCTGGTCATTAATGAGTTCCACAGCCCTTCCGTAAAGTATACGTGGATAGGCTTTTTGCATGGATGGCGTAGGCTTATCAAACGACTCGTATAATTTCAATGCGTCGGCAAAATTATTGGTATTGGTCAGCAGGTTCACCAGTATCTCTTTTGCTTCGGTATCGTATTCACTGTTAGGATAATCATTCAGGTATTTCTTCATTTCATTCAGCGCAATATCCTGGTAGCCGAGTTCGTAAGAAAGTTTGGCATAATTGAACCGGGATACCTGTTGCTGCACTTTATTGGAACTGTTGTAAGCGCTGTATTGAAACGCCGTACGTGCATTTGCTTTTTGATTGGTACGCAGGTAACAATCACCCAGCAGGTACATACTGTTCTGCCCCATCGAATCCCGTTCGGTGCTTAATTGTTTAAACCCTTCAATGGCTTTGGTCAGCTGGCTGGCATCATAATAACAGTAACTCAGTTCATACATCACTTCCTTGCTCACTTTCTCGCTGCTGTTCACATAGGCTTCCAGCAGCGGCAATGCTTTTTTATAGTTCTTCTTCTCAAAATACAACTGGCCTATCAGCAGGTTCATTTCTTTCTGGTAATACAAAACACCGGGCCTTGCCAGCACACTTTCGCCATAGCGTAATGCCTCATCCTTTTTCCCCTGGAAATAATAGATCTCGGCAATATAGTAAGGCACCACTCCTTTATAGGCTTCCTGCGTTTCTACCAGTTTGAATGATTTCAATGCTTCGCCAAACTGGCGGTCGTAATAACTGATGAAGCCATAATAATAATTAGCAGGTATATAGTATTTATTATCCGGCAACTGGTGTATCTCATCAAACAAGGGCTTTGCTTCAGCAAATTGTTTCAGGTTGAAATAGCAATAGGCTTTTTCAAATTTTGCATCAGCTATCTCTGCATTACTTAAATTCTCCAACCCTGCCCGTTCGTAATAATTGATCGCATTACTGAAATCTTCTTTCAGAAAATAGAATTTTGCCAGGTGGTAACTCATCAGTTGCCTGCGTGGTTCATTATTCACCACATTGATGTAGTGCCGGGCTTCCTGCTCGGCCACCGGTTGCTGCAATTTCAACTGGCAGGCTATGTAGTAATAAGTAACGTCATCATTAAGGTAGGCATGGTCGCTCACCGTGTTATCGGGATATTGCGCCTTTAGCTCTGCAAAAAAGGGATAGGCCAGTGCAAATTGTTCCTGTACAAAAAGCGCTTTGGCATCTTTGAATTTTTTTTCCGGATCGGTGACTGCATGGGTGGGTTGAGAGAAGGCGGAAAGTGAAAACAGGGCCGCCAGGAAAAGGCATGCAAGTTTTTGTTTTATCATGGTTTTGCGTTCGGTCATTTTTGCTTTTGCAAAATTACTTATTGTGCCTCCGTTACAAACATCGTTCCAAACAGATTGTGAATAAGTGGATAACTGATGTAAACAAAACGAATGTATTTTTACAACGCTGTTAACAAAATGGTAAATAGATTTTCTTTTAAAGTTTCTATAACAGTTGAATAAAAAAATAAAACCACATTAAAACAGAAATGAAAAAATTATTCTCTGCAAAGTATTCTGCCGGGGCTGTAAGTGCAGCCATGTTGTTGTTACGACTGGGGCTTGGTATCCTGATGATGAACCACGGTTACGACAAACTCATTCATTTCAGCGAATACAAAGATCAGTTCATCAGTTTCCTGGGCATGGGAAAAACACTTTCTCTGGCATTGGCTGTTTTTGCTGAATTCTTTTGCTCTTTGTTCCTGATACTTGGATTGTTCACCCGGCTGGCAACCATCCCGCTCATCATCACCATGTGTGTGGTGATCTTTACCATAAATGATGGAAAGGTATTTGCCCAGCATGAATCGCCTGCACTATATGTGGCCGGCTTCCTGGCCATATTGATCATCGGGCCGGGCAGGGTAAGCGTGGATGGCATGATCGGAAAATAGTTTTTATCAGTTATCTTTCAGTATGTTCGTTACCGAAACACAGATACGGATCCATTACGCCCTCACCGACCAGATGGGAATTGTATACTATGGCCACTATGCCCAGTTTTACGAGATTGGCCGTACCGAAGCCATCCGCCAGATAGGATACACCTACAAGGAAATTGAAGCAATGGGTATCATCATGCCCGTGGTGGAAATTAACAGCCGCTTTTTACGCCCGGCTAAATATGATGACCTTATAACGGTAAAGACAACTTTAAAAGAAATGCCCACGCATCATAAGATCGTATTTCATGCCGAGATCTATAATGAGCAGGACGAATTACTGAACACGGGCGTGGTCACATTATTCTTTGTGGATGCAAAAACGATGAAGCGTTCGGCTATGCCGGAAGATCTGAAAGAAAAACTGGCTGGATATTTTGCCCCAAACCCATAAAGCAGCTTTATGCCCTGTTATTATCCGCCTTCCAATGCTGTATTGTTCCCTTGATCTCTTTTGCCGGCATCTTTTCTTCTGCAGCTTTTTTAGCCAATGCTACAAACTCAGCATCTCCGGCAAAACGCAGTGCTATGATCTGGCGCATACGCAGGCGGCTGTCTAATGGTTTGCCGGTGGCAATAAAATGGCGCAGGTTTTCTTCTGCTCGTATGGCCCTGTCTTGCGCCCTAAGTGCAAAAGCACGGCTGTTCCACCAGATAATAACAAGAATGGGCCCAAGGAGGCAGATCAATGAAGCGCTGTAGAGTCCATCATTTTTATTTATAGAGTCAAACAGGTTGATCACCGACCCGATCATGAATGCAACCAGCAGCGTTGGCACAACAAAATGATGAGAAGGAAGATACTTGCTGTGATTTTTGAAATTCTGCTCAGACATATTGTTTGTTTTGGTTTAAATGAAATTACTTTAAAATATCCAGCAGCTTCCACATTTTCTCCCTGGCTGTGCCGGGGCTGCCGTCGAAATTATTTACGATGAAAGAGAAAGTATATTCAACCCCCGACCTGCTTTTTATATAACCTGTATAACTTCTTACGCCGCTGATATACCCGTCTTTCATTTTAATTCCATTGGCTTCCGGCAAGGCATAATAAAAAGATGAGAACCAGTTCTGCTGCCGGGCATATTGCATTACAGTAACCAGCGCATGGGTTGTAATGCGGTTTGCCGGAGAAAGCCCGCTGCCATCGATAATATTTAAGGCAGATCTTTCAATGCCTCTCTCCTGCCAGAAATTCTTGATGATTGAAATGCCGGTATCGTAAGTACTATTTCCTATATCGGCTCCCTTTTTTCTCTTGACCAGGGATTTTAAAAAGGCCTCGCCATATAGATTAACGCTTTTCTTTAGGAACCAATAATTCATCGAATCAAGCGGTGGAGAAAAAAGTGAATCTATTATATGTGTGGCTTTATGAACCGGCGTATTATTCAAGATTGTTTCAATCGCTGAATAAGACTGCCCTTTAAATGTGATACCATTTTTAGCCAGGAACTGCACCAGGTCATTCTTGAAAACATTAGAAGGATTAGGCATACTGCCACTGATGCTGAAGGGTTCTTTTTGAAATGGAATAGTCCCTTTAGTGATGATCGTATTTGAAAACGGTGAAGAATAAATATACCCATTATCACCACTTCCGCTTTTACCAGTGTAAATATTGTTTTGTATCCTGGTATCATACAAAAAAGGTTTCAGTGTATTAACATCTGCAGGATACCCCGGTTTTTCGCCGGGATTTAGTATCATGTCATACTGGTTTTCCCGCCAGTTAAATCCAAAACAGGCTGCACCATAATAGTTACCTATGTCCTGCCATATCCAGCCTTCGGGTAAAACAGAAAAACCATAGAGATAATCTTCAATAACCAGGTTTTCATTAAATGAAGTGAATTTTTGCCTTTTGAGCGATTCCGCAATTCTTGAAAATATTGCTGTGTCGGTTGTATTTTTCCATCGCCAGCTTCCAAAAGTCGGGTCTCCGCCCCCGATGATAAATAAACAACCGGCATCGCTTTTATTCAGGTCTCCTGTTGAATAATCTTTCCCAATTAATGTTTTATACCGAAAGTCTTTCCCCAGCATCTCAAACGCACTCACACTCGTTACCACTTTCTGGCAGCTGGCAGGCGCCAGTCCAACCTGGGAGTTCTTATCAAATATCACTTCGCCAGTTTTACTATTCACCACATACAAACTGAGTATGGCGTGCCTGAATTGCGTATCTGCCTCCAACCCTTTAACGGCACCTGATAAACGGGTTTGTACATTCTGCCCGAAAGAAATTGAACTTACCAGTAAACCAATAAACAAATAAACTGTTTTCATGTTAACTTATCTTGCATTAAAATTAATCTTTTTAAAACGATACATGACACAGGCATCCATCATTACCATCGGCGACGAATTATTAATTGGGCAGGTGGTAGACACCAACAGCGCCTGGATGGCACAGGAACTGAACAAATGGGGCATACGGGTAATGCGGCGTGTGGCAGTGGGCGATGTATGGGAAGAGATATGGAATGCATTGAATGAAGAACAGGAACATGCCGATATCATTTTAATAACCGGCGGACTGGGCCCTACTGCCGACGATATCACCAAGCCCTTGTTATGTAAATACTTTGGCGGAAAGATGGTCATCAACGAAGCGGCCAGGCAGAATGTGCTGGATATTTTTACCCGCCTGAACCGTCCCATTATTGAACGTAATTTAAAACAGGGCGAAGTGCCGGATGTTTGTACCGTTGTTCAGAATAAAAGAGGTACGGCGCCGGGAATGTATTTTGAAAAGAACGGAAAGGTATTCGTTAGTATGCCCGGAGTGCCGCACGAAATGAAAGGCATGATGACAGACGATGTGATCCCCTTGCTGCTGAAACAATTTAAATTTCCGGCCATCATTCACAAAACACTACTCACCGCCGGTGTGGGTGAAAGTTTTTTAGCCGAGCTGATAAAAGATTTTGAAGAAGCGCTTCCTGCACATATCAAACTGGCTTACTTACCCAACTACGGCATGGTGCGGTTGCGGCTTACCTCAACCGGCCCTGATAAAGAGAAAACGGAAAATGAAGTACAGCAATTATTTGAAAGACTGCAATCGCTGGTGAAAGAATATATGGTTACCAATGAAGATGAACCCATTGAAAAAACACTCGGCAAGCTGTTACTATCAAAAGGTAAAACCATGTGTACCGCCGAAAGCTGTACCGGGGGCTTTATTGCACAGCTCATCACGGCAATGCCGGGTTCTTCGGCTTTTTATAAAGGCACGGTGGTGAGTTATGCAAATGAAGTAAAGCAGGATGTATTGGGTGTTGAGAAAGGAACACTTGAAACCGTGGGCGCCGTAAGCGAAGAAGTGGTACAACAGATGCTGAAAGGAATTTTAAAGACTTTAAAGACTGATTATGCCATTGCCGTTTCGGGCATCATGGGGCCGGATGGCGGCACGCCTGAAAAACCGGTGGGTACCGTATGGGTTGCAGTGGGCAATAACGAAAAGACAGTGACACAGAAACTATCTTTCCGGTACGACCGGGTGAGAAACATACAGATGACTGCCGTAAATTCACTGAACCTATTGCGGAAATTCATACTGGCAGAGGGTTAGCCGGGAGTTTCACGAATTAAAACGGAAATAATTACCTTTGAACCCGATTGCTGCAAGGCACCAAAAGCTTTGTGATTTTTTACATTTACAATTTCAAATTTTTATATGAGTTTAGTCGATTTAGTAATGCCGAAACTGGGCGAAAGTATCATGGAAGCCACCATTTTGAAATGGCATAAAAAAGCGGGAGATCCTATTAAACAGGATGAAACTGTTTTAGACATTGCTACCGATAAAGTGGACAGCGAAGTGCCTTCTACTGCCGAAGGTGTTATTGAAGAAATTCTTTTCAACGAGAACGATGTGGTACCCATCGGCACTGTGATCGCAAAAATAAGAGTGGGCGCCAATGCGGCTGTTTCTAATACACAGCCTGCACCTGCTCCAAAAGAAGAAGTGTATGAAGATGCACGGGTGGTGGAAGAGATCCCCTATCAACCAACAGACAATGGTCAACGCACAACAACAAATACTAAGTCAGCCATACGGTTTTATTCTCCCCTTGTTTTAAACATAGCCCAGCAGGAAGGCATTGCTATGGCCGAACTGGAAAATATTCCCGGCACCGGCCAGGAAGGAAGGGTAAGCAAGAAAGACATCCTGTCTTATGTAGCAAACAGGGGAACAGGCAGCAAGCCGCAAAGTGCAAGTCAGTCGCCACAAACAACATCTGTTGCAATAACCGACCAACGACCAACGAACAACGAACAACCTGCTTCTACAAACGTTCCAACCGTTTACAGCGGTAACGTGGAAGTAATAGAGATGGATCGCATGCGCAAGCTCATCGCCAGGCACATGGTCGACAGCAAGAGTACTTCTGCACACGTAACCAGTTTTGCCGAATGCGATGTAACCAATCTGGTGTTATGGAGAGAAAAAGTGAAAAAGGATTTTGAAAAAAGAGAAGGCGAGAAAATAACCTTTACTCCCCTCTTCATTGAAGCCATCGTAAAATGTATCAAAAGATATCCCTGGCTCAGCAGCAGTGTAGACGGCGATAAGATTATTGTAAAAAAAGACCTGAACATTGGTATGGCAACGGCTTTACCAAGTGGAAACCTGATCGTACCGGTGATCAAAAATGCCGACCAACTCAATTTAACCGGGCTTACCAAACAGGTGAACGGCCTGGCCAATGCCGCCCGTACCGGGAAACTAAAACCCGATGATACAACCGGCGGTACATTCACACTCACCAATGTAGGTACATTCGGAAGCATCATGGGTACACCCATCATCAACCAGCCGCAAGTGGCCATTATGGCCGTGGGTGCTATTAAAAAGCGCCCGATGGTAATTGAAACGCCGCAGGGCGACAGTATTGCCATCCGCCACATGATGTATATCTCTTTAAGCTACGACCACCGTATCATTGACGGTGCATTGGGTTCCACCTTCTTAAATGCTGTATCAAAAGAACTGGAGAATTTTGATGTGAACAGGAGCATCTGATCCTGAGCGAAGTCGAAGGATGGTATCCTGAGTTTCGAGCGAAGTCGAGAAACGATAATGACAAAATTCGCCCTCATAACACTATTCACCCTGCTTTGCGCCTGTATTGCAGTTTATGCTTTCTGGACGATGAAGGTCTCCCAGTCAAGATCAGATAACCTGCTGGCAGAATTTAAAAAGATAGACAGTTCCTTAATGAGATCAGGCGATAGCCTTCAACAGGCAAGTACCGGCGCTTTAGAAAAAAAGCATTCCCGTTTACCGGAAATAGAACTTGCCATTAAAGCCAATGCTATAACCGCCTGCATCGACAGCATCAGGCATGAGATAGTTCTGCAGGCAGAAAAAAAAGAGGAAGCTTCATTTTCATACCCGGATAAAAACAGGTTACTGATCTTAAAGAACGACCTGGTGGCTTATAACCAATTCGTACAGGAAAAATTCCCGGGCAATACAACCATCAAACCGGCTGATTTTATTGGAGTGGAAAATATGGAACTCGGGGGCCGTTCAGTTCCCTGGGAGATTTATCATTTTGAGAATACGAGTACCCTTGCTGCAATAATAGAACTGAAGTTTATTACTATGCAGGTACAGAAGCTAAAGCAAAAAGCAATGCAGTGATTCAACGCTGCACTTCACTTCACTTCACTCCACCCTGCCTTCAATAAAGAATACCGGTACAGTCCCGGGAATTTTCCGTGCAATATTTAATTCAGTAACATCAGCAGCAGAATGGTGGCTGCCCATACCAGCATCGAGTATAAATGAATTGACCGGAGTGAGAATTTTTCCCTGCCCCAGAAAACAATAACAAATACAGGTAAACCAAACAAAAGCAACATGGCAGGAAGCCACAGCAATTCGTATATAGCTCCCACAAATGCGAAGCGATACACATCCGTTACATTGCTAAGCAGGAAGAACAGGAAAACGCCAATGCTCAGGATCAAGAATATCCTGCCGTAGCCGATGCTTTTACCTGCAGCCAATTTGTTTAATTTTTATGGACATGTTGCCAATGATTCTGTGGTGGTTCCGGTAAATCCGCCTGGCGTAAGCATGTCTTCAAAATAATAAAAACTCTTTGGCGGATTAATGGGGAAACAGGTAAGGCCGAATACTTCGCCACAAACGCCGATATGTTTTCCGGCCAGTGTACGGGCCTGTATCTTATAATAATACTTTTTTGCAGTAATGGTTGTATAGGTTGTCCACCAGCCCTGTCCCAATTGGTTTGTAGTGAATACTATTATGTCATTTTCATCATAAAGGGTAAAACCAATTGAATCGATATTCGCTGTAATAGGCCGGCAGATATCATTGAGCCCGTCGTTGTTAGGTGAAAAGGCATTGGGCATATAGATCCTTGCATTGTCACCGGTGCCGGCTGTATCGGTTATTAGTCCGTCGCAGTTGATATGATGTACAGCATCAGTGGATTTTGAGCAATTTAAAAACGCTACGGCAGTAGTCAGTAAAAGGGCCGGGATTAACAGTTTCATCCTCATCATTTTTTTATAAAGAAACGAAAAAATACTCAAATCCGGTGACCGGGTTCAGAGCGAATTAACCGGATTCAGTTGGTCTAAATCCATCTAATCCTTTCACTCCACCCAAATCCCCGTTCAAACCAACTACGCATTGCTCAATAAAGTTATGCCGTACAAGAGTGCGACGCCACTGAAGCTGAATTATGTTACTGTTGCCGGTAACATAATTAATGCTTCGTATTGTGAGATTGCTTCGTCGTGCCTCCTCGCAATGACGTTACTCAATACCCAATCCCCAGTCCTTTCCTTTTTCCGTGGCAGGCAATCCTTCTGTTATCCATTTGGCCGGCTTGCCCCCTTTTAAATAATAATCGAAAAACTGGCCCAGGCGTATGGTAAGGTCTTTACGGTTCTTTCTTTCCACCAGGTTATGATCTTCGCCATTGTATTGCAGCATCCACACTTTTTTGCCCAGGCGGCGCAGCGCAGTAAAGTATTCAATCCCCTGGTACCAGGGCACAGCGCCATCGGCATCATTGTGCATGATCACCAGCGGTGTGTTCACTTTATCTGCGGTGAACAACGGTGAATTTTTTAAGTAAAGATCCTGCCGCTGCCAGAGCGTGGCGCCAATGCGGCTTTGTGTATGTTCGTACTGAAACTGGCGGTTCAATCCGCTGCCCCAGCGTATGCCACCATAAGCGCTTGTCATATTAGCAACCGGTGCCCCGGCCCATGCCGCCCTGAACATATTTGTTTTGGTAATGAGATAAGCCACCTGGTAACCACCCCAGCTTTGTCCCTGTATGGCCATTTTTGTGCTGTCTACCCAGGGCATCCTTGATAAATATTTTGCAGCGCTCACCACGCTGTTGTAGGCACTGTTGCCCGGTTCGCCGTCTTTGTAATAAATATTCGGATCAAACACCAGATAGCCATTGCTTACAAAATAAGCGATATTAACGGTGGAAGCGCTTGGGGCCGGAGCCCTGTAAGCATAGAGACCATCAGCATTTCTTTCATAGAAATAAAAGATCACCGGATATTTTTTCTTCGGATCAAAGTTCTCGGGCTTGAACAATAATCCTTCGCTCATTTTACCGTCAAACATTTTCCATTTCGTCAGTTCTACTGTTAACCAGTTATAATCCTTTTGCTGAGCGGCTACATCACTCAATTGATCAAGCCGCTTCAGATCGGCCGATGCAAAAATTTCGCTTTGATTGATATTGGTTCGTTGCACCACATACTGTTCCGCCTCTTTCGCTTTAACCGGGTTTCCAAAAGCATATGGACCAGCAGTAAGTAATACCGGGTCTGCCACTTCATTTACTTTTTTATTGTAAAAGCCGCCATACTTACTGGTCTTATCCTGCGAACGCAGCAGGATGGTTTCGCCGGCTTTAATAAAACGTTTTTCGGGATCAAGGCGTACGTAATTGAATTCTGTTTTGGTCTTCTTACCAAAACCATTGCTGATATTCCTTGGCTGCTCCACACCTGCGGGGTCGGCCTGCCAGATATCGTATACGTCTTTGATAAGGATATACCTGTCGTCTTCTATCCAACCGATGATACCCTGCGGCCTTGGATAGTCAGGCACATCATTCTCCACATCATACAAAGGTTCTTTGATCTTATCGCTGATATTTTTTATAAGGCCGTTTGCGGCATCCCAGGCAAAATAATTTTTCTGCAACGGATCGTACCAATACACGTATTTACCTTTTGGCGATGCGCTGAAATTACTGAGTGAATTGGATTGTATCAGTCTTCTCTTTCCATCTGCAGTACTGATGGCATAAACGGTAGATCTTGTTCTGCCTGTCCACTGTCCTTCTACCCGGTTGCCTTTGTCTGTTTCGGCCAATACCCAACCGGCATTGCCTTCATCAACCAGCGAAACCTGTTCTGCATCTGCAGCGCCCAGTTGAACAATGCGGTCATCGCCCGGTTTCATCACGGCCAGGTAGCTGCGTTTCAGCTCTGCATCCAGTTGTTTCAATTGTTGTGGCTGAAGGTAATCGTCGTTATAATGCCATACATCCAGCCTGGCCAGTTCAAAATCCACCAGCGTGGTATCTTTTGGCGCTTTGATGGGCGCTGTGCCGAAGAATAATTTTTTTCCATCCTTGCTGAACCTGGGTACCGCATTTTCACTGATGGTAGAACCTAACTGCATGCCCACCGTATTTTTTTCAGCAGCGATCTTAGCCGTATCCTGTCCATTGGTATAATACCATAGCTTATAAAATTTCTGAAGTGATTTTGCACTGCTGTCTCTTTCGGCTACAAATGCAAGCTGGGAGCCTTCTTCATCAAAGCCGAAGTTTTTTGCATCGTTGAATGCCTTCATCACCGTATCTGTTTTTTCAGATGCAAGATTGTAAATAAGCACCATGGCCCTGCTGTTGCTGTCTTTACTGTTCTTTGTTGTTTCAATTAAAAGTTTAGTGCCTTTCTTGTCAAAGTAATATTCGCTTACCAGTTTAAAGGTCTTCTCTTTGTTATCGCTCATGCGGCGGATGATAAGATCGGTTCCTTCGGAAGCAGCGCCGCCTCCGGCGGGGTCATCTCCTTCTGCATCTGTTCTCCGGTCTGAAGACTGGAGCAATTCAGACTGGAGCAATGCATCATCATCCCTCCCTTTTTTAATGATCTCCTTCGCTGCTTTTTGTGCAGCAACTATCACTTCCTCTTTACTTACATTCCCTTTAATGGAGTCGAGTGATTTGCGTATCACCGAATCAGCGATCTTCACTAACCTGTCCAGGTTTAATTTGGCAGAATCAACGGCAGCTGGCCTGGCTTTCTTGGTTGTATCAGGCAATGGCTTCTCCAGTTGATAAGCCACCCAGCCAAAACCTTTCTCAGCAGTTTTATATCCTTTCACCCGGGCTATCTTAACTACTTCTTCTTTACCCAGCTCCAGTATGCCGATCGAGTCTTTCACCATCTCATCAGGCTTCTTCTTTTTTATTCTTGCCTGCCTGGTTTCCTGGAAGATGGGTTTTATTTTAAATACCACGAAGCGGCTGTCTTCGGTTATCACTGCATTATAACCCCGTGCAATTACTTTTTTATAATTTGAAGAGGGGCCCTGCACCTGCAGTTCTCCATCGCCTTCCTGGGGATTGATGGCATACACAATATATTTACCATCATTACTGATCATTCGTTCGCCGATGCTTTTCCAGCCATCATAAACAGAATGATCCAATGCTTTTTTGTTTTGAGCAGTTAAACTGAAATTAATGAGTAGTAATAGCGGGAGAAGCAGCTTCTTCATATTGATTGTTTTGGTGCGTTAAAGTTATTGGAATTGGGGCAGAATAATCCAGCCGTTTATCCATCTTCCAGGAACCCCCATTCATCCCTCAACCCCTGCAGTTTCTCCCCTTCCAGTTTCACCTTATCATAGTGCCCGGCATTGTTTTTCTGCCGGTAGGCTTCGTACAGGCATACTGCGCAGGCCACAGAAATATTTAATGATTTGATGATCCCCACCTGCGGGATGATAAAATTACCATCGGCCATTGCAATGATCTCTTCACTCACACCACTGTGCTCATTGCCAAAGACCAATGCAACCGGTTCTGCCAGGTTCAGCTCATGCAGTCCAACTGCATCACTGCTTAAGTGGGTTGTATAGATCTTTTTGAACTTCTTTCTTAATTCAGTAAAACATTCGTTCGCATCCGTGAACTGGTGGATGCTTAACCATTTGGCTGCGCTGGATGAACTTTTAGCGCCCCATTTTTTATGTGGCGGGATCTTAGTATTGAGTATGTAAATATCCTGTATGCCCACAGCATCACAGGTACGCATCACGGCAGAAATATTGTGCGGATCAAATACATTCTCCAATACTACGGTAAGGTCGGGCTGACGTTTGTTTAAAACAGATGTGAGACGTTCGTTTCTTTCGGGAGTCATGCTTAATTAAAAATGAAGAATGAAAAATTAAAAATAAGCAATAAGCAATGAGATCGATTTAATTAATTTGATAAATTTGTTGTCAGGAAATAATTCGGGATATGATCTCGCCTATAGCGGGGCATTATGTTCGGAATTCTGATTTTTCGGGATGTAGCGCAGCCCGGTAGCGCACTACGTTCGGGACGTAGGGGCCGCTGGTTCGAATCCAGTCATCCCGACCAGCCATCTCCCTTAAGGGATTTTTTTATCATGCCGGCCTTATTTCTTAGGGTAAAGTTTTGCGATAAATTTTTTATCCTCCGCCGAAAGGCCATTGTTCCAGCCTATATGAAAATCGCCCCTGGTAAGTTTTTCCGGAACCGGGTACATCATGATCGATCGCTTATCTAATTTATTGGACCGTATCTGTGTAATGTCATATTTTGAAAATACCTGTTCATCCACTTCCTCCTTCGTCCAGCCATCTGTTTGTTTGTAATAGGCATATACTTTGGGTTTGTCCCAGGGAATACCATTATCGGGCCGCTCATGCTCATGAATACATCCGAGGGTATGGCCGAATTCATGCAGTACCACCCGGTTGTATTCCAGGTCGTCGGTAGTTGGGGTAAGCCAGCCAAAGTTCATGGTTGGTTTCGAGCTGTCTTCCGAAAGTATTTCGGTTCCCATCAGCGACCAGGACCCGTCATTGGTATCAAAAGCTATGCGGATATCACCCGGCTGTTTTCGGACTGTGAAATCAAATTCAATATTGGCATATTCCATCCATATTTTAGCATGACGTATGACACGGTCCTTTACCTGCTTCTTTCCGCCCATAAAAGAAACAGTAAGCCGGCGGCCGTTCTTCCACTCCTTACTGATCTCCGTTGCCATCCTCGACAGCGAAGTAAAATGCTCACTTTTTTTAATGATGTTCTTATGTGCATAGTCTTCCAGGATGCCCCTGTCCTTTTTTGAAACAATGCCCCGCAGGTTACCTGGTCTCTCCAGGAAAGAATTTTTCAGGTCTTTTATAGTACGGTGATGAGAGACCCTGCACTCACGGCAGTAGTAGATGTCGGATATTTTCATAAACTCATTTTTTAATCCATAGAAAGGTAAATTAAAATAAGGGAGCATGCAATAGCACAAAGCGGGTAGCAGGCTGGCAAACCCGTTTAAGGGTTGAAAGGTTTAAAGGTTGAAGGGTTTAAAGGTTATTAAGTTTGAAGTTTTTACTAATTTACAGAACGACTTAAACCTTTAAACGATTTAAACCCTTCAACCTTTAAACGTTCCCATGCGCACAATACTTAAAAAAGACGAAAAAATATTATTGATAACAAGGCAGCACTGGGTAAGACTTGCGTTGCCTTTCTTTGCCTGGCTGCTGCTTGCGATCATACTGATATGGTGGCTGCAGAATAAAACGGCATTCATTATAGTACTGATCACGGCCATTTATCCCATGCTGGAGTACATCAACTGGAAATACAATCTCTGGTGTGTGACCAATTTACGGGTAGTGGATGAAACGGGTTTCTTTACCCGTTACTCCAAAGAAAGTCCGCTCGACAAAATAAATAACGTAGAATACGACCAATCCATCTGGGGCCGTCTTTTCGGTTTTGGTAATGTAGATATCCAAACCGCCGCCGAACTGGGCGAAACAAAATACGTACTCATCCATCATCCCAAACTTCTTAAAGATACCATCACCCATGCCCAGGAAGAATACAAGAAGATGCAGATAAGTAACCAGGCTACGCAGCTGGCGGAAGCCATTGCAAAAACAAATGCCATACAGCCCTCCCAGCAAATGGTGGCTGATGAACTGGGCAAACTGTTCGATCTCTTGCAAAAAGGAGCCATCACCCAGGAAGAATACCTGGCGCAGAAGAATAAGCTGATGGGGAGTTGATAAAAAACAGATTAGGTATCATGAAACAGGTTGCAGGCATCATTCTCTTCTTATGCATACTGGCTGGCTGTTCAGACAACAGACCGGCTTATAAGTGTGCAGAAGATGTTCCATCCAATGAAATAGGTATGCTGCTGATCCATTTTGATGATTCGGTGAGCTATACAAATGATGATTTACTCACCCTGGCAGAAATAAAAAGGCTTCTTCATTCGAAGCTGGATGAGTCCGCAAAAAAGGACAGTTCAAAAGTTGATGTTCAATACTATTACAGATCGGCCGATTCAGTGATACTGGACATTTATGGAATTGATTTGAACAGCGACATTGATTATGTTTCCTGCCTGTTATTCAATGCAAACAGACTAAAGCTCCCAAAATATCTCTTTTTATTCTTCAATAAGCCTCCCCCCAGTGAACTAAATAAAACATTGATCGCCGTTCTCAGGAAGAAAAACAAGCAGTGAGCAGCCTACAACAACCAAATTTTAACATTCACCGGCCGTCTCCTTCTCTTTCATTGGCACAATTTTTTCCATCTTTGCGCAAACAAACCGGGTGAAGAAATTTTTACTTTCCTTTCTGATCATTTTTTCCATCGCAGCCAAAGCGCAAAAAGTGGAGAGCCTTCATGTGAACTTGTATACCGACAGTCTGAAAAAAGGTACATTCAACTACATTAATATAGATGGCAGGATGCCCAACGGCAGGTATATTCCTTTAGACAGTACGCATCTCATTTTCCAGGCATCTGCCGGTAAGTTTGTTGGTAACAATCTTTGGATAGACCGGAATACCACATTAGAAAAAGTGGATGTAAAAGTAATATTGCGGAATAACCCTTCCTTGTATAAAGAATTCAGCATCTACATCAAAAAACAGCCGGACCCTGAACTGAAGACGATGGATGACCTGATGAAAGGTTCAAAAGAGAAAAACAAGAGATCGAAATAATTAGAATACCACAAAATCAAAATGCCCGGTGAATCTGGAAGATGCGCCGGGCATTTTTTATTGGTCTGACGTCCCCGTCTGACCAATATTTTAGTATCGTTATCATTCCATCGTCAGACGGGGGCGTCAGACGATAGCTTAAGCAAACTTCTTGGCATCTTCCAGGAACTTGGCGAGGCCGATATCAGTAAGCGGGTGCTTCAGCAATCCCAAGATCGAATCAAGCGGGCAGGTGCAAACATCGGCGCCGGCCTCTGCACAACTGATGATGTGATTTGGGTTACGGATAGAAGCAGCCAGTATCTCTGTTTTAAAACCCTGTATGTCGAATATCTGGCGTATCTGGTGAATGAGGATCATACCATCCCAGCCACTGTCGTCGATACGGCCGATGAACGGAGAAACATAGGTTGCCCCGGCCTTGGCAGCTAGGATGGCCTGTCCGGCACTGAATACCAGCGTACAGTTTGTTTTGATTCCGTTATCGCTGAACCATTTTAATGCTTTGATGCCGTCCTTTATCATCGGTACTTTTACCACAATGTTTGGATGGATAGCCGCCAGTTTTTTTCCCTCGGCCACAATGCCGTCGAAATCGGTGGAGATCACTTCTGCGCTTATATCGCCGTTCACCGTTTCACAAATGGTTTTGTAATGAGCCATCACGGCATCGTTGCCCTTGATGCCTTCCTTCGCCATCAGCGAAGGGTTGGTGGTAACCCCGTCTAAGATGCCGAGGTCGTTTGCTTCTTTAATCTGTGCCAGGTTGGCGGTGTCGATGAAAAATTTCATGTGCCCCTATCCCCTAAAGGAGGATTAGCTTTTAATTGGTGAGTTAATTTATTTCCGGCAAAAGTAAAATAATTAAAAGAGTAAACTTAAAATATTTATCTACGAAAAAAGATGGGTGATTGAATAGAAAAACTTCAAAGCCCCCCTTTAGGGGATGGGGGTATAAATAAAAAATGGCAAGTTACTTACATCGCACCGCTCAACCACCTACCCTTGCTACCTTCCGGTCCTGGGGGAGTTCAGCAGGAGCTGGTCGTATAAGACTTGCCGGCGCAAAGATAAGGGATGAAGGGCAATAAAAGAATGAAAAATTGAAGGGAAGATGCTGGATACTGGATACTGGATGCTGGAAGTAGTTTAATTATAAAAGAACTTATATAAAATTGCAGACTCTGCCAGTATCCAGCGACTAGTATCCAGCTGCCTGCATCTAAAAACTTATCCCCGGTTGATCGGTCCGTGAATTTATCTTCCCCACTCCTATCAACTGGTCGGCCCGGTCAGTAAAGGATTTATAGTACATCAGTATGGTATAACCGTTCTCTGTTTCCCAGTAATCGCCTTCCAGGTCACGCTTTTGAGCAGGATTGCTTTTATCAACAGCGATATAAGTATAATTGTAATACCCTTGTTTTAGAAATACCGTGCACTCATACACACCCTTTGCCGCATTAAAAACCATTTTGGTCTTGTCGCTCATCTCGTAACTGGTAAGCTGGCCGGCCAGGTAAATATCTTTATCTGCATACGCTGTTCCATTGGGGGCAGCCAGGTTAAAATGAACCGTTGCGTAATCGCCCTGCCAGTAAGGGTTTATTGTTTCATAGGTTTCAACTAAGAACATCCCGTTCAGGTCACGGAAATAAACATAGCGTTGGCCGCTCCGGTCGGCATCGGGAAACAAATAAATATCTGTGGCTGTTTTTTTATAGTCGGCCTTTTCTACCCGGTCGCTCTGTAAACGAAAACTCCGCAGGTCGAGCCAGCGCCATTCTTTACCCCCTGGGAAGATGCAATTATTCTCCGAACTATACTCCAGCGAAGTACCCCGTACAAAGGTGGGAGCAATATCTTTCAGCGCATTGTCCCAGCGGTTGTTCTGCAGTATCACCACTTTCACCTGTTGTGCGGCGCTGAATGTATTTAACCCGTTGATATTTGCCGTGAACTGGATCTTCTGATGTGTTTTGAACAATTGCGGTGTAAAAGGCTGAAGCACTTTTGCACTGATGGCCGCTTTCTGATCCAGCACCAGCATACGTCTTGTAAAAGCCAGTTTCGAGGTATCGCCATCCAGGTAAACTTTTAGAATGTAGTTGCCCGAAAGCGTAATGGTAGTGCTCCGGTCGGGCAGCATGGCCTGGTAATGGGTATATTTTGTAAGTGCAATAGACGAGTAGCGGTAATTGCTGATGCGTTGTTGCGTAAATCCTTTTATGTACAGGAAAGGGCTGATATCAACGGGTTTCCAGTTGTAATCGCAAAGCTGGAAACTGTAATAGTAACTTTTAACATTTGCATCCAGGTCGTCGAAATTAAGTTCCAGCTGGTCGCCACTGTTCATACTGTAAACAGGTAAGGATAGCTGGTCGCCGTACATATGAAACCGCACCCCTTTTATATTATCCTTATACACCGCTTCGGTCGCCTGCGAAAAAGAAGCGTGACTGAAAACAAGGAAAAGGAAAAGATAAAAGGCTTTTCTTACTGCGGGGTATGGTTTAAATTTTGTCATGTTCACCTCGGTCGTTGCGTTTAAATAAATACATTTGTAAGATACCAAATATATGCTGATTGAATGTATCTGTATTCATAGCAAGACGAATAGCCTTTAACCGGCAGAAGACCTTTTCCAAATTCATCATACGCCTGGCCATCATTGCCACGGCCATCAGTGTGGCCATTATGATCGTGGCCATGAGTTTTGTAAACGGGTTCCAGGGAGTGATCAGCAATAAAGTATTCAGTTTCTGGGGGCATATACGGGTATTGCAGAATGTGGAGAACCGGGTGAGCATCGCCGAAGAATATCCTATCACTAAAAATGATACGGTAGAAAGATACCTTCATTCTTTACCCGAAGTAAGATCGGTAGAGCGCTATGCCACCAAATCGGCCATCATAAAATCCGGCGGAGAGATAGAAAGTGTTTTACTGAAAGGCGTTGACTCTTCATTTGATTTTAACAGGTTGCAGCCTTTTTTGCAGCAGGGCCGCTGGATAAGTTTTAAAGACAGTGGCTACAGCAATGAAATAAATTTATCGGCCTATACTGCCAACCAGCTTAAAGCAACCATTAACGACAGTGTGTTTGTTTTCTTTTTCCGTGAAGATGGAAGCAAAACAGCCCGCTGGCTGAAGATCGCAGGCATTTATAAAACCGCCATTGATGAATACGACCGCAACTTTGCCATTGGCGATATCAATCTTATCCGTCGCCTTAATGGCTGGGAGCCCGACCAGATCGGCGGCTACGAGATCTTCTTAAAAGATTACAGGCAGACAGATAAGGTAAATGAACTTATCTATGCTGAAATGCCACAGACATGGTACAGCAAGACCATCAAAGAGATTTACCCTAACATATTCGACTGGCTTAACCTGCAGGGACAAACAAAAAATATCCTGCTCATCATCATGCTGGTGGTGGCGGTGGTAAACCTCATTACCTGCCTGCTCATTTTAGTTCTGGAAAGAACAAGGATGACGGGTGTATTAAAAGCCCTGGGCGCTTCCGACTGGCAGGTTCAGCAGGTGTTCCTGTATAATACTTCTGTGATCGCTTTTACGGGTGTGTTTGCCGGCGCCATTCTTGGACTGGGCATCTGCTGGCTGCAGGAAAGAACCGGTTTTATTAAACTGAATGAAGAAGCCTACTATATGGCACAGGCCCATGCAGATGTTATTTGGTGGCAGGTATTATCTATCTGTGTTGTTACTTTGCTCATTTCATTTGCTACATTGATCATACCTACATTACTGATAAAGAAAGTGAAGCCGGTAAAGGCGATACAGTTTCGGTAGTTAGTTAAATAGTTAATCCGTTAATTGGTTTACTGGTTAATACATAGAAGATACTTCAGGCTCTTACACCCTACACCAATTAACGTATTAACGGATCAACAGATTAACGTCCTATACAACATGCGACAATATTATCCCCGTTGCCACCGCCGCATTCAATGATTCTGCCTGGCCTATCCTGGGTATGGTTACTTTTTCATTCACCAGTTGCATTACTTCATCGCTGATGCCATGTGCCTCGTTGCCAATGATGATAATTCCTTCTTTCAGCTTTCCAAAAGAAGGCAATGCCTTACCATGCAGCGAAGCAGCATATATCTTAACCTGTTTATTTTGCTGCAGCCAATCAACCAGGTATGTGTATAACACATTCACCCTTCCCAGGCTTCCCATCGTTCCCTGTACCACTTTAGGGTTATATATATCTGCAGACGCAACAGAGCAAACCATGTGCTTAATGCCAAACCAATCGGCAATACGCAGGATGGTGCCCATATTACCGGGATCCTGTATGGTATCCAATACAAGTGTGATCTTTCCACTTGTTTCAATATCAGTAACCGGGTTTCTTTTTTCAAACACTGCCAGCACATGATTGGGCGTTGTTAAAGCAGATATCTTTTCCAGTTCAAACACTTCCACTTCATTGAACGTGGTTGAATCGTGTGACCGCAGCAGTTTTTCATTCTCATCTATCCATTCCTTTACAGCAAATACTTCTTTGCAGGTGAAAGCGCCATCTGCCAACAGTTCTGGTACCAGTTTTGGCCCTTCTGCAATAAACAGGTTCAACTCATCTCTTACTTTTTTGTGCTGTAAACTTTGAATATATTTGGTATGTGATTTGCTAATCATCGTCGCCTGAATTTTTTTTATGCATTTAAAAATACCGGATAAAATCTCCCTTTACAAACTTACCGCCTGTTTTTTATTATGCAGCATCCTGCTTTCAGCCTGTAACTGGTTCGTTATCCCCCGCAAGTATCCTAAAAACAAGCCCTTTGTTTTTAAGAACAGCATTGATGTAAAAGGAGGCAACTTCAGCAAAGATGACCGGGCCATCCTGAAACAACGGCTGAATGCACAACTCGACGACAGTTCCCGGATCAACACAAAAGATTCATGGATCATCTTACATTATATAGAAAAACCTCCTGCATATGATAGTGCTTCTGCCAGCCAGTCGGCCCGCAATATGGAAGCATCCATGCGGCACCTGGGTTATTACCGGGCAAGGGCAGAGTACAAAGCAGATACTACAGTAAAGGGCGAACAGCAACGGGTTCATGTGCAATACAGTATGGAAACCGGTAAACCAACCCTGATAGATACCTTCATGTATATTTTACGAAAGCCCGACCTGCAGCAACTGGCACTGGAAAATGCCAAAGAAAGTTTTATCAGGAAAGGGAATCCCGTAACAAAAGCAGCAGTATTGGCCGAACTGAACAGGTTGGTGAACCTGTACCGCAATAATGGTTATTATAAATTTTCATCCGAAGAACTGATCATGCGGGGCGATAGTACGGTAGCTGCACTTACCACCATCACCGACGATATATTTGAACAGCTGAAATTACTGGAAGAAGCGAACCTTGCCAGGAACTCTCCTACTGCCAAACTGGCCGTGGTGCTTAATCCACCAGCTGATAGCAGCAAACTGAAACAATATTATATAAACAACATCTACGTCTTTCCCGATTACCGCAATGGTGATAAGCCAACGGATAATACCATGCTTACCACACTGGCAAAAAAGCGGGATTGCGATACCTGCCGGGTTAATTTTATTGTGAAGTATCACAAAAAATTATTCCGCACCGGTTTTCTCCGCAGGAGCCTGGCTGTTCGCCCCGGCGACCTGTACAGCCAGGATAATTTTTATAAAACACTGAATAATTTTTCCAGGGCTGGTGTTTGGCAAAGCACCAATATCCAGGTAGTGGAACACAAAGACAGTGTAACGGTGAAAGACAGCATTAGAAAAATTGACCTGCTTGTTCAACTGGTTCCGGGAAAAAGATATGGATTTGAAGCCGGCATTGAAGCCAGTTATTCTGCCCAAAGCAACAGCAATAACGTTACAGCTGCCAATGCCGGTAACCTGCTGGGCCTGTCGGGCAACCTTACTGTGCTCGACCGTAACTTACGCAAAGAAGGGATCAGCATGTCGCATTCGCTGCGGGCAGGTATAGAACTGAATTTTAAACCAGACAGCAACAACCGGAAGAATATTGTAAACTCAAATGAAGTGAGTTATTCCAATACCATCGTGTTCCCCCGTTTCATCTTTCCGCTAAAGAATCTTACAAACGACAGCAGGCTTTCCAATACCAAATCATTCATCAATTCAAAAGTGGGTTATATCAACCGTATCAACCTGTTTAACCTGCAATCGTTCAATTTTGCAATCGGGTACGATTACAATCAACGGATAAAAAGAAGTACCGATGCAAGAAACAGCCGGCGCTGGATATTTAAACCCATCAATATTGAATTTGCCCGTTTGTATAATGAAACAGACAGTTTCAAAAAAACGCTGGAAGAAAATCCATTCTTGCGGTATTCGTTCAACACGTCTTTAGTGGCGGGTTCCAGCATCGGTTATCAATCGGTAAAAGTGAACAGCAGGCACCCCAACCGTTCGCATGCATTTAAAATTAACCTGGAAGAATCGGGTTTGCTCTGGGGCCGCTTTGGCCTCTTTGAAAGATACATGCGGCAGTTTACCAAGGCTGATGTGGAATACATTTACTCATCCACCCGTCCCAAATCGGCCTTTGTGTTCCGCATGTTCGGCGGTGTGGGCATTGCGGCAAAAGGCGATACCACCCTTCCCTTCTTTAAACAATATTTTGGCGGTGGCAGCAGCAGCATGAGAGGCTGGCCCGTACGGGGTATTGGCAGGGGATCGCAGCCACTTACTCCCTTCGGACAAAATAAATTCAATGACCGTACCGGCGATATACAGTTAGAAAGCAATCTCGAGTATCGCTATACCATTGCACAGATCATTCCTAATTCGGTGGTGCTGAGAGGCGCTTTATTCCTCGATATCGGCAATGTATGGAATGCCCGTAACTCAAAACCAGGAGGCGGAACCGACAGCGCCCAGTTCCAGTTCAAAAATTTATATAA
This sequence comes from Ferruginibacter sp., assembly GCA_044220615.1. Classification (GTDB taxonomy): domain Bacteria; phylum Bacteroidota; class Bacteroidia; order Chitinophagales; family Chitinophagaceae; genus Ferruginibacter. Next base: position 694,964 of record JBGAQR010000001.1, on the reverse strand, counting down.
AGAGATGGGTGTGGCGGCAGGTGCAGGTTTTCGTCTCGATTTTAACTATGTAATTCTCCGCTTCGACCTGGGTTTCCGCATCAAGCGTCCCGACCTGAGTGAGAACGATGGATGGCAATTGCCCGGTGTTTCATTCAACAATATTTTTAAAAGAGGAGAACGGGTACCCGATCCCAACAATCCCGGCGGCACCTACAATGATAACCGGTATAAGAAATGGCGGTACGAGAATTTTAATATGAGTATCGGGATAAATTACCCTTTCTAAGAAGTTGAAGGGTTGAAAGGTTTAAGGGTTTGTTCGAATCCGTCCATTTCTATGGAATCTTCTAATGTAAATTCCCCGATACGTGTGCGACATAAACTACTAAGGTAGGCTCCGCAACCCAACGATCCTCCAAAATCATTTGCAAGACTTCTGATATAAGTTCCGGTTGAACATACCACTTTGAAATGCACAACAGGCAATTCCATGGATGTGATCTCAAACGACCTGATAAATATCTTTCTTGCTTTCAACTCCACTTCTTCTCCCCTGCGTGCAAGCTCATATAAAGCAACCCCGTCTTTCTTAATAGCAGAGAACATAGGTGGATATTGATCGATCTCGCCGACAAATTCCTGGGTGGCCGACCGTATCATCTCTTCCGTAACAAAAGAATGATCTTTTTGCTGTTCGGGCTCACTTTCCAGGTCGTAGGTTGGGGTAACAGCGCCGAGTGTGATACTGCCGGTATATTCCTTTTCCTGCGCCATGTATTCATTTATCTTCTTGGTGAATTTACCGGTGCAAACAATGAGTAACCCTGTGGCAAGCGGATCCAGTGTGCCGGCATGCCCGATCTTTTTTATCTGCAGCAGGCTCCGGAGTTTGCGTACCACATCAAATGATGTCCAGTGAAGGGGTTTGTTTATCAGAAGCACCTTACCATCCAGGTAGGGTTGCTGTATCAACGGATCGAGGGGAATACGTTCCTTACGTTCAGGTCTTTCGGGCTTCTCTCCCGCTTCTGCCAGCTTGTTACTGTATCGTACCCGGTAAGTTTGTTTTCGTGCCACTGCTATTTTTGGCAAAGGTAAAGATCGAAAGCTCAACAGAACCCGCTGTTAAATATAATCGTACAGTTTTTGCAAAACCCGTTGCCAAAAGCCAAAAGGGCTGAAATTTTGGTAACCTTGTAAACCAGTGTGGACTGAGCCCCGTAGGGGCGGCATTTTTACTCATAAAATTCAAAAAGATATTTATCGTTGTAGATCACTTCAAAGTCGGTAAGCATTTTTACATATTCTTCCTTGAAAGATTTTATTTTGTGGTGCTCTTCCTGGTTCATAATGTATTTAATAACAATATCCCGCTGACTTTTTAAATACGAGAAAGCGCCATATCCTTCCTGCCATTGAAATTTGCCTCTTACAAAATGCTGTTCATTGATCCACTTACTGCTGTTTGCTTTTACTGCACTCATAAATTCAGAGATACTTACTGCAACCGGAAGGCCAAATAAAATATGTACATGATCTTTCCATCCACCAACTGCCAGCACTTTTGCCTTTTTATTAGTTATGATGCCTGCAATATATCTATGCAGATCATCACGCCACTCCTTCAGGATAAAATTCTCCCGGTTCTTCACCGCAAATACGGCATGAATGGTTATTTAAGAATAGGTGTTGGGCATAAAAAATGCCGCCCCTACGGGGCTCGTTTTCCTTTATTTATTTTTGATCCTACCAAAATAAAGCCCCGATGGGGCTGATTGCAGAGATTCTTCAGCACATTGTATCACTATCGGAGTAATTGATTCCGTAAATCAGAATTACAAATACGTTACTAAATAATTTCCAACCATGTTTATACCATGTTGCAATCTACAAGCCCGGCGGGCTGAAACTTTGGTAAAATCCCCAACACAAGATGTTGTTTAGCCCCGTAGGGGCGGCATTTTTTTGCTTGTTTTAAGCGGTCTATAAGAAGTCTAATTGCTGGTTGTTATATCGCCTGCCTCGCCTTCAACTCCAGGTATTTATTTACGGCATTAATTGTAAGCTGTTCAGGCGCCGTTAACACAGAAAGTATGCCGTGCTTTCTCAATTCTTTTACGATCAGTCTTTTTTCAAAAGCAAATTTTTCGGCGATGGTCTTTACGTAAACGTCTTCCACATTCCGGGCTTCCAGGTCACTGAGCTGGTGCAGCTCGGTGTTTTCAAAGAATACCACCATCAGCAAATGGTGCCGGGCAATGGAACGTAAATAATTCAACTGGCGGTACAATCCGTTCAGCGATTCAAAATTAGTATACAGCACAACTAAGCTGCGGTGCTTTACCCGGCTGCGTATCTGCATGTAAAGCATTTCGTAATCGCTCTCTAAAAATGCGGTCTCCTGGTTGTAAAGTAACTGTAAAATATTCTCACGTTGAATGGGTTTCCGGTCGGCTGCAATCACCGATCCCATCTTGTTGGCAAATGTCATCACCCCTATCCTGTCTTGTTTCTGCAGGCAAACATTGGCAAGCACCAGGGTGCTGTTGATGGCATAGTCCAAAAGCGTGAGGCCACCAAAAGGCATTTTCATCAATCGCCCTTTATCGATCACACAATACACCTGTTGCGAACGTTCATCGGTATAGCTGTTCACCATCAGCGATGCTTTACGGGCCGTGGCCTTCCAGTTCACACTGCGGATATCGTCTCCCCGAACGTATTCCTTAATCTGTTCAAACTCCATGCTGTGACCAAGTTTTCGCATGCGCCGGTTACCCTGTTCACCCTGCATGGTTGTTTGCGAAAGAAGGGCATACTTGCGCATCTGCAGGTAAGAAGGATAAACGGGCACCGTTTCTTCTGCGTTAATATTGTAGCGGCGTTTTAACAAGCCAAGCTGCGAGCGCACATAAAGGATGATGCGGCCAAAATGATATTGCCCCCTTTCCACCGGCCGCAGTTTGTACGAGATATTCTTTTGTTCCCTTGCTTTAAACCGGTATTCCAGTAACCAATCCCTGATCTGGAACTGCACCGGCAACTCATCAATGATCTCCATGCGAACCGTGAATGGCATATTGTTCTTCACCTGCATCTCAATTTTGTTCTCATCACCGTTGCTGAGCCTGTCTGCCATCAACCGGCTGGCAACAGGTGTTTTACTCAACGCAAATAAGAAAAGGTAGTCTACAAAGATCAATGCAATAAAAACAAAGAACAGGATCTTTGCGTATGGAAATAATACAGGCAGCAGGAAGGAAGTTACAAACAGCACGATGCAAAACCCGGCCAGCAGGTAGATCCTGCGGGTGAGGTACAAGGCGCCGATATATTTCTTTATGAATCGGGGCATCGCTTACCTGGGTACTTCAATAGATTTTAAAATGGTATCGATCAGGTCATCTTCGGTAACCCCTTCCATCTCCTTCTCGGGAGTAAGGATGATACGATGCCGCAATACATGCGGCGCCATTTCCACCACATCTTCCGGCGTAACAAAGTCACGCCCCTTGATGGCAGCACTTGCTTTTGCCGATCGTAATATCGCCAGCGATGCCCGGGGAGAAGCGCCCAGGTATAATGCTGGGTTGTTTCTTGTTTCATTTACGATCCGTGCAATAAACTCTACGATCTTTGGTTCGGTGATCACCAGCTGAACCTGCGAACGATAGTGCTGGATATCCACCGGTGATAATATTTTTCTTACATCACTCAGCATCTGCAACTGCGATTTTCCCTGTTGTCCGTTAAGGATGGCGATCTCTTCTTCCAGCGAAGGATACTTCACTTCTATCTTAAAAAGAAAACGATCCAGTTGCGCTTCGGGCAGGCGATACGTTCCTTCCTGTTCAATGGGATTTTGCGTGGCCAGTACGATGAACGGAATCTGCATTAAGTGCGTATGCCCGTCAACCGTTACCTGGCGTTCTTCCATCACTTCAAACAATGCTGCCTGTGTTTTTGCCGGGGCCCGGTTGATCTCATCGATGAGCACAATATTGCTGAATACGGGGCCCGATTTAAATTTAAATTCTCCTTCTCTTGGATTGAACACCGAAGTACCGATCACATCGCTGGGCATCAGGTCGGGCGTAAACTGCAGGCGGGAGAAATCCACGTCGATGATCTTTGCCAGCAGTTTTGCCGTTAATGTTTTGGCAACGCCGGGCACACCTTCAATTAAGATGTGGCCATCGCAGAGCAACCCGATCAGCAGCAGGTCAACCATTTTATACTGCCCTACGATCACCCGGGCTATTTCATTGCGTATCTCATGAACCGACCTGTTGAGGCCGCTGAGGTCGATGCGTTGTTGAAAAAGATTTTCTTCCATCAGTTTTTATTTTTATGAAAATGTTGAATTTGTTCGTTCAGTGAAAGCAGGCGGTAATCATCTACCTGTTCACTTGCCTGTACATCGGCAATGCTGCGGTAAAGCGATTCTACTTTATCTTTCGGCACGCCGCTTTTCCTGCTCAGCGATATCATGAAATCATCATTGATGATATTGGTGTTCAGAAAATATTTGTTGCGGATGAATTCGTTGAAATAGGTGATCATCTTATCCGAGATATTCCTGTTGTCTTTTTTCTGAAGATATAAACGCCCGATGGTTTCGGTAAAGGTAACGGTTGTGTTCTCATTAGGCTTTCGCTGATCAATGATGCGTTGTATGCGTTTGCCGCCGAAAAGCACATACAGCAGCAGCAATACCAGGGCTATCCAGAAAGCGTATTTCAGCGGCGGGTGTTTCATGATCTCGCTGAAGGTGGAAAAATTATCGTTGCTGTCACGGCGGCGGCGGAGTTTGTTGTAGTAATCATCCCAGTACACGTGCTGCGGAACCTCGGGTGTAAAGGCCAGGCTTTGCTGCATGTATTTATAGTTATTGTTCTTCAGCAGGAAATAATTGCTGAATGCCCGGGGATCGCAATGCAGGTATATCTTGCCGTTTCCGTAGAAATATACAATGGAATTGGGCTGAAGTTTTTCATTGAGTCCAACGATCCTTGTGCGGCCCGTATCGATCGTTACAAAATAATTATTAAAGGGGTAATAGAAATATGAGCGTGTTGAATCCGGGTCTACCAGCGAGCGGGTATCGGTTTGCGCCAGGTCGGCAAAACCAAAAATGGAATTGAAATTTATTTTGGTCCTGCAGTTGATCTTCTCCTGCAATATTTCATCGATATAACCGGCTGCAATGAACAGGTCGTTTCCCTGGCTTACAAACTCAAGCATGGCGTCGGCCTCTTCTTCATCTACCAGCAAGGACTGTGAAATGCAAACGTATAAAGCGGCGGTATCGCTGATCTCCTTCCATGTTTTTGAAAAAGGCTGCCGGATGTTGCGGATGGTATTGGCAGTATACAGCGCCTCTACCTGGCGATAGGCAATACTGGCGCCAAAAGGATTGTTGTCTTTTTTTGAAAAGGTCTCTTTCAGTACAGGCAGTTTTGGTTCCTGCTGTTTCTGGCAGGAAAACAACAGCACGGCCAGCAGTACTGTACAAAAAAGATATGTGAATGAATTCCGCAACCGCCGATTATATTTTCTGGTTAAAGTTCTTAAACCCTGTTTCAATCTTCTGGTATATATCTCTCTCCACATCGAACTCTCCATACCAAACGTATTCATAGTTCATTGTAAGGGAAGCAAGATCGTTCTGCAGCAACGGATCCTTCAATTCCCGTACATACTGGTAATTGGTTTTATCCGGGGCCAGTTCCAGCAAACCCTTTGCTGCCAGTTTATGCAGCGAGCGCAGGTATTGATACCTTACCGCCAGCCTGAGATCATTGTGCTGCAATGCCTGGTTTATCAATGCATCAAAGTCTGTTTCTGAATTGATCTGCTCTTCTTCTACTTCCGCCTTTATGACCTTTGCCGATCTGCTCTCACGCCTGAAAACGCCTTCCGACAAAAACAACCGGTATACAATGAAGAGAATAAAGACGCCTGCAAGCGTCCACAACAGGGCCTGTATAAACCCGGAGGATAATAAGCGATCTAAAAAGCCAGGGCCGGCTGGCGGCTGCTTCGGCTTTCTCTTTTCCTTATTCTGTTTATCTTTCAGCAGGCTGTCGATGTACTTTATGTAAGCAAACTCTTTGGCACTCTTCCAGCGCCTTACTGAATCGGCCGGAACGCTGAGTCCATTGAGGTAAAGCGTGGTATCGGTTCCCTGCTTTCCCGAAACGTCTGTATTAAGGGTATGATCTTCCGACGGGGTGCCTGTTTCTTCATCAGCGGGCATTACTTCCGTATCATCATACGAAGATTCGTTTCTTAACAGCGACGAATCAACATACAGGTATCTCTTTTGCTGCGCTGAAGCCGCAGAAAAGAATAATAACGCCGCTATTGATATGCTGATGAATTTATTCATGTTCCTTTTTCAGCCGGTGGATGATGCCATCGGGACGAATATAATAGCCTTTCTTGTGTAAACGGATGGGATGAATTACAAAATACCAGATGATGAATGCGAGCGAAACAGATAATATTGATACACTTGCCCACACCGGCAGGCCGGGGTTATTTGCTTTGTCGTATGTCTGGCTCATCAGGTGAGTAACATAGCTTTCAAAAAAAGCAGCTACAATAAAAATGGGGATCAAACTTATTAAAACCTTGGCGGCATCTTTTGCTCCCCGTTTAAAAGAAACAAACCTCGAATAGGTTTTGGGAAATAAGATGCCGCTGGCAAGTATGAACCCGGCGGTGGAAGCGATCACAATGGCCGATATCTCCAGGGTACCATGTATCCATATCACCATCACCGATTTTATGCCCAGGCCTTTTGAAAAGAACAGGTATTGAAAACATCCCAGCATCAACCCGTTCTGCCACATCACCCAGATGGTGAGTATGCCCAACGTAAACCCGAAGATGAACGAAAGAAAGGCTACCCGTATATTATTGTACCCGATGCGAACGAACATGGAAAAGGGGTTATCGTCTTTATATACACCAAAGGGATCGCCTTTGGCAATATTCTCTTCGGTCATATCTACATACCCGTCGCCCAGTACGCCCCGTATGAATTGTTCGTTGTACATAGAAGAGAACACCCCTATGGCAACAAAAAGAACAAAAAGAACCGTAGTAAATAAAAAGATGGAATGGTACCGTTTGAATAAAAGCGGCAGTTCGTATTTCCAGAAAGTAAAGATGCGGCTGTACTTTTCTTTTTTATTGCGGTAGATGCTTTGATAAATACCGGCGGCAATGCCATTTATCCACCGGGTTACCTTACTCCTGGGATAAAATGTTTTTGCATAGCTCAGGTCATCGATCAGGTCTACAAAACGTTCGGCCGTTACATCGGGGTTATCGGTGGGGGCATGCTGGTATTCGTTCCACTTATCCGCATTCTTCTTAATGAACATTGCTTCCCGCATAGGGCCAAATTAAGGTTTTGAATTAATGCTACAAATTCGTCTTTTTTCAGGAATAAAAAAACTCCTGTTCACGTACATCTGTAACCGGCAATTAGTAATTTGCAGGCATCATGTCTATTATTTCAATCGGCACTGCCTTTAATATCGACCTGGAATTTGAGATCGCCGAATTTCATAAACGGCTGCTGGCTTATATCCTCGATTTTGTGCTGCTGGTGATATACCTGTACAGCATGAAATACCTGCTGTATACCGGGTTCATCTTATCGCTGGAAGAAAATATGGGCCTCGATATTCTCTGCATCTCATTACCTATGTTGCTTTACTCGTTACTTACCGAACTGTGGATGAACGGACAAACGGTTGGTAAAAAGATCATGGGCATACGGGTAATAAGCCTGGAGGGCGGTGAACCTACTTTAGGCCAGTTCATGCTGCGGTGGATCACCAAATTCTTTGAGTGGCCTTTCTTTTTTGCCTATATTGCTTTTTCAAACTCCAACGTGGTTTCGTATGCATTCTTCACGGGGGTATTGGGTATTGCCGTAGTGATCATTATTGCCGTTTCGCCCCGAAACCAGCGGCTGGGAGATATGATCGCCGGCACGGTGGTGGTAAATGCAAGGTCGGCACTAACCGTTGCCGATACGGTTTTCATGAACATCAATCAAACAGGTTATAAAGTGATGTTCCCGCAGGTAATGAGGCTGAGCGACCGCGACATCAATACCATCAAAACCGTTTTAACCCAGGCGGGCAAACGAAACAATTACGACATGTGCCACCGGGTGGCCCTGAAAATAAAAGAAGTGCTCAACATAGAATCGGATCTGTATGTTGACCAGTTCCTGGAAAAACTGTTGGAAGATTACAATTACCTGGCAACCCGGGAGTAACCGTTTATCTTAAAAAACTTGCTGCCCCGATTCCGAATATCATGAACAATACGATCAGGCTTAGGTATATGATCGTAAGTATTCCCATCATTTTATACAGGTTCTTTAAATTCAAAAAAGAATTGTTCAGTGTTTCCTGGTCGTTTGTGTACAATGCCATTTTCATTTTAGATGCAAACCGGTATAAGAATAACGACATCACAAAATACAGAACGGCAATGATGAGATAAAAAACTGCAGCAAAGCCGGCACCTATGAATGAACTATTTCCATAAGTGCTGCTTGTACTACCCAGGAATACTCCCATAAAAAGACCGGCAATGGCCAGGATCACACTCAATACAAAGCCTACAATGCTTAAGAAGTTGGCCCACCTGGCTGTTTCAGAAAGATATATATGCGCCGATTGATCGATCTGCAGGTCGCTGTTTAAAAGATTCTGATTGGGTTCCATAACAGTTGTTTTGGTTAATGAGTGAACAATATGTAAAACTTTCGGCACACTGCAAAAGAAAAGCCGTTGAAATATTTCAACGGCTTTAATAAGGCTGGCGATGTGTTTATTAATTAAGGTTGCTGGCAGCGGTAACTGCAAATACAATCACTACCAGGTAAAATATCAGTCCTACCAGCTGCAAAGCAATACCGATGATGGAACAGATACGCCCGGCCCGGATATTATTATACGAAGCTTCGGAATAAAGTTCGGGATTGGCACGGTACATACTTACGTCTTTGTTTGAAATAACAAGGGCGATGATGCCGCAAATGAAACATACCACTATGGACAATATCCCCAATACCAATGTAGCGGTTGCGTTGGGAAGCGGGGCAGCATTTACATTGATGTTGCTGCGGTTCTGGTAATCCCTGTTTTGTTCGTTCATGATAATAGTTGTGTTTTGGTAATTACTATTTTATAAATATAGCTAAGCAGGATAATTCCTGCACAGAAAAGATAAGAATATTTAAGGATAAGGGCCCCTTTCCTGATCTTAAAGATCAAATGTAAAACCAAGGTAACAAAGAGAACCAACACAGGCAACAAGGCAGGGTACATTTGAAAACTGGCCGCCATATCCCCTTTCAGCAGCAATAAAAAACTACGTTGCATACCACATCCCGGACAATCTATATGCGTGAACTGTTTGAACAGGCAGGGAAGCTGGTGCTGTTCAAGCCAACCAATGATATTTAGAAAGTAGAACGACATTAATTGGTTAACATGTTAATTGGTTAATACGTTAATTAGTTAACTGGTTAATCCGTGAGAACATTCATCAATCAGGAAAACACGGATTAACGGATATACGGATTAACGAATCAACGGATATACGGATTAACGTTCTTAATACGCCCTTGCAAACAACACCCGTTGCGTACTTGGTTTACCGGTTAAAATGCAGGCGCCACTCTCCTGTTTGTTATCTAACGGGATACAACGGATGGTAGCCTTGGTCTGTTCCTTTATCTTATCTTCTGTTTCGGCTGTGCCGTCCCAATGCGCAGATATGAAGCCGCCTTTTTCATCCAGCAGTTTTACAAACTCGTCCCAGGTATTGGCAGGCCGGATGCTTTCGTTTCTGAAAGCAAGCGCCCGGTTGTAAATATTCTGTTGAATTTCTTCGAGCAGGTTTGCAATATTATCAGCCAGTCCATCCAGCGGCATGCTGTTTTTTTCTTTGGTGTCCCTGCGGGCAACTTCCACTACATTGTTTTCCATATCACGCAATCCCATGGCGATCCGCACGGGCACACCCTGCAGTTCGTACTGGGCAAACTTCCAGCCGGGGCGGCTGTTATCGTTATTATCGTATTTAACACGAATGCCTTTGGCTTTCAGCGAAGCCATGATCTCGTTCGCTTTTGCATCAATGGGGGCTTTGCTTTCTTCTCCTTTATAAATAGGAACGATCACTACCTGGAAGGGGGCGATCTTCGGGGGCATCACAATACCCTGGTCATCGCCATGCGCCATTATCAATGCACCAATAAGCCGGGTGGATACGCCCCATGATGTTGCCCACACATATTCCTGTTTGTTCTCTTTATTTAAAAACTGTACGTTGAATGCCTTGGCAAAATTCTGCCCTAAGAAATGGGATGTACCTGCCTGCAGTGCTTTTCCATCCTGCATCAATGCCTCAATGCAATAGGTATCTTCGGCTCCTGCAAAACGTTCGTTCGGCGTTTTCACCCCTTTTATCACCGGCACAGCCATATAGGTCTCTACAAAATCGGCGTATACATTCAACATCTTTACGGTTTCTTCCACCGCTTCTTCTTTGGTTGCATGAGCCGTATGCCCTTCCTGCCAGAGAAATTCTGCCGTACGTAAGAACAAACGGGTACGCATTTCCCACCGAACCACGTTGGCCCACTGGTTAATTAACAAAGGAAGGTCACGGTATGATTGTATCCAATCCCTGTATGTATTCCAGATGATGGCTTCGCTGGTTGGACGGATAACGAGTTCTTCTTCCAGTTTTGCTTCGGGATCCACCATCAGTTTTCCTTTATTATTTGGATCGGCTTTCAGGCGGTAGTGAGTTACTACCGCACATTCTTTTGCAAAGCCTTCTGCATTCTTTTCTTCAGCCTCAAACAAACTTTTTGGAACAAATAAGGGGAAATAAGCATTTACATGCCCGGTATCCTTGAACATTTTATCCAGCTGGTCACGCATGTTTTCCCAAAGGGCAAAGCCATAGGGTTTAATGACCATGCAACCCCTCACGGCTGAGTAATCGGCCAGTCCGCCTTTAATAACAAGATCATTATACCATTGCGAATAATCTTCTGCCCTTGATGTTAATTCTTTGCTCATTATATTAATCAGATTTTAATAAATAAGGCCTTTCTTTTAGCACTGCCTTAACAAGAGACGATTTAACTTTAATGTCTGTTGGTAAAGGATTTGTGCGGTTTTAATGCCCGTCTGATAAGGCACAAAAGTAGTAACTTCAATTTTAAATGCTTTAAACAAATCACCATGAAAACAAAAATTCTACTCCTTTCCATTACTGTAGCGGCTTTTGGCAGTTGTACCACTGCGTATAAAAGCAGCCAGACACCCGATGATGTGTACTATTCCCCGGTGAGGGTTTACGACGGTGAATCGGAAAAGAAACGGGATGAAACAAAGACCAAACAGGTATCGGATTACGAGATTACCATGAGCATACGTGATCATCGCTGGAGGGATTTCAGGGATGAATATGATTACGACCACAGTCCGTACAATTATACCTGTAAAGGATACAGTTATGGTTACTATTATAATCCCTATTATTATCCCTGGGCCATCTATACCGTAAGATCTTCTTATTCAAAACCATTGAATACCACACCAAGAATGGTTAACCTCAATACGTACAACGGGTACAATCCCTATGTTGCTTCCGACAAAACAAACGGAACCGGCAGGTGGTCAAATCCTTCTACCCGTTACAACAACAGTAATTCAAACAGTCGCAGGCAGGTGATTCTTCCGAGCAGTTCTTCTTCCAACAATAATAATAACACAAGAAGCTACACGCCTTCTTCCTCCGGCAGCAGCAGTGGAAGTTCATCATCCGGAAGCAGCAGTTCCGGGTCATCTGTATCAAGGCCGGGCAGGGGTGGTTAACTGCCTCACTGCCCCTATCCCCGCCAGCTGGCGGGGAATCAAAACCACCTGCATAAAACGATTGTATCAAAAAATTTATGCTATGACCAAATATATACCCGTACTTTTTTTACTGATATCGAATGTTGTTCTTGCCCAGGCTCCTGAAGATGCCATCCGGTATTCTTTTTACCCGCAGAACGGAACAGCCCGTAACCTGGCCATTGGCGGAGCGATGGGATCACTGGGCGGAGATATCAATGCCACGTTCACAAACCCCGCCGGACTTGGTTTTTACAAGACGGGTGAATTTGTTATTACACCGGGATTCTTTCTGGATAATAACAAAGCAACTTTCCGGGATAATCTTTCTCAAAACAAAAAGAACAGTTTTGGATTTGGTGCCAGCGGGCTTATACTCGGATACAGCAATGCCGATAACCCAAAAAAAAGCAGCGCCATCAGTCTTGCCTTTACACAGGCAGCGAATTTCAATAACCGGGTGCAGTACAGCGGACTGAATAATTACAGTTCGTTCAGTGAACAGTTTGCCGAAGAGTTTTCTAAAAGCGGTTTAAGCATCGGCGAGGTTTTAAGTACCAACTCATCGCTGCCCTATACATCGGCCCCGGCAGTTTACACTTACCTGATAGATACGGTTACCGTAAACGGGTTGGTGCAGGTAAAAGGCGCTCCCGAATATATACTGGATGCCGGGCAGGCCTTAAAGCAGGAAATGCTGCATACAACCAGGGGCGGCATTTACGAACTGGCGCTTGGCTATGCACAAAACAAGAATGACAAATGGTACTGGGGCTTTACGCTGGGTGTACCGCTGCAGTTTTATAACAGCAATATGACCTTTAAAGAGTCGGATACATCTTCCAACACCTCCAACCATTTTAAGCAGTTTGAATACCGGGACGATTTTAAAACAGTTGGTGTGGGTTTTAACGGCAAACTGGGTATCATCTACCGCCCGCAGGAATATTTACGCCTGGGCCTTGCCATACATACGCCCACGTACATGATGCTTACCGATACCCGAACCACGTACCTCAGCACCGAAGTAGAGAACCCCGTAAATCAATTCAGCGTAAACTCCGAGCTATTTACCAATGACCAGCCCGGCAAATCAAAATATGTGCAAACCACGCCGTTCAAAGCCATGATCAGCGCTTCGTATGTTTTCCGGGAAGTGGAGAATACAAAAAAACAACGGGCATTCATCAGCGCCGATATTGAATATGTGCACCATAAAGGCAGCCGCTTTAGTAACAACACCGACGACGAAGATCAGACTGAAGAACAGAAAGAAGCTTATAAAGCCTATTACAAGGCGCTTAATAAAGTGGTTAAGGCCAATTATAAAGGCGCTTTCAATTTCCGGGTGGGTGGTGAATTAAAATTCAATGTGATCATGGCAAGATTAGGGTTTGCTTATTACGGCAATCCGTATAAAGATGCCGGTTACAAAGCCAGTCGTATGTTATTAAGCGGCGGCCTCGGTTACCGCAACAAAGGCATGTTCATTGATCTTACCTATGTGCATACCATCAGTAAAGACGTTAATTTTCCTTACCGGCTCCAGGACCGGGCAAATACATATGCCATGCTTAAACAACAGAGGGGAAACATTGTAGCCACTCTCGGATTCAAATTTTAACCACTGCTAATTGCTTAAGTGGCCCCGGAGTGATCCGGGGCTTTTATTTTGCAAACGAATTACAAATATCGAAACAGTTTTCTGTCATGCCGAGGTACAAAGCATCTCACTCGCTTTGATCCTCAAACAGAAAAGAAATACCCTACATTATTAAAGAGAAAGAATATACAGAAAGGGATGCTTCCCGAAATAATCGGGACAGGTCATGCCTCAGCATGACAAGCCTCTGCAAACGCTATCCGTTTTGATCCGCCCCAATCTGCGTCATCCGTGTTTCTATCTCCCTCATCACCTGCCCCGTCTCCGGCTCACACCAAACCAATTCCTTATCCTTGCGGAACCAGGTCATCTGCCGCTTGGCATATTGGCGGGTATTGAGTTTTATCATTTCGGCCACATCAGGCAAAGAGACAGACCCATCAAGATGCGCAAATATTTCCCGGTAACCCACCGTTTGCAGGGCATTCAGTTTTTGATAAGGCAACAATTGTTTTACTTCTTCCACTAAACCCGCCTGCATCATTGCATCCACCCGCCTGCTGATCTTCTCATGCAGTTGTTCTTTTGGTAACTGCAAGCCGATGCTAATGATATTAAAATCCCGTTTCTTTTTCTGTTGTGTCTGAAACAGCATGATGGACCTCCCGGTGGAGAGTTTCACTTCCAGCGTCCGCATCAGGCGTTGCGGATTTTTTATTTCCCCTTTTAAATAATAAACCGGGTCATTCTTTTCTACCTGTTTCTGCAACCACTCCAACCCTCCTGCTTCATAGCCTGCAATAATATTTTGCCGGATGGCATGATCGATGACCGGCAATTCATCAATACCCTGGCAAAATGCTTTTACATATAAGCCGGTACCACCCACCATCACTGCTACGTTATTGTTACGGAATATATCGTTTACTTTTTCCAAAGCGTATTGTTCAAACAATGCCGCATTCACCTCATCCTGTATGGAATGGGAATTGATGAAATAATGTTCAACGAGATCTAATTCCCGGGGAGAAGGTTTGGCCACACCAATATTCAGTTCTTTAAAACACTGGCGGCTGTCGGCCGAAATGATCTTTGTATGAAAATGCTGCGCTACTTCAATAGCAAGGGAGGTTTTGCCAACTGCCGTTGGGCCTACAATAACAATACAGGTTGGGTTCATGAACAGGTACTTGAGCTTGTAAAGAACTCGCAGTAGCCAGGGGTAATCTATCTATCGTGAACCGTGAATGGTGAATCGTGAGTTTTACTCACGACTGACAATTCACGACTCACGCTTAAAATCCATCATTGCTTTCGTCGGTTGAAGTTTCTTCTTCGCCGTCGGCCTCCACTTCGTCCCCTTCATCTCCCTCTTCGCCAAATCCATCACTCAGGGCATCCGGTTTAAGATCGTATTTTTCTTCCATCTCGGCAAGGCGGCTATCAACCAGTCCCTTGGTGCCGTATTGAGAAGGGGCAATGCCTTCGCTTCGTAATGAGCAGGGATAGGTAAGTTTGGCGTTCTCTTCTTTATCCACGGTGATCAGCTCCACCATAAAATGCCAGAATTTATTAAAGTCGTATTCGTAAATGAATTTCTGGTTGGGATTGCTTATTTCTGAACCGATCGTGGTATCAGCCATAATGAGCGGCTCGGCCTTATATTCTTTATCGTATTTCTCCAGCGATATCTCCCGGCCACGAAGCCAGTTATCGTTGCTGCGGTAAAAAGTTGCCTTGTGCTTTGAATCAAATTCAAAACTTTTTAAAATGCAATTGTGCAGGTCGAAAAAACTTTGTGTATGGCGGATGGCAATATCCCTGTACACGCTGTCATCATCTTCCCAATAAACACGGAATCGTAGTATAGCCATGTTGTAAAAGTAAGATAATATCAGGAATTAGGTATTAGGAATTGGTAATTAGGCCCCCGAATTAAGGCTCTTTACAAAAAAATTAAGAGACCACTTGGTTTAAAACCAAATTCCTAATTACCAATTCCTAATTCCTTCGCCTTACCCATCATAAAGTCATAAGCGGCATTGTATTCATTCGGTATCATGCCATCAAGTATCGCTTCCCGTATGGCATTCTTTATATCCCCTACGGCACGGCTTGGCTGCAGGTTGAATGTTTCCATGATGAGTTCGCCGGTAATGGGCGGCTGCCAGTTACGCAGGTGATCTTTTTCTTCCACTTCGGTACAACGCTTACGCACCATTTCAAAATTTTCCAGGTAACGTTTTACTTTAGTCTTGTTTTTCGACGTGATGTCTGCTTCGCACAAGGTCATCAATGCATCAATGTCTTCACCGGCATCAAACAACAGGCGGCGTATGGCGCTGTCGGTGATATTTTCTTTGGTAAGACTGATCGGCCGCAAATGCATTTCCACCATCTTACGCACAAACTTCATCTTCTCATTTTGCGGAAGTTTCAGTTTGGTGAATATCCTGGGTACCATTCTTCCACCTACTACTTCATGGCCGTGAAAGGTCCACCCGTGGCCTTCTTCAAATTTTTTGGTAGCAGGCTTTGCAATATCGTGCAGTACTGCTGCCCAGCGAAGCCAGAGGTCATTCGTTTTTTCCGAGATATTATCAATCACCTGCAGGGTATGATAAAAATTATCCTTATGGCCTTTGCCGTCAATATATTCGGCGCCTGCCAGCTCAACCATCTGCGGAAAAATTAATTTCAGCAAACCGCTTTTGTACAACAGGTCGAAGCCAATGGAAGGTTTAGCGCTTAATAATATCTTGTTCAGTTCATCAGCAATGCGTTCGCCACTTACAATTTTTATCCGCCCTGCATATTCGCCAATGGCATCAAATGTTTTTTGCTCAATGGTAAAATTCAGTTGCGATGCAAAACGGATGGCCCTCATCATACGAAGGGGATCATCGCTGAATGTTTGTGCCGGGGCTAAAGGCGTTTGTATATTCTTTATTCCAAGGTCTTTTATTCCGTTGAACGGATCCACCAATTCTCCAAAATCATTTTTATTCAAACTGATGGCCATGGCATTGATGGTGAAGTCGCGGCGGTTCTGGTCGTCTTCCAGCGTACCGGTTTGCACATCGGGTTTACGGCTGTTGAAATTATAACTCTCCTTTCTTGCACCTACAAACTCAATCTCCATGTCATTGAATTTTATCTGCGCCGTACCAAAGTTCTTAAAGAAATTCACTTCGGGTTTTGGATTGAATTGCCTGGAGACCTTATCGGCCAGTTCAATGCCATCGCCTACGCAAACAATATCAATGTCTTTTGTTTCTCTTCCCAGTATCTTATCCCGTACAAATCCGCCAATGAGGTAACAGGGCAGGCCGAGTTCTTCAGCAGCATGCGCTATCTTCTTTAATACAAAGAGTTCCTTATCGTTGCAATTAATGTACATGGGATGCAAAAGTAGTTGGGAATTGGGAATTTGTAATTAGATTTTAAACCAATTAAACTCCTATGTAAAACATAAAGTCTCTGAGTTAAAGGCCTGATTCCAAATTCCTAATTACCAATTCCCCAGAAAACGGCATCAATATTGACCCTATACATCCCCACACAAAAAACAGGAAATTCACTGTGTGTTTTGACATTTTGACTATATATTGAGATTATTATGGATAACCGATTTTATTTGCAGGGCCCCGAAGATGAAATGGAATTTATGCCCATCATTCCACTGAATGAAGACGATGACGGAAGTGCCGATGCACAGGTGATTCCGGACGAAATACCCATCCTTGCTTTAAGGAATACCGTACTCTTTCCGGGCGTTGTAATTCCCATAACTGTTGGCAGGGATAAGAGCATTAAGGCAGTAAATGATGCATATAAGGCTGACAAATTGATAGGCGTGGTAGCGCAAAAAGACAGTAACGTGGAAGAACCCACCGTAAGCGACCTGGAAGATATTGGCACCGTAGCAAAGATCGCCAAACTGATAAAGATGCCTGATGGAGGCACTACGATCATCATACAGGGACGTAAGCGTTGCAAGATAGAAGAGGTAACAACGGATGACCCTTACTTTAAGGCAAAGATAAAAGTACTTACCGAAGACGTATTAAAAGACGACGATGATTTTAATGCGATGGTAGGAAGCATTAAAGACCTGGCCGGGCAGATCGTTAACCTATCTCCCAACCTGCCCAGCGAAGCCGCCATCATTTTAAAGAATATTGAGAACCCAAACTTCCTGATTCATTTTGTAAGCAGCAATTTAAACTGCGATATAAAAGATAAACAGCGGTTACTGGAGATCAGCAATATTAAAGCAAGGGCCGAACTGCTGATGAACCTGATGCAGACCGAACTGCAATACACCGAACTGAAAAATAAAGTAACCAATAAAACAAGAGCGGAATTAGATAAACAGCAACGGGAATATTTTTTACAGCAGCAGATGAAGGCCATTAAGGATGAACTGGGTGGCGATAATGTGGCAGAAGTAAAAGACATGCTGAAAAAAGCAGAGAATAAAAAATGGCCGGCAGCAGCAAAGGAAATGTTCAGCAAAGGAGCTGAGAAACTGGAACGCATGCATCCGTCAACACCCGATTATTCGGTGGTGTACAATCACCTTGACCTGATGCTTGACCTTCCCTGGAATGAATACACTGAAGATCTGTATGACCTGAAGAAAGCAAAGAAGATACTGGACCAGGATCACTACGGCATGCAGAAGATCAAGGAACGCATACTGGAATACCTGGCCGTATTGAAGTTAAAAGGCGATATGAAATCGCCGATACTTTGTTTTCTCGGCCCTCCCGGAATTGGTAAAACAAGCCTGGGAAAAAGCATTGCTTCTGCCGTGAACAGGAAATACGTACGGGTAAGCCTGGGGGGCCTGCATGATGAGAGTGAGATACGTGGTCACCGCAAAACATATATCGGCGCCATGCCGGGAAGAATACTTCAATCGATCCGGAAAGTGAAATCGGGCAACCCGGTAATGATACTGGATGAGATCGATAAAGTAGGAGCCGACCACCGGGGCGATCCTTCTTCTGCTTTATTAGAAGTATTAGATCCCGAACAGAACAATACATTCTATGATAATTACCTGGAGCTGGAGTACGACCTGAGCAGGGTATTGTTCATTGCTACCGCAAATAACATCAGCAATATCCCCCCGGCATTAAGAGACAGGCTGGAGATCATTGACCTGAGCGGTTACGCCGTGGAAGAAAAGATAGAAATAGCAAAACGTCACCTGATACCCAAGCAAAAAGAAATGCACGGGTTGAAAGATACCGGCTTTAAACTGAGCGATAATGTGCTGGAAAAAATAATCCAGGATTATACCAGGGAAAGCGGTGTACGGGAATTAGACAGGCAGCTGGCCAGCATCATGCGTTACCAGGCAAAAGAACTGGTGATCAAATCAAAATTAAAAGCCACCATTACCAATAATGATGTGGAAAAGATACTGGGCAAACCAAGGTACAGCAACGATATGTACAAGATCGCCAATATGCCGGGCGTGGCTGTTGGACTTGCATGGACCTATGTGGGTGGCGATATTCTTTTCATAGAAACGCAATTAAGCGATGGCAAGGGAGAACTGAAACTAACCGGCAACCTGGGAAATGTGATGAAGGAAAGCGCCAGCACCGCCCTCACCTACCTGGAAGCCAATTGTAAAAAACTGGACCTGGAACAGGAAGTCTTCAACAAAAAAGACATTCACATACACGTGCCCGAAGGTGCTGTGCCCAAAGACGGGCCTAGTGCAGGCATTACCATGCTGAGCGCCCTGGCAAGTGCTTTTACGGGTCGTAAAATAAAGCCCTATTTAGCCATGACCGGCGAGATCACTTTGCGTGGCCAGGTATTGCCGGTAGGTGGAATTAAGGAAAAAGTGCTGGCTGCCCGCCGGGCCGGGCTGAAGGAGATCATTATGTGCTGGCAGAATGAAAAAGACGTGCTGGAGATAAACAGCCAGTATATTAAAGGCATCAAATTTCATTATGTAAAAACCATGCAGCAGGTTCTTGAACTTGCTTTAACATAAAATTTTATGTAACCAGACAACCCTCTGCATCATTTAACCGTATATATTTTGGTTAAGTTAATCAACAGATTCATGTTGGTTGTTTAAGGGTTAAAGAAATTCCCGTCCCGTTTCCACGGGAGGGGAATTTTATTTTAAGCCTGTTGTGAACCCGGTCATCGTTGCCGGTCCATCCAGTCAACTTCTTTTTGGGTGGTAAAAGCCTGCATCAGGGCAATGATGAAAAGCCCGGCGATATTGCCTGTCATATAAATAAGGCTGTAGCAATTGTACGCTGCAATATCGGTATAGTAATGATTAAAGAATGCCAGCAGGTCGGTAACTAAAACAAAAATGCTGCTAAGTACTCCCGCTGCAAAAAATACGTAAGATATATAACGCACCCAGGCAACCGGGTGCTTTTTGGTTCTACTGAAGAATATCAGATGAATGGTTGCAAAAAGCGCCGGGGGTATGGTAATGATACCAAGTCCGAATATGATATCAACAATAGTTGAGGAGATCAGTTTTGAAAAACCCCAGAACAAAAAGATGAACAACCCGATCAATACCGGCACCAGCAGGAATAACAGGAAGATGAGCACATAAAGTTTTGAGTATTTTAAAAACCTGTCTTCCATATTGTTCTTTATCCTGGATTAAAAATAACTCAGTTTTGTTTTTGGGGTGATCGTAAGTAAGGTCTCGTACATCAGTTTAATGGTATTTTCAATATCCGACTTATGCAACATCTCTACAGTGGTGTGCATATAACGAAGCGGAATAGAGATCAATGCCGAAGGGCAGCCGTCGTTGGCATAGGCAAATGAATCGGTATCGGTACCGGTACTGCGGCTTACCGCATGGTATTGCATGGGTATCTTGTTTTTTACCCCTGCTGCCTGTATCACATCCAATAGTTTGTTATGCACCGCCGGGCCATAAGTAAGGGATGGCCCTTTACCGCAACTGCATTCTCCTTCTATTAATTTGTTGATCATCGGTGTGGTGGTGTCGTGTGTAACATCGGTGATGATGGCCACATCGGGTTTAATTCTCCTGGCGATCATTTCGGCGCCACGCAAACCGATCTCTTCCTGCACGGCATTCACCACGTACAAAGCAAAGGGAAGTTTTTTCTTATTCTCTTTCAGCAGGCGGGCCACTTCGGCGATCATAAAACCGCCGATGCGGTTATCAAATGCACGGCCGATCAGGTAATCATAGGCCAGTTCTTCATAGCCCTGTTCGTAGGTTACCACTGCACCGATATGAATACCCAGCGCCTCCACTTCTTTTTTATTTCTTGCCCCGCAATCGAGGAATAAATTATCCACCTTGGGTTGTGTTTCTTTATCAGCCCCGCCCATCCTGGTATGAATGGCAGGCCAGCCAAACACCGCTTTCACGATCCCTTTCTTTCCGTGTATATGCACCCGCATCGATGGAGCGATCTGGTGATCCACTCCCCCGTTTCGTTTCAGGTAGATCAATCCTTCGGGAGAAATATAATTCACGAACCAGCTTATTTCATCGGCATGCGCTTCTATCACTACTTTAAACGGAGCATTTGGATTTATCACTCCTACTGCTGTTCCATATGGATCGGTAAACGTTGTATCCACTTGGGGACGGATATATTCGAGCCACAGTTTTTGTCCGCTGCTTTCAAACCCGGTTGGAGAAGGGTTGTTTATATAGTTCTTTAAAAAGGAGTACGACTTTTCGCCGAGAACAGATCTTGCTTTTTTAGCTGTTGCCATATTGATGGGTTTACAGCAAAATTAATCAAATACCGGCTATGAAAGTTGCCAGCGCAGAAAACAACATCAAACCATCCACAATAAAGTAATAGAAAAGGTATCCCTGCCTGCGGGTACTGAAGAAATAAACAACAAGCAATGCAATGGTGGATGTTTGAAGGGCAACAGACTGGGCAGCGCTGATGCCGTAGCTCACCGACAAAAAGTTGGTACCAAACAAAACGATAAAAACAAAAGCAATGACCAGGAGAAGCTGGCTGGGTTTAAGAACGGTTGCCAGGCTGTGCAGGCCCCTGATCTTATCAACGGCCTTATCCCGGTTATCGAAAATGATACAAAGCATGAGCATGAATAAAAAACGCCGGGTAAGAATGAATACATCAGCGCCATTCAAAAGAGACCAGTCTTTTTGCAGGGGAATAAATGCAGTAACATAGGCCCAGGTAAATGCCAGCAATACCGTTTTAAGCACCCCCGCCTTCCTGGTAAAATGCAAGGCCTTAACAGGCAGCAACGGAATGGAATAGACCACCGTAAGTAAAATAGCCATAGCAACATGAGCCGGTTGCACCGATGACTGAAACAGGCAAATAACAAAGCCAACAGCAGAAATAAGCAAAAGGGATATACCGGTGATTTCCTTTTTTAGAAAATCAATTAACCGTTCATTACCTGCAAATGCATAGCGGCTCAGTATCCAGTAAAAATTATAGCTGCATAAAGTAGCGAAGAATACAAATCCGTATAAGTAAAAGGAGATACCCACATGCAGCAACTGTCCCGTCTGGAAAGTAAGTCCTACCGCACAGATAGCAACAAAGATGGAATGCGACAGGATGAAATGAAGCCATTTCATTTAGCGGCAGATAAAATAAACAGGCTCGGGTGTTGTTATTACGTTACTCTTGTTTTTTGCAAAATCCTTTACATAAAATTCAAAATACAGGGTGTCGGTATGCAGTAAATTTCCGGGCACCGGGCGGCAATCAAGCACCTTGTCAATGGTTACGTCAATATCCGCTTCAAAATTCTTCTTGGCAGCGGCCTGCAGATCGGGGAATGGTACCGAATCGAATTTATTGGTAAGCAGGTTCTTCATATATACCCATGCCACGTCGTTTCCATTGATGCCCAGGTCTCCTTCCGCATCGGTTATATGCAGGGTAAATACCGGTACGGCGCTGGTAGGCGAAAGGTCAACCAGGTTGTGCGAAAGGGATTTATATTTTATTTGAGGAGCCGTTGTAAATTTGTCTTTCTTGCAGGCTGTGCAACAGATAAGTACCGAAGCAAAAAGTATAACGTAACGCATCGTTTTGTTTTGTTTATCAAATTTAATCAATGCCGGTGAAAGAAACCGTTAAAAATACAGACCTCGAAAAAAAAGTATTTGCTGCTTCGGCAGACAATTTTCTTTCATTGGCCATAGAACTGTTCCATTTCCAGTACGAATACAATCCTGTTTACCAGCAATATTGCAATGCGATCAATACTGATATTGCAGCGGTAGACCGCCTGGAAAAAATTCCTTTTCTTCCTATCTCTTTTTTTAAAACACACCCGGTTAAAACAACAGCGTTTGACCCCGGAGTTGTTTTTGAAAGCAGCGGTACCACTACATCCATCAGCAGCAGGCATATGGTGAAAGACCTTGCTGTATACCGCAAAAGTTTCATGACCTGCTATGAGCGGTTTTATGGCTCACCAAGATCAAAATGCATCCTCGGCCTGTTGCCTTCATACCTGGAAAGAAATAATTCTTCACTGGTGATGATGATACACGAATTGATAACTGCCAGCGCCAACCCCTTAAGCGGCTTCTATCTTTACGACCTGGAGAAACTGCACCGCACCATCATGCACAATGAACTCCTCAAAACACCCACCCTGCTCATCGGGGTTACCTATGCCCTGCTCGACTTTGCAGAAAAATATCCCATGCACCTGCGGCATACCATTGTAATGGAAACCGGCGGCATGAAAGGAAAAAGAGAAGAGATTACCCGGCAGCAGGTACATGAACAGTTACAAAAACAATTCGCCCTTGGGTTGATACACTCCGAATACGGAATGACGGAATTACTATCACAGGCATATTCAAAAGGTGATGGAATTTTTCATTGCCCGGCCTGGATGAAAATTTTGCTTAGGGATGAAGACGATCCCTTTCATATAATGAGCGCTGAAGCAGCCATCAACCACCCATTGACCGGCGCCATCAACATCATTGATCTTGCCAATATTTACAGTTGCAGCTTTATTGCCACCGATGATATTGGCCGCCTGCACAGCAATGAAAGCTTTGAAGTGATGGGAAGAATGGACGCCAGCGATACCAGGGGATGCAGTTTATTGACGCTGTAAATGAAGATGTCCACATTTTTATATCCTTGCTAAAAAATCGTTTTTTTGAGTGAATTTTTTAACTCAATACCCTTATCTTTGCACTCCTAAAATTTAAAGGCTGATTTGGTAGCTCAGTTGGTAGAGCAATACACTTTTAATGTATGGGTCCTGGGTTCGAGTCCCAGCCAGATCACAAACCCCCGCAACACCGGGGGTTTTTTATTTACCAAAATGCCCGCAGGCAGATAAATCCCTCTATTTTTGTAGTACTATGTATGCAGATTTTTTCAAAAATAAAGTAGTGGTTATTACCGGCGGAAGCGATGGTATTGGCAAGGCCCTTACCGATGCATTATTGCTGCAGGGAGCTAAAGTGGCCACCTGCGCCCGTAACCAGGATAAATTATACGACCTGCAACTCCTGCATTCGGGTAAACCGCTGCATACCATGGTGGCAGATGTAAGCAGTTACAATGATTGTAAGAACTTCATTGATTCTACCATCCGTGTTTTTGGCGGGATCGATATCCTCATCAATAATGCCGGCATATCCATGAGGGCCTTATTCAAAGACGTAGAAGCAGATGTTATTCAAAAAGTGATGGGAGTGAATTTCTCCGGAACACTTTACTGCACCAAACTGGCATTGAATTCTATCATCGAACGTAAGGGCACTATTGTGGGCGTATCATCCATTGCCGGCTTTCGTGGCCTGCCCGGCCGCAGTGGCTACAGCGCCAGCAAGTTTGCCGTAAATGGGTTCCTGGAGGCTTTGCGTACCGAATTGCTCGATAGTGGCGTAAACGTAATGTGGGTTTGCCCCGGGTTCACCGCTTCCAATATCCGCAATGCAGCATTGAACAAGAAAGGACAGTCTCAGGGAGAAAGCCCGATGGATGAAGGCAAAATGATGACATCGGAAGCATGTGCTGCCCATATTTTAAAAGCCATTGAAAAGAGAAAAAGAACCCTGGTACTGACATTCACCGGAAAACGAACCGTATTCATGAATAAATTTTTTCCGGGACTGGCTGATAAACTGACAAAAAAATTCTTCTTTAAAAACGGGGAACTTGTACGTTGATCCGTATAAACGTTAATTCGTTAATCGGTTAATTAGTATGTACGTATTAACGAATTAACCGATTAACAATTAACAAACCAACTAAATGCCTTTACTAACACTTACATCCGATATTGGCCGGCAGGATTTCCTGGTGGGTGCGGTTAAAGGGCAATTGTTGCAGGATAACAAAGACTTCACTATTGTAGATATATCGCATGAGCTTTCTCCTTTCAATTACCCCCAGGCAGCCTATGTATGCAGAAACGCTATAAAGAATTTTCCTGCCGGAACATTTCACCTGGTACTGGTAAACCTATTTGATGAAAGACCGGAGCATATGCTGCTGGCCGAGCACAATGGACACTATATTGGTTGTGCAGATAATGGACTGCTTACCATGATATTAGAAGAAATACCTCAAAAAGTAGTTGCGCTTACTTTGGACAAGAATAAACAGAAAAACACCCTCTATTGCACGTCTGTATTTGCTGCTGCATTTAAAGAACTGAACAGCGGAAAGAAGTTTGAAGAGATCGGCGGCACCGATATTTCCATCCATGTTAAAAATCCGCTAAGACCTTTGCTTGGGAATGACTGGATAGAAGGTCAGATCATTTTTACCGATAATTTTGAGAACGTGATCGTAAACATTCACCGGGATGAATTTGAAGAACAACGCCGGGGCCGCAGCTTTAAAATTGTATTTAAAAGAGACGAGGTAATCGACAGAATAAGTGACACTTATGCCGATGTGAATGAAGGAGAAAAACTGGCTTTATTTAATTCAGCAGGTTACCTGGAAATTGCCATTAATAAAGGAAACGCTGCCGGGCTGCTGGGGCTGCAGGGATTTTCGGAAAGGCAGTTGCAACAGAGCCAGTACCTCAACAGCCGCCTGTTTTACCAAACCGTTAAAGTGTTTTTTGAATAACCGGCAGAAACATAACTGAATATTGACCTTTTTAAAAAACATATCTCCACAGGATTCAAGTGATAAGGAACTGTTGGTTGCTTACAAGGAAACCGGCGACATGAACCTGCTGAGCACTCTTTACCAGCGCTATATGGACCTGGTATTTGGTGTTTGCCTCAAGTATTTTAAGGATCCCGAACGCTGCAAGGATGCCGTAATGGACATTTTCAATGAACTACACAGCAAACTCAGGGTTCACGAAGTAGAAAATTTCAAGGGCTGGCTGCACGTACTTACCCGTAATTACTGCCTGATGCAGCTCCGCAGCCCCCGGAATATGAAAACCACAGAATTCAGTGGTAATTTTATGTATTCCGAACAAAATTCGCATCTGAATGGCGAGGCATTGGAAAAAGAAGAAAATTTTAAGAAATTAGAGCAATGCATCGATACCCTGGCCGAAGAACAGAAAAGATCGGTGATGCTGTTTTATCTGGAGAATAAATGTTACAACGAAATAGCAGAAATAACCGGGTACGACTGGAACAAAGTGAGAAGCTATATTCAGAACGGAAAGCGGAACCTGAAGATATGCATGGAAGAAAAACAAATAAAGATCTGATGACCTTATTGAATAAATGAGCAGCGAAAATAAAAATACCATCTATACAGCCCAGGATATTGAAAAATACTTCTCGGGCAAACTAACGGCGCAACAAATGCACCAGATGGAGAAAGCTGCACTGGATGATCCTTTTCTTTCTGAAGCGATGGAAGGTTATGGCGCCATGAGTGATAAAGAATGGGAAAAACAACTGGCCCTTGCCCGCCAGCAAATGGCCGAAGCAGGAACCGGGGCCAAAGTGGTAGCCATGCGCCGGTCAACAGGCAGGTGGTGGAAAGCCGCAGCCGCCGTACTGCTCATCGGCTCCGGAACAGCCCTTACTTTTTTCTTAACCAATAAGAATAATACAGAAGAAAAAGCCGGACCACAAATAGCAAGAGTAGAAAACAACCCCTCTTCTGTAACGCCCCGGGTAAAAGACGATACGATACCAAAGCTTGCAGAAGAAAACAACAAGACCGCAACCACTCCTCCAGCAGCAAACGAAAAAACTTCCACAGGTAATACAATCGTTGCACAAACCAATACGAAGGAAAGACCTGATGATATTCTCGCTGACAAACCAGGCAGAATACCCGTTGCAGATTCAATTAAACAAGGTTCCGATAAATCGGCAGGTACTGCAGGCAGAAGCTCCGTTGTCATTTCTGCACCAGCTGTTGCAACAGCGGCAGATAAAAATGTTGCCATGACCGAAACGGTTATGATGAAAGACAGTAAGGAAGCTGCCAAAGCATTTGAAACGGATGGCGAAGTATTGAAGCGACAGTCTGCCGGCAATGCTTCCAGGAAAGAAAGATCATCCAACCTGTTCTTTAATGCACAGGTAGTAGCAGCCGATAACTCACCCCTGCCCTTCTCCAATGTTTCGGTAAAGAGCGGCAATTTTGATACCTATGCCGATGTGAAAGGAAATTTCCGTTTGTTTTCTACCGATTCGCTTATTACCGTAGAAGTAAAATCAATAGGTTACCAGCCCCGTACTTATTCTTTACGCAGCAACCAGGCCATGAACAGGATCATATTGCTGGAAAATGAACAGGCTGTTAAGGACAAAGCAGGCGAACTCAGCCTCAACAGTAAGATACGCCGGGCCTCTGTTTTAAGCGATACCGCTATCAATGTAGAACCAAAAGATGGTTGGGATAATTATAATACCTACGTGGCCAATAACCTCGACATCACCGAGGAAATGCTGAAAAGCGAATTTCATGGGGAAGTGGAACTGAGCTTTGATGTAAAAGCGAACGGCACCATCAGCAATGTACGGGTAAACAAATCCCTTGGTCCGGCCTACGACGAAGCCGCCAAACGTCTCATTATGCAAGGCCCGCAATGGAAAGTAAAAAAAGGCAGAAAAACCTCAGCAAGCGTAAAGGTGAAGTTTTAATTACCCCCATTTTCAATTTCTCCTTACATTCAATTTCACTACCTTAGTCCCCTAAAAAATTTTTATGAAGAAATTACTGTTCCCCCTCATCGCCCTTTCCTGTTTCTCTTTTGTGGGTACTGCCCAGGTAAAAATGCCTGCACCATCGCCTACGCAAACCGTTAAGCAGGAATTTGCCATCGGTTCTATTGAACTTACTTATTCAAGGCCCGCAGCCAAAGGCCGCAAAATATTCGGCGACCTGGTTCCTTTCAACAAAATATGGCGCACCGGGGCCAATGCCGCCACCAAACTGGTACTTACCGAACCACTTGAGATCGGCGGAAAAAATGTTGATACCGGTACCTATGTTTTATATACCATCCCCGGCATCGATTCCTGGGACATCATCCTCAACAAAGGATTGAAGAACTGGGGCACCGACGGGTATAAAGAAAGCGAGGACGTGGTTAAGTTCCGGGTAGAACCAATGAAGATGAAAGAAAAAGTGGAAAGCTTTACCATGCAGTTTGTAGATGTTAAACCAGAAAGCTGCGAACTGCAGATCATGTGGGAGAAAACAGTGGTGGGTATTCCTATTAAGGCCGACTTTAAAGATAAAGTAAGGGGCCAAATAGAAGCCGCCATGCAAACCGATAAAAAACCTTACTGGCAGGCTGCCCAGTTTTATAACGAATACGATAAGAACCTTCCCAAGGCGCTGGAAAATGTAAACAAAGAACTGGAAAGAAACGCCAAGGCATTCTGGATATGGATCTACAAAGCCAAGATCCAGAAAGAAATGGGTGATACTGCCGGTGCATTGGAAAGTTCTAAAAAATCAATGGAGCTGGCCAAAGAAGCAAAGAATGATGATTATGTGAAGATCAATGAGGATTTTCAAAAAGGCCTGAAGTAATAACTTATTAATGATCAGAAAAGCGTTGCATCACTCTGCAGCGCTTTTTGTTTTATAAACAGTTGCAGTATCGCCGCCAGTACAACCACCAGCACGGCCCCTATCACATTCAGCCACAGGAAGGAGATCACATCCATCTTGTAAATAAGTATGATCAGCAATTCAGAGACTACAGCGGCATAGAACACCGCATGGCCCTTTATGAACTTCATTCCAAAGGCAACGAGGAAGATACCGAGGATAACACCATAGAATAAAGAGCCGAGAATATTCACCGCCTCAATGAGGCTGTTACCAATGTTGTACGCAAACATGGAGATGATGATGCAGAACACACCCCAGCCCAGCGTATACCATTGCGATACTTTATAATCTTCCAGTTCTGTTTCTTTTTTTACAAAGAATTTTTTATGGAAGTCAACCACCGAACAGGCTGCCAGTGAATTGAGCGCTGCGGCAATACTGCCCCAGGCTGCTAAAAAGATAATAGCAAAGATCAGCCCGATCAACCCTACCGGTAAATTCTCTTTCACAAACCACAGGAAGATATAATTGGTATCGTTTGGTTTTTGATCTGGCAGCGCCCGCTCCATCACTCCTTTGAATGTTTTACGCACAGCATTGGCCTCCGTTTTATTACCGGCGGCAAAGGCGGTGGTGTATTGCGCCTCCAGCATGTTCAGCGAATCTTTTTTCACGGTTTGTTTTGCCTGTGTAAGACTTACTTCATCAAAATAAACCGGGCCCTTGTTGTATTGATAAAATGAGAAGATCAGGATGCCGATGAGCAGGATAAAGAACTGCATGGGTACTTTCACCAGCCCGTTTATCAGCAATCCCTTCTTGCTTTCCTTTTCATTTTTTGCCGTAAGATAGCGCCCCACCTGGCTGTGATCGGTACCAAAATAACTGAGCGCTAAAAAGAATCCGCCGATGAGTCCGCTCCAGATATTGTATTTGTCCTTCCAGTCGAACCCTTTATCGGTAAACCCGGTGGTGATGATATTCATCTTACCCATCTCCCCGCTCTTGTGCAAGGCCTCGGTAAAACCGATGGCATCGGGCAATAACTTAACAGCTAAATAACCTACAATGAACAACGCAACAAATACAATGATCATCTGCAGTTTCTGTGTATGTGCTACAGCCTTGGCTCCCCCGCTCATGGTATAGATGATGAGTAAGCCTCCCATCACCAGGTTGGTATAATAAATATTCCATCCCATTAAGGAACTCAATACAATAGATGGCGCAAAGATGCTGATGCCGGTACTCAGGCCCCGGGATACCAGGAACAATAAGGAAGTAAGCGTTCTTGTTTTTACATCAAAGCGGTTCTCTAAAAATTCGTAGGCAGTAAATACTTTTAGTTTGCTGAAGACCGGCACAAAGAAGATACAGATTACGATCATGGCCAGGGGCAATCCAAAATAGTATTGTACAAAACGCATTCCATCGCTGTAAGCCTGCCCGGGGCCGGTTAAAAATGTAATGGCGCTGGCCTGCGTACCCATGATGCTTAATAACACCAGGTACCAGGGCAGCGAACGGTCGCTTAAAAAATATCCTTCCAGGTTTTTGGAGGTACGGCTTTTATACATGCCGTACAGGATGATGCCGGCAAGCGTTACAACTAATATGGTCCAGTCGATGCCGCTCATGAGAATGACCTGGTTATTAAATAGAAGATAATGATCTCAATAACCAGAACAACAGTTACAGCGATGTACCATTTATTCCAATATGATCTTTCGTTTTGCATATTTGTTTCAAAAAGACACGCAGAGAAAACACAAAGCACTATGTCATCTTTTTAGTTCAGCAGCCTCCCTGTATTCACCTTATCTCCTTATATACTTTATTTACATTGTTTACTTTTTATACCCCACCTACTTAATATACTTTGCCCTGTTATTAGCGATCAAATTCGCAAAGAGTCGGTATGCACCCGGCACACCTGCCGGTAATTCCCTGAAGAAGACAAGACCTGTATACACAAATCTTCCCTTGCCGTAATTGGCAATGATGAGACTGCCATCCTGTTCTTTTTCGCCGGGGTCTTTCATGCTGAATATTTTTTTATACGCCGTATCGATATTCTCTGCATGATAGATACTCCGCTCCTGTATCCATCCTTCAAAATCCTTTTCGGTTATTTTGTTTGGAGAGTTCAACACCGGGTGATCGGGGAGCAGGAAATTCACTTTCGCTTCTTCATCGGTAATACGGTTGCGGCTGATGGTAAACGGGTAGGGTGATATCTTAGCCTTCACCGGCCCTATCTGGTTGCTGGTATTATACTGCACCAGCAGCACACCGCCTTCTTTCACATACAACATCAGTTCATCGTACACATTGTTC
The DNA here is from genome assembly GCA_044220615.1 of Ferruginibacter sp. Taxonomy (GTDB): domain Bacteria; phylum Bacteroidota; class Bacteroidia; order Chitinophagales; family Chitinophagaceae; genus Ferruginibacter. The sequence goes on along the minus strand of JBGAQR010000001.1, from coordinate 664,068 downwards.
ATCCACTCGTTGGTATTGTAAGCCCGTACACCGGTAACAATAGCATCAAACTGGCGCAGGTTGGTTGCATTGATATCGCTTTCCTTCAGCGGTACCACTTTATAACCCATTTGAATTAACGCTTCGGGTATCTTATCACCGGCGCCGGGAATATAACCTACAAAATTTCCTTCGGTACGCAGATCAACTTTTGAGATCTTTGCAGATGCATCGTGAAAATAAACGATGGAAGGAATATGATCGTACTCAATGGTTCGTTTGTATTGTGTAAAGAGATTATTCCCATCACCTGCCTGCAGCTTCACCTGTTCGGAATAATCAGCATCCACCCCGTTAAAAGTAAAAGCAGATGATTCATAACTTTCTTTATTGGCAGGTCCTCCTTTATATATATAGGGATTGGCTGAACTGGCGATCTTTGCTGATGTAAGTTTAGTAACCGTATAGGCGGAAGCATCCGGCAGGTTTGATTTAACGTGTGTACGTACATCCACCGGCTTATTATTCACTGCCAAAAAAACATCTCCGGCATAGTTCAGTTCTATCTTCGGTATCACCGATACCGGCTGGTACAACTCTCCCTTCACCGGGTCGGTGTGTTTATAGCGGATGGGTTTGCGGAACCGGAATTCCATTCCTTCCACCATCATACTGAACAACACACTCATGGGATCGCTCTCTGCCTTGCCTATCTGTTGCTGGTCGGTCACATTAAAGCTCCCTTTGTCCATCTGGCTCTGCAGCCAGTAAGGTTGCGTGACTATTGTACCGGGCTTGATATATACACTGTAGTTCTGCACCGAGTTCACATTTTTCTTCAGCTGATCAAAGATCACATAATCATCATTCAGGAAAGCATCGGCGCTTAAAATATTGGCACCCGACCGGTTATTCACCACCAGGTTTATTTTTAAACTATCCCCCTGCACCGCAAACTGTGTGTTGGTGGTTGCATCCATAAATAAACCACTGCAATTCTCCACCAGGTCATTCACCGTATTCAGTTTTATATTTCTCCAGTACTCATCTTTTACAGCTTCCATTTCTTTGTACAATCTGGTGAGCGCTAAAAGAGATCGTTCGGGATGTTCCACATCAAACTTACCGGTGATCTTATTAACGGCGCCGGTAAGGCTTGATTCGTTGATGCGGTTCCAGCTCATGTCAACCCCATCCATCAGGTCATTAACCGGGGCATCGCCTTTAATGGTTTTAAAATATTCGATCACACTGCCTCTCTGCGCCGGCACGCCAAAGCCCTGGCTCTTGTGCTGGCTGCGGCTTGCAGCAGCTATCTCTCCATAACTTTTTCCCAGGATGGGATTGTAATCGCCGCATTCCATTTTAAACTGGTCTTCCCGCTGTGTGTTGGTGCCGCCAAAGCTGAAGGTATTCCAGAGCAAACGCTTGGCCTGCCATACTTTAACACCCTGTTGCAATTGCTCGGGAAATTTTGTGGGATCGGCTGCTGCATCAAATGCTTCACCGGCAAGGATGGCAGAAGCGGTATGATGCCCATGACCTCCTTCCCCGGTAGTAGGAAAACGGGTGATGATCACATCGGGTTTGAACTTACGTATCACCCAAACCACATCGCTTAATATTTTATCGTGCCCCCAAAAGCGCATGGCTTCTTCGGGGCTTTTGCTGAAACCAAAATCAAAGGCACGGCTGAAGAATTGTTCGGCACCATCGATCCTTCTTGCAGCCAGTAATTCCTGTGTGCGTATCAACCCAAGATCAACACCCTGTTCATCGCCAATTAAATTCTGGCCGCCATCACCTCTTGTTAAACTCAAATAACCGGTACGGTATAATTTTTCGTTGGCCAGGTAAGCAAGCAGCCGGGTATTTTCATCATCGGGATGTGCCGCAATGTATAACACCGAACCAAGTACGTTTAACTTTTTTAATTGAAGCAGCAATTCAGCAGACGTATATGACCGGGGAGCCTGCGCTGAAACAATTAAAAATGAAAAATTAAAAATTAAAAATGCAAGCACTGATTTCCTGAACATACTGAATGGTTTAATTATTAATTCTTAATTTTTAATCCTTAATTAATTTTATTGTCCTACCAAAAACACCGCATTGGCCAGCATCATCTTCCCGTTCTCCCAGAAATTCCTGAAGATGGGATCATCGGCAAAGAACACCACCGAGCCATTGCCCAGTGATTGTACACCGATCACCGTTCCGTCTTTTATTTTTTCCTGCAACTTATTGCCTACAAAACCCGCTGCCTGGTTCTCTTTTTTGATGATGCCTACATTCCAGCCGCCCTTCATGAACTCATAGATCTCATCGCTCAGCTTCAGCGTAAAATAATTATTGCCATAACCAAAAGCCAGCGGGTGAGAGTTATCCAGTTCCACTTTATAAATAGCCCCGGGAATATTATTTACGATCCAGTCACGCTCCCTGTTCTCGTAACGCTTCACATCGGCATATGCATCCTTATCGTCTTTCTTATCATCCTTTTTCTTATCGTCGTCTTCTTTCTTCGACTTAAAACCCCATTCGGCCTTAGCTATCTGTGCAGCGGCATTATCAAGCGCAATGACCTTGCCGCCCTGCTGTACCCAGGCCTTGATCTCTGCCGATGCATCCTTGTTCTGTAAGAATTTATAATTGCCATCCGGCAGTATCAGCACATCCGTATTCTTCAGGTCACCCCCGTCCACTTCTTCGGCATTTATCAATGTAATGGGATAATCGAGTTGCTTTTCAAACCAATGCCATACTTCGCCGGCAGCATTTGCATTTACGCCCTTGCCCGTAAGCATTACCACGTTTGGCTTTTTAATGAGGTGTACTTTTTCGCTGCCAAAATCAAACCCATTATCCACAAACCCGCTGCTTACTTCTGTAACCGACACATTACTTGCCGCTGCCATACCGGCAAACTGCTGCAGCTTATCTTCATTTCCTTTTTTCAGGATGATGAGTGTTCCTTTTGAAAATGTTCTTCCATTGAATCCAAAATCTTTTTCTGCAAAACGAACTTTTATTTTTGCATTCAGCAATGCAGCCAGGAATTTTGCATCGGCAAAAGAATTATAATTCACCAGGTACCCATAAGCTGATGCAGACACCGTACTGTTTGTGCTTTGATTGCTGTAAGAAGCCATCGCCAGTCTTTCCCTAACCGCATAGGCCTGCACGCCATATACATAAGGAATGCTCCAGGCGGTGATGTCGTAGGTAGCAGAATCACTTAGTTTTGATTTCGGTTCAAACAATACCTTTACCAGCGCCGACTTGGGCTGGTAAGCGCTTACCGCCATACTGCTGGCGGCAGCAAAATTCTCTTCTTTGCCAGTATAATAATTATATCCTTTGGCCAGCGGGGCATTTACTGAACCATATACGATCCCATTCCGTTCAAAGAAATTCTGTATCGCCTTCCGCTTACCTTCATTGTTTTCGGTGATGACATATGTTTTATATTCTCCCACACCATTTGAGTTGGCCTCATCAAAATACTTTTTGAACTCGGTCAGTAACTTCCCTGCATTTTTTGAAGCGATCTCCACCGTACTCATGCTGGTGGTAAAGTGATGGGCAATGCGGTCTTTTAAAGAAAGCGTATCTCCTTCATTATTTATAACCGCCAGTCCGCCCTGGCTATGGCCGGCCTGTTCGTAGGTCATGCCGATAGCACCGTTATATGTTGGATAGGTATCTCCATACGATGGATAGAAAAGATCGAATATTTCTTTAGTGAAGTAGAGCCAGCCGTTGGCATCAAAATAGCGTGCATGATTTTTACCGATCGTAAACTGAAAATCTCTTTGCCATTTGGTGATCACTTCATGAAAAGGTTCGGCAGCAGGTGCAAAATAATACGGACTGTTGATCCCCTGCTCGTGGTAATCGCAATGGACCTGCGGCATCCATTGGTTGTATACTTTTACCCGGCCCTGTGTTTCAACCTGTGTTTGCCAGGCCCAGTCACGGTTAAGATCGAAATTATAATGATTCACCCTGCCGCCCGGCCAGGGTTCCCGGTGTTCCCTGCTGGCTACATCGGCATTGGCATTTTTTCCAACCATTTGGTTAAACCAGTTCACATAGCGGTCTCTTCCATCAGGGTTTAAACAGGGATCAATGATCACCACCGTATTCTTCAGCCATTCTTTTGTCTGGGCATTGGCAGGGTTCAGTAATTCGTATAAGGTCTTCATCGAAACTTCCGAAGAACTTGCTTCATTACCATGTACATTAAAACTCAGCCAAACGATCACCGGTGCAGACAGGTCAGCCGGTTTGTCTTTCAATATACCGGTAAGCCGCAGGTTATTCCTGCGTATATCTTCCAGTTTTGTCATATTCTCTGGCGAAGAAACAAAGGCCAGCAGCAGTTCCCTGCCTTCATTGGTTTCGCCATATTTTTCCAGCTTCATCGTTTGCGGCATGGCAGCAGCTGTTTGATTGAAGTAGTTTACGATCTTGTAATGTGGGGTGAACCTGCTACCCAGTGAGTAACCTAAAAATTCATCCGGCGACTTTAATTGCGCCATGGCAGTAGTACTCATAAAAAGCAGGGCTGCAAAAATTGATTTAACTCTCATCTTATTTGTTTGGTGACAAAGAAGGCAGTTGGCCATTCTCATAAATATTCCGTGAAAATAAAGAAAGCAGTTGATTTGTATCTACCATCTGTAATGTTAAATATGACGGCAATAAAGTAATTTCGGTTCATAAAAACCGGTTATGATATTCAGAAAGATATTTTTAAGCATTCTTTTTAGTACAGTAGCCCTTGCGCCTGCTTTTTCGCAGCCGAAAAAGATCAATGGGCGTAATTATTCCGTTCAAAAGAACATTACCTGCAAAAAGGGCGCTGTGGTATCGGCCCATCCGCTGGCAAGTATGGTTGGACTTGATATTTTAAAACAGGGAGGAAATGCATTTGACGCAGCCATTGCCACCCAATTAGCATTGGCCGTGGTTTATCCCGCCGCCGGCAATATTGGTGGCGGTGGATTTATGGTAGCTCATTTAAAGAACGGCAGCAATATCTGTATCGATTACCGTGAAAAAGCGCCTGCAAGGGCCAGTCGGGATATGTACCTGGATAAAGACGGCAATGCTCAAATGGACCTGTCGCAGTACGGCCACCTGGCTTCGGGGGTACCCGGTACGGTAGCCGGTTTGTTTGCAAGCATGAAATATGCAAAACTCCCGTTCCGAAAGTTAGTACAGCCTGCTATTGACCTGGCAGAGAACGGTTTTGCCATTACGGCTTCGCAGGCTTCTTCTTTTAATTATAACAAGAAAGAATTCCTGGAACAGAACAGATCAGCAACCGCATTTATAAAAGATGAAGGATGGAAAGCGGGTGACCTGCTGATACAAAAAGAACTTGCTGCTACATTAAAGCGTATAAGAGACCATGGACAGAAAGGTTTTTATGAAGGCGAAACCGCCAGGCTGATCGTGGAAGAAATGCAGAAAGGCAATGGCATCATTTCGCTGGATGACCTGAAAAATTATGAAGCAAAAGAAAGGCCTGCGGTGGATTATGATTACAAAGGTTACCGTATCATTTCCATGCCCCTGCCAAGCAGTGGCGGACTGATAGTACAACAGATGCTGAAGATGATCGAGCACAGGAATATTGCATCAATGGGATTTCAAACCGCTGCATCGGTGCAACTGATGACCGAAGTGGAACGCCGGGCCTTTGCCGACCGGGCTGAATTTTTAGGCGATCCCGATTTTGTGAAAGTACCGGTAAAAACATTGGTAAGCGACGCCTATTTAAAAGAACGGATGAAAGATTATGAGCCCGGCAAGGCTGGTAACAGTAAACTTACCGGTGCAGGTATCATAAAAGAAAGCGAAGAGACCACGCACTTAAGTGTGATAGATGCCTATGGAAATGCCGTGGCAGTTACCACTACATTGAACGACGGTTATGGAAGTCATACCGTTGTTGCCGGCGCCGGTTTTATTTTAAACAACGAGATGGATGATTTTAGTGTAAAGCCCGGCGTACCCAATATGTATGGCGCTTTGGGAAATGACAAGAACGCCATTACCCCCGGCAAGCGAATGCTGAGCAGCATGACGCCTACCCTTGTTTTAAAGAACAACGATCCTTATTTAGTAGTGGGCACCCCCGGCGGAACCACCATACCCACCAGCGTATTTCAAACCCTGCTGAATATTTTAGAGTTCAACATGAGTGCAGAAGATGCAGTGAACAAACCCAAATTCCATCACCAGTGGTCGCCCGACCGGGTTGATATTGAAAAATCCTTTCCGGAAGAAGTGAAGAAGCAACTGGAAGCGATGGGATACCAGGTAAAAGTAAGAGAAGCGATCGGCAGAACAGAAGTAATACAGGTACTGGGAAGAAAAATAATAGCGATCGGGGATAAACGGGGCGATGATGATGCAAGAGGATATTAAATATTCTTCTCACCGCAGAGAAAGAGAGGGGCGGAGTTTTCGCAGAGATTTTTTAATAGTCTCTGCGAAAACTCTTTTTCTCCTGTTCTCTGCGGTTAAAAAAAGATAACATGTCACTAAGTAACCTATTTCTACAATCAGCCACCAAGCGATTAACCTATTACAAAGAACTCGGCGATAAAACCTTTGCGCAGTTAACCGATACCGACTTTCATTATCGGCCCAACGAAGCAAGCAACAGCATTGCCATCATCATCCAGCATATGTCCGGCAATATGCTCAGCCGCTGGACCGATTTTTTAACCAGCGACGGAGAAAAAGAAGGACGTAACCGGGATACGGAATTTGAAGAGCAGCACCTGGATAAAGAGCAACTGATCGCATGTTGGGAAAAGGGATGGAACTGCTGCCTGAACGCTATTTCTTCTTTAACCGAAGAAGACCTTGGCAAAACCATTTATATACGAAGCGAGGGTTTACCGGTGATGGATGCCATCAACCGGCAACTGGCGCATTATCCCTATCATGTGGGACAGATCATTTACATCGGCCGTATGATAAAGAACGAAGGCTGGCAGAACCTGTCCATTCCCAAAGGAAATTCGGAGCAGTTCAATAAAGAAATGAATCAAAAGAAATAAGGCCCTTCTTCTTTATCCTGCACTTCTTTCATTAACCCCTTGTTAACCGCTTGCTGATGTAAAAGAAAGGGTAAATTTTGGTACCGAATTTGCCTTTAGAGGGCGAATAATTACTTTTACATATAATAAATCGCCCTGCCTAGATTCCTGAACATATCAAAATGGTTTTTACTCTCGCTGGTGGCCTGGGCAGCGCTTATCATCATCTTCATTTTTACCTGGCCCATATCCAAATGGCTGTTTGCCGTTTTATTACTGGCCTGGGTGGTTGGCTGGGCCTTCCTGTTCCGGAAAATAAAGCACAAAACCTGGTTCTTCCTGCTGCTCATCATCCTGCTTTTATCGGGCTGGGGCATCCTTCACCTGAACCCTGTACAAAACTGGCTGGTTTCAAAAGTATCGGCCACTTTATCCAAAAGTTTAAAGACAAAGGTCTCTGTTCGGCATGTTGATTTCAGTTTATTCAGCAAGATGCTGGTAGAAGGAGTACTGGTAGAAGACCGCAAACAGGATACCCTGTTATATGCCGGTTCATTAAAAGTGAATATCAGCGACTGGTTCTTTTTAAAAGATAAACCCGTGTTGAAATATGTGGGCCTTTCGGATGCCGTGATCAATATGAACCGTACCGACTCCATATGGAATTACCAGTTCCTTATTGATTATTTCTCTTCACCAAAAAGCAGCGGTTCAAAAAAAGGAACGATACAAATAGACCTGAAAGAACTGGAGTTGAAGAATATCACGTTCAACCGTATTGATAAATGGTTCGGACAGGATATGAAGGGCTCGCTGAAAAGACTGGATATTACCGCCGATGAGATAGACCTGCAGAAAAAGATAATTGCACTTAATAAACTTGATTTTGATGAACCCGTTTTTTCTTTATACGATTACCAGGGCAATAAACCCTTCCCGGGTGTTCGTTCGCCGGGCTCCTCTCCTGTTTCAAACCCGGGCCAGCTGCAATGGAATAAAGAAGGCTGGGTATTAAGCGCAAAGAATATTCATATCAGCAATGGAAGTTTCAGCAATGATAAAGAAACTCCCCGCCCGGCTTATACCGATCACTTCGACGGGTTTCATTTACAATTCGGCAGCATAAACGGCGACCTCAGTAATGTGTTGTTTGCAAAAGATACCGTTGCTGCCAATATAAAACTGAGTACCAAAGAAAAAAGCGGCTTTGAAGTAAAGCAGCTTGTTGCAACCATGAAGATTACGCCGGCAATGATGGAGTTCAGTGACCTGGACATTAAAACAGCCAAAAGCAGGATCGGCAATTACTATGTGATGCGGTACGATAACTTTAATGCCGACATGGCCAGTTTCATTCACAGCATTACGCTGGAAGGAAATTTTGAGAACAGCCATATTCACAGCGACGACATTGCATACTTTGCCCCGCAGTTAAAAACATGGAACCGCATTTTATATTTCCAGGGAAAAGCAAGAGGCACCATCGATAATCTTTCGGCCAGGAACCTGAACATTAAAAGCGGCAATACCACCGTTAAAGGCAATATCACGTTACGGGGGTTACCCGATATAGAGAATACCTTCATCGATTTTAAATCGGAAGACCTACTTACCAATTACAACGACCTGGTTACCCTGGTTCCTTATTTAAAAACGATCAAACAGCCACAACTGAACCAGTTAAGTACGATCCGTTTTAAAGGAAACTTCACCGGTTTTATAAAAGACTTTGTTGCTTATGGAAATATCAGCACCAACCTGGGCAATGTAAATGCGGATATAAACATGAAACTCCGCAATGTGAATGTGCCTACTTATTCCGGCAAGATATCTTCGGCCGGGTTTAACCTCGGTCGTTTTTTCAACAACAACCAGCTGGGTAATGTTGCGTTTAGCGGACAGGTACGGGGAAAAGGATTCAGCCTGAAGGACCTCAACGCCGACTTCAATGGTAAAGTGCAGCAGCTTGATTTTTCCGGCTACACTTACCAGAACATAACCCTGGACGGAACCTTTGTAAAAAATCTTTTTAAAGGTCACCTGGATATTGACGACCCGAATTTAAAGATCTCGAACCTGAATGGTTCCATCAGCCTGCTGAGCGATAAAACAGAATTTAATTTTGATGCCGACCTGCAGAAAGCCAACCTGCAGCAATTGCATTATACCAAACAGAATTTTTCCTTATCCGGGAAACTGAACCTGAATTTTGCCGGTAATAATATCGATGATTTCCTGGGTACGGCCAAAGTATACAATGCCGAACTGTGGCACGATACCAGCCGCCTCTCTTTTGATTCGCTGATCTTACGGTCGCTGATAGTTGACGATAAAAAAATGCTCACCGTTCAAACCAATGAGCTGGAAGGGAATTTAACCGGTAGTTTTAAAGTGCTGGATTTACCCGATGCCTTCAAGGTATTTTTAAACCGCTACTACCCTGCCTACATAGAAAAACCCACCAGGCAGGTAAGCGACCAGGATTTTTCTTTCTATATTAAAACAAGACAGGTAGATGACTATGTAAAACTGCTGGATAAAAAACTCAGCGGCTTTAATAATTCCACCTTCTCCGGCAATCTTAAACTGGCGCAGAATGAAATGAATGTAAATGCCAGCGTACCGGAATTCAGTTATGATGGAAAACGTTTCTCCAATGTTGACCTGGTAAGCAAGGGCAACTTAGACAGCCTGAATGCAACCATTTCGGTAAGTGATGTGGGATTGAGCGACAGTTTTCACCTGCCCAATACCCGGCTGCTGCTGAGTGCAAGAAATGATGTATCGAATATTCAGTTAACCACCAGCGCCAGTAAAACGCTGAGCGAGGCAAAATTCAATGCCAGTGTGCAAACACTTTCTGATGGCGTACGCATACACCTCTTCCCTTCTTCCTTTATATTGAATGATAAAAAATGGAACCTGGAAAAAGACGGGGAGATCACCGTACGCCGTTCATTCATTGATGCAAAAGGCGTACGTTTTACCCAGGGTGACCAGGAGATTGTTATAGATACCGAACTGGATGAACTGACAGATCATACCAACCTTGTTGCCAAACTGCGCAAGGTGAACATCAATGATTTTACCCCGCTGTTCATGACCCAGCCCAGGCTGGAAGGAATAATAACCGGAACGGTAAGGCTGAAGGATCCGTTTGGCAAACAGATCATTGAATACGATGCCAGGGCAGAAAATGTACGTGTGGATAATAAAGACATTGGTACCGTGAATGTGAAAGGCGATGTGAATACGGCTACCGGACTGGTAAAAGTAAAAGCAGATGCCGACGGTAAAGATTACAAATTTAATTTCGACGGCATTTACAATTATAAAGATACAACGGGCAATCAGGTAGATATTGCTTTCGGTTCTGAACGTTTCGACATCAGCATACTCGACAACTATATGGGCGGCATCTTCAGCAATATGCAGGGCAATGCCATCAGCGACCTTCGCTTAAAAGGCGGAAGCGATCATAAATATATTACCGGCAGTGTAACGGTGAACGGAGGTTCATTCAAAGTAAAATATACCCAGTGCAAATACAAGTTTGATAACGAGACCATCATCTTTAACCCCGATGAAATTGACCTCGGCACCATCCAGTTAAAAGACACATTGAACAACGGCGGTACGGCCAGCGGCAAGATCCGTCATAACCTCTTCACCGATTTTGGTTTTGATAACCTGCGTTTTCAAACCAATAAGATGCTGGTGCTGAATACCACTAAAAAAGACAACAGCCAGTTCTACGGAAAAGTGATCGGCAAAGCGGTGATGACATTAGACGGGCCCATAACCGATATGCGGATGGACATTAACGGCGAGCCTTCTTCCACCGACAGCAGTCATATTTATATTCCTACCGGCAGCAGCCAGGAGATCGGCGGTGTTGATTATATTCAGTATGTACAGTACGGAAGCAAGATGGAAGATGAGTTTATCCATAAAAAAGAAAGCAACCTCTTCATCAACATGGATATTACCGCAAACCCCGCCTGCAAAGTGGATGTGATACTGGATGAAACACTGGGCGATGTGATAAAAGGAAGAGGCAACGGGTTGCTCAACATCCGCGTAGGAACAAAAGAACCGCTTACCATCCGGGGAAATTATGAGATCACCGAAGGCCAGTACACTTATAATTTTCAAACGGTGCTGAAAAAATTCTTTACCATACGCAAAGGCTCATCCATCAACTGGAACGGCGATCCTTACCTGGCGCAGATAAATATTGATGCCGAGTATCTCGCCGAAAAAGTAAACCTCAATAACATCTCTCCTTCGCTGCGCCAGAAGGGAGACCTTACCATTATTGCGCATCTTAAAGGCGTGCTGAACAAACCCGATATCAGTTTTGATTTTGAACTCGATAAAAGTATTGGTTCTGACTTTATTGCAGAAAAAAAATTAGACGACCTGAAGAATGATAAGAACGAACAACTGAAACAGGTGGCATCGTTGCTGTTACTGAACACATTTGTTACAGGCAATGAAAGTTTTTTAACCGGCGATAATACATTGGGCATTGCGGCCAGTACCATTGGCCAGGTACTTTCCAATGCATTGACCACCACCTTCAGCAAGTTTTTGCAAAAGGCGCTGAACGATAATACCATCTCAACGTATTTTGATGTGAGTCCGAGCCTTGACCTGAAGAACTCTGTTTCGCAGCTGCAGGGTGCAGCCAAATTCGGCATCACCAAAAGCTACCTCAACGGTAAACTTGTTATTTCGCTGGGCGGAAACCTGGATTATAATAACCCCTACCTCACCAATACCAACCTGCTCATTACACCGGATTTTACAGCAGAATGGTTATTGAGTAAGGATGGAAAACTGCGGATCGTGGGATTCAGGAAGACCAATATAGATTATACATTTGGCCAGCGCAACCGGCAGGGAATAAGTCTTACCTACAAAAGTGATTTCGACCGGTTCTCCGACCTGTTCGGTCCCAATGAAGAAAAAAGAAAGAAGCGGCTGGCGGCCAAACTGCATGAAGACAATACCCAGCCTGTTCAATAAATTACCGGCTGTTCAGTATCTCGTGGCCCAGTTTATCTCTTTTAGTAGTTAAATATTTTTCGTTGTGCGGATTTGATTTTATTTCGATGGGAACCTTCTCCACTACTTCCAGTCCATAGCCAAGCAGCCCGGCACGTTTGCGTGGATTATTACTCATCAGTTTCATTTTGCTGATGCCCATGTGGCGTAATATCTGGGCGCCTACGCCGTAATCCCGTTCATCCATATCAAACCCAAGTTCCAGGTTTGCTTCCACGGTATCACGGCCCTGTTCCTGCAGTTTGTATGCTTTCAGTTTATTCAGCAGGCCAATGCCTCTTCCTTCCTGGTTCATATAAAGTACCAGTCCCTTGCCTTCGGCTTCTATCATTTTCATGGCATGATGCAACTGGTCGCCGCAATCGCAACGCAGGGAGCCTAGTATATCTCCCGTCATACAACTGCTGTGTACCCTTACCAGTACCGGTTCATCCTTTTTCCAGTCGCCTTTCTTCAATGCCATGTGTACTTCGCCCGTATTCAGTTGTTCAAAAGCAACCAGTTCAAAGTTTCCATAGCGGGTAGGAAGCTGAACCCGCACTTCTTCTTTTATCAGTGTTTCCTGCCGCAGGCGGTATTCGATCAGGTCTTTTATAGAGATCAGTTTCAGATCAAATTTCTTAGCGATCTCTTTAAGCTGGGGCAGTCTTGCCATGCTTCCGTCTTCATTCATGATCTCTACCAGTACGCCGGCGGGTTCAAAACCGGCCAGCCTTGCCATGTCGATCGTAGCTTCGGTATGACCCGAACGACGAAGCACTCCGCCCTTTTTTGCCCGCAGGGGGAAGATATGCCCGGGTCTTCCCAGGTCTTCGGGTTTGGTATCGGGGTTTACCAGGGCCTGTATGGTCTTTGCCCGGTCGTGTGCCGAGATGCCGGTAGTACATCCATGCCCAAGCAGGTCGATACTTACAGTAAAAGCTGTTTCGTGTAAAGAGGTATTGTTTGAAACCATCGGTTGCAGCTGCAGTTCATTGCACCTGTCTTCGCTGAGGGGGGCGCAAATGAGGCCCCTGCCGTGCATGCTCATGAAGTTTATGATCTCAGGGCTAACGTTATTTGCTGCGGTGATAAAGTCTCCTTCATTTTCCCGGTCTTCATCATCCACCACGATCACTAATTTTCCTTTTTTGATATCTTCTATGGCGCTTTCAATACTGTCTAACATAAATCGTAATTAGGCTGCAAAGTTAATCAGAATACCAGACTATAAGTTCCGGTTTTGGTAATTCTTTGATGAACCGGTTTCCTTTCTCCAATCGGCTTCATTTTACGATGCGTTGCCTGCAGTTTTTAATACCTGTTTTTGTCATGAAATGCAGCAGATATTAAGTTTCTGTTGCCTCCAATTTTGTTAATAAAAGTTAACAGAATTCGGCAATTATTCGCTTTCTTTGCGGTTATAAAAAACTACTATTATGAGAATCAAGAAAATTGTACGTTTCCTGACTGTACTTTTAATTTTCCCATTTGCATTACAAGCCCAGGTAACTACCGGTTCTATTAATGGATCGGTAAAAAATTCTAAGGGAGCTGATTTACCTGGAGCTACTATAGAAGTACTGCATGAGTCCTCGGGCTCTATTTATAGGGCTACTTCGGGCAAAAATGGTATATATAATATCCCTAGTTTACGCATTGGTGGGCCCTATAAAGTAACCATCTCCTTTGTTGGATATAAGAAAGAGGAGATATTGGATGTTTATGTACAACTGGGTGAGACTTCGAAAATAAATGTTGTTCTTACAGATGCAACTGCTGATTTGAAAGAAGTTGTAGTGACTGGAGCTGCGAGGAAGGGATCACTTATTTCAAAAGATCGAAAAGGGACTTCAACTAACGTTAACAGAAGGTTGATAGCTGCACTCCCCACCCTCTCAAGAAATATAACAGATTTTACCAAATTAACCCCTCAGTCTAACGGCACTTCATTTGCAGGACAAGATAACCGTTTCATTAATTTAACCATTGATGGGTCTATTTTCAACAACTCTTTTGGCCTGCAGGCATTACCGGGCAGCCAAACCAATGCTTCTCCGATTTCGGTAGACGCCATTGAAGAAATTCAGGTAAACGTTTCTCCATACAGTGTGAAAGATGCCGGCTTCACTGGTGCAAGCATTAACGCAGTTACCCGTAGCGGGACAAACACTTTTCATGGGTCAGCATTCTACAATATGCGTAATCAGAATTTTGTAGGCACTAAAGCTGGTTCGGATGGTAAAACATTGGTTTCAATATCAGATTTTGATGTGAAACAATTTGGAGCAACTTTTGGTGGGCCAATCATAAAAAACAAATTATTCTTTTTTGCTAATTATGAAAATGAAAAAAGAACTGATCCCGGAACCGCCTTTGTTGCTGATAATGGCTCAAACACAGGAGGAGCAAACGTTTCAAGGGTTAAGAAAACAGAATTAGATAGTTTAACTGATTTCCTTAAAACTAAATTATCCTATGATCCGGGGGAATATCAGGGATATAATTTTATTACCAGAAGTTATAAAATTTTAGCCAAGATTGACTGGAACATTAATACTAAAAATAAATTCAGTGTTCGATTTAATTCCTTACGTGCACAACGTGATGTACCAGCAAGTAGTTCAGGAGCTTTAACTGGTGGCAGATTAAGCAGCGTAAATACAATGAATTATTCCAATAACAACTACGAAATTAATAACGATATTTATTCAATTATAGGGCAGTTAAATACCCGTATAAGTAATAAAGTCTCTAATGAATTTATTTTTGGATGGACAGCAAACAGGGACTACAGAAAAGTTAAGGGAAGTCTTTTCCCAATTGTTGATATATTAGATGGCACTGGTTCTGACAGGAACTATATTTCATTTGGCTCTGAACCTTTTACACCAAATAATAAGTTATTTACAGATACCTGGCAAGCCTCTGATAACTTTACTTTTTATAATGGCCGGCATACCATTTCCGCCGGAGCAAATTTTGAATCATTTAAATTCTTTAATCAGTTTACTCCACAAATTCAGGGTTTTTATATTTTTAACAGCCTTGCTGATTTTTATACTTCTGCAAATGCGTATTTAGCTAATCCACAAATGACACAAAATCCCGTAAATGTAAGGAGATACGTTTTAGGGTTCAGTAATCTGCCCAACAATGCATTATGGAATGCTGTTACAAAGGCAAAAAATATTGGAGCGTATGTACAAGATGAATGGCAGATAGAAGATAATCTAAGTCTATCTCTGGGAATTCGTTTCGACGTACCATTCTTTACCTCGAATGCTGTAAATAATCCGCAGGTAAATAATTACAGTTTTGTTAATGAGTCAGGTAATCCTACCAAATTAAGTACTTCTCAGCTACCGTCAACCAAATTAATGGTTAATCCAAGATTTGGATTCAATATGGATGTGAAAGGAGACAAAAATACACAGATACGAGGTGGTTTAGGTTTATTTTCTGGCCGTCCTGCATTTGTATTTATTAGTAATGCTGTGGGAAATAATGGAATGCAGGCTGGGCAGATAAGCCAGGATAATACTAAAAATTATCCATTCAGTCCTAATATTACCAGAAATACACCTGCGCCAACTCCTGGTGTGCCAGCACCTAGTTATAATATTGCTCCAATTGAGAAACAATTTAAATTCCCGCAGGTATTCAGAACTAATCTGGCAATTGATCAAAAATTATTTTGGGGTATAGTCGGTTCTGCTGAATTTTTATTTACGCAAAGTATAAGTAATATCTTTTATTATAATGCAAACCAAAGAGTTGCTACTACCACATTTAGTGGCCCTGATAATCGGCCAAGGTTTGCCGGAAGTGCAAGTGCTGTAAGGATCAATTCTAATATTAACGATGCAACCGTACTATCGAGCCGCCCCGATGGTTCGAATATGACTGTCACAGTTAAACTTGAAAAGCCTTTGCAAAAAGGGCTAAGCTGGATGTTAGCTTATAATTATGGTCGTACCAAGGATTTTATGAGTGCAAGTACAATTGCATTTAGCAGTTTCACTTCAACAAGAACAGTGAATGGCAATAACCTTCCAGATAATTCTTTTAGTGATAATGACATACCAAACCGTTTTATTGGTAACATTACTTACAGAAAAGAAATTGCTAAAACAGTTGCTATTCAGGTTTCATTGTTTGGTCAATCTCAGAATCTGGGTAGATTTTCTTACGCTTACTCAGGCGATATGAACCTGGATGGGATAAGTGGAAATGATTTGATGTATATTCCAAAAGATAACAGCCAGTCTGAAATGAATTTTGAACAATATACCGCAACAATTAATAATGTTCCTACGGTAATTACTGTACAACAACAGAAAGATGCTTTTGAGGCATACATTCAGGGTGATAGTTATTTGAGATCTCACAGAGGTGAGATTGCAAAAAGAAATGGTGCATTAATGCCAATGTTAACCAGGTTTGACTTATCTGCTATCGTAGAAGTCTTTCATAAATTTGGCAAACAACGTCATACTCTGCAATTCAGAGGAGATATTTTCAATATTGGCAATATGCTTAATAATAAATGGGGGGTTGCACATGTAATTAATACAAGTTCACCAATTGCAGCACGTGCCCCGGTTAATAATGTTCCGGTATTTAGGATGAACTTGGTAAATAACAGTTTAAATTATTCAACTTATAGAAAAGGAACTGCTATTCAGGATGTATGGCAAGCTCAAATCGGAGTTCGGTATATATTTTAATTAATGAGTTTTTTCCTGAACCTGCTGAACAAAGACTGGGGATTGCGTGATTTCTTTGTAGTGAATAACCCATTGAGGGCTACCAAGAACGCAACCACCGGTGAAGTAAGGTATCAACTGGCTACTTATACGCCCAATGATGCACCAACCGGTTCAAACCCGATACTGGTTGATAAAACATTTATCAGAAGTGCGTCTACTGCCAGTACCTGGTCATTACAACTGGGTCTGCGTTTGATATTCTAAGTAGTATACAAACACTCCATAAAAAAGGCCATCCGTTATGCGGATGGCCTTTTTACTTTATATTCTTTACTTACTTATATACTTTACTTACTTATATACTTTATTTACTTATATACTGTACTTACTTATATACTTCACCCCTTCCCCATCCCCATTTTAAAAATTCGGGAAAAGCCTTTGCCCAGGTGGGTACATCGTGTTTGCCATCTTTTAGTTCGGTGAACCGGATGGCTGTATTGCGGTCGTATCCTTTCTTAACGAGCTCTTCTACCAGGCTTACGGTATCGTCTATTGAATCGATCACCCCGTTATTATTCCGGTCGGCTGTTTCATCCAGGGTTCCTACTTCAAAAAAGAACCGGAGCCAGGGTGCAGGGTTCTGTTCTTCCCTCACCTGCCGGTGCATGATGCGGTCGGTATCTTCATTAAACCCGGCATCTTCCTGGTCCTTATCACGCCACCATAATGAGCCGCTGAAAATGCCTGTCTTTACAAATTCCTGCGGATGGTTCCATACAATATCCAGGGCACACAATCCACCGAGGGAAAACCCGGCAAAGGATTTTTCACTGAACAGGTGAATGCCCGATGCGATCCGTATATAAGGCAGCAGTTCTTCAAAGATAAAACGGTTATACAGTGCGGCCCGGGCGCCACGGCCTTTATAGTCGAGCAGCTTTGCCGTTCCGTATTCATTCTTGCGGTCTTTACCACAATGAATACCTACATAGAACACGTCATCAAGCGAATCACTCTCATACAATGTTTCCAGTATCTCTTCAAAATTCATGGTACGCAGGTCCTGCCCGTCGTTGATCAATAAAAGCGGGGGAATGCTATTGGCTGGAAGGCGGGTGGGAATGTAAAAGTCTACAATAACTTCCCGGTTAAGATGTACAGACTGGATGAGATGTTCTTTTACCAGGATAGCGGCTGTCTTTTCTGCTGACATATCGCCAAAAATAAGAAAATACCCTGTAAAAGTTAAATGCAAATAGCAGTTATCCCTTCTTTTGGACAGGCCATCAGGCACCTAAACATAATTTGTTTTATTGCCGCCGAAAAAATATATTTGAACAGGTTAAAATATCAGACACATAAATACAAAAACTTAAAACTGCTTTTATGAAGAAAATAGGCGTATTGTTCGGAAAGGAAAGAAGTTTCCCGGAAGCTTTTATAGCACGTGTAAACAGTAAAAAAGTAGAAGGCATCGTGGCCGAACCCGTTCGCATTGATAAAGTGATGCAGGGCGAACCTTCCGGCTATGCGGTTATCTTCGACCGCATATCGCAGGATGTTCCTTTTTACCGGGCATTTTTAAAGAATGCAGCCTTGTGCGGCACAACGGTTATCAATAACCCTTTCTGGTGGAGCGCCGATGAAAAATTCTTCAACAACTGCCTGGCCACAAAGATCGACGTGCCGGTTCCTAAAACAGTGATACTTCCTTCACGGGATCTGCCCACTGATACCAGCGAAGAATCTTTTTCCAACCTGGCTTATCCCATGGATTGGGAAGGCATATTCAACTACATCGGTTTCCCGGCATACATGAAACCATTTGCCGGTGGCGGATGGAAAAGTGTTTACCAGCTGAACAGCATGGAAGAGTTCTTTGAAAAACATGCCGAAACAGAACAACTGGTTATGATGCTGCAGGAAGAGATAAAATTTGAAGAATACTACCGTTGCTATTGCATTGGCGGAAAGTATGTACGCATCATGCCTTATGAACCCCGCAATCCGCATCACCTGCGTTATGTGGCTGATTTTAAGCCAAGTCCCGAAAGGCATAAGCAGATGGAAGATATTGTACTGCGGATTTGCGGTTACCTGGGTTATGATTTCAATACGGTGGAATTAGCAGTAAGAAACGGTGTACCCTATGCCATCGACTTCTGCAACCCGGCACCTGATGCTGATGTAAAAAGCGTTGGCCAGGAGAATTTCGACTGGGTGGTTGAAACCGCCGCTACCTATGCTATTGAAAAAGCAATGGAGCATAAAGACAACAAGGATAACCTTACCTGGGGAGAATATATCAAGAGGAGTTCGGCGAAGAAGAAGCTTTATTAAAAGATACAAGATCCGGGATACAGGATGCAGGATAGATCTTTTTAATTATCCGGTATCCTGCATCTTGTATCATGCATCCCGAATTCTGTATCCTGCATCAATCTTTTATTCCTAATTTTTAATTACGTTACATGTCAAATCTATCTTACAAACATTTTACGCTTGGTGTAGAAGAAGAATACATGGTGATCGATCCCGAAAGCAGGGAATTGAAAAGTCATGAACAGAAAATTGTGCAGGAAGGTCAAAAGGTAATTAAAGACAAGGTGAAAGCAGAAATGCACCAGGCCGTGGTGGAAGTGGGTACCGATATTTGCCAGGACATTGATGAAGCGTTTGTAGATGTAGGCACCCTTCGCAAAACCATCAGCGGCATTGCCGATGAACTGGGCCTTTGGGTAGGTGCATCGGGTACGCATCCTTTCAGTCATTGGGAAAGCCAGCTGATCACCGATCATATCCGCTACAGCGAGATTGTGAATGAACTGCAGGAAGCTGCAAGAAGCAATCTTATTTTCGGTTTGCATGTGCACGTGGGTATGGACAACCGGGAGATGGCCATTCATATCGCCAATTCGGCCCGTTATTTTTTACCGCACATTTATGCACTTAGCACCAACTCTCCTTTCTGGGAAGGAAGAACAACGGGGTATAAATCATTCCGAACCAAAGTATTTGACAAGTTTCCTCGTACCGGTATCCCTGATTATTTCGACAGCATAGAAGCGTATGATAACTATGTAAAACTGCTGGTTAAAACAAACTGCATTGACAATGCTAAAAAGATCTGGTGGGACCTTCGGGTTCACCCCTTCTTCAACACCGTTGAGTTCAGGATCTGCGATGTGCCCATGACCGTGCAGGAAACGATCACCATTGCCGCTTTGTTCCAGGCTGTTTGTGCCAAGATCTATAAACTACGGAGCCAGAACCTGAATTTTATGATGTATTCCCGGGCCCTGCTGAATGAAAATAAATGGCGGGCAAGCCGTTATGGGATCGATGGCAGCCTGATCGATTTTGGAAAAGAAACAGAAGTGAATACCCGTGTACTTATTTATGAACTACTGGATTTTGTAGACGATGTTTTAAATGACCTGGGCAGCCGCCATGCCATCAGCTATGTACATAAGATGCTGGAACAGGGCACAGGCGCCGACCGGCAGCTGAAAACATTCCAGGAAACCAAGAGTATGACCAGTGTAGTTGACCTCATCCATACACAATTTTTACATGGATTGTAGTTTGAGCATAAGCTTAAAATCCTTATCTTTGCCGTCCGAAAATCGGCTGCGTAGCTCAACTGAATAGAGCATCCCGACTCTGGTCGGGAAGGTTTCAGGTTTGAATCCTAACGCAATTTGAAATAAATATTGGCTGCGTAGCTCAACTGAATAGAGCATCCCGACTCTGGTCGGGAAGGTTTTAGGTTTGAATCCTAACGCAATTTGAAATAAATATTGGCTGCGTAGCTCAACTGAATAGAGCATCTGACTACGGATCAGAAGGTTTTAGGTTTGAATCCTAACGCGGTCACTAAAAGGTCAACAGAAATGTTGACCTTTATTTTTTATGTACTCCGTTTACATACTTTATTCAACCATCGCTGACAGGTATTATATCGGTTATACCGGAGACCCTGTTGAGGTACGCCTTAAGAAACATCTCGCCAACCATAAAGGATTCACTGCAAAATACAGCGATTGGAAGATTGTACACACCGAAACATATAATTCGAAGGAGGAAGCCACAAAAAGAGAAAAAGAAATAAAGAACTGGAAAAACAGAAAAATGATTGAAAAGTTGCGTAGCTCAACTGAATAGAGCATCCCGACCGGGGGTCGGGAAGGTTTTAGGTTTGAATCTTAACGCGGTCACTAAAAAGGTCAACATTTCTGTTGACCTTTTCTTTTTATTTTCATGGTTTTATTTCTTAAGCTGCAATTGCCTTCTTCCTTTTTAATATCAACGAACTGATCAGCGTTACCAGCAATCCAACCGGTAATATTTCAATATATGTGAACAGGATAACGTAATAGGGCTTTTTATACATTACGGCAAAGTCTGCCATTTCTTTTGTCGTGGCATCAATTTTTGTCTGGCTTGCCCCGCTGGTTTTGAGTTGATTGATCATATGCATCCCGTATTTCTCAGCAAAATCAGGCATGAAGTTGTAGTAACTGATCAGCCAGGCGATCACGTAAATAGTGGAAGCCACCAGCACGATCAGGATCCCCACTTTAAATGCCTTCCCAAAACTGATAACCCCATTGTTGTACTTATTCCGGTAATTCCGGATGCCTACAAATACCATGGAAAATGCCAGCAGCATGGAAGTATAGCCGATGATCATTCCTCCTTCGAAATTACCGTCCTTATAACAGGCATCGGTAAGTAATAGCATCGGCAGGATAACCACCAGTCCGCCGATCAGTCCACATACAATTACAATTTTTTTCATCTTGATTTAATTTTGGTTCAGGCTGCAAATTGGGATTTGTAAACCGGTTTCGGGTCATACTTTAGGCTGATTTTGCATGAAGATGCCCTGTTTCAACCTAAAGTATGAAAGTAGTTAAGGGATCAGGCTGAGTTTCTTCGCCCTTTCAATAGCCTGTGTCCTTCTTTTCACATCCAGTTTTTCAAAAAGATTTGAGCTGTGGGTTTTGATGGTACTGAGCGAAAGATAAAGCCGGGAAGCGATCTCCTGGTTGCTGCAGCCTTCGGCCATCAGTTCCAGTACCTCCAGTTCCCTTTTGCTGACGCCAAGTCTGTCTGCTTCCACTTCATTGAACACAAATTCCTCCCGGGTTATATAAACTTCTTTCTCCACCACGATGGTCTTCTCCTTCTCCACCACCTGTGTTTCTATCCTGGGCCTCGTGAGTTTCATGGCAAGCCATATACCCAGAGCTGTGAACAGCACCGCAATAAAACCGATATAAACTTCCAGGGAATGGTCAAATATGATGAACCTTAGTTCAAACCACCTGAGGAGGAACAGCAGCAGGGCCAGGCTGATACCGTAAATAATCAGCCCCTTATTTCGTATAAAGAAATTCTGTTCTGCTGCCATGATCTTTCTGTACTGTTTAACAGCTAAGATAATCCTATTCCCTTATTTCAGGCTGCCACTTGCAGAAGCTTTCTTATTTTTAACGCATGAAATTTCAGTTCTGGACCGTTGGAAAAAATCACGAGCCTTATGTAAAGGAAGGGATTGAATTGTTCAGCAAACGCATTGCCAATTACTACCCGGTGGAATGGTATATCATCCCTTCTCCTAAAAATGCCGCCATGCTCAGTGAAATGGATCTGAAGAAAAAAGAAGGCGAAACCATCTGTGGTTTTTTACAGAAAGACGATCAACTGGTTTTATTAGATGAACGGGGTAAACAATTCAGCAGCGAAGAACTGGCTGCCTTTATTCAGAAGAAAGCCAATGAAAGCGCTAAGAATGTTGTTTTTTTGATCGGGGGGGCCTATGGAGTAAGTGAAGAAGTGAAGAAAAGGGCCAACCATACCTGGGCGCTTTCCAAACTTGTTTTTCCGCACCAGCTGGTAAGGCTTATCCTGGCCGAACAGGTTTACCGGGCATGTTCCATCAACCGCAATGAAAAATACCATCACAGCTGATCAACATAATACTCGATAGTCATGAATGAAATAAATGCTTTTCCTATAACCTTCGCCATCCTTGGAATTACCGTGGCTGTTTCACTGCTTGCGTTCAACAACAATGATCTGCGCAATAAATGCATGTTCTACCCGTACGGAATGAACAGCGTAAATCAATACTACCGGTTTTTCAGTCATGGCCTGGTGCATGCCGATTACCTGCACCTGTTCTTCAATATGTTTACGCTGTATTCGTTCGGCCGTTTTGTGGAAGTGGAATTGTTTAACAAGGCAGAATACATTGCTTTATACGTTACGGCCCTCGCAGCCGCTTCTGTTTTTGATTTTATCAGGCACAGGAAAGATTACAATTATGCAGCACTGGGCGCTTCGGGTGCTGTTTCTGCCATCGTGTTCGCCACGCTGATCTTTGACCCCTGGGCAAAAGGCGTTGCCCTTTTTGGCATCCGGTTCCTGGCCCTTCCCAATATTGTATTTGCGGTATTGTACCTCTGGTACTGTGCATACATGAGTAAAAAAGGCGGAGACAATATCGGGCACAATGCCCATCTCTGGGGCTCGGTATACGGGTTTGTATTTACGGCCGTGCTGAAACCTGATATGCTTAAGTTATTTCTCGACCGGCTTACGCACCCCGGCTTTCTGTAAATACCAACTGAAGCCGTTTGCTGGTTTTGTCGGTGATTTTAAACCGGTCATCGATCCGAAGCCCCACTACCCAGATGATCTTCCTGTTCATCTCAATCACCCACACATTCTCTTTCTGTGTCAGGGAGAGTTTCTGATCGATCAGGAAACGGCTGATCTTTTTCTTCTTGTTCATTCCCAGCGGGTAAAAATAATCACCTTGTTTCCATTTTCGGAGTAAGAGGGGGAATTTGATCTCTGCGGCATCTAACTGTGCCGTGCTGTTTGAAGTTTGAAGTTTGAAGTTTGAAGTTGGGAGTCCTTTTAGTTCAAGTTTACCTGCTTCAAAGTCGAGAGAATTATTTTCTTCTTCAATCAATATATTTTGCGCTGCCGTTGGTTGATTTGGTGAAATGATCAGCCAGTTACGGTTTTTGATGATGCGGTGAGTAGGCGACTGGATGTATTTACCCGTGTCGCTTTGCAGTAAGGCGATGCATTCATCGGTTTGATTGGCGGTAAAATGATAATCCCGGATGATCTCGTATACAATACTGCGCAAAGGGACCGTTTTCGACAGTTTTAATACCGGGATATGAATCTCAGCTCCTTTTTCCTCCAGCAATTTCTTTTTTTGAAGATCAATGAACTGCTTATATATAAGTTCAACCTCCCGGAAGCGCTGCAGGTTATTGGCAAGGTTTTCTTCCACCTGGGGAAAAACCTCTTTGAGTGCCGGGATCAGTTTATTGCGGAAATAATTTCTTGTGTATTTATCCGAGGCGTTGGAAGAGTCCTCCACGAAAGGCAGATCATTTTCCCCGGCATATTTTACCAACTCATCTTTATGCGCAAACAACAAGGGCCGCACCAGGTGAGTCAGCAGATCGTGTTTTGGCAAAATACCTTTTAGTCCCTTGATACCCGTTCCCATGAAAAAATTCATCAGCATGGTCTCTATACTGTCATCCAGGTGGTGGGCCGTTACAACAAACCATCTGATATTATCGGGTTGCACCGTGCTGTGCCAGCCCGGCAATGCAGCAGGCTTATCAAATGCATTACCCAGGTTCTTATCTACACAAATTTGAAAGAACCATTCGTAACGCAGGTTTCTTGCAGCTTCCTGGATACCGGTCTTCCGTTCTTCTGCATAACTCAGTGTATCAAATCTCTTTACTAAAAACTCAACGCCGTATCTTACTGCAAGTCCTCTTACAAATTCCTCATCCCGTTCACTCTCCTCTCCCCTTAACTGGAAATTACAATGAACGATCACAAAATCATACCCTGCCTGTTTGCACAGCTCGCATAACACCACAGAATCAACTCCGCCACTTACAGCCAGCAGGAGTTTATCTTTCGGTTGAAAAAGATTTTCCTTCCGGATATATCCCTGAAATTCTTTTACAAGATCCATTTTAATGAATTAAGAATTGGGCTGCTTGATCCCAATGGCTCCATTTTTAATTTTTAATTCTTCATTTTTAATTGATTTTATTCTTCAATCTCCTCCAGCGCCCCCTGCAGTTCATTATATGTATGATTATCCCCTGCCGCCTTCGCCTCTTCCATTCCCCTTTTATATACCCGTATGGCCCGGTCAAAATCGCCTGCCCGTTCCAATAATTTGGCCAGGTGATAATAGGAACCGATATACGTGGGCTCCCGCAGCAAGATCTCATTGAATAATTCCCGGGCTTCCTCATCCTTGTCTATCTTGATGTATTCCAGTGCCAGCGCATGTTGCAGAAAACTGTCCTTACCGGATGTCTTCATATATTCCAGTAATTTTTCGATCCGGCTCATACCCAATAATTTTTTATGTTTTTCAATCAATTTATCTTCGCAACACTTATCTTTGCATTAGTTGCATAAACAACTTATTTGAGGATCCTAAAAATAATCACTGCATGAAGATCTTAGTTTGTATCAGTAAAACGCCCGATACCACGGCAAAAATAGCCTTCGCCGATAACAATACGAAATTCGCTGCCGATGGCGTTCAGTGGATCATCAATCCCTACGACGAATGGTATGCCTTAGTAAGGGCCATCGAGCTGAAGGAAGCCGACCCGTCCACCATCATACACCTGGTTACCGTTGGTGGCGCCGATTGCGATCCCATCATCCGCAAGGCATTGGCATTGGGTGGCGACGAAGCCATCCGGGTAAACGCCGACAGCCACGATAGTTATTACATTGCTTCGCAAATTGCCGAAGTGGCCAAACAAGGCAGTTATGATCTTGTTTTCACCGGTAAAGAAACGATCGATTACAACGGTTCTTCTATCGGCGGCATGGTAGCGGAGTTACTTGATCTGCCTTATGTGTCGCTGGCAACAAAATTCGACCTGGAAGGAAACAGTGCAGTCATTGTTCGTGAAATTGAAGGCGGAGAGGAAACAGATAAAGTAGCATTACCGGTGGTGGTAAGTTGCCAGAAAGGAATGGCTGAACAACGCATACCTAACATGAAAGGGATCATGGGAGCCAGGAGCAAACCATTAAAGGCTGTTGATCCGGTTGCTGTGGAGGCGCTCACTGCTGTTGCGGCATTTGATCTGCCTCCTGCCAAAGCCAGTGTGAAACTGGTTTCACCGGATACACCGGAAGAACTGGTGAGGTTGTTGCACGAGGAAGCGAAAGCAATTTAAGAAACCCCCTCTATCTCCCCCGATAGTGGAGGAAATGGAGAAGATTGAAGCGAAGATTATGTTTTGTATAATAGAGTCCCCCTTCGAGTTCCTTCTCCTTTGGAGAAGGGTTGGGATGAGGTTTTGTTACGAACATTTGTTTTTCATAGCAGCATCGTTGCGTCGCACTCTTGTACAGTTAGTTCTTTATTCAACACATTAAATTAATAACAGCCTTTGATAAATTGGTCAGGGGCAAAATTTATAAACTATGAGCGTTTTAATTTTTTTAGACCAGTCGGAGAACCACATAAAGAAATCATCTTTAGAAGCGGCTAGCTATGGTGCAAAAGTTGCAGAACTTTTAAACACTACTGCCGAAGCGATCGTGTTGGGTACAGTTAATGATGATCTGCCAGCACTTGGTAAGTACGGAATTAAAAAAGTGCATACCGTAAAGAATGATTCACTCAATCATATGGATGCACAGGTATTTACAAAAATAATTGCCGAAGCAGCAAAGGCAACCGGCGCCAAAGTGATCATATTCTCCAATAATTTTAACGGCAAAGCCATTGCACCCAGGTTAAGTGTACGGCTGAAAGCAGGGTTGGTTTCGGGCGCTGTTGCATTACCAGACATCAGTAATGGATTTGTGGTAAAGAAAAATGTTTTCAGCGGAAAGGCATTTGCCAATATCGCTGTGCGTACCGATATAAAGATCATTTCGCTCAATCCAAATTCGTACAGTATAAGTACAACAGATGCTGTTGCAGAAGTAGCGGATTTTGCTGCAACCGTAGATGCAGCTAACGTGCAGGTTACAAACACCAATAAAGTGGTGGGCGAAATTCCATTGAGCGAAGCAGAGATCGTAGTAAGCGGCGGCCGTGGTTTAAAAGGTCCCGAAAACTGGGCACTGGTTACCGACCTGGCAAAACTATTAGGCGCTGCCACAGCCTGCAGCCGCCCGGTGGCCGATATTCACTGGCGTCCGCATCACGAGCATGTTGGGCAAACCGGCCTGGCCATTGCACCCAACTTGTATTTTGCCATCGGCATCTCCGGCGCCATACAACACCTGGCGGGTGTTAACCGCAGTAAAGTGATCGTAGTAATAAATAAAGATCCCGAAGCGCCATTCTTTAAAGCGGCCGACTACGGTATCGTAGGCGATGCATTTGAAGTGATGCCTAAGATCATTGAAGCGGTGAAGAAACTAAAACAAGCCTCATAATAAACAATAAGGAACCTTAATAATTAAAGCCTTTCACTTAAATTTGAAGGGCTTTTATTTTTATATTTGCTGCTGGACCTTAGGATATGAAAAAAATAGAACTGGAAATAGTGGCTCTTTCGCACAGTATTACACAAACACATTCGTATGCTGTGGTATTGGGAGAGATAAACGGGCTGAGAAGGCTGCCGATCGTTATCGGCGGTTTTGAAGCGCAGGCCATTGCCGTTGCCCTGGAACGCATGAGCCCGAGCAGGCCCCTTACCCACGACCTGATGAAGAATTTTATGATGGCATTCAATGTTGAGTTACACGAAATTGTGATCAACGATCTGCAAGAAGGCATCTTTTACAGCAAACTGGTTTGCAGCTCGGCCAACGATACGGTAGAAATTGATTCCCGTACCTCCGATGCGCTGGCGCTGGCCGTTCGCTTCGGTTGCCCCATCTATACCTACGATACCATTCTTGACCAGGCCGGCATCATGATGGAAGGAGAAGAAAAGAAACAAAAGACCTCTTCGCCGGTAACAACCGAATCTGGTGGCAGCGACGACCTGAAGTCCTTATCACTGGAAGAACTGGAAGCCTTACTGGCCGAAGTGCTGGACCACGAGGACTATATCAGGGCCATTGCCATCCGCGATGAAATAAAAGGCAGGAAGAAAAAGTGATGGATAATGTTATAATGAATAATTGATACTATTTTACCACAGTCTTGTTCCTGCATTGCCAACGCCTGAATGACCAGCTTAAATTTTAATTCCAGGAAATTATCCATTATCAATTACACCATTATAAATTAACATGCTTCTCTTTCCCAACTGCAAAATAAACCTCGGTTTAAATATTCTACGCAAAAGGGAAGACGGGTTCCATGACCTCGAAACAGTTTTCTACCCCATTCCTTTCACCGATGCACTGGAACTGATAAGCAATCCCCGCAATGAAACAGAATTTACCATAACAGGTTTGAAAGTAGATGGGAATGCAGCAGATAACCTCTGTATAAAAGCATACCAGTTACTGAAAAAAGATTTTCCGCAGTTACCCGCTGTAAAAATCCACCTGCACAAAACCATTCCCACCGGTGCAGGCCTTGGTGGCGGCTCTGCCGATGCGGCTTTTATGCTGAAACTGCTGAATGATAAATTCAACCTGAACCTCTCAACCCCTGAACTTCTAAACTATTCTCTCCAACTCGGCAGCGATTGCCCTTTCTTCATCCTTAATAAACCCTGCTTTGCAACAGGCCGTGGAGAAAACATGGAAAAAATTGAGCTTGACCTTTCTGCTTACCAGGTTGTTCTTATCAATCCCGGTATTCATATCAATACCGGTTGGGCATTTTCGCAGATCAGTCCTTCCATACGCAAAAGACCGGTAAAGCAAATAATCAGTGAGCCCATTGCTACCTGGAAAAAAGATTTAAAAAATGATTTTGAAGAAGCCGTGTTTGTAGCTCACCCACAGGTAAAACTCATTAAAGAGGATCTTTACAACCAGGGCGCAGTATATGCATCTATGAGTGGCAGTGGCAGTACTGTTTTCGGGATATTTGATAAAGCTGTTTCTTTTACCGCTAAAAACGGCCATGAATATTTCACTAAAATCATAAATTAGTTTTATCTTGCATCAAATTTAATTCTATCAACCTGCTGTTCAACATATCATCATTCTTACACAGCAACCTCGACCTGCTCAATCATCGAGGATAAGTTTCTTTTTGTCCCCGCCATGGGGACTGTTTTCGTTTCCCTATTTCTTTCCTTTTTAAAATTTGTGTATGAATTCAGTAGTAAACATATCCGCCAATACCCAACATTATCTGAACCTGGAAGATAAATACGGCGCTCATAATTATCATCCCCTGCCCGTGGTATTAAACCGTGGAGAAGGTGTTTTTTTATACGACGTGGACGGCAAACGTTATTACGATTTCCTGAGCGGCTATTCAGCCGTTAACCAGGGCCATTGCCATCCAAAGATCATTGCCTCGCTTGTTGAGCAGGCGCAAAAGCTAACACTCACTTCCCGTGCTTTTCACAGCAACCTGCTGGGCGAATACGAAAAATTCATCACCGGTTATTTCGGCTACGATAAAGTATTGCCCATGAATACCGGCGTGGAAGCTGTGGAAACAGCCATCAAACTGGCCCGTCACTGGGGATATAAAGTAAAAGGTATTGAACAGAACCATGCTAAGATCATTGTATGCAGCGAAAATTTTCATGGAAGAACAACGGGTGTTATCTCTTTCAGCAGCGACCCCGTTGCCACCAATGATTTTGGTCCGTTCATTCCCGGTTATGAAAAGATCCCTTTCAATGACCTGCCAGCACTGGAAAAAGCATTGCAGGATAAAAATGTTTGCGGATTTTTATTTGAGCCCATACAGGGTGAGGCAGGCGTGGTGGTTCCGGATGAAGGATATTACAAGGGAATACGGATATTGTGCGACGAATATAATGTGCTGATGATCGCCGATGAGATACAAACCGGGTTGGCAAGAACCGGCCGCATGCTGGCCTGTGATCATGAAGATGTTCGTGCGGATATTTTAATTCTTGGCAAAGCATTAAGTGGTGGCGTGTTACCGGTAAGCGCTGTATTAAGCAGTGATGCGGTCATGATGACCATTAGGCCCGGGGAGCATGGAAGTACGTATGGCGGCAACCCGCTTGCCTGTGCTGTAGCGATCTCCTCCCTGCAGGTTTTAAAAGAAGAGAACCTGGCTGCCAATGCCGAAGCAATGGGGAAATTATTACGTAGTGAACTGGAAAAACTAAACTCGCCCTTCATTGAAAAAGTAAGAGGCAAAGGTTTACTGAATGCGATCGTAATCAAGCATACAAATGCAGATGCAGCCTGGGAACTTTGCCTGGCACTGAAAGAGAACGGCTTGCTGGCCAAACCAACACATGGTGATAAGATACGGTTTGCACCGCCGCTGGTAATAACAAAAGAGCAGGTGATGGAATGTGTAAGCATTATTGAAAAAAGCCTGGGGCAACTTGCATAAACGATGATAAACATCAGATGAAGGAATAACTTTCATTGGCTACTCTTCCTTGTTTAATTTGTATCTTAATCATTCAATCAATATATATGGATACTCATCTTCACCACGATCACATAGAATCACATTTAGAAAGCTCCGACCTGTTAAGGGATGTGGTGATCGGTATGAGTGACGGGCTCACGGTTCCCTTTGCATTGGCAGCAGGGTTAAGTGGTGCGGTAGACAGCAGCAATATAGTGGTGATAGCCGGCATTGCTGAAATAGCAGCAGGCAGCATTGCCATGGGATTGGGTGGTTACCTGGCTGGTAAAACGGAACAGGATCATTATAAAAGCGAAGTAAAACGGGAATACGATGAAGTGGAAAATCTTCGCCATAAGGAGATAGAAGAAACAAAAGAGTTCTTTGCCAGTATCGGGTTAAGTCCGGCCCTGCAGGAACAGGCCACGGAAGAGATTGCAAAAGACAAAGACCGCTGGGTTGATTTTATGATGAAGTATGAATTGGGACTTGATAAGCCCGATCCCAAAAGAGCAACCAAGAGTGCATTGAATATCGGCATATCGTATATACTGGGCGGCATCATTCCGTTAAGCCCGTATTTTTTTATTTCCAACTCTGTTGAAGCATTAAAGATCTCCGTGGCGGCCACCCTGGTATGCCTCTTCATTTTTGGTTATTTTAAAAGCAAGGTAACAGGTGTTAACCCGCTATGGGGTGCGTTAAAAGTGACCCTGATAGGCGCCCTGGCCGCCGCTGCCGCTTTTGGCGTAGCCAAATTAATTGAACAATAAGTATATTGCATCTCCCTGTTTCTATTAACCCTGGAAAACTGTGGCACGCCATTTGCCTGCTTCGGGAACAGCCCTGGTTTAATACCGAATTAGCGCTGTACAGTCCAACTCCTTTGATCGCATTTACCGCTTACTGAAGATCCACAAGCAACAATTAAATTCCCTGCGAAAATTTATTTATTTTTTTAACAGAATAAAACTATTCTACCGGCATGCGTGTATCTTTTTTAAAAAAATATAGTGTTACTTTTTTATTGCTATTTAGTTTTTCCATTTGTTTTGGAGCTACTTACTATATCGATCCAAATGGCAATGATGCAACCGGTAACGGCAGCATCGGTAACCCCTGGAAAACATTACGCAAAGCAACACAAAGCGTAACAGCACCCGGGCATATCATTCACGTTAACCCCGGTACTTATATTGAAACACAGGAATCATTTTTAGCAGTGGGAGTAAATATTGAAGGAGCAGGCAGTGCACTTTCTATCATTAAGGGCGACATGACCGGCCAGTTCTCTACGCTGCTTTCGCTCGACTCGCCAAACGATACCAATGGCAACCAATCAGTGTCCGGCATTACGTTAGATGGCCAGTATGTGAATGAAACGAATTATAAAACATGGATCGGCCTGTTTGTAACCGGCAGAAGCAATGTATCGGTCTTCAATTGCAAGATCATAAACTTCATTAACCGGGGCGTTGTGTTCGACGGCAATGATGCCAATGATCCGATCTATGATCCGGGCCATTACGCCACGGGAAATAAATTTTATAATAATACGGTATTGAATTCCGCTGAAAATAATGGCAGCTTCGGAACCGGCCTCTTGAATATCGGCGCACAAATGGGCATGGAGATATATGGCAACACCATGGTACAGGACCAACGTGCCGATTTTAAGAATGGCTGGCCTATTAAGCCCTGGAACAACGGCTGGCTAAAAGGAGTTAAGATATATAATAACACACTTACAAAAGCATCGTACAAAGGAACCTTTCCTGGCCAGAACGGCGATTGGGATTTCTGTCTTGAATTTATCAATGTAGAAGGACTTGAAATTTACAATAATACGATCCAGGGAAGTATCGATCTTAATTTCAGCCGCAAAGGTTCTTATGCTTTCAGCGCATGGATACATCATAATAACATTGGCCGCACACCCGCCAACCCTAATTTTGAAAGCGGAATTGTGTTAGAGTTTCGCACCGAATCAATATTGATCGAGAACAATGTGCTTAACAATGTATCCAGCGGGGTTCAGTTCAATACCCGGCCTGTGAATAACGACGGAGGTTTTCCCAATCCCGGTGGCGGAATTCCAACGGGTGGGTTCAGTTATCTATTGAACAACACCATCCGCAACAATGTATTTTCAAATTTATATTATGGCAATGGTTCCGGAACGGCAGGCGGCGTAGTGGTGCTTAGTGAAAGCGGAAATGATCAGCAGATCAATGGCATGAATATCTACAACAATACTTTTGTTGCAAAGAACGGGGCTGCACCTATCACCTGCATTGATTTTTCGAACCAGGAAAATGGCAACGCCAGTAATGTAAATGTGCGCAACAATATTGCAACCGGTTTTACTTATACCTGGCTGGCCGGGAGCTTTCCCAATACAGCCATGACCAATGTAGTAGTAACACACAACGATGCATTCAATAACGGCAGCGGTAATGCACCAGTATGGCCTGCAGGCAACCCGGCCGGCTATACATACAACAATAATTTAAGTGTGAACCCCCTGTTTGTTTCAGTAACCGATTTTCGCTTACAGGCTACTTCGCCCGTGATCGACATGGGAATTGATATTGGTTTACCCTTTACAGGCAATGCACCGGATATGGGCTATGCCGAATTCAATTCAGGTCCGCCATTACCCATAAAGCTGCTGGAATTTTCAGGAAGAAATGCCGGCAGCAAAAATCTTCTTCAGTGGACCACAGCAACTGAAACCAACAGCGACTATTTTATTATTGAAAGAAGCAGTGATGCTGTTGTTTATGACCGGGTAGGCCGTGTAAATGCTGCTGGTTTTTCAACAGCAGAACTAAACTATTATTTTACCGATATGAACCCTCTGAATGGTATTAACTACTACCGCCTGGTAATGACAGACAAGGATGGCAGGTCGGAATACAGTAAAGTCATTTCTATAAATACAAATAAAGACCGGCAACTTGATATCCGGTATGCGGCTTTGTTACCGGGTACAACCACCCTTCAGATCAACAGCCCGGAAGCCATGCCGGCGGAACTTTCTATAGCCGATATGAATGGCAGGATCGTATTCAAAACAGATATACAATTGCAAAAAGGAACCGCTACATACAGCAGGAATACGATGCCCTTACCTGCCGGCATTTATTTCGTGAGGCTATTTACTGGGCAGGAGGCCGTGGTAAAGAAAGTACTCAGCAACAACCGGTAATTATGAAACTAATTTAATATTAATGCAGTTTCATATTAAACTAAGCTGCTTTATCTCGTAAATCTTCTACGTGCTTTCTTACAGATCGTTGTAGTATAAATGCCCGGTTATGCTTTTGTGAATAGCATCTGGATAAATACCGATCCATTCTTCAAATATTTAAAAATCCGTTTCCGTTCAATTTATATAAGCGTGAATCATCGAAGATGAATAACATACTTTATCAATGCAAAATAAATTTCATCGCATTATTAAGTGTGGTATGATTTTGGATAACATTCCGCAATCTGTGTTCAAAGCATAATTAAGATCCTATGAAAACTAAAATGTACCTGTTAAGGAAATTTAAGTTGCCCGACTCTTGCAACTTTTCCAATTCAAAAAACTTATTGTTGTTTAACTGTACCGGGTAGTAATATCCTGTTGCAATAAACTATTGACTTTAAGAGCCTGCCACCCCAGGCTACCCTATCCCGTAAAATAAAAGTCAGGTTTGAAAATTTGAGGTTGTCTTCAGATACAGTACCCGTATGCCTTTAAGCGTACCCTTATTATATCTTTTTAGATCTTCCTCTACAAAAAAGAGGCTCGTACTACTAGTCATTTTTATTTTCCGATCTGCAAACTTTGTAAACTGAAATATCGCCGGTGTTTATTTTATTAAGTGCAGGCTTTATCAATATCCGTTAAAAACCAAAATGTCCCAATGAAAACCAATTTACTTTTCGTAAGAAGGATTGCACCTGCATTTCTCTTAACAACAGCCATGGTTCTTTTTCTTACCATCGCCGCCCTTGCCACCACCTATTATGTAAGCCCGTTGGGCAATGACGCCTCGGGAACCGGTACGCTGGCCAATCCGTGGAAAACACTGAAAAAGGCAACCGGCACGGTTACCGGTGCAGGTAATATCATTCACCTGGTTGCCGGCACGTATACCGAAACGCAATCGTCTTCATTACCGGCAGGCGTAAGTATTGAAGGAGAAGGATACGCTTCTACTATTGTGATAAGTACCGTATCCGGTCAGTGGACCACATTACTTACCTTAAGCTCCGGCCAGGATACCAATGGCAATCAAAGTATTTCGGGTATCACATTCGATGGCCAGTATGTAAATGAAACCACGTACAAGACCTGGATAGCGATCTGGATCACCGGAAGAAGCAATGTGATCATCAATGATTGTAAGATCATCAACTTCAAAGACCGGGGAGTGATCTTTGACGGCAATGATGCAACCGATCCGCATTCTGATCCCGGGCATTATGCCACCGGGAATAAATTCTATAACAACACCGTATTGAACTCTGCTGCCAATACCGGCAACTATGGAGCCGGTTTACTGAATATAGGCGGCCAGCAGGGAATGGAGATATACAACAATACGCTTGTGCAGACACAGCGGCCTAATTTTAAAAACGGCTGGCCCATTAAATACTGGGATGAAGGCTGGCTGAAAGGAGTAAAGATCTACAACAATACACTTACCAAAGCGCCCTATGTTGGTTCTTACCCCGGCGAAAATGGTGATTGGGATTTTGCGATCGAATTCTTCAACATTATGGGAATTGAAATTTATAATAATACCATCCAGGGAAGTATCGACCTTAATTATAACCGCAAGGGCTCTTATGCCTTTTGTGCCTGGATACATCACAATACATTGAATCACTCCACGCTGAACAGCAATTTTGAAAGCGGGATCATCCTTGAGTTCCGGACCGAATCAATACTGATAGAAGATAACAGTTTTAATAATATATGCAGCGGCGTTCAGTTCAATACCCGAGGGGTGAATAATACCGGCGGCAATAATCCTGAAACACCTGCCCCTTCAGGAGGATACAGTGTGCTTTCAAACAATATCATACGACGTAACCTGTTCTCTAATGTTTACCAGGGAAACGGAGTGGGTACCGCTGCCGGCATCACCGTTATCAGCGAAGGAACCGATGATCCGCAGATACAAGGCATGGATATTTATAACAATACCATTGTGGCAAAGGCAGGCGATGCACCATGGATCGCTGTTGATTTTACTTCCATGGCCGCAGCAACAGCAAGCGGTACCAATATCAATGTGCGAAATAACATTATAGTGGGCTTTGGCGATGCCTGGCTTAAAGGAACAAACGGGGCAGGCAATACACATATAACCGGTATGACGGTAACACATAACAATGCCTATAATAATGGAAACAGCAACACACCATCCTGGCCAGGGGGCAACCCGGCAAATTATACATACAACAATAACCGGGCGCTGAATCCCTTATTTGTTTCGGCAACCGATTTTCGTTTGCAGGCTACGTCGCCATTGATAGATGCCGGTATCAATGTAGGAATCCCTTTTGTAGGAGCTGCACCCGATGGAGGCTATAAAGAATTTGGTTCGGTATCATTACCGGTCATTATCATTGATTTTACTGCCAGAGAGAATGCGGGTAAAAATATCCTTAGCTGGAACACCGCTTCTGAAATAAACAGTGCATACTTCAGCATTGAAAGAAGCTCCGACGGAAGAAACTATACAACTATTGGAAGAGTAAATGCTAGCGGCTTCTCTACCACCGAACTGAGATATAATTTCACCGATGCATCTCCCGTGGATGGCAAGAATTTTTACCGGCTTGTTATGACAGACCTTGACGGCAGTTTTGAATACAGCAAAGTAGTACTGGTTACCAATAAGAAAGACAGATCCATCAGCTTTGGATATGTAAACCTTTCTGCTTCCAATGGCTCGGCCGTAATGACGATAAATAGTTTGAAAGCGCAACCAGCTAACTTGTCGATCATTGATGCAACCGGAAGAATACTTTTGAATACAGCTGTACAATTACAGGCAGGACTTAATTCTTTTTCAAAGAATATTCCGGCCATGCCGGGCGGTGTTTACTATATAAGATTATTTACCACCGACGAAACGGCTGTATACAATACCCTCAGCCGCTGATAAGATCACAGTTTTTATTTAAACAGCCATCCCGTTATACCCGGGATGGCTGTTCTCTTTAGCAGGCTACCACACCAGGCATGCGCCAGCCATATTCCAACAAACTGATTATCACCATAAAAATCCACTGCTATTTTTATCCTTTTGTAAAATCTTCGCCGGCCGTGGATTTTACGGATTATAGTTTTATATTGTGCATCAGTTATTTCCTTCAAATTTCCAATACCTGCTGACTGGCAGAAATTCATCAATCGTTCCAAATTCCTTTTGCATTTTTATTTTGTAACCAGGTCGTTCTGATGAAAAGTATTCTATCTTATTTAAAAAAAAACAGGGGCGCACTTGGCCTAACGCTGGTGCTGGTATGTTTTCTTTCCATTACCGGCATGGCTGCCACTTATTATATCAGTCCGGCCGGAAATGATTCAACAGGCGACGGGTCGGCAGGCAATCCATGGAAGACTCTCAGTAAGGCCACCATTGCCGTAACTACGGCCGGAGACATCATTCATGTAAATGCAGGCACTTATACCGAAACACTTCAATGTTCCCTGGCCGTAGGTGTGAGTATTGAAGGCGATGGTGTTACTTCCATCATCCGGAGTACGTTGACCACCAATTTTATTGAATTGTTATCGCTTAGTTCTCCCGAAGGCACCAATGGCAACCAGCACATCAGCAACCTGAAATTTGACGGACAAAATCTTTCTACCTATTGGGCCATCTGGGTAAAGGGCAGAAGCAATGTGAGTATTTATAACTGTACCATCGTTGATTTTAAAGACAGGGGGGTATTGTTCAGCGCCCGGAGCGACCTGGCCGATGCACCTCCGGTTACCACTTATTGCACCGGAAACAGTTTTCACGATAACGTGGTAAACAATTGTGCTGCCTACAATCTTTCTACCGGTATTTACGGAAGAGGCTGCCTTAACATTGGCGGGCAGGATGGGATGCTGATCTACAACAACAACATTACCCAGAATAAACGGGCCGAGGGATACAACGGCTGGCCCATCAAATACATGAACGATGGTTACCTGAAAGGCTGTAAGATCTATAACAACGTTCTTACCAAAATCCCATTTGGTGGAAATTATCCCGGCGAGAACGGCTGGGATTTCTGCATTGAACTGTTTCACATCCAGGGGCTGGAGATCTACGGCAATACCATCCAGGGAAGTATTGACCTTAACTACAACACAAAAGGAGCATATCCCTTCTGCGCCTGGATACACGACAACACGATGAGCCGCACAACCCTGAACAGCAAATACGAAAGCGGGATCATCTTTGAATTTGATACCGAAACAGCCATTGTGGAGAACAACATACTCAATAATGTATCGAGCGGTGTGCAATTCAATACAAGAAGTGGTACCATCATCTCCAATTGCGTTATCCAGAAAAACCTGTTCACCAATCTTGGTTTTGGAAATGGTTCGGGATCAACCGGCGGCATTCTTATCATCAGCGAAGGAACCAACGACCCGGTAATAACCAATCTCACTATTTATAAGAACACCATAACAGCGGCACCCGGTAAAGAACCCTTTGTAGGCATCGAACTTACTGCACTGAATAACGGAAGCGCCAACGGGGTATACATAAAGAACAATATCATAACCGGTTTTGTGATGGCATGGCTACGGGGCAGTATGCCTACACAAATGACGAATGTGATGCTCACCCATAACTATGCAACCGGTAATGGCAATAACAATGAACCTTCCTGGCCGGGCGGAGATCCCCTGAACTATACCTACATTTTCAAATACGATGATACCAGGATACAAAGCGGTAATCACTCACGAAGTAATAATTAAACGGAAGAAACAGTATTTATAATCACCTGCCTGCTAGCCGGGGATACGGTGTTTATTATTGCTAAGGATATTCTCCATTGTCCACTCCACTTTTTTCTCAAACGCATGCTTGCGTACTGCACAATCTGTTTTGGTACATATGCGGCAGGAAAAGTCAAGACAGCCATCCGAATGAACAAACAACTCAACCGATTCGCCGAATTCTTTTTTTACGAGGCCCGATAATGCATCGATCTCTTCATGTGCCTGGTGTACATTCAGGTACCAGGGAACCGTAAGATGACAATCGAGATGCAGCCTGCTGCCGTATTTGATGATACGGAGATTATGCAGGTCTACCCAGTTCTCCTTCCGGTTGGCATTTAGCATATGCACCAGTTTGTCGAGCAATGCCGTATCGGCTTCATCCATGATGCCGGCCACCGAACTCCGCAGTATCTTATAGCCGGTATAAATAATGAAAAGAGAAAAAAGGATCGCCACGGCACTATCCACCCAGCTAAGTTTTGTAACCAGCATCAGGATCAGTCCGCAAACAATACCCAGGGTTGTCCAGGTATCCGACTGCAGGTGTTTGCCACTGGAGATAAGCGCCAGTGAATTATTCTTCTTCCCCGTTTTAACGCAGTAGTAACCTGCTATGTAATTGATCACCGCCGTGGCAGCAGTAAGCATGATACCATAATCCAGTTTTTTTATTACATGGGGATGAAGCAGGTTATTCATCGCTTCGTAAATGATGATGAGGCCGGCAATGCTGATCATGGTTCCTTCAATGGCCGCAGAAATAAATTCTGCCTTACCATGGCCGTATGGATGATCCCTGTCGATTGGTTTGGCAGAAACATAGAGGCTGTATACCCCGATGAAGCCTGCCACCACATTCACAATACTTTCAAAGGCATCGGTTAAAATGGCAACCGAACCGGTTACATACCAGGCGATGGTTTTAATGATGAGCAGGATGACTGATAAAGCGGCGATCCGTTTTTGTATCTTAAGGTTATAGTGTGCCGTGTGCAATGAATATGATTTTACCTGTTCAGCAATACCTTCTTTTCGGGATTGGCTGCTGCAAATGAATAAATATTGTTGCGGATATAATCATTATCGGCATAAGGATCCAGAAAATTCTTCAGTCCCCCTGTAGAAACAACAGGGTAAGACTTTGGCAGGTAGCCCATTCCCCAGAAACTGCCCCGCTCAATAAGCAGGCATAATTTATTTTCTGCAGCGATGCCTTCATCCACCAGTGCAAAAGTGGGCAGACTTTCATTCAGTGCATCGATGGCCCGTTTCATTTTTGTATTATAGATCACCGGTGGATCAAGGTCCTTCTGTTCCTTACTGGTAAAAGCTGTTTTATCCAGGAAACAAAGTTTTGCATTGAGTTCAAATTCTTCCACCATCTTTTTCACCATTACCATTCCTTCTGTAAGCAGGTTGAAATTATAAAGTGCCGGCAGGTTCTTTTTCTTTTTGTCGATGGCAAGCCGTAAATAACCCTTGTTATCTTCAAAAGAATAAAGAGCAAAGCGTTGGTTGGGTTGTTTCTGGCTTTTGTTATAACGGGGCCACAATCTTTTTATCTCGGTGCTTTCCAGAACGATGGCCTCCAGTTCGGTGGCACATTGCCGGTAAGAGACCTTGTGTACATTGCGGATAAAATTCTGGCGCTTGGGATCGGGATCGTTATGGGTAAAATGGCTGCTCACTCTCTTTTTAAGGTTGATGGCCTTACCCACATAAATGATCTTGTCTTTACTGTTATGGAAATAATAAACACCAGGCCGGCCGGGTAGTTTATCGATCACTGTTTTTTCAAGATTAAGCGGCAGCCATTGCTCGGCCGAACTTTTCTTCAGCATCTGATCGATATGCTGCCGGGCATTATTTGCCATCATGAATTCAAACAACTTCACGGTTGCTTTGGCATCGCCCCCTGCCCTATGACGGTTTTCAATACTGATCTTTAAGGAGCGGCAGAGATTTCCCAGGCTGTAGGAAGGCAGGCCCGGAAACACCCTTCTTCCCAAACGCACCGTACATAATTTCTTTGCCGTAAGCTCGTAGCCCGATTGTTTAAGCTGGTGCTTCACAAATGAATAATCAAAGTTCACGTTGTGTGCAACAAATACCGCTTCTTCCAGTATTTCGAAAAGCTTGTCTGCTATTTCATCAAAGACAGGCGCATCGGCTACCATGTTGTCATCAATACCTGTAAGTGCTGTGATATATCTTGGAATGGATTGTTGGGGATTTACCAGGGTCTCAAACCGCCTTACCACTCTTTCACCATCATGTACATACACAGCAATCTCGGTGATACCGTTAGCCGAAGCATGGCCGCCGGTGGTTTCTATATCAACAATGGCATACAGCATGAGTCTTCAAAAATACAAACTTGCCCAGTCAAATAATATTTTTTCTGAAAGCGCATTTTGTCAATTTTAAAATACAAAATTCCTCTTATGGATATAAAAGAATTTCCCTTTCAAACGCTTAACTGGTCAGCAATAGAAAAAGAAGAACATACTGGCATAACCGGTATGGCTACCTGGCGCATTTTTCAAATGGGTACTATCCGGGTTCGCATGGTGGAATATTCAGCCGGGTATTTTGCCGATCACTGGTGTAAAAAAGGCCATATCATTTTCTGTATTGAGGGCGAAATGATAACCGAGCTGGAAGACGGGCGGGAATTTGTTCTGTCAAAAGGAATGACCTACCACGTGGGTGATAACTGTGAAGCTCACCGGAGCCGGTCGGCAGATGGCTGTGCTTTATTCATTGTGGATTAACCGGCAGGGTAAAATATTCTAGCTCTTGCTTTCCTCATCTGCATGCGTGAATTTATGCACCGCATCTTTATGACGGATCATTTTTATTGCCTGGATAATGGCGGTGATGGCAAAAATGCTTCCGATCACCCAGTTCAGGTATTGCTGGCTATTGGAGATACGCTGAACCAGCCACTTGCCTCCAAATATAAAAACAGCATTACCTGCCAGCGTTCCCAATCCAATACCTACTATATAAATATTGTAATGACTTTGCCTGGGTTCCAGTATCTTTTTTGAAAATAATACCGTACTCCACCCAAACCAGAACGGTATCTGCACGGGGTTAATGGCACACATGAACATACCCAGCAGGAAACGATGCATGTTATTCTGCAGAATCACATTCTTTGTGGTGCCGCTGTCTGTTGCTGCAATAAAACTGCCTGTAGCCAGTGCAATGATGATGAGTAATGTGATCCACTCCATGGCCTTCATCACCTTATCCTGCTTACGTATCCAATCGATACCCACCAACGATATGCGTACATAGATCATCTCAACCAGCAGGGAGCCAAATGAAAAATACATGGCATGGGCAATGCTTTCCTGTATGCCGATCTGCATGGCAGCCACATTAAGCGTACCCAGCGGTAATGAACCCAGGAAACTGATAAGAAGACCCCATACGAAGATCCGTAATAATTTAGGCATCGGGCAAAGATAACAAGCATGCGTAATATGCTGCCAATAACAAGAAAGGAATTGAAAAAGAAACTATCGCTTAGCAAATACCGATAGAGAAACCGTTAGTTTATCCGACATGGAGATGCTGCTTCCACCCACTCCAAAATCTCTCCGGTTGATGCCGAATTCGCCTTCAAAAACATACCCGCCGTTCTTTGGCGTAACGGCAAAGCCAAACTCAACAGGCTTTGTAACGCCTTTAATGGTAAGATCACCATAAACATAGTACCTGCCAGTTACCGTAGAGTTAACGATCCGGGTACTTTTAAAGTGAATGGTTTTGTAAGTGGCTACATCAAAATATTCGGTCTGGCGAAGATGATCATCCCGGCTGTCGTTATCCGTATCGATCGTATTGGCATCAACGGTTACGTCAAAACTGCTGGCTGCTAAATTTTCGGTTGCAAATTTTATGTTTCCTTTCAACCCGGTAAAATCACCCCCGGTCTTGATACCAAAATTCTTGATCACAAAATGAACCTTGCTGTCGGCATCAACGGGGGTTAATACAGTTTGTGCTTTTAAAAGGCTTACAAAACCGATTAAAGAGATAAAAAAACTAACTGATCTTTTCATGAATTAAAATTAATTAAAATCAGCCGATGATCCATCATTTAAAATTGTAGGTCACTCCTATCCCGGCTCCCAGCATCTTTTTTCTAAATCGGTCATTCATATCGCCGCCGGGCGTGGTTTGAACCCTGGTATCTGTTGTATACTCGGCAAAATAAAACTGGATACCCAGCTTCACTCCCCAAGAATCATTCCACTTGTACCTGCCAAACA
The DNA here is from genome assembly GCA_044220615.1 of Ferruginibacter sp. Lineage (GTDB taxonomy): Bacteria > Bacteroidota > Bacteroidia > Chitinophagales > Chitinophagaceae > Ferruginibacter. The sequence continues at coordinate 621,433 of JBGAQR010000001.1, read as the reverse complement.
ATTCACTGTTCAATGAACCCTTGTCGTTATCGCTAATTAACAAAAGATTAAAACCGGTTGGCCTTGCCTTTACCGGCACACCCGTTGCAAAATTATTTCCATAGTAGGTTCCGCTTTGCCTGCCACCAATGCTGAACCCCACCAGGTCAATATTCAATCCTGCGGAGAACTTTTTACTGAAGTTATAGCCGAAGTTCAATGAGATATTGAATGAATTGACCTGTGCCCCTGGAAACAATACCGAATCAATATTGGGTTCAATGTCTTCGGTGAACAACACCGTTGGATCCGTTTTACCACTGGTTAGTTTAGCAGGAGCTGTCCGGAAGAACAGGTTATTCCCGAAATATCCGGTGAACCGGGCGCCTAATCCCAAATCCCATTTTTTGCGTTTCCCCACTTTCCAGTTATGCACGTAAGAAAGAGACCCGGTTGCCTGTGAAACACCGATACCAAAACTAACATCGGCATAGCGGTCGACGGGCCGTTTGTTTTTTTGCTGGGCTGCTGCTGTTACAGCCGTAAAGAGAACAACAAGGATAATGCTCAGTACCTTCTTCATATATCTGTTATTTAAAGAACAAAACTAAATCCGGGGAATGAATAGCTTTGTCGGTTGCATGACAGCAATACTTTTTTTATGACTGTTTAACTTTAATATGCCTGGAACAATACATACTGAAAAAATAGCAACATGGTTTTTAAACACATCACCCGATTTGAATGTACATTTAATCAAATTTTATGACCCTGTTACCCGGAACCATTCATACGGATCTTGTGAAGAGCAATGCAACCGATATCATAATCATTGGCGGCGGACTGGCCGGGCTGGTAAGCGCCATTCACTTATCCAAAGCGGGACTGGCCGTAAGGCTTATTGAAAAAAATGAATATCCAAAGCATAAGGTTTGCGGCGAGTATGTCTCCAATGAAGTACTCCCTTACCTGCAGCAGCTGGGTGCCGACCCCATGACCACCGGCGCAAAAAAGATCAACCGTTTCTTATTAAGTACAACCCGGGGAAAAACAGTAGAAACAAAACTGCCGTTGGGCGGGTTTGGGGTAAGCCGCTACACATTGGATCATTTTCTTTTGCAGAAAGCAGTACAAAATGGTTGTGCGGTTTTACAGGATATAGTTACCGAAGTTCATTTTGAGAATGATATGTTCCGTGTACAGACAAAAGATGGGAATGAACTAACTGCAAAAATTGTAATAGGCGCTTTCGGCAAAAGAAGCAATATGGATGTAAAGCTGGAACGTGACTTCATTAAAAACAGGTCTCCCTTTGTTGCTGTTAAAACACACCTGGAAGGCAATTTCCCGGAAGACCTGGTGGCATTGCATAATTTCAAAGGCGGGTACTGCGGAATATCAATGGTGGAAAACGGCAACCTGAATGCCTGCTATATTGCCGACTACAAAAGTTTTCAGCAATATAAAAATGTGGATGCATTCAGGGAAGAAGTGCTTTACAGGAATCTTCACTTAAGATCGTTCTTTGAAAACTCCGTTCCTGTATTTGAACAACCACTCAGCATCAGCCAGGTCTCATTTTCCAATAAAACAACAATAGAAGACCATATGCTCATGTGCGGTGACGCGGCAGGCATGATCCATCCTTTATGTGGCAATGGCATGGCCATGGCAATACACAGCGCTAAGATCGCTTCGGAACTCATCATAGATTATTTCAATAAAAAAACAATCACCCGGCAGGAACTGGAACATGCCTATACCCGGGAATGGAATGCAACATTTAAAAGCAGAATTCAAACAGGCAGGGTATTAGAAAGATTTTTCGGGAAGGATAATATAGCAAGGGTCATGATGTACGGGCTTACACATATCCCGGGAATATTACCTGCCATCATCAGGCACACACATGGTAAACCTTTAAAACCAATTGCTGGGTGAACGGGCAGGTTCAATCTTATAACATGTTTGTAAACACAACATACCGCAGCACCGAAGCCGAGATCATGGATGATCTTTCGATGGAAGGTGAAATGCTGCGGAAAACACTGGACCAGATCGTTGCCATAAACAAAGGCCTGGGCGGCAACAGAGCAACCCTCAATGGTTTGCATGCGTTACTGAAGAGCAAACCACCGGGTTCAATAGTTACCATCATTGACCTGGGCTGCGGCAGCGGCGATATGCTTAGGACGGTGGCAGAGTATGGTAGAAAAAATAAGTATGTTTTTAAGTTAACGGGAATCGATGCCAATGAATTTACCGTAAATTATGCCCGGAAATTGTCCGCAGATTACCCCGAGATCAGTTATATAAAAATGGATGTGCTGGGTAATGAGTTTGCAGAGCTGGAATATGATGTGGTGATCGCAACCTTATTCCTTCATCATTTTAAAAATGAAGAGATAGAAAAGATGCTGAATGTATGGACAACAAAAGTAAAGAATGGTATCGTTATCAACGACCTGCACCGGAGCCGAACGGCTTATTACCTATTCAGGCTGATGAGCCTCTTCATTTCAAACCCCATGGTAAGAAAGGACGGCGCCATCTCGGTACTGCGTGGTTTTAAAAAAAAGGAATTAGTAACCTTCCATAAAAAATTGCATGATACAACCGGTTCTATCCGGTGGAACTGGGCTTTCAGGTATCAGTGGATAATAAAAAAGATATGAGCGTAAAAATAAAAACCGTAGCGAAACAATTACCCGCCCACTCACGCCCCACCACAGAAATACTGCCCTTTATAGAAACATGGTTACACGGGCAGGACGAACGCTTCATCCGCAAAGTGATAAAGATCTTTGGTAATGCGGGCGTGGATAAGCGATATTCCATCATGAGCCCCGAAGAAGTCTTCAATAATTCCTCCTTTGAAGAAAAGAACAACATTTACATACGGGAATGCACAATGCTTGCTGAACAGTCGTTGCAAAAAGCATTAGACAAAGCAGGCTGGAAAGCAACAGATATCGATTACCTGGTAACGGTAAGCTGCACGGGCATTATGATCCCTTCGGTTGATGCATACCTGGCGAACAGTTTAAAAATGAAACAAAATATTGTACGGTTGCCGGTGACTGAGATGGGTTGTGCCGCCGGTGTTTCAGGTATTATCTACGCAAAAAATTTTTTAAAAGCCAATCCCGGTAAACGGGCAGCAGTGGTGGCGGTTGAATCTCCTACGGCCACCTTCCAGCTTGATGATTTTTCGATGGCGAACATTGTAAGCGCCGCCATCTTTGGCGACGGGGCTGCAGCTGTTTTATTATCCTCCTCAGCCGGAGACGAAGGCCCGGAGATCATAGCAGAAGAGATGTATCATTTTTTTGACGCCACGCATATGATGGGTTTCAAACTCACCAATACCGGCCTGCAGATGATACTGGATGAAACCGTGCCCGAAACCATTGCAGCACATTTTCCAAAGATCGTTCACCCTTTCCTGGAAAGAAATAATTTAACCATTAGTGATGTGGAACACTTTATCTTTCATCCCGGCGGAAGAAAGATATTGCAGACCGTGGATGAATTGTTTGGTTCACTCGGAAAAAATATTGATGATACCCGGGAAGTACTGAAGCAATATGGCAACATGTCGAGCGCTACCGTATTGTATGTATTAGAAAGATTTTTAGAAAGAAATATTCCTACCGGCGATAAAGGCCTTATGCTTAGCTTTGGCCCGGGCTTTTCGGCACAAAGCATTTTATTGAAATGGTAAAAGAATTTGAAAATAAAAATTACTGGGCGCTCATCCTCGGGGGCTCTTCCGGGCTGGGTTTGGCCAGCGCTAAAAAACTGGCGCAACACGGTTGTAATATCATCATCGTTCACCGCAACAGTAAAGTGAGTATGCCGTCGGTTGAACAGGGCTTTGCAGAAATAAAAGCAACGGGCGTTGAATTCCTGTCGTTCAATGCAGATGCCATGCATGGGGAAAAGCGAAATGTACTTATTGAAACCATCAGCGAAAAACTGGGCCCACAGGGAAAGATCAGGGTGCTTATCCACAGCATTGCAAAAGGAAATTTAAAACCCATGGCTGGTAACGTACAGGTGTCATTAAAAAATGATGATTTTCATGTAACGCTGGAATCAATGGCCATTAGTTTATACGACTGGACCAAACTGCTTTTTGAAAAAAGATTATTTGCTGCAGATGCCAGGGTGATCAGTTTTACCAGCGAAGGAAATACCAGGGCCGTAAAGAACTATGCCGCTGTATCTGCCGCCAAAGCTGCACTGGAAGCCATTACAAGGAATATTGCTCTGGAATTTGCGCCGCATGGTATAAAAGCAAATTGCATACAGGCCGGCGTTACCGATACAGAATCCTTTCGCATGATACCCGGCCATGAGCAGATAAAGGAACATGCCACAAACCGGAATCCCTTTAAACGCTTAACAACTCCCCGGGATGTGGCAAATGTTGTTTACCTTTTGTGTAAAGACGAAGCAGCCTGGATAAACGGAAGCATCATTATTGCCGATGGCGGAGAACATATAAGTTGAACCATGACTACAAAAGAAATACTAAACCTGCTGCCCTATTCACCCCCCTTCTTATTTGCTGATGAATTGCATGAAATAACCGAGGATGGTGCAAAAGGAAGTTATACATACAAACCCAATGAATATTTTTACCAGGGTCATTTTAAGAATTTCCCCGTTACCCCCGGGGTTATCCTTACAGAAACAATGGCGCAGATAGGTGTTGTTTGCCTGGGCATTTATTTAATGAAGGATAAAATAGCCGCAGCAACAATGCCCGAAATTGCATTCACCTCTGTTGAGGTGGATTTTCTTGCTCCTGTATTCCCGGGCGAAAAAGTAACCGTAACCTCTCAGAAAAAATATTTCCGTTTTGGTAAACTCAATTGCGAAGTGGAAATGAGGAACAGTGCAGATAAGATAGTTTGCAGCGGTAGCATTTCCGGTATCATAAAATACAGCAAGTGAATAACCGGGTTGTTATAACAGGCATGGGCGTGGCTGCGCCAAACGGCGTGGGTATTCCTGCTTTTACCGATGCCATAAAAAACGGCGTTTCCGGCATTCGTTTTTATAAAGAACTGGAAGAACTGAATTTCTCCTGCTGCATTGGCGGCATTCCGCCGGTGAGTGAAGAATTAAAACAACAATACCTTTCTCCCCTTCAATTAAGAAACTTTAACAGCTCAGGTATCATGTATGGTTGCATTGCGGGAATAGATGCTTGGAATGATGCCCGTTTACCAATGAACGGGCCCGATGATCCCGATTGGGACAGCGGCACCGTATTCGGCACCGGCACATCGGGCGTAGAGAAATACCGGGAAGCAATTTACCATGTAGATGCCGGCCACGTAAAAAAACTGGGAAGCACCACCGTTTTGCAGATCATGGCAAGCGGCATTTCTGCTTACCTGAACGGGATCATTGGCTTCGGGAATTTAGTGAGCACCAACTCCTCTGCCTGCTGCACCGGCACCGATGCCATATTGATCGCATTTGAACGCATCCGATCCGGCAAAGCAAAACGCATGCTGGCAGGCGGATGCAGTGACCACGGTCCGTATATATGGGGCGGCTTTGATGCGCTGAAAGTAACCACGTACAAAAACAACAACAGCCCCGAAGAAGCATCCCGGCCAATGAGTGCAACAGCCAGCGGCTTTGTACCGGGAAGCGGAGCCGGGGCCATGGTTTTAGAATCATTAACCAGTGCATTGGAAAGAGGCGCAAAGATCTACGGAGAGATACTTGGCGGAGCTGTTAATTCCGGCGGACAAAGAAGCGATGGAACCATGACGGCACCTAATTCCGCAGCCGTGCAGCGTTGCATCAAAGAAGCAGTGGCCGATGCCGGCATCCATGCCAATGAGATCGGTCTTATAAACGGGCATTTAACGGCAACAACAAAAGACGCAACAGAAATAAAGAACTGGGCCGAAGCATTGAACAGGAAAGGAAAAGATTTTCCCTATATCCATTCATTAAAATCCATGACAGGCCATTGCCTGGGCGCCGCAGGAGCCATTGAATGTGTGGCGGCTGTGCTGGGGCTGAAGAATGATTTCATCTTTCCTTCTGTTAACTGTGAAGACGTTCACCCGGAGATCGCTGCCCTCATCGACCCGGAAAAAATACCGCATAAACTTATAGAAACAGATAAATTGCAGGTGGTTGCCAAAGCCAGTTTTGGATTTGGTGATGTAAACAGCTGCCTGATCTTTAAAAAATATAATGGATGACCAACGAAGAGTTAATAGCATCGCTGAAAGAAATTGTGAAGCCTTATGTAAAGGATATGGAAGCATTCCGGAACATCAGCGAAGATTCTGATTTTCTGAAAGACCTTAAGATCAATTCGGCCAACCTGGTGGATGTGATACTGGACATTGAAACCGCATTCGACATCATCATCGACAACGAGTCGATGGAAAAAATGCTGACCGTAAAAGCCGCCATGGAAATAATAACCGCCAAACTCAGCGAAAAATGACCGGCAACGACGTGGTGGATATTGCAACAGCTGCTGCAGAAAGCAACTGGAGACGAAAGGGATTCCTGGAAAAAATATTTACAGCACAGGAACAACTGTACATCCGTGAAGCATGGACTCCCGCAGAAATGGTATGGCGGCTCTGGAGCATGAAAGAAAGCGCTTATAAAATATACAGCCGGCAATACGGCGGACGGGTCTTTGCCCCGCTAAAACTCCATTGTACCATCGTAAGCAGTTCAGCTGGAAAAGTGGAGATCGGCAATATGGCCTACTACACAACCACCAACAGCAATAAAAAATACATTTACAGCATTGCCAGGCCAGGTGAACCGGGCGAAGCTTCCTTCATTAATTGTTGTTTCCGGTTAAAGGAATATGATCTTACCAAACAACAACAGATCTATAACAAAATGATCTCGCACTATGCGATCATTTCCGGAAAAGAAAAAAACGGGATAGAAATGATCAAAGACAAAAACGGCATCCCTTCTTTATACTGCAGTAAGGATAAACTTTACATCCCGGTCTCCATAACCCATCATGGCAACTATGCCGCATTTACGATCGGCTGAGTAGCTGACCGGTTTATTTCATTTTCGCATCCACTTCTCTTATGAGGCTGAAATGTTCTTTAATTTCTCCCAGGAATTTTATTCCCTTTACAAAAGGCCAGGGCTTTATTCCCTGCTGCCTGTTGTGTTTGCATATTTCGTAGAGGGCTTTCCAGTGTTTTAATATTTCCTTGTAAGCGCCGGTTAAGGTATAACCGGTATCGTAGAAATGATTGGGTTCGGCACCGCAGCCATTGTATTCAAGTATGGTAAAATTCTTTCCGTTCTTAAGGTCTTCCACATTGGTACACATGATATCGTAACGGCCATAAAAAAAATCATCAATGCGCAGGCTGATCTCATCAAAGATGCTCACCAGTTTATCATCAATATGTTCCTTCAGGTCAATGAAATGAGCGCCCCGGTTGTGGTTGGCGGCATAGCTCAGCATATATTTTTCGCCGGCAGGAATAATTTCATGCCACCTGTTCTTATGTTTGCTGTGCATCTCTCCCATCCGCTTATGCCCCTTGGGATGCTGCTTCACCAGTTGTTCCAGGCTGTCTTTTCCATTACCCGTTACCTGTAAAGGTATCTTATGCAGGAAACCGGTAATCCTTCCTTTTTTCTCCAACGGGTGACGGATATAGAACACACTTACTTCCATGGGGTAACTCACCAGCGCCTGCACAATATATTCAACCGGCATCTTTGAATGATAGTCAAAGAATTCGTCCAGCGTATCGATCTTGCGGAATAAGATTCCCTGGCAACCTACTTCAGGTTTTACAATAAAGGGATACTGGATGCCGCTCAGCCACAACGATTCATTTACCAGAGAAAAATTCCGTTTGGGCAATACATTGAAGGTAGGGGGATATAATTCTTTCGGCAGCAGGTCGTACATTTCTTTTTTCGGCTCACCGTCCATACCTCCAAAGGTTATTTTAGGATTGCTGGGCGTAAAGAACCATACCGAACGTGACCTGAGCATATACCAGCCCCATACCGGTGCAATGGGGGCATACAACAGTTTAAAAGGCCAGGCTTCCCAGTTCGTTATTCGCTGAAAGATATTTTTCACAATGGCGAAGATATTTAAATTGAAGCGACAAATCATGTCCTGTATGATATAACAATGAATCATTTACTTTTGCAGAAGCAGTATATTGCAGTATACATAAAACCCTGATTTATGCATGTTCCAACAATGGCCGAAATGATGGCAAAGGGTGAAAACCCCGAAGTATTATTCTGGGTGGGTTGTGCCGGAAGCTTCGACCAGCGGGCTCAAAAGATCACCAAGGCATTTGTGACCATCCTGGATAAAGTAGGCATCAACTATGCCATCCTGGGTAAAGAAGAAATGTGCACCGGCGACCCGGCCCGGCGTGCCGGCAACGAATTCATGTTCCAGATGATGGCCTACCAGAATATTCAGATCTTAAACGGGTATGGAATTAAAAAGATTATAACCGCTTGTCCGCATTGTTTTAATACGCTCAAAAATGAATACCCTGAACTGGGCGGAAATTATGAAGTGATCCATCATGCCACATTTTTACAGCAACTGATCGATGAAGGGAAAATAAAGATGGCAGAAGGCGGAACCTACAAAGGCAAAAAGATAACCTACCACGACAGTTGCTACCTGGGCCGTGCCAATGATATTTATGAAGCGCCCCGAAAAGTACTGGAAGCCCTGGATGCCTCACTGGTGGAAATGAAACGCTGTAAAAGCAATGGCCTTTGCTGCGGCGCCGGTGGTGCACAAATGTTCAAAGAAGAAGAGAAAGGAACTACCCGTATAAATTTTGAACGTACCAACGAAGCATTGGAAACAGGCGCATCCGTTATAGCCGCTGCCTGCCCTTTCTGCAACACCATGATGACCGATGGTGTAAAGAATAATAATAAAGAAGAGGAAGTGCAGGTGCTGGATATTGCAGAGTTGGTTGCATCTTCGATGATTTGATAGAACACAGATAACACGGATCGAACCGATCTAAACGGATATTAATTGATCCGCAACTATCCGTCTCACCGGCGTTATCGGCGTTCCATCTTCGATGGCATGATAGAACACAGATAACACGGATCGAACCGATCTAAACGGATATTAATTGATCCGCAACTATCCGTCTCATCGGCGTCATCAGCGTTCTATCCTCCGCATTCAATCCTTATCTTTGCATCATGAACTTAGATTTTCAATCGCATATACCGGAAGATTTCAATGATGATTCCCGGGTGTGGATATATCAAAGCAGCCGGCTCTTCTTCATCAGCGAAGCGCTGCAGATGGAAGACATGCTGAATGATTTTGTAAAAAGCTGGAACAGCCATGGCGACCCGGTAAAAGGATATGCCAACCTTATCTTTGGCCAGTTCATTGTTATCATGGCCGATGAAACAGCCACCGGCGTGAGCGGTTGCAGTACCGACAGTTCGGTTCGCCTTATCAAATCGATCGAACAGAAATTCAACGTTCAGTTGTTCGACCGGCAGAACCTGGCCTTTGTGGTGAAAGATAAAATTCAACTACTCCCCCTCAACCAGCTTGGCTATGCGGTTGAAAATAATTTCATCAATGCCGATACCTTGTACTTTAATAATACAGTACTCACCAAAAAAGAATTGCTGGAAAAATGGCTGATACCGGTTAAGGAAAGCTGGCTGGCAAAACGGGTTGTATTCGCCTGATCAAATAAATACAGGTATAAAGAAACAATCTCTTGCACCAAGCCCCGTCGGGGCATTATTTTGGTAAAAAAAATCCCCGGATTTTCAAGAGCCCCATCGGGGCGACATTTTAATTCTAACAATAAAATATCGCTCCTACGGAGCTTTGCAATTCTATTCACATTGCGTTTCTACCAGAATGGCACCCCGATGGGGCTTTATAAAAGCCTCTGTCATGTTGAGGTACGACCTGTCCCCATTATTTCGGAAAGCATCTCAGCAAAGCATTATCTCTTACGTTATATAGGATACTTCGTACTGCAGCATAACAGAACACAGTAGTTCAACTAAATCATTTCTGAAAAAAAGGCGGGTTTCCTAAGCCCCGTAGGGGCGTTATTTTGGTAAAAAATAATCTCCGGGCTTTCAAGAGCCCCATCGGGGCGACATTTTAATCCCAACAATAAAATACCGCTCCTACGGAGCTTTGCAGTTCAATTCACATTGCGTTTCTACCAGAATGGCGCTCCGATGGGGCTTTGTAAAAAGTCTCTTGTCATGCTGAGTCCTGAGCGTAGTCGAATGGACGAAGCATCTCATTCTACGTAAGAAAATGCGCTTTGCTGGGATGCTTCACTCCTCAGCATGACAGACGCAAGGGTTCAAGCTAATTATTGCAGCAATAATATGCAGAAAAAATTCTTTACTTCTTCTGCAGTTTTTTCAGCAATGCTTCTTTCCCCGATTTTTTAGGAGTTTTTTTGAAGATATAACTCAAGGCAATGCGGTAATTTCTTGTATTCGTGGTGCTGAAACTTTCCAGGCTGAAATTGCTGCCGTAGGTAAAATTCTTATTCTGCTGCTGGCGGAATGGATCGATGATGTTCACCGTAACCACAAACTGCTTTTTAAAGAACTTCTTCTGAATACCCACATTCATGCTCAGCGTATTCCGTACCGTGCCCTGTGGGTTGGCAAAACGATTGAAAGTAAAACTTGCATTGGCATTAACCAGGTCGGTGAACTGGTAACTTCCATTAAGCGTTGAAAAGAAAGAACCCCCGTTGCGGAAGTATCGTACCGTTCTGTCGTACGCACTGTACACATTATAGGTATAGCCAAAACTAAGGTTGGCCTTTGCCTTTTTGCTGATGGTATAACCACCCCAGGCGCTGGCTTCGTATTCCTTCCGGCCGCTGATGTTCTGCCAGGTAGTGAAGGTCTTACCATCGGGCAGCAGGGTTCTGATGGAACTGTAAATATTCTGCAGGGCATTATAGCCAACAGAAAGATTGATATTATACTTCTTGTTCCACTTACCCATGATCAGGTCGAAGTTATCGGCAAAATAAGGCTGCAGGTACGGGTTGCCCGAACGGGTATTATACGGATCGGCATAATCGGTACCGGGGTTCAGTTCATTCAGCCTCGGCCGCTGTATGGTTCTTTTATAAGCGAACGTAATGCTTATATCGTTCTTCCACTTCTTCATAAGAGTACCAAAAGGCAGGGCGCTCCAGTAATTATTGGCGTAACGGTTGCTGCTGTTCTTAATGTCAAAATTGGTTTCGGTATGCTCCACCTGTACGCCGGCATTGATGTAAAAATCAAGCATGATATCATAGCGCAGCGATGCCCTTAGTCCGTAAATGGTTTGATGAAAACAAAAATCATTACTCAGCACTTCATTCCGGATAAAAACATTCTCGGGCTTTTTCATGAACTCGGTATTCAGCACATTATGATTATTGTAGCGGATAAGATTTGTTCCCAGGTTCATCGAAAACTTTTTGGCCAGGGGCTTATCATAATTGATGGCCAGGTTAATGCTGTGATTTTTACTATAGGTTCCCTGTTGCTGGGTTGAATCAATACCTGTGGGCGTATTATCCGGGTTCAGGTACTGCTGAAAAAAATCCCTCACGTTATTATTGGCATTATAATTTATACCGGCAATTACCTTCAGTACCTCTTTGGGATTCTTTCCTTTGAAGGTATAGGTAAGATTAAAGTTGGGGTTCCAGCTTTCGTTATCGGTACCCGTGCTGCGGTTACTTAATTTATACAATTGCGAAAAGCGGTTGAGGTTGCTGTACTCCACTTCATTCTCATTTGCCGAATTATTGCTGTTGTACAGGCCCGTAAAGTTCAGGCTGTGCTGCTTGTTCAGGTCATAATCCACACTAAGCCGGAAATTGGGCCGGCGGTAATTGCTGCTGCTCTCTCCTATCGTGTTGAAATAATTAACCGAATCGGTATAATAGTTCTGCCGGTTACTGTAGCTGTTACTCCGGTATTGGTTGTACCCGAACCCGGCAGAAAAATTAAGTACGAATTTATTTTTCCGGTAACCCAGGTTGCCATTGATGCCGGCTTCGCCACGGGCGCCGTAGCTCAGGTTTATCCTTCCGTTAAAACCAACCTTGTTCTTCTTGGTAACAATATTTATCACACCGCCCCTTTCATTGGCGTATTGCGGCGGCGGCGTTGTCATCACTTCAATTTTTTCTATCATGCTGCCGGGCATACTTTCCAGCAGGTCCTGCAGTTGTTTGGTATCAAGCTCCACCGGTTTATCATCTATCAGTATCTTCACTTCTTTACCACGCAGCAACATCTTGCCATCGTTATCTACATTCACCAGCGGCGTTTGTTTCAATAACTCGGTGGTGGTGGCGCCCGAACTCAATGCCGATTCGCCGGTATTGAAGATGATCTTACCATCTTTATTCTCAATAAGCGGTTTCTCTGCATAGATAACCACTTCATTCATGGTGGTGGTGGCCCGGTTTAGTTTGATATCATTCAGGTCAAAATCAAACCGTTCCTGCCGGATATAGATACTGTCGATGGAACGGTTGGCAAATCCAACGGCATTCACCTGCAGGCGATAATAACCAAAAGGAAGTTTGTCAAAAAGGAATTCGCCGTCTTTCAGGCTCAGCTGATCTTGTTTAACTGTGGAGTCGGAGATCAGGCTGATGGTTAAACTGGCGCCGGGTATGGCTTTTCCGTTACTGGCGTCAAGAATACTGCCCGTAATTATGCCCGGGTTTGAATTGGTGTTTTGGGCAGTAACAACGGAGGAAAAAAGCATTAAAAAAACGAATGCTGTGTATCGCAATGTTGACAGGGTCATACCAGTGGGCAAATTTAATCATTGAAGTCTTGCCGGCTCATTAAATTTATTTGAACGGAAGGTAATTCTACTACCGGGCCATCCGTATTTTTAACCGTTAACATATTTTCTCAGGCTGTTTATTTCAGGATGCCTATTTTTATTTTTCCAAAAAAATCAAGATATATGAAGAAAACTGCAATTGCTTTTGTGCTGGCTGGTTTTTTAACCGTAACGCTCACAGCCACCGCACAAAAAACAAGCAAAAAATTTATTGACCCCGCCAATATGGACCTGAGTGTAAAGCCGGGTGATAACTTTTACCTGTATGCCAACGGCAGCTGGATAAAGAACACTCCCATTCCTCCTTCAAAAACAAGGTGGGGAAGTTTTGACAAGCTGATAGAAGAAAGTTCAGAAGCCCTGAAAGGATTATTGCAGGAAGCAGCGGCCAACCCCGGCAAGAACGACCTGATGAAACGGGTGGGTGATTTTTATGCAAGTGCTATGGACAGTGCAGCCATTGATAAACTGGGCGCTCAACCCATTAAACCTTACCTGGATGAAATTGAAAAGCTCAGTTCCAAATCGCAGGTGCTGGATCATATCAATTACCTGCGCTCAAAGTCCATTGCCAACCCGCTGTACAATATCGGCGTACGGCAGGATGCAAAAGACGTTACCCGTTACATCATCAATATCGGCCAGGGCGGTATTACCATGCCCGACCGGGATTATTATTTAAAGAACGATGCCCGTAACCAGAAGATACGCACCGAATACACAAAATACGTTACCACGCTTTTTAAACTCTGCGGATGGGAAGAATACAAAGCACTGGCCAATGCAGCCACCATCCTGCAACTGGAAACAGCCATTGCACAGGCGCAGCTGAGCCGGGTAGAAATGCGTGACCCGGTAAAACTCTACAATAAATTCTCGGTAGATGGCCTCAGCGCTAAAACACCCAACCTTAACTGGCAGAATATTCTTACCCAACTGGGATATAAAACAAAACAGGATAGCCTGGTGGTAAGCAATCCTAAATTCATGGTGTTTATCGATTCGTTACTCGCCGCTACTTCGCTGGCCGATTGGAAAGTGTACCTGCAATGGGGCGTTATGAAAGGCTCTGCCCAATACCTTAGTAAGGATTTTGTGGATGCAAACTTTGCCTTTAACCAGGTAATGAGCGGACAAAAAGAACAAACTCCCCGCTGGCAACGCATGAGCGGATTGATCGACAACCAGCTGGGTGAACTGCTGGGGCAGCTTTATGTTGACAAATATTTTAACCAGGCAGCCAAAACAAGAATGCTGGAACTGGTGAACAACCTGCAGGAAACCTTCGACAGCCGCATTAAGCAATTAGACTGGATGAGCCCCGAAACCAAACAACGTGCCCTTGGTAAACTGCATGCCTTCACTAAAAAGATAGGCTTCCCGGATAAATGGAAAACCTATGACGGACTGGCTATAAAGAGAGATGATTTTATCGGCAATGTATTACGCTGCAATCAATGGAATTACCAGGATAATATCAGCAGACTGGGCAAACCCGTCGACAAAACAGTGTGGCTGATGACGCCCTCTACCGTGAATGCATATTACAGTCCGCCAAGCAACGAGATCGTTTTCCCCGCAGCCATACTTCGTTTTCCCTTCTTTGATTTTGAAGCCGACGATGCCATCAACTACGGAGGCATTGGCGCCGTGATAGGCCACGAAATGACCCATGGTTTCGACGACCAGGGCCGCCAGTTTGATGCCGATGGAAATTTACAGGACTGGTGGACAAAGGCCGATGCCGATGAGTTTAAAAAACGTGCCGATGAAGTAGTGGCCCAATACGCCGGTTATGTGGTGCTGGATACCATGCATGTGAACGGCCGCCTTACGTTAGGCGAGAACCTTGCCGACCTGGGCGGACTGAGCATTGCATACGAAGCATTTAAACATACCAAACAAGGTAAGAGCAATACCAAGATAGATGGCTTTACCCCCGACCAGCGTTTCTTTTTGAACTGGGCGCAGGTATGGCGTAACAACATAACCCCCGAAGCAACGGCACAGCGCATACTTACCGACAGCCACTCGCCGGGAGTACACCGTGCCAACGGGCCGCTTACCAATATAGAAGCGTTTTACAAAGCCTTTAATGTAAAGGAAGGAGATAAAATGTATAAAGCGCCGGAGAAACGGACGAAGATCTGGTAAGAGGTACTGAATGAATTTTTAAGCCGGGATACTATTAAAAGGGTATCCCGGTTTTGTTTGGGATTTTGTAACTTGTATTGGCGCAATAGGCTGGCAGATTTTGTTGTTGAATATCAGTTAAGTATTGGAAAGAAAGTTGCGTCAACACAAATGTTAGCGGTAATCCATTGAGCCCATGAGTACACAGACAACATCGCCCAAAATATTTATTTCCTACAGCTGGAAGCCATTCACGAATAAACAGGAGGTTATACAGTTAGCAGAGCGACTTACTTCAAACTCTGTCCATGTAATCTTAGACGACTGGGATTTAAAAGAAGGTCAAGACAAGTACAAATTCATGGAACAAATGGTCAACGACCCAGAAGTAAAAAGAGTTCTTCTAATATGCAATAAGGAATATGCAGAAAAAGCAAATAAAAAAACTGGCGGTGTTGGCATAGAAAGCTTAATTGTGTCTGACGAAATATATAGCCAAGCCGACCAGACTAAATTTATTCCTATTGTTTTTGAATATGATGAAAATAATAAGCCATGTGTTCCGACTTTTATCAAGACAAGGATTTTTATTGATTTAAGTAATGATGAAGTCTTTGAGGACAATTACGAATTATTGATGAGAAATATTTTTGATAAACCTTTGTCAAAAAGACCACCTTTAGGTACGCCACCTCCTTATATTCAAAATGACGACCCAATTTATTTACCTACAGCAAACAAAGTCAACACAATCAAAAAGGCATTAATTGATGAAAAAAAGAATACAATTCTATTTATACAAGACTATTACGACACTTTCATAAATTGTTTACCGTCATTTTCAATTGATGAAAATACTATGACCTCTGAGAATTACGATGATTTAGTTTTAAAGAGCATAAATGACTTGGCAATTCTTCGGGATGACTTTATGAATTTCTTGAACGTATATACAAGCTACTCCTTAGAAATTGATGTTGAAAGGCTTCATTCTTTTTTTGAAAAAATATTGGATTACCTAACCAACCTTGACGGAATGAGTCATTCCCCGAATTCGTTTGGTAGTATAAAAATTGACAACTTCCGTTTTTTCTTTTATGAATTCTTCTTATACTTCACAGCCTCGATGATTTCAAGAGAACGATTTAAAGAGCTTGGATTTATTCTTCACTCTCCTTTTGTTATTAATGTGACAAGACATTATAAAATTCAAGAATTAAATTTTACATCATTTAGAAATCCTGTTGAGACTCTTAGGAAATTTAGGAATGAAAAGTATAAAATGAATAGAGTGAGTTTAACAGCAGACACTATAAAGGAAAGAGCAACTGGAACAATTAAATTTGACCAGTTAATGCAAGCTGACGCATTGTTATATTATATTTCAATCATGAATTCGCCTGGATTTACATATTCAAGAAGATTCTGGTTTCCAGAAACAACTTGTTACCATTTTTACCATTTGCCGTTAATGAAGAAAGCAATCTCAAAAAGGTTTTTCGAAAAAATAAAACCCTTATTCAGTGTTTCAAGCAAAGAAGATTTGGCCGCAAAAGCTGACGATGTTGTAAAAAATAACAGAGACAACGTAGAAAGGTTTTATTATGAGATTCCACAAATAAAGGACGGACTAAATTTGGATGAGATTTGTACAATTGCATGACGTTGGGTATACCGCTAACATTGGCATGGCGTAATTGGGGCTTGAGGGAAAATCTATCAGCTTCTGTACACATCCAGGCATCGGCTATGGATTTGACCGTTTACTTAAAGTCTTACCGTTTATTTTAAAAATTTTGTTCCTTTATAGCATCACAGGTTTGGCGGACACAAGGCTAATTTCCAAACTACGTCAAACCCCGCAAGTTAAGCGCAACTACATAGGCACTATTTAATTGAAAGAATAAAATGAAAGTATTTATTTCACATAGCAGTTCTGACAAAAAGTTTGTAAGAACTTTGAAAAGAGATCTTCATGAAAATGGAATCGAGACATTCGTAGATGAAGATGCCTTAGAACTTGGAGATTCACTAATGGAAAAATTAGAAATGGGACTCAAGGAGTCCAGTCATTTTGTGATGATACTTTCACCAAATGCAATAAACTCTGAATGGGTTCAATTAGAACTTAAAGAAGCTTTGAATTTAGCTAATGACAAACTAATTAAAAAAATAATACCCATTAAGTTTAGGCAATGTATAATTCCAGCCGAGTTACAACATATAATTCATGCAGATTTATCAAATGAAGTTGTTCAAATTGAGGGGGATCAACTGAAATTTGTAACTGATGGTTACTCAAAGTTTTTATTAAAATTACTTACGACACTAAAAAGTGAAGAAAAACAGCTTTCAGAAAAAGACAAGTTAACTTTATTAAATAATGTTTCTACAGTAGAAAAACAGTTTGAGGACTTAATTCAAACAAAACATGTATTTACAGGATATCTAGATGAAACAGCCTATTTATATTATAGAGATAAAGTTAACGAAGCAAATAATAGCCTCGCTAAGCAACACATACATCCGATAGTTCTACCCTCAATTTATAAAAGTGCATTTGCTGGTATTAAAGTTGGAGATATAATTACTTTTTCAAGAAAAGGTTTTGGCACTTTTGAAGGGCATCTTTCAGCTTTTAGAACAAGGGATTTTATCATTGCGTTACCAACATTTATCAAGGATAAATTGGGCATTGATTACGAAAAAACCTATCATATTGTAGCGAATCCTAAAGAGAGGTCATTTTCATTTCTGTAAAACCTTCGCCTTGGTTCCTGCCTCACGAACCAATAACTGATCCAGCAGCGAATTCCTGATCACATAAAAATTTCGTTCCTTTATATCATCACAGGTTGGGCCAGCACGGGGTTAATTCCCCAACTACGCCAAGTCCTGAACGCCATGCGCAATACTATACAATCACTCAATATGACCAGGCTTTTATTTATACTGTTTACTCTGCCCTGTATTGTATCATGTAACTCATCAGGATATTCTGCTTCAGCAGGTTTTGAGGTAACCAATCAGACCAAAGAAGTGATCGACTCAATATTGGTTCAGCCTGACCGGCAGCGATACAATTATTTTTCTCTTGAACCAGGGAAAACAACTAAAGTGGTGGTTAAACTGGGTGGCTTACCAGATGGCGCATATGGAATAACCTATAAAATTCGTGGTCAATACCGAAATCAGGCATTCGGATATTTTTCAAATGGCGTTGCCCTTGAACCCGTTCATAAAATCTTTATTCAACCCGATACGGTGATCTATAAAACCAACTAAAGGCACTGTACATAACATTGGTGGGCTATTCAAAAAATTTCGTTCCTTTATATCAGCACAGGCCGGGCAGGCAAAGGGTTAATTCCCCAACTACACAAGGCCCCGAACCTCGTGGCAATACTGCAGACAGCTGGTTTATTATTTAACATCCTAAATTTATAGTTATGACAGTCCTCCACATCGAACATCCGGTACCTGATTTTGAAGGCTGGAAAAAAGCATTTGAGTCAGACCCTATCGACAGAAGAGCCTCAGGAGTTAAGCGGTATAAATTATACCGGTCTGTCTCCAACCCCAATTACGTTGCCATTGATCTTGAATTTGATAATGTAGAAAATGCAGAGAATACGTTGAAAAAATTACAGGTCTTGTGGGGACAGGTTGAAGGCAAAGTTATGTCGGGTCCAAAAGCCCAGGTCTTTAACGTTATAGAATCAAATGATATTTAATTGCTCAAAAAACTTCCGGAGTTTTAAAAGGAGGCCTGGTACGGAACATTCTATTCAAAAATTTCATTCCTTTATACCATCACAGGCCGGGTAAGCAAAGGAACAATTCCCCAACTATGCCAGGCCCTGCCGTTGGCTGAAAAGTCAAACAAGAAATTTATATTTAAAGAAAAATAAACAGCATTAAACATGTCAAACAGCGTAACACTACACCGGGTCATCAAGGCAGGGCCCGAAAAGGTCTATCGTGCCTTTACTGAATCAACTGCGCTTTCTTACTGGCTTCCTCCTTATGGGTTTTTATGTACGGTTCATCATATCGATGCAAGGGCAGGCGGCACGTATAAAATGTCGTTTACTAATTTTTCTACAGGCAATAGCCATTCCTTTGGTGGTGAGTTTCTTGAGATCAGGCCAAATGAATTCATAAAGCATACCGATAAGTTTGATGATCCGAATCTGCCCGGGGAAATGATCACTTCTGTCTGGCTAACAAAAGTATCCTGTGGTACCGAACTCAAAGTTACCCAGGAAGGTATTCCTTCTGTTATCCCGGCCGAAATGTGTTATTTAGGATGGCAGGAGTCGCTGGAAAAACTGGTAAAGCTGGTAGAACCAGAAATTCCGGATGCTTAGCTTCGCAATAACAGTGCAGCAAGCGTTGGGTTGGCGTAATTGGGGCGGATTGGAAAATTCTCAACTTTAATCCACTATGGCAAATTTCAAACTCCCCCACTTTGGTTTTATTGATCCAACTTCTCTGGATGAATATTACGACGTGGAGATCCCTTACCAGGATACCGAAATACAGGTAGACCTGAATTTTGACAACAAGACCATTGATGCGGCAAGGCTGGAAACCGTAAAACAATTCATTGAGAACATACGGATACACGACCTTAGTAACCGCAAACACATAGCCGCCGATTACAATAACGAGGACGGCGATACCGTAAAGTTTTACCTGGAACATCACCTGCAGGAACTGGGCAGAGATGAACTGGCAGAACTGATAGACCTAAACAGCAAAAGCACCGAACATGAAAAGCAGTTATTAAAAAAACTTCACCTGGTAAGGGTGGGCCTGTACCCCGACAGCGAGAGCCAGTTCGCTACCTTTGATTATTCCATCGGGCAGGAAATAACCAACTACCTAGTGGTGCTGTTTACCGATGAGAATGGCAACCTGGATTATATGACGATGGAAAGCTAGGTAGTGATACAGTTTGAAATATTGTCAGCCTGAGCTTGTAGAAGGCGGCTTAGGAGTAACGTTCCAAATGACTTCGACAAGCTCAGTTTGACATTTGACTTGAATTAATTTCAAACTGTACCACTACCGGGCCAGCAATCATAACAGGCATTTCATACGTACAACCATTTACAAAATATAACCGCAAATACACATGAGCCAGATCCAGTCCATCAACATCATGCAGAAATTTACCCTGTTCGAAAAACAGTGGACACCGCATATCATCGGCGAACTGAACGGGCAGTACGTAAAGCTCTGCAAACTGAAAGACGATTTTGTATGGCACAGTCATGAGAACGAGGATGAACTCTTCATGGTGTTTAAAGGAACACTGTTAATGGACTTCAGGGATGGCAGAACGGTGGAAGTGAAAGAAGGCGATATCTTAATTGTTCCCAAAGGCGTGGAGCACCGGCCGCATACCAACGGCGAGATCGTCTTCAACCTGTTGTTTGAACCCAAGGCAACCCTGCACACCGGCACAGTAGAAAGCGAAATGACGGTGAAGGAACTGGAATGGATATAAAACAGTAACCAGGTTGCTCTCAATAATTGCAACAATCGAATGAAAAGGATTCTCAACATATGTCTACTGCTCAGTTCGCTGGTTGGTTACCTGGCATGGAGCGCAGGTCAGCACGGGTTTTTGTTCCAACTGGAGTATGAACTGATCGCCAAAGCCAGCCATAACCCGGGAATGTTACTGCATCCTTTTGTATTGCTGCCCCTATGCGGACAACTATTGCTACTCTATACCCTCTTTCAAAAAACGCCGGGCAGAATTCCAACACTCATTGGGTTGACCTGCCTGAGTTTGATCATGCTTATGATCCTGCTGGTGGGTATACTAACCCGGAATATCAGCATCGGCGCTTCTGCCCTGCCATTTATAATTACGGGTATACTCGTCCTGCGGTATACCTTATTTGTCCGGAAAGCCGGCAGCTGATTTAATAACCTATAATCTTACTGCCATCCTGTCACCAATTGGCCGGTTTGGACTATATTTGCTGTCCGATAAAAGTTGAAGAGATGCTGGACCTGGCAACCGATAAAAAACACGATGAAACAAGGCAGGGGGAAGCCTTTGCCCCCTTTGCCAACGAGGCAAATCAATATAAAAAGCACTTTTATATTGAGAGCTACGGCTGTGCTATGAACTTTGCCGACAGTGAAGTGGTTGCCTCCATCCTCATGAACAATGGCTTTGGCGCCACTGCCTCTGCCGAAAATGCCGACCTCATCTTTATCAACACCTGCTCTATCCGTGAAAAAGCGGAGCAAACGGTACGTAAACGCCTTACGCAATTCAGGGCCATAAAAAAATATAAACCCGGTTTGATCGTCGGTGTATTGGGCTGCATGGCCGAAAGACTGAAAATAAAGTTCATTGAAGAAGAGAAGCTGGTGGATATAGTTGTTGGCCCCGATGCCTATCGCACATTACCGGGTTTAATTGAAGAAGCAGAAACGGGGCAGAAAGCAGTGAATGTTTTACTGAGCCGTGATGAGACCTATGCCGACATCGCTCCCATTCGTTTGAACAGTAACGGGGTTACGGCTTTTGTAAGCATCATGCGTGGCTGCAACAATATGTGTTCATTCTGCGTGGTGCCCTTTACAAGAGGAAGAGAAAGAAGCCGGGATGCAAAAAGCATCATCAATGAATGCAAAACATTATTTGAGGATGGATACCGGGAAGTAACGTTACTGGGGCAGAACGTGGATAGTTATTATCAAGCCCCCTCTGTCTCTCCGCCAGCTGGCGGAGGAGGATATGGAGAAGAAATCAGCGAAGATCGAAGCACTTTGAATTTGCAGGGTGCAATGATCCCCCCTTTGGGGGGCGGGGGGGCAATAACCTTTGCCATGCTCCTTGAACAGGTGGCCTTGATCTCCCCGTTGCTGCGGGTTCGTTTCTCCACCTCTCACCCGAAAGATATTACCGATGATGTGTTGCATACGATCGTAAAATATGAGAACATCTGCAATTATATCCACCTGCCGGTTCAAAGCGGAAGCAGCCGGGTACTACAGATGATGAACAGAACCTACAGCCGTGAATGGTATATCGCCAAAGTGAACCGCATAAAGGAACTGATCCCCGACTGCGGCATATCCACCGATATGATCACGGGGTTTTGTACTGAAACAGAAGAAGATCACCGGCAATCGATGAGCCTGATGGAATACTGCAAATACGACCTGGCCTATATGTATTTCTATTCCGAAAGGCCGGGAACACTGGCAGCCAGGCGGTTTGCAGACGATGTGCCCGAAGAAGTAAAGAAAAGAAGGTTGCAGGAGATGATCGACCTGCACCGCATACATTCGTTGCAAAGTATGCAGCGGGATGTGGGAAAAACCTTTAAAGTGCTGATAGAAGGAACATCAAAAAAGAATGAAGAAGAATTATACGGAAGAAGCGGCCAGAATAAAGTAGTGGTGTTTCCGAAAGGGAATTTAAAGAAGGGGGAGTATGTGAATGTGAAAGTGGAAAGTTGTACAGCAGGAACACTCATCGGAACAGTAGTTTAAACTAATTGTAAAGACACTTTGTGCATCTTCGTACCTCGTGTTCTTTGTGGTATAAAAAATTGCGGAGCAATCATGGAATTACAATCAATAAAAAACCGTTTTGGCATCATCGGCAATTCGCCGGGCCTTAACCATGCGCTTAACGTGGCCGTGCAGGTGGCTGCCACCGACCTCAGCGTACTCATCACCGGCGAAAGCGGTGTGGGTAAAGAAGTGTTCTCCCAGATCATTCATTCATTGAGTGCAAGAAAACACAACCCGTTCATTGCGGTGAACTGCGGCGCCATCCCCGAAGGAACGATCGACTCGGAATTGTTCGGGCACGAGAAAGGATCTTTTACCGGTGCGGTAGACAGCCGCAAAGGATATTTTGAAACGGTGAACGGCGGCACCATCTTTTTAGATGAGATCGGCGAACTTCCTTTAGGAACACAGGCCCGCTTGCTTCGTGTGCTGGAAACAGGCGAGTACATCCGTGTGGGCAGCAGTAAAGTGCAGAAGACCGATGTACGGGTGATAGCCGCCACCAATAAAGAACTCATTGAATCAACACAGATACATAAGTTCCGGGAAGATCTTTATTACCGGCTGAATACGGTTCCCATTAAAGTTTCGCCACTGCGTGAAAGAAAAGAAGACATCCTCTTACTGTTCCGCAAATTCGTGAACGATTTTTCTGATAAATACAAAGCGATACCGGTGCAGCTGGATGAAGGAGCCAGGGATGTGTTAATTAACTATTCCTGGCCGGGTAATGTGCGTGAATTGAAGAATATTGCAGAGCAGATATCGGTACTGAGCAGGGACAAGACCATTGATGCAAATACCATGAAAGGCTTTTTACCCGAGCATAATTATTCACGGCTGCCGGTACTGGCCGGCGGCAATGGTTCAACAAGCCAGAATGAATTTGCCAACGAACGGGAGATCCTGTACAAATTATTCTTCGATATGAAGAAAGATGTGAACGAGCTGAAGAAGATGTTCTTCGACCTGTTGCAGAATCCTAATGTAGCGCAACATGCACCGGTATTCAACGATCAGCCCTTTGCCGAAGTACACAATAATACAACAGGCATAACTGCCACAAAGCCTGTCTTTCTTCCGCACAACGGCGAGATGATCGATCATCATGAAGATGTGGAAGAATCGCTCAGCATCATGGACAAAGAAAAAGAACTCATCATAAAAGCATTGAAGAAACACAAGGGCAAACGTAAAGATGCATCGCTCGACCTGGGCATCAGCGAACGTACCCTGTACCGTAAATTGAAAGAGTATGATATTGAAGAATAGAATCGTTGGCCGTTGGCCGTTGTTCGTTGGCTTGCTGCTTGCAACTATCTGTATACAGGCTACCTGCAAATACGGTTTCAGGGATTCGGCAGAGATACCGCAGGAGGTAAAAACCTTCCGGGTGAATTATTTTGAGAACAGGGCCGAGTATAAGAATCCGCAATTAAGTCCGCTCATCACCGAAAAACTTAAGCAAAAGATCATCGGCACCACCCGCCTGCGCCAGACCAACGACGATGATGCCCATTATGATATCAGCGGTTATGTGTCGGCCTACCAGGTAACATCCACCGGTATCAGCGGCGCCAATACCAGCCTGAACCGGTTAACCGTTAATTTTCATATCATCTTTAAAAATACGCTGGATGAAAAGAAGAGTGCCGAAAGCGATGTTACATACAGTATTGATTTTAGTGCCAACCAAAGCCTTTCACAGGTAGAAAGCCAGAAGACAGAAGATATTGTGAAGAACCTGACAGACGCCATTTTCAATAAAATATTTTCCAACTGGTAAAATAACCATGCAAAATTTTATGCAGCAGCACCCGGCATTATTTGAATCATTGTTTAAACGGAATATGGAAGACCCGTTTGTAAAGAATTTCCTGGAAGAGATAACGGCTGCTCATCCTTATTTTTCGCCGGCGCAGTTCTACCTGCTTCAGCAAACAACAGAAAATACCGTAGCATTCGACAGGCAGGCCATTAAAACAAATATCTTCTTCAATAATCCCCTTTGGTTGAATTTTCAACTGCGGCAGGCAAAGCCTGGTATGGCAGTGGAAGAAAAAATATATGCTGCCCCGGCAGAAGAGCTGGCAATGGAAGAATTATCGGTTATTGAACATGAGGCTGAACCGGCAAAAGAAATAATAAATGAAGAAGTGCCGGTTGAAGAGATCATACCGGAAGTACAACCGGAGCAGGAATTCATAAAAGAAGAACTGCCGGCTATTAAACAGATCACTGAACCGGAAGAAGAAAAAATAAATGAAGTGATGCTGGTTGAAGAACTGGAAGCGGTAAAAGATGAACCGGCGACCATTGAACAGGTTATTGAACCCGAAATAAAAACAGAACCGGAGATCATTAAAGAAGAATTGCCCGTTATTGAAACGGAATCACATGAAGAACCTGAACTGGAACCCATGAAGATAGAACTCAGACTGCCGGATGAAAAAAGCATAAAGGAAGACGAGCTTTTATTTGAACCCATGCACCTGGTGGATTATTTCGCATCGCAGGGTATCAAACTGAATGAAGAAATACAGGCAACAGATAAATTGGGCAAACAACTGAAAAGCTTCACCGAATGGCTGAAGACCATGAAGAAAGTGCACAGCGTTCCGGCAGAACAAGGGGGGCAGTCGGATAAAACCGTGGAGGCAATGGCCGAAATGAGCAACCGGGAAAATGAAGTGATCACCGAAGCCATGGCCGAAGTGTTTGCCCGGCAGGGGAAAACAGCCAAAGCCACCGAAGTGTACCTAAAATTAAGTTTGCTCAATCCTGCCAAAAGCGCTTACTTTGCAGCCAAAATAGAAAATTTAAAAGGAGCATAACATGTTAATAGTATTTGGAATTTTAGTGATCGTTGCCTCGGTGATCCTTGGCCTTATCGTATTGATTCAGAACCCAAAAGGCGGCGGTCTCTCTTCCAGCTTTGGCGGGTTTGGCAACCAGATCATGGGCGTAAAACAAACCACCGATGTGCTGGAAAAAGGCACCTGGCTGTTTGCTGCTATCGTAGCCATTCTTTGCATTACCTCTCCTGCCTTTATTCCAAAAGGCAATAACAACAATGCAGAGACCAAACAGATCATTGAAGGCGTTTCTACCAAAACTCCTGCAAGTGCACCGGCCAATACGGCCGCACCGGCAGTAAAACCAGCCGACAGCGCAGCGAAATAATATTTTACAAAAGATTTTTAAACCCCGTCGCAAACCGGCGGGGTTTTTTGTTTTATTTTGTTCAATACAAACAATGATGAAGAAAAAAATAATCCTGGGTACCCTGTTCGTTTTGCTGGCAGCAGGCGGTTTCCTGGCCTGGCAGGTCTTTGGCCCTACTGTTTCGGCACCCGATGGAAAATACTTTTATATAAGAACCGGTTCGGTATATGAAGATGTGAAAACTTCATTAACCGAAAAGAGAATAATCAGCAGCCCTTATTTTTTCGATCTTATTGCCAAACAGGTAAAATACAACCGCTCGGTAAAAGCAGGCCGTTATCAAATAAAGAACGGGATGAGTTTGGCCAGCCTCATCCGTATGTTACGCTCGGGTAACCAGGCGCCGGTTAATCTCGTCATCACCAAACTGCGTACAAAGGAAGACCTGGCGCAAAAACTGGCGGCAAATTTTGAAGCCGATTCATCAGCCTTTGCCAGTACCATGAATAAAGCTGAATTGCTGAAAGCCTGGCATCTCGATAGCAATACCTTGATGACCGTTATAATACCCAACACCTATACTTTTTTATGGAATACGGCCCCGGAAAAAATATTCAATAAACTGGAGAAGGAAAAAGAAAAATTCTGGAATGAAGAAAGGCTTGCCAAAGCAAAAGCGCTGAACCTTTCGCCCGAGCAGGTTTATACCATGGCCAGTATTGTGGAAGAAGAGACCAATGCTGCTGCCGATAAAGGAAAGATCGCCAGCGTATACCTCAACCGCATGAACAAAGGAATGAAACTGCAGGCCGATCCTACAGTGAAATTCGCCATGAAGAATTTCGGGCTGAAACGTGTAAGGGAAAAACACATTGCTTTTGTATCGCCCTTCAATACTTATCTCAACAGCGGACTGCCACCCGGTCCTGTTTGCACTCCTTCGCCAAAAACCATTGATGCGGTACTGAATGTACCCGCTACCAATTATATATTCTTTGTAGCCAAACCAGACTGGTCGGGACTATCAAATTTTGCTGAATCATACGAAGAGCACCAGGTGAATGCAAAGAATTACCATCGCTTTTTAGACAGTGTGAACATAAAATAGATCTTACCGGCTATATTGTAGCTTTGGTATAAATAATTAACGATCTGCCTTGACCAAAATTGAACGCATCATCATCACCAGTTTCCCGGTTGCTTTTATTCTCAACAAAAGCAAGCACTGGTACCTGCCCGGCTTTGAAGGCGTACCCCTTTATGATGTGGGAAGATTTTTTCTCGGACAGGTAAAAACCGTTGGCCTCACAGAGAGAGCATCGGCCATTGCTTATAACTTCATCATGGCCATTCCGCCTTCGTTCTTGTTCTTATTCACCCTCATCCCTCACCTGCCCTTTATAAAAAAGAAAGACATTCTTAACCAGGTAAGGCTGATATTAAAAGACCTGATACCGGTGGAAACATTTAATAGCAAAGTTGCGGTATTCATACAGGAAACTTTTTTTGATAAGCCTGTTTTCGGCCTTCTTTCCTTTGGTCTTTTGCTTGCCTGGTTCTTTGCATCCAATGCCATGATGGGCATCATGCGTTCGTTCAACAAGAACTATATCGGTTTTGCCAAAAGAAAAGGCCTGCACGACCGCTGGGTGGCCATCCGCCTTACCACGCTTCTTTTCGGTTTAGTCCTTGGTTGCCTGATATTACTGATGACTCAGGGGGCTTTCTTAAGAGGGCTTAAAAGTCCTTTCTGGAAAGACTTTATTCTTTATACCCGCTGGATATTCATCATTGCCCTGGTGTTTTATTCTATTGCTTTCATCTACAAATACGCCCCGGCCGTTCACAAAAAATGGAGGCTGGTTTCTCCCGGCAGTATACTGGCCACTTTCATGTGCATCATGGCCACGCTGGGCTTTTCAGAATTTGTGAACAATTTCGGCAGGTACAATGCCCTGTATGGCTCCATCGGTACCATCATTGTGCTGATGGCGCTTATCTTCATCAATTCGCTGGTGCTGCTGATAGGTTTTGAACTGAACGTAAGCATCAAATCCCTGCGTGCCATTGCCGAAAAAAGGGATGCCCACGAAAAGGAACTGGCTGCCAAAGAAAAAACTACATGAATGGTTACTCCCCCAGCGGGTAATTGCTTAACTTTAAAAAAAACACGATCATGAAAAAGATATTATTTGCGTTTGCAGCCATTGCAACCATCGCCACCCTTGCTTTTACCGTGGCTGATCCGTTAACCATCGGCAGCAGCATGCCCAAGGCAACCCTTAAAATGAAAGACGTTTCGGGCAAAGAAGTTGCCATGAAAGATGTCGTTAAAGAAAACGGGGTACTGGTAATGTTCAGCTGCAACACCTGTCCTTATGTAGTTAAGAACCAGGAACGCACCCGTGCCATCAGCGAATACGCCATCAAGATGAAAGTAGGCGTTATCATCCTTAACAGCAATGAAGCTTATCGTGGCAATGAAGACAGTTTTGATTCCATGAAAGATTATGCCGACGGGCAGGGATACAAATGGAGCTATGTGGTAGATAAAGATCATGAAGTAGCCGATGCTTTTGGCGCCAACCGTACGCCGGAATGTTTTTTATTTGACAAGAACCTGAAACTGGTTTACCACGGAGCTATCGACGACAGTCCATCCGATGTTACAGCCGTTAAACGCAATCACCTGCAGGAAGCCATCAACGAACTCACTGCCGGAAAAGATATTACGGTTAAAGAAAGCAGAAGCGTGGGATGTACGATTAAGAGGAAGAGTTAATCGGTTTGAGTTTTGTAGTTTGAGGTTAGGATTTTGATAAATTAAACATCTTTAATAAGATCAGCCTGGTTCAATGAGCCGGGCTTTTTTTATTGTGCGATGGCCGGGTTTATGATCGCTTCTTTGATCATTGCCTCAAACTCCGCTGCATTCATTTCTCCTTCGGTGAATTTCCGGTAACCTTTTTTATTATTTATCACAATAGTGGAAGGAATGGAGCCGCTCCAGCTTTTATCGATCATCGGGCAAAAATGATCGGCATTGGTTTCATTTAACCACACGATCTTAGCAGCGTAATTATTCTTTTTTGCAAAAGCGGCTATTTTAGCCGGGTAATAGGTTGGCAGGTCTAAACTTACCAGTATCAGTTTTACTTTCTGTTTTTCGTACTGTTTTACAATTCGTATAAAATCGGGTATCTCGGCAATGCATGGTTTGCAGAACGTGGCCCAGAAATTAACTACGTAAACCGTATCGTTGTTTTTAGTGTACGACTTTACCACGTCTTCTATCTTCCATTTGGCAATAGACTGGCTGTTGGCAACAGCAACAAAGGCGAGCAATAAAGAAAGGAATAATAATCGTTTAATCATCCTTAAAAGTACAGAGAAATACGCTTCTTTAGCTTTAGAAATCGTTAAATAAGCGTTCAAATTAGCGTTTGGCTAATCACCTGTTTCAGGCTAAATTTGCAACCTGCCTGACCGTAAAGCAGGCTTCATTTTTAATTCTTAATTTTTAATTCTTAATTCAACATGGCATACGACGTAATAGTGCTTGGAAGCGGCCCTGGTGGGTATCCTGCAGCAATAAGAGCCAGCCAGCTCGGTAAAAAAGTGGCGATCGTGGAAAGAGAAAGCCTCGGCGGCATCTGCCTCAACTGGGGTTGTATCCCTACCAAGGCATTGCTGAAAAGCGCCCAGGTATACGAATACGCAAAACATGCATCCAACTATGGCGTAAAAGCCGATAATGTAGGTACCGATTTCGACGGGGTTATCAAACGCAGTCGTGGTGTGGCCGATAAAATGAGCAAGGGCATCCAGTTCCTGATGAAGAAGAACAAGATCGACGTGGTGATGGGCAACGGCAAACTGATAGCCGCCAACAAACTGGAAGTTACCGCCGCCGATGGCAGCAAACAGGTGCTGGAAGCAAAGAATATCATTATCGCCACCGGTGGAAGGGCACGCCAACTCCCAACCATGCCCATCGATGGTAAAAAAATAATCGGTTACCGGGAGGCCATGGTTCTTCCCACCCAACCAAAGAGCATGATCGTTTGCGGAAGCGGCGCCATCGGCAGCGAGTTCGCTTATTTCTACAACAGCATCGGCACAAAGATCACCATGGTGGAATTTATGCCAAGACTGGTACCTGTGGAAGACGAAGAGATCAGCAAAGAACTGGAAAAGCAATTCAAGAAACAAGGCATGACCATTATGACCAATGCCGAAGTAACAAGCGTTGATACAAGCGGCGCCGGTGTAAAAGCAAAAGTAAAAACACAGGCAGGCGAAGTAGTGCTTGAAGCCGACATCTTGCTTAGCGCCGTTGGTGTGGTTGCCAATGTGGAGAACATAGGATTAGAAGCGCTGGGAATTAAAACCGATAAAGGAAAGATCATAGTGGATGCAAACGGGCAGACCAATGTTAAAGGCATTTACGCTATTGGCGATTGCACACCCGGACAGGCGCTGGCACACGTAGCCAGCAAAGAAGGCATTAACGCAGCTGAACATTTAAGCGGGCATCATCCGCAACCAATGGACTACAATAACATTCCCGGTTGTACCTATTGCAGTCCGGAGATTGCCAGCGTGGGCTATACCGAAAAAGCGGCCAAAGATGCCGGTTATGAAGTGAAGGTTGGTAAGTTCTCCTTCATGGCAAGTGGTAAGGCAAGTGCTTCGGGCGCTACCGAAGGTTTTGTAAAAGTTATTTACGATGCCAAGTACGGTGAGTTTCTGGGTTGCCACATGATCGGCAGCAATGTAACGGAGATGATCGCCGAAGCCGTGGTTGCCCGTAAACTGGAAACAACCGCCCACGAAATACTGAACGCCGTTCACCCTCACCCAACCATGAGCGAAGGACTTAAGGAAGCAACTGCAGTTGCATATGGTGAAGCAACAGACGTATAAAAGTTTCTCTTAAATATTTCATCCCACCTGCTGAACAGGTGGGATTTTTTTGCCCTTTTGTATTAAGTAAAAAATTCGTTCCTTTAATTTCGATCTGCAGCAAATGAAAAATTTGCACTAATCACCAATATTATCATCTTCCACTTCCTGTTGGTTTATTTTGTGAAGATGATCTGATTGCTATGAGTTTTTAACTCAACTATAGAGATTGAAAACTAAGAATTCATTTTAACTTCAACCAATAACACTACATTTTGGAACAACTGCTGATCTACTTCGCTAACAAAGGCATACCGGCTGCCCAGCTGCAGCAGATAACCGAATCATTTGTATTTAAAAAAATAGCCAAGGGCGATTTTTTTGTGCAGGAAGGTAAGACAAGTAAGTACCTGGCATTCATCAGCAAGGGTATGTTCCAGTATTTCTATTCAAGAGAAGGCAAGGAAATAACCACTTATGTTACCGGGGCGAATGCTTTTTTGTTGTCGTTACTCAGCTTTTATAAACAAACACCCAGCAAAGAAAATATCCGGGCACTGGCCGATTCGGAATTATGGATGATCCATTACGACGACCTGGTGAAACTAAAGACCTGCAATGAGGCTTTCCAGGGTTTCTACATCGGTGCACTGGAAAACCTGGTGGTGAGTATGGATGAGACCCGGAGCAACCTGATCATCCTCTCGGCAGAGGAACGTTATGCCTTGCTGATGAAGAATGAACCTGCCCTGCTGCAACAGATCCCCCTGCAATACCTGGCTTCTATCCTGGGCGTAACGCCCCGCCACCTGAGCCGCATACGGAATAATTACTGATGTTTTTCCGCTAAGACGCAGGGGCGCAAGAACATAAACACTGATCTGCTCCTGCCTTTGCGTCTCCGCGGTAAAAATCCGGCACTTTCATGATTTCTGGACATTTGTCCGGTTCCGGCCCTTTTTGGCGCCCCATCTTTGCATCGTCAAACAAACAAAAAACGATACAATCATGAAAAAGGAAAAAACAATTGGCTGGTTACTGATCGCAGGTGCGGTTGGCGTACTGATCCCCTACACCCTGCTCACCATTATCTTTGAATACCCCGATATCCTCCGCCAGGAAACGGGTATCATCCTCACTAAATTTCACGAAGGCGGCAACAAACTGATCTGGACCTGGTTCGCCTTTGCACTGGCCGGACTGCCCCTGGTACCTGCCTACATACGCCTGGGACAAAAGCTGGAAGACAGATCTTCTCTCGTTCGCATTGCCACCAAGATCGGCGTCGTCGGTTTGATCGTTCAGATGATCGGCTTATTACGCTGGACATTTGTGGTTCCTGTTTTATCAACCAGTTTTGTAAGCGCTACAGATGAAGCAACTAAAGCAGCTGCCATCATGGCCTTTAAAACCATTCACCAGTTTGCCGGTGTATTACTGGGCGAACACCTGGGACAATTATTCACCATCACCTGGACGGTTCTGATGTCTGTTGCATTCATGCGATTGAAATTATTTCCAAAATGGGTAAGCATACTTGGCTTTGTAAGCTCATTTATTTACCTGCTTGCCCAGGCTGAATTATTGGCAACTGTAATGCCTGGCCTGCCTGTTTGGGAGCTGGCTGGTTTTATCGGCAGCACTTTGTGGCTGGTATGGTTAGTGATCGTGGGAATAAAATTCATCAAAACAAATATCTAAATCAAACTCATTTAAAAATACTGATCATGACAACGAAAATAATCTTCTTCATAACGCTGGTATCATACAGCATCATTGTTAGCCAGTCGTTCATGTATATACTGGCACTGAAAGACGTTCAAATGAACCTGCAGGCAAATTCTTATACCGAAATACGGAAACTGGTAGACACTGCCATGAGAAGCAATTTCAAATATGTGATATACGCTGCCTTACTTGCCAATCTCCTGCTGCTGATAACAACCATCAAAAACCCCGGCAGCATCGTATTCATTACTGCCCTGGTCGCTTTTATTGCGCTGGTTGCCGATATACTGCTTACATTAAAAGGCAACCTGCCGGTTAATGATATCATCAATACCTGGACAGCCGATAACATCCCCGCTAACTGGACAGAATACAGAGCAAAGTGGTTCAATATTTTTCAATACCGCCAGGTCGCCAATATAACAGGATTTGTGAGTTTACTGGCTGGGGCGGTGTTTGGATCGAAGTAAGTGGAAGACCGAAGAAGAAATGAACGATGTATCGTTTTTTTGTTTATCCCATCTGCTGCGGCAGGTGGGATTTTTTTTACTAGTCCCGGTCTCCGACCGGGATGCACTGGTACTGAGTTTCCAACCCAGGCAAAATACTATTTCTCTTCCATCACTACAAGCTCCTGCTCCAACGCCAGTGAGTTTTTATACAAAGCATCTATGAACCCGCTGCCCCACTTCGCATAAAAGGACATAAAGTTCTCAATGCGTTCCTGCAGGCTGTTGTGTGGAAACAGTTGTTCTTTCAGCTTGTGCAATTGCCGCTGCTGGGCTTCAAACTTTTTCTTTTCTGCCCGCAGCATTTTCTTTTCCAGTGCTTCTATTTTATCCAGCGCTTTTTTATGAAGGGCTTCGGTATGCCTAACAAGCGTTATATCAATAAAGCCTGTGGTAGCTTTTAAGTTCGTATAAAGTTCCTGCAACGACCTCTTCTCTTTATCCAGGTTCAGTTGAAGACCACTTTCTTTTTTCACCAGTTCATTCAGCAGTTCCTGTTCTGTTCTAAAAAGATCATTAACGGTAAAGCCCAGTTTTTTTGCTGCCGCAGCATGTTTTTGTTCAGCGATCAGGAACGAATTGCGTAATACCAGCACCGGGAAGGGTATATTCACCGCTTCAAAAACCTTCTTCAACTCAAGCCAGTAGGCGATCTCTCCTCCCCCGCCGATAAAAGCGATGTTGGGTAATATCATTTCCTGGAATACCGGCCGGAGGATCACATTGGCGCTGAAGCGTTCGGGATGTTGATCTAATTCATCAATGATAGCTGCCTTATCAAACTCCAATTCTATCCCGCCTTTTGCAGGATGAATTTTGAATTTTGAATTCTCAAATACTATCCGCTCCCTGCTGTTATCTTTTAAATAAAATAAATTCAACTCTCTTCCACCTGCCTGTACTTTATATTCCTTTGGAAAAGCCGATGCTGTCTTTTCCACGATCTTATGAGAGAATGCTTCTGTTAATTCTTTTTCTACAACGGGGTTAAAGTATCTTTTCAATGCTGCATTATCCGGCAACAGTATGACCAACCCGTATTTGCCAAACAGTTCATTCACCATTTGCAGCGTGGCCTGTTCAATAGTGGCACCATCTGTGTAACAGTTCTTCATCAGCTGAATGATGTCTTTGCCAAAGGGATGAATCGTTATCTCCCCGGCGATCTCATCAAGTATTTTTATCAATGCTTTATCCACTCTCATCCTGCCAACAGCGCCGGTTTGATCCGTCTTCCATTCATGCTTAACGCCGTTGATGTATACATGCCCCAGTTCTTCCAGGTCGGCGTCTTCGCTGCCCATGTAAAACACGGGTACAAAATCAGAACCCGGTATTTCTGCTTTCAGGTATTCTGCCAGCTTAATGGCATGAAGTATCTTATAAATGAAATACAGGTGCCCGGTAAAAATATTGGGCTGGTGTGCCGTGGTGATGGTAAAAGTATTTTCGGAAAGAAGCAGATCAATATTTGTTTCAGTCTTCTTTGAAACCGGAATCAGACGGTACTGTTTTTTCAGTTCTTCTACCAGCAATGCCCGGTTGGTTGGATAATGCTTACGGTCTTTGATCGCTGCTTTTATTCCATCAGGTGAAACCGGGTGTGCATAAAAAGGCTCGAGCTGTTTTACCCGGCCCAGGTAATCCTGCACCATCTTTGAAAAAAAACCTGTGTTGCTGTAAGCAGTCTGCGTAGTGGTGAAATTCATCTATGATCTTTTGTCCCTGAAGGATTAAGGCAACAAACTTACATTAATCCTGAAAACTAAAAGCGGATAGTTCTGTTAATTTACCGGGCCGGATTCTTTTTACTCCTATTGCATTTGTCAGATTTTTTTTCATTTTTTGCATCCTGACAGAAATTACTTAATCAAAACCTGCTATTATGAACAGAAACTTTTGGGGACTGGCCATATGCCTGGTTCTTTTCGTTACATTCCTCACGTTGTTCCCGTCCTGCAACAATGAAGACAGCAAAAGCACGGCTGCTGCCGGGAATGAAGATTCCGTTAAAAAAGTAATTGAACGGGGTAAATACCTGGCCCACCATGTTTCGCTTTGCATGGATTGCCACAGTCATCGTGATTTTAACCAGTTCTCCGGTCCGCCGATAGAAGGAACAGAAGGCATTGGAGGTGATGAGTTCAATCAGATGATAGGGGTACCCGGTGTGGTTTATGCCCGTAATATCACCCCCGATACAGTAAATGGCATTGGCAAATGGACCGATGAAGAGATTGCCCGGGTTATTACCAGGGGCATCACTAAGAATGGCGACACGCTTTTCCCGATCATGCCCTACCCGCATTACAATACCATGAGCAAAGAGGATATATACAGTATCATTGCTTACATACGCACGCTTAAACCTAACGCAAATAAAGTACCGGACCGCAAACTGATGATCCCCATGTCGATGGCTTATCCGCCATTGCAAAGCGCTTCACTGGAGAATAATGTAAAGCCTGATGTTTCGGACATCGTTAAATATGGCGCCTATATGTGGAACAGTTCTGCCTGTATGGATTGCCATACGCCAATGGAAAAAGGCCAGTTTGTTATGTCTAAATTAATGGCGGGCGGAAGGCCTTTTGACCTGGGGATCTTTAATGTTACTTCACCCAATGTTACCCCCGATACAGCCACGGGCATTGGTAAATGGACCGAACAGATGTTCCTGGATAAATTCAAGCTATACCGGGATAAAGCAACCTATTCGGCCAACCCCGGAAAGAATAATTCCATCATGCCCTGGAGCATGTATGCGTATATGGATGATTTTG
The DNA here is from genome assembly GCA_044220615.1 of Ferruginibacter sp. Classification (GTDB taxonomy): domain Bacteria; phylum Bacteroidota; class Bacteroidia; order Chitinophagales; family Chitinophagaceae; genus Ferruginibacter. The sequence continues at coordinate 585,776 of JBGAQR010000001.1, read as the reverse complement.
ACCTGAAAGCGATCTACCGGTTCATGCAAACATTACCTGCAGTGAATAATAAGGTGGAGAAGTACCCGGTAAGCAAATAAATTATGCGCTGTAAATAGTAACAGAAAATAGAATCAGTATACTCTTCTAAGTCTCCCCTCTTGGGGGAGATTTAGAGGGGGCTTACTTCTCCTTCAATATCGTAATCGTAGGCCCTGGTGATCTTTACATTTACAAACTCCCCGAAGTTCAGTTTCTTTTTTGATTGAATGATCACTTCATTATCTACTTCCACGCTGTCGAATTCAGTCCGGCCCAGGTAACGGCCTGCTTCTTTTTTATCGATCAGCACTTTAAATGTCTTTCCGACTTTTTCCATATTCTTTTCCAGCGATATCTCTTGTTGTACTTCCATGATCTCCTGGGCCCGTTCTTCTTTTTCTTCGGCAGGAACATTATCCGCCATATCGTGAGCGCTGGTTCCTTCTTCGTGGCTGTAGGTAAAAATACCCACCCGGTCGAACCGCATTTGCTGCAGGAATGTTTTTAATTCCTCCACATCATCCCTTGTTTCTCCCGGGAAACCTGCTATCAGCGTGGTTCGTAAACAAATACCCGGAATGCGGCTACGAATATCTCCAACCAGGTCTTCCATCTCTTCTCTTGTTATCTGCCGCTTCATCGCCTTCAGCATGTTGTTGGCTGCATGTTGCAATGGCATATCAAGGTAGTTACAGATATTCTCTCTTTCTTTTATCGCATCAATGATCTCGATCGGGAATTTAGAAGGATAAGCATAATGCAATCGTATCCACTCCAGGCCTTTTACATCAGCCAGCGCATGAAGCAGTTTGGGTAATTCTCTTTTCTTATAGATATCCAGCCCGTAATAAGTAAGTTCCTGGGCTATCAGCATTACTTCCTTAACGCCCCTGTCGACCAAACGCTTTGCTTCATCCACCAATGATTCAATTGGCCGGCTTATGTGAGCACCCCTCATTAACGGGATGGCACAAAAGGCACAGGTACGGTTACAGCCTTCGCTTATTTTCATGTACGCATAATGCTGCGGGGTGTATAACAAACGTTCTCCCATGAGATCGTTCTTATAATCGGCCTCAAATGTTTTTAAGATATTGGGAAGCTCCATCGTACCAAAATAGGCATCCACTTCGGGGATCTCTTCTTCCAGGTTATTTTTATACCGTTCGCTGAGGCAGCCGGTAACATATACCTTGTCAAGCTTACCCTTTTTTTTCAGTTCCACCTGGTTTAAAATGGTATTGATGCTTTCTTCCTTTGCCTTTTCAATAAAACCACAGGTATTTACGATCACAATATTGTGGTCCTTCTTTGCATTTTCATGCACCACATCAATGTCGTTGGCTATCAGCTGGCCGCTAAGCACTTCACTGTCAACCATATTCTTGCTGCAACCCAGGGTGATGATGTTTACCTTGTCTTTTTTGATCGATTTTGTCTTCATAAACTGGCGGCAAAGGTAAGCCTTTACCAGTCTAGTTTTGAAGGCGCTTCGAAAAAAAATATGTCTTAAAATGTGATTTTTTAAGCCTTTGTGCGACTAATAAAGAAAATATTGTTATTTAGGATCGATGATGATGCAAAACAATAAGGAAGAGTTTTTAAACCGGTTGAAAGAACAGCAGCTTATTATTTATAAGATCTGTAATTCGTACTGCAGGAACGAGCATGACCGGGCAGACCTGGCGCAGGAGATCACTTACCAGTTATGGAGATCATACGATCACTTTAAGGGAGCAGTTAAGTTTTCTACCTGGATGTACCGGGTTGCCCTGAATGTGGCTATTACTTTTTACCGGAAAACAAAAACAAATGAGGCGGTTATTCAATTAACCGAACCTGTAAATGATCCGGAAGACAAAATAGAAGACGGATCAGAACTGGAAAAAAATATCAGCACCCTGCAGCAATTCATCAGTGAACTGAAGGAACTGGATAAGGCATTGATGATCCTGTACCTGGAAGAAAAAAGTTACGAGGAGATTGCAGAGATACTCGGCATCACCGAAACCAATGTAGCCACCCGTATCAGCCGGGCAAAAGACAAACTAAAACAAAGATTCTCCACATTAAATAATTAAGACCATGGAAGACACTTTATTAAAAGATCTCTGGAAAGCGCAGGATGAAAAGTTAGACCGGACGATGAAACTGAATTTTTTCCTGCTGGAATCCTTGCAAAAGCAAAAGGCCGAATCAAAACTGAACAGCCTGGCAAGATTCAAAGGCCGGGCCGTTTTCCTGGGAATAATATGGGTGCTGTTCTTAGGAGTGCTTGTTTACGGTAACCAGTTAAAAAATATGTATTTCACTGTATCGGTTGGTATGATCATACTGTTTACTATACTGGCCATTATTGTTTACATCAAACACATTGTGCTCATTAAGGAACTCGACTACAGTAAGCCCATTACCGACACACAGAAAAAGCTGTCCCGGTTACAGGCTTCAACTTTTAACGCCCGGTTTCTATTGCTGCAAACACCGTTTTATACCACCTGGTTCTGGAGTACAGAGATGATCAACGGTATGGGATTAAAATTCTGGCTCATTTCGGTACCCATTACACTAGCCTTTACCGTACTTGCAGTTTTGATCTATAAAAACCTCACGCTTGAGAACATGCACAAAAAATGGGTAAGGAGCCTGGTAAACAGCACACCTGAACACACTTCTGTATTTAAAGCCATTGATTTTCTCAAAGAAATAGAAGAGTTCAAAAAAGGCCAGGCCGAATCAAGGAATTAAAACATTCTCCCGCCGCAGCCGTCTTCTGTATTACGTAAGGCAAATAAAACAGTAAACCATACCACTCATCCATCAAAAAGCACAGTTCATAGATTGTGACAATTGGATTGCAAAACGCCCTGATTAGATTTGCGGCGGAATTTTAAAAAACTATAACGCATAAGCCATGAAACAGAAATTACTACTAATTACTTCGTTGTTTTTCCTCTCAGCAACGGCCCTTTATGCCCAGTCGCCCGCAAAGGTCACGGGCCAGATAAAAGACAATACCGGCAAAGCGCTGGCAACAGCTACCGTGATGCTGCATTCGGCAAAAGACTCTTCCCTTAAAAAGACCGCTGTTTCGGACAGTAAGGGTAATTACGAAATGCTGGCTGTTAAGCCGGGCAGCTATTTTGTTACCAGCAGTGTGGTGAATATGAAAAAAACAAGTTCGCCTGCTTTTGAAGTAAAGGAGAATGAAACAACCACGGTGCCCGACATCATTACCACGCCAATGGCAAAAAGCCTGGAAGGCGTAACCGTTAGTACCAAGAAGCCGATGGTGGAAGTGAAAGCAGATAAAACCATCCTGAATGTGGAAGGAACTATCAACGCCATTGGAAACGATGGATTGGAATTATTACGTAAGTCGCCCGGCATAATGGTAGATAAAGACGACAACCTGAGCCTGGCCGGTAAGAACGGCGTTCGGGTTTATATTGATGGTAAGCCAAGTCCGCTTGCGGGATCTGATCTTGCCAATTATTTAAAATCACTGCAGTCTTCCCAAATTGAATCCATAGAGATCATCACTAATCCTTCTGCCAAATACGAAGCGGCAGGAAATGCTGGCATCATCAATATCAGGCTGAAGAAAAATCTCACCGTTGGTACCAATGGATCGGTGAATGCCGGATATAACATCGGTATCTATGCCAAATACAATGCAGGTATTTCGTTGAACCACCGTAATACCAAGGTTAACATCTTTGGAAATTACAATTTCAATGAGAGCATGAATGAGTTCAGTATTAAATCGGTAAGAACTACACCGGACAGTACATTCGATCAATCCAATACCATCACCAACCATAATAAGGGTTCGCACAATTTTAAGACCGGCTTGGATTACTTCATCAATAAAAAAAGTACCATTGGTGTAGTGGTGAACGGTAATATCTCTGATAACAGGGCTTTTACCGAGGGACCCCTCAATATCTACTTTACTCCTACCTATGTACTTGACCGTACATCCATTGGTACAGGTAACAATAAAATGCAACGGTCTAATGTAAACTTCAATGGAAACTATCGTTACGCAGTAACCGGCGGCAGCGAATTAAACATTGATGCTGACTTTGGCATATTCAACCTGCGCAATAATCAGCTGCAACCAAATGATTATTATAATTCCGCTGGTGTTAAAATATACAATACATCCAACCATACCGTATCTCCAACCGATATCAGGATCTACTCATTAAAAGTGGATTATGAGCAGAACTTCAAAAAAGGAAGGCTGGGTTATGGAGCTAAGATCGGGTTTGTGAATACGGATAATACGTTTAACCGCACCAGCACCGAGGGCAACAAGATCACATCAGAAAGCAACAACTTTAAGTTTGACGAGAACATCAATGCTGCCTACGTAAACTATAACCGGGCCTTTAAAGGCTTCATGATACAGGCAGGACTAAGGGTGGAAAACACGAATTCAAAAGGACACTCTGTAGGCACTACCACTTCGGGGAATTTTGATTCAAGCGTAAAACGCAACTATGTGGATGTATTCCCGAGCGCTGCCATTACGTTCAATAAGAACCCGATGAGTCAATGGGGTTTTACCTACAGTCGTCGTATTGACCGCCCGGCTTACCAGGACCTGAACCCTTTTGAATTCAGGTTGAACGATTATACATACATGAAGGGTAATACACAACTGAGGCCGCAATACACCAACAGCTTTGGTATCACCCATACGTATAAATACAAACTGAACACCAGGTTGAACTACAGTTATGTGAAAGACATTTTTGCACAGATCCCCGATACCCTGGGTTCAAAAAGCCTGCTCACCAAAAAGAACCTGGCCACACAGGATATCGTTAGCCTGAACATCAGCTATCCATTCCAGTACAAATGGTACAGCTTCTTTACCAATGTGAATGCTTCCTGGTCAAATTACAAAGCCGATTTTGGCGGAGGCGCCCGCAAGGTGAATCTTGAAGTATACACGGTTAGTTTCTTTATGCAGAACAGCTTTAAACTGGGTAAAGGGTATACCGCTGAGTTGAGTGGTTTCTACAATTCACCATCTATCTGGCAGGGTTCATTCAAGAGCAAGGCCATTTACAGTATGGATGCCGGAGTACAGAAAACACTCTTTAAAGGAAAGGGAACGATCAAGGTAGCAGTGGGTGATGTTTTCAACTCATTAAAATTCAGGGGCAATTCTGATTTTGCAGGTCAGCAGAATACATTCTATGGCAAGCCAGAAAGCCGCCAGTTCAAGTTTAGCTTTAATATGCGGTTTGGCAGCACCACCATCAAAGCAGCACGGCAGCGCAATTCTGGTGTGGAAGATGAGAAAAAGCGTACAGAGAGCAGCGGCGGTATGGGAGGCAACTAATTTTCCCGGCACATGAAAACATATAAAGCCGTTCTTGAAAAAGGGCGGCTTTTAATTTGACATTAAAATTCCATTAGAGCCTATGTCAATAACCTGTTGAAAACCCTGATTTGTTTTAACGCAGCTTTAACTGGCTTTTATACATGTGTTAACAGCGGATCTTGCGAAAGCATCGGATATTTGTGTTGTAAAAATTAAACAATAAAAATTTTCTCATAAGCAGTTAGTTTTGGTAACCGGCCCCTGTTTCTACAGGGGCTTCTTCTTTTAAGAGCTATTACATCCTTTCAGAATCGGTTTCGCAAAATTCAGACTCCCATAAAAAAGACCAGGTATGAAGTAGTCTAATTTAAACACCTCACACCTGATCATTATTAAACCGGTTTCTTACTTCCGGTTTCTTTGCAGGCCATTAGCAGCTACTGAAACAACGCTTTCATATGTACCTGTACTCCTGTTATCAAATTCGCTACAGTAACCAGGTAAATACCATCGGGCATACTTTCTTTTCGTTCTATCGTAAGCAATCTTCTTTGCAAAGTATAAATTACACTCCGGTGCATTATTTTTCCGTCGGGTGAAAATATAGTAACAGCATAATCTCCTTTTTCCGCTGCACGTAAATCAACCGTAAGCTGCTGGCGTACGGGATTAGGGAATAAGAATATCCTGTTGCTGGCGTTATATATGTGCACTGTATTGCTGTATGAAACAGTACCATCCGATGCTATTATTTTCAAGCGGTAATAGTTATCCCCTGCCAGGCAGTGATCATCCGTGTGCGTATAGATATTGGATGTACCATGGCCGGTATATTGCCTTCTTCCAACTGTTACATAGCCTGTATTCGGGATGGTGCTTCGTTCAATGTAATATTCTTTGATATTTATTTCATTACTGGTATTCCAGAACAGTTGATTTCCAATACTGGTTGCATTGCCCCGTAAGTTCAGCCGAACAGGCAATACAATGCCACACATGTTCCGCAAATAGTAATAGGCGGCCCGGTTAAGGCAGTAGTTGTTTACCGAAACATGGCATACATACCAACCCGTATCGGCAGGGGTAATACCCGGAATGAAATACCAGTACGTTGTACTTACCAATACACTGTCGTTAGGACCGGTTTTATGATACCACTGGTACGTGGCGTTGGCAATGGTGTCAACACTCAACCTGAGCGAATCAAAAAAACAAGTAAAGGTATCCGATGGCGTAATGGCTACGGGAGCCAGGGGTTGCATGCTTACGTCGTTAATGGAAGCATTGCCGCAACCATCAATTACCCGAAGCCGTATCAGTGTATAATTAGTAATGGTGTAAAATGTAAATACCGGGTTTGCCTGGGGAGGCGTAACAATAACGGGTGAATCGGGGATACTCTGGAATATCTCATACATATAAGGAGCGATACCCCCGGTAGCCGCAGCGCCAACACTGATCGTGTTGCTGTCGCAGTGATATGCCCTTGACTGAGAAAGGTCGGGATACAAATAAGGATTCACCAACACCGTGTCGTATGCCTTTACTGTACAACCGGTAGTACTGTATTCAACAATATAACTTGCCGGCGGTAATTCATAAAAACTAAACAGGTTTCCGGTATTTGAATTGTAGTTTATTATCAATGCAGCATTATTTTTCTTAATAATCCTGGGAGTAACTGTTCCCATATTTGTGGTACAGGTAACATTAATATCTGCACTGCCATTGGGGTTTATGCCGGAAGGACATTTCTTTATCAATACAATTTTCTTTGTAAGCACACTAATATCCGGGGTAATAAAAAGGGTATCTGTATTTCCGCACAGGTCTATCACTACTACCGAATATTGTTGCGGCGCCGGTAGTGCGGGAAGACCAAATACTTTATATGAAGAAGATGAGGTAGTGGTGGAAGCCACAACCTGTCCGGCCGCATTCATAACAGAAATGCTGTAGGCAGGTACTCCTGAATTAATACTTACCGTGATGTCAGTAGCGCCGTATGCAGTACATGATTTTGATGCCGACAGCGTAACCTGCAGGGCTGGTGCTGTTGCAGAAAAGCAGCGGGTTATCACCGTATCGTAGCAAACAGGATTGTTTGTTATCCGGATGCAATAGCTGCCATAAAGTAAATTGGTGAACTTGCCGGTGGTATTACAGGCTACCAGTATATTCAGGCTGTTATATAAACAGTATTGCGCATTGTTCAGGTTTTGCTGGTTTTTTATCTCTGCAGTAAAGCTGGTACAGGTTTTTGCGGATATGGTTACCGAAGCCCCTACAGAAGGTTGTGGACGGGTAACCGTAAAACAACGCCAGATGGTAGTATCGTAACAGGCAGGTTCATTGGTGGCAGAAATGCAATAAGTTCCATAAGGCAGGTTGGTAAAGATGCCGGTTGTATTACAGATGATCAGCACATGGTTTACATCGTATAAACAAAACAGCGGATTGGTCCAGTTACTGGTATCCTGTAGAATCACTGTGAACGTACTGCAGGCCATGTTAATAATGTTCACATTGGCATTTACCGATGGGACCGGGCGGGTAACGGTAAAACACCTTGTGATGGTTGTATCATAACAGGCCGGATCATTGGTGATCTTTATACAGTAGCTGCCGTATATCAGGTTAGGAAATACCCCTGTGGTATTGCAATACATCAGCACGTTATTATTATCATAGATGCAAAACAAGGGGTTGTTTAAGTTAGTAGTTACCGTTACAGAAGCAGTAAAATCTTTACAGGTTCTATTGGAAATATTGATGTTTGCATTTACCGATGGTATGGGCCTGTTTACTGTAAAGCACCGGCTAATGGTTGTGTCATAGCATGCATCAGTGATTTTAATGCAATAAGCACCATACGGCACTCCATTAAACACTCCTGTACTATTACAGTTTATTAATGTATTTACTGCATTATATAAACAAAATTGCGGATTGGTCAGGTTTACCTGCCCGGTAACAGTAGCAGTAAAAGTGGAGCAGGCCTGGTTACTGATTGTAACATTTGCGTTAACCGATGGTTTGTTAGTCTCTGTCCATACCACCGTTTTTATGTTTCCGCATTTATCTTTTGCAAGCAGTTTTACACTGCGTTTGTTACCAAGTAAGAAGGTGAAGGAAGCCGAATTATTCCACACCGTATCGCCGGAAGACCTTACCACCGCATAGGTAAACAGGTTAAATATGCTATTTGGCGTGGTATTACCCTTACTGTCTTTTAAATTGATGGCCACCACTGCACTATCGCATATTCGTGATACACTGTATGTATTGATCCACCAATCGTAGTTGGCAATGCTCATGGACCGGGTTTGTATACCGCCACAGGAATCTGTCAGCCGTATGCTGTAATTGCCGTATAAAAGGTTAGTAAAAAAACCGGTGGCATTTTGTATCCCAATATTAGAAGCCGAGGGAGCTACTATACGGTATACAAATGGGGCCCTTCCAAACTGCTGGTTGTATGCGGTGATGGTTCCGTCGTTGCCGTTGATACAGGTAACATCTGTTTTATTCATCAAAAAAGCAGGCGCCTGGTAGTTACCCGGTATTGTTATTGAATCATTTTGATAAAGACAGTTTGTATTTATATCCTTTATAACAACAAGATACCTGCCTGCCGCCAGCCCTGTTATTAAGCTGCTGGTTGAAAAATTAGTGACCACGGGCCCGAGAACCCTGTACAGATAATTCCCCGAACCACCGCCCGCTGTTATTTGAACCTGGCCTGTTGATGCACACCTTGACTCCGATACAGAATAACCTGTAGTAATCGGAATACAGGTTTGCGCAATGCAGTAATCAGGCAATGTAACCAACCAGGTAATAAATACAATCAGCAGCAATCTTGAGTAAAATTGTTTTTTCATAGTATGGATTTTAGATGTGGGCACAACAATATTGTTGTCCTTTGCAATTCAGCAAAAAAAAATCTCAGAAAAAAGTGATTATAATCAGAAGGATGATGGGGAGGAGATAAAAATACAAAGCTATTCAGAGTTTTCCAAGACTCAGGCATGGTTTTGCTTAACCTATTTTCCCTTAGGGAATAAACAACTTATCCGATGGGATATCTTCGTGGTGTTTGTTACCCTGTTGCTTCAATAAAACAGTAAAATTACTTTCTGGAGCCGCGGAAAAGGGATTTGCTACTCGGAGTAAGGATTATTTATTCAGCAGCCGTATTAAACAGGCTGTTCACAAAATCTGCTTTATCAAATACCAGCAGGTCTTCTGCTTTTTCACCCACACCGATGAATTTAACCGGTATCTTAAACTGGCTGGCAATGGCCAATACCACACCGCCTTTGGCAGTTCCATCCAGTTTGGTGATGGTTAATGCCGAAACATCCGTAGCAGCTGTAAAATGTTTAGCCTGCTCCAATGCATTTTGCCCGGTACTGCCATCCAACACCAGCATCACTTCATGCGGCGCTTCGGGTATCACTTTCTGTATCACCCGTTTGATCTTACTTAACTCATCCATCAGGTGTGCTTTATTATGAAGCCGGCCTGCTGTATCAATTAAGATCACATCCACATTCCTGGCCACACCGCTGTTCACTGTATCAAATGCCACGGCTGCGGGGTCGCTTCCCATATCTTTTTTAACGATGGGTACCCCTACCCGTTCGCTCCAGATGGTAAGTTGATCAACCGCAGCAGCCCGGAAAGTATCTGCCGCTCCCAATAAAACCGATTTACCTGCTTTTGAAAAATTGTGTGCCAGTTTACCAATGGTGGTTGTTTTACCAACACCGTTTACGCCTACCACTAAAATGATATGGGGTTTATGGCCGGCAGGAAGTTCGTAGTTCTCGTAGCTGCTGTCTTGCGGGGCTGTAACTAAAATGTTCTGTATCTCTTCTTTTAAGATGCCGTTGAGCTCGGAAGTATTAAGGTATTTGTCTTTAGCAACCCGTTTTTCTACCTGGTCAATAATTTTAACCGTTGTTTCCACACCCACATCAGCGCTTACCAGGGCATTCTCCAGATCGTCCAGCACCTGTTCATCCACCGTACTTTTTCCGGCAATGGCTTTGGTTATCTTGCTGAAGAATCCTTCCCGGGTCTTTTGCATACCTTGCTGCAGGGTTTCCTGCTGCTGTTTCTTTCCAAAAAGTTTATCGAAGATGCCCATGGTGGAAAATTGATGCTGGATTCTTGATGCCGGATACTGGGTGCATGCTGAATATTTAAAACCTTTTACATACTTAAGCTCTATCCAGTATCTAGTTTCTAGTATCCAGCATCCAGTATCAAAAAAAGCCATTCTGAAAACCAGAACAGCTTAGTTATATGATTTTATTCATGACGAAATAATTAGCTCGCCAGGAATTCCTTGATCTTGTCTTTGTGTACGATCGCTTCCTTAAAGGTATAAGCTCCTGTTTTTGGACTGCGTAATGTACGTATCACTTTTGTCCAGTTCTTAGCGTCGGCTGCTGCCTTCTGGTCTTTGGTTTTTATCGCTGTTTTAGCTGCTTTTGCCATGGTAGTATGTTTATTGGTTAATTGGTTAATCCGTTCATCCGTGTTAACTAATTAACGGATTTACGTATTAACGTTCTTACTTGATTTCTTTGTGAACAGTCACTTTCTTCAGGATAGGATTGAATTTCTTCAGTTCCATACGCTCCGGTGTGTTCTTTTTGTTCTTAGTGGTGATGTAACGGCTGGTGCCTGGCTGACCACTTGTTTTGTGTTCGGTACACTCCATTATTACCTGTACCCTGTTTCCTTTCTTTGCCATTTTTGTATTGTTTATTAGTTAATTGGTTAATCCGTTTAAACGTGTTAACCGATTAACGGATTAACGTTTTACTGATTAACGTTTAGATTTTCTCTCCTGACGCACGCAATTGCTTCACCACCGACATCAAACCATTTTTATTGATGGTACGGATCGCTTCTGAAGAAACCTTCAGGGTAACCCATTTGTCTTCCTCAGCAAGGAAATAACGTTTTGTCTGCAGGTTCGGTAAAAACCGGCGTTTTGTCTTGATATTTGAGTGAGAAACCTTATTTCCTGTTACCGGCTTCTTTCCTGTAACCTGACATACTCTAGCCATAGTACTAATTTTTGGACGGCAAAGGTAAGGTTTAATATCAATAATCTTGGTTCAAAATGGAAGATTTTTTCCTTTTTTGCAGAATTCTGCCCACAAATAAACTCAAATTGTGAATAAATCTACCTTTACCCCCATGCAATGGCTTAAAAAAGGATTCCAGGCCCTCGGCTTTTTATTTATGACCCTGTCTGCAAGGGCTTTTACCCCTGGGCCAGTGGATCTGAAGCCCGGAATGGTGATAACCAGTTCGCTACAGGTAAAAAAAGCCACGTACAGACTTAATGGATACGATTCGCTGAACAGGCCCCTGATCCGGATCAAAGGGAACAATATAACCGTTGATTTTAATGATGCCCTGCTGCTGGGCAGCAACAACAAACAGCTCCCGAATGAATTTTATGGCCTGGCCCTGCTGATAGAGGGTAATAATATCACCCTTAAAAATGCCCGGGTAAGCGGCTATAAAGTGGCGGTGATGGCGAGGGGGTGCATGGGCCTTATCATCGAAAACTCCGACTTCAGTTATAATTACCGCCAGCAATTACAAAGTACCTGGCTGCATGAGGACGTTAGCGACTGGATGAGTTTCCACCACAACGAGAACGACGAATGGCTTCGATATGGCGCCGGTATCTATTTAAAAGATTGCAGCAAAGCCAATATTAAAAACAATACCATCACCGGCGGGCAATGCGCCCTGATGATGATGCGGTGCAATGATGGCCAGATAACCGACAATGATTTTTCTTTTAACTCCGCCATTGGCATTGGCATGTACCGCAGCAGCCGTAATAATATCCTGCATAACAAACTTGATTTTAATGTGCGTGGGCACAGCGAAGGATTTTACAACCGGGGGCAGGATAGTGCCGGCATCCTTGTTTTTGAACAGTGTAACGAAAATGTATTTGCCTACAACAGCGTAACCCATAGCGGCGATGGCTTCTTTTTGTGGGCCGGGCAAACAACCATGGATACCGGTGAAGGAGGCTGCAATGATAACTATGTTTATAAAAATGATTTCAGCTATGCGCCTACCAACGGGGTGGAGATAACGTTCAGCAAAAGCCATATCATTGATAACATCATTAACGGATGCGACCATGGTGTTTGGGGCGGGTATAGCTGGGAAACCTCCATCAACGGAAACAGGTTTGAAAAGAACCGGATCGGCATTGCTATTGAGCACGGGCAACACATTGGTATAAGCAACAATCATTTTGAAAGCAATAAAGCCGCTGCCATAAAACTATGGGCAAGAAAAACACAGCCTTCCGATTGGGGTTACGCCAATAAAAAAGATACCCGCAGCATGCACTACAGTTTTTGGGGAAACAGTTTTAAAGATGAGAATATTGCGTACGATCTTTCCCTCACCCGTGATCTTACGTTGTCGAAGAGTGAATATGAAAATGTAAGAACCCCGGTAAAAAAAGACAGTTCGGTAGAAGCAATGCGTATAGATCCGGATGATCTTACTGATACCACTGCTGTCATTCCTGAAATACTCAATACATGGAAACAGAATACCATCCCCGTTACCACATTTGAGAAAGGCCGCAACCAGATCCGCATCACCGAATGGGGCCCCTATCCTTACGATCGTCCCTATCCCTATATCTTCTTAAAAAAGATAGACAGCAATGATGTGTATCACTTTGACATATTAGGTCCGGCAAATGGCAACTGGTCGGTTTCAAAGACCAATGATCTCCGGCACATCACCAGCATGGAAGGAACATTCCCGGCAGAAATCAAAGCACAGAAGACCGGCACCGATGTGCAGCTTCAGTTGCAATACACCGGCGAAACCTTTACCGGCCGCTTTGGCGCAGAACAACCCGCAGGAACATATATCTTTTCTTTCCGGGACCTTCAGCCTGATATTAACTGGGAAGTGAACTGGTATAAATGGGATGCCGCACACGATCCCAATAAAAATTACAAACAGTTCAGCTCTGTTTATAATAATACGCCTGTAAAAACAGAACAGGTAAAAAAAGTAGATTATACCTGGTGGGGAGCCATCGGTAAAAATTTACCCGCCGATTCCTTTGCCATTGTGGCCACCGGAACCGTAGAAGTTGAAAAAGGAAATTACCAACTCAGTGTAACAGCCGATGACCTGGTAAAAGTTTTTGTGGATGGTAAATTAATGATCGACTTTTGGGATGTATCTAAATATAAGTACGACGAAGATACCCATCATAATGCAACAGTTGAATTGAACGGTAAACACAATATAAGAATTGAACAGGTGGAGAATTCAGGCTATGCAACCCTTATCTTTAAACTAATTCCCCTTAATAAATAAAGTATGACAACACACTCAGTAACCACCGTCTTCAACCAGCACATGTCCTTCACTGCAGATATTGACGGGCACAAAGTAACCATGGACGATCCTACCGATGAGATCAGCGACAACAGCGGCCCCAGTCCCAAACGCATGATGCTGGCTTCGCTGGCAGGCTGCACGGGCATCGACATTGTTTCCATTCTGAATAAAATGAAAGTACAGTTCAGTCACTTCAGCATAAACGTACATGCAGCCCTTACCAATGAACATCCCAAAACGTACAACCTGGTAAAGATCACGTACAAAATAAAACTGGCGGAAGAAGATAAACCCAAAATGATAAAAGCGGTAAGCCTGTCAACCGAAAAATACTGCGGCGTTTTTGCTATGTTCCGGTCCTTTGCAAAAATGGATACCGAAATTGATTACCTGTAATAATTAATTAAGAGCAGTTTGTTGATTGCGGTATTGGCGCCGTATCCGCAGCATCTGCAATACAACCGCCAGCAATATCAGCGCCACGCCGATATAAAACTCCCGGTGCAGGCTCTCATTTTCTTTAAAGAAGATAAAAGCAAGTACGATCCCATAAACCGGTTCCAGGTTATACGTAAGGTTTGCGGTAAAGGCAGATATCTTCTTCAATGCATTTAATTGCAGGTCGAAACTCAATACCGTACACAGCCAGGCCAGTACCAGCAGCCAAAGCCAGTCGGTGGTTGTAGGTAAATAATAAGTTGCCGGAAACTGTACCAGGTACAGCGGCACTAAAAAGGTTAAAGCGATCAATCCGCCGCCCAGCTCATACAGCGTAAGTATCTTTGGCGAATGAACAATAAGCAGTTGTTTATTAAAAATGGGAAACAAAGCACTGCCCATAGCTGATATGATCCCGAAGATTACTCCCATCTTATACTGCGGGTGAAAATCAAAAATGATATAGATCCCGGCGATGGCCATCAGTCCGAGTAATACTTCCACCAGTGAAATTCTTCTTCTCAGAATCAGTGGTTCAAAAAATGCCGTAAAAAAACCAGTTGCACTGAAACATACCAGGGCCACTGATACATTCGCATACTTTACACTGCCATAAAAAGTAACCCAGTGTATGGCAACGATCAGCCCCACGCCGAATATCTTCATCACCTCTTTATACGCCACCTGTTTCAGTTCTTTTTTAAAATACAGAATGGCGCCAAGCGTAGCAACCGTAATAAAGAGCCTGAACCAAACCAGCAGCCCTTCATTCAATGTGATCAGTTTGCCCAGTATGGCTGTAAAGCCTGCCAGGAAAACAGCGATATGAAGTTGAATAAGGGCTTTTTTCATGGGGCAAATATAAGCACCAACGCCCCTATCCCCTAAAAGCGCAAATGAGGAAGTAACCTCACCCCAACCCCTCTCCAAAGGAGAGGGCGCCCGAAGACCTAAGCGAAGATCATGTTCTGCAAAAAAAATACTGCTTGAATTATTGATGAATATAGAAGCAATGATGATGTGGAAGATAAAACGCCTGTACCTGTTCGAAGCACCGCCTCCTCTCTTTTGGAGAGGAGGATGGGTGGTGAGGTAAAAACCCCAAACATCTTTATATTTGCCAACCTATAACCAAATACACTATGAGCTTTAAACGTATCAACAACATTACCGGATGGGTCATCTGTATCATTGCATGTTCTGTATATATCATGACCATGGAAGCCACCGGCAGTCTTTGGGATTGTGGTGAGTTTGCTTCCAGCGCCTATAAATTACAGATTCCTCACCCGCCTGGAGCCCCTTTATTTGTGTTGATAGGCCGCTTATTCATGGCGCCATTCGGCCCCGAAAATGCTGCTACCGGCATTAACCTGATGAGCGCATTGGCCAGCGGCTTCACCATATTATTCCTGTTCTGGACCATTACCCATTTTGCCCGCAAACTGGTTACAAAAGGCGGAACAGAACTTACCCGGGAAAAAACCATCGGCATCATGGCTGCCGGTGTGGTAGGCGCCCTCGCTTATACTTTCTCCGATTCTTTCTGGTACAGTGCTGTGGAAGGTGAAGTATATGCACTCTCCTCTTTCTTTACCGCCATCGTTTTCTGGGCCATGGTTAAATGGGAACAAAACGTAGATGAAGAAATGAAAGCCGGCATCAAAGGACATTTTACCAAGGCCGACCGCTGGATCATCCTCATCTTTTACCTGATGGGCTTATCTATCGGTGTTCACTTACTCAACCTCCTTACCATCCCTGCCATTGTAGTGATCTATTTCTACAAACGTTATGATAAGGTAACCAAATGGAGAACCTTCTGGGCATTTGTGATCGGCTGCCTCATCACAGGCCTGGTTCAAAAAGCCGTTATTCAATGGACCATCAAGGGCGCCGGTAACTTCGATATATTCTTTGTGAATACCCTCAACATGCCTTTCTTCTCCGGCTTTGCCTTCTTCTTTATATTGATCGCCTTCCTTGTATTTATTGGCTTACGCATTGCCGCCAAACAAAACTGGAACTTCTTAAAACTCGGCCTATGGAGTTTTGTATTCATGCTGCTGGGTTACTCAACCTACTTCACCACACTGGTTCGCTCCAATGCCGATCCTTCGGTGGATATGTTCAACGTAGATAATCCTGTAAACCTGGTGGGCTACCTTGGCCGTGAACAATACGGCGACTGGCCGATCTTATACGGACAGGATTTTACAGCGCAGCCCATGGATAATAAAGTGACCGAGACCTATGTGAAGAGCAACGGCAAATATGAAAAGAACGGAAGAAAGATCGAATACATTTATGCACCGGAAGATATGCACCTGTTTCCCCGTATGTGGGACCAGAGCAACGACCAGGGCCATGCCGATTACTATGCATCCTGGATGGGCATAGGAAAAGACCAGCAGGGTAACTGGGAACGGGCCCCGAGTGTTGGGGAGAATATTCAGTTTGCCATCACCTACCAGGTGGGCTGGATGTATATGCGTTACTTCATGTGGAATTTTGCCGGAAAGCAAAACGATATACAAGGCGTGAACATGGGCAATGTAAGAGACGGTAACTGGAAAACAGGGATCGGTTTCTTAGATAATATCCGCTTAGGTAACCAGGATATGATGCCCGACACTTTGAAACATAACAAAGCAAACAATAAACTTTTTGCACTCCCGCTCATTTTAGGTTTGCTCGGACTTATTTACCAAGTGATGAGAGACAAGCGGGACTCATTGGTAGTTGGCTTATTATTTTTCTTTACCGGTCTTGCTGTTGTTGTTTACCTCAACCAGGCAGGCAACCAGCCACGTGAGCGTGACTATGCATTTGTAGGTTCCTTTTACGCCTTTGCCATCTGGATAGGACTGGGTGTTTTATATGTAAAAGAACTGTTTGGAAAATTTATCAAGAATGGTATGACGGCCACGTATGTTGCCGGGGCCCTTTGTTTGGCAGCCGTACCGGTATTGATGGCCAGCCAGGAATGGGACGACCACGACCGCAGTAACAAAACACTGGCAAGAGACCTTGCAATAGATTATTTAGAAAGCTGTGAGAAGAATGCCATCGTCATCTCCTTCGGCGATAACGATACCTACCCGCTTTGGTATGCACAGGAAGTACAGGGCATCCGCCGCGATGTTCGGGTGATCAACTCCAGTTTATTGGGAACCGACTGGTACATCAACCAGCTTCGTTATAAAATAAATGAAAGCGATCCCATCGATCCTATATGGACACCGGCACAGATAGAAGGCGCCAACAGGGATGTTACCTATTCAACCGAATCGCTGTACGGCAATAACGCTGCGTACGTAAATAAATACAGGGCACGTGCCGGTCTTAGCACCGATCCTGCAGTTCCCATGGATCTTTTTGTAATGATGAAGAATTATGCAGGCAGCGATGATCCTAATAAAATGGAAACCGGCAGAGACGGCAGTCCGCTCAATATCTTCCCTACCAAAAATGTATACATACCGGTAGATGTGAACCTGGTTAAACAAAACGGAACCGTTAATGCCGACGACAGCGTGGTATCGCAGGTTCAGTTCCAGATAAGTAAGAACGTATTGTTTAAGAACGATGCGGCCATACTGAATATCATTGCAGCCAACCAATGGAAGCGCCCGATCTATTTCACTTCGCAGGATGGCGGTGGACTGGGTTTCCAGAATTATATCCGCCAGGACGGGCTTACCTATCGCCTGGTACCTGTTGCCAACAGCGAAGTAAACGACAAACGTGTTTACGATGTGATGATGACCAAGTTTGCCAGCGGCAATGCCGATAAACCCGGCGTGTATTTCGATGAAGAGAACCGCAGGCACCTCAACACCATCCGCATGGCGTATGCATCTGCAGCGCTTGACCTGGCTATAAAGAATAAAAAAGAAGAAGCCCGTAAAATGCTGAACAAGGTTGATAAGATGATGCTGGAAGAGAACTTCCCTTACGGCATGGCTTCACGCAACCAGCAGCACAACTATGTTTCACACCTGCTGGTACAGGCGGCTTATGCAGCAGAAGATACCGTACTGGCTGCAAAAATAACCAGGAGTTTACGCAAAGACCTGGAACAGCAGATCAAATATTACGACCAACTGGATGAACAAAAAGCCGAAGTTTTTGATAATGGCGGAAGAGGCGGCGATAAAGTGGCAGCCGAACAACTGCTGATGCGCCTGTTGCAGTTTGAACAGCAGTACAAAATGAAATCGGGACAGCCCGCCGAAATTCCCGGGGCCATCAGCAACCAGCCACCGGCTGCAGCAAAACCTGATTCTCCAAGAAAGTAAGAATACAAGAACTAAACATCAATAAAGTCCCCTGGTTATGCCGGGGGATTTTTATTTAACATCCCGAACAAAGCCATGCACCCATTTGTTTCGTAATTTAGTGACCCCACTCTTCCAGAAACCATTAAACCATTAAACCATTAAACCATTAAACCATTAAACCATTAAACCATTAAACCATTAAACCTTGCTCGGCTACAACTTCAGTAAATACAACCCCGATGAAAGCGGCAAATCTCCCTTCGAGAAATTGCTGGACCTTTTTTTGCAACTCCTCACCTATACCAACGGCGATTTTAATGAAGCCATGCAATGGCTGAATGAACTGGATAAGGAATACAAACTCACCAATAACGACTACGGCATCGGCGATTTTATTGAAGACCTGAAGGACAAGGGTTATATCGATGAAAAAAGAGAAACGGGTGAAATAAAGATCACTTCCAAAACCGAAAGGGGCATACGTCGTAAAAGCCTGGAAGAGATATTCGGAAAACTGAAGAAAACAAAAACAGGTAACCACCATACATTCAAACCCGGCGGCGGCGATGAGATAAATCCCGAGACCAGGCCCTTCCAGTTTGGCGATACCATGGAGCAGATCGATTTCACCAATTCTATCCGCAATGCACAGATCAATCACGGCATCGACAGTTTTAAGATGCAGGAAGACGACCTGGAGATAAGGGAGACCGATTTTAAATCGCAAACATCAACCGTACTGATGATCGACATCTCTCACTCGATGATATTGTATGGAGAAGACAGGATAACTCCCGCTAAGAAAGTAGCCATGGCATTGAGCGAACTCATCCAGACAAAATATCCCAAAGACACATTGGATATTGTTGTGTTTGGCAATGATGCCTGGCCGATCGAAATAAAAGACCTCCCTTATTTGCAGGTAGGCCCTTATCATACCAATACCGTGGCAGGATTAGAACTGGCGATGGATATCCTGAGAAGGCGGCGCAATCCCAACAAACAGATCTTTATGATCACCGATGGAAAGCCAACCTGTTTGAAAACAGGTAAGCGTTATTACAAGAACAGCTGGGGTGCTGATAGAAAAATACTGAACCGTTGCATGAGCCTGGCCACCCAATGCAAAAAATTAAAGATACCCATCACCACCTTCATGATCGCATCCGACCCTTACCTGCAGCGCTTTGTACAGGAGTTCACCGAAACCAATAACGGCAAGGCTTTCTTTGCATCACTGGATAAACTGGGGGCATTCATATTTAAGGATTTTGAAAGTGGAAAAAGGAAGACGGTGTATTGATCTTTTGCCGGGAAGACGGTAAGACGGAATAAAACAACCTGAACAATGTATATCCTCAATGAAATAGAAAAAGTGCTTTGTAGGGAAATAGTTGATTGCTCCTATAAAGTACATAGCCAGTTGGGGCCAGGATTGCTCGAGAAAATTTATGAAGCATGTTTTTGTCACGAATTAGGCAAAAAAGAAATTCCCTATAAACGACAGATGAGATTGCCTATTAAATATGATGGACTTGAATTTGATGAAGGATTGCAGTTAGATGTATTGGTTGATGATAAAATAATTTGTGAATTCAAGGCTGTTGAGTTGATCAACCCTTTATGGCAGGCACAGGTTATCAGTCATTTAAAATTAACAGGCCTCCATGTTGGTTTTATTTTAAATTTTAATGTTCCGATAATGAAAAATGGTATCAGAAGGTTTTGCGTAGAGTAAAAATGGAAATACTTTCCGTCTTACCGGCTAATAAAAATTAAATTCACAATTAAATAAAACGTCTTACCGACTTCCCGGCTATGAACAAAAACATCAAAACACTCGGCGAATTAAAAAAGAGCGGCTATGTTTCTAAAAGCATCAAACAAGAGATCCGTGACAACCTTATTGCAAAGATCAAAGCAAAAGAAAATCCCTTCCCGGGCATATTGGGTTACGAAGATTCGGTGATACCAGATACAGAAAGGGCATTGCTTTCGCAACATAATATCCTGTTCCTTGGTTTACGTGGACAGGCAAAGACAAGAATGGCCAGGCAGATGATAGAACTGCTGGACGAATACATTCCGGTGATAGAGGGAAGTGAGATCAATGATGATCCGCTGCAGCCTGTTTCAAGATATGCAATTGACCTGGTAGAAGAAAAGGGAGATGCCACGCCCATTGCCTGGATGCACCGCAGCGAACGCTACGGAGAAAAATTAGCCACCCCCGATGTAAGTGTGGCCGATCTTATCGGCGATATCGATCCCATCAAAGCGGCCAACCTGAAATTAAGTTTTGCCGACGAGCGGGTGTTGCATTACGGCATCATACCCCGGAGCAACCGTTGCATCTTTGTTATAAACGAACTTCCGGATCTGCAGGCAAGGATACAGGTATCGCTGTTCAATATCTTAGAAGAAGGCGACCTTCAGATACGTGGATTTAAACTACGCTTACCGCTCGATGTATTATTTGTATTCACAGCCAACCCCGAAGATTATACCAACCGGGGAAGTATTGTAACGCCGCTCAAAGACAGGATCGAAAGCCAGATACTTACTCACTATCCGAAATCATTGGAAACAGCTCTTCAGATCACTGAACAGGAAGCTGCGATCAATAATGCACAAAAACAAAAAGTAAAAGTGAGCGACCTGGTAAAACGCCTGATAGAACAGGTGGCTTTTGAAGCAAGAGGCAGCGAACTGGTAGATAAAAAGAGCGGGGTAAGTGCCAGGCTCAGCATCAGCGCTTTTGAAAATGCCATCAGTGCGGCAGAGCGAAGGGCCATCATCAATGAAGAGAAAGAAACCCAGGTATGGATCAGCGATCTCATCGGCATCATTCCTTCCATCACCGGTAAGATAGAACTGGTGTACGAAGGCGAGCAGGAAGGTCCGTACCAGGTTGCATTTAATCTTTTAGAAAGATCCATCCGCACACAATTTGGTTTGTACTTTCCCAACCCCGATACATTAAAGAAACGCAGGGGCAAAGAAGCAGCCCAGGATGATAACCCGTACAAAGCCATCACCCGCTGGTTTGATGCAGGCAATACACTGAACAGCTTTTTTGAAACAAGGGATGAAGATAAAATACAACTCCTGTACAAGGTAGACGGGCTTCATGCACTGGTAAAAAAACATTTCAAAGGAGCCAATGATAAAGAGAATGCATTGCTGATGGAATTTGTACTGCACGGGTTGGCTGCACATTCACTGATCAGCAAGAAAGTACTGGAAGGAAAGATCGAATTCAAAGACCTGATGGGGAGTATGCTCAACATCGGCACTCAGCATTTTGATGAAGAAGATCTTAACGAAGATGATTTCAACTAGTACGATCAGTTTTGCCAGGCATATCCAACATTGCCAAAGTTTAAAACTTTGGCAACGTTATTTAGTGGCCGGCCATCCCCTTTTTCCGGTAGTTGCGGAATAAGAAAATCCAATACCTTTAGTATACTATTCCACTTCATTTCATCCGCAATCAAACAACTGCTTCAACATGAAAAATCCTTCACTGAAAAAGTCAGTCACCGGCCTTTTTTTCTTTTGCGCTGTACTTCTGTACAAGCACTCAGGCGCCCAGAGCTTATCGGTAAATACTACGGGAGCCACCGCCCATGCATCTGCCATACTGGAT
Organism: Ferruginibacter sp.; assembly: GCA_044220615.1. GTDB lineage: Bacteria > Bacteroidota > Bacteroidia > Chitinophagales > Chitinophagaceae > Ferruginibacter. The sequence goes on along the minus strand of JBGAQR010000001.1, from coordinate 563,620 downwards.
GTAAGCAGCAGCAGTAAAGGGTTGCTGATACCAAGGGTTAGTTTAACCAGCATCAATGATGTAACAACCATTGCCGGTCCGGCCACCAGTTTGCTGGTATATAACAGCAATGCTTCCATTACTGGTGGCAGCGGTGCCGGCTATTACTATTACAATGGAACAAATTGGATAAGAATTACCGATACTGTTTCACCTGCAAACAGTTGGGCCATTACAGGCAACGGCGGCACTACAGCAGGCACAAATTTTATTGGTACTACGGATAATGTCGGGCTGGTTTTTAAAATTAACAATATACTGGCGGGTAAAATGGACATCACAAATCAGAATACCAGTTTTGGTGAAAAAAGTCTGTTAGTTAATACTACCGGTGCCAGCAATACTGCATTCGGATATAAAACCCTTTTTTCGGCCACTTCTGCAACTGACCAGACAGCAATAGGATACCAGGCGTTGTATAATAATATTTCCGGTCAGTTTAATACAGCCGTTGGCAGTGGGGCGCTCTATTCCAATACGAATCACGACAATACAGCTATCGGGTATAATGCGCTTTACACAAATACGTCAGGGAGAGCTAATACAGCTAGCGGTTTCAGCGCTCTTGCCCTTAATCAATCGGGAGAGAGAAATACAGCAATTGGTGCCAGTGCACTCTTTGCAAATACAACTGGTTTCGAAAATACAGCTAACGGAGCTTTTGCACTCACCGCTAATCAAACTGGCAATTACAACACAGCACATGGCTTTCAATCGCTTTCAAGTAATGTAAGCGGATTTGGAAACACGGCCGCCGGGTACCAATCTCTTTTAAAAAATACAACAGACGGTAGTACAGCTTTTGGTTACCGGTCTCTTTATGAAAACGTTTCTGGTCTATACAATTCTGCCTTCGGGTTTCAATCACTTTACCAAAACACAGGCAGTGATAACACTGCCATGGGGTATGCCGCATTAAGTGCCAGTACCAATGCATCATTTAATACTGCTATGGGTACCAGGGCGCTTACAGTAAACCAGACTGGATCAAAAAATACGGCAACCGGCGCCAATGCACTTGCGGCGAATACGGTTGGCCTGGAAAATGCAGCTGCGGGAGCTTATGCACTTTACAATAACCAAACCGGCAACGCTAACACAGCCCATGGTTTTCAATCTCTTTTATTGAATGTTGGTGGAAATGCAAATACGGCTGCCGGGTATCAGTCGCTTCAAAAGAACACAACAGATGGCAGTACGGCATTTGGTTACCAGTCGCTTTCGGAAAACACCAATGCTGTCGGTAATTCAGCCTTTGGATATCAGTCACTTTACGTAAATACCGGAAGTACTAATACCGCCATGGGATACTCAGCATTAAAGTCCAACACTAATGCAAACAATAATACGGCGGTTGGTGCCTATACTCTTTTCAGCAATACAACCGGGTTTGGCAATGCGGCAATTGGTTTCAATTCTTTATATAACAACAGCAACGGGTATTACAACGTTGCCATTGGTTCCGAAACAATGATAGCAAATACCACCGGGCATGAGAATGTGGCCATCGGTATCAAGGCGCTTACAGCAAATACAACAGGAAACAGCAATACCGCCACGGGTTCTTTTTCGATGCTTGTCAATACCACTGGTTTCAGTAATGCCGCTTTTGGCAATGCATCGCTATCCTCTAACACAACAGGAAGTGATAATACCGCTGTTGGTGCTCTTGCCCTGGGTTCCAATACAACCGGGCAATGGAATACCGCCGTAGGATCCAATGCACTAAGCGGCAACTCTACCGGCAGTGAGAATACAGCGGTTGGACTTACTGCATTGGGCAACAATACCACCGGGGGATTAAATACAGCTGTAGGTGTTCAGGCATTGTGGCTCAGTTCCACCGGCAGTGCAAACGTCGCCATCGGCTGGAGTGCCATGCACGATAACAGCACTGGCAGCTCAAACACCGCTGTTGGTTCATCTGCCTTATATTCAAACACAACAGGAGGAAGCAATACGGCCCTGGGTATATCAAGTCTGCGCAGTAACACAACCGGCATCGGTAATACCGCAGTAGGAACTACTGCAATGTTACAGAACACTACCGGCGGCTTCAATACTGCCGGAGGCCTGAATGCTCTTTATAATAATACCACCGGTTCAGATAATGCCGCCTGGGGCATGACTGCCATGAACAACAATACAACCGGAAGTTATAACACAGCCATCGGCACCGGTTCACTCCGCAGCAACACATCCGGATATTCAAATACGGCAACCGGCAAGGATGCGCTTGCTTCTACTACTACCGGCACCCGTAATACTGCCATCGGCGACAGTGCACTTCTTTCAAATACCACAGCATCGGGCAGTACGGCCACCGGCTACCAGGCTATGTACAGCAACAACACCGGAACAGGCAACAGTGCAAATGGATACCAGGCGCTGTATACCAACAGTACGGGTACCAATAACACGGCTAACGGATACCAGTCATTGTATTTCAACAGCACCGCATCTGGCAGTACCGCTACCGGTTACCAGGCACTGTATTCCAACAGTACCGGAACAGGAAATAATGCAAATGGATTCCAGGCACTCTACGCCAACAATACCGGCACCAATAACACAGCTACGGGGTACCAGGCACTGTATGCCAACTCAAACGGTTTCCAGAATACGGCTGCCGGTTATTTTGCATTGACAGCCAATAATAGCGGCAGCAATAATACCGCTCAAGGTTACCGTTCGCAGTTAGCTACCACAGGTGGCTTCCAGAATACTTCCTTCGGATCAAACGCAATGACGTTGAATACCACCGGTGCATACAACACTGCGGTGGGATATAATACAGGTCCTAATTCCGCCAACCTGTTCAACACCACTTCCATTGGCATTGATGCCACCTGCACTGGAAACGACATGGTACGAATCGGAAACGTTTTTGTTGGTTCCATCGGCGGTTACCAGGCCTGGTCAAATTTTTCAGATGGCCGCTTTAAAGAGAATGTAAAAGAAGATGTACCGGGTTTAAATTTCATTACCCAATTACGCCCCGTTACTTACCAGTTGAACCGTGATAAGATAAATGATATGAATGGTGTGAATGAACGGAGAAAACAGATCGCATCAGATCCAAAGAACAAAGACGGGCAGTCGCCATCTCTTACTGGTGATAAATATTCCGAAGTTACCACCGGTTTTATTGCACAGGAAGTGGAAACAGCTGCAAAGAAGATTGGTTTCAATTTCAGTGGCGTGGATAAACCAAAAAATGCTAAAGATTTTTATGGCCTGCGTTATTCCGAATTTGTGGTGCCCCTGGTAAAAGGCATGCAGGAACAGCAGGCGATCATTGAAGAACAGAAAAAAGATATGGACATCCAGAAACAACGGATAGATGAACTGGAGAAGATCGTAAAAGAACTGAGTGCTAAGATCAGGTAGTTAAACAAATAATTCCGGCGTTCATCAACTTTGCCAAAGTTTAGAACTTTGGCAAAGTTTCCTTATTTTGAAGCATGAGAAAATTATGTTTCATCATTTGCCTTTGCTGCATTACGGCAGCATCCCATTCCCAGACGGCCATCATTGATTCCTTTAAACTGCAACTGGCTAAAGCAACCAGCAATGAGCAAAAGATAGAGGTACTGGGTTATCTCTGCCGCACTTTAATGAATGTGAACCTGGCCGAAGCTGATAAATACGGGCTGCAGATGATTGAAGTGGCCGAAATGAGCCGCGACCGCAAACTGATGGTAAAAGCCCTGCTCACCAATGGCGAACGCTATTCTTACCTCGCCGGCCGGAAGGAAAATATAAATAAGGCCATTGAGTATTACAACAAAGGACTGGAACTTGCCCGTAAAAATAAACTGGACGAACAGGTGGTAAGCACTTACCTGTATTTATCCGAAGTATCCCGCTATATGCCCGACCTGGAAAAAGCGCTCAGCTACAGCAACCAGGCTTATGCACAGATAGGACTGATAAAGAACGACAGCCTCAATGCAAGGGTTCACCTGGAATATGGCCTGGTATACCTGGCAAAAAATGAAAAGATACTGGCGCTTAAAAATATGATGACCGCCCTGCGCATGGCCGAAGACATAAAGAATGATGGGCTTATGCGGGCCTGTTACCTGCGCTTATCTGCCTTTTATGCAGCCATTGAAGATCAGGACAAGGCGATCGACTACCAGGTAAAAGCATACGAAAAACTGAATCAGATAAAGACCGGGCAAACACCTTACAACAAAGTACAGGACCTTACCCGTATCGGCGACCTGTACACGGCCAAAAAAAGTTACGAGATGGCCATGACTTATTACCAGCGTTCCTTAAACCTGGCCGACTCGCTGAAGTTTGAACCCATTAAAGCGCTTGCCCACCGCAGTATTGTAACCAACTATCTTACGGCCAATGAACCGCAAAAGGCGCTGGACTATTTTAACCAGAATCCGCAACTGAAACAATTTTTACAGGCGCTCAACTTCGGGCATTTTGTAGATCAGTCTTACGGATACATTTATACCCAGTTAGGTAAATACGACTCGGCTAAATATTATTACAATAAAGTGGCCCCCTTTTTTGAGAATGGGGTAAACAGCGCCAACCAGTTAAGCTATAACTACCAGTTGGGTCTGCTTTATAAAAAGACAAAGGAATACGATAAGTCGCTGGAATATTTTATGAAGGCAAAACAGGTATCGGAGGGTATTGGTCAGCTGGAGACAATGGGCTTTGTGGTTGCCGAACTGGATTCTTTATACCAGTTGAAAGGCGATTATAAAGAAGCCTTCTTTTATTCTTCCTTGAAACATAAATACAAAGACAGTTTAGAAAAACTGGGAAAAGAAAAAGACCTGCTGCAGATAGAAGTGGCCGACGAGCAGCAGCGGCAGGAACGCATTGACAAGGAAAAGACAGAGCAAAAACGCAAGCGGGATAATATCCAGTACCTGCTCATCACCATCGGCATTGCCAGCCTGTTTGTTTTTATGGTGATGATGGGGATGTTCCGGGTTTCGGCCACCACCATTAAAATGGTTGGCTTCTTTACCTTCCTCATGTTCTTCGAATTCATCTTCCTCATCTTTAAAAAGAATATCTACGGCTTAACAAATGGGGAACCCTGGAAAGACCTTGCCTTCATGATCCTGCTGGCGGCTATTCTTTTACCATTGCATCACTGGCTGGAGCATAAGGTCATTCATTATCTTACAACGCATAACAGGCTCACTGCTTCAGGTAAGGGGTTGAAGGATCGGTTGTTTAAGAAGAAAGAATTAGCGAATAAGGAGAAAGAGGTGTAAGACTACGTGTTTCTCTTTCCAATTCCAGATTTTATGGCTATTCAAATAAAAACCTCATCGACTCAGACTTAATATATTAAATACTTAACTAAATTTTAGCCTACTCATATTTACTTGTCGTTAGGGCGTGTTTCATTCCAATACTCTATCATCATATTTTTAATTGCTAAGTATTTCTCTTTAGATATTCCCAAATTCAAAATATGGCCAATATCATAATCAAACCGTTCAAAATCTTTAAAAACAACACATAAATCAACAAACTTCTTATAATACTCAATTGCTTTCTCTTCATTTCCTTCGATCAATTCCAAATGCCCTAGATTTCCGTATACTATTTCATCATTTTTTGCCCTTCTGAATGCTTGCTCCAAGTATTTTCGAGCCAACACAAAGTCTTTAGCACCGAACAAATAAGATCGTCCCAAATTCATAATGATATATTCATCCTTTGGTTTAACATCCAACGCCATTTTAGCATACTTTAAACTTTCCTCTGCATCACCCAAACGAAGATTTAGGTTTGAAAGAGATGTATATACATGATGAAGTTCCTCCTTTGGACTTATTACCAAAGCCTCATCAAAGTATTCCCTTGCCTTTTTGTAATCTCCAATTATAACATAATACTCACCTATATTAACTGGGAAATAATATTGTTTAGGGAACATTTTTTTTCCTTCAACTAAATATTTTAAAGCATTTTCCCATTCTCGTAAAGAGATATAAAACTTTGAAAGTCCTATTAAAGCACTCTTGCCTTCTGGTTTTAAATCAAAGGCTTTATAGTAATACTCTCTGGCTCTTTCAATTTTCCTATAACCTAAATAACATTCAGCTATCTTTAATATAACTCCAGAATTATTAGGATCCAATTTTTCTAATCTTTCCAAATACAAAATTGCACTAGAATAGTCAGGCTTCTTCTTACTTATGTATGATATCGACAATTTCCACAAAGCATCCTTATGCTCAGGCACAAGCTTTATTAAATCTGTTAACTTAATAATAGCATCATTATATCTTCCGCTATCAATAAGAGAGCTTGAAGTCAAGAGAAGCTCTGTCGTTTTATTAAGAATAATAAGTTTCAATTTCGTAGTAGTAATACTCATATTTTCAAGAAACAAATTATCAATTTTATACTTCGGATATTTTGTTAGAAAACAATAAAATTCAGATATGATATTTTGAAAAGGGGTGTATATAGACGAAATATTTAGGCTCTCTGAAAACACTTTTTTTTCATCTCCCTCCAGTGTAATTTCCGTAGTCGAATTATCTTCTAATCCTAAGCACAAAATATATTTATAGCTGTCTAAAAAAGGCAAGCTCAATACATACTGAGTAAAATACTCAGGATCAATTGAAGTAACATTATTATCTAAAGTCCTTTTTAGAACGGGGTTCCCTTCATAAAAAGGGAGAAAACAATTTGCTGGTGTCTCGAAGAAGTCGTTTGAATAAAACTGAGGGTTAAAAATTACCTTATCGTAAAGATGATTTCTAAATATTGACTCTATACTATTTAACCCCTCTTGAACCCTATCAATTTCTCTTAATGTTTGAAGTCGAATTTTAAAATCATCAAACCGTGGCCACTTATTTTGGTGATAAATCAAGCCCAAAACCAATCCAGTCAATGCAGTTTGCCACACATTTTCCTCGAAATCTGTAATAAAATCAATTAAAACATTGGCTTTCTCCTTGTTAAATTTTTTATGTGCGATGAGTGACAAAGCCAATGCATTCACAATAATCTTTCGCTCATACCAAAAAAAAGAATCTCTATTACTCCTAAACTTAAAAAGTTCCTGAATTGTAACTTCATCCAAATCCTCTGATGTATATATTTTTTCAAAAAGCAAACTTGATAACTTATTTGTCAATGAAGGAATGTTATCAATTTTTCTATCGGACTCACCAATTAATTTCGAATAAAGCTCCCTCTTTAAATCTTCATAAGTTTTAAAATCTTCTTTACTACTATTATAACTTAAATTACTTGCTTCTTGTTTAAAGAGTTCGACAATTTTATCAAGAGAATCAGAATCCTTTTCGTTATTTACCGTCCCCGCTTCTAGTTTCCTTAAGTTTTGTTCACTGCTTTTTTGTTTTTTTATCTTATGTATGACTAGTTTTAAAGACTCCGTAACATCATTAAATGCAACATCTATATCATCCCACAATGTTATCGGCTTACCATCTTTCGGAATTCCTTCTAATCCCTTAATAGGCGATTGTTCGTGCTTCCAATCACATTGTCTTAAAACTACTGGTACAACAATAGCCTTAGCTTCATCATTAAGTTCAAGAGCTCTTTTAACTTCTACATCATAACAATAATTAGAAGCTAAAAAATCTCTACTTAATAGTAGCAATATTATATCTGAAGACTCAAGTTCTTTATTAATAGTTTTATCCCAGTCATCCCCAGGAATTATTTTCCTGAAATCCCAAGTTTTAAGTGCATCAAATCGATGCAACATGGCCAAAGACTTTTCGAGTTCAATTCGCAAGTCCTCATCAGCCGTAGAATATGAATAAAATAGTTTGATATCGGGCATAATTAGGATAATGTAGGTAGGTATCTCTATCTAAAGTAATAAAAAAAACACAATTAATAGGAAAGTATGAACAATAATTACTCAATATGGATTACAACTAAAACCTACTAATAAATATTCACCTCCCTCTCCAGTCCCACTCCAAACTTCTTCTTTACACTTTGCAGTATCTCTTCACTTAATTCATATATCTCGTTGCCTTTTGCATTACCGTAATTCACCAGCACCAGTGCCTGTTTTTCGTGGCAGCCTGCATCGCCTTTACGATAGCCCTTCCATCCGCATTGTTCTATCAGCCATCCGGCAGCCAGTTTTACATTTCCGTTTGGTAGATTGTACCCAACAACAGAAGGAAATATTTGTGTCAATTCGTGAAATTGGTGGCTACCTATTTCCGGGTTTTTAAAGAAGCTTCCTGCATTCCCAATTTCTGCCGGATCTGGAAGTTTAGAAGAACGGATATTGATAACAGCCTGCGAGATGGACTGTATGCTTTTACCCACGCCCATTTTTTCCAGTTCCTGTTCAATAGCGCCATAAGAAGTATTGAATGAAGGGACCCGGTTCAGCCGGTAGGTAACACTGGTTATTACAAACTCGTTTTTATATTTCCGTTTGAACACACTTTCCCGGTAACCGAATTCGCAATCGTTCACCGAAAAGTGTACGGTCTTTTTATCATGGATATGAAAAGCTTCTAAGGAATAAAACACATCTTTAATCTCCACCCCGTAAGCCCCGATGTTCTGCATAGGTGAAGCACCCACATTACCGGGTATCAGCGAAAGGTTCTCCACACCTGCCCAGCCGTTGTGAATGCAGTGCAGTACAAAATGATGCCAGCTTACCCCCGCCCCTGCCTGTACGTATACATGATGTTCATCTTCCTTGATCTCTTTGATGCCCAGCAATTCATTTTTTAAAACCAGTTCATCAAGGTTTTTGGTGAAAAGAATGTTGCTGCCGCCGCCGAGGATAAGGGTTGATCGTTGGTCGTTGGTCGTTGTTCGTTTGTTAAATTCAAGGAGTTCGTGTAATTCATCTACGGAATTAAAGCGGGCGAAATATTTGGCCGATACATCTATGCCAAATGTATTGAATGACTTAAGCGATATATTCTCCTGCACATTCATTCTTAATTCTTAATTTTAAATTCCTAATTGGTATCCACGTCCGCCACCACCGTAACCGTCTTAAAATTCTTTTCTGCATTCACCAGGTTTATATAATTCCGGATGGCTCCTTTATAGCGCAAACTCATACCGGGTTCTTTCGGCAGTTTGATAAGTATCTCCATCAGGTACTGGTTGCGTATGCGGTTCACCACCGGTGCAGCCGGACCTACCACATAATCCTTCAGGTCCTGCTTCAGCAAAGTTGACAATTTTTCTGCAGCAGCTGTCACTATATTTTTATCCTTATGTTTCAATGTAAGTAAAACAACCCGGCTGAAGGGCGGGTAAAAGAATTCTTTTCGCTTTTCTATTTCCAATGCATAGAACTGTTTGTAATTGTGCTGCTGAACCAGTTGCAGCAAGGGATGTTTGGGGTTGGTTGTCTGGATGATCACCTTACCCTGTTCTTTTTTTCTTCCGGCACGTCCGCTCACCTGCTCCATCAATTGAAAGGCCCGTTCATTCACCCTGAAATCGGCAAAGGCAAGCAGTCCATCTGCATCCAATATACCAACGAGACTTACTTTATCAAAATCAAGTCCCTTTACCACCATCTGTGTTCCCACTAAAATGTCCAGGCGATGCTGTTCAAATAATTGTATCAGGTTATCATGCGCTGCTTTGCCACGTACACTGTCCACATCCATCCGGGCGATTTTATATTTGGCAAAATCTTCTTCCAGTTGTTCTTCAATTTTTTCGGTACCAAAATTTTTCTCCAGCCAGGTATTACTGCCGCAGGCCGGGCAGGCGATCAATTTTGGATAGGTGCTTCCGCAATAATGACAATGTAATTTATTGCTGAACTTATGCAGCGTTAATGATACATCGCAGTGGGCGCACTGTGGAATAAAACCGCAGGTGCCGCAGATCAGGTAAGGGTTATAACCCCTGCGGTTTTGAAAAAGGATCACCTGCCTGTCGGAATCAAGCGCTTTCTGCATGGCTTCTTTCAGTTGCGGACTGATCATCACCTTTCCCTTTTGAGCCACCTGCCTTGTATCCACCATTTCTATCTCCGGTAATTTGATACCGCCGAAACGTTCGTTCAGTTCCACCAATGCATATTTATCGTGCAGGGCATTGTAATAAGTTTCTACCGATGGCGTGGCGCTTCCCAATAATACTTTCGCTTTAAAAAGAGAGGCATAATAAACGGCGGCATCCCTTGCATTGTAACGCGGAGCCGGATCCTTCTGTTTAAAGGAAGCATCATGTTCTTCGTCCACTATTACCAGCCCAAGGTCTTTAAAGGGCAGAAAGAGGGCGCTCCGGGCACCCAGTACTATTTTCACTTCGCCGGTACGTATCTTATTCCATAGTTCGATGCGTTCGTTATTGTTGAAACGGGAATGATAGATGGTGATGTTGCCGCCAAAGTGTTTCTGCAGGCGACGGATGATCTGTGTGGTTAAAGCGATCTCGGGCAGCAGGTATAAAACCTGTTTGCCCCGGGAAAAATATTTTTCGATCAGTTTGATATACACCTGTGTTTTACCGCTGCTGGTAACGCCATGCAACAGGCAAACGTTCTTTATTTCAAATGCTTTTGCAACGGCATCGGAGCTTTCCTGCTGGGCAGTGCTGAATTCAAAATCAATAGCCACATTCTTTGGGAGGAACTTAACCCGGTCAACAGCCCGTTTTTCGATAGAAAGAACATTCTTATCCACTAATCCCTTTAGCTGGGCAGCCGATGCAGCAGACTTTTTCAACAGTTCAGCCTGGGTTACATCTCCCTCCGTTTTCTGAAGGTGCAGGTAAGCCAGCAGCAATTCCATTTGTTTGGGCGCCCGGCTCCAGTTGTTCAACAGGTCGCTAAGTTTATCTTCATTACTGTATTCCGGGTTCAGGATAACATAACTTTCCTTTTTCACTTTATACTGTTCATCCATTGCTTCCCAAACATGACAAACCTTTTTATCAATAAGTTTTTTGATGATGGGATACACATGGGTGATGTCGAGTACCTGCTGTACTTCGGTAAGCCGTAATTCTTTTTTGAGCAGCAATGCTTCTGCCACTAAGAACTCTTCGTCATTCAAATGAGTGAAATCTTCACCGGCTTCTTCATTGTATACCAATATGGTCTCACTGCTGAGTTTAAAATGCGTAGGCAGTGCAGCCGACATAACTTCTCCTTCGGTACACATGTAATATTCGCTTAGCCATTGCCAGAGTTGTAATTGCTGAGAGTATAAAATGGGTGCATCGTCCAGCACATTTAAAATATCCTTGGTGGGGTAATCCGGTTTTTTACCGGAGACGGACCTGATGATACCGGCATATTTCTTCTGTTTGCCAAACACTACTTCGGCACGGCAACCTGGTTGTGCTTTTTCTTTTAAACGGGCAGGAATTGAGTAAGTATAGTTGGTAGGAACTGCCAGCGGAAGTATGATCGTTGCCCATAACCCGGATGATTCCCCTGCAAATGCTATTTCATTTTCCTTATTCATCTTAACTCATCTAAAGTTAACCTGATTTTCTCAGTTAATATTTCCTGCCCGGTCATTTATCCAGCTTGCTTTATATCTTCTTAAACCGTTGTCCATTACTTTATATACTTTCTCTCTTAACATCGCCACATCGCCAAGGGTTAATCCTTCCACCGGTATTTCTTCCAGGTAAACAGCTCTCGATTTACCGGGATTAAGTGTGAAGATGCTGCGGTAGTGCATGCGGTCATACGCATCCAGTACCAAAATGGGTTTAATGGGTGTTTTTGTTTCAATGGCAATTTTAAAAGCGCCGTCGTAAAATTCTTTTAAGGGCTGGTGCCCCATATTGAAGGTTCCTTCCGGGGCGATCACGATGGAAGTACCCTTGCGCAAAACCGATATCAGTTGTTTTACACTTTTAGCTCTTTTCTCGGCCTTATCCCTTTCTACCATTACCACGGCATTCTTATATATAAAGCCGAACAGGGGGATCCTGGCCATTTCGGCCTTGCCCAGTATGCGAAAATGCTGTTTTCGTATCGCCTTAAATATAATGGGGATATCCAGGAAAGAAATATGGTTGAATACAAATACGTATTGGCGGTTCCGGTGATGAGGCGTTTCAAAGATATTCCGGTGGAAGATACCCAGCATGAACAGTACAAAATCTGACCAGCAATGGCATAGCCAGTAGATGAAATTCCCCCCCCTGGTCTTCCCAAAAAACGAGGCTACCACCACCAGCGGGAAAATGACCAGCAGGAAGGCCGTAAAGGGCAAAAAGGCATAAATGGTAAAAAGGATCCCCAGGACCCGGCGTATGATCGGCATAATCAGGGGCGAATATAGCAGATTCCCCCTTGGCCCGGGATGACTTATCCCGGGTTTTAAGCCACAATTGGCCAGATCCGGGCATTTTTGCCCATAACCTGTTGATATTTTTTCAAAAACGCTATTAAGTTTTACCTGTAAACCCTTACCTTTGCCGTCCTAAATTCGGGATATTATGTTAGCAGTAGTTAAAATAGCTGGTCAGCAATTCAAAGTAAAAGCGGGCGACAGCTTATATGTACCTCATATCGAGGGCAAAACCGGTGATTCAGTAGAATTTGCCGATGTATTGATGACCGACAACAACGGAAAAGTTGTTCTGGGCAGCGACGTGAAAGCGGTGGTTAAAGCCGAGATCGTGAGCGACCTGGTTAAAGGCGACAAAGTAATTGCCTTTAAGATGAAAAGAAGGAAGGGTTTCCGTAAAAAACACGGACATCGTACGCAGTACACTCAAATTAAAGTAACAGGAATTGCATAAATTGGTTAACTGGTTGATTGGTTAATTCGTTAATCCGTGTTATACCAATTAACTGATTAACGTATCAACTACTAAACAAATAAAACATGGCACATAAAAAAGGTGAAGGCTCCGTAAAGAACGGTCGTGATTCACAAAGCAAAAGATTAGGTGTTAAAATATATGGTGGTCAGCCGGCATTAGCAGGCAACATCATTCTTCGTCAGCGTGGTACTACTTACCATCCTGGTAAGAATGTTGGTGTAGGAAAAGATTTTACCATCTTCGCATTGACCGATGGATTGGTTGAATTCAAAAAAACCAAGGGAGACAGAACAGTTGTATCGGTTGCAGCTGTGGAGGCTACGGCTTAAAATTTTTTTATATTTTTTTTGGTTATTTAGAAAATATTTCTATTTTTAAGTATTATTTACTAACCAATTAAATCTAAAAAAATGGCAACAAAGAAAAAAGCTGCTAAAAAGAAAGCCGCTCCAAAAAAGAAAGCTGCTCCTAAAAAGAAAGCTGCTCCTAAGAAAAAAGCCGCTAAGAAGAAGTAATCTTCGCTTTTTAACAAAGCAAAATATCTTGAAAGTCCCGGAAATTTTCCGGGACTTTTTATTTGCTGTAATCTTTGTCCACAAAGGGTTTCATAAGAATACGTTCCATTAATTTTTTAGAAAATCTTACTTCTTCAGCAAACAGAAATTTCTTTTTTTTCTGAAGAGAATAAAATAAAATGCACCCGGTTTTTATTCGTTCAGATAATTTCATCAACACTCTTTTTTAAAATTTTCACACTTACTTTATCGTCTCCCGGGGTTGCTTTTTCAACTTTTTGCCCAACCGCCAAAAACCATCAAATTGCCAGATTTGTTACTTTTAGGCATGGATAACTACCAAATAGCCGAAAATTTTTCCCTGCTGTCAAAACTGATGGATATACATGGCGAAAACAGTTTTAAAGCAAAATCGTATGCAGCTGCTGCATTCAATATTGAAAAATTACCGATGCAGTTAGCAGACACCGCACATGAAAAAATATTCTCCATAAAAGGTATTGGCGAATCAACAGGTAAGAAAGTGATCGAACTTATTGAAACGGGTTCGTTGCAGGCATTGCAGGAGATCATTGACAAAACTCCCAAAGGAGTGATCGAAATGCTGAACATAAAAGGCATCGGACCTAAAAAGATCTCTACCATATGGAAAGAGATGGAGATCGAAAGCATTGGTGAACTGTTATACGCCTGCCAGGAGAACCGCCTTAAACTATATAAAGGCTTCGGTGAAAAAACACAGCAGAATATTATAGACACCATCGAGTTTTACCTCAACAACAGCGGTTTCTATTTATATCCCCAGGTAGAAGCCGTGGTACCCCAGGTAACCCCCTACCTTGAAAAACTATTTGGCGCCGGAAATGTATTCGTTACCGGCAACTTTAAACGGCAACTGGAGATCATTGAGGAACTGGAATACGTGGTTGGAAGTACCAATGAGGCCATTAAACCAAAATTCCAGTCGGCAAACCCGCCTGAACTGCTGGAAGAAAAGCCCGACTCCCTATTATATAAACTCCTCAACGGGCTTAAGCTACGACTCCATACCGGGGAAACCGATATACAGAAAAGGCTTTTTCTTACCGGTTCCAGTCCCGAATTCAGCGAAGCCTTTATTTCTCAATACCCAAAACCGGATTTTAGTAAGGCGGCGGGAGCAGATGACCAGGCCATTTTTACCCAGGCCGGCCTCTCTTATATACCACCCTGCCTGCGGGAAATGCCTTATATGATTGACCGGGCTAAAAAAGGGCCATTGCCCCAACTGATACAACCATCGGATATCAGGGGCATCATCCACAGCCATAGTAACTGGAGCGATGGCAGCAATACCCTGGAAGAAATGGTAAAAGCCGCCCAGGAACAAGGACTGGAATACCTGGTGATAAGCGATCACAGCAAGAGCGCTTTTTATGCCAACGGACTTACTGAAGAACGGATAAAAGCACAGCACCAGCTGGTGGATGAACTGAACGGAAGACTGAAGGGCTTTAAGATATTCAAGAGCATTGAAAGCGATATACTGTATGATGGCAGCCTTGATTACAGTAATACTATCCTTTCTACTTTCGACCTGGTGATCGCCTCTGTACACAGCATTTTAAAAATGACGGAAGAAAAAGCCATGCAACGGCTCATCACCGCCATTGAAAATCCGTACACTACCATACTCGGGCATATGACCGGCAGGTTATTACTCAGCCGTAAAGGATACCCGGTTGATCATAAAAAAATTGTGGATGCCTGTGCCGCCAACAACGTAGTGATAGAGTTGAATGCACATCCCCGCCGCCTCGACATAGACTGGCGGCATATTGATTATGCCCTTGAAAAAGGCGTGATGATCTCCATCGATCCCGATGCCCACGAAATAGAAGGATACCACGATACCCGCTATGGCGTACTGGCTGCACAAAAAGCCATGGTTACCAAAGAACAGAACCTGAGCAGCATGGGATTGAAAGATTTTGAAAACTTTGTGCAGAAGAGAAAGGCGGCAAAGGGGATATGATTGTTATTTGAACCACATAGGCACATAGGGCACATAGTTGTTCTATGTGTTCCTCTATGTTTCCTATATCCTATGTGGTTCCTCCCCATTGCAAATCCAATTTTAAAAACTTATTTTTCTAAAAACTCCTGTCATGATACCTGATCTGCCCATGTACCTGAACATTGTGTTCATCGCCACTACTCTGCTGAGCATTTTTATTTTCTATAAAGCAGCAAACAATTCCAATGCAACCCTTATCATCATTTTTGGTTGGGCATTGGCGCAAGCCGTAGTGGCCTTCAGCGGGTTTTATACAGTAACCGATACCTTTCCGCCACGGTTTGCATTGCTGGCGGCTCCGGCAGTTGCGTTTATCATCCTGCTGTTCCTGCTGCCTGCAGGAAGAAGATGGCTCGACGGCCTGCACCTGAAAACCTTAACCCTCCTGCATATTGTACGCATACCGGTTGAGTTAACGCTATACTGGCTGTTCATTAACAAAGCCATACCGGAGGTCATGACCTTCGCCGGAAGAAATTTTGATATCATTGCCGGCATAACTGCGCCGCTTATTTACTACATCGGCTTTGTAAGTAACCAACCCCGTAAAACCATCCTCATTGCCTGGAACCTGCTCTGCCTGGGTTTATTGTTCAATATCGTTATCACGGCTGTATTATCTGCTCCTTCCTCCTTTCAGCAGTTTGGTTTTGCCCAGCCCAATATTGCCATCCTGTACTTTCCCTTTGTATGGCTGCCTGCGGTGGTGGTGCCGTTGGTATTGTTGGCGCATTTGGCAAGTTTGAGGAAGTTGGTTAAGGGATCATAAGATTGACGTACTGTATTTACGCAATTGATAACCAGTAGCAGTTTTTTAAAAGAAGGGTTTAAACTAATTGTTTATTAATTTTAGCAGCGTATTATAGCATAAATACAGACGTTAGCTGCAAGTATTATGAGCACCTCATCAACATCTTACTCTTTATCAATAATAAATAACCCTGAGTTCATCAGTATTAGAGAAATTACAGAAAGCGACTTTGACAGATATTCAAAATCCATAGCTGAATTGTCAAAACTTTCTAGTGACGAAAATCTTTTTAGGATCGTTGAATTGAACTATATAGACTTGAAAAATCACATTGAAGAATATCTAAAAATGTTTTCCGAAGGAATTGGGTATAGCCATCATGAAGATGAACAAATGACACTTAATTTAAACAGACTCATTCTAAATCTTCTTACATCAATTAGAACATACCTTGATCATACTCAAACTCGATTGACCAGGGAATATGGAAGTAATTCGGATGAATTGAATAATTACAATAAAGCGACATCTTGGGCGTATGACAATAATTTTTCTTACCGCTTCCTTTACAGGCTACGAAACTATTCTCAACATTGCGGCCTTCCAGCTGGATCTATAGTTTTCAATTCATCCGAAAATCAAATTGGGGAAACTGTAAATACATTAACACTATTGTTGATCAGGGATGAATTGTTAAAGAATTTTAATGCCTGGGGAAAACATTTAGTAAAGGAAATCCCGCTACAGCCAGACAAATTTGATATAATTCCATTGGTTGAATCAAAAATTAAACTATTGGAAGATTTAAACAAGAAAACGAATTCTCATATTTACGCTCATTTCATAAATGAGGGAAATGAGTTAATGAACTTAATCTGGGAAACTGAAAATAAGGGAGGATTTCCTTGTCTAATAAAAACCATTAGTAAAAGCAGCGAACACGCAACTTTGTCCATAGTTCATTTCCCATTCGAGGCTATTTCAAAGATAACCGGCGTCAGAATTACTGTCAACTCCCATACATACGACAATAATTAGGCCCATACCTGCAGGCAACATGGGTTTGCCGCAAGCTGGGCTGGACAAACTTACTTCGACATTTTATCGCTACAAATCATCCGCTATCGGGTTGACCGTTTCATAATTGGCTTTGGGTTTAAATAAAATTTTCGTTCCTTTATGTACATCGTTATGAGAGGCAGACACAGGACTAAATACCCAGCCTGCGGCAAGCCTTGTCCGTTGCTTCATTCATCACTCCTTCGGGAAAAATTTCTACGCATGAAGATCAACAGCTTTACCATTTGCTTTTTGGCCTCATTGCTAAGCATCTGCTCCTTTGGCCAAAATGCTGCAAAGAAGATCAGCTTAGATCAAAAACTCGACAGCCTGTTCTCTTCACTCAATAAGAACACGCCCGGCGTTGCCGTTACCGTAATTAAGAATGGAAAGAACCTTGCCAAAAAAACATATGGCATGGCCAGCATCGAACTGCAGGTTCCTTTTACGCATCAAACTGTAGTACGGATCGGCTATTCTGAGGCAAGGGAATTTATTTCCATCGCTGCGGTATTGATGGAAAAAGACGGCATACTTTCTTTGAATGATAAAGTAAGAAAGTATTTTCCCAAACTACCGGAATGGGCAGAGCCGGTAACCATCTGGGACCTGCTCAATCACCGCAGCGGCTTTGTGGATGAATGGGCAAACCTGTTACTGATGCATGGCGCTATGTCGAACCGGTTTGATAAGGAACAGTTCTTTCGCCTGCTGTACACACAACCCGAACCCGAAATTGAACCCGGCAAAGGATTTATGTATTGCAATTCGGATTTTGGTTTATTGCGGCTCATCCTGGAAAAAGCTGCTGGTAAAAACCTGCCCGACTGGATAAAGCAACGGGTATTTGACCCGGTAAAAATGAACAGCACAAGGATGCAGAAAAGTGCATTGGATATTATACCCAACCGGGCAGCCAAATACGAAACTGACGGAACCGGTTTCAGCCAGGATAATGTTCAGAAAACATCTCCCGGGGGAAACTACTTTATCCTCACCTGTGCAGATGACCTGGTAAAATGGTCGGCAGCCATCAGCAACCCGGGTTCTGAGTTCAATGTGGCGTTCAATAAATTGCTGGCAAATGTGCGGATGATACCCGGCAGAAAGAATCACTACGTTACCGGGCATAGCCTGGATACCATCAATGGCCATCCCGTTATTTTTCATGAAGGGGTTAACGGCGAGAATTATCTTACCCGTATCCCTTCCAAAGGATTAACGATCATAACCATGGGCAACCTGGATGGAGAAGGTTTTTCCGCACAAAACAGGTTGCTTTGTGATCATGTGATGCAGGCAAAGAAACCTCCATTCGTCAAACCGGTTTTTGCAACTAAGCCCATTACCGTTACCGAAGGGGATTTAAAAAAATACGAAGGCAAATACCGCTGGCAAAACCAGGTGTCGTGGGAAAGTTATAATGAACTACGTAAGACCAGTGACCTTTTTGTAGAGAAGGGTAAATTGAAATTAAGGTACAACCCCAGTTATGTTATTGAACTTATCCCCGTTGGTAAAGATCTTTTTTATTACGAAGAAGGGTTTGGTTTGCAGTTACGGTTTACCCAGTCGCAACCCAATGCACCTATGAGGCTGTCAGCTGATTTTGATGATGGCTACCCGGGTGCAGTGATGGAAAAGGAAACAGGTAACCAGTGGCTGCCACCGGCAGAAGAATTGAAACTGTTCACAGGAAAGTATTACAGCAGGCATTTGGATTATTACTGGAATTTTGAATTGAACGACCAGGGCAAAATGATTTTAAGAAGAGCTACCATGCCGGATGCGATCCTGGAACCCGATGGGGAAAACCAGTTTCATTACATCGCTGAAAAAAGCCCGGGCTCCCGGTTTGACCAATGGATATTATTCAATAAAAACGCCGCCGGAAAAATAACCGGCCTGGTTGTATGGTCTGCCCGTGTAATGCATCACCGGTTTGAAAAGCAATAATCAATTAAAAAATTACAACGATGTCTCCAGTAAGGCAAATAGCAGAAGATTTCTCAAATGGAAGATTTGAATTGGCTTACGAAAATTTATCTGAAAATGTGGAATGGCATGTTTTCGGCGAAAGAATATTAACGGGTAAAAAAGCTGTAATTGAAAATTGTGAACAAACGGCCAGCTATTTCAAAACCGTAACTACCGACTTTAAAACCCATAATATCATTGAGGGGCCCGGCAGGGTAGCCATAAACGGAAGAGCAGAATTCTTCCTGGATGGAAAGTCACTATCAGTAGTTAATGCCTGCGATGTATATGAATTCGACGAGGCCGGCCATCTTTTAAAGATCTGCTCCTATTGCATTCCCGGTTAACGAAATCTATATATGCTGAAAGTCTGCAGAATTTATAAATATTGCTTAACATTGGCATTCACAAATCCCCGGCAATAATCAAATACCACAATCATGACGAGGGCAGATTTTTTGACCTGTGCATTCAATCTTACGCTTATGACCCAATTAAATGAACTGTTCGATAGTAATGGCAACTTTCAACTCCCGTCCGGCACAGCAGATGAAGCGTATTGGACAAAATTCAGAAAACAGTTCTACCTGGATAATGATATCCTTGACCTGAGGGCCAATGCTGCCAGCCCGTTGCCGGTGAAAGTACTGGATCATTTTATAAAAGAATACAAAGACATTCAATCGGCCCCTTCTGTAAAGCACAATGAAATTGAAGAAGGCGATAAGGAAGCGCTGCGGGTAGCCCTGGCAAAAGAGATCAACTGTTCGGTAAAGGAACTGGCCATCATGCGCAATACCACCGAAGCCCTGAACAATGCACTGATGGGCTTTCCTTTTAAAAAAGGCGATGAGGTGATCGCCGCCACCCACGAATACGACAGTATGATGGGAAGCCTCTATCAACGACAGGTGAAAGACGGAATAACGATCAGGAAAATTGATGTACCCTACCGCCCCATATCTAAAGAGCAGGTTGTTGCCCTGTTTGAAAAAAGTATAACGGACAAGACGAAGATGTTTCTCATCTCTCACATCAGTTGGATAAGCGGGCAGATATACCCGCTTAAAGAGATCTGCACTCTGGCAAAAAAGCATAACATCATTACGGTGATAGATGCTGCACAAAGTTTTTCGCACATTAATATAGACGTTAAAGATATGGGCTGCGATTACCTGGGCACTTCCCTGCACAAATGGTGTGCAGCGCCGCTTGGCACCGGTTTCCTGTACATAAAAAAAGACCTGGTGAGTAAAACCTATCCGCTGATCGGCTCTTACAAATACCTGCCGGATGATGAAGCCATTGAAAAATTTGAGAACACCGGAACTACCACCCCGGTATTTAATACAGTGAATGTGAGTTTACAGTTCTGGCAACAATTAGGACTAACACGGAAAATGCAGCGAATGCAGGAATTGAAAGAATACTGGACAAGCCGGTTACAGCAGTTGCCCGGCGTTGAAATAGTGACCAGCACTGATCCGAAAGATTCCTGTGGCCTGGCATTTTTTAAAATAAAGGGAAGAAGTTCTGCCCAGGTAAAAACGAACCTTTGGGAAAAGCATAAGATCATCGTTCAGGCCATTGAGAACTATAAAAACAATTATGTAGATTATAAAGAGGTGAATGCGATCGGGGTAGCAACTCCTGTATTTATTACCAAGGCTGAACTGGACAAGCTGACCAATGCAATACGATCAATTTAATACCTGTTCAAACAGTCTTATCGTTCATTCGCCAGTGGCAGTTCTACAAAAAAAGTAGTACCCTCCCCCGTTCTTGTTTCAAACCAGATACGACCATGAGCCTGTTCTACAATACCCTTGCTCATGGCCAGTCCCAGCCCGGTACCGGATGTTTTGGTAGTGAAGTTGGGCGTGAATATTTTTGAGCGCATCTCTTCCGGAATGCCGTTACCATTGTCTTTTACTTTTATCAGCACCCGGCCATCGGTACGTTCTTCTTCCATGTGTATCTCCACATTACGTTCTTCGGGCACCGCCTGTATGGCATTCTGAATAAGATTGGTGAAGAGGCGGTTGATCTGTGTTCTGTCTGCATTGATATAAATTGGTTCGGGCAATGGCTTCCAATGCAATTGCACCCGGCTGTGGATGGAATGTAATTGTGTGACTGTTCTGATCACATCATTCATATCAAACACTTCATTATGCGGATTGCCGATATTGGCAAACTGGCTGAACTCTCCGGCGATATGATTAAGGTGATCGATCTGTTCCACCAATGTTTGGGCAACATTAGCAGTAAGTTCCTTTACATTATCCGAGTTATTGTTGATCGATTTTTGCAGGTATTGCAAACTCAGCTTCATCGGCGTTAACGGGTTCTTGATCTCGTGCGCCACCTGCCGGGCCATCTCACGCCAGGCGCCTTCCCGTTCGCTCTTGGCAAGGGCTACGGCGCTTTCATCCAGTTTGCCCACCATCTTATTGTATTCCTTTACCAGTTCTCCGATCTCGTCGTCCCGTTTCCAGTCGATGGCTTCATTCATCTGTCCAAGACTTACGGCTTTCATTTTTTTACTGATGAAAGAAAAAGAACGGGTGATGCGGTTGGTGATGAACAGCGCCACTATGCCGGCGATCAAAAAGATAAAGGCATTGAGGTTAATGATGGTGACCAAAAAGTTAGCGATCTCTTCCTGGAGTTTACTTTCGGAAGTGAAATAAGGAATGTTGAGGTAGGCATATTCTCTTCCACTGCCATCAATTACCGGCACATAGTTACTTACGAAATTCAGTTTGCCGATCTTTTCTTCCTTAAAGTACTGAACCTCTTTTTGTTTATTAAGGTGATAAAAAGCCATCGGGTCCATGCGGGTGCTGATGATGCCTTTGTTGTATGGCAGAGGTAATGAAGACACTTTTAAATTACCATCCAGGTCGTACAGGTTCACATCCACGGCGTGTATCTCCGATATCTTATCGATGATCTTTTCCAGTTTTTCCCGGTAAGCTTCGTCGTATACTTTCACCACATCGTCAAATATGGCCAGGTCGGTCAATGAAATACGTACTTCATTTTCCATCACATGAATAACCCGGCTTAGTTTTTCCCGGTTGGTATTCTGGTAGCGGCTGATAAAGAATAAAATGGTAGCCACGCCAATGATGATGAACGAAACGGCGCTGATAAAGATCACCGTACCATATATCTGGTTGCGTATACTCAGTTGCCAGTAGTTGCGGAAACGCAGGCGGCTGAACTTGGTGCGGATAAGCACATTCAGCAGGGAGAACAAACCGGTTACCAGTAAGAAGGCGCAGAATAAATACGAGAACAGCGTGATCGATTCGATGAAGAAATTATTTTCTTTGGCAATGATGACTACTTTTTGTGCACCGGCCCGGTACCAGAGTTCATCGTACCCGCTTTTTTGGATGCTGCTGAATTCATCCTTGGGAACATGTGCCGGGGTTAGCTTTGTAGAGAATGCATAATCATTATGACTGCTTACCAGCTGCAGGTTGTTATACACGGCAAACGCATACACCCGTGAGTTTTCAATGGCATTGCTGCTTCCTTTGGAAAAAAGTTCTAGGTTCAACGCATCCGTTTTATACTTGCGTGGATTGGCCAGTACAAAAGCATGCCCCAATGTATCCCCGTCAAAGTTGATGATGTCTTTCCGGCTTATATAACTGAAGCGGTCGTATGCCTCATCGTAATAAAACAGTTCGGGGTTACTGGTGGGCTTTGCCTGTGTCTTCAATACCGTGTTCAGCTCGTTAAAACTGGTAGCATCATCATTGAACAGCGGTTTTTCATTGGCGTCAAAAGTATATATTCTTGTTTCGTACTTATTGGTATAGCCTGAAAAGTTTCCGTTCACCAGGCTGTCTTTGAAATACCGGCTGGATGAATCGGAACTGAGGCGATAGAAATTCGCTGCTAAGAAATCACTTCTGAAATCGGTAAGCAGGGTATTCAGTAATGTTTCGCTCGATGGATCGGCCTTGGTGGCAAGTATCTCGGCATAATGTTTCCGGTTACCCAGTTCCTTCTTACCATTTTCCACCACGATCACAGCGGTGATGGTTACCGAGAAGAAGAAGAGCCAGAAGATCAGCCGCAATGAAGCCACTTTTCGGATGGATAATCCCAGGTTGCGCCAGTACAATAGCAGCAGGTACAACAGCAGCCAGCCCAGAACGAATAAACGGAAGCCGGCGTATTCTTTCCCTAACTGAAAACTTAAGTAAATAAGTCCGGCAACTGTCATCACCAGGTAAGGCGCTGCAGATGTTCTTGAAAAGAATGGCCGTACGAAATACAGTACCACCTGGCTCAGCAAGAAGTAGCCCATGGCAATACAGCATAATACAATAAAGCCGGTAACACTATAAATATTGAGCGTGAAAAAATTGATCACATCAAAAGATATCTGTGAATCGGCCACCAGGCTGCGGATGATATCGCCTGCAACAAATGTGGCAGCCAGCATCAGGGCACAGGCAGCAGATAAGATGATCCATTTAAGTACGGGTTGTTTACTATCGGGGGTAAATATTTTATCCTGCAGGTGATAATGAATGAACAGTACCACCCAGGCAAACAGTATGGAGTTGATGAGCAGGTCGCCCAATGAACGAAACACCACGTTGGAACCATAGATGGAAGGATCGAACAATTCAAACTGCCGGAAGTTGAGCGGGAAAGGAAAGAAATAACTGGTGGCCCGCAGGATACTGATGGTTACAACCAGCATCAGCACGGCCCTTCCCAGTCCTTTGTTTGCGGTGATGGCATTGGCCAGCAGGTGAATAAAAAGCAGTACGCAAATGGCAGCCAGTATCCGCAGCCATACCGCCACCAGGTTATTCTTTGCAATAACGCTGTTTGCTTTTTCGGTTATATAGAACAAGGGGTTTCCGTGCAGCGATTTTACCAGGGATCCTGCAGGTTGCAAAGAGATGTCGTAATTCCGTTCAATATCACTGCCGGTGGCAAAGTTGTTGCGCAGGTACGTGTTGGTGATAAAAAAGTCCCACTTAACCGGGATGAGTGCAATAGAAATACCCGATGCATGGTTTGCTTTGCGCCATACATAGTAGCCGTTCTCTAATTGTATAAACCCGGATGTATCGGGCGATGCAATTAATTCTTCCGAAGGAAGAACGGTTTGCGTATTCCAGAAAAGAAGATTGTGCATCCCGATATCGTTCACAAAGTAGCGGTAGAAAAAATATTTTTTGCTTACCTGCTCCTTCAGGAACCGTTCGTCGTAGCGGTATTCGTTGATGCGGCTGATGGCAGAGGAATCAGCTGTTAGTTTCTCAAAATCTTTTTCCTGACGCTGGATATAGCCCTGGATATTTTCCCTTACGGCGCCTACCGATGAGTTACCCGACCAATAGTTATCGATGATAAAAGAGATGGTTACCAGCCAGGCTGCAATGATCAGCAGGTAGCTGTTCTTGATGATAAAGCGTCTAAAAGGATTACTGTTTTGCAATCGGCGTTAACGTGTTTGCTGCTTCTTTATGCTGTTCCAGATGCTGTCCATTTCTTCCAGGGTCATATCCTGCAGGGGTTTGCCGGTTTGAAGGGCCACTTCCTCCATTTGGGTAAAACGCCGGATGAATTTTTTGTTGGTCCGTTCCAGTGCATTTTCGGCATCTACCTGCAAAAACCTTGCAAAGTTTACCAGGGAGAAGAAAACATCGCCCAATTCATCTTCCATTTTGTTAACATCTCCCGATTCAATGGCTTCAAACAGTTCTTTCTTCTCTTCTTCCACCTTGTCCCAAACCTGTTCCTTATTGTCCCATTCAAACCCAACCTGTTTGGCTTTTTCCTGCAGTCGCATGGCTTTTACCATTGAGGGTAATGACTTAGGAACCCCGCCCAGTACGGATTTCTTACCCTCTTTCAGTTTCAGTTTCTCCCAGTTCCTTTTAACATCCTCCTCGGTGTTTACCTGCGTAAGTCCTGAGCCTGCCGAAGGATAGATATGGGGGTGACGGGCTACCAGTTTATCGCAAACCCCGTTGATCACTTCATCCAGGCTAAATTGTTTTTGCTCGGCGCCGATCTTTGAATAAAAAACGAGGTGCAGCATCAGGTCGCCCAGTTCTTCCTTTATGCCTTTCCAGTCGCTGTCGGTAATGGCATCAGCCAGTTCGTAGGTTTCTTCAATGGTGAGTTGCCGGAGGGTATGGATGGTTTGCTTTTTATCCCAGGGGCATTGTTCACGGAGTTCATCCATGATCTTCACCAGCCGGAGAAATGCATCTGTATTGGAATTGGACATAGAATATTTTACAGTTTAAAGAAAGAGAAGAAAATAAATGCAGTGAACAGGATGGTCAGCACGATCAAAAACAAGAAGTTCACCAATATGAACTTGAAAATGGTCTTAGCCCTTCGCTGCTTATAAAAATTACGCATGGCTTTGTACTCATAAAAGAACAGGCTTACGTACAAAAGAAATAACACCCAGTTTATAGCAGCCCAACCAAGCATTTCGTGCAGGCTGTTTAAGCTGAAGATGAGCAACAAGGCAATAAAAACAAAAATGTACAGGTGCAGGCTGAAGATGCCGTGGCTTACATAGTAAAACTCTTTGCGCCGGATATAAACCAGTTTCAATAAAAGTGCCAGCAGGGGCAGCGATAAAAAGAGCAGTTGCGGCAGGCTATGCAGCAGCAGTTCTTTAAAATCCCGGAAAGCATCCAGGTTCCTGCCTTTATATTTGGTATTGAGGTCGATCATCTTGTACATGAACTTACGCTCAAACCAGTTATCATCTTTTCCCGCTTTCAGCACCGAATCATACTCCTGGCGGATTTTGTATTTTATATTAGTAATGCCCCTGTTGGGTGAGTTTATTACCGTATCTACATATGCTGCAAACTCTGCCCTGGTCATGGGTTTGCCGTCTTTATTATTCTCCAGGTTTATGGCGCTGGTGAAGTCGGAGAAAGCAGCTGAATCCATTGTTGCAATCTCTGTCAGTGTTTTTTTATTGATGGTGGTTCCGGTTTGCACATCCACCCTGTCTGTTTTAAAAAAAGTAAAGAAGATCAAAAAGAAAAAAGCGGAGGTGAAGATGTACATGCGGATGGGGTTCACATAGCTTGCCCGGCGACCCATCATATATTCCTTTGATAAGAACCCCGGCCTGATTACCAGGTATTTTACCGTACTGAAGAACTTGCCATCAAAATGGGTGATGTCCTGGAAGAAATGGGTAATCAAATGCCAAACCGA
Organism: Ferruginibacter sp.; assembly: GCA_044220615.1. Taxonomy (GTDB): domain Bacteria; phylum Bacteroidota; class Bacteroidia; order Chitinophagales; family Chitinophagaceae; genus Ferruginibacter. Next base: position 537,210 of record JBGAQR010000001.1, on the reverse strand, counting down.
TTCTTTGGGTTCAATATTTTCCTGCCCGCATACATGACAATACCTGCCCTGTACTTCGGCATTACAGTTTAGACAGTTCTTCTGCTGTCTTTCCCGGAGACGACTCATGAGCGTTAATTTTGTTAAAAATAATAAAGTTTAAGGGTTTATTTCCCCAATGGTACAATTTCAGTTGCCTAACTTGCAGTACTTTTGAAAATAAAATAACCGTAATGAATAAAATCGCCTCCTGGCTTTGTGTTTTGCTTTTTGCAGGCTATTCATCTGCCGCCCAGTATTATTACACCGACATCCTCAATAATAAGCAGGTGATGGCCGAACTGGCGGTGATGAAAGAGAAGAAAATAAAGGGCGTAAAAGTGGTATCGATGGAAGCCGATGGCACCGAGAGCGAGGGTTTTACCTGCCAGAAAAAAATAAACAGGGATTTTACCGAAGTGGAGATATACACATCTACCGACCAGTCGTACCCAAACACTTTTACCTCTTATTTTGATAAGACAGGCATGCTGCAAAGAACCATCGACTCGTCTGAAGCAGGCGCCACTACCATCGACTATATATATGACGGCGCCGGGAAACTGGTAACGGTGAACTCGGTAAAACGTTTTGCCACCGATGATGAGGCAGGTGATGTGGCCGAACAACACCTGTATAATTATAATACTGCCGGGGTGGTTCAGCAAATGATACTCATCAAAAATAGCCGGGATACCACTTTTTATGCTTTTGAAGCAGACGAAAGCGGCAATGTGATCATTGAAAAGAATTCAAAAACATCTGAAGTATATTACTACTACTACGATACCTGGAAACAACTCACCGATATTGTTCACAAGTACAGTTTCCAGAAACAACTCTTCACCGAATCATCTTTCGAATACAACGAGGCCGGTCAACTGGTAAAAATGATCTCTTCCGAAAAAGAAGGCGCCTATTATTTCACCTGGCGATATAATTATGAAGACGGCCTGCGCAGCACCGAACGCTGCTACTCAAAAGAAGGCAGGATCATGGGATCGGTGGAATACCTTTATAAGAAGTAAGAAAAAAGCCATTCAGTCATTGGGGCTATCCATGGCAGTAGAGTATTACACAATGACCAATGACCTAATAACTGAATGACCAATAACACGCTGTATCCTTCAAAAGTTAACTTGTAAAAAACGATAGTCTCCCGTTATCTTTTTCATCTCCTTATCCAGGTAAGTTGTTTTCTGCTGGTTATAGTGCATGGTCTTTGTATCTGCCTGCAGGTAATAAACCACCTTATATATGTCCGGTTTATCAGAAGCTGTTCTGACCATCTTTTGCAGGTAAGTCATTACCGCATTGTGTTTTGCCTGGCTTTCGTGCCGCTTCAGCGGATCATTGATATTTTTATTTTGAGAAACCTTGTCTAAGTATTGCAGGTATCTTTTAAAATCGGCTTCCTGCGAACGTATTTCATCTTTGAAATAATCCTTTTTAGAAAAACTGATCACCTCGGTGCCTTCTATATTCAATCGTACCAGGCTATCTCCTGCCATCGCTATCTCTTTCGTTTCAATATCAATGATGGCCGAGCGTATGGCATTGTTAAGCGGGCTAAGGTTCTGCGATACCGGCACAGGTTCAATGGCGGTTCTGTCCAGTTCATTACCCGGTGAGTCGTTGCAGGCAATCATAAAAATTACGGGCAGCAACGCCGTAACAGGTTTTATATAAGCATGGGTTCTCCATTTCATGGACTCAAATATTTAATAATGAGGAATGTTGGTTACCTGCCGGCAACCAAAATGCATACTACCTGCTGATGCAGGTATTGTTCAATAGGTTAAAAGAAGAAGACTCAGGCCTCCGGTGGCGGGGCGATGATATCGTAATAAGGAGAAAGTATCTTGCCAACGTTGTATTCAGGAAATGCAGTAGCCGTAAGCGAAACAAATTGCTGGTCGGTTAACAATGTGATCTCCTGCTGGTAAAAATAATCAACCGCATTTACGAGGTGAAAATTCTGGCCGCTGTCGTCGTCTTCATCATCAGCAGTTCGGTCGTATCCCAGTTCTATCCGTACAAATTCCGCCACGCTGTTGATGTCATCGGCTTGCTGGCCGCTGGCAGTGCGCATATCCACTTCGGCCGTTTGCGGCAGGAACATGGAGTAGTTCATGTGGCAGAGTAATAATATAGAGGCCAGTATCTTTTTCAACTGGTTGTAAATATAAAAATAATCCGGCAGATTGTTCCCGGGTCTCTCACTGGCGCAGATATGCGGCCAGTTGAATATTGATCATTGACTATTGAGTATTAAAAATGTTCAACTATCAGTTCTCAATATTCAATGTTCAACAAAGCAGCGTTCAAATCTTATATCTCTCTAAATCCTGTATCTCGTATCCTGCATCGGCATTCCCCTCATATTTTATAGATCCCGTTCTTTATAGCATACACCACTATCCCCGCTGTATTATGCACATCCATCTTCTCTTCAATGCGTTCTCGGTAGCCTTCGATGGTGCGGATGCTGAGGTTTAGCTTTTCAGCGATCTCTTTGTTGGAGTACTGATCACATACCAGCCCTATCACCGTGATCTCTTTTTCCGAGAACTGGGGCTTGCTGATCTTTTTATACGGATTGAACTTGCTCTTGGCGATCAATTGGAGTAATTTTTCAGAAGTGTTCTTACAATAATAGGTCTTGTCCTTATTCACCGCACGGATGGCTTCCATGATCTCTTCTTTATTGGTATTCTTCAGCAGGTAGCCCTTGGCCCCGGCTTCCAGCATATCAATGATGAGGTTGTCTTCGTCAAACATCGAAAGGGCGATGATGCTTACGCCCGGCTTGCTGGCTACCAGTTCACGGGTGGCTTCCACCCCATCCATCCGGGGCATTTTAATATCGGTAAGTATCACATCGGGATTCAGTTGCAGGGCCAGTTTCACCAGGTCTTTACCGTTCTCGGCTTCGCCAATGATCTTCAGCTCGGGGAATTTTTTTACCATACTGCGGAACCCGTCGCGGAAGATCTCGTGATCGTCGGCAATGATAATGCTGATAGGGGTATACTGTTTCATTCGCGGGGATTACTTAATAGGTGCTATAAGATAATAATTTATGTCGACACACTTGCTGGCACAGATATGCAGCCAGTAGAATATTGATCATTGAATATTTTAGTATCAGCGGGGTTTTCGCCAGTAAAATCCTTTCCACTGAACCATTTATTTTGCGAAACCCCGATGGAGGATACTCAATTAATAATATTACCAGTTACACAGCATCGGGGTTTCACGCAAAAATTCTTTTGATTCAAGACTGCACGGTGAAAACCCCGATGGGGTACCATCACTGAGTATTGTGTATTAAAATGTTCAACTATCAATTCTCAATATTCAATGTTCAACAAAGCAACATTATAACACCTCATTCCCAGGGTTTATTTAATGGGTGCTATAAGATGATAACTCACGCCTTTGCCCGGTCTGGTATCAATACGCAGTTCACCCTGCATCACTTCGGCCCGGCTGAAAAGATTTTTCAGTCCCAGCCCGTTGCTTTTCTGTTTGATCTCTTCCAGGTCAAATCCCACCCCGTTGTCCTCCGATTTAAAATCAATCTTCTTTTCATCCATCACCAGGTTCAGGAACAGTACCGATGCATTGGAATGTTTAATGGTGTTCTGTATCACTTCCAGTACCATCCGGTAAATATTTATCATCAGCTCGGGTTTCAGTTTGATATCGCCACCGTGTTTAAAATGGATCTTTATCGGAAATATCTTTTCTGTTTTGGGTATCAGTTCTTCAATAGCGGCTATCAGTCCTTTGCGGTTGAGGGCGCTGGGCATCAGGTCGAAGGATATTTCCCGTATACGGGTGATGGATTCGTCGATATGCTGACTCGCTTTTTCGATCAGTTCCTTATCGTCTTCGCCCGGTGTATCTACGGCATTGATCTTGAATTTAACGGCGGATAATAAGGGGCCCAGGTCATCGTGCAGATCGGAAGCGATGCGTTGCCTTTCTCTTTCCAGCGCACGGATCTCGGCCTGGATATTATCCAGGTGCAGCTGCCTTGTTTTTTTCTGCTGACGGATGATATTGAAGATAAAATACCCCAGTATCACCGCCAGCAAAATTGCAGCGGTTATGATGAGAGCATAGATGCTTTCTTCTTTGGTATCCATAATATGGCCCAGGCAAATAAAAAGTTTACAAAAAAGTTTATTCCAATAAGGATTGCATAGATAGGGTCTACCAGTTTAAGGCTCGGCCTCAATTCTACGAGGAAAAATACTTCAATAAATACTTTGTAAGAAAAATAAATGAGCATGCCGCTACAGATAATGAAAATGGCATTCCTCAGTAAGTTTACCTTAGCCTTCGTTACCAGGGAGGTTATCTGGTCGATAGCCAGGAACACCATCATAAAGGAACTGAAAATGCGGAAGCCTGAATTAAACTCCCGGATGTTGTGCACTACCAGGTTATCTGCCAGCCAAACAGCCAGCAACATTGCTGCTATAATAAATGCCTTTTTTTTCTTTTCTTTAAAAAGTCCCCACTGATGGAACTGCCATACATATAATAATGACTCAATAAGCACAAAAATATTTCCATTAACCATACTCGACCGTAAATAATAACTCAAGATCACACTAAGGCTATGGTTAATGAATCCAAGACACACAATAATAATAAAAGGTTGATACGCCTGGTCTACTTTCCGGAAACGTATCAACCCCGGTACAGCAGCAAATACACTGTTGAAGCCCAATATTGCTGCTACCTCGAATAATCTCATTGGTTAATGGTTTAAGGCAGATGGTGGCGGGCAATACGGCGGACATCTTACGGAATCGTCTACGATATCACTGCTCACTGCATCATTTCCTAAGGTACTGCTTGTGGGCAAAATATCCTCATTATTACTGTCAACCGCCACCAGGATGGGACGAAGCTGAAGATTCTCATCCATACCATAATAGAGGCGGATGGCGGCGCATTCTGGTTTGTTGACCAGGGTTTCAACGGCCGCTTTATTGAACGTGTCGCAGATACAGAGTACCCCCCGGCTTCCGTAAACGGGGTCAATTACGGCGTTCATGTTTTCACGATAGAGGGTGGTCATGTCAATAGCTTTTTGCAGGGAAATAAATCCCGGTGATCCTGTGCTCATACTTGAAATGGTTTAAGTGTGATTGAATATTAGAGTATTAAGCAGCAAGGTTATAAATGATTAAGAAAATAATAAGGGGGTAATTACCCGAATTGCATACGTAGTAACCGCAAATTAATCCGGTATTAATTCCCTTGCTTTGTAATGGGTAAACAAGCAGTTTTGGATGAGGTTTCTAATTGGTCCGTACCCTATATTTTTTTACCCTGTTAAAACGACGGCGAATACGGATTACTCCCTGCTGGTAATTATTATTTGAGATTGATCCCCTTTGAAGAAATTTTCTGCCTATTCTGTAATAACAATATTAAATTTATAAGGCTGATTTGTTGATACTCAATAAAAATTTGAGTTTGCAATGTTGGTTTTATAGTATAAAGACAAATGTTGTGCGTCATGCCTTAGTCGAAGTATAAAACTCAATAGAAAAAAATATCCCTAAATATGTAAACTTTACCATTATGGCACATGTAACAAATCAATATGATAAGGATTGCGGATGTCGTAAATGTTCCACTTGGGCGACAATAAGAGAATATTCATGCGGTTGTGTAACTGTTGAGATTTTCGAAGATTCCATTCGTTGTGATGAATGTACTGATTTTAGTGGCAAAAGAGAATACTGCGGACAATCTGGACATCCTGAAGATCATGATGATTAAACCGTTTCAATTTTACTGTGATCTCTTCCCCTAAAACCGCCACAGACTAAAATTGAGAAATGAGGGCAATTATTCATAACTCTTCTGTCTCAGCGGGGTTTTCGCCCACGAAATTTTCAATGTTTACTGAGGATACTCAATTAACAATATTACCAGCTACACAGCATCGGGGTTTCACATAAGAGTCTTTTATTTTAAGTCCATGCAGTGAAAACCCCGATGAGACTAGTCCACTCTGTCTCAGCGGGGTTTTCGCCAACAGAATTTTCTTTGTTTTCAATGAGGTTTTTGCGAAACCCCGCTGAGGAAAACCTCTTGATACGGCATTCTCCCGTTCTTACCTTTCCTCAATGTCTGTAAAGTATAAACACTCCGATACCTACTCCATGTATTTCTGTACGTTCACCTGCTACAACTGGAAGCCGTTGATAAGTATAACCAACAGTTATGACCTTGTATATAGCTGGTTCAGTCTTTTACGAAAGAAAAAGGTGGAAACCATTGCTTATGTTATTATGCCCAACCATCTCCATTGTATTCTCTATTTCCGGGAACCTGGTTTTAACCTGAACACGATCATCGGTAATGGCAAAAGGTTTATGGCTTACGAAATAGTGAAAAGGCTGGAAGAAAGAAAGGAGTACAGATTACTGGATTCAATGAAAAAAGCGGTTACTGAACGTGAAAGAAAAAAAGGGCAGGTTCACAAAGTATTTAAAGAGTCTTTTGATGCCAAAGCGATCTTTACAGATAAATTTCTTTTACAAAAACTCAATTATATTCATCACAACCCGGTTTCAGGAAAGTGGAACCTGGCAGAAGATTTTATATCATATGAGCACAGCAGCGCTTCTTTTTATGAAGAGGGAAGATGCAATCATTTTCGGCCTATGCATTATAGGGATATATAAGAAAGCACATACAGGTTCAGGGGTATAGTGCATCGGGGTTTCACGTAAGAGTCTTTTTATTTCAAGCACATGCAGTGAAAACCCCGCTGAGACTGAGGTCATAGAAACAAAAAAGCCGCTCATTTGAACGGCCTTGTACTCGGGATGGGAGTTGAACCCACACTTGCATTGCTGCAAACAGGATTTTAAGTCCTGCGTGTCTACCAGTTCCACCACCCGAGTGACACTGGTGAAGAAAAAAAATCCCGGAAGTCCGGGATCGTTTTTTGAGCGGAAAACCGGGCTCGAACCGGCCACCTCGACCTTGGCAAGGTCGCGCTCTACCAAATGAGCTATTTCCGCAATAGATGATAAGAACTTGCTTATTTTTTGGAGTGCAAAAATAAGCCTTACGTTGTTACAATAAAAATTTTATTTGTAAGTAGGGTTGTACTGGGTACTCGTTGGTACATCAACCTTTGGCTGACCCTTATACCTGTGAGTGTACAGGTTGTAGCAACCGCCCAAAATAAAGGCTACCACCAAAAATACCTGGCAGAACCAGATAAAACGGGAAGTGGATACCCAGTTATGAGTAAAATCTTTGTGCCTTGTGTCGATGATTTCCTGGCTCATTTTATTATAATTTGCTGTGCAAAAATAAGGGCTGAAGGGTAAAAAAAACTATTTGTTACCAACAATTTCTGAAAAGGTCTTTTTCTTCTGTACAAAATGTGCCCAAACAACCGATCCATCATACCATCCGCCGGGCTTTCCTCCTTTCTTCTGCGGGAAAACAGAATATTGTTGTTTCCGAAACAACCAGTCGGCAAAATGCAAATGCGCTTTAAGTATGGCCTTAAAATATCCGCCATCACCGCCAAGCAAAGCCCGCCATGCTGCCACGGCATCAAGCAATACCCGGAACGGTATCTTCCAAAGTGCATCTCCAAATGAAAGATTTTTTGCCATCATGATGAGGTTATTTCTAAAGTTCAGGTAGGTTTTGCGGCTGTTTCCACGGGGCAATGTTCCCCCGCCCACATGATACACCACCGATGCCGGCTCCACAAATACTTTATAGCCGGCCAGCTGCATACGCCAGCAAAGATCGATCTCTTCCTGGTGGGCAAAAAAGTATTCATCCAGTCCGCCTGTTTCATGATATACTGACGCCCGAACAAAAAATGCAGCGCCGCTTGCCCAGAAACATTGCTGGCGATTGTTATACTGGCCCGAATCGGTTTCACATTCATCAAATACCCTTCCCCTGGAAAAAGGGTAACCAAACTTATCCAGCCAGCCGCCGCATGCTCCGGCATATTCAAAGAGGTTCTTATTATTATAGGCTAATATCTTCGGCTGGCAGGCAGCGATCAGCTTATCCGATTCCATCAGGTTAATGATGGGTTCTATCCAACCCGGCGTTACTTCCACATCGCTGTTCAGTAAAACATAATAATCCGACTTCACCTGTTTTAATGCAGTGTTATATCCCTTGGCAAAACCTTCGTTGCTGTTGTTTTGGATAATACTCACCTGCGGGTAATTATTTTGCAGGAATGAAATACTGTCGTCGGTGGATGCATTATCCGCCACAATGATCTTTTTATTGGCATAGGTTGATGCCATCACCGAAGGCAGGAACTGTTCCAGAAATTTCTTCCCGTTCCAGTTTAAAATTACGATGGCTACTGATGGTTGTTCCATTTTCTGTTCGAAGTATGGCCGTAAGCGGTATTTTTTGAACCATATAGAACACATAGACCTATGTGCATTTCTATGTTTCTTATATGCCTATATGGTTCCCGTTATTATGAAGCCGGGCCTGCACAAACATACTTATAACTTATAACTTATAACTCTTAACTTATTGCTATTTTTACCTCATGTTTCCTCAATTACTCAACTGGCGCTCTGTATTGGCTTTAGTGGCAATAGCCATTGTAAGCGGAACCATCTTTTATTCCAATCACCTGGCCAAAAAAATTGCCGCCGAGGAAAAGATAAAGGTTGAGCAATGGGCAGAAGCCACCAAAGAGGTTGGTAATCCCAATAAAACAGAAGTTAGTTTTGCCTTTAAGATACTTACCGACAACAGCAAAGACATCCCCATGATACTGGTTACCGAAAAAGACAGCATCATGGATCACCGTAACCTTGATTCGGTAACGATCAGGAAGAACCCTGCTTATTTAAAAGATAAACTGGAAGACTTTAAAAAACTAAATGCCCCGATTGAATGGAAAAATCCATTCGACACCTTACAAGTGAACCGGGTGTATTATGGCGAATCGGTTTTACTGAAGCAGGTAAAATATTACCCGATGGTTCAACTGGTGATCGTGGCACTCTTCATCATAATTACACTGATCGCCGTTTCTACCCGTAATAAATCAACGCAAAACCAGGTATGGGCAGGCATGGCAAAAGAAACGGCCCACCAGTTAGGTACCCCCCTCACTTCTTTGCAGGGTTGGGTTGAGATGCTGAAAGAAATGCCGGGGATGGAAAAGATCGTTCCGGAAATGACCAAGGATGTGGACCGGCTGAAATTAGTAAGCGATCGTTTTGGGAAGATCGGCAGTACCCCCCAGCTGGAAGAAATGAATATAGTGAAACAGGTAGAGAGTATGGTGAGTTATATTAAGAGAAGGGCCACGGATAAAGTGAATTTCAGCATTGAAACACATGGAGAAGATGAGATCAATGCTATGATCAATGGTCCGCTGTTCGACTGGGTGGTGGAAAATCTTCTAAAAAATGCCCTGGATGCCATGGAAGGAAAAGGAAGTTTGCATGTAGAGATAAAGAACGAAACCACGCAGGTGGTGGTGGATGTGACCGACTCGGGCAAGGGCATCAGCAAACAGAATATCGCTAAAGTGTTTAAGCCTGGTTTTACTACAAAGAAACGTGGCTGGGGACTAGGCCTCACTTTAAGCAAACGCATTATTGAACAATATCATAAGGGCGAACTTTTTGTAAAGCACTCCGAACCGGGAAAGGGAACAACCTTTAGAATTGTGTTGAAGAAATAGTTGTCTTGCCTTACATTTGCAAACTCTACTAAATGCCCGGGTGGCGAAATTGGTAGACGCACCACCTTGAGGTGGTGGCGCTGGAAACGGCGTGCTGGTTCGAATCCAGTCTCGGGCACCTGATTGGATTGGCTCCCAAAAACGGGAGCCAATTCTTTTTTAGAACCGCTGGAAGCCTTGTCTGCACTGCATATCAGAGCAAGTACCTCATTCACCCGGTTGGTTCGATACGCTTTATTTTCAAAAATCAGTTTTTCAGGGCATACCGAACCAATAAGCTGTTGCTTTGCCTTCAAATCTGCTCTGGTAAAGTATTTCGGCAGATTTTCCACTATTTCAAGTGCAGAAGTCATATACTCATTCAGGTTAAAATCCAGGGAGGATATTTCCCGTTTCTTTTTCTCAAGTTCAATGACTGTCCTTTCAAATCGGTTCTTTATGTCCCTGTAATCCGATGGCTCTAATTGGCCATCCAGCATCAATTGCTGGGCATTCTGGATTCGTTGCTGGTTCTTTTCAATTTCTATATCAATCTGCTGCCTGGATACAGATTGGTCTTTACCAGTTTTCTTTGAATAGTCCGTTAATATTTTCCTGAACACTTTAATACCGCCTTTGCTGAACGAAATTCTTTCCAGTTCTTTTACAAACAGATCATTGGCCTCATCAGCCTTAAAGCGTTCATTACAGCCTTTTGAGCAATGATAATAAAAATACCTTCCGCCGTTGCCTTTAGATGCACTCCCTGTTAATCTTGAACCGCATTTACGGCACTCTAAAAAACCACGAAGTGGCAGTTCTTCCTTCAACGTATTTTTGGCAGGGAACTTCCTTTTTCTGCCATTTAAAACATCCTGTACTTCGTAAAACAATTCTTCACTGATTAAAGCCTCATGTGTTGCCAGTATAGTAGATTCAGCTTCGTCTTTGTAAGCTGGAATAAATATCTTGCCACAATAAATGGGATTACGGAGCATATTCCAGAATTGATTCTTGCTCACTTTAAAACCTCTTTTCGCTACAGCCTTCCAGCAATCCATCACAGTGTCAATGCCCTTTGCAACTTCTTCAAATGACCAGCGTACATGGACAGCATCTTTGTTTGGCTCAATGATTGGCCTGTTCAGTTCATTTCTTGCATTGCGGTAACCTCTTGGAGCTAAGGTTACATGCCGCCCTTCTTTCATTGCCCGGCGCATACCTGCAATGGTATTTAATGAACGCCTGTCGTTTTCCACTTCCGGTGCAGCAAGGTAAAATGCCAGCATGATTTTATTTTCAGGAACATTCAGGTCAAGCGGTTGCTCAATACCTTGTGGTTCTACACCCAATTTATTTAACTGGTTAATCATTGCATACGCATCACCCGCATTACGGCTGAACCTGTCCCATTTTAAAAACAATAACAGGTCAGCACAACCCTTGTTCTTTTTACAAAAGGCCAGGAGTTTGGTAAACTCTGGCCTTTCAAAAGTTTTAGCGGAATGGTCTTCCTTGTAAACAGCGACTACTTCTATTTGCTTATGCTCGCAGTATTGTCTTAATCTTTCTTCCTGATGTTTTAGGCTGTAACCTTTTTCAGCCTGTTCGTCCGTACTCACACGGATATACAGTATTGCTTTTTGTTGAGTCATCGGAGTTGTTGTTTATGTTTATTATTTTTCCTGTTGATGTTTCAGTAACTTGTCTATTCCTGTTATGCTGTTCATAAGTGATCTGTGCAAGCAGGTATAAAAAATCCCTGATTCTCTCCACTTCGCTATCTTCAAATAATTCACCCTCGGCTTCAAAATCGGCTTTGATTTCAGCGATGGATATTTTCTCTTTTTCTTCCAGTTTCTTTTCCATCTTTTCCCTTTTCAAATATACATACTATTGATTATCAATGAAATATATTTATTTCTCCCCCCTGATTGAACCTCCCCATTTGCACCGCCTTGCCTGGTTCCGGTACTTCAATCACCACATCCACATCGTGCTGGAAACTATTTGCTCCCCGAAAGTTTCCCATTTTAGTGGTTTGGAAAATGAATATGAATGACTTTGCAGGGTTGGATATTTTCAGCCGGTTTAAGTCTTCAGGTGATAAACCCAACCTGTTTACACTATCCAAAAAGATAAAATCGTAAGACGATAGGTTTTCAGGAAGCACAGAAGCAACATACAAGTTCGGATGTGCTACATCTTTATCATTTAGTTTCTTTTGCAGGGTCATATCAAGCCCTTCTTCTTTTGCCACATACAACACTTTGCCATGATTGCGTGCCAAGTATCCGGCAAAATCAATACAGAGGTAAGACTTGCCCATCTTTGGTTTGCCAAAAACCATTGCGGTGAAGTTAGAAGAAGGGTCTCCTATAAGATCAAACCATTTACCTTTCAGTCCGATGGTTTCAAATTGCATATTGGCAAAATCCATACTGTTCATTATGGCCGGCATTTCATCAACACCGTTTAACTGGTTGCAGGCGCAACCTAATACTCCTTCCAGGCCGTTTAATTCTCTTTGTTCAATCACTAATGTTTTTTGTTTCTTATCGTTGACAAATTCTCTCAGGTTCTTATAAGCCTGCTGCAGAGAGGCTTCATACACATCACCCTTTCTCACTCTCCGCTTTTTAGCAGCCGTTTCCATTTGCTTCACCAGCTTCATGGCTTTTTCTTTCATGCCAACTTTGCCATTCAGGTTAATATACTTTTTCAAAAGCTGTATAGAGGGATATATTTTTTCACCACCCAATAAATCAGTAAACTCTTTCAATGTTTTAGAATTTACTTCCAGTTTTATTTTGGCATTCATTGTATTGAAAGTCTTCACAAGGCTATCCTGGATGTATTTTACCTGGGCAGCATAAGCTGAAGTCTTACGAATGCGTTTTTCCAGTATAGCTTTTTGCAGGCCATTGATGAAGCGTAGTAAATCATCCTTTGTTTTTGACTTGCCATTCAGGTTTATAAAGCGGCGGATAAACCGCAGCTCCTCCGGTATCTTTTCTACTAACTGCGGACCATCTTCAGAAGGGATATCATCATCATTCTTTTTAGACTTAACAGTTTTTGTAACACCCTGCCGCCGCATGGTTTCTTTGATGATTTCATCATGCTGTTTTCTTTCAGCATTTTTCCTCGTCTGTTTCTTCTCGGCTTTAGTGGTACTGTTAACAAACTCGTTCAGTTTGGACAGGTACATATCCACCGTTTTCTTAATCGGCTCGCTGGAGTGATAAGACACCCAGCTTGAACCATTGTTCGTTGCTTTCAAAACAAACTCATGGCCTTTCTTTAATGCTTCTGGGAGTGATTTTAAATCAAATGAATTGACCTTATTAAAATAATTATCTATTGTTATCATAGGATGGATTGTTTTTATGCTGCTAATAATTCAAGTTCAAGTGCCAGGGCTTCTGCTTCCAGTTCAAGGATGGCTACATTGTCAGGGAGTTCTTCTTCCTCATCATCGGGAGGGAGTTTTATTTTTTTACGGTTGATGTGCCTGCCTGCATCTGCTTTGATGTTTTTTAAATCTGATGAATGAACAGTTATAGAACATCCGTGAGTTGTCTGCAATATCTCCAGCAGTTTATAAATATTCTTTTCGGGCAGCATCGCTACCATTTTATCCGAGACTTTTTCAAAATTGTTTTTCTCTACCAGGTCAAGAATATTCTTGTCTAAATAAATATCGCCGCCCCTTGCCCTTGATGCGGCTATAATTAATTTAAAATAGTTGCCTGTTCTAAAGAAAGACAAACCGTTATTAGTAACAATTTGTGAGTTCTGCACCAGTGACTTTACAATGGGTGCAGCTTTAAGGATTGGTACTACTACTTTATCCTGCACCTGTTCACCCGGATTCCAGTTCTCCGGCATCAGAATGCCTTTCTTAGTTTCACTGCTTTTAGTAGTATAGCTTACCAGTTTGCCTTTAAAGTCAGAAAATGCCTGTAAGAGATTGCCTGTAATGATGTGGCGGATCCGCCGGTCGGTATTGTTTTCTTTGGTGTACTTCTCCCATTCAGTAAGTAATACATTCATGCTGGGCTGATGCACATCCACACTGGCACCCATGATGGCCATAATGTCTTCAGAATACGAGGCCGGGATAGCAAGGTATTTACTGCTGTTGGCAATAGCAATCCGTAACTTAATAGCTGACGGCGCATAAGGGTTTTTCTTTTTATTGTCAATCACAAAACCCAGAAACACGGCAGGCACTAACTCATTACCGCCGTTGTAACTTTCAATAGGATATTTGATATTGCGGCTGATGAAGAAGAACCGGAATGTTTTCTCTAAGTATTGCTTACGATTATCAAATGTCTTGCGAAGGTTTTGCAGTTGCAGTTCCCTTGCACCGTTTAATTCTTTTTCCCTTTCTGCAACAGCCTGTCGCCATGCACCTTCGCCCTGCTTTTCTAAAATCTTCTGAACCTTCTTTTCATTGGGAATGTTCTTTACAAGTTCATCATACTTTGCATTTGCTTCAGCTTCTTCCTCTTTTAATCTTTCTGCGACAGATGCTTCATAATCTTCTACCAGCTTATCTTGTAATTTATGTGGGTCTTTGCCTTTCAGCGATTCATTAATGAGGTTTTCCAGTTCGGTTTTGGTAAATGGTTTTTTCAAAACATTAGCCCGGACGGTTTCCAGTACACTATCCTCACCAAAGGCACTGTCGCTACCCTTGCCCATTTTAATCACTTTATTAGAAACAGTTTCCGCTTCCAGGTTCATTGCCTCTACTTCCAAATCATAGTCACCGGTTTGTTTCAGGTACTCTACATAATCATTGTACCGTTCAGCAATCTCATTATAAAAATCCTGCTGCATTTTGGTGGAAAGCACCGCCACACGGCCTGATACCTTATGCGCCGCATCCTCTGTTACTGTTTCCCCTGATGAATCAGACCCGGCTGCTTTTAATTTCAGGGGGTCGTCTAATAAATCGTTTATCTCTTTATTTTCCATCAGGTAGTCCTTCACAATCTTATCGCCGTATTTATTCAGAAAGTCCGGTACGTCCAAAATCTTGGTAGATTGCTTTTGATTGGAAGTAGTATTTGCATCCAGTGACTTCAATTTTTTCTGGAGCATCATCATCAACCTTTTTTCGGCAGGGATAGCAGATGTTACATAATCATAAATGGGCTGTAAGATTTGGCCGGTGCGGTTGATACGACCTCTTTTCTGCACTTCCGTATTAATATCCAGTTCTGCCTGCAATACAATCATCACCCGTTGCCTTACCTGTTCTTTTGGAACTTTAGCCGTAGGCATAGCATGTGCTGATGCGCCGGTGCTCCCTGACTGATTAATCATCAGTACATCCACTTCGTTATTATTGAACTGACGGAAAGCATCATTGGTATTTATTCTTTTCCTTGCCAGTATCAGAGCCTTGCTGCCTTTCCAGTTAAGTTGCAGTTCATATTTTCGGCCAGTAACTTCTGCAACGCTGTAACCTGCATCCTTTGTTTTCTTTATGATAATATCAATGGGAGAAATAGTAATACCTGTAGAAACAGAGTTTATCTTCTCCAGTATGCGGTGGTACTCTGTCTGGGCTTCCGGCGGCAGTTCGCTTAACTCAAATTTTTTGTGAATGGGATTGCCGTCCACATCTTTTTCTGAATACCGGAGTATCCCATCCAGGCCCCGTTTTAATACTTCACTAAAATCTGCATTAATGGTATCACCATCACCAACCGCAACTCCTTTTTCATTCTCCATTGTTTCAATAAAACTGCCCATTGTGGAAGCAAAGGCAATCACCGGTTTTTTACCTTCCTTTAATCTTTTGATAGCCTGGTCAGCGACTGCTTCAGCTTTAAGTGAAAAGAGCATTTGATTAATTACCTGGAATACTTTTGAAAAATAGGGCTGGTTATCTACGCCTGCCTGTGAAGTGCCTTCTCTTAGTGCAACTTCTTTTCCTTCTGCAACTGCAATCTTGTCCAGTTCCTCCACCTGTGCATCTACGAAATTGGTTTGGAAAGCGATAATATCACGGAGTATATCGGTAATGTTATCTGCAATAGCCCGGTGTTCTTCTGACTTTGTATCTAATGATAAATAATTTACTTCCACACCTTCAAAACTTCTTTCCCGGCGCACCATTTGCCCCTCGGCTACTAATTGAGAGGATAACACTTCCTGCAAAGCCACACCTCCCCTGGTAATAGCTTCCACCAAATCATCCTTGCTCATATTGCAATCGGCAACAGATGTTTTCATGGCATAGATCGGCATATTATCTGGTCGCTTTGCAAAAGTTGCGGATAAAAAAACAACACCTTTTGTTTTGGCAACAACCCCTTGCAAAAACTCACCTGTATTGGATGAGCCACTTGAATTATGTGCTTCATCCATGATGAAAATATTGTCTTCAGCAATAGCCCGGAGAAAATTTGGTTTCTCCGGTTTTTTCTCCGGTGAATTAAACTGCGAATAAGTAGCCAGAACAAAATCATATTGTGCAGGTACAGCCCTTGAACTGATAATGTTTTGCTGTTCGGTAGGTGAGGGAGCCTGGTAAATTATTTCGCCGTCTTCATCTTTAATGTCGGTTTTTGATTCTTTGCTGTTTACAATCAGTGGCTTTAAATGCCCGGAACCAATGGCTGATAAATCACGGTAAATATCAGAGAACAGGTTTGCTTTTTCTGTAAGGAATACCGGTTTCACACCCTGGTTCACTGCATATCGTATCATTGCTGCTGCCACACGACCTTTGCCGATGCCCGTCTGGTCGCCGATAATCATTCCCTGGCTCCTTGCCTCAATATTATAAATAGCCATTGCCACCGCATCAATCTGTTCGGCTAATAATACTTTACAGAGTGCAGCTTTGTTTGGATATTTTAAACGATGCCGTACAAAGTTGTCAATATCACCACCTACTTCTTCCTTGATACTTAAAACAGCCTGTCTTGTTTCAAAAGCCATGCTGTCGGGTACTTGTGTATTCAATACCACGCAACTTTCAGAGGCAGGTTCATAAGGCGCACCTAAAGCCTCCCCAAGCCCCTCCAAAGGAGGGGTTTTGAACAGCTTCATCAAATTCTGCGCTTCCTGTTCTAAGGAAGAAATATTTTTTTTCATAGGCTCTGATTTTATTCCCCCTCTATCGGAGGGGGTTAGGGGGAGGCTTTCTATCACTCTTTCAAATAACTCATCAAATGTTTTTACTTCTGGGTCTTTAGCTGGATTATAAACAGGAGCTACGCCGGATGCAGTTTTCTTTCTGCCATTAATCAAAAGCAGGCGAACATCAAAAGATGTTCCTTGTCTTGAGTATAGTTTAGCCCCATTGATATTTATTACATCAGCAACATGGTAACGGCTGTATAAGTAGTTAAAGAAAATTCTGTTTTTACCTGAAGTGATTCTCCCTTTGTCATCCCAGGTAGTATGACTGCCGATGATGATAGCCGCTTTACCATTATCTGCCATACATTCCAAAGCCCTTAAAGCCATTACATGCTCTAAGGGTTTGATGGGAAAAGTATCAAACATGACTTCGGCTTCCATTTTTCCAAATGGCGGGTTGGTCATTACGGCCATAAATGTCCGCTGCACATCAAAGAATGGTTTGGTTGCATCCCGCTGCCAGACATTTGCGAAGTGTTGTGTTTTCAAATTGCGGTTGCGAAAGCTGTCCAGCTCATTTACATAGACTCTTTCCGGTTTGGCAGCAATGGTAAGTAAGCCATTACCTGCTGATGGTTCAAAAGCAAAACCTCCATTGAACTGAAGTTTATCTATTTCACAAAACACACCGGCTAAATAACCAATGGGTGCAGGAGTAGAATATTGTTGCAGCAAAATGCTTTGTGAGGTACGGTGCGAAAGATTTACCTGGCTGTGATAGAGTTCAACAATCCTGTCAAATTTTTCCTTTATCGTTCCCTCGCTATGTGCCAATAGCCTTGCACGGTTTACAATTGCAAGCTCTGTCAGTTCCTTTACCTCATTTTTATCATTAATGCCAAATGAAGCTGCCAGTTTTTCAACGGATGTTTTGCTATGTGATTTCTTAGTGGCTAAATCATGTTCAATAGCAGCAACAAATTGTTCCTCTTTATTGTTTAAGCCATCCAAACCCAATAAGCCCTCATCAGCAAATGAGTAATAACTATCCCTTGTTACAATCACATGGTCAAGCAGTTTCACTTCCATCATTGCAGCACTCTCCTTAATTTTTGCTGTCAGTTGTTCATCCGCCCTGGAGGGTTTTAGGTTGCCGGAAGGGTGATTATGTGCAACCACCATTGACACAGCCAGGCTTTTCAGTGCAGTGGCGAGAATAATGCGGATGTCAGCTACGGTTGCATTGATTGCGCCTTTAGAATGTTTGTAATAACCGATGATTTCATTGGCCTGGTTAAGATATAGTACAACAAACTGTTCCTGCAATTCCACCTCACCAGCCTGGAAAGTGTTACGGATGAAATCTGCAGCATCTTTGGATGAGGTGATCTTACCAAAATCCTTTTGCCTGCTCCTTGTATAAGAAACAGCTAACTCCGGAACATTTATTTCCGGAGTTTCGCCAAGCACAATTTCAGGTACGGATTGGTATTTCATTTATTCAGTGCTTCTTCATTTTATCGTATCACTACCGGGGCATAAGCCAGGTTGTAGCGGTCATCCCACACATTATCATATAATTCATTACCATCAGCCCATTCATAAATGATGATGTCCTTCTCTCTTGTTACCCTTTGTATTGCCCACACAGCATCAGCAGTTGGTGAACCAGCTACTGCAAACCCATTGTAAATAATATTGGGTGTGGATTCATCAATGCGTATTGGTTGCCTGATTCCACCGCCACCAGTATTTATTATTACTTTCAGGTCAGTCAGTGCGCCCAGGATTCCATTCAGAATACCTATTTCAGTATCCTGTTTTACTTCAGTAGCAGCGCCTGCTACATTGCTCAAAAGCATGGCATTAATGGCATCCCTTAACTGGCCTGCATCAACAAGACCGGCAGGTGTTGTTACATCAGCGAACCTGATATAGATGTTTTTCAATGCCCCTTCGCCAATATCCAGACGCACCACATCATTGCGGATAGTTTCAATGGTTTTGATTTGCAGCTTGCTTACCAGTATGGCGCTGCCTTTGTTTACAATCCGCAACGATGCGCCGTCATTAAATATTTCTGTTGCCATTGTTATTATTTTGATTGTCTGTATTGTTTTTCTTGATGGCTTCTGCAATACCTTCACCAAGTAAAGAACCAATAAAGCCGCCCACCATCACATAGGCTACCGAATCTTTGTCTGCTTCCTTTGCATAGAGGTAGGATAGCAGGGATGTAACAAATGTGGCGGTTGCTACAATTGTTTTTTCTTTCGCAGCCATACTTAAATTTTGGATTAGTGAATAAGTTGAGAGGCAGCAAACCCGGATATAATTAGCAATCCCAGGTTTTTCAATTTGCTGCCAAGCCGTTGTCGTTTATATTTCTTCTTGTAAAACTTTGCCTGTTGCTCCAGTAGTTTCTGCTGTTCAATGCTCTCCCCAAATGATTTGTTCAGTTGCCGATACTGTGAATCTCTCAGCAGGATAACAGAATCCTTTCGCACAAGCTGTTCATGAAGGTTATCCGTAATTGCGGTTTGTATGCTGTCCTGCAGGTTTGTTTGGGTTATCAGTTCATCAACCCTGATTTGCATGGATTCACATCCGGTAATAAAGCTGGCCGTATCATGTTCCTCTTTATAAATTCCCTGCCGGTCAATTAAATTATATACCTGCGTTTGCAGTTGTATATTTTTCCTTTTGGTTTTATCCAGTGCGGTTTGTGTTTTTTTAATTGATTCATTCAACGCCGTTGTCCGCTGCTGAACAGAATCTATTTTTTGCTTGTACACTGTTTCGGTTTCCTGCATTTTCTTTTCCAACTGCGAAGCCTTGTTGTCAGCAGTTGTACCCGCAGGATAAACATCGGGGCAGCTTCTGTGAAAAAGCTGGCAAAATGAAAAGCCGATAACGGCACCAATTAAAAGGGTAAGGATTGTTTTAAAGTTTTTCATATCAGATTGTTGGATTGTTATTATCAGTATTAGATTTTCGTTCCAATGAATAGCCGAAGCACCCGGCACCTATCAGGCTTGCAAAAGAGTAAAACATGAACTCAGGAACAGGCTTATTAAAAAATTGCTGCGCTACCCAGCTAATCACCAAAGCCAGTATCAGAAGTGCAATGGCAACTTCACGCAAAGAGTAACATCCATTTTTATCTTTGAATAGCTCTGTAATAAACTGTTTCATCATTGGTCTTTTACAAGTTCGTAGGTTATCAGGCTCAGGACTGTGGCAATACCCAGCCCTGCCAGGTCAAACACTAATTTTTTTTTGCTTCACGGACTAAAGCCCTCTCGTCAATCAGTGTGTAGGTAAAATCATTACCATAAAGTTGTTTATGCCGCTGCGCCAACTGCATCATCAGGTTGAAGTCGTTGATATTTGCAAACACTTGGCAACCGGCGGAATATTTCTCTACATACTTGGTTGTGCCATTGATAGAGGCATGGTGGATGTTCACACCGAATATGCCGGTTTGTTCTTTTCCATTATTAAAGTCCAGCACGGCATCACGGTTATAATCACGGATAACAGTGATTGGTCTTTTCTGTGTAAGGGCTAAGTATTTGCCCCGGTGCATACCGATACCATGTGAGCCGATATACTGCCCTTGCTTTAAAATAGCAGTTCCCTGTGGGTTCATCAGGTTACGCAACCAGAATGTGCCGGGGTCAGTTGTGGCCGGGCTGCTGTGGTATTGCCAGTCGCCGGATGAGTTTTTGTAAAATATATTGAATGTATCGTCAAAGCTGTTGGGTACTGTACTGTTGGCACGGATGCCTACAATATTGAGTTCAAAAGGACGGTTGTAAATTTTATAGCCCCTTTCGGTCATGGTTTTTAATATGGCTTGTAACATAGGGTTTGATTTATATTGAATAAAGTATTTAACTGGCTTTGGATAAGTTCAAGTCTGGCTCATAGTTTTTAATCCAGTCCTTTACATCAAATCCCGGAGAAATAGAACCTGGCTCCAGTTCGTTATGCCCCACAATAGCGGCACTTGGGTACTTGATGGAGAGAGCCACGATTTTATTAAACAGGGCTTCTTCCTGGTTGGGTGTCTTGGTATCGCCGAGTGTGCCGGATTTATTCCTGCCGCCTGCGTATGCAATGTGGATTGCTTCATTATCCACCTTCTCTACATTCTTAATAATGGCAGCATCAGCATGCACTTTTTTTATCTCACCGGTTCTTTCCACCACATAATGATAGTTGCCGTAGAATTGAGAAACCTTCGGGTCAAATGTTGCTGTACTGTGTACAATGATGTAACGGATATGTCTTTTCATGTTTATTATATTTTATAATTGTGTTACTGATTTTGTTTGTACTAAAAAATGTTTGCCGTTGTTTTCAAATAAGGTGTAGTCAAGCCTTTTCGTCACTTCATTTCCCAGCACCATTTTTGCAGGAACTTTTATTGCCTGGTTAGCATTCACCCAGATAGTTGTGGGTTCAATCGTTACGATGCTTACGCCGTCAAAACCTTCCAGGCTCCATTTCTTGCCATCAAACTGCAATCCCATCCGCAAGAACTCAAAACGGATAGCCTGTTTTTGGTCTTCTTTGCTAAACGTATTCAGCAGGGCATTTACGAGGGTCTGCCTTACTCCGCCACCAATACGGTAGTTTTTAAATTCACCACTGACTTCTTTATAGTTGTCTTTTGATTTAAGCCGCTTGAGTAACTGAATGGTCAGGTTAAAATCTTTTTTGGTAGCTGCTGCAACAAACTGTTGTGCGAGACTATTATTGTTATTACCATCGCTTACTTTTTGACCCTGCATCAACACATTGTAAGTGCTTTGTTCAATTGTTGCAGGGAATTTCAGCTTTTTTAATGCAGCGGACATTTCAACACCAAAATCTCCATCTGCGCCATATCGAGGAAGTATTTGTTTGCCATACTTTGCAATCAATACTTCCTGTAATGCCCTTACTTTTTCTCCTTTGCTTCCCCGCTTCAATGGAAACTCATCTTTACTAACCGGCGGCACTTCCAAGTAAGGGTTATCATAAATTATCTGCGGCTTTGGCTTCGGTTTTAGTTTGGGTTTTATTACCGGCTGGTAAACGGGAGTATCAACATAAACAGATTTTATATCTTCTGTAACTTTCTTTTTAAAGGTTACATCCGGCTCATCGGTATTCTTTCCCTTTTTCTTTTTGTAATACTGCCAGCTAAAATAACCCAGGATACCTGCTGCTCCCACTGCCAGGGTCGTAATCACAATCCGTTTCTTTTTTTGTTTTTTATTGGGCTGATTCGTTTTCATAGTTTAGGTTTTCGGTTTCTTCATAATAATGCTCATCATGGAGGCATACTCATAAATTTCCAGTTCGCTTTTTATATCCCCCATCAGGTCATCATTGTATTCTTTTTTGTATGCTGCAGCCACCTGTTCAAATGCAGCCTGTGTGGGTATTTCCAGGAACACTGCCTTTATTGCATCCTCATCAGTACCATAAGGCAGAAAGCCCCATGTATTCACATTAAATGCAGCCCTTAATCTTTTTGCCCAGGATAAAAATTGCTCGTTGGTCAGTTTTGCCTGCTGTAATGTTTTACCTCTTTCTGGTTTTACCGACAAGATGGCCAGCATTTCATTGTACTCTGTAGAAGTCAACTCGTCCTGCATATCTTTCATCAAACTTCTTGCATACAGTTTCTGGTAAGAGTTAATGACCTTACGGAAATACTCTTTACTTGGAATCGCCCTTAACACTTTGCGGATAGCTTCTTCATCTGTTCCCCATCCAAACCACATATCATTTTCAAAAGCCATCTTTAGTTGCTTGGCATAAGTGGCTTCATTACCTTCCTCATAAGTTTTCTTTTCCTCACTGGTTGATTTTGCTTTTCGTACCAGCTTTCTGCCAATAAAGAAACTCCCGCCCAGCACAACCAGGCCAAGTATGCCATACTTGATTTTTTCCTCAAGGGTAAACTCATCCTGTTGGTGGGCAGGAGTTTCAGGGTTCATAGGATTTGGATTTAAAAACAAAACATGAAAACAACTAAACGCCTAAGTATTTTTTTGCCAATGCTGTTTTTACCGGGTCATTCATAATGGTATATGCCAGCTTGGTGAGTTCTTTCTGGCTAAGTTTGGATGCCAGCGTTGTAAGCGCCGTCATCTTTGCATCAGCTTCACTTTCAGTTTTCGCTTCAATGGAAATGTCGTACTGATATTTTTTCATAGTTATGGATTTTTAATGTTGAGTAATTCCGCTACAGGGGTTACCTGTGTCGGGTCGGCCATTAGCTGATTGAGTATGCCAATCACGGCTATCATCTGTGGCTCATCAAAACAGTTCTGCAGTTGTTTTAAAGTGGCGATGTATTGCTGTTCTTCTTCGCTTAATGCTGGGGCATCTGCTTTCTTCTGAAAACTTGCTTCTCCCTGCGGTTGAGCTGTTTCTAATTGTTTTTGTTCTTTATTGCCAATACCTGATAAACCCAGACCGCTTAATACATCTGCATTCTTTTCAGCCAACCTGCCGAGGACAGCGGAACCGAGTTCTACCAGGTCAATATTTTTTAGCTTGTGCTTATCATTGGCAGACAGTTCCAGTTTTTCTTCCAGTTCATCAATATATTCCTCTGCTTCTTCCAGTTTTTGTTTTGTTTCTGACAGTTCCTCTTGCATCCGCTTTACTTCATGCTCTTTATCTCTCGCAGTCAATTTTTCCTGGATGATATTTTCAATATCACCAAGTCCGTTCAACCCCTTGTCGGGCTTATGCTGTTTTACATAAAAGCAATACTGGTCGTTACGGGGCGACAGGTTGGAGTTGTAAATGACGATTCGGATTTTCTCTGTATCATCACTCATGTAATACTCGTAGTTGTCAAAATCTTTCGGGTCTTCCGTTTTGGGAACAACTTTCAAACTGTCCACAAAAATCTCATACGGCTTTGCATGTCCCTTTGCTGTCATATCCTCCAGGTAATGCCGCAGCTTATCAATCTTTAGCTGGTCGTAATTATCGTGTGTTATGGGCATGGTTTGTTTTCATTTGGTATTACCTGAATAAATCTTGCATGTTGGGTAATGATGGTATAATTCCTTATCCGTATCTCTCCCCGGTGTTCATAGTGCAGTTCGTTTACATTCTCTGTTGTTACATCAAATACGCCTGTATCACTTTTAACTGCAATACTCTCTGATGGCTCAAGCAGGATGAATAACTGGTTTCCGGCATGTACTTTCAGTTTTGCCTTTGAGGGCAGTACAAAATGCCTGAACTGGATGCTGTATTCATCACCATAACCAAGCTCCTTCATCCGTCTTGCGATGTATTCCAGTGCCAGAGTAATTGTCATTGCTGCTGATTTGTTTTTCTTTCAATCCAGATATAAAGCATTATCTTATAGTTCACATCTGTCTGGAAGTATTCACCGATTGCATCTTTGTATTGACCGTTAATGACAGTACAACCGCAAATATTTAAAGGGTCTTCCTCCCGCTTCGTTCCGTGTGTCCATAAAGTGAAATAATCAAAGTTGTTACCATCAGGGGCATCCGCTTTCCTTTCCATAATAACAACAGGAGGAGGAAAAACTTTAACCTCACCTGCACCGATATTAATATCTCTTTCAAAAATCTCTTTTGAATAAAATACATCCGGCTTCCCGTTTGCCTGGAGTTGTACAACTCCCATCATATAGTTTCTGCGTATCAGCATGGAAAGTTCCTGTGCTGGTATAAAATATCCCGGTACATTAAGGACATACAAACCCGTTTCAACACCAATGATTTTATGTGTATCTCTTGGCAGTTTTACCTGAAAGAAGTTTTGCTGACCTCTTTTGCTGATGCTGATAGTCTGTATGATTACTTCCTCTTTCATCATTGCAACACACATTCTACATACAGTGAAACACGGTAGGGAACAAAAGCGGCACGACTGTCATTGCTGTCTTTGTACTCTACTTTGATAGCCCCGTTACCTGCTGGCTGGTTACCTAAATCATAGTAACGATTGTTGGGAGAAATATTAATACCGGACAAAAGCAGCTTGCTCTCATAGTTCTCCGGGAAAATCTCCTCTTTGTTGATTTCCACTTTCTGTGAACCCCGGTAGTACAGCAAGTCATCCTTATCGGATGTAAACAATATCCCTTTTACAGAAACAATGTTCTTATCCAGTTCAAATGTTTTGCCGAATGTTTTACCGGCTTCGGTTACAGCAATGTCAAATCGTTTCTTTACAGTTTGCATAGGGTACGGATTAAATCAGATTCGTTTTTCAAAATCAGTTACTACCGGCGGGGAGTTATTACCCATCCCTCCCCGCCGTTTTCGCATGGGCTTGCACCCATACTCAATAATAACCGAGGCTCTTAATCAGTTTTACGGAGTGGTGATAGTGCCGTGCATGGCCGCATAGATGTAAGTGTTCTGCGGAATGCCTTCCATTGTGCCGAGTTCCACTGTCATTTCAATCAGCACATCATCGTGGATGAGGCGGGGATTGGCAAGCTTGTAATAACCCAGCGGCACATTGCGGTTATTGCCTGATTTAAAAACAGCATTGCTGGTTTCCGGTACAATCTGCTTTTTATTGCTTTTCAGGTTGAACTCACCATTTGCAATCGCAGGAAATTCTTCCAGCCCTTTGTAATTCGTGGCAATCACTTTGTCCTTGCTTGCATCGGCAGATGTACCGGCCAGCAGGATTATGCCGCTTGCCAGGAATGCCTGGTTCTTTGGCAGTTTGGAATTGCTGATATTACGCAACCCGATTTCCTTGTCATCCTGCGTTTCAAACAGCTTGATGGTTTTGGAAGTAACCGGTTTGATGGAGTAGATAATGCTGTCCGCCAAACGCAGCTCTCCTTTTACCAGCGCCTCTTTGATATGTACCGGCAGTTCGCCAAAAAATTTTTCCATCTCCGCCCTTGAGCCTTTGCTGGGCGAACCGGTGTTGGATAATTTGGAAACCATACGCAGACGCTGCACAGGGTTCATTTTACGCAATGCGCCGAGCAATTCGCCGTCATCTACACCTTCCAGTCCGAGCAATGCTCCCTGGTTATTGTATTCTTCAATACCTTCTAAAAGTCCTAACATAAAATTTGGATTTACCTCCTAACCCCTTCAAAGGAAGTTAGGAGTGATTATTAAATAATTGTTTGTTTAAGTGTTTTTGTTTTACTCCCCTTTAGGGGTTGGGGGTTAATACAGCCTTTCTTCCCACTGGTCATCTTCTTCCATTTCAGGCAGTGCTGCACCCGTCATTTGCTGAAACTGCATACCGCTTTCTATAAGCTGGTTCTCTATACTCTCCAGTGCATTCAAGCCTCCGTTCAGGTCGTTGTTGTAGTTGAAGTATTGCAGTTCGCCCATGCCATTGGTTGCTGCTGCGGCTGATTTTTGTTTGATGATTTTATCTAAGTACAGCTTCTCAGAAAAATTTTCCTTGTAAGCCATCAGCCTTTCTTTTACACCATCCAGCCCTGACAGGCCGTTCACGGCTTTACTTTTTTGAAAGCCATTAGCTGCCATCATACCGATGCCGAGTAATTTGAGCAAACGGTTTTCAGTATAGTGGCCGGTTCCGGTGGTTACCAACCCGATGATAAGTGATGGCCTTCCGATGGCAGAGCCGATTAAGCCTCCGCCGAGAACTGCAACCAGTAAATCTTTACCTGTTTCCAGTACGGTGTTTTTTACATTGCCTTTGGTGGGCAATTCTTCGTTCATGCCCTTCAGGATATTTTTTTTACGGGCATCCTTCTTGTATTGGTTATTCTGTTTTGACATATTGAATTTTTTGTTTGTTAAGTGTACGGATTGTTAAAGCAGGGCCACTGCTTTCTTTTTTTGATGTTTGGGCTTACTTCGTTTGTGGTTTTTTCGTTTTTTATAATTTGGTGTGCCGGATAAACCATTACCAGGCGGCGATGATTTGTTTTGTGTTTTACCGCCCTTCATCATCGCATAGCCGATGCCGATAATGGTTATACCACCCACACCAATAGCTGCCGGCTTCAGCCATTTTTTATTCTTCTCCCAAAAACCGGGATTGTCGCTATTGTTGTTATCTGCATTGGGATTAGTGTTTGTGTTTGCAGTTAAATTGGTTTCAGATGTATTGACAGGTGTCACTTCCGATTTGGTTTCAACTACTGGTTGTTCAGCATTAAACTTTACAACTTCCGTTTTACCGGATTCAGACGATGGTGTTGTTGTTTTTACAACAACTTCGGGAGTATCTGAATTTTCTTTTATTGTAACTGTTGGTACTATACCTGGTGTGGCAGTATTGGGTACAGGCACAGGATTTTCCTTTTCAGCCTCTTCATTTTTCTTTTCAGCAAAATCTTCTGCCTCTTTTGTTTTCTTCTGAAAAATATTGCCCACATCTTTCAGCATGGCTACAATGCCTGCAATCACACCTGCAGCCGCAGCAATCGTACTCATGGTTATAGGTTCACCAAGTTCTCCAAAGCCTTCCATACCATTGATATTTTCATCATAGTATATCTCTGTTCCGAGCAGTTCTGTCATGGGTGTATATGCACTCATATACTGCACACCGCCGGTATCTATCATTCCAAACCCTTCCAGTCCATTTACAGCTTTGTCTTTGTTTCCTTTGCCACTTAATATGGCCTTCTTTAAATTTTTCGGGTTGCCGCCTGCACCAAAAAATATTTTTTCCAGTTTCATCCTTGTATTTACCAGCTTCTGAAACTTTACCGGGTCAATACTTTTCGCTGCTGCCTGTTGTGGTGTAAGGTAACTCCAGCGTAACCGCCCTGCTGTATTCTTGATGTTCAGTTTCATGCTGGCCAATATGCCATTACGCAGCAATACAGTTGCCGGGTTAGCCTTATTCACCACATTCAGGATTTTACCAAAGGGTTTTTTCTTTGGCTTTTTTCCATTGGATAATGGATTAGGGGTTTGCACAGGATTAGAGGTGTTTCCTTTGTTCAGCAATGCCGCTTTCTTTTTCATTAAGGGCATTGGCTTTTTAAAAGGCACAGGTGTTTTAGGTTTCAGAGGTAATGGTTTTTTGCCACCGCTCATTTTACGCTGGATAAGTTTGCCAAGTTCTGACATTCCATCCCCAGCTCCGCTTATTTCAAAGCCATCATCAAAGCCGTTGAGATATTGTAAGTCCATAAGATAATCTTTTTTTTCGCTAAAGGGTACTTCGTAATTGAATCGGTCGGTTACACAATCCATAGTTATGTAACTATTCTGAAAAGGCACGACGGGGTAGATATGCTGGAAATAATCACGGTGATACTTGGTTATCCTCAAATTGTGGGGAATACCAAGATTGGACAGGGTACTGGATATAAAAACGGAGTAACAGTCGCAATCTACCCCAGTGTAGCGGTCGTGCCAGGCTCTTGCCGGGCTTCTTATCTGTTCGTAGCCCGTTGTATCTTTTTTGTAATTGATGTGTTCATATACAAAGTGCCAGATATTTTTACAGGTTTCATAAATGTTGTTTGCCTTTAGTTGCTCAGATAATTGTTTTGTTTGGTCAAGGGTTTCATTCACCACTTTTGGAATAAAAGCAACCGTGTGATAGACATTTGCATTTTTGCGGATGGTGGAATTATTACCTTCTGCTATTGGAAACAGATGGTCGTATTCCTTACCGCTTTTGATATGTCGTCTTTTATTGGCTTCCACACTTTATTTTTTAAGAGTTACTTCGGTATTTGTTTCATAGGGCAGTTCTGTCCATCCCAGGTTTACAGTTGTCATTACTTTTAATGTCAGCTTTACCGGCTTTTTGTTCTGAATATTTTTCAGCACATCACTTGCCACTGAAAAGAAACTGGTAACCGGAATGGTAACTAACAGCTTGCTGATAACCACTTCACCATAAGAAGGGATTTTTATATCCTTGTTCACCGCCTGGCTGCTACCCACATTTGTGCCATTGCTGATTAGTTTAACAAAGGGGAACTTTATTGAGAAAGTCCCCTTTGTTGGATTTTTCAACAGGACATCAACACGGACAACGATAGCGTTCCAGGTTACCTGGTACAGGTTAGCGGTTGGAATGATCTCCAGTTCAGTCTGCGTTTTCTTCAGCTTTCTGACATAGCCATACACAGCTACCACACCTGCGCCTACGAGTGTACCGGTTAATATTTTTGCAGCAGCACTCATTACTTGCTCTTTCTTTTTCTTTCTAAATAATCGCCGGTGAGTTTAAAGCCCAGCCAGATAGCACCGCCTATCCCCGCTTTCAGTGCATAATCCAGCAAGCCCACAAAATCAAGATTGGCTAAGAACACTATCCCGGTTAGCAGTATGCTGCTGGATGTGGTTTCACTTGTTGTTTTAGTTTCCATAGGAAATACTTTATACTGCTTGTTTAAGTTTTTCTATCGGCACTACCAATGCAATTTTTTGCGGTACACCAAGTATGGTTAAGATGCCCGTTACCTGTTCTATGGTAAAGAACATTTTTGTTTTGTTGCTGTATGCCGGAGCTTTTGTATCAATCCACCGCTTCATGGTCTTGGTGCTTACGCTGTAGATAGCGGCTAAGTCCTTCATACGGTAAGGACGGATAATTAAAAGCCCTTGCTCATCATAATATGGTTTTTGGGTACGGGTCATCGCTTAGTTGTTGCACAGTTGCTGAATAGCTACCACCTGGAACAGGCTTAACAACCCCGGCGTTTGCTTGTCAATAAAATATTTTCTCCAGTATTGGTAATTCTGAATAGTCGGTTCTTCACTGAACTCCAGCACCGCTTCTGCCATTGCCTTCAGTTCGTTTTTATAATTGGGCAGTGATTCCCTTACGGATTTGATTTCATCATACCAGGCTTTTGTACCGGCAAAACCATTTTCGTTTGTACGGTCAAGCCATACAGATGGCAGGGGTACATAGCGGCTGCTGTTCTTGTTGATATAATACCGTGTAAGCAATACCCGCTGGCAGAAAATGGAAAATGTTTTTTCAGGATGCTTTGCCAGCCGTAGGTATTCTTCAATCTTTTCTTTGGCTGTATCAATTTCTTTTTGAGAAAATTGTGTACAGTTCCAGAGGCTGCTGTAAGCAAAGTTCCATGCGGTGTTTACCAATGGGGCTAATGCTGTTTGTGTGTCCTTCAGACCTTTTACAACCCTCATCGTGGGTCTTGTTGTCTTTTGGTTTCGTAATGCCTGTTGTCTCATCTTTTTTATTTTTTAGTTTGTTATTTCCGATTGACAACACAAACATACTATGGGGCAAAGGGGTCACTTTCCACTTTGAGCGAGTTTGGGTAAGTTGTTGAAAGAAGTTGTAAGTAATTGTAAGTTTCGGATGATTTTGTCCGATTCTGTCCGGCGAAAGTTTTGTGTGGAACGATGGACATTAACTCGTACTAAAATTCTGTAGCCGTTAATGTGGCTTCGTCAAATGCTATATAGCCAAACGGCATTTGCAAAATGCTCTTGAGTGTGGTAATAAATTCTAAATCGTGTTGTTCAGGCTCGTTTGGGCCTACAATCACAATGCGTTTTTGTTTTTGAGATTTCTGTTGGTGGGAGTAGTCAAGTAGCTGCCCGATACCGTCACGAATACAGGCATACACACTTTCAAATGGTTTTATTTCGTAGATGATTATTTCATTTGGGGTTTCCCGTCTTGCATCAATCCTTTTTCTCTCACCAATATTGATGTCGTTTGGGTAAGTATCCATTAAATACTTTACAAACCGGTTTTGAATACGATTATGAACAAGTGTGACTTTTACAGAAGCGGTAGCACTTCGTTCAAAAGAAGTTTCAGATTTTTCATTGTACCCACTTTCGCCATATTCTTCCTGTTCTTCGTCATCCTCAGTATCTATAAGGGTTACATCAGTTTTCTTTACAGGTGCTTCTGCATACCAGCCAAATACTTTATAAAAATATTCTTCGTCTTTTTTAGGTGTTAGTTGATGAATTGTTTCTGCATAGGTCAAGCCCAACTGTTTATAAAAACCTGCGTCCAGAAAATCTACATGAATATGATGGCCTAACACATCTTCATTATGCTCATATACGCTTCCATTTCTTTTTACCACTTCGGCATAAGCTATTATTGTAAGCTGGTTATGCGCCCCATGAGATTTTACAGCGATAATATCACCTTCTTTAATTTGCGATAACAAGTAAAAGTACCGTTGAATTTTATGCCAGGCAGGTTTTTCTTCTTTCCAGTTTTCGCTTACAAATTTGTTTATGGCTGTTTTATCTGCGCCCATGTACGAAGAAAAATCTATCCAATCCAGAAATCCAATAGCTACGCAGTTATTTTGAAGGAAATCATTGATTTTGGGAATTACATCATTACCATTTCCATCACCATATTTGCTACCAATAATGTAATAGTTTCTTTTCCTTTTTTTCTCAGCAAACTGTAAATAATGACGATAAGCAAAATCGTCAATATCTTCTTTACTGTCTTTGAAGTTTAGAATATATGTCTGTAACTCAGATACAGAAGTTGCATAGGGAAACTCTCTGCCTAACCCTTTTGTAATAGCAAGCAAAGCCCTTTTACTATAAATCGGTAATAGCCTTTTGTTAGAATAGAGAAATGCGATTTTCCATTTGCCAATAGAATGAAAGGGGATGGTATCAATTGCAGCCCAATTTTCATTTTGTGTCTGTGTAATTATTTCAAGGACAAGCCTCCTTATTTCAGCAAAGGCCTCATTCAACAGTTTACCCTTTTTTGTATTCCATACAAACCTGCCATCAGTAGTAAAACGGGCATCTTTAAAATCTTTGTCGTCCTTTGGTTTCCAGAGTTCAAACTTATTTAATGGTATTGCGCCAATTGAACCAAGTGCAACGCTTCCATACTCTAACCAATAGCAAAAAGAATCATGGTTTCGTAAATCGGCATATTCCTCAACAGTCATGTTTTGAACCCTGCTATAAGGCCATGCAGTAAGAAAAGCAGCAAGGATTTTATCAAACTCCTTTGGGTTCAGCTCCATGATTTTTTGTCTTTGATTAATGAAGTTGTAAGCTGCAAAAAAACTCATTCTACCGCTTTTCCAGGCAACCCCAGCCTGTCAAAGATAATTGCTACTTGTTTCGCATTATACAACCTGCCTACTTTTTCACCTATTGCCTCATTGTGCCTGACAATCCAGCTTTTCATAGTACGATTGGTTATGCCATAAATGTTTGCCAGCTCTGTCAGGCTGTAGGGTTTCACTTCAATTGTGTTGTCTGTAATACTCATCGTGGTTCATTTTGTCTGTTAATAAATCCGGGTCAGTAGTAATTATCCATTCTTATCCATAATAGGCCAAATAATCAGCATGTTCAATAGCAAGCACCGTACACAATTGTATTACGCCCAACTTTGTTTTGCTCATAAAATCAGCCAGTAACCGTCTCATCAGTTGTGGGTTTTCTTTGGGTACGTCTAATTGTTGTGGCTCCCGTCTTCTTATTTTCTGGTCGTTGAACTGCTGCATCAGGTATCGCTTCTGGTTGGCAGTAAGCAATCCCAAATCATCAGCCCGGTATAGCAGGGCAATCATGCTTACTTTCCATTTACGTTTCAATTCGCCTAATAAGGAGAGTGTAATGCCATCTTTAAAGTCTTTCAATATATCTTTTGCTGGCATGAGAAACTCAGCAGCAAAAAGATTGGCTTCGTGGTTTATATTTCTTTCATGCGGCACTATGCAAAAGGTGTGCATGATTAAATGCCCCAATTCAAATGCCAGTGAAAACCGCTGCCTGTCGCCTAAGAGATTTTTATTAAGGAAGATGATGGGATAATTATCATCGGTAAGCATACTACGGCTGTCCACCCTGTCAGTTCCAAAATCAAAACTGCTTATGATGATTCCTTTTTCTTCCAGTATCTTACTCAGGTTCTCAACTGCACCTGCCGGTATATTCCATTTCTTTCTTACCAGTGCTGCAATTTTCTCCGGTGTATTTGTTTCATCTACTTTAAACAAGGGTAGTTCTGGAACTGGTTGCTCTACTGCACGGGTTATCGTTTGCACATGGCGGCGGATAATGTTCATTTGCGCCTCAATAGGGGTGATGAGTTTAGCAGGTACATTTTTGCGTTTGCGGTAACTCAGGTTCACCGGCATTATTTCCCCTTTCTGTAAAAAGAAGTGCGGAGGATAATTAGTAGCATCAGAAAGTGCCACTAATGTTTCCTCACTTGCGACAGTATCTCCATGCTCCAGCCGGGAGATATTGGCTTTGTAGCTATTCAGCTTCTCCGCCAAGTCAGTCTGGGTAAGCCCTCTGGATTCCCTGGCCAGTAAAATCATGTTTGGATTAATCGTCTGTGTCATAGTTCCTTTCTTTGTTTGGGGAACAAACATAAAAATAAAATTTGCATATTTTTAAAAAAAATCTCAAAATGTGAATAAATTTAGCTAAAAATAGTAGTTGTGCGAACTGGAGTGAACGGAAAAATTAAAAAATAAATTTTGAAATCTTAACATTTGTGTTAATTTTGTGAAATGATATTAACTTATTTGGTATTAGGAAGTGAAGATAATTAAAGGAGATAGTTATAGTGTTTATGTTTATCCGGAAGACCATGCACCGCCGCATTGTCATATTAGGTATAAAACCGACGAAGCTGAAAGCGTTGTTGGATTACCACTACTTAACCTAATAGCTGGGAAACCGGTTCCGAGGCCAATAAGAAATATCCTGAACAATAAAATCAATGAATTAACAAAAGCCTGGGAGCAATTAAATCCAAATAATTAAATAACATGAACCGCTGGGACGACTTAAAATATCAAAGAATATCAAACGTCAAATTAACTGACACTAATTTCCATATAGTTTTTGAGAATGGTGATTCTGCTGATTTTTCGGTAGAGTCAATAATCCCGGCATTTGTAAAAAAACATTATGCAAAGGAATATTCCTTTAACTCATTTGAATTGATAATTCCAGCAGAACCGTTTGATATTGAAATTCCCTGGGATAAAATCAGGGTCAGTTCTGATATTGAGTTTAGCCGCTATATTGCAAAGCAGGCTGAGGAGCAGGCTAAAGCTGTTGGCGAGAAGCTCAAAGTATTACGGGAGCGTAAAGGCCTCAAGTCTTTTGAATTGGCAGACAGGGCTGGCCTTACCCCCCAAACCATTTCAAGGATTGAAAATGGAAGAACAGATGTGTCTTTCCAGACCCTCCAAAAGATTTTGGCTGTAATGGGTCTTGATTTGAAAGATTTAGCTGAAGATACTGCAGAGGAGGAAACTGTTGAGAAGAGTATTCCCTTTTTACTAAGGCGGCTTGCAAAAACGGGGATTGATTCAAACTTTTTGAAAAATAAGATTTGGCCAGATTCATTACAAAAGGCTATTTCACTTCATAGTAAAGGGTCAGTTCCCGATATGCTTTTAAACGAAGCAACTAATTACTTAAGCAACATATTCGGCTGGTCTGCGAAAGAAATTTGGAGTGGTGATGACCTGATTCTTAAAAGCCAGCCATCAGAATTAGCTTTTTTCAAAAAGCCGTCTAATGCAAATCTCAACCAAATCAAAGCATACTCTCACTATGCATATAAGTTAGCTCAATTGGTACTTAATGCGTCTGTGTCGGAGAAGAGAATGGATTACCCTACCAATGTAAAAGAGTTTAGAACTGTGCTGATTGGTACTTACGGCCAAATCACTTTGGAAACTGTGTTGGATTATGCCTGGGACTTGGGGATATGTATATTGCCTCTTAGCGATTCTGGAGTATTTCATGGTGCAGCATGGAATATTAACGGCAGGCATGTAGTTGTTCTTAAACAAAATACACAATCACATGCAAGATGGGTCTTTGATTTACTACATGAATTATATCATGTGTTTGCTCACTTGGCTGATATAAATTCATCAGTTGTTGAAACAGAAGAACTGACTCCATTTTCAAGTCAAGATACCATTGAAGAAAGGGAAGCCAACTCCTTTGCTAATCAGGTTGTTTTTGATGATAAAGCTGAGGAGTTGGCACAACGCTGCGTTGCCGAAGCTGGTAATATTGAAAACCTAAAGAAAACTGTTACTAAGATTGCTAAAGAGTTAA
Organism: Ferruginibacter sp.; assembly: GCA_044220615.1. Classification (GTDB taxonomy): domain Bacteria; phylum Bacteroidota; class Bacteroidia; order Chitinophagales; family Chitinophagaceae; genus Ferruginibacter. Next base: position 502,311 of record JBGAQR010000001.1, on the reverse strand, counting down.
AAATCCGGGAAGATTTTCTTTCAAATTATTTGGCGTTCAGGTTAAATTTTCAGGGAGAGAATTGGTGGCCTACAGCTCAAAAACTGCAAATTACTGAACCTAACCCTTTTGATATAGTCAAAGACAGATTGGAAAAAAGAATTAATACTTTGAAATTAAACCCAATTGAAAACAATCTCTTATTAAATGCATTAAACTGAAAATACTATGGCTTTTCAAAAAGTAAAACCCGAAAAACCCATTAATGAGTTAACACTTTTAGATGTTAAGTGCACAACTACCAGGTGCGATGATAATTTTCATTGCTTCAAAACAAGCCAAAAAATGATTAAAAAATTTGGTACAAAAGGTGTTTGCAGAGATTGTGGTGAAAACCATGTTGATTGGAACCGGGTACATAAAAATGATATAGCTGATAGTGGCTATACTTTTGATAAGATGAAAATAGAACTTCTGCGAAACATCTGTTGGAGTATGCCATTAGATGAAGAAACAGTTCAATTGGCCAAGCACCGAGGAAAGAAAAATCTTCGTGAAAAAGCTAAAAAAACTTTGATTCAAAAAGTCAGCAAAGACAAAAATTTCAGAGAGGGGTATCAAACACCCAAGACTGGAAATGAAATAATCCATTTTGCTCAACATGCTACAGGGACTTGTTGCCGAAAGTGCATGGAGTATTGGCATAATATCCCAATGGGAACTAACCTGACTGAGCCGCAATTAGATTATGCAACAGAGTTGATAATGCTATACATAGAACAAAGAATTGATAACCTCCCTGAAGATGGGGAAGATTAAACCCATAAGAGCATGAATTTTATAGATACAGATACAGCATCACAGCATTTAAGAGAAAAAGCTATAAATGTTTCTGAAAGGAAACTACTTATAACCAATTTTTATAACAGCAAACAGGAGGAAGACTTGACAGACCCCCCCAATTGCAATGGTTTTGGGAGGGTAAGACATTTTAAGCTTGGTGCCGGGAATTCATGGCCTTTAAACCCTCTGCCAATATTACCAGCAGGTAAAGCACTCAATAAAGAATTCGGCTCTGAGATAAGAGCCCAAGTTTTTCAAAATTCTGTCTGCAACTGGCGATGCTGGTATTGTTTTGTGGACTTCAAATTGCTGAACGGGGATGAAAAGCACTCAGCATTTCTTTCTTGTGATGAAATGCTTAACCTGTATTTAGAACAGACAAATCCTCCCGAAATACTTGATTTGACAGGGGGGCAACCTGACTTAACACCTGAATGGGTGCCCTGGATGATGGAAGCATTAACAGATAGAAATTTGCATGAAAAAGTATTTCTGTGGTCAGATGATAATTTGAGCAATGATTATTTTTGGAAGTATCTTACAAATGAACAGATTGAAAAGGTTTGCAATTACAAAATGTATTCAAGGGTTTGTTGCTTTAAAGGTATTGATGAAACATCATTTTCCCTTAATACCAAAGCAGACCCAAAATTGTTTGCCCGTCAGTTTGATTTATGTAACCGGTTACAACAACTTGGAATTGACCTGTACTTTTATATTACCCTTACAGCATCCGCTTCCACAGATTTTAAATCAGCAGTACCGAAATTCCTGGATAAAGTTCAAGTGATTCACCCCAATATCCCTTTGCGGATAGTCCCTTTGCAAATATTGGAGTTTACACCGGTGAAGCCAAGAATGAATGATACAACAAACGATTTAATAAAAGGACAATATGAAGCAATAGAGGTATGGAAGACAGAACTTCAACGGAGATTCAACAGTTCAATGCTGGAAAAGCAAATCACCGAAATACCGATTCATTAAACAAGCCACTTAAATCATAAAGCATGCATTCAAATTTTCACAAAAGCACTGTGCTGAGACTATGCTCTCAACCACGGACATTTGAGTATATCTCCAAAAAAAGCGCCGGATTAGACCCGCTTCAAATCACCGAAATCCTTGACGAGCTTGTAGGTGAAGGAAAGTTGGTGAGAAAGGAAAGCCTGTGGGTATTACCGGACGATAAAAAGCCCCTTACGCTTGCATTTCAGGAAAATGATCCACATACTTATATAAAAAAGCACATGGGCCATTTTGAGTTTCTCAAAGTCCCGCATCCTTTAGATTTTGAGTGGAGAAATTCAAAACGAAGTCTTAACTATCTGACAGACCAGATGCTTAAACTTTCAGCCCCCAATGATTCAGTACTAATACTTGGGATGCCGACACTGTTTGCCAATTTTTGTGAAAGGGATGTTACCCAATCCGTGACACTTGTTGAAAGAAATACCCCAATAGTAAACGGACTGAAAAAATTTGCAAATCATAAGGCAAAAATTCATGAAGCAGATATTTTTAAAGTCCAGCCCGAAATGTTAGGACAATACCAGTGTGTGTTCATGGATCCGCCCTGGTATTCTGAGCATTTTTACCAGTTTGTATGGTTGGCAGCTCAGTGTCTTAATGTCGGCGGCACTCTGGCAATTAGTATTCCGCCGATTAATACAAGGCCTGATATAGATATTGAAAGAATCCAATGGTTTCAGTTTTGCCAGCAACAGGGGCTGTGCATTGAAACCCTTCATGCAAACCATCTGGAATACACTATGCCCTTTTTTGAATTTAATGCTTTCAGAGCCGGCGGAATTCAGAATATCCTGCCATTTTGGAGAAAAGGCGATTTTGCTGTTCTGAAGAAAATGAAGACACAACATACAGAAAGGAAAACCTATGAGGAAAAGGCCTCCGGATGGGTTGAAAGGGAAATAGGTTCAATTAGGTTAAGGGTAAAATTAACAGGAGAAAAAGAAGGGGATTTATTTACATTTAAATCCATTGTCAAGGGCGATATTCTCCCGACAGTAAGTTCCAGGGACAAAAGGCGAATTGAAGCTAATGTATGGACTTCTGGAAATAGAATATTCAAAGTTTCAAATCCTGCTTTATTTTTGGCATGTATTGACGGTCTTGATGATAGTCCTATGGATGAAGGTTACAAGCAGTCCGTCCAGAGTTTTATCAATATGATTACCGAATTGGAAAAAAACGAATACAACAACTACTTAGAGTGGGTTTATTATGAAATGGAAAGACAAATTGCTTAAAAAATTAAATTCTGATTTACACAAAGACACTGAATGGAAAATTTATATAGAAAAACTTAATAGTGACTATCCGGAAATTGGTATTCATCTCGCTGTTTTCAGTGAGCCAATTCTGACACAACTCCTTAAAGGCAGAAAAACATTAGAGTCCCGGATGTCAGCAAATAAAATTCCGCCTTTTGGGAAAGTCAAGAAGGATGATATAGTCCTGGTAAAAAAAAGCGGTGGTGCTGTTGTGGCGGTATTCGTTGCTGGTACCGTTAGCAGTTTTACCAATCTTACACCGGTAAAAGTTAGAGAACTTTGTGCTGAATTCAGTGAGAAGCTGGGCATCTCAGCAGATGATACTTTTTGGAAGGAAAAAGAACAAGCGAAATTTGCAACCATTATTGCTGTTAAACACCTGAAGAAAATCACTCCTTACGTAATTGATAAGCGAGACAGGACTGCATGGGTGATACTTCAGGAAAAAGCCGAAAATTCAATTTTTCAGAAGTGAGATTTGATAACTCAATAGTACTGATTGGCGAAATAAGCTCCGGCAAATCTACTTTAGCCAAAAAATTGGCCAGTCAGTTACAGATACCAAAGGCTTCCTTTGGCGGTTATTTGTTACATTACTGTGAAAAGAACAATATTCCGGAGAGTTTGAGAGGTGATTTGCAGGATTTAGGTCAGAGCATGATTGAGACTGACCCTGATGCTTTCTTAAAGAATGTAATTAAATTTTCTTTACAGAATTCTACAAATGCAATTTTTGAAGGTGTCAGACATCATGTTATTCTTGATGCTATAACAGAAATAAGCGATAATTGCACTGTTGTTTTTATAGATGCCACTTATGAACAGCGTTTAAACAGATTCCTTAACAGGGAAAAAGAAATTGATGAGGGGAAAAACGAAAATGATTTTTTAAAGGCCTCATCCCATCCCGTGGAATTACAGGTAAAAGAGTTAAAGCCACTTTGTTCATTCATAATTGCATCGGGAGATTCCATCGAAGATGACTTTAAACTGCTATTTAGCTTCGTGAACTCTTCTTTGAAAAGTAATCTCTAAAGGGTATTACTCAATAACATTACCCTGATAAAGCAAGCTCCGGCCTTTATTTTCCATAACCCAATTCTGGTATTTCTCAACTGATGGATAACCCATATTTAAAGCAAATTCATACCCCTTTAGAATCACTACTATGTACATATCTTCTTCAATAAAGAAATGTCCATACTGATATAAAACATCAACAGGAGTCTCGGTATCTGTATTGTAATAGAATTTTTCCTTTTCTTCATAAATTTTCCGGACAGCATAAGGCCAAATGTCATTTGATTTATCAAATCTTACAAAGTTCTTAATGGGTGTAAGCCTCTCATCAATTATTAAAATTACTAAATCCTGCCCCTGCTGCAATAATAATTGAGCAAGAGCTTCAATTGCTATTTTTCCGAGAAACCTTGAAACAAGCCTGTCATTGCCGGGTGGCAAGTCAGTTGCTCTTGATGTAATCAAGAAATCTTCACCTCTTGAAGTAAAGATTAAGGATGCAAAGGGCTGAGGGATACTGATAAGAGGCATAGACTTTTTGTGCCTGTGGAGTTGTGCATTAATTTCTTCACCTGGAATTAATTTATGATGAAACCAAACTGGCTCAGTATGAAAATTTCCTTTCTTGGTAGGTATTTCGTTTCTTGCTCTAAGCTCTTTAAAAAAAGGGTTGGATAAAACCGGATTCTCGATTTTTATAGAAAAGTAACTGTTACATACATCGCACACCACTCCTTTGGGCAAAAAATTCTTTGTATTACCCAAAGATTCAGGAATAATGTGCTCAATACTGGAGAAACTATTGGCATCAGAGCTGCAAAATATACATGGCATAGGGAACAAAATTACTCCTTAATCCCTCCCTGTACAAAATCGGACAAAATCGGACACTATTTCAGTTTCCGCCGATACTCCCTAATAGCTCCCGCTGGTATCCAAGTAATTTATTTTTTGTTGTTGATACAATGATTCATGTAGTTCATAGCCGTAGGTAGTTCGTTAATGGCATAATACCTCATTTACGATATTATTGCGAAATTTGCTTATAGTGAAAAAATACAGACTCCATATAATTTTTTGGCTGGTATATGCTTTACAGGACATTGTGCTTCAGGTATCCTACATGCAACGGTTTTTAAGTGACATTCCTGTGCAGCAACAGTTATTACTTGGGTTAAAAACCGTATCACTGATTCTTTTAATCAAAATTCCAATTGTTTATTTCGCATTGTACAGAACTTTGAATCAGGTTTTGCAAAAAAGAGGTGCCTGCATTTTACCAATATTAGAGTTATTTTTGGTATTGGCAATTGGTGTTATCTGCTTCAGGCTGATTTTTTTCTACTACATTAATCCAATTCTTTATCAGGGACAGGCAAATCGCCCCCCGCTTTTTACTATTATTAATATCTGGCTCGCCTTTGTAGAAATAGCATTTGTTGTTGCTGTGGCTGTTATTATAAAGTTTGTACGGATACAATTTCGGTCAAAAGAAATGGAGAGAACATTGCTGAAAGAAAAGCTGGAAACCGAGCTTAAATTCTTACGCAATCAGACCAACCCGCATTTTCTCTTTAATACACTGAATAATATATATGCCCTTTCTCTTAAAAAATCAGATGATACCCCAGATGTGGTGATGAAACTATCCAAACTGTTGAGTTTTACGCTCTATGAAACAAAAAAAGCAACAATCAGCATAGGTGATGAGATAAAGATCCTGGATGACTATATAGAGTTAGAACGAATCAGGTATAATGGGAGGCTTGAAATTAGTTTTATAAGGGAAATTGACAAAGAAGGTGAACAGATTGCCCCGTTATTACTGCTTTCATTTATTGAAAATGCGTTTAAACACGGAGCAAGCGAAAGCCGGTTTGAATCATATATTCATATAGACATGAAACTTGTGAATGGAATTTTCAACTTTGCAGTTGAAAATAACAAAGAGGGTACTGCTAAACAACCTAATAATGGTAATATTGGCCTGGCTAACGTAAGACGTCAGTTAGAATTAATGTACAAAGAGTATAATTTGAAGGTTACAGATGAACAAAACATATTCATTGTGGAGCTAATGATAAACCTGAATAGTTATGGAAAAGTATAATTGCATCATAGTAGAAGATGAGCCGCTTGCGGCAGAAGTTTTACAGCACTATGTCAGTGATGTGGCCTTTCTTGCGTTGAGGGAAACCTGCGGAGATGCAGTACGGGCAGCAGAAGTATTGAACAAACAGAAGATTGACCTGATTTTTTTGGATATTCATTTACCCAAATTAAAGGGTCTTGATTTTTTGAAAACACTTAAAAATCCACCTGCTGTAATTGTTACTTCAGCTTACAGGGACTATGCAGTGCAAGGCTTTGAGTTGAACGTAATAGATTATCTTGTTAAACCGATTGAATTCAGCAGATTTTTGACGGCAGTAAATAAGTTGTCACAGCCAAGAGCTGTTGTTTCTTCCGGTACAGCGGTACAAAAAACTGAACGGCCTCACTTGTATTTCAGTGTAAGCAAAAAGAAAGTAAAAGTTTTCCTGGATGAAATCCTTTACATTGAAAGTCTGAAAGAGTATATCAGGATAAACACAAAAAGCAAATCTATTCTTACAAAATTTGCTATCGGACAAATTGAAGAAATGCTTGAGAAAAATGACTTTATCCGGATACATAAATCATACATTGTTGCTAAAGATAAAATTGAGTCTTACAACTCCACTGAACTTGAAATAAATGGTAAGGAACTGCCAATCGGCAGAAGTTATAAAGAGCTTGTTATGGCAGCTTTAGAATAAATATATGAGCAATTTCCCAACAATAACACCAGGAATACTATATCATAATGCCCCCGAAATGATTGAATGGCTTTGCAATACCTTTGGTTTTGTAAAGAAGTTAATAATACCCGGAAAGGATAACAGAATACTTCATGCACATCTTACTTTCGGAAACGGAGGGATTATGCTTTCATCTGCTGAAAACTATGCTTTCCCTGAATTATGTACTTCCCCGGTGCTAACTGGTGTAGGTACGGTGGAAATAATAGTTTATGTAGTAGATATTGAGGAGCATTATAACCAGGCAAAAGAAGCAGGTGCAGAAATTATTATTCCGCTTGAAGATAAAGGTTATGGTGGCAAAGGTTATTCCTGCAAAGACCCTGAGGGCCATGTTTGGGCATTTGGTTCCTATAATCCCTGGGCGTAAATACATCAAGCTATTTATAGCCCGAAACCTGCATTTCACTGATTCTCGTCAGTTGTTTATTGAAAATATTTATAGGTTACAATTCATTGCTGAACTTTGTGATTGTTAAGGCTCTGATTTTATATCAGTAACGCAAAAAATCTGTAATGGAAAAGCTAGATTTAACCAAAAAGTACAAGACCTACTATTCTGCTAAGGCAAAACCCGAACTTACAGAATTTGGGAATATTCAGTACCTCACCATAAAAGGGAAAGGTGAACCTGCTGGAAAAGAGTTTGACGAAAAAACGGCCACCCTTTATCCGGTCGCCTATGGCATTAAAAAAATCTGTAAAGCCCAAAGTAAAGACTTTGCTGTTCCCAAACTGGAGGGGCTTTGGTGGGCAGACAGCAGTAAGCCTTTTTTATCTGTGCCCCGCTCAGAGTGGCAATGGAAACTACTTATACGGATGCCGGATTTTGTAACATCAAAAATGCTGACGCAATCACTGAATGATTTGGTGAAAGCCAAAAAAATAAAATCAGATTATGACATTATACTGGAAACAATTAATGAGGGGAAGCTGATAAATATCCTTCATACAGGTCCATATTCCGCAGAGCCAGCAACTATTGCACATATGGATAGCTTTATAAAGGAAAACAAATTATCCAAAAATGGGCTGCATCATGAGATATATCTATCTGACCCTAATAAAACCGAACCTTCCAAAATGAAAACAATTCTCCGACAGCCAGTGAAATGAAAAATTTTGAAAACCTTCTTTCAGGTGGTGATTTGCGTTCTATCGGACAAAGCAATAAGGCTGTCAGTTCTGTTAGAAGTCAGGAGGATTTTGATGAATTGTTTCAGTGCCTTTACAATGATAAACGGATAATAGTAAGCCGGGCAGCTGATGCAATTGAGAAGGTAACGGTTAATCACCCCAAATATCTTTTTAATTATAAACGTAATATTTTAGAGCTATGTGAAAGTGATACGAATATAGAATTGACATGGCATCTTGCACTGATTGCACCCAGGCTAAACCTTACACAGAAAGAAGCAGTAAATATTTGGACTATCCTTACAGGCTGGGCTTCAAATACAGAGGGAAGCAAAATTGTAAGAGTTAACGCCGTCCAGGGATTATTTGAAATGCTTAAACAGTTCCCGGAATTTAAAGAGAGTTTTCATAAACTTATTTCGGATCTAAAGCCTGAAGGCATTTCATCTATTAATGCAAGAATCAGGAAACTGAAAATTCAATAAAGTAAATATTTAGAAGATGGCAGCAAATTAATGAATTAACGATTAAAACAGTAATACAAAACATTAATAGACCAATATGAAAGTGCTTTTATTCATAACTATACTATTCTCCGGTCTTATGGCCGGGTTGCTTTACGGGTACTCCTGTTCTGTTAATCCCGGATTAAAGGCTTTGTCTGATTCTGAATACATAAAGGCCATGCAATCTATCAACAAGGTAATTCAGAATCCAATTTTTTTTATTACGTTTTTAGGTCTTGCTTTGCTTTATCCAATTACAGTGTATCAATTACACAGTTATAACAGAGATTCCTTTCTCTTTCTTGCAGCAGCCCTGGCTGCATATTTTGTTGGGGTACTTGCGATTACCATTTTTTTCAACGTTCCATTAAACGAACATTTAGCCAGGTTCTCCGTAACATCAGCCAACCCGGAGGAGATTAATAAAATGCGTCAGGCATTTGAAAATCCCTGGAATATGTATCATACCATCAGAACTATTGCATCAATTCTCAGCTTCGGGCTTTCAATTATTTCAATCATAAAACTTGACAATACCAAATGAAGAATGTGCTCCTTTTAATTATAGTAGTCAGCTATTTTTATACCTCCTGCAGCAGAAAAAACTATCTTTCAAATGGGGAGAGTATTTATAAGACGGGCAGGAATCTGCAAGGCAAAAAACTATTAGATAAATCAGCTTCCCGTATAAAGATTATAAACAGTTGTCAGGGCTGTCATGGAAAAAGCGGCACCCGGATGAGAGAGGTATCAATTCAGTTCAGTTATCTTTCAAACCCTGCTAATTTTTCAATTCCCTATAACGATAGCCTTTTTTTTCGCTTTCTTGACCATGATTTAAAAAGCGATGGGACAAAGGCAAATATTGGTGTTATCTGGAAAATGAATGAAAAAGACAAAAAAGACCTTTTGGAATACCTGAAGTCATTGTAAAATATTTACATTATGTCCAATTTCAATCAATTCATCTGTTATTAAAGTGAAACCAATTTTAATAACAAACTAAACAAATTACTATGAATGAATTTGCATTAATTATGCGGCATGAAGACGGTGCAAAAGTGGCATCTCCTGAGCAAATGCAGCAATGGATGAAACAGACAATGGACTGGATTGGCGGTATAGCCGCTCAAAACAAATTTGTGAGCGGAACCGGACTGCCGTTTGACAATTCAAAAATAGTTACAACAAAAAGCGGCAAATCCGTTGTGACAAATGGCCCTTTTGGCGACATCAAGGAGACAATTGGTGGTATTATTATTGTAAAAGCAGAATCAGTTGATGAGGCAGTTGAGTTTGCGAAAGGCAGTCCGGTATTACAGGGTGAGGGGAACAGTATAGAGGTGAGAAAAATTGCACGAAACGATGGCACTCACTAATGAATAACACCCAGTTAATACCTCATTTATTCAGAACGGAGTTTGGAAAAATAAGCTCCGTTTTGAATAAATATTTTGGTCTGGCACGCATTGAAATTGCGGAAGATATTGCCAGTGAAACATTCGTTGCAGCGTTAGAAACATGGCCTTACAAGGGAATACCGGAGAATCCCACTGCCTGGCTATACTTTGTTGCGAAAAATAAGGCGAAAAACTATTTAGCCAGAGAGCAGTTATACAAGGAAAAAATCACGAAAAAGGTTAATGTGACCGGAGACGAGTTTGAAAACCCCGAGTTTGATTTATCGGAGAAAAACATTTTGGACAGTCAGCTTCATATGCTTTTCGCTGTTTGTCATCCTGTACTTTCAGCAGAAAGTCAAATTGGTTTAGCCTTGCGCATACTCTGTGGATTTGGTATAAATGAAATAGCCACCGCCTTTTTTACCAATAAAGAAGCTATAAATAAAAGATTATTCAGGGCAAAGGAAAAACTCAGGGAATTAAATATTTCTATTGAAATGCCGCACAAGTACTCCATTACTGAAAGGCTTGATAGTGTGCTGACGACTTTATATCTTTTGTTTAACGAGGGATACTACTCAGAAACTAATGATAACATCATCAGAAAGGAACTCAGCTTTGAAGCAATGCGACTTGCTCAATTACTAACTGAAAATGCTGCGACTAATTTACCAAAGGTAAATGCCCTCCTGGCCCTGATGTGTTTTCATGCTTCCCGTTTTGATGCCAGGCTCAATAAAGCCGGAGATATTGTTTTATATCACGAACAAGACAGTACAGCCTGGAACCAGGAGCTGATTGCTAAAGGTGCTTTCTATTTTCATCAATCAGCCAACGGCCTCCAGCTTTCAAAGTATCATCTTGAAGCAGGAATCGCTTATTGGCATACTATAAAAGAGGATTCAGCAGAAAAGTGGGAGCAAATTCTTCAGATGTATAACCAGTTGCTGCAAATTGAATATTCCCCCGTAGCTGCATTGAACCGTACTTATTCTTTAGCCAAGGCCCAGGGAAAGGGAATCGCTATAAAGGAAGCTGAGAAATTGATGCTCACCACAAACCCTTACTATTTTACTTTATTAGGAAATCTGTATACCGAAAATGACCCTGAGAAAGCGAAAATTAATTTCAAAAAAGCTTTAGAACTGCTTAGAACTGATTCTGAAAAGCTATTAGTTCAAAACTATATTGATGCTCTATAAACGAAAGTTTTCTGCAAAATGAACCCACTTTCCCTGATAGATCTGGCTTCAGTTTCTGAATAATTTGTTTTCCTAATTTTCACTATAGTCATCCCACTATTAATTGAAATAAATCACTTGTCGTCTTAAACCTGCCTTTTAATGATAGTCATTGGTTGTTTGTTGAAAAGAGCATACGTGATACAATTCATTCCCGAACTTCATATTTCTTCTATGATATTTATGTACAGAAAATACAGGAATAATAAAGTAAAATTATAAAGAAGTTACCCAATTTGGTATGAATAATAAACAAGTATAAATGAATGAAAATGTAATCCTAATGGAGGATACCCATCCCCGGAAAATGGTAAAAGTGCTTGAAAGCTTCATGAGTTATGTTGATACAGGTACTGGTGACCCGGTTGTATTTCTTCATGGAAATCCAACCTCCTCGTATTTATGGCGGAACATCATTCCGTATTTAAGCAAGTACCGCAGGTGCCTTGCCCCTGACCTTATCGGAATGGGGTAATCAGGAAAGCTTGCAGACAAATCTTACTCTTTTGAAACGCATAGAAAATACCCGGATGCATGGTTTGATGAAGTTGGCATTACTGAAAACAATACACTAGTAATTCACGATTGGGGTTCAGTTCTTGGATTCAACAGAGCCTTCCGTTTCCCAAAACAAATTAAAGCAATTGTTTACATGGAGGCCCTGGTAATACCAAGGTTGTGGTCTGATTTTCCGGCTGGCCGTGACGTTCCATTCCGGGCACTGCGTTCTGAAAAAGGCGAAGCAATGATAATGGAAAATAACTTTTTTGTAGAAACCATTCTGCCCAAAAGTATAATGCGGCAACTCAGTGATGAAGAAATGGATAACTACCGTAAACCCTTTCTCAAAAATGAAGACAGGCTTCCAACACTTGTCTTTCCCAGGGAAATCCCAATTGAAGGCGAACCAGCTGAGATTACGGCAATAATTGAAAGCTATGGAAACTGGCTTGCAACAAGCAATATTCCTAAGCTTCTTATTTCGGCAGAGCCTGGAGCTTTACTTACAGGCAGGTCGCTTGAATTTTGCCGGGCATGGAAAAATCAAAAAGAGGTAAGAGTGAAAGGCATTCATTATATACAGGAAGACAGTCCGGCAGAAATAGGCGAAGCTATAAGGGAGTTTATTTTAAATGACCTCATTAAATAAAAGAAGAGAAGAGAAATGAATAGCAGAAGCAATACCTTACACAAATTTTGTGTAAGGTATTCTTTTAAAAATGAGAAATGAGAACCGATTAGTTTATGAGTTCAATCTGTGATAAATTTGAATACAAGAATCAAATAAGGGAGATGAAGAAATATTTCACAAGAGACGGAAAGGAATTCTTTATAACTCAACCAACAGTTGAAGATGCAGAAGGTATAATCACGTACTCAAAAATTCTTTTTTCATCAACAGACCAGTTATTGACAATGCCTGAAGAGTATAATATGACTTTTCAATCGGAGCAGCAATGGATTAAAACTCTGAACGCAAATCCCAATGCCTTGCTCCGGATTGCATGTTTCGGTACCGAAATTTCAGGCTTGCTCTTTTTCATTCCGGCTGCAAAGAAAAAAACGGAACACACCGGCGAGTTTGGAGTAAGTGTGCATCCAGACTTTCAGGGAAAAGGTATTGGAGAAGCCCTCACAAAGTATTTGTTAGAATGGGCAAATCAACACGAAGTAATTGAAAAAGTTTGCCTGAATGTATTCGCCACAAACGAAAATGCAATCAACCTATACAGAAAACTTGGGTTTATTGAAGAAGGGAGGCAAAACAAAGCTATTAAACAGCCTACAGGGGAATATGTTGATTTAATTCAAATGTATATTGAAACAATTTAGGGTAATACCACTGGCATAAAACGGAATAACTTGTTCAAGTTTTTGTTGAACAAGGCCACAACATATCTTCATTACAGATGTTTATTGACCGTAAATTGCCGTTGGTTGCTTTTTTACTGAAGAACTGACAAATTGTATCAATTTTGCTTCAAATGTCGGCAAATGATTTACTAGCAACTCAAACTTGTCGTAAAATTTATTCATTTAAATTATTCCTAAACTATGACTATTGCAAAAGTAAAAATCTCTGAAGATATAAAAGTCTTCTATGTAACTGCAGAATTGTTTCCTCAAGGAATACCGGAAGCGACTAAGAAACTGCACAGTTTGTTTCCTTTTACTCCTGAAAGACGGATTTTTGGGTTATCACGACCCGAGAATAACGACTCTATTGTTTACAGGGCAGCTGCAGAAGAAATGGCGAAGGGGGAAGCTGAAAAATTTGGCTGCGAAACCCTTGTTATTAAAAATGGAACTTATGTAACAATAACTATTAAGGATTTTCGGAAAGATATTATGAGTATTAGCAAAGCATTTGAACAGTTACTTAAAGAACCCGGCCTTGACCCAAATGGTTACTGTGTGGAGTGGTATGCCACAGACAGGGAGGAGGTGCAGTGTATGATAAGATTAGCTGACTAAACATGTAGTGAATCAATTTATAAGAAATGCTTGCAGGAAAACAAAAGCAGTTTGTTATCATTTTATTGCAGTTGGTTTTATTTTGAAAAGGAACGTTGTTTTCATCAACTTTGAGATAGTGTTCAAGAAAAGATTTTTATATAAGAAAAGGGAGAATGCAACTAAATCCATATTTATATTTCTCGGGAAATGCTTTAGAGGCAGTGGACTTCTATGCGAATGTATTTAATGCTACTGTAGAAAGCTTGATTACTTATGCCGGAAGTGGTATGCCATGTGATGCAGATTACGAGAAGAAAATATTTTATGCCCGTCTTCTGTTCCAGAATAATGCACTTTTAATATCCGATATTTTCAAAGGGGGCAATACCAAAATTGGTGAGAGTATTCAACTGAACCTGGAAGTTAAAGACCCGGATGAACTTGAAACAATATTTAACAGAATGGCAGAGGGCGGTACTATTTTCATGCCGTTGCAACCACAGTCATGGGATGCTATAGCAGGACTGATAAAAGATAAATTTGGGATTAGCTGGATGTTTAATTGCCCAATGAAGTATGTGATTGAAAAGGTTGAACGGAATGAATTGCCGGTTTAACTAAAGACAGCAGAGAGTATATTACTGAGTACTTAAGATACCGGGCGAAAAGATTTGTACAAAAAGTTAGTGATGGTCATAATATATTTGAACAATAAAGTAGGCCAAGCGGGGAGTTAGCGGTCATTATAAAGACCTCTCAATCTTTAAAGACTACATAAAAATGACAGGGCATAAAAAAATAGCAATTATTGCAGACATTCATGGTAATAGTTGGGCATTAGAAGCTGTTTTAGAAGACATACAAAAAAGAAATGTTAATCAGATTATTAACTTGGGGGATATTTTTTATGGGCCGCTAAATCCCTATAAAACTTTTGAAATAATATCAAAGCTTGACATACAACATATTGCAGGTAATGCAGACAGGTTTATTATTGAAGTTACCATTGATAATAAGCAAAACCCTACCGTTCCACTCACAAACAAAACATTAAAGTATGTTGTTGATTCGTTTTCTAAAACAGAATTAAAGTGGATTCATGCTCTTCCAAAAACTTTGCACCTTAATACTCAAGTTTATGCTTGTCATGGCAACACTGTAACTGACGATTTGCCCCTTATTGAAAACATAACCAGCAATGGCATTACTTTAAAAAATAACGACTCACTAAGTGCCTCTGTTAAAGATGTTGAGCAATCAATTATTTTATGTGCTCATACCCATGTAAGCAGGTTTATACAATTGCGAAATGGTAAGGTGATAATAAATCCAGGAAGCATTGGGCTTCCAGCCTATACAGATGATTTCCCGTTCCCTCACAAAATGGAAAACTATTCCCCTTTTGCAAGATATTCTGTAATAGAAATACAAGACGAGGTTTTATTATCCCATGAGCAAATAGGTGTTAAATATGACTGGAATACGGCTTCTAAAATGGCAGAAAAAAACAACAGGATAGATTGGGCAAATTGGCTTTTATCAGGTATAGCGTAAACAATTAGTAACAGCATGGTAGATTTTTTAAAGACTCAAATTCAGTTAGAAAATGACAAAGTTCTTCTAATCCCCTTCACAAAAGAAGGTGCAGAAAAATTAAGGCCTATAATTTTTGATAATGAAGTTTGGAAGTATATGGGAATGTTTATTGATACAGAAGCCAACTTTCAAAACTATGTTGTTGATACATTAGGCAAACAGCACAAAACAGCATATTCGTTTATTATTTTTGATAAACAGTCAAATGAAGCAGTCGGTTGTACCAGTTATGGCAATATAAATTTTAATAGCGAAAAACTTGAAATTGGCTGGACATGGTATGGTAAAAAATTCCAAAGTACTGGGTTAAACAAAGCATGTAAATACGAATTGCTCAAATACGGATTTGAAGAAATAGGCTTACGAAGAGTTCAATTTAGTGCTGATTTAGAAAACTTAAAATCTCAAAAGGCTATTGAAAAACTTGGAGCAGTAAGGGAAGGAGTTTTCAGAAATAATTATATTGACTCTTTGGGCAATAGTAAAGACGATGTTTATTACAGCATAATAAAAGAAGACTGGGCAACCGTCAAGCAAAATAATTTCAGAGAATTTTTTGTTTGAAAATCACATGAGCTTTTATAATTAAACAACGAGCCGCTAACATTCTGATTCCTGACATTTTTAAAAAGAACGAATAAATGTTGAGAAAATTAATTTAGTTAAACATTGAAATAAGACGCATGGGTGAATTTGAAATTATTTTTAATTGAATTGCCGATGATAGTGCTGCTGCCATGCCATTACAACTACAGTCATGAGACTGTTGTCAGTTTAATAAAAGATAAATTTGGAATCAGCTGGATGTTCAACTGTCCGATGAAATATGTAGTTGAAAAGATTAAAAGTGAAGAAAATAGCTGTCAATAACTCTATCAATCGGTATATGAGTGTAACTTATTCTGCAAAGACAAAATATGCTTATTTACTAACAAACTACATGAAACAAGTAATTTTTATTTCCATACTGACTGTAACTTAATGGAAATAAAATAAATCATATTTAGATATTACAAATAATATAATGAAAGCGGTAATTGTAATACTTCTATTAAGCATACTAACCTTATTCACATTTGCACAACAAAAGCAACAAGGGCAATTGGGAATAAGGAGGCCTAATCAAGCCGATACCATAAAGCCTTTTGTTTTAGGTCTCATTGATGAAATTCAATCATCCAATTTAAACGAGACGAGAGTTTTAAATATCTTTCTCCCTGAAGGCTATAACGAAAATGATACACTTAGGTATCCGGTAACCTACCTGCTTGACGGGTCAGCGAACGAAGACTTTATACATGTAGTAGGGCTTTATCAGTTCAATAGTTTTCCCTGGGTCAACAGGGCTCCCAATTCTATTATTGTGGGAATTGCCACCGTTGACAGGAGAAGGGATTTTACTTTTTCCACAGTAATAGATGAATTTAAAAAACAATTCCCTACCAGCGGCCATTCAGATAAGTTTATTGATTTTATTGAAATGGAACTGCAACCATTTATTCAGAAAAAATACAAG
This sequence comes from Ferruginibacter sp., assembly GCA_044220615.1. Classification (GTDB taxonomy): domain Bacteria; phylum Bacteroidota; class Bacteroidia; order Chitinophagales; family Chitinophagaceae; genus Ferruginibacter. Next base: position 485,479 of record JBGAQR010000001.1, on the reverse strand, counting down.
ACGAGTGCTTCTAAAACCATTATCGGGCAATCATTAGGTGGGCTTCTGGCATCAGAAATCCTGTTAAAGAAACCAACCATGTTTAATAAATATATAATCGTTAGCCCAAGTTTATGGTGGGATAATGGCTCTCTGTTAAATGTCACTTCAGATTCATTAAACAAAAACAAATTGCATAACACAGATATATATATCGGCGTAGGAAAAGAAGGGCTTACGCCAACAACTATTCCCCGTGTTATGGAAGTTGATGCAAATTTACTTGCTGAAAAAGTCCAGAATATTAAAGGGAGAAATACTCATGTATTTTTTGAGTACCTGCCGCAGGAAGATCATGCAACAATATTGCATCAAGCTGTATATAATGCACTTAAGCTACTATATCCTCAAACGGCAGATAAGAGTGACTAACTTAATAAAAACAAAAATGATAATTCCGTGTCTGACCTATGCGAATGCCCCCTTAGCCATTGATTGGTTATGCAAAACATTTGGTTTTGAAAAACACATGGTAGTGCCTGGAGAAGGAGGTAAAATTATTCATGCAGAATTAAAATTAGGTAATGCAATGATAATGGTTGGCTCTTGCGACAATGGTACTGCATTCAGTAAGTTGGTAAAGCGTCCTTCCGAATTAGGCGGGATTGAAACACAAAGCCCTTACATTGTATTAGACGATACAGAGATTGACAACCACTATGCAAATTCAAAAAGTAATGGGGCTAAAATTGTAATTGAGCTTAAAGCAGAATACTATGGGGGAAAGAATTATTCATGTTATGATTTGGAAGGGCATCTGTGGAGTTTTGGATCTTATGACCCGTTAAGGCAAAATAGATGATTATACTTAACAATAAAACATAATTTGGAATAAATCCTCTTATATGCACTATTATCTTAAAAAGGAAATGAATAAATTGATTATAAAACTTATCACTGGGTTTGTATTTACTTCCCTTTTTTTTAGTTGTGGAGATAGAGGGAGCACTGGGAACATTTATCAGTCTGCTTATACTGACTTTTCAAAACCATCCATTTTTGAAGAAGGCATTATTTCAACCGGGGATTATGATACGCATCCCGCTTTCTCCCCATCGGGTGATACTCTTTATTTTATTAAATGCACATACGACTTAGGAATGAGCACTATTTGTGTTTCTTATAGAAAGGACGGGAAATGGACAAAGCCGGAAGTAGCCGCTTTTTCCGGCAGGTATCTGGATGTTGACCCTTTTGTAACTAAAGATGGCAATACAATTTACTTTTCTTCAAACAGACCCCTTAATGAAGGCGATTCCATAAAACCTGATTGGGATATTTGGAAGGTTGAAAGAATAAATAATGCATGGGGCAAACCCATTCATCTTGATACTCCTGTTAACAGTAAGGAAGATGAGTATTACCCTACACTCTCTGATAGTGGCACTTTATTTTTTGGCTCTGCAAGGCAGGGTGGAAAAGGAGGTTCTGATATTTACTTTTCTAAACAAATAGATGGAAAGTATAGCAATGTTGAAAATGTCGGCGATTCAATCAACACCTCTAATAACGAATACGAACCGTTCATTGCCAGGGATGAAAGTTATTTGATATTTATGGCAACCAATCCAAACGGGCTTGTTCATGCTGACCTATACTTCAGTCATAACAATAATGGTACATGGACAAAACCGGTAAAGTTACCTGCTGCAATTAATTCAGATGCAACTGAATGGTCACCAAAAGTTACAAGGGATGATAAGTATTTTTTCTTTGGCAGTACGAGAAACACAAATGTTGGGCAGGCCCCCAAAACTGAAACCATAACAGATTTAGAAAAAAGACTGAATAGTGCGGGTAATGGCCTGAGTGATATTTACAAGGTTGAATTTTCAGCTTTAGGGATAAAAAAGGAGTAATCAAACAGAGGATACGGTTTGGTCAATTTAATTAACAATCGCTTCCTTATTGTATTTACTCCTGTATTCCAGCGGTGATATACCTGTAACTTTTCTAAACACTTCTCTGAATGCTTTTACGTCAGAGTAACCCACTTCATACATCGCTTCATTAATAGTTTTACGGGTAGTTTCAAGCATTTTTTTGGCAGCTTCAATTTTTACCCGTTGTGAATACTCAAGCGGAGTATTCCCGGTTGCTTTAATAAATCTTCTGTCAAAGTTCCTCCGGCTCAATGCAAATTTTGATGATAATTGTTCAAAAGATATTCTCTCGTCCAAATTTGCTTCTATAAATGTTTGTGCTTTTTTTATTACTTCATCGTCATGCAGTTTCTGCCCCGAAAAAATAATAAAAGAAGATTGAGTTTGCCGGTCAAGTTCAACCTGGAATATTTTTGAACAGAAGATTGCTGTATGCCGGTCGTAATATTTCTCAATAAGGTATATTACCAGGTTAAGAAAAGAGTAAGCTCCCCCATTGGTGTAAATCCCATTCTCATCCGTAATAAGCTGGTCTGTTTGCAAATGTACATTGGGAAACATATTTCTGAACTTATCTGCCACAGCCCAATGTGTGGAACAGGTTTTCCCATCCAGCAGGCCGGTTGCTGCCAGTAAAAAAGCCCCGCTGCACATGCTGGCCACTTCAGCACCATTTTTATATTGTTCCTTTATCCATTCAACAATCATTTTATTACCCCGTGTGCCTTTTCCCTCATAATTATGATTGAAGGACGGAATAATAATAAGGTCAGTTTTTCGTATTGCAGAAATAGTTGTATGCGGCTTTACTTCAAATAAATCTTTTTCAGTTTGCACTCTTTTTGAAATTCCGGCTAATTCAATTTTGAAGATTTCCTTTTTGCCGGAATTCTTCCATAACGCATTAGCAGCCATAAAGATTTCATGAGTACCGGACATACTGCTCATATTACTTTGGCCCTCCGGTACAAGTATGGTAAGATGTTTCATAAAAAAATTTTGTTTAACCAAAGGTAACAAATTCGCTTGTCCAAAACAACCCACTATAATGTCCTTTTCACACCCTCTTTAAGGGGCTTTTCGCTATTAGCTTTGCTTTAGAATTTCAAAAAAACAAATTCTTCATTATGACAAACAAAAAAATTATCCTGATTACGGGAACAAACAGCGGATTTGGCTGGCTTGCTGCAAAAACCTGTGCAGCTACCGGGCATAAAGTGTATGCAACAATGCGTAACACAAAAGTAAAAAATGCCGACAAAGCAAAGGAACTGATGCTGCAGGAAAATATTGAAGTGTTGGATGTAGAACTCACAGATGCCAAATCAGTGGCCGATGCTTTGAATAGCATCGTAACAAAAGAAAAACGCCTTGACGTTGTGGTTAACAATGCCGGAATTTATACAAGTGGCATTGCAGAAACATACACAGCCGAAGATTTCGCTGGTGTATTGAATATAAATGCTATTGCTCCCTGGAGAATTATCAGGGCGGTTCTGCCTCAAATGCGACAGCAGGGTGATGGATTAATTGTAAATATTTCAAGCGTTGCCGGAAGATTCTCTTTCCCGTTTCAAATGACTTATAATAGTGCAAAATTCGCTCTGGAAGGTCTAACTGAAGGGCTGCACTATGAAGTAAAACCATTCGGAATTGAAGTTGTTATGATACAACCCGGCCCTTTCCCCACAGAAATTTTCGGAAAAATTGTACCGGGTTCCGATGACACAGTAATTGCAGGCTATGGCGAGCTGGCAAAAATCCCTGAGCAAATCGGCGCAGGGATTGGACAGATGTTTGAAGCTGTTAAGCCAAATCCGCAATTGGTTGCTGATGCACTTCTGAATTTAATAAATGCACAAAAAGGGAAGCGGCCTTTAAGAACAGTAGTTGACCCTGCAACGGCGCACTTTACAGAAGTGGCAAACATGCAGGTAAAAGAACAATACGAAGACTTTTTAACTGCTTTTGGAATGGCTGAAATGCTTTAACACTATAAAACAAGAAAATGACTAAACTTAATTATCGGGTTTTTCTGGCAATCTCATTGTTTATTAGCTGTAACAATGCTAATGAAACAATATCCAAATCAAAAACTGAATTAAACACTAATCAAGCTAATAAAAATATGGAAAATAAAAACTTTACTACGTCTATTGTAGTGCCGCAATCAGCAGCGGAAGCCTTCAGTGCAATTAAAAACTTCAGGGCCTGGTGGTCAGAAGAAATAACAGGCAAGACAGATGAACTCAATGAAACATTTTTTTATCATTACAAAGATGTTCACCTGTGCAAAATCAAACTCATTGAATTAATTCCGGATAGAAAACTGGTTTATAAAGTAATAGATAATCAGTTTAATTTCACAAAAGATAAAACAGAATGGATAAACACCAATCTAATTTTTGAACTCATTCCGGATGGAAACAAAACCAAAATTGTATTCACCCATGAAGGGCTGGTTCCTGAGTATGAGTGCTACAATGTTTGCCATGATGCCTGGAGCAGTTATATACAGGGGAGTTTGCAAAACTTAATTACAACAGGAAAGGGAAAACCAAATGGTAAAGAAGGTGGGCTTAATGCTGAGTTAGTAAAAAAGTGGGGATTGCCTGATAAATAATATTAACAAGATTGAAAGGTCAGTCGTAAAACTTTAAATAAACAATTTATAATGAAAAAGACAGATTTTACATACAGTTTTGAAACCTCGGAGACTCCGGGAGCTATCTTTAAAAAATTACTTGATGTAGAAAAATGGTGGTCAGGCATCTACTCTGAAACGATAAAAGGGCAAAGCAGAAAGCCAAATGATGAATTTACGTTTGAGGCCGGAAACGGGGCTCATTTCTCAAGGCAAAAGCTGGTTGAATTAATTCCCGGCAAAAAAATAGTGTGGTTAGTTACTGAAAGTAATCTTTCATTTCTGGATGATACAGATGAATGGACTGGTTCAAAAATTTGTTTTGATATCTCCACTAAAGCCAAGATGACGGTAGTAACTTTTACACATGAAGGGTTAACTCCTAAAATTCAATGTTATAAAGGTTGCACAGGAGCCTGGACACAATACCTGAAGAACTTTGAAATGAGCATGAAATGATAACGCAGATCCTGGTGGGAAAATGATACAGCCATAAATATTTTTTATACCTAATAAACAATAAAAATGAGAAGAATGGAAAATAAAGTTGCCATTATTTATGGCAATGGTTCAGTAGGTTGTGCCACAGCAAAAGCATTTGCTTATGAAGGGGCAAAGGTTTTTTTAACTGGGCGTACAAAGGAAAAGCTTAATGCAATTTCAAAAGAAATAAAAGCAGCAGGTGGATTTATTGAAACTTCAGTATTGGATGCCTTAGATGAAGAGGCAATAAAAAATCACATGCTTCAAACAATTGAGAAGGCAGGCAAGGTTGATATTTCATTTAATGCAATTGGGTTGTCGCAAAAGGGTATTCAGGGTGCAGCTATCACTGAGCTGCCATTAGAACAATTCATGCACCCAATTACTACCTATTTGCAGTCGCATTTCCTGACAGCAAAAATTGCGGCAAGTCAAATGGTAAAGCAGGGGCATGGAGTAATACTGATGCACACTCCCAATGCAAGTCATATAAGCCCTCCGTTTGTTGGAGGTATGGTGCCAGCTTGGGCGGCAATGGAGGCACTTTGCCGTTCCATTTCTGTGGAATGTGGTCAAAATGGAGTTCGGTCTGTTTGCTTACTTACAACAGGAATTCCAGAAACACCATTGATTGATGAGGTTTGGGATATTCATGGTAAATCGCATGGAATAAAATTTGAAGAGTTTCATGCAATGATGGAGGGAATGACACACAGAAAGCGTTTAACCACTCTTACCGAATTGACAAACGCTGCTGTTTTCGTTGCTTCTGATGAAGGAAGCGCAATAACAGGGACTATTTTTAATCTTACAGCGGGAATGATAATATCATGATTTATTGACCGAAAAAAAGTAAGCAGCTAAAATGAACTCAACTCAAATAGCAGTCAAAATAGTGCTGGCCAGATGGTATGCACTGGTAAAAGATATTGATAACGTTCTTAACTCTATTACTGATGAGCAATTGCTGAAGGAAATTGCCCCCAGGAGGAACAGAGGGATATACCTGCTTGGACACCTGATAGCAGTAAACGATAGTGTATTGTTATTGTTGGGCATGGGAGAAAAATTATTCCCGGCTTTGAGTGACCCTTTCCTTAAATTGCCCGATAAAACAACAAAAGAAATTCCCTCTGCCCGGGAACTGCGGGCAAACTGGAGGCAATCAAACGAAGTATTAGCCCAAAAATTTGACCGCCTGCAGCCGGAAGAATGGTTTGAAAGGCACACTGTAGTTTCTGCCGAAGACTTCCTGAAAGAACCGCATCGGAATAAGTTAAACATCATTATTACCAGAACAACCCACCTTGCACACCATTTAGGGCAACTTGTGTTACTTAATCAAAATAAAAAAGGTGATTAGGGAGAAAGGATTTATTTAAATAACCCTCACCATAGTTATTGCAATAAAGGGAACTGTTGAAAACCTTACTACAGGGATGAATCTTGTGTATTGAGACAAAGAGTGTTATTGGTTGACTTATACTTGCTGATTGTTGATTATTAAGCCGGAAATATTGCAGTGCCCTGATATTTGCAGTGCATAAATAATGTGAATGCACAATAATAAAAATTATTTATTCAGTAAAAGATCATGCCCCTTCAATCGTTATCTGATATTAACAGGGCTATGTTTGTTTGAATTATACTCTTGTAAGACAACTAAACAAATAAATTATCAAACTGAAAAACCCGGTACATCTGCCCTGGTATTTTTAAAGGACATTGTTTCAACAGATTCTTTTGAGTATAACTCCTGCTTCTCAAAAGATGAGAAATTATTTTTATTTACAAGAAACAGTCACGGACAGAGCGATGTATTCTTTACCACTTTTGATAATGGCTCCTGGCAAACACCTGCAAAAGCAGCTTTTTCAACTGAGAAATTTGACGAGTACGACCCGATGTTTCACCCTAATGGAGATTTATACTTTCTTTCAAACAGGCCAGTGAACAAAGGCGATACTTCAGGTAATGATGATATCTGGAGGGTTAAGAGAATAGGATTTAATAAATGGTCAGAGCCTGAAAATGTCAAAGAGGTAAATTCTTCTTTTACGGAGTATTATGTATCATTTGCGGCGAACGGAAACATGTACTTTACATCTAATCGTCCCAGAGGGTTTGGAGGGCTGGATATTTACAGAAGTGAATTTCAGAATGGTAAATATCAAACTCCGAAAAATCTGGGAAAAGCTATTAATTCAGACAGTACCGAACATGACCCTTTTATTTCGCCGGACGAAAAATTCTTATTCTTTACTGCTGTAAACAGGAAGGATGGATTTGGAGAAGGTGATATTTATTATGCTGTAAAAGATATTTCATGCAATTGGTTGCCAGCAAAAAATTTGGGCAACAAGGTAAATACAGAGGCGTATGAATTTTGCAGTTATATTTCCCCTGACAAAAAGTACTTTTTCTTTTGCAGGAAGAGGGATGTTTACTGGATTGAATATAAACCACCACATCTGTCAACTGTAAGCCACTAAACTTTGATCCCACCTATTGGAAAGTAGATATGCCATTTATTATCTGACATGATGTGTTTGTGTTTGTATAAATGTAGTTTATTGAATGATTGACACTATATGAAATGTCAGTTTTAATTTTGAGTATGGAATTCCGGAAACACTGGCTTTGTCAATTCACATTTATATTCTTGCTTTTTCTCTTATCGGTTAATGTTGCGGCACAAGCAGATACAGCAAAACAGATAGCAGTCCTTGAATTATTCACTTCTGAGGGATGCTCTACCTGCCCGCCTGCTGAGGAAACAGTGAAAAAACTGGCGAAGGAATTTAAAAGTAATTTAGTTGTACTTGCATTTCACGTAGATTACTGGAACAGGCTTGGATGGAAAGATGAATTCAGCAAACCTGAATTTACGGGCAGGCAGAAGCAATATGCTTCCTATTTCAAAAATGAAACAGTTTATACCCCCCAGGTTTTTATTAACGGTCAATATGAGTTCGTTGGCTCAGATTACCCGCTTATCAGGAAACAAATAAAGGAATCACAAAAGCAAAAGACAGATGTAAAATTAAGTGCAGAAATAAAAAGACTTGATTCAGCTAACTTGTCTGTAACATATTTAAACTCTGACCCGACTAAATACCTACTGAATATAGCACTTATACTCAACAAAACTGAAAAAAGGATTACAGCCGGTGAGAATAACGGGAAACGTTTATCGCACATTAACATTGTTACCGAATTTGTATCGGTAACGGATAGTGCTGGAACAGTTAATATCCGGCTTCCTTCAGGTGACGTCGTTTCAGACTACTCAATCATTGCTTTTCTCCAATCCAAAACTGATTTGCGGATTAATTCTGCTTTTATAAAATCTGTTGAATAGAGTAAGTATAACCATTGCAAAAGAGCTTCAGAAGAGAATTTGCAGAAGTAGCCATAGCAAATACACTTTTGCGCAAACAAACATCATAACATCACAAACGAAGGGCTTGTATTGTCATTAACTACGCATTGATAGTCGTACAGGATATGTTTGTTGAATACCTTCAAAACCCATGCAGCATTCGTATGTATTTTGATAGTCATAACTATCAGGTTATTGCTAAATATTTTTCAAAACAAAAAATCATGCTAATGAGAAAGTATCTCTATCTCTTGTGCTTTCAGCTTCTGATTTGTGGATTTGCTATCGCACAGAACAAAACGGTAACAGGAAAGATTGTAGATGAAAACGGGAACCCGGTTTCGTTTGCAAGTATTCTTGTGAAAGGAACCAAAACAGGAACTTCCGCAGATGCAAACGGAAATTTCAAACTTCAAAATGTAAGTTCAGGTACTTTGGTTATAAGTGCCCAAAACATGCAGCAAACAGAAGTTGACATCACCGGAAAAACCGAGATTGTAATTGCAATGAAGGCGGCAACTGGTTCCGTGTTATCAGAAGTAGTTGTTACTGGTGTTGGTGTAGCCACTACAAGAAAGAAAGTAGCAATTGACATCGGCACACTAAACAGTAAGGACATTCCCAAAAGCGCTGTAGCCAGCGTTGAACAGGCGTTACAGGGTAAAATCGCAGGCGCACAGGTTCAGTTCACAATGGGGATGCCGGGAACATCTGCTCAAATTGTTTTGCGGGGCGTTAATGACCTGGCAGGAACTGGCCCCATGATATTAGTTGATGGAGTTGAAGTAAGCGGTGGCCTTACAGGACTTGACCTTTCTACTGTTGACCGAATTGAGGTTGTGAAGGGTGCGGCTGCCGGAACATTGTATGGTGCACAGGGAGCCAATGGTGTAATACAAGTATTTACAAAAAAAGGAGGTCACGGTAAAAAACTATCCATTGACCTTCGCACACAAGTAAGTTTTGATAATGTGATTCGTCAAAATGATTTGCTGGCAAATTTCCATCATTTTGTAACCGATGCTCAGGGCTATATAACTAAGGCAGGTGTTCGCCTGCAGCCGGATTCAAGAGGTGCATGGCCAGACCCAACTTTTCTTGATGCAGTGAACCCATCAAACAATGATATAAAAAATGATAAACCATATTTAGAAAAAAGATACGACCATATCAGCCAGGCATACAGGCAGGCAGTAACCAGCAGCACATCATTGAACATTTCTGGTGGAGGGGAGAAATCAGATTATTCTTTTGGCGCATCGTATTTAAACCAGCAAAATGTTCTTTTCAACGGATATAAAAGAATAAATCTTTCTTCTAATCTTGGATTTGAGTTTGCAAAAGGGTTTAATTTCCGCAGTACTACTCAATATATCATTACAGATGAGAATATGCTTGCCGGAGGCAGCAGGTTTAATTTAACCAATTCATGGCAGTTCATTGATTTTGAGAAAAGAGATAGTCTTGGAAATCTTGTTGTTAAGCCAAAGCTGAATGAAAACCAGCTAAATCCGTTAGCTGAAAAAGAATGGAGGGAAAGGTCCCAGAAGCAAACAAGGATTGTACAAAGTTTTTTGCTCAGTTACAAATTTCCAAAATTTGCAGAGTTTGATTATAAATTTGGGGCTGAAATAGCGAACTCGGATTTTTATAATTTTTTTCATAACCAAACTTCCGGACTGCAAAGTGCACAGGCTTTTTTTGGTAATAATGTTGCTGGTTCTATCAATAGTCGGTTCAACAAGTTCCAGTTTTTTAATTCATTGTTTTCCGCTTATTTTAAAACAGATTTTGAAAATGATTTTAAAATAAAAATCCCTATCAGGACTGTAACACAGTTTAGTTACGACTGGCGCAACACAAAAAACAGGCAATATTTTGCACAAGGAGACATCCTGCCTGCCTACCCGCCCTTTAACATAAATGTGGCACAAAATAAGACCAGTGGGGATTTCTCTGATGAATTTACCACATTCGGTTTCTTGATAAATCAAACTATAGAGTATGGCAATCTTTTTGGTATCAGTGGCGGAGTTCGTTCTGATTATTCATCTGAGTTTGGAGATGCCAAAACACCTTTTACTTTCCCGAGAGGAACGGTTTTTATTCGCCCTTCTGAATTTCTAAAAACAAATTTCCTGTCGGACTGGAAATTGAGAGCGGCTTATGGTGAAGCTGGAATTCAACCGTCAAGGTATGCACGCCAAATCACTTTGAGTGCAAATACTGTAGGAGTTGGAGCTGTGGGACTCAGCACTTCTATTCAGGCAAGTAACCCAAATTTAAAAGTGCAGCGTTCAAAAGAACTTGAAATTGGTACAGATGCAACTTTTAAAACAGGTATGAAAAACTGGTTGTCAAGCATTACATTATCTGCTACTTACTGGAACAGGAAATCAACAGATGTGATACAGGGAGCAGATTTACCGCCATCTACCGGTTATCAAACAATATTAGACAATTTAAGCAGCCTTTCCGGAAAGGGATTTGATTTGTCACTTGATTTTAAAATGGCTCAAACAAGAAACTTTGAATGGAATTTCGGCATACGATACGGGCAATTCAAAATAATGGTTGATAAAATTGCTAACGGAAAGGACATTGTAACAGGAGTATTTGGAGTTCAGCAGGGCCAGGAACTGGGTATATTTTATGCGCCTTCACCTCTAAGCAGCCTCACTCAATTAAGACGAGATAAAACACCATATATACCCACAGCCAATATAGGTGACTATGAATTGGTAAATGGAATTGTTGTAAATAAAACCACACATAGGGCATTAATGACAGCCCCGGATGACCAATCCATACTGGGAAGTGCTTTCCCAAAATTTAATGCTTCATTTATTAACACATTCGTAGTACAGAAGAACTTAACTGTTTCTTTCCAGTGGGATTGGAGGTATGGCAATAAGATTTATAATCTTACCCGTCAATGGTTATACAGGGACAGGCTTTCAAAAGATTTTGACCAGCAGATTACCGTAAACGGACAAACAGGTGCCTATATAAACTTCTACAATAGTCTTTATAATAGCGTAAGTCCTTCAGGCTGGTTTGTAGAAAATGGTTCATTCCTGCGTTTAAGGGATTTATCCTTGTCGTACAACTTGGCTGGTAGTCTAAAACCCAAATGGATTCGTCAGTTAGGCTTTACTGTATCAGCAAGGAACCTGGTAACTTTTACCAAATATGGAGGGCTTGACCCGGAAGCGACCAATACAAATGATGCACAGGGTAACCCGGCATTGGGTATCGGTGCTATCAATGGTGTTGATGCTTTCAACGTTCCTAACCTCCGCTCATTTCAATTCAGTATTAATCTTGGATTCTAAAAATTAAAACTTGACAATAATGAAAAAGTTTATATTGTACTTTGTGTTATGTGCCGGGATAACTCTGCCGGCTTGTAACAAAAGCAAGCTGGATTTAAAAAATCCGAATGCTCCTACGCCGGAAGCTTCATTAACTACTGAGGCAGGCATCACCAATTTTGCGTTGGGGATTGTTCAAAAGCAGTTAGGGAATATATTGAACGCAGGTTCTACTAACCTGATGGTGATAGCGAACACCCATCACAGTATCATGGGCGACGAACTTTTTATGCCTTATGGAAATTTTGGTGCAAGATGGAGTAACCAGGTGTATAAAATAACATTACCCAACGGGACGGTTGTAACTAATCCATTTGGTGTAACTCAACTTGAATCACTAAAAGGCTTCAACAACAGGCCAGCAGGCGATAGAAATGCTTTTCAGTACGAATGGGATTTTTGCTATTTCTACATTGCTCAGGCTAATACTTTGTTGCAATCTATAGAAAACCCTGCATTGAGTTTTTCCGGAGATGCAGCGACGAAGAAAGGATTATTAAAAGCATGGGCTTTATGGTGGAAGGGGTATGCTTACTCCCGTTTAGGCTCAATGTACCTGTCGGCCCTTGTTTATGACCAGACAAGTTTTAATCCTACAGGACAGTTTGTAACACATGAAACAATAATCACTGAAGGAAACCGGATATTAGATTTATGCAAGACAACCTTAGACGGTCTGTCTGCGAATGCCGCTTACACAGACCTATACAAGGCTATCACACCTTCTTACAATGATAAATCCAACGTAATAACCCCGGATATGTGGAAAAGGCAAATTAATACCATGAAGGCAAGAAACTTGCTGGTAAATAAAAAAGTTGCTGCCATGACTGCATCGGACTGGTCCGCACTCAAAACGTTTACTGATGGCGGTGTACAATCAGGAGATAAAATTTTCAGGCAGGGTATGACATCTGATGGAAATAATGATGTTGCTGGTGCTTTTTTTCACCCATACATCCTTGTTGGGTCATTTACTGAGTTCACTTTTGCAAGTGAAAGATTGATACAGGAATTTAAAACAGGTGACGCAAGATTGCCACGGAATTTCTACAGCACTTATGACCCCGTTACTGGCAACGCTTCATATCCTCCTAATATAAGAAGCCGGGGTTTGCAATTTGGTACAAGATGGTCGGTTGTAAATGTTGAAAATGGCGGAAATTATGCAACCGATAATTTAGACCCGGCTGCTTTAATGCCCGTGGCAGGTTCATATGAAGAAAACGCATTAATGGCGGCTGAAGCGTTAATCAGAACAGGACAGATTGACCAGGGTTTGCTATTAGTTGACCAGGTAAGGAACTTCCAAAATTCTGGTTTGGCGGCAGTTTCAGGAACGGGATTAACCCAATCACAAGCTCTGGAAGAATTAAAAAGGGAAAGAAGAATTGCGTTGTTTTTGCGGGGTCTGGCTTTTTATGATGCAAGAAGATGGGGTGTTACTGCTCCCGCCACTCAGGGAGGCGGCAGAAGCGGTGCAATGGTGTATTTACCTGCGAACATCATTCCGGGGTTGATTAAAAATGATGTGAGACCCTGTTTTATGGAGTATAGTTATGTGGACTATTTTGATGTACCACAAAACGAGGTTGATTTCAACGCACCTGCGCCCGGAGCGGCACCAATTAAGAATTAAATTTTCGCCATAATTGCAGTGGGCACAGTGTATTCAAGTTTTCTCATTTGAAAGTTTTAACCGTTATAGAGTAGAAAAACTGTGTTCACTGCAATTATTATTTTTAATCTGAACTTTTTGTATGATTAAATTAGTGTTCTTATCATTGGTAATTCTAGTATGCTCATGCAGTATAAAAGATATTGAAAAACCAGGAAATATAGTTCCGCCCACGGCAGACCAGGATACTAACTTACCACAGCTAAGTGTTACGGTGGCTGGTCACACAAGAAAACTTCATCTTCAAACATTCGGCAATCCCCAGAACCCGCCTGTGTTCATACTGCCAGGCGGACCTGGAGGCGATTTTCGTTTGTTGCTTCCATTAAAGCAATTAGCTGATAGTTTTTTTGTAGTAATGTGGGATCCCCGTGGAGCTGGTCTGTCAGAGAGGGTGACGAAAGAAGAATTATCCTTTGAAAGTTTTGATGAGGAAATTGCAGAAGTAAAAAAGCAATTAGCCCCTGGCAGAAAAGTAAGCCTGGTTGGCCATTCTTTTGGCTGCCAGTTGCTGATACATTACACAACAAGAAACTCGGATAGTGTTTCAAAACTGATTTTTATTGAACCAGGACAAATGATACCATCCCAGAAATCTGGCTACGACGGAGGGGCTATTAGTTTTTTAGATGGGATGAATTTCTTTTGGATGAATGAACTAATGACCTCATCTGACCATGCTGCAGCAGACTTTAAAGCTGTTGATATTTTGCCAAAGTCGTCAAGGAATTTTACCTGTGATAAATCAGTCTTTGAAAACTATCCGATGTGGAGGTTCGGGGCTTATCATTACTATATCGTTCAAAAGAACGAAAGGAATATGCCAAAAGGTTTTAACTGGGCAAGCGGTATTGAGAGATTTAATGGAAAAGTTTCTATTATCGCCGGAACTTGCGGTGCTGCCTCCGAAGGCTATCAAAGAAATTATAATTTACCACAATTACCACATGCTGAAATGACTGTTGTTTCCGGGGCCGGACATCTATCATTATTTACCAATTATGCTACTCAGACTATTGCGGCTGTAAGAAACAAACTCAGATAACATTATGGACAGGAAAAAGACTATCAAAAAGATTATTCTGGTAATTTTTATTTTCTCTTTATTCATAAAAGCCAATAGTCAGGTGCTGCTTCCATATCGTAATACTGATTTTAGTAGTCAGTTCTTTCTGAAAATTGGATTGGAGCCGGAGGTTGTTACAAGTATAGGATATGTAAAACATTTTGACATTATCACCTCCAACTTCTATTATGGGGCAACACTAAAGTTCGCTCCATTGATTTTAAAAGACATGCCGCTGAAGTTTAATTTTTTTCTCTCCAGGGAATATCAACTCAGCGACAAATGGTTTCTGATTGCCATGCCACAAGTCTATTATGTTCACAACTCCGACAGAGGCGGAAGCTATGACGGAATAGGATTTGAAGCCTGTACAATATTTTATCATCAAGGCATGAAATGGACAAAAGGATTTGAATTAAATTATCAAAATACTGCCTTTACACATATTAAGTTTTCTGAACAAGCAAAGGAAACATTTCGTGACAGATACCCTTCTGGGAATTCGCAATTGCCAATAGATGGCTGGTATAGGTTTACTGCATCCAGGTTTAAATTGGGCTACACAACTGCGAAGAAGATAAACGAACATTTGGGAATGCAGTTTTCATTCGGCGGTAATATTTCAGCACAAAAGCAACATATACTTTTTAGCTTTAGCCATGCTCAATTGCCGGTTTATTTGGAAGGTGTTTTAAGGTATCGGCTGTAAACGAGTTCTAGTGAGCAGCAGAAAATTTGTGGGCAGATGCTTTTCATATACGGATGAATGACGTTCATTGAAAATCCGAGTAAATAATTTAATGAACTCAATACTTTTATCAAGGTTAAGGTTCAGTATTATAGTGTTCCGGAAAACTGCATGATATTTCATAGGTGTGGTATGGTTAGAATGAATGCAGCAGGCCTGGCATTTGGATATTGTTTTAATAACACAAATATCTTTCTAATCCGTGCCTCACTGCAACCAATATAAAGTATAATTATATGAATCATATCTTAAAAATTCCACAAAAGAAGCTGATGATGGCAGGCTTAATTGTCGGCACTCTTGACATACTTGCCGCTTTTGCTGACGCATGGTTTAGTTTTCACTCAACACCAGAAAAAGTATTAAACGGCATTGCAGCCGCAACTATTGGAAAAGAAATTGCAACTGGTAGTATACAGTTTATTTTATTAGGGATACTTATTCATTATTTTATTGCTTTCAGCTTTACATTTTTTTTCTGGATTGTTTACCCCTTGCTTAAAAAGTATGCAAAGAACAATCTGCTTATCGGCATTCTTTATGGAATATTTATATGGGCTGCCATGCGATTTCTGATTTTACCTCTTTTAAGTCAGATAAAATTTCCCCCTTTCAAACTTATAAAAGCAATTAAGCCAATGCTTATTCTGATTGGGGCTATTGGAATTCCGTTATCTTTTATAATTAGAACTTTTTATGTTGCTCAAGGTAAGGATAGTGGGAATGTGTCAAACGAAAACCTTCAGGGCAAATGAAATGTTTGATTATTGTCTATATCAATTCACATAAACTTCTCACTGACATAGAGAGTATAGTGGAGTATTACGGCTTCAATAAAATTGAGAGTAATACAAATTACAGGGTATTCACCGGAAGGTTTGTGGGCGGCGCAGCTAAGCTGGCAGAGAAATTGAATACCGAGCTTGAGGATGCAGAATTTGAAGTTGAAGACTCGATGTTTATAGTTTATCCTTCGTTAGTTCATAATAAAATACCCAGCATTGCCAATTTGATTATTAAAAGAAAGGGGAATAAACATCTCCGGAAAAATTCAATCAACATTAGATAATGATAGTGAAAAACAGTTTTAAACAACTTTTAAAAATCCCTGTTCCCTGGGTATATATTCTGGCTTACCTGATGGGGCTTGCTATACATAATTTGTGGCCTATTCTCCTGCTAACATCTAATGTATATACAGTTTCAAAAATTACCGGGGCAATATTAATGTTGTCAGGATTGCTCATTGCAGCCTGGAGTCAGGTAATTTTCAGAAAGCTGAAAACAACTACAATCCCTGGTAAGGTTTCAAAAGAATTAATAACCTGGGGCCCGTATAGCAAAAGCAGAAATCCCATGTACATCAGTCTTTCCTTGATATATCTTGGAGAAGCAGCTTTGCTATTGCATGTTTGGCCAATTGTATTCTTACCCTTTGTTCTCAGTTATATTAATGCCATTGTAATTCCTTTGGAAGAATCAAAATTACAAGAAGCATTCGGCGATAAATACATTGATTATTGTCAAAGAGTCCGGAGATGGGTTTAAAAAATGGTAATACGGGGTTTCATAATAGAAAAACGGGTATAAAACCCGCAGTAACCCTCTTTTTTCTATCGCCAATTATAGCCGAGTTATTATTTGGATCTACGCCTTTAAGCAGAATTTATCTTCTAGTAATTGAATCTTTGTTTTATGGCTCCGCTGTGTTACTAATAAGAGAACTTGTCAGGCGAAATAATTTAAGTTGGCCATCTATAATCATGCTTGGTATAGCTGCTGGCATACTGGAAGAATGTGTATTACTTCAATCTGTTTTCAACCCATCGTTTCTGAAACTTGATATGAGTTATGGAAGAACATTAGGCGTAAATTGGGTATGGGCTGTTGCGATTATTGGTTATCATGCAATCTGGAGTTTCACAATTCCTATTGCATATGCTGAATTAATTTTCCCCAAATCCTCCCCGCAAGCCTGGCTAAACAAGACCGGAATTATAATTGTGTCTGGTGTTTTTATTTTTGCCTGCTTAATCCATTATGCCATTTTTTATAAAATGTCAGGATTTTCGGCATCCCCTGTTCAATATCTCATATCTGCCATACTTATAGTTCTTTTGATTTTTGCAGCTATCCGGATACGAGGTAATCTGTCAGGGCAAGATGATATGAATATACCTCCAAAATATCTAATAACATGGTTTATCCCTTTTGCAGGAAGTATTCTTTGGCTTACTCAGATTCTTCTTGTATTCCTCAAAGGCAACAACATTCCTTCAATAATTGTAACGCTTGCAGGTATCATTGTAATACTCTGGACATTTATCTTTCTGAAGAAGTTGAGAGTTGTAAATAAACCCTCCTTGCACCGGTTTTGGGTATGTAGTGGTGCATTAATGGCAAGTATGATTTATGGGCTAATTGTCTTGTATAGCAGCGGCAATAAACTTGATTTCTATAGCCAATGGGTCTTTATAATAATCACTTTATACCTTCTCTCAAAATTGAAAGCATTTATTTTACGAGACCCCAACAATGTAATTATTTGGAAAACTGATAGCGTAGCAGGATTTTAGTTTTTTGAGTTAACGATTTCTTTGAGTGTAAAGACGAGAGAAGCAACTATTGGACTGTTTAATTATACAATATTGTAGCCTTCCCTGCTATGACCTTGTTTGGAAATCAGCCAACTAAATCAGAGTAAAATCACAAAATCTTGAAAATTAACACCTTAAAATTGACAAACTTCTTAAATCCTCCCAAAGTCGGTTCGATATTTGCCCAATTAGGGGCACGATAATTAAAGCGAAGTTTTTACTTCGCTTTTTTAATTGAAAAGATTGAGGTAGTGGTCCCGCCAAAGGCGGGATGCTGGTTACAATCCAGTCTCGGGCACAATAATCAAAGCGAAGTTTTTTACTTCGCTTTTTTAATTTAAGAATAGTGAGGTGGTGGTCCCGCCCCAGGGCGGGGTGCTGGTTACAATCCAGTCTCGGGCACAAAGCTTCTCTTACGGGAAGCTTTTTAATTTTAGTTATCTTGTAAAAAAATACGTGATGGGAACCGAGATCAAATGCCCCAACTGCGGGCATGAATTTGAACTGAATGAAAGCCTCAAAAACGAGGTGGAAAAAGAACTGCGTGGTAAAATGCTCGACTGGCAGAAAAAGAAAGAAGAAGAGTTTGAAAAACAGAAAGCTTCCATTGAAACAGCAGCACAGAAAAAAGCCGGCGATGAACTGGCTGCCAAACTGAAAGTGCTGGAAGATGATGCCCGTATAAAAACACAGCAACTGCAGGAAATGCAGAAAAAAGAACTGGAACTATTGCGGGATAAATCGGCCCTGGAAGAAAAGCAGAAGAATTTTGAGATGGAACTGGAGAAACGCTTTTTGGAAAAACGAAAAGAGATCGAAGACAGCGCCATCAAACGGGAACAGGAACTGTTTGACCTGAAGACAAAGGAATTCAAATTGCAGATGGAACAGCAGCAGAAACTGATAGAAGAACTGAAACGGAAAAGCGAACAGGGCAGCATGCAGTTGCAGGGAGAGAGCCAGGAATCTTTGTTAGAGGATATCTTAAAAGAAAATTTTCCCTTCGACCTGGTCAGTGAAGTAGGCAAAGGTGTGGAAGGCGCCGACTGTATCCAAACGGTAAGAAACAGCAGTGGAGTTACCTGCGGCAAAATCGTTTATGAGAGCAAACGTACAAAGGGCTGGAGCAATAATTGGGTTGATAAACTGAAGGCAGACAAACGGAATACCGGTGCCGATGTGGCCATCCTGGTAACGCAGGCATTTCCAAAAGACATGGATCGGTTTGGGGAGAAAGAAGGCATCTGGATCTGCGGCTTCAGTGAAGTAAGCAGCCTGGCGCATGCCTTACGCAGCGGTATCATAAAAATATATGAAGCACAAAAAGCACAGGAAGGCAAGGGAGATAAGATGCAGATGCTGTATGATTTTTTAACCGGCAACGAATTCCGTGGACAAATGGAAGCCATCGTGGAAGGATTTATGTCGATGAAACAATCTATCACTAAAGAAAGAGTACAGATGGAGAAGATCTGGAAGGAAAGGGAAAAACAATTAGAAAAAGTTTTACTAAGCACCAGCGGCATGTATGGTTCAGTAAAAGGAATTGCCGGTGCATCGGTGGGTGATATACCTTTACTGAATGGAAGTTCAGACGTAACGGATGATCATAACGAATAAACATCGCAGGTTCTGGATACCCCTGGGCGTATTTCTCTTAACCATCTGGTTTGTACTGGAAGGTGAGAACAAACTGGCGTTCATCTCTTTCTTTTTACTGTTCGGTTATATCTTCTTCATTGTATTTTTCCGGAGTGAAACGCTGGAAGAAGGCGTTGATTACTCAAACGGGCTGCCTGTTACAAAGGATGAGAGTCTCCCCTGCTTTACTTACTATGGCGAAAAACTGAATTTCACCGACGAAGAACTTACAGAGATACTGGCAAAACGATTCCCCCATTTTAATTCTCTTTCTGCAGACAACAAAAGTATTTTTTTAAAAAGGCTGATCCATTTCATCGCAGAAAAAACATTCAAGATCTACGACGATACTGTATATAAAGAAATGCCGGTACTCATCAGCGCTGCAGCCATTCAACTTACGTTTGGATTAGAGAAATACCTGCTGCCTCATTTCCGGTTCATTCATATTTACCCGCAGGAATTCATGAGAACAGCTCCTGTACTTTGTTTGCTGGAAGGAAATGTATCGGGCCGGGCCATCAACCTGTCGTGGAAACATTTTTTAGAAGGATATGCCAAAGCAAACGACGGGCAGAATGTAGGACTGCACGAAATGGCGCATGCGCTCTATTATCAAACCTTTATTGTAGAAGAGAACATTGATACAAATTTCAGGCAGCAGTACAGCAGTTTCCGTAACGATGCCAACAAAGCATATCATACCGAAAAGAATATTTACGGCGGACTGTATTCGGAATATGCCGAAAAGAATTTCCAGGAATTCTGGGCAGAGAGTATTGAACTATTTTTTGAGAAGCCGGCATCGTTGAACCGGAGCTACCGGAAATTATACGCTTCGCTTAAAGGACTGCTGAACCAGGACCCGTTAGCTGTGATCAACGATCCGTTAACACCCAGGTAAGAAAATTATTATTGAACGAAAGGTAATGAACAACCAGTTCGGTTTCGTTCTTAAACAGGCAATGCAGTTTTCCTTCTGTATGATCGCCATGGACTGATTGCAATACCATGCCTCTTTTAAAATCAACCGATCCCTTTCCCCACCATTTAAACACAGACTCCTTTACACTCCAGCAGAGTGTTAAACATTGGGTATTGGTCATTGAACATTGGGTATTGAGCATTTTCATTTCTGCTTCGCTCAGAAATTTTTTCTGCAAGATGCTGATCTTATCATTCACCAGCTCCACATCCACCCCTACCCGGTATTCTTTGCTTACAATGGCTGCTGCATAATCGCCGCAATGGGAAATGGAGAAATGAAAGGGGTCTTCTTCCAGGTAAGGTTTTTTGGTATCGGCGATCTGTACCAGGTTTACAGGAAAATCGGGGTACATCTCTTTCAGCAATAAGCGACCAGCCAGGTGCTGCAGCCGTTTATGCCAGTGACTGATGTTCTTTTGTAAGGGCACCTGCGCTAAAAAGAAATCTTCGGTTTCGCTGATATGCCAAACAGCCATCTTAGTGGTTGCGTTAATATTTTGTTGATAAACCAGCGGCATATTGAAAATTGAATATTGAATATTGAATATTGAATATTTATTTTTACAAATTAACGAATTAACCAATTAACGAATCAACTAATTAACGGATTAACCAATTAACGAACCACAATGATCTTAAGCGACAAGAGAATTTTAGAAGAGATCGGAAAAGGCACCATCAAAATTGAACCCTATAACCGTGACTGCCTTGGCAGCAACAGCTACGATGTACATTTAGGCAAGCACCTGGCTAAATATGTAAATGCAGAACTGGATGCAAAAAAACACAATACCATCGATCATTTTGACATACCCGAAGAAGGTTATGTGCTGTACCCCGACCAGTTTTATTTAGGCGTTACAGAAGAATACACCGAAACCCATGCCCATGTTCCTTTCCTGGAAGGCAAATCAAGTACCGGCAGGCTGGGCATCGACATACATGCCACAGCAGGAAAAGGCGATGTGGGTTTTTGCGGTAACTGGACACTGGAGATATCCGTTAAGCAACCGGTTAGGGTTTATGCAGGCATGCCCATCGGGCAACTGATCTACTTCCCGGTGGATGGTGAGATAGAAGTAAAATACAACCAGAAGAAAAACGCCAAGTACAGCGGCCAGCATAACAAGCCGGTGGAAAGCATGATGTGGAAGAATAGTTTTTGATCTAAACCGCTATACACATATGAGCTTACAATTTTACAGATCCCCCGGGAGAAAGATCTTGTTCCTGTTCAGTATGCTCACCAGCAGTATCTCGTTTGCCCAGTTTAAGCCGGCACTTGCTGATTCATTCTTCAATTTTATTAACGCTAATAAGAACAGGGCCTCTGTTTATATTACCCGGAATGATACGGTGGTTGCCAGCTTGAACGAGAACAAGCTGATGCCGCTTGCCAGTACGGTTAAGATCATGGTGGCCGTTGAATTTGCCAAACAATCGGCACACGATGTGATCAATGAGAACGGTTATGTGCCTTTGAGTGAACTGGATAAATACTATGTTCCCAATACCAACGGAGGCGCTCACCCGGCCTGGGTCGACTATGCCCAAAAAAACAAACTACTTAAAGGCGACAGTGTTAAACTGGTGGATGTGGCCCGGGGCATGATCATCTTCAGCAGCAATGCCAATACCGAATACCTGATGGACCTGCTGGGCTTTGATAATGTGAATGAGAATATCGGGCTGTTCGGTATCAAACAGCATACCGCTATCTCTCCTATTGTAGGATCCTTATTCCTTTACCAGCTTCCTAAAAAAACAACGGAAGACAAACTTCTGAAAACCATCGGCGCTTATTCCGATAAGAAGTACAGCATGGAAGCCTACGACCATCACCTGGGTATGAAAGAAGACAGCGGTTATAAAGCAAGGTTCAGGCCCGGAGAATTTTCGATGAAACTTCAGAAAATGTGGAGCGATCGTTTACCTGCCTCCACCACCAAAGAATACGTGACCCTGGTACAGGCCCTCAACAAAAGAGAAGTGCTGGATGAAGATGCATTCTTCACCATTGCAGAAGTGCTGGAATTCCCGATGGAGAACAAAGCATTCCAGTCTGTTTTTAAACACTACGGTGTAAAAGGCGGCAGTACCGGTTTTGTACTTACCCATGTTATTTACATGATGATGAAGAACGGAACCCGGATGGAACTGGCGATCTTCTTCAACGATCTTAGCCCGGAAGAAGAACAGAAATTAGAAGGATGGCTTGACCCGTTTGAAGCGCAGGTAATGTTTGATGCGAAGTTCAGGGAGAAAACGAAATTTTGATGCAGGATACGAGATGCTGGATACGAGATACAAGATACTGGATGCTGGATACAGGAACTGAAAACTCTGCAGATAATTGAACTCCATCCGGCATCTTGTATCCCGGATCCGGTATCAGATTCTTCCTTCCTTCTTATAATACGCAATCAAAAATCCCGTCACTTCATCATAACTCAAAACGCCCTGGGGTTGCTGGTTCCGGCGTAGGTAAAACCCATATACCCACCGCCACACGGGCTCAATGGGATTGCGGTGGCGGAGATAAAAACGTTTCCACGCTTTCAGGTCTTCCTGCACGGGCAGTATAAGTTGTTTACGGAATTCTTTTGCTGCAACAGAATCGGTTTCAAATAAGTTCCGGTTGCTGTACATGAACAGGTCGAGGTAAACAGAATAGTGAAGCAGCGTATCGTTTGACGAGGCCGCTGCCAGGTAGCCCACAAAATTCGCTTCCATCTCTTTTGCATAACCCAGTTGATGCGCCACTTCATGACTGGTAGTGAATGGTTGTAAGAATTTTGGTACCAGTGTATTCACCTGCGCTTCTCCTGTAAAGGGATTATAATAACCGGTAAAGCCCATGTAATTTCCTACCCAGCTCCACACCGATGGTTTTACCGATACGGGCTGGTAATGCAGGAAGGGATATTTTTTTTCCGCCTCTTCATACGCACGGCTGATCTTTGAGAATAATTCTTTTTTTGTTGGATAGCCCGTCTTTGCATCTGCCAGCATCTGTTTTGAAGCATTTACTTTTTCAACCAGCATTTCATTCAGCTTCTTCAGGTCATCGGCTGAATATTTTTCCATCTTCAATCCCAGTTGTTTTGCAATACCCACCCGGTTGTAATTAATGCCCCACAGAAGATTGAAACTGATGTAAATGATCAGAATAATATTCAGGGCGTATACCAGTCCCGAAAAAAAACTTTGCCGGGTGACCTGTTTTTTAACCACAGCCCGGATTCCTTTGACCAGTTTGCTGATCAGCCAAAGAACGGCTGCACCGTAGAGGATATCGCCCAGGCTAAAGGACAGCCAGCCCAATAAATACCGTAAAGCCCGGCCAATATGGGGGTAGATCCCGGTTGAATAACGGTTTTCAACAAGCAATGGATCCAGGGAGAAAAGGTGGATGGCAACCGCCAGAACTACCAGCACAAGCGTAAATAACAGGGGCTTTTTGAACTTCATATCTCCCCTAAAAGTAATAAAAGCCGGGCCAACGGCTCTCAGCCCCATAAAAACCCTGTTTTTGGCCTTAAAATGTGACATAATTCCCTTACCTTTGCCGTCCTTTAAACCATACGTAATGGCGGGTAAACGGGCATTTGAGATAGCATTTGTGGGATTGAAACCGGGGATCCATGAGTTTGATTACGAGGTTGACGATAAGTTCTTTGCGGAAAGGGGTAGCCCCGACTTTAGTAACTGCCAGGCAAATATCAGGTTGCTGCTTGATAAAAAAAGCAGTTTTATGTTGCTTAAGTTCGAGATCGGCGGTAAGGCAGATATCAGCTGCGACCGTTGCGGTAATCCCCTGAAGATGGACATCTGGGATGAATTCAACATGCTGGTAAAGCTGGTGGAAAATCCCGATGAGATGAACGAACAGGAAGAAGACCCGGATGTGTTCTACATCTCCCGTACCGAAAGCCATATTGATGTGGCCAGCTGGATCTATGAATTTGTGCTGCTGAGTTTTCCCATTCAGAAAATGTGCAGCGAAGAAGAGATGGGCGGCCCGCAATGCAATAAGGAAGTGCTGGAGAAACTGAAGACGATGGAAGTAAAACCGCAGGAGACCAATGCCAACCAGTTGTGGAAAGGGCTGGAGCAGTTTAAAAAACTAAAGAAAGAAAAGACCAAGAAGCAATAAAATTTTAAAATTAAAAACGAAGCAATATGCCAAATCCAAAAAGGCGCCACTCACAGCAACGCAGTGCAAAAAGAAGGACGCATTACAAAGCATCTGAACCAACGTTGAGTGTTGACAAAACAACCGGCGAAACACATGTACGCCATCGTGCTCATGTTAGCGAAGGAAAATTATACTACAAAGGAAAGCTGGTAGCTGAAAAAGCACCGCTGAAAGCATAATATTTTTTCAAAGTATCAATTCTAAGTCCGAAATTCGATGAAAAGAATTTTGGACTTGGAATTTTTCATTTAAAGAAGGCTGTATGAATATTGGTCTGGACATGATGGGTGGCGACTTTGCCCCCCTGGAAGCAGTAAAAGGCGCCGCTGAATTTTTATCAACTGCCGCTGCCAATATTCATCTTACCCTGATCGGCGATGAGGAACAGATCAAAGAGCACCTCAAGACCCATCCCATCCCCGCCGGCAAATACACGATCGTTCATGCCGCACAGGTGATAGAAATGAACGAACATCCTACCAAAGCATTAAAGGAAAAACAACAATCCTCCATTGCCATCGGTTTTCATTTGCTGGCCAAAGGAAAAACCGATGCATTCATCAGCGCCGGCAATACCGGGGCCATGATGGTAGGCGCCCTGTTCAGCATCAAAGCCATCGAAGGCGTACTTCGCCCAACCATTGGTGCTTATATGCCCCGTGAAGATGGTACCCTTGGTTTACTGGTAGATGTTGGATTGAATGCCGACTGCAAACCCGAGAACCTGAACCAGTTTGCAACCCTCGGTTCTTTATTTGCCAAACACATCCTGAATTTTGAGGAACCCAAGGTAGGCCTGGTGAATTTAGGCGAAGAGGAGGGCAAGGGAAATATTTTAGCCCAGGCTGCCTATCCCCTGCTGAAGGAAAACAAACAGATCAATTTTACGGGCAACATAGAAGGCCGTGATATTTTGCTTACCAAGGCGGATGTATTGGTTTGCGAAGGTTTTACCGGCAACGTGGTTTTAAAGCTTGCCGAAAGCATTTACGATATTGTAAAGCGCCGCAACATACACGACGAACACTTCGATCGTTTCAATTTTGAACAATACGGCGGTGTACCGGTACTGGGCGTAGCCAAGCCGGTGATCATCGGCCACGGCATTTCCCACGCTATGGCATTTAAGAATATGATACGCATTGCATCCCGCATGCTGGAGATAGACCTGATGGCTAAGATGAAGAGTAGTTTTCTGGAGCAGGCCTAGGTAATTAAGAATTAAAAATTAAAAAATTTCAGGCTTAGAAACTCTGATGAAAAAAAACGGGGCTTTTGTTTGAAGGAATTCTTAATTCCTAATTCTTAATTCTTATCCCGGTCAGTGTTTTTCCACTGGTATCGTTACAAATATTTCACAACCCTTGCCGGGTGCAGAATTCAGCATAAACTTACCAGACAATGATTCTGCTCTTTTCCGGATATTATTAAGCCCGATCCCGTTCTTCAGGGCCTTTACATCGAACCCTTTGCCATTATCAGCAACACGCAGGTTGATGGAACCGTTCACCCTTGTTACCGCAATATCTATCTTTCCGGCATCGGCATACTTGATGATGTTCTTCATCTGCTCCTGCACGATCCGGTATAGGTTTATCTGAACCTCATCGCTTGCCTTATTACAGATCTCATCAAAGTTGAATTCCACTTTAAAACGGTTATCCGGATTGAAGTCCTGAACGAGGTTCTTAAATGCATTTTCCAGGGAAACATTATCAAAAGAGGCAGGAGCCAGTTCGTGTGACAGTTTCCGTAATTCTTCAACGGCATTCATAATATATTCCCGGCCGGTTTCTATGAATTCGAGGGTTTCCTTTCTGTTCATTTTCTCGTTCCTGATCATGCTCAGTACAAGCAACGCACTTGCCAGCACCTGGTTAACATTATCATGCAATTCGGCACCAATGTACTGGCGCTCCTTTTCCTGTGTATCAATAATGGCTTTTGATACCCGCATGTTTTCTTCCACCTCGGAACTGATATCCTGCATGGCGCCGATCATCCGGCAGGGAGTGTTGTTCTGATCAAACAGTACGTAGGCCCTGTCAAAAACATATTTATACATCCCGTCGGCACAACGGAACCGGTAAGTAAGCTGGAATTTATGCAATCTCTTTTCAAATACTTCTTCCACCATTTCTGTTACCCTTTTAAAATCATCGGGGTGCAGTTGTTCATTCCACCAGTTAACCACGTTGGGTACTTCTGAGGCCTGGTACCCGAATGTTTTACTGATCCCTTCATTATAAAGCATCCTGTTATTTGTAATATCCCAATCCCAGATGGTATCGCTTGTAGCCTGTGAAAGGATCTCGTAGCGCTCAATGGCCGTCCGTATTTCCTGTGTTCTTTCCATTACCCTCCGTTCAAGCTCATCATTCATCTTCTTCAGAACCGCGGCGGCTTTTTCTTTCTCGATATTATCAGACCTCATCTTGCGGGTGAACAAGATCAACAATAAAACAATTCCGGCGATCACGATCAATAATACCCGTTGCAGGCTTATTACACTATCGGTATTGGCATCACGGTATCTCCGGAGCATTATATTCCCGCTGTTCTGCATTCTGTCCACCAGCACCCGTATACGATCGGTATACAATCTGCCTTCACTGATCTCCACTGCTTTCCTGGCTGCATCAGCTCCTGTTACTTCGTAGTTCAATATCTCTTTGTTCGAAAAGACAATCCTTGTATCAATGAGCGTGAACAGGGAATCGGTAAAGGTTTTTTGTGCAGGATGATAACGTGTCAGTTTTTTCAGCGAATTCAGTCTTTTGTATATCTGGTCTTCCTGCTGTTTGCGCTGGTCCAGGAAACTTTGCTGGCCGGTAAGAATATATCCCCTGAACCGGGATTCGTTATCCAATGCCAACTGGAGCGTTTTGGCGGAAGAACCCATTATATCGTGTGTATTCGTGATCCAGATACCGGTCCGGATCACCCGGCTGGTCTCATAAATAGTTATACCCAAAAAAATGATGAGGGAGATCAAAAGCAACTGAATGCCCCTGCTATAATTTCTGGCAGCGGAAACCCTGAATTTCATAGATATGTGGTTCTTGCTAAACTTCCGGGATCATTCCCGGCGGCCTGCGGTAAACATCCAAAATAGCGTGTTTTCACTCTGTAACGTATAAAGAAGGGGTTGTATTGCAGGCAGGTTTATTTATATGTGTATACAACCGGGAACGAGCCCGGAAGACGAAGAACAGTTTCCCGGTGCAGATACAGATCACCTTATCTTGATCTGCATATCCTTTAATCCCTTCTCCTTAAAATATTCCAGTAATTCTTTCGAATCCTCCCCACCCTTCATAGCATGATGCAGTAACGTAAACCCATGCGGTCCCTTTCCGCTCAACAGCGAAGGATATTTTTCAATGATCGATCTTACGATCGCCGTTTCACCCAGCATGGTAAGTATATATATATTCGGCCGGGCTCCCTTTTCTATCAGGTACCTGGCGATCTCTTTGTTACCGAGGTGCCCGGCTCCCTCTATCGCTTCTTCAAAATCGCCATTGCCCCAGTCGTACCGGCAATACAAAAGATTGGGATACTCTGCCAGCATTTCTTTAACCCTTTCCAGTTTACCATGGCCTGCCACCACAAACTCTTTTACAATATCCGTTTTATACGGCTCGGGATCGGGTGTTCGTGAAAAAGACCGGAAAGGATCAAGCATCAATGCAGTTACACCTGCAGAACTATTGATAAGAAAGTTTTTGCGGTTCATAACAATGATTTTAAACGATGAGGATACTAAAGTAAACCTTCCGCTTTAAATAACAGCGCCGCCTGTAAATGTAAGCAACCGCCCGACTATGCCCGAATTTATTGGAAGTTGTTCCTGCTATTTTTTTAACGCATGATCTTTCTCTCATCATCTCAATGATCAAAAATACAATAAGGACAACTTTATTTTGCGGATGCTGCACCACCTGTCAAACGCAGTAACCACTTGACTATTGTCGAAATTTTACATCCTCCTGCTATACCAAATTATTGCCCTTTATCCCTTTTGTGTTTTTACTGCAAAGAGATTGATCCATTTTCACACAGCCATTTATTAAAGTATAGCAAAACTACTAGTCATGAAAACAATTTGCCTATTGCTCACAGCATTGCTGTTTGCAGCAGCACTGCCTGCACAAAACAAACCCGGTAAAATATCGGGCACCATCATCAGCCCGGAAAAGAAACCGGTTGAATCCGCCACCATCCAGTTATTAAAAGCCGATAACAAGGCATTGGTTAAAACAGCCATCACCGATAAGAACGGTAATTTTTCTTTTGAAAAAATTGCTGAAGGAAAATACATCATCAGTACTTCTGCCGTTGGTTTTGCAAAAAAAATGAGCGAAGCCATTGAGATCACTGCTGCCAAACCCGAGGTTGATATGACATCCATTGAAGTAAGCAGCCAGCAGAAAGCGCTGGAAGGCGTTACCGTAGTAGCGCAAAAACCTTTTATTGAACAAAAGCTCGACCGCACGGTGGTGAATGTGGAAGCATCGCCTTCCAATGCCGGAGCAACGGCACTGGAAGTACTGGAAAAATCTCCCGGTGTAAGTGTTGACAATGACGGCAACATCAGCCTGAAAGGGAAACAGGGCGTTATCATCATGATGGATGGAAAACCAACCTATCTCTCCGGCGCCGACCTGGCCAATGTATTGCGTAACCTGCCGGCTTCGGCGCTCGACCAGATCGAGATCATGACCAACCCTTCTGCCAAATACGATGCATCGGGCAACTCCGGTGTTATCAATATCAAAACAAAGAAGGGAAAAGTAAAAGGCTCTAACGGAACTATTACACTGGGCAATACCAGCGGCCTGTTCAGCCGGGATGGAAAAACAGAAGTGCTCTGGAAACCCACGCTGTCGGTAAACTATAATTATAAAAAGAACAAAGTGAACCTGTTCAGCAATTTCGTATACAACTATCGTGAAGGAAGGGGATTGCTCGACATCACCAGCCGCTACTATGAATCGGGTAAACAACTCGACAGCATCAACCAGGTGAACACGGCTTTCCGTTTCCGCAACAATAACTATACGCTGAAACTGGGAATGGATTATACGCCCAACAAAAAGAATTCATTCGGTATTGTACTTAACGGATTTTTATTTGCAGGCCGCCCCACTCCCACCACACATACCACTTTTGCAACTCTTGACGGAGATGTATTCTCGAGGCTGAACTCACATACGGCCAATGAACTGAGCTGGAAGAATTTCAGCACCAACATCAACTATAAACATACATTCGATACTACCGGTACGGAACTCACGCTTGATCTTGATTATTCCGGGTATAAGAACGTATCAGACCAATTGCTTCGTACCGGGTTCTTCGATGGCAACAATAATCAAACCGCTGATTCGATGTACCTGAAGGGACATCTTCCTTCCGGCATTAACATCTATTCCATCAAATCTGATTTTACCAAACCATTTAAGAACGGCTTACGCATTGAAGCCGGTATCAAATCAAGTTATGTGAAATCGGATAACCTGGTTGACTATGTACGCAAGGCCGGCAACAACTGGGTAGCCGATTCGAGGAACAATCATTTTATTTACGATGAGAATGTGAATGCTGCTTATATCAACGCCAGCAAAGAGTTCAGCAAAAAATGGAATGTGCAAACGGGTTTACGCATGGAGAATACCAATACCAAGGGCGTGCAGATATCGAACAACTCCACCGTAAAGCGCAGCTACGTAAGCTTCTTCCCTTCGGCATTTGTGAGCTATACCGTGAATACAAAGAACATGCTTACGGTTTCTGCCAGCAGAAGATTGCAGCGGCCCAATTACCAGGACCTGAACCCCTTCACTTTCTTCCTGGATTCGCTGAGCTACCGCCAGGGTAATCCCTACTTAACGCCGCAGTTCTCCTGGAATTATGAACTGAAGCATACCTATAACGGTAAGTTCACCACTACGCTGAACTATACCGCCACTACGGATGTGATCTCACAGATCATCAAGCGTACTAAGGGAACCAACAACGAGATCATCGGTTTTCTTACCATCGACAATATTGCCAAATTCACCAACATGGGCATAGCGGTGAGTGCACCGGTTAAAATTGCCAAGTGGTGGAATGTGAACCTGTATGGAAATGTATACCGCAATCATTACATCGGCACCTACATCTCTAATGAGAACGGCACGTCGCAGGTGGTTGACCTTGACCTGTCATACACGTCGTTCATGTTCAACATCAACAACAGTTTTACCATCGGCAAGGGATGGACAGCAGAACTGAGTGGCTGGTATAATTATAAGAATGTGCAACAGCTATCGCTCAATTACCCCATGGGCCAGATGAATATCGGCCTGGCAAAAAATAATCTATTAAAAGGAAAGGCAAGCCTGCGCATCAATGCACGTGATCCCTTTGGCTGGCAGCAATACCGTGGATATACCAGGTACGGCAACGTGGATATCAATATCCGCAACCGCTGGGATAACCGCCAGTACGGTGTAAGCTTTACCTACCGCTTTGGAAAGCAGCAGGGACAAAGCCGCCGTAAAGCATCCGCCACAGAAGAAGAACAGCAAAGAGTAGGCGCAGGCAACTAAAGAGGCTTATAGTTTATCTCGTAAAACCATCCGTTGATTGGCGGGTGGTTTTTTTATGCTTCACCCGGAACTGCAGGACACTTTGTGTTTACAATAAAAAACCTCAATTTTAATGCAGCAGTTAAACAAATAAGCCATGAGTATGAAAGAACATTTACTCGACCTATTCCGCTACAATGACATTACCAATAAAAAATTACTGACCAGAATTCTTCAACTTAATGATAAGGAAGAAGCGGTGAAACTTTTCAGTCATTTAATAAACAGCCAGTACAAATGGATGGCGAGGATAACACAGGATCCCAACGCCCCGCAGATGTCGTGGTGGGATCCTATATACTCTCTTGCAGAACTTGAGATCGAATGGACAAAGAGCTTAACCCCCTGGATGGATTATTTGAATTCAAAATCAGATACAGAACTGGATACTGAAATACAATTCACTGGTTTCGATAACGGGTTATGGGCAGCAAAACCAAAAGACATTGCCCTGCAGCTGAATCTTCATTCGGTTCATCACCGGGCGCAGGTGCAAACCATTATCCGGCAACAGGGCATTGAACCTGATTTTGTTGATTATATCGGAACCAGGTACCGTAAGTTAAATTAACGAACAAATTATTGCATATTATCCCTATGGTCTCATTCAGTACAACGATAGAAAAATTCTCAAAGCAAGGTGAAAAAACCGGCTGGACCTATATTGTGGTGCCCGATAAAATTGCAAAAAAGCTAAACCCCGGTGTAAAGAAATCATACCGGGTAAAAGGCAAACTGGATGAATTTAAAATTGAAAAGACATCACTGATACCAATGGGTGAAGGCGATTTCATTTTACCCATTAATGCCGCAATAAGAAAGGCCACGAGCAAACGCTTTGGTGCAACATTAAAAGTACAGTTAGAGCTTGATCATTCCCCCATTCTTCCGCCAACAGAACTGATAGAATGTTTGCAGGATGAACCGGAAGCATTCAAATATTTCAACTCCTTACCGCAAAGCCATCGCAATTATTTTACCAAGTGGATCGGTTCCGCCAAAACAGAACCCACTAAAACAAAACGCATTGCTTTGGTGGTGAAAACGATGGTGCGTAAAATGGATTTTGGCGCTATGCTTCGGGAAGAAAGGGATGAACGGAGGATGTTGGGGAAGTGATGCTGGGTGCTGGATACGGGATACAGGATACGGGATGCAGGATACAAGATGCAGGAAGCCGGTTAGCTTTTGTACCAATTTTTTTATTTCGTTTTCTGTACCCATTTTCAAAATCACTTTTTTGTACCGGTACATTTTCCCTTTTCAAAATCCGGTACAATTAATTTCATTTGCCGACGTACCATTCGCTTTTGCTTTGAGTTTTTCTGCCCCGGTTTTTTTTCATAACAAACATACGGTACTGTTGAGGGTTCAATGTCCGCTTTGGGCAGTTTTGGGAAGGTTTAGGAACAATTTGGCCGAAAAAGGAAGGTTTGGGGGGATGCTGGTTACTGGATACTGGTGAGACCTCAATATTTAAAGATCATCTTTATTTATCAGTGTGCATATCCAGTATCCAGCATCTAGTATCTTGTATCCTGTATCCTGTATCCTGTATCCTGTATCCTGTATCCTGTATCCTGCATCCTGCATCTACCTCATCAATATCGTTGTTCCCTTCTGCTCTACCCGCTTACCTGTTTCGGTACTGGTGTATTGAAGTATCCATACATAGGTTCCAAGATCGGCGCCCTGGCCTTTGAATGTTCCATCCCATTTCTTTGTCCAGTCACGGGTATCAAAAACCATTTGTCCTACCCGGTTATAAACACGGAACCGCAGATCGGTTGCTTTATATGCATTCAACGGGTACAGGTAATCATTCAGCCCGTCTTTATTTGGCGTAAAGGCATTAGGTACGGCAATATAACAACTGTTGGGAATGATGATCTTTTGTACGGCGGTATCAAAGCAACCCAGGTTGTTCTGTACGATCAGCCGCGGAAAAACATTCCGGGTAACAGTTGTGGTGAGGTACGATTGTGATGGCGGCGATTGCAGGTTGCTTATATTGCCATTGTCAAAATCCCATCTCCAGGAAATAATATTACCAATGCTGTTGTCTTTGAACACAGCCAGGTCGTTGGGGCATATCACCGCATTGGTTTCAAAAGCCGCATTCAGTTCGTTATCCAGCAATATCGGGATGATGGCGCTGGTATCGTGGCATACCCCGTTTGATACGATGAGTTGTGTATGCTTCAGCCCGAACGAACCGTAAATAATAGAAGGACTTTGCAGGCGGCTGGTACGCAGGTTATCAAAATTCCATTTCCATACATTTACTTCATTTCGTCCGTCGTGCACATAATTGATGGTATCACGCAGGCAACCGTATACAATATTGTAAGCGAAGTCGGCATTCACCGTATCCTTTGTATTGAAAATCAGAAATGAGCCGGCTGCGGTAAACTGGCTGCACTCATCGCCAATGGTATTATTATCGGTTCCCGTCTGTAATTCCAGGCGGTAGGTACCTTTTGTTTGTATGGGTGCAGATAATTTTACTTTGATGATGGGTGTAAGACCATCTGCCGAACAGTTACCCGACGCACTCACAACGGTAACCGGTGAAGTGCCGGAGAGCATGATTACCCTGAAATCAGTTCCATCCGGCGAAATGGAGCTGCACTTCATATTTTTTCTAAAGACAAGTATTAATTCATCTGGTGAACAACCCGGTTTGGTCAGACTGTCCATCGGTGTTGGAATAAGTGGAAATACCACCAATGGAATATTCTCACCCACCGGAATATCCCGGTCGCAGGCATCCCTGATGGTATTGCCATCGGCTGAGCCGTTCCTGATGGTGATGGTATAGTTGCCAGGAGGAAGCGGCGCATCCAGCGTGAGCGTTAATGAATCCATATCAAAACCGGTGGCGCATCCAAAACCACTGGCCGATACCACGTTTGCTACCGGTGGTGCGATCGTGAATTCTGAACCATTGGCAGAAAGACTGATGCACTTCATCCGTTTATTGGTTTTGATGGTGATGCTGGTACCATCGCAGGCGGCTTTTGCACTAAGCAGGTGCGGCTCTTTGGGATCGGTGATGCTGGCAGTGCCGCCTGTGAAAGAAAGGGTATATCCGGTTGTACTTCTTGTCCAGTTTGTAACCATCAGCAAATACTCATGCCCAACTGTTATCGTTGGCATGGCATTGAAGGGCGTGTTTCCGTTGGCCGATCCCTCGCAGTGAACACTCCCTGTAGCGCCAGCCCGGCAACCGGTAGGTGATTCCGGGAACGGTGCAGGTCCGCTGCCGGCTCCATAAAGATTTATAGAAATGGCTAATGAAGAGTTCGAAAAAACCTCGGTTGGACTATGGCCTGTGATATCGAACAACACCCAATCATAATCATCTGTACTTAAAAGACCTCTTATCTCAAACCCCAAAGACCCAGATTGATAACAGGTAAATTTATACCAAAAAGAACTGGATGATGTAGCACCAATAGGGCAGCCGTTTTGTGCTACATTAGGGCCGTTACAACTTGTTACATTTTCCTGGCGAAAATCCGATATACCGCAAACCGGAATTGCATTACTCGGTGTCATCCCGGGCATTGTACAGGTTTGGGCATTAGTATATAGGATAAGGGGGAAACAAAAAACAAATAATATAAGTATTTTTTTGATCATAAGTTCGGTAAGTTATTACAAAGACTACCTGTAAGCCATTAATGCTGCAAGTGTTAATACGATTTTAACAGGTTTGATGAAGAAAAGCAATCAATTACATAAGCAGGCGCAATTTTTATGCCCTTACTTCACTTTCCCTTTTATTTCCTGGAGTTTGAGTAAGGCTTCCACCGGGGTGAGGCGGTTAATGTCTGTTTCTTCCAGCAGTTTTCTTATTTCATCAAATGTTACAGAGTGAGCGTCAAAAATGCTGAGCTGCATCTTGGGTGTGTTCAGTTTTTTTATCGCATCTTCTGTGTCATCAGTCCTCCCGTCTTCCCTGCTAAGTTCCAGTTGTTTTAATATTTCGTTGGCCCGGTCGATCAGGGCAGGCGGCATGCCGGCCATGCGGGCCACATGTATACCGAAACTGTGTGTACTTCCGCCAGGGGCAAGTTTGCGCAGGAAGATGATCTTATTACCTACTTCCTTATTGGTTACATGAAAATTTTTGATGCCGGAGAATTTATTCTCCAGTTCATTCAGTTCATGGTAGTGAGTGGCAAACAATGTTTTGGGCTGATGGGGTGAGTTGTGCAGGAACTCGGCAATACTCCAGGCAATACTGATGCCGTCGTAGGTTGATGTTCCCCTTCCGATCTCATCCAGCAATATCAAACTGCGTTTTGTAAGGTTGTTGATTATGCTGGCGGTTTCATTCATCTCCACCATGAAGGTGCTTTCGCCTCCGCTTAAATTATCGCTGGCCCCTACCCGGGTGAATATCTTATCCGTCAGCGGGATCTTTGCATCTGTTGCCGGAACAAAACTTCCCATATGCGCCATCAGGGTAATGAGGGCCGTTTGCCGCAGCAGGGCGCTTTTACCACTCATATTCGGACCGGTAAGGATTATGATCTGTTGTACGGCCGGGTCTAAAAAAATATCATTGGCAATATAGCTTTCACCCACCGGCAGGTTCCGTTCAATCACCGGGTGCCTGCTGTCTTTTATATCCAGAATGAAATTGTCTGTGATCAACGGCTTCTTATAATTATAGTAGATCGCATTGTTGGCAAAGCAGCAGAGGCAGTCCAATACTCCCATCACATGCCCGTTCACCTGCATGGGGGCGATGTAATCCTGCAATTCGTTCAATAATTCTTCAAAAAGCTGCATCTCTATCTGCAGCATTTTGTCTTCGGCACCTACTATCTTTTCTTCGTATTCCTTTAATTCGGGTGTGATATACCGCTCTGCATTAACCAGTGTTTGTTTGCGTATCCAGGTATCGGGCACTTTCGATTTATGTGCATGGGTCACTTCCAGGTAATAACCAAATACATTGTTGAAACTTATCTTAAGGGAAGAGATACCGGTGGCCTGCGCTTCTTTCTGCTGCAATTCAACCAGGTAATCTTTACCGCCGCTGGCGATCTTACGCAGCGAATCCAGTTCTTCATTCACCCCGGCGGCAATCACCGAACCCTTGGATGCAGCAGCCGGCGGATTTTCGCTGATCTCTTTAATGATCTTTTCTAAAATGTATTTGCATGGATTGAGTGAATCGCCCAGCCTTTTCAGGTAATCATTGGATGAATTTTCGCAGAGTGACCTTATCAGTTCAGTTTGCTGCAATCCTTTTGCGATCTGCAACACTTCCCTGGGATTTACTTTTTTCAGCGGTACTTTACTCACCAGCCGCTCTACATCGCCTGCCTGCTTTATGTATTGAGCGATCTTATTCCGCAACTCCACTTCTTTTATTAAAAACTCCACCGCATTCAACCGTTCATTGATCTTTGCAATACTGTTCAGCGGCAATACCATCCAGCGCTTCAATAACCGGGCTCCCATGGCAGAAACGGTATTATCCAATACTTTCAATAATGTATTGCTTCCTTCGGCACCGCCAAACAATTCCAGGTTGCGGATGGTGAAGCGGTCCATCCACAAATGTTCTTCCCTGTCTATCCGTTGTATGGAAGTGATATGTCCCAGGTTGGGATGTTCGGTATCTTTTAAATAATGAAGAATTGCGCCCGCCGCAATGATGCCGGTGGTCATTCCTTCGATGCCGAATCCTTTCAGGCTGTGTGTTCCAAAATGTTTCAGTAAACTTTCCGTGGCGTATGCTTCGGCAAATATCCATTCTTCCAGCGTATAGGTAAAAAACTTAGTGCCGAAGTTCTCTTTAAAATATTTCTGCTGGCTGCGCTGAAAGATCACTTCAGCAGGTTTCAGGCTCTGCAATAATTTATCGGCATATTCCTTATCGCCTTCGGCAACAAAAAATTCGCCGGTACTTATATCAAGAAATGCGATGCCGGTCTTTTCTTCATCAAAATGAAGCGCTGCTAAAAAATTATTACTGTTGTGTTCAAGCAATTTATCGCTGGTGGCAACACCTGGAGTTACCAATTCGGTCACCCCCCGTTTTACAATTCCCTTTGCTTGCTTGGGATCTTCCAGCTGATCGCAGATGGCAACCCGGTAACCGGCTTTTACCAGTTTATGTAAATAGGTATCCAATGCATGATGAGGAAAGCCTGCCAGTTCGGAAGCAGCAGGGTTGCCGTTGTTCCGTTTGGTTAATGTAATGCCCAGCACCGAAGAAGTGGTAATGGCATCCTGTCCGAAGGTTTCGTAAAAATCCCCCACTCTAAAAAGCAAAATGGCATCAGGGTACCTGGCCTTGATGGCATTGTGTTGTTGCATTAAAGGCGTTTCTGCAGTTGCTTTTGCCATGGGGGCAAAAGTAATTTGAAAATTTGAAAATGTGCCGATTTGAAAATTAACCTGGAAAATTCCGGAATCCCTTCATTTTCAAATCATCAAATCGATCAATTTTCAAATTAGTTCTCCTGCTTCGTAAGTATCTCCTTCTTCATCTTTTCCCAAAGCCCGTCAAAGGTCTGGTGATTTTCTTCCTTCCATTTTTTACTGAAGGCTTTCATTTTTTCATGGCGGTCATCCTTACTTAAAGAGAAGAAAGCAGTTATGGCTTCTGAGTCGCTTTCAAACGCAAGCTGATTATATAGTTCTTTCAGCCCCTGTTCTTTTTTGATATTGGTATTGGCGATAGCGATCTCCATTTCTTCCCGCAGCATTACTTTTTCGTCATAGCTTCCGGAGGGCAGCATGGTTTTGGCGATCACCGGCATCAGTTCGATGAGCATTAAAATAAAAACGATGAGGTAATACCGGAAAGCCAGTGCATCATTGTTCTTTACCAGGTTATTCAATGCTTCTACCCGGGTTAAAAAACCATTGTTGAGGTAGGAGGCAAAATTTGCTTCCTCTGCTTTCATTTTATCAGCGATCTCTTTTAAGGCAGCGTCGCTGCTATCCAGTTTTGGCTGATCTTGTTTTAATAAAGTCTGGTATTCTGCATCCAGTTTCTGGTATTCGTTCCGTTTGGCAATGGCAATGTCTTTGATACCTATCTTGCCGGTACCTCCGCTGCCGTCTGTTTCCGCCAAAAAATTCTCTCTTGCCTTTGACACGGCATCGTATTTTAATGCCAGTTCATTTTTAACCGCATCCCGTTGTTTTGTTACCAACTCCTTCCGGCTTTTAAAAAGCGCCTCCACTTCCTGTTGTTTCTGCATTTTCTTTTTTTCATTGTCAAGCGAGGTTTGCAGTTTTATCTCTTTATCGAACATATACAGCACGGCAGGCTGAGCCATAAACGTACCGATGGTTAAAGCCAGCAATCCCCTGAATAAAAGCGGGGCCAGTTTTCGTTTATTGAATTTTGTGATCCCTTTTATAAGCGCCCGGTCGATGGTAAGAATGATAAAACCCATGAACAGCCCCAACGCTATGGCGATAAAGACCGAATCAACCACTGTGTTGAAGAAATACCCCCAGGCGAAGCTGGCAAAGACCCAGGTGATTAGCACCGTCATACCAATTATGCGGTAACGGTTTCGGTCGATCACCGAATCGATCAATACTTCTTTTTCGGCAGTGGCCAGCCACCATAAAAATTCGGTGAACTGCGACGGCTCATAATGCTCCCGCTGGGAAACAGCAATGTTTTTTTCCATATTAGAAATGTATTAGAATGTTGCTATAAAGGAATCGATAGCGGAGTTGAAGTTGAAGAGTTGCAAAATAGCTATTCTTAGCCGGAATAACGAAGCCCGCAGCCGGTTATTTTAGTTACACAGTTACATTAACAGTTTATTAGAAACCGTTGTTAAACCCGTGTTGCCAGAAAGGGTCTATTGTCCTATCTTTGCAGCGCTTTAAAACGATTGTTCTTTTTACACTAAACAAGCAAAATGAAGAAAATTCTAAGTGTGATACTGGTGATAGTGACGATGGTTGGTACGATCACAGCTCAGCCCCCCAAAAGCATGGGCAGCAGCGATCCGGATGCAAAAAAGATACTGGATGCCGTGAGCGCCAAATTCAAAACCTTTAAGGCGGTTCAGTCAAAATTCAGCCTCAAGATAGAGAACAGCAGCAATAAGGTAATGGGCAATAAAGCAGGAACGGTTTTTATGAAGGGTACCAAGTACCGCATCAATGTTACGGGTCAGGAAATTTTTTGCGACGGCAGCAATGTATGGACCGTAGATAAAGCAGCCAAAGAAGTTACCATCAGCAAACTCGATCCTTCCAACAATACCATTACCCCGCAGAAATTATTCACCAATTTTTACGACAAGGATTTTTTATACAAGCTGAACAGCGACACGAAGGGCATACAGGAGATCGAACTAACACCTATTGACAAATCGAAGCTTTTTCATAAAGTGATCGTGTATATCAACAAAGCAACACAAACCATTACTTCCACCAAAGTGTTTGAAAAAGCCGGCAACAGGTATACTTACACCGTAAGCGGCATGAATACCAAGGCTGCCATCACCGATGATACGTTTATATTCAACCAGAAAAATTACCCGGGGATGGAAATTGTAGACCTGAGGTAAGGGCCTCACCCCAACCCCTCTCCAAAGGAGAGGGAACTCGAAGGTTTCAATTCCAGCAGTACGCAATCTTCGTATTGATCTTCTTTATTTTCCTCCCCTTTGGGGAGGATAGGTGGGGCTTCCCCAACGATAGGTCTTAATATCGATCCCAGCCAGGTCAAGCACCCGGTCAACCACCGTAGCTGCCACTTCTTCAATGGTTGTTGGTTTGCTGTAAAATGATGGAGTGGCCGGGCAAATGATACCTCCTGCCAGCGTAACGGTTTCCATGTTACGGATATGAATGAGATTATAGGGGGTATCTCTTATCACGCAGATCAGTTTTCTTCTTTCCTTTAAAACCACGTCGGCGGCCCGGCTGATAAGGTCATTGGAAATACCGGAAGCAATGCGGCCCAGGGTTCCCATACTGCAGGGAATGATGATGAGGGTATCGTATTGCCCTGAGCCGGAAGCAAAGGGTGCATTAAAATCCTGTTGCTGGTAGAATTTTACAGGCAGGTCTTTATATGCCTCATTCCCCAGTTCTATCTTCCATACTTCTTTTGCATTTTCCGTCATTACTACGGCCAACTCCTGCCATTGGTCCTTACACAACAGCAGTTTTTTCAGTAGTAAATGGGGGTAGACCGAACCGCTTGCCCCTGTTACTGCCACAACAATTTTTCTCATCCTTTTTCCGTTTAACTTTGCCTAAGCTACAAACAAATAAACTATGAATAAAGTTCTGGGGTTTTTATTGCTTTTAACCGCTCCCCTGCTGCTGGTCTCGTTCCATGCTCCTAAAAAAGAGAAGATAAACTGGCTGAGCATGGCAGAGTTACAGGCGGCTTATGCTAAAAATCCAAAGCCCATCATCATTGATGTGTATACCGACTGGTGTGGCTGGTGCAAGGTAATGGACCGGGAGACTTATGGCAATGATAAAGTGGCGGACTATATCAACAAGAATTTTTATGCAGTAAAGTATAATGCAGAGTCTACTGTCCAGGTGGAATTTGCCAATAAAAAATATAATTACAACCCGGCTTACCGGGCCAATGAACTGGCCGTTTATTTACTGGGTGGCAGGCTTGGTTATCCCACCACTGTTTTATTGTCGGCGCTGGATGCAACCCCGGCACCACTTTCGGGTTATCTTAAACCATCCGAACTGGAAGCCCCGGTAAAATATTTCGGAGAAGGTATTTACAAGAATAAAGATTACCCGCTTTATATGAAGGACTTTGCGGGTACCTGGTAAGCGTACAAGTCATTAGACATTAGTCATTAGTCATTTAAGAAGCCTGTAACTACAAACTTACCTTAGTAAACGGGGCAGCACACAAATGAATAAAATCAATTGTCATTGGTCATTGAGTCATTAAAGGACTCTGTGATCAGCGAACTCTTTTCAATGACCAATGACCTAATGACTTAATGCCCAAATGACCCAATGACCTACTGACTAATTGCATTATTTCCCTTTCCCGAAAATCAAATTTTTCTGCTGTACGCTTCTATATTGTAATTTCCGGGTTCAATCTCCGGGATGTCTTCACCAAAACTACAGCGAAGCTTAGGCTTATTTCAATCCACCGTTATCAATATGATTGACATGGTGGGCATCGGCCCCTTTGTTACCCTGCCTATTGTAATGGGATTGATGGGCGGCATGTTCCTGTATGCCTGGATCGCCGGAGCCATATTATCCCTGGTGGATGCCATGATATGGAGTGAACTGGGCGCTGCCTACCCGCTAGCTGGCGGCAGTTATAATTTTCTGAAAGAAGCCTACGGCAAGAACGGTATGGGCCGCATGATGAGTTTTCTGTACATCTGGCAAACCATTATACAGGCGCCGTTGGTGGCTGCTTCTGCTGCCATCGGTTTTGCACAATACCTCGGGTACCTGGTTCATTTGAATGAATGGGAACAGAAACTTG
Organism: Ferruginibacter sp.; assembly: GCA_044220615.1. Lineage (GTDB taxonomy): Bacteria > Bacteroidota > Bacteroidia > Chitinophagales > Chitinophagaceae > Ferruginibacter. The sequence goes on along the minus strand of JBGAQR010000001.1, from coordinate 443,626 downwards.
TTTCCGCCTCAGTAATTGTTGTTGTTACTATATTATTATACCGTAAGATCGACAGTATCGGAAAGATCGCCGTACTGTTATGGACCGGTGTAATACTTACCATTGGCTGGATCATTGTGGGCGGCATTGCACACGGAAATTTCCTGCAACCGTTAAAGGATATCAACGAGGGTTTTAGCTGGGGTCACCTTGCATCCTTTGCATTCGGACAGGCATGCATCAAATCCATTTACAGCTACCTGGGTTATTACAATGTTTGTCATTTAGGTGCAGAGATAAAAGATCCCGGGAAAAATATTCCCCGCAGTATGTTCATCTCGGTCATCGGCATTGCCATCTTATACCTTGCAATGAATACAAGTGTGGCAAGCGTGATATCCTGGCAGGAAATAAAACAGTGGCAGGATGCCGGTGTAAATAATTTTGTGGTAAGTACTTTTATTGAACGGCTCTACGGTGAAGCGGCCGCCAATATTGCAACGGTTATGATCCTGTGGGTGGCCCTTGCTTCCTTATTTGCGGTGATGCTGGGCTATTCAAGGGTTCCTTACGCAGCCGCAGCAGATGGTTCGTTCTTTAAGATATTTGCCAAACTGCACCCTACCCGGAATTTTCCCTACGTTTCTTTACTGGTAATGGCAGCTTTTGGTTTTGTGTTTAGTCTGTTGTTTAAAATGAGTGATGTTATCAGCGGCATACTGGCCATGCGAATTATGGTTCAGTTCATTGGCCAGGCGGTTGGTGTTATCATATTGAGAAAAAGAAACGGCGTAAAAGCATTGCCCTATAAAATGCCCCTGTACCCCTTGCCCGTTATTTTAGCTGTTGTAATGTGGCTCTTTGTTTTTTATTCAACAGGATTAAAAGTGATCAACTCCTTTTTACTTGTTTTTGGCTCGGGGCTGGTTGTATATTTTATTTATGCAAGATTACAGAACCAGTGGCCGTATAAAAAAGACGAAAACCAGTTTAGTTGAACCACATAGAAAACATAGATGCTGACTATACGACCCCTATGCTCTATGTGGTTTAAAGGAAAACATCAGGCAGGTCATTGATCTCGGTAAAGTCGCCATTTGCAACAGCGAGTGCCATACAAAAACTTCCATTCGTAATAACCAGGTAAGGAACATTCAACGTGATATTATACCGCAACACCTGGTCAAGTACTTTTTTATCCAGCGGCACACTCATCTCCTTGCATTCAATGATCATCCGGGGTTTTAGCTCTTTATCGTACACCACGATGTCGAACCGTTTTTTTAATTCTCCCAGCCTGATCTCTTTTTCAACGGCGATGAGCGAAGCCGGGTATTTTTTCACCTGCAGCAGGTATTGCAAAAAATTCTGCCGCACCCATTCTTCGGGAGTAAGCGCTACCCACTGTTTACGGGTTTCATCAAAGATCAGCTCTTTGCCGGCTTCCTCTTTTATCCTGGGTTGATATGGCGGGTATTCGATCTTGATCATTGGCCCTGATCTCTCAAAGGGAGATGTATTGCTCTTAGTAAGGTAAATTTTTGTATTTTTAAAGACTGCATTGGTTGGCATGCCAGGTTGTAAAGGTATAGATTAATCTAAGTTTTCTACTGCATGCTTAATACAAGTGCCGTAATTATTATAAACATTTTTAAAAGAGAAATTTCCCCCTTTAGGGGATAGGGGTTATGAAGACAAAAGAAGAAATTGTACAGAACTGGTTACCCAGGTACACCGGTGAAAAGATCGAAAAATTCGGCGAATACATACTGCTCACCAATTTTGCCAATTATGTAGAGCTGTTTGCCAAATGGAATAAAGTAAAAGTAGTTGGCGTAGGCAAGGCCATGCAATGTGCTACGGCCGGCAATATCACCATCATTAATTTCGGAATGGGCAGTCCGGGTGCTGCTACCATTATGGACCTGCTGAGTGCCATACATCCAAAAGCCGTTTTGTTCCTGGGTAAATGCGGCGGGTTGAAAAAACGCAACAAACTCGGCGATCTTATTTTACCTATCGCAGCAATAAGGGGTGAGGGTACATCCAATGACTACTTTCCACCCGAGGTTCCTGCGTTGCCGGCATTTGCCATGCAGAAAGCAGTTTCCACCACCATCCGTGATTATGCAGTGGATTACTGGACCGGTACCGTATACACCACCAACCGCCGCGTTTGGGAACACGATGAAAAATTCAAAGAATACCTGCAGGAAATAAGGGCCTATGCGGTTGATATGGAAACAGCCACCATTTTTACAGTAGGTTTTTATAACAAGATCCCAACGGGTGCATTGCTGCTTGTAAGTGATCAACCGATGACACCGGATGGCGTTAAAACAGCTGCCAGTGATAAGCGGATAACTGCCAAATTTGTAAATACCCATATTAAAATAGGTATCGACTCATTGAAACAACTGATGAATAACGGGCTAACGGTAAGACACCTGAAGTTCTGAGGACCATTACAGATTAACAGGTTAACAAATTAACGGATTAACGGATCACCAGATCACCGGTGTTACCACCCATCACATCAGAAAAGAGAACATAGCATATAATAATCCAACCATTAAAAACACAAGTTGCCTTTACTACTTTCCATAAGGAACCTGAACATTCATTTCGGCAAAGGGCACGAAAGAACAACGGCTGTACGAAATGTTTCCCTGGAAATAAAGAAAGGAGAACTGCTTGCCATCGTTGGCGAAAGTGGTTCGGGCAAATCGGTTACGGCGCTTTCGCTCCTGAAATTATTACCCAAACAAAGCACGGTAAGTGGTCATGCTTTTCTGTATCGCTGGGAAGAACAGCCGCTGGACCTTATCCAGTTACCGCCCTCAGAAATAAACGACGTACGTGGCAGTAACATCGCCATGATCTTCCAGGAGCCGATGACCTCTTTGAACCCGGTGTTCACCTGCGGTTTCCAGGTAATGGAATCCATTATGCTTCACCAGAAAGTAAGCAAACGGGTTGCCCGGCAAAAAGCCATAGCCCTTTTTGAAAAAGTACAACTACCCGATCCAAAAGGGATGATCAACCGTTATCCGCACCAGATCAGCGGCGGACAAAAACAACGGGTGATGATCGCTATGGCCATGAGCAGCAACCCGGCTTTATTGATCGCCGATGAACCCACCACGGCGCTGGATGTAACCGTGCAGAAGAATATTCTTGAGTTGATAAAGGAACTGCAGCAGCAAAATAATATGGGGGTCATCTTCATCACCCACGACCTGGGCATTGTGGCCGACATAGCCGATAAGATCGCAGTAATGCATAAAGGCGAAGTTGTGGAGCAGGGCAATGCAAAGGAAATTCTTATAGCGCCAAAACATCCGTATACAAAGGCTTTGCTTGCCTGCCGGCCGGCGGGTCAGTCAAAGAACAAACGCTTACCGGTAGTAAGTGATTTTTTAGGCACGAAGGGAACACTGATCAATGGGCATTCATCATTGAATGAGCCGAAAAAAACAAACGGCGAACTACAGACCACAAACCACAAATCTGTCCTGAGCGTAGCCGAAGGGCAAACTTCAACCCTCAAACCTCAAACCAATATTCTCGAAGTAAAAAATCTCAGCATTCATTTCCCCGTTAAAAAAAATATATTCGGCAGGCCGGTTAAATTCCTGAAAGCGGTAGACGATGTGAGCTTTGATGTACAGTGCGGCGATATTGTTGGGCTGGTGGGCGAAAGCGGCTGCGGAAAAACAACACTGGGCAGAAGCATCCTTCAGCTTATTAAACCAACATCCGGTAACATCATACTCAATGGTGAAGACATTACCAGCATGAGAGCATCTTCATTAAGAAGGTTGCGCAAAAACCTGCAGATCGTTTTCCAGGATCCGTATGGTTCTTTGAACCCCCGCTTTACCATTGGCGAAGCCATATTGGAACCGCTTAAGGTACATGGGCTATTAAACAACAAAAATGAACGGAAAGAAAAAGTGATAGAACTGCTGGAGAAAGTAAGTCTAAAGCCTGATCACTTTAGCCGCTACCCTCACCAGTTCAGCGGCGGGCAGCGCCAGCGCATTTGTATTGCCCGTGCCCTGGCCATGGATCCGAAATTCCTTGTTTTCGATGAAAGCGTATCGGCCCTGGATGTAAGTGTGCAGGCACAGGTACTTAACCTGCTCAACGACCTGAAAAATGAATTTGGGTTTACTGCCATCTTCATCTCTCATGACCTTTCCGTTGTACATTATATCTGTAACCGTATACTGGTGATGCAGCAGGGCAGCATTGTGGAAGAAGGAACGGCCGACCAGGTTTATCATAACCCCGTCAACGAATACACCCAAAAACTGGTGGAATCGATCCCCGGCAAGCTGCTGTTACAGCCGGTACTGGCCTGAGTTTTCGTACAAATTGTTCACAACAGCTTAAATCTTCGTACAAAAGTCAATACAGGCTTTATTTATTAGCCGTTATTCATTACCTTTGCCCCCTTTAAATCATGCCGTAACATGATAAGCGCCTTTTAAAAGGCTATTGATCAGTACCCGGTGTACACGGCATGTAACCATCATATAAAAACCGTTACATGAAATTATCCCAGTTTCGTTTCGATCTACCTCTCAATTTAATTGCCCAGCAACCTGCAAAAAAACGTGAAGACAGCCGCATGATGGTGATCCATCGTAAGACCGGCCAGATCGAGAACAGGCATTTTAAAGACATTATTGAATACTTCGACGACAAGGATGTGTTTGTGGTGAACAACACCAAGGTGTTTCCTGCCCGCATGTATGGCCGCAAGGAAAAGACCGGCGCCAAGATCGAAGTGTTTCTTTTGCGTGAACTGAACAAAGCAAACAAGCTTTGGGATGTGATCGTTGACCCTGCCCGTAAGATCCGTGTTGGCAACAAATTATATTTTGGTGAAAGTGATGAACTGGTTGCCGAAGTGATCGACAATACCACCAGCCGTGGCCGTACTATCCGCTTTCTTTGGGAAGGTACCGATGAGGAGTTCAGGGGAATGCTGGAAATACTGGGAGAAACGCCGTTACCCAAATACATCAAACGCAAACCCGAAGAAGAAGATAAAGAACGTTACCAAACGGTGTATGCAAAGCACGAAGGCGCTGTAGCGGCTCCAACTGCCGGACTTCATTTCAGTGAAGAACTGATCAAACGGCTTGAGATAAAAGGGATCCGTTTTGCAGAAGCAACCCTGCACACGGGGCTGGGAACTTTTCGCCCTATTGAAGTAGAAGACCTGAGCAAGCATAAAATGGATGCCGAGTATTACCGCATTGAAGAAAATGCCTGCAAGATCGTGAACAAAGCCAAAGAAGGCGGCAATAGAATTTGCTCTATTGGCACTACCACCATGCGGGCCATGGAATCTTCTTTTACAGCACAGAAATTATTGAAACCATCAGAAGGCTGGACCAATCATTTTATTCATCCGCCATACAATTTCAATATCGCCGATGCACTGGTTACTAATTTTCATCTGCCAAAAACAAGCCTGCTCATCATGGCCTGCGCCTTTGCCGGGTACGACCTGATGATGGAAGCCTATAAAAAAGCGATCAAGGATAAATACCGTTTCTTCAGTTATGGAGATGCGATGCTGATCATTTAAAACCTAAAAGAAAATAACTTATGTAAGCCTCCCTGGTGGGAGGTTTTTTTATGCTGCTGTATGAGAAGCAGTTGAAAAAACCAACTTCAACGGATATTTCAAATAATAATTGTGGAAGGATACGAAAGAATTTTATATCCCCCGTTTTGAGAAAAAATACTACCCCACATTACAAAACTGGCTACGGTTAATGCAAAAACAGGCTATTACTTTTGACCCGTTAAACTAATCTCTTACCTATTAAAACCAACCACAATGAAAAAGAATTTCTTTGTTCCGGCGGCAATTTTATTGTTTGCCATTTCTTTGACCTCATGCAGTAAAGAAGCCCCGACTGCAGTAACCGATAACACTATTGCCCGGGAGACAGCAGTATCCGGATCTCCTGCTGCCATTGTATCGAAATCATCCGGCGAAAGAACGCCAACTCCACTCCTGCTGGAAAATTATTCATGGAAAGTAGGCTATATCAGCGTAAACGGTATTAACCTCACTCCTTCGTACTGCGAATATGGTATTAAGTTCAACGCCAATAATTCAGTGGTGGCTACAAGGGAATTTGTAACGGTGAATGGCTCCTGGTCGCTGAACAACAATAATAGTTTAATAGCTATGCTTTTTGACCAGAATGAAAAACTGAACCTGGCCGACCTTAATGGCAACTGGGAGATTGTCAGGGTCACTTCAAGAAGTGTTTATATGCAGATCAATGACCTTACCTTCCAGGCTGAACTCAGGTTCGACATCAACCCGTTTGGGATAAAATAAAGAATTGAATGAATTAATTGACATTGACCGTCGCCGGACTGGCGACGGTCTTTTTTGTGCCTGCTTCTGCAAAGAGGGCTGATAGAGATCCGTCCCGTTACAATGCATTATTCTGTGAAAAACCATTATAGTTACGGTAGAAACTGATCAACAGATCCGGCCGGCAAAAAAAGGGGCCAGATAAAAATCCGGCCCCGTTTAATCCAATATCCTATGAAAAACCAATAATAAGACGCCTGAACGAATTGATTTGTTGCAAATGAATTGTTAACAGTTTTAATTAACTTAGGGTCAGCAAAACTACTAAGTATGAAAACCATTCAGCAGTGGCTTAGCGAATACGGCGAAAGCCATCAGGACCATACCAACAAAACCATTCACTGGATATGCGTGCCTTCTATTTTCTTTTCCATTACCGGGTTATTATACAGCATCGAGTTGCCATTTGTCGTTTCGGGCATTACCATCAATGTTGCCATGATAGTAATGATACTTGCCGTACTTTATTATTTCTCCCTCTCCCGAACCCTGTGGATCGGCATGTTGATATTTGCCCTGTTCTGCCTCTGGCTCTGCCATCTTATTGAACGCTCCGGCATCATATCCCTCTGGCTTTTTTGCGTGATCGTTTTTACAGCAGCCTGGATCGGTCAGTTCTACGGACATAAGATCGAAGGCAAGAAGCCGTCCTTCCTCAAAGACATCCAGTTTTTAATGATCGGCCCGGCCTGGCTGATGAGTTTTATTTATAAGCGGCTGGGAATAGGATTGTAACGGAATGCTGATACGTGATACGGGATGCAGGATACAGGATGAAGGATACTGGATACTGGAGTGTTCAATAAAGAAAGTGTTTTACTAATTCAGACTGTGCCAGTATCCAGCGACTAGTATCTGGCATCTAGCTTCGGCTTTATAACCCAAACAATCCCTTATTCAGTAACTGCAGTGTTTGTTCTTTATACTGCCTGTCGATAAGCAACGTAACATTATGTTTGCTTCCGCCGTAACTTACCATACGAACCGGGATGGGTTCAATCGCATCAAACAATTTCTTCATCACATCTTTGGTTTCTTCGATCTCATTTCCCACAACCGATACCAGCGTTTGATTACTGTCGGTTTCAATGGTGCCAAAGGGTTCCAGTTCTTTAATGATATCGGGCAGGTTAACATCATTGTCGATGGTAACAGATACCGCCACTTCGGATGTAGTGATCATATCAATAGAGGTGCGGTATTTTTCAAACACTTCAAATACTTTACGCAAAAAACCATAAGCAAGTAACATACGACTGCTTTTTACACGAATGGCTGTGATGCCGTCTTTCGCTGCTACGGCTTTGGCGCCAACGCTTCCGGCTTTTTCGGTGATCAGGGTCCCCTTTGCAGAAGGGTCCATCGTATTTAACAATTTCACCGGCACGTTGTAGAAATGTGCAGGCCATATACTGGCAGGATGTAAAATTTTTGCACCGAAATATGCCAGCTCGGCCGCTTCTTCAAAACTCAATTGTTCAATGGGATAGGTTTTGTTAACGATCCTTGGATCGTTGTTGTGCATACCGTCGATATCGGTCCATATCTCACAAACATTAGCGGTAATGGCCGCTCCTATCAGTGAAGCCGAATAATCACTGCCGCCTCTTTTTAAATTATCCACTTCTCCCCTGGCGTTGCGGCAGATATATCCCTGGGTGACGAATATCTTCTTGTCTTTATTTTTTTGCAGCAGCTGCGCCAGTTTCACCTTTATCGTTCCCACCTGCGGTTCATCGTAAATATCAATGGTCATAAAGTCGAGTGCAGGCAACAACACATGATCTACTTTTATTTCCTCCAGGTAAATACTGAATAATTTTGTGCTCAGCAGTTCTCCCTGTGCCAGGATATCTTTATTCAATGCTTCGCTGAAAGATATTTTTAAGATAATGGTAAGAAATTCGAAGTGTTCATTCAGCACCCCGTTTGCTTTTTGTACGGAAGTTTCATTCTTCAGCAATGCTGAAACAAAATTCTTATAATGTTCGTGCAAAGCATCTATCTGTTGCCGGGCGGTATTACGATCGCCATGAGAGAGGGATTCACTTATTTCCACCAATGCATTGGTGGTTCCGCTTAGCGCAGACAAAACAACAATTTTAGATTCATCATCCTTGGTCACCAGGCTGGCCACTTCCTGCATCCGCTGCGGCTTACCCACGCTGGTGCCGCCAAACTTCATTACTTTCATTCCATTAAAATTTTGGATTGCAAATATAACTCTTAAAGGGCTACTTCGAACTTATCCCCGATCGATTTAAGGTCATCGATCACCGGTTGAAGCAACGGAATTCCATTCTTCATCCTTTCGGCTTCCATTTCCCTTTCCGGGTCTCCGGGGATAAGTACTTTCGCCTGCCCGGGAATGGTTTTGGCCGAGCGAAAACGGCCGATCCATTTATCCATATGCTGTTTGAATTCGTCTGCAGTTCTGAATGCATCAATACGCATGGCACCAAAGAAATGGCCGATGCCTTCGCCTGGCATTTCATCCGGCATGGGCAAATAAGCAGGAAATGGCGGAACCCAGGGGCCATAATTAGCCCCGCTGAGAATGCCTGAAAAAATATCGGCAATGGCGCCCAGCGCATAACCCTTATGACTGCCGTGTTCTTTATCACCGCCCAATGGCAAAAGCAACCCACCGTTTTTTATTGCATTGGGGTCGGTGGATGACTCTCCTTCTTTATCAAGCGCCCAACCCAACGGCATGGGTGAATTTTTTCTTTGCAGAATTTCCAATTTGCCATTGGCCGCAGTGGTGGTTGCAAAGTCGGCAACAAAGGCCGGCTGTTCACCCGCAGGTATGGCTACGGCAATAGGGTTTGTTCCCAACATTCTTTCCCTGGAAAAAGTAGGCGCCACCAATGCCGATGCATTGGTCATGGCCATACCGATCATATCGTTTTCCAAAGCCATCATCGCATGCTGACCCGCAATACCAAAATGATTACTGTTTCGTACACTCACCCAACCGGTGCCCACCTGTTTTGCTTTGTTGATGGCAACCTGCATGGCAAAGGGAGCCACTACCAAACCCAATCCCCTGTCGCCATCAATCACGGCCGTTGATGGCGTTTCATGTACAATAGAAATTTTTGGTGTTGCATTCACCCGCTGCACTTCCCATAAACGGATGTAGCCACTTAATCTTGCCACACCATGACTATCCACCCCACGCAGGTCGGCAGATAATAATGATTGCGCTGCTGTGGTTGCATCTACATCACTGCAGCCGATCTTTAAAAATATGTTTTTGGAGAAATTGAAAAGCTGGTTGTAGGAGAAGGTTGTGCTCATTGGACAAAAGTAACTGAAATTTAAAAGACTCTTTTACCTCAACGTTGGATTATCCTCTGTCCTTTTCATATGATCTTCTTTCATTTGCCTGTTCATTTTTTCTATCCTTTCCTTTCTTGACTTTGAATCTAAAAATCCCAATTCAAACCCAATCACCCATACCAGGTAAACGGTTATAGCGGCAAGAATGAGTAAGGACCACTTCCAGGAACCGGTGAAATAATAAGCACCAATAAAACCAAGCACAGCCAGGGATAGTATAATATATTTTTTCATTTCATTCATTAAATCATACTTCAAGATACAGAGAAGCCGCTCAAAAATGAACGGCCCTCTTTTTTTGCTCAACCTTACAGATATATATGAATGCGGATAACTAATTGTCTTCTTGCATCATCTCCCGGCGCTTTGCCCTGAACTTCTCTTTCTGTTCATCGGTTAAAATGGCCTGGATACTCTTTGCCTGCTCCTTCTGCAACTCCCGTAATTGCTTTTTCTTTTCATCCTCCGGTAGCTGGCTGTTGTTTTCAATGGCTTCCTTTTTTGTTTTATTCGCCTGGCGAATCTCTTTCAGTTTTATTTTCTGCTCCCGGCTAAGGTCAAGGTCCTTCAGCAGGTCCCTGCGGTTGGCTTTATCCATTTGTCCGGCTGGCTTATCATTAGCTACCGAATCTGCCGGTTTTGCCGGTGCAGGTTTTCGTTCTATCTGTGCAAACGAAATAATGGAAGAGAGAAGTAATGCTAAAATCAATCCGGGGGCTTTCATTTTCATAAATTTTCAGAAAGATAGATGGTTTACCGGCCAGGAAGTTTAATCAACTGCTATTTTATTCATAAAAAAACCGGTCGCAAGGCGACCGGTATAGTTTTTCAAATATGGTAATGCTGTTTTTATCTTAAGAAAAGCAGTTCCCTGTATTTAGGCAACAGCCAGAATGAATCGTCAACCAGTAATTCCAGTTTGTCTACATGATTACGGATGACATCAAAGTATTTTCCTTTCACGTTATCGCAATACGCAATGGCCATTGCACGGGTATCGGCGATCTCGTTGGCCTTCTTTCTTTCCTGGATCATCTTCTCTACATTATCGCTTATCTCGTTGATATGCGTACTGATGGCTTCCAATACCTGCTTCTGGTTGGCATAAGCCGCTTCAGCAAGTCCCACATCTTTCAGTCCTTTGATATTGCTGATCAATACATTCTGGTATTTAACCGCAGAAGGAAGAATGAATGTAGTAGCCAAATCACCCATCACCCTTGCTTCGATCTGTACTTTTTTGATGTATGCTTCCAGCATGATCTCATGACGGGCTTCCAGTTCGGTATGACTGTATATCTCGTTGCTTTCAAAAAGATGTTTGGCCTTATCGGTAACAAAAGCATCCAGGGCAGGCGGCGTTGTTTTTACATTGGCCAGTCCACGCTTTGCTGCTTCTTTTTCCCATTCGTCGCTGTAACCGTCGCCTTCAAACAGGATCGCTTTACTGTCTACAATATATTTCTGTATCACCTGCATGATGGCCACTTCTTTCTTCTCGCCTTTTTCTATCAGCTTATCAACATCTACTTTAAAATTCTTCAGCGTTTCTGCCATGATCGCATTCAGCGTGGTCATAGAGATGGCGCAGTTAGCAGATGAGCCTACCGCACGGAATTCGAATTTATTCCCGGTGAATGCAAACGGAGATGTTCTGTTACGATCGGTATTATCCAGCATCAGTTCAGGAATACTCTTATGTATATCCAGCTTCAGCATGGCTTCATCCTGTTCGTCGAACTTACCCGATACACGGCTCTCTACCTGGTTCAATACCTGTGTTAAGTATTTACCGATGAAAATAGAGATGATCGCTGGCGGCGCTTCATTGGCTCCCAGGCGATGATCGTTACCTGCACTGGCAATAGACGCCCTCATCAGGTCGGCATAATCATGCACCGCTTTAATAGAGTTCACAAAGAAGGCAAGGAACATCAGGTTTGTCTTCGGCGTTTTTCCGGGCGCTAATAAATTAACACCGGTATCCGTAGCCATGCTCCAGTTATTATGCTTACCACTGCCGTTGATGCCGGCAAATGGTTTTTCGTGCAATAAACATTTTAATCCATGACGCTTGGCAACTCTTTCCATAATATCCATCAACAGGGTATTGTGATCAACCGCCAGGTTTATTTCTTCAAATATGGGCGCACACTCAAACTGTGCAGGCGCCACTTCATTATGCCTTGTACGAATGGGAATACCCAGTTTATAACTCTCCTGTTCAAAGTCACGCATGAAAGCGTAAACCCTTTCTGGTATCGCTCCAAAATAATGATCATCTAATTGCTGGCCCTTTGCAGGTGCATGACCAAAAACGGTACGGCCTGCTAAAACCAGGTCGGGACGGGTGTTTGCCAAACCGGCATCTATCACAAAATATTCCTGTTCCCAACCAAGGGTTGCAGTTACTCTTGTTACATTCTTATCAAAATACTGGCAAACATCTACTGCCGCTTTATCCAAAGCAACCAGTGCTTTTAATAAAGGCGTTTTGGTATCCAGCGATTCGCCGGTATAAGAAACAAAGATGGTAGGTATGCATAAGGTTTTGCCCTGGCCTATCTCCATGATGAAGGCAGGTGAAGAAGGATCCCATGCGGTATAACCCCTTGCTTCAAAAGTTGCACGCAGGCCACCACTTGGGAAAGAAGAGGCATCGGGTTCCTGTTGTATCAATGCACCGCCTTCAAATTCTTCGATGGGCGTGCCGTCGGATTTTAAGGTAAAGAATGAATCATGTTTTTCGGCAGACAAGCCGGTGAGTGGCTGAAACCAGTGCGTAAAGTGTGTTACGCCTTTGCTCTCTGCCCAGGCACGGATGCCGTTGGCGATCTGTGAGCCCATGTTGCGGTCAATTTTTTTGCCGCCACGGGTTGAAGCAACCAGGCTTTTATAAGCCTCATCGCTCAAATATTTGCGGGCAACCTGCAGGGTAAACACGTTCTCATTAAAGATCTCCGTGATCTTACCCGGGCTCTCCACCTTTACTTTGGGGAGGCCTTTGCTAAGGTTGTCCAACGCTTTAAATCTTAAAGATTCCATACTTCTTTTGGTTTTAGGGCACAAAAAAACATTAAATACTTCTATAAAACAAGGTTTTTTAAAACAAATTGTAAAAAAAGTGGGTAATCTGGGTAAAAAAATTGATATTATCTTAATTTTTAACTCTTAGTCTGCTCCAGTTGATAGTACAGAGCAAAGGAGTGATCACCAGGGGAAGATAAAGGCTCCGGTACCGGATAATAGAGCCAAGGTTAGGCACTATATACCCAATAAGAAGAAATGCCGTAAGGGTAAAGAAGAGGACAAACAAAATAAAAGGTCTGTAAACAAAGCCTGGCTCTTTTTTCCGAAAGAAAAGAAAGAGTAAGAATAAAACCTGGTACAGGGCAAGTTCAATATTCAGGGGTAATAGCGATTTAGATGGTAGTTCCCACAAATACGGCCTTAATACTACATGGTTGAGCGCCTGGGGGGCATTGGCCGCAAAACTGCTGAAGTTGGGCTTAAGCGTACTAAGTTCAACCTTTGTATCTGAACGCTGCAATCGTAAATACTCAGCCTGCTTTTGGGTAACCACTTCGGGTGGGTTTATCTTTTTAAAAACCTGGCCTACGGTAAAAAAAAAGATACCCGTTACCAGGTAAACAAGCGTAAAGGTTCTTAATGCAGGCGCTTTTGTTTTTACAACCAGCATCCATGCGGTTACTGCAGGCACCAACGCCAATAAAATATAATTACGGATGCCGAACAGCAACAGTAAACTGATGCCGGCAAGTAACAACCTCTTTACCGTAAACCTGTTCTGCTGTAAAGCCTGGAAGAGGATATATATAAATAACGAAAGCATTAAAAAAACGAGCCCATCTTTATGAATACCCGAACTGAAATAAAGCATTGAGGGCAGCAGGAAGCAACCGATGATCACCGGTATTTTATTACCGGGATATAGTTTGATGAACAGGCGATACAGCAAAATATGCCCGAAGAAGACAAAGAAATTAAAGAACAGGCTGTTGATATAATAATCGCCCCGGCTGAAGATATTGAATACCGAAACCAGCTTGATGATGATGTTTCCCCGCAGGTCGTTCCAATATGAATTATAGGAATTGAACAGGCCCGAATATCCATCGGGATAACCGGATGTAAATAGGTTGCTGAGGTATTTGGCCGGGTCGGTGATCATAAGCTGGTATTCGTTCCATGCTTCCCGGTTTGCATCCCAGTAATCGTTTCCGGCGCCGTAAAAATGCAGCGATAACCAGCCAATGGCAATACCTGCAGCTATCTTCACCAGGAAAAGAGCAACCAGCATCCTGTTATCGATACCCGTTCTTTTTACAAAAGGTATACGCAAAAGCAACCAGCATAAAGCAACCAGGTAAACAGTAAATAACAGGTAATTCAACGCCTTTATTTTTGGTGTGGGAAGATAGTTAAAATATTTGCTTTGCCCGTCAGGATTAAAGGCATGCAGTTGTTACCTTTGCGCTTTCACCACCGTTTCTCAACACATTTATGGAAATAACAGTAAAAACAGCCGAGCAACTAAGACTGACAGCAGAAGAATTTGAACTCATCAAACAAAAACTTGGCCGAACACCAAACTTCAATGAACTCTGTTGCTTCAGCGCCATGTGGAGCGAACACTGCAGTTATAAAAATTCCATCAAGTGGTTAAAAACATTACCCCGTGAAGGAAAAAAAATGCTGGTGAAAGCCGGTGAAGAAAATGCCGGGCTCATGGATATTGGTGATGGATACGGTGTGGTATTTAAAATTGAATCACACAATCATCCTTCCGCCATCGAACCCTTCCAGGGCGCTGCAACCGGTGTAGGTGGTATCAACAGAGATATTTTCACCATGGGTGCAAGGCCCATCGCTTCGTTAAATTCATTGCGCTTTGGTAAACTCACCGAAGCAAAAACACAACACTTGCTTGCCGGCGTTGTGCATGGCATTGGCCATTACGGAAATTGCTTCGGCGTTCCTACGGTAGGTGGTGAAGTTTATTTTGAAGAATGTTATCATACCAACCCGTTGGTGAATGCCATGAGTGTGGGTATCTTAAAAAATGGCGGAACTGTTTCTGCCACTTCGGGTAATGTAAAAGGCAATCCTGTTTTTTTTGTGGGAAGCGCCACTGGTAAAGATGGAATTGGCGGTGCCAGTTTTGCCTCTGCAGATATTACGGCCGACAGTGCAGAAGATCTGCCCGCTGTGCAGGTGGGTGATCCTTTCCAGGAAAAAAAATTATTAGAAGCCTGCCTTGAAGTGATACAAACCGGCGCTGTAGTGGGTATGCAGGATATGGGCGCAGCAGGCATCATCTGCTCTACTTCTGAAATGAGTGCAAAGGGAGAAGCCGGCATGCGGATCGACCTGGATAAAGTACCTACCCGCCAAAAAGATATGAAAGCATGGGAACTGCTTTTAAGCGAAAGCCAGGAGCGTATGTTACTGGTTGCCGAAAAAGGAAAAGAAAAACTGGTACTGGATGTTTTTAAAAAGTGGGACCTGCCTTGCAGCGAGATCGGCGAAGTAACAACCGATGGCATGCTGCAGTTTTTTATGCATGGAAATTTAGAAGCGGAATTACCAGCTTACGAACTGGTACTCGGCGGTGGCGCTCCGCAAAATTCAAGAGAATATGCCGAGCCGGCCTATTTTGAAAAGATAAAAGCATTTGATGCAGATAGTATTGCTGTTCCAAAAGATCTGAAAGCAGTAGCGGAACAACTCATTCAGATCCCGAACATCGCCAGCAAGCGATGGGTATATGTGCAGTACGACAGTATGGTGGGTACCGGGAATGCCAGCACCAATGCACCCAGCGATGCAGCCATCGTTATTGCAAAACCAACCAATAAAGCATTGGCACTAACAACCGATTGTAACAGCCGCTATGTTTTTGCCGATCCGTATAAAGGCGCCATGATCGCCGTGGCAGAAGCAGCCAGGAATATTGTGTGCAGCGGCGGACAACCATTGGGCGTTACCAACTGCCTCAACTTCGGCAACCCGTTCGATCCGCAGGTGTATTACCAGTTTGTACATGCCATCAAGGGCATGGGCGAAGCCTGTATAAAATTTGATACGCCGGTTACAGGTGGCAACGTAAGTTTTTACAACCAGGGACCCGATGGGGCGGTGTATCCCACTCCAACGATCGGCATGGTGGGCTTACTGGATTGTGCCGATGATAAGATGACGATGGATTTTAAACAGGAAGATGATGAGATATACCTGGTGGGTACGCAACGTAACGACATCAACTCATCAGAATATTTACATAAGCTGCACGGTGTGGAATATTCACCGGCCCCGTATTTTAACCTGGCCGAAGAGTTTGACGTGCAGAACGAGGTAAAAAAGATGATCCATAAAAAACTCATCTGCTCGGCACACGATATCAGCGAAGGCGGCTTATTTATTTCTTTGATCGAAAGCTGCTTCAACCGGAATTTAGGGTTCTCCACTCCCCTCTCCCTTGGAGAGGGGCTGGGGGTGAGGTCAGATGCTTTCTGGTTTGGCGAGAGCCAAAGCCGGGTGGTGGTTTCTGTTTCCAAAGAGAACCGCAATGATTTTAATATGCTGCTGGAAAAAATGGAAATGACAGTAACCTACCTTGGCAAGGTAACTTCCGGCAAAATAGAAGTAAACGGACAGGATTGGGGAACGGTGAGTGACTGGAAGGATAAGTATGAGAATGCCATTGCTAATTTGCTGGCGGGGCATGAGAGTGAGCATGCATTAACAGCTTTGTAAAATCTATAAATGAGTTTAGAAAGGAATGATAATAAATCAGGGTCTTTAAAAGCCCCTCCTTCGGAGGGGTTTGGGGAGGCTATAGTAGTAACCGGCGCTGCCGGCTTCATCGGAAGCTGCATGGTGAGTTATCTCAATCAACAGGGTTTTGAGAATTTAATTTTAGTAGATGAGTTTGAAGACGAGGAAAAGGAACTGAACCTGTTGCATAAAAAATTCATCGTAAGGGTAGAACGGGAAGACTTTTTCGACTGGGTACAGCGGGAAAAACCGAAGGTTGATTTTGTTTTTCACCTGGGGGCCAGAACCGATACCACTGAATTTGATTATTCCATTCACCAGCATCTCAATGTGGAGTATTCTCAAAAGATATGGAACTATTGCACGGTTAATAATATTCCGCTGGTATATGCATCCTCTGCTGCTACCTACGGAGAAGGAGAATTGGGTTACGATGATAACCATGAACTGATCGAGCAGCTTCATCCGCTAAACCCCTACGGCATTTCTAAAAATGAATTTGATAAATGGGTGCTGCACCAGGAGGCGCATCCACCCTTCTGGGCAGGGTTGAAATTCTTTAATGTATATGGCCCGAATGAATACCACAAAGCAAGAATGGCCAGCGTGATATTTCATTCCTTCAATCAGATAAAACAGAACGGCAAGGTAAAACTCTTCCGTTCACATAAAGAAGGATACGAAGACGGCGAACAGCTCCGTGATTTTGTATATGTAAAAGATGTAATTGCTGTTTGTTACTGGCTGATGGAAGAAAGCGTGAAACGTCTACCGTCAGCGGTGAGTTCCTCACTCACGCTTCACGACTCACGTCTCACTTCTGCTATCTACAATTTAGGTACCGGCAAGGCCCGAAGTTTTAACGACCTGGTGAAGGCAACTTTCGCCGGGCTGGATATGCCACCCAACATCGAATTCATCGATATGCCCGAAGATATACGGGATAAATACCAGTATTTTACCGAAGCTGCCATGGACAAATTAAAAACGGCCGGTTATACCAAAGAATTCTATTCTTTAGAGAAAGGCGTGGATGATTATGTGAGGAATTATCTGGCGACGAATGAGTTTTACTAACCCGTATTAGTAGGCTCCGCCTGTTTCCATGTCTACCTGGAAAGGTATCCAAAGTTCAGACCTGGTTTTTGTATTAAATCTTATCGCATTTTGCTGAACAACAGTACTGTTTTCACTGTAGATAAATGTGACTGTTTTGATGAAAAAATAAAAACTGTTTTGCCCTCTGAACAGTTTATTATTCCCGAATATTCCGAATTTAACGCCGGTACCATCATAGTATCCCCAATAAGGGTTGATCTGCTTTCCGTTTTCATCCTCGATATAGATCTCTTCCCGGACTAACTTGTATTTCGTTTTATCCTCCCTGAATTTAATAATCCCCGGCTTATTATTTCGGAATTGAGTGAAATTTTAAAAAACTCCTTTCGAAATATTATCGTCTATTAGCACAGGAATCGTAAATCGTGAAGAATTATATTCATTGATCTCATTCATGCTTTTCTTTGCTTGTTGTTCAAATACTGCTATTGCTTTATTGTAATCCAGCATTTCGATCATGGCCTTAAGTGCGAATTTGATAAATTGCTGGCGCTTCTCCCCGAATTCCTGATCAATATATTGAGAGAGATCTGCATTCAGTTTCCAGATAGTGTCGATCCGTTTTATAGGCAGGTATTCTTCATTCTTGCATAGGTAATACTCCCATTTACAAGGTATGCGTCTGGATATATTTCTGTTACCGTGCATAACCAACTGCTTATTTGCATCATAATCAAAAAGCGAAACCCAGAATTTCTTTATTACAATTACTAAAGAAAAAATACTGCTGTCAAATGAGTTCTTATAATAGTCATTGTAATATTTCTCAATGGCCGATGCATTCCCTCCCTTTAAGCGCATTTTTTTAAAACTTGTTCTTTTCCCACCTAAAACATTATAGTCAAATCCGATGAAGGAAGTATCAAACCTGCTGTCGATTATTTTAATAGCCGAAAATGGAAAACGGATCGAGTTGGGAGCGGTCAGTTCAGCATTGAGACTATAATCCTTAAAAGGCAACCTGTTCGGATTTGCCATGTCTTCCTCACCATTTTGTGAAAAGACGGACACTGGCACCATCAAAAACAAAAAATAAATGACTTTCATTGCAATGATTTGGGGTTTGAAAGTAGGCAATTTCATAATATTTCAATAGAATCTACTAACACCTAAGCCATAAAGAGTCTTTTGAACAAAAAAGCCTTCAAATTTTCTCCTCCCGGATATTCCACTTATCTTTGCATGACCTCCAAGATTTTAACCCGAATTTTCCTGGTCATATTTATTAACCGCAGCTATCATCCCGAAAAATAAGGGAGTGGTTGTAAAATTATTTTTTATGGCTAAGTATATTTTTGTAACCGGTGGTGTTACTTCTTCATTAGGTAAGGGAATCATCGCCGCCTCTCTGGCAAAACTTCTACAAAGCCGCGGTTTAAAAGTCACTATACAAAAATTTGATCCTTATATAAACGTCGATCCGGGCACTTTAAATCCTTACGAACATGGCGAATGCTATGTTACCGACGACGGCGCCGAAACCGACCTGGACCTTGGTCACTACGAACGTTTCTTAAACACGCCTACTTCGCAGGCGAATAATGTTACAACAGGCCGCATTTATCAAACCGTTATTAATAAAGAAAGAGAAGGCGCTTACCTGGGAAAGACCGTTCAGGTAATTCCGCATATTACAGATGAGATAAAACGCCGGATGCTTTTACTGGGCACCGAAGGCAAATACGATATTGTTATTACCGAGATAGGCGGAACAGTAGGTGATATTGAGAGCTTACCCTTTGTAGAAGCCGTTAGGCAGATACAATGGGAACTGCCCGAAGAGGATTGCGCTGTGATCCATCTCACCCTTATCCCTTATTTAAAGGCAGCAAAAGAATTGAAGACAAAACCCACCCAACACAGCGTTCGTATGCTTAGCCAGGAAGGGGTTCACCCCAATGTGATCGTTTGCCGTACAGAGCATCCGCTGAGCGATGACCTGAAAAAGAAGATCGCCCTTTTCTGTAATGTAAAACCCAATGCCGTTATTGAAGCGATGGATGCCGGCACCATTTACGAAGTGCCGCTGAAAATGCTGCAGGAAGGACTGGATGTGATCGTACTTAAAAAATTACAGATAAATGGCTATGCCGCTCCCGAGCTGGGCAAGTGGCGTGCTTTCCTGGATAAATTAAAATACCCGCAAAGCAAGGTTACCATCGGACTTATTGGAAAATACATCGAGTTGCAGGATGCCTATAAATCCATCCTGGAATCATTCATACACGCCGGCGCCATCAACGAATGCAAGGTGCAGATCGTAAATGTGCACAGCGAATTCATCACCGATGAAAATGTAAAAGAGAAACTGAAAGATCTCGATGGGTTACTGGTTGCTCCTGGTTTTGGAAACCGTGGTGTGGAAGGAAAGATCATTGCGGTGAAGTTCGCCCGGGAAAATAAACTGCCCTTCTTTGGTATTTGCCTGGGCATGCAGATGGCGGTGATAGAATATGCAAGAAATATACTGGGCTGGGCCGATGCTCACTCCACTGAAATGGATACCAAGACCACCCACCCGGTGATTGACCTGATGGAAGAACAGAAGAAAGTGAAGAACATGGGCGGCACTATGCGGCTGGGCGCTTATCCCTGCGAAATTAAAAAAGACAGCCTTGCCTATACCATTTACGGAACCTCGCCTATCAGCGAGCGGCATCGTCATCGCTGGGAATTCAATAATAAATACCTGGCCGATTTTGAAAAGGCGGGCATGATACCCAGCGGAAAAAATCCGGGTACCGGGCTGGTAGAGATCGTGGAATTAAAAGACCATCCGTTCTTTATTGGTGTACAATATCACCCTGAGTTAAAAAGCACCGTGGAAAATCCACAACCCATTTTTGTTCATTTTATAAAAGCAGCCAAGGCCTTTGCCGAAAAAAAGGAGTCGGTGAAAAATCCGTTGTTGCAGAGTGAAATGATATAGCCCCCTCTATCTCCCCCAAAGGGGGAGGATATGGAGAAGACCTTTGCGAAGATTATGTTTGATTTTTATTTTCCCGGCTCCGGTTTTTTATGGCATCATCGTTGTGTCACTCACTTGTACCACATACCTTTGTGCATCGTTCAATTGAACATTTTCTGTGTTTCTGTGCCTCTGTGGCAAAACAAAAAATAATCTGTGGTAACAACCAACAAAAAACTTTCAATGGATGAACTCAACCGCAAATCGGTGGAAGAGTTCAAAAATTCCCAAAAAATTCCTGTAATAGCCGTGCTGGAGAATATCCGCAGTGCTTATAATGTGGGCAGTGTATTCCGCACAGCCGATGCTTTTTTGCTGAATGCCATTTACATAACCGGCTATACCTGTACCCCTCCTCATAAAGAAATTAAAAAGACCGCCCTGGGTGCCGAAGAAACGGTAGACTGGAAACATTTTTCCAATGCCACCGAAGCCATTAATGACCTGAAGGCAGCAGGCTATAAAGTGTATGCAATAGAACAGGCAAAGGACAGCCTGAAACTTCAGCACGTTGTATTTGACGTTGAAGATAAAATAGCCGTTATATTTGGCAATGAAGTGACCGGTGTGGAACAGGAAACTATTTTACAATGCGATGGCTGCATTGAGATACCGCAGCTGGGCATGAAACATTCGCTGAATATTGCAACCGCAGCCGGTGTAGTGTTGTGGGAGATCGTAAGAGGCAGGATACAAACTGAGAATTGAATATTGAAGATTGCATATTGAATATTAATGACAACCATTAAAAAATACCTCTCTCTCGTAAAATTCGCCCACACCATTTTTGCAATGCCCTTTGCATTGATCGGATTTTTTTTGGGAATTGTTGCTTTAGAAAAAATTCCACATGTTTATTATAACATGCTTTTTTATTCTTCTCCGAGCAGTAAAATTTATTTATTCTTCAGGTATGATTGGTATGTATTAGTACTAGTAATCGGCTGTATGATCTTCGCCCGTTCTGCCGCCATGGCCTTTAACCGCTGGCTGGATAAGAACTTTGATGCAAAAAATCCACGTACCGCCATCAGGGAAATTCCGGCCGGAATAATCAAGGCTAACAATGCCCTGTTGTTTGTGGTCATCAACTGCCTGCTATTCATTGTTTGTACTTATTTTATTAATAGAATCTGTTTTTATCTTTCGCCGGTGGCTTTGTTCGTAATACTATTTTACAGTTATACAAAACGTTTTACAGCCTTATGTCATTTGGTACTAGGCGTGGGTTTAAGCCTGGCTCCTATTGGTGCCTACCTGGCTGTTACCGGTGAGTTTGCATTGCTACCGATACTCTTTTCATTTACTGTTCTGTTCTGGGTAAGCGGTTTTGATATCATTTATGCCTTGCAGGATGAGGAATTTGATAAGAGCAACCAGCTTCATTCCATTCCTGCCGCTGTTGGCAAAGTAAAAGCGCTGCGGATATCGGAGTTATTACATGTACTATCCGCCGCTTGTGTAGTGTATGCAGGCATACATGGTCATTTCGGACTTTGGTACTGGATCGGCGTGGCCCTCTTCATGGGTCTATTAATCTACCAGCACCTGTTGGTAAAACCCACCGACCTGAGTAAAGTGAACCTGGCTTTCTTCACTACCAATGGAATTGCTTCGGTTGTTTTTGCGGTGTTTGTGATACTGGATCTTTTTTTGAGTTGATACTGGATGCTGGATACAAGATACTGGATAGGGTCTCCGGTCATTCGAAAAGCTTTTAAAAATTTGTAGGTACTGCCAGTATCCTGCATCCTGCATCTTGCATCCTGCATCTTGCATCTTGCATCTTGCATTCCGTATCTTCGCTCCATGGCACGAATCCTCGCAATAGATTATGGCGGTAAAAGAACCGGGCTGGCAGTTACCGATCCGCTGAAGATCATTGCCACCGGCCTGGAGACCATTGAATCAAAAGAACTGATCCCCTGGTTAAAGAATTATCTTGGTAAAGAAGATGTGGAACTCATCATCATTGGCCTGCCAAAGAACTGGGATGAATCCGATACGCATGGCACCCCTCTTGTAGAAGCAGCCATAAAAAAGATACAGAAAGAATTTCCCGCCATGCCCCTAAAAACCGTGGATGAGCGCTATACATCCAGGATGGCCAAAGACGCCATGCTGGAAATGGGCATGAAGAAGAAAGACCGCCGGGATAAAAAGAATGTGGACCTTATTGCTGCCACCATAATATTGCAGGAATACCTTCAATCAAATATGTAAGGGTTGCATTGCTGAATTGCCCGATTGCTTATAAGTGTTAAATTTGCAGATGGCACCAATGGCCAATTAACTTATAACAATTAACATTACCTGATGATCCTTCCGATTGTAGCATATGGTTCGCCGGTTTTACGCAAAGTATGTGACGACATCACAGCCGGTTATCCCAACCTTGACAAACTGATCGCTGATATGTGGGAAACCATGTATAACAGCAATGGCGTGGGCCTGGCAGCGCCACAGGTGAATGTACCCATCCGTTTATTTGTGATAGACAGCGAACAGATATTCCTTAACCAGGAAGAGGATGAAAAAGACGACTATCCCGATGCCCCGGGTTATAAAGGCGTTTTTATCAATGCCCGCATTCTAAAGCTTGATGGGAGAGAATGGTCGTACAACGAAGGCTGCCTGAGCATTCCAAAAGTAAGAGAAGATGTTTACCGCAATGAAAAAATAGAAATTGAATTTGTAGACGAGCATTTTCAGCCGCATACCAGAACATTCAACGGGCTAACGGCCCGTATCATCCTGCACGAATACGACCACATCGAAGGCAAGCTCTTCATCGATCACATAAAGCCGCTCAAAAGAAAATTACTGAAACGCAAGCTCGATGACATTTCCAGGGGAAAGATCAATGTAGACTACCGCATGGTATTCCCCAAATAACGCATACAACCCTGCAGAATGATAAAAAGTATCCTGCCTGCTTTTCTTTGTTTCATTACCTGCAGCAATTGCCTGGCACAGGCAGGTTCCGACAGCGTGATCAGCATTGGAAAAAAGACCATCACCCTCAGCGAAGTGATAGTGAACAATAAACTCAACATTCCCGTTTTCATTGAACGGGTAAAGAACGATACTTCCTTTTACAAGGCATTCCGGAATCTTCGCATACTTGGCTTCACCGCCATCAACGACATCCGCATGAACAACAGCGATGGAAAGATAAAGGCCGGCCTGCACAGCAAAACAAAACAACTTCGCTCAAACAATTGCCGCAGCATGGAAACACTGGAAGAACAGGTTACCGGTGATATCTATGATGAGTACCATAATTTTAATTATTATACAGCGCAGTTGTACGCTTCTTTATTCTTTACAAAGGATTCTGTTTGCGGAGAAGACAATATTGTTACCGGAAGAGAATTCAGCACTTCTGGTAAAAGCGGCATGGAAAAGAATAAAGAACAGTTGAGAATGCTTTTTTTCAACCCCGGCAAACGGATCAATGGCCTGCCGTTCATGAGCAACAAAACAGCCATTTACGATGATGAAATGGCCGACTACTACGACATGAGCATTGACATGGGCATTTACAATAACCAGAATTGTTACATTTTTGCCCAGAAAGTAAAACCGGAAAATAAGAGTTCGGTGGTGATAGATGAAATGACCACCTGGTTCGACAGCAATACCTTTGAAGTGCTGGGAAGAAATTATTCACTGAGCTACGATGCAGCGGTTTACGATTTTAAAGTGACTATGGAAGTGGTGATGACGAGGTTTGGCGGATACACTGTTCCTTCACTCATACGATACAACGGGAACTGGAAGGCCATTTTCAAAAAAAGAGAACGGGGTGTTTTTACAGCCACGATTTTCGATTTTAAATAACAGCGGCATCCGCTTATAATAATTTTATCTTTATTTACCATTCGCTTCTTATTTTTAAGCCATGAAAAAATACTTATTCTTTATTCTTGTTTTTGTATCTGTCAACGCAATTGCTCAAACTGGTGGCCGGGATTTTAAAGCCATTGATGAATATATAAAAGGCCTGGGGCCCATGGAGGGCATGAGTACGGCCACCATCGATAATGTGGTGATCAATCATTTTGAGGACAAGACCGATAAACTGCGTGCCATTTATGCCTGGATTGCGATGTACATAACCTACGATGTAAAGGCGGCCCGTACCAGCAATATGCAAAAGAACAAGCCTGCCGATGTGCTGGCTTCCCGTAAGGCGGTGGGGATCGGTTTTGCAAGCCTGTTCCAGGATATGTGCAGCAGCGCCAACATCCGCTGCCTTACTGTAGACGGTTTTGTAAAATACAATACCAGCCAGATCGGTGAAAAAGGAACCGAGATCAATCACAGTTGGGCCGTGGTTCAGCTGGGCCAAAGCCCCGATACCTGGTATTATGTAGACCCGGGTTTTGGAAGCGGGTACCTGGATGCTGACATGAAAACATTTACAAAATCTTATTCAGATGCTTATTTCTTTACAGATAAGGCCAGTTTTAACCTGCAGCATTTCCCCAATAATGACGCCTGGAAATTAGGTCCCAGCCCCAGGGGTAAAGGCGAATTCTATTCATTGCCTTTGATAAAAACAGCAGCCATGGAATATGGCATCAAGAAACTTACGCCAGATGATGGTACGCTTAAAACAAAACTGAACAAGCCTGTTTATTTCACGTTTATCCTGGGCAACGACCGGGCACCCATCACTTCGGTATCGCTGGGCATGGGTGAAAAGAAAAGATATAAAATGAAAGAAGTGGATTTTGTATACAGCGGCGGAACCCTCTCCTTCTCCTATAAATTTGATGAAGAAAACAGTTTCCCGGTAATGATCCTTGTAAACGGGAAAGAATTTGCGGGCTACATCGTTGAAGTAAATTAAAAGGCCGCATCCTGCGGAAGCGGCCCTGTATCATTAAGCCCTTTGTTTAACAGGGGCTTTTCTTTTAGCCTTTCGTAAAGCCGAAGTAATATTCTTACTCAGGTTCTCGTACGTGGGCTTGGTAGTAAGTTTCTCTCCATTGATGAAAAAAGCAGGGATCTCGCTGATACCACGGTCGATGCCTTCGTTCAGGTCGTTCATCACCTGCCAGCCATACGTTGAGTTCAACAGGTCATCCAGGAAATGTTTGTTAACAACCCCGGCCTCTTTTGAATACAGTTTTAAACTGGTAGTACCCAACTGGCGACGGTTATCGAAAAGTATGTTGTGCATCTCCCAGAACTTTCCTGCCTGCGAAGCCGCTACAGCAGCCTCTCCGGCCTTCATGGAACGCTGGTGGATCTTTGTGAGTGGGAAATGACGGAACTGGAAACGTATCTTACCATCAAATTCTTCCAGCAATTTTTTCACCACTTCATTTGCCTTTGCACAATCCTCGTTTTCGTATTCCCCGAATTCAACCAGGGTAACAGGTGCATTTTTATTACCCACAAATATTTCCTTCGGTGAAATGATCTCTACTACCTCTTTTGCTTTCATTGCCATAATGTTTGTCCTTTTTCTGTTCGTACGAACAGCTTTTGTTTATTATTCTGTTTTAATTTTTCTTTTCTTTCTGAAGCTTTTCTTTCACCGCTTCATTGCGGAACACTACCGTTCCATCAAACACATCCACCAGTACGGGTCTTGTTTTGTCAACATCACCGGCCAGTATTTTTTTACTCAACTGGTTAACGATCTCTTTTTGTATCAGCCGCTTCAATGGTCTTGCCCCGAATTGCGGATCGTATCCATTCTCTGCGAGGAAATCCATTACGTAATCGCTGAACTGAAGATTGATCCCCGACTGGGCCACTAATTTTTTCAGGCTTTCCAGTTGTAAGCGGATGATGCCCTTTATCTCTTTCTTCATCAAAGGTTCAAACATGATCACTTCGTCGATCCTGTTCAAAAACTCAGGGCGTATCGTTTGTCTTAAAAGGGTCATTACCTCCACTTTGGTCTTCTCCACCACTTCCTCTTTATTGGCCTCGGTAACTTTTTCGAAGTTATCCTGGATAATATGGCTTCCCATATTACTGGTCATAATGATGATCGTATTTTTAAAATTAACTATACGACCCTTATTATCGGTCAGCCTGCCATCATCTAATACCTGCAATAATACGTTAAAAACGTCAGGATGCGCCTTTTCAATTTCATCCAGCAGTATCACGCTATAAGGCTTCCGTCTTACCGCCTCGGTCAGTTGCCCGCCCTCATCGTACCCAACATAGCCCGGGGGGGCGCCCAAAAGCCTGCTCACAGCGTGTTTCTCCTGGTATTCACTCATATCTATACGGGTCATCATGCTGTCATCATCAAAGAGATAGTCGGCCAGGGCCTTGGCCAGCTCGGTTTTACCTACTCCCGTGGTTCCCAGGAAGATAAACGACCCGATCGGTTTTTTTGGGTCTTGCAAACCGGCCCGGCTTCGCCTGATGGCATCCGATACGGCTTCGATAGCTTCTTCCTGTCCTACCACCCGTTTATGCAGTTCTTCTTCCAGGTGTAGCAGTTTTTCCCTTTCGCTTTGCATCATCTTCATTACTGGTATGCCCGTGGCCTTGGCAACATTTTCGGCTATGTCTTCAGCATCCACTTCTTCCTTTAAAAGCCTTTTTTCATTGATGGCCAACAGCTGTTTGGTAAACTCATCCACGATCCGTTCCTGTTCCTGTACCTTACCATACCGTATCTCTGCCACCCTTCCATAATCGCCTTCCCGTTCTGCCTTATCGGCTGCCAGTTTCAGGTTCTCTATCTCCGCCTTGGCATTCTGTATCTTTTCAACAATTTCCTTTTCCTGCTGCCACTTGGCTTTGAATGTGTCTCTTTCCACAGAAAGATTCGATATGTCGGTGTTCAGCTGCTTTAACTTCTGTTCATCATTTTCTCTTTTGATGGCTTCCCGTTCTATCTCCAGTTGCCTGATCTTTCTTTCCAGTTCATCCAGTTCCTCGGGCATACTGTTCATTTCCAAACGCAACTTGGCAGCACTTTCATCAATGAGATCAATGGCTTTATCGGGTAAGAAGCGATCGGTGATATAGCGGTTCGATAATTCCACCGC
Organism: Ferruginibacter sp.; assembly: GCA_044220615.1. GTDB lineage: Bacteria > Bacteroidota > Bacteroidia > Chitinophagales > Chitinophagaceae > Ferruginibacter. Next base: position 415,974 of record JBGAQR010000001.1, on the reverse strand, counting down.
CGCAATAATGGCTTCATCTTTTATCAATACATGGTGATAGGTCTCATACCGGTCTTTCAATCCACGAAGGATGGAAACCGCATCTTCCACCGTTGGTTCATCAATCATCACTTTCTGAAACCGGCGTTCCAGTGCTTTATCTTTTTCAAAGAATTTCTGGTATTCATTCAGCGTAGTTGCACCAATGGCCCGCAACTCTCCTCTTGCCAGCGCAGGCTTTAAGATATTAGCCGCATCCATGGCTCCGTCTCCACCACCTGCACCCACCAGGGTATGTATCTCATCAATGAACAGGATCAGTTCGCCTTCACTGCCACTCACTTCTTTCACCACCGATTTCAGGCGTTCTTCAAACTCTCCTTTATATTTTGCGCCGGCGATCAGTTGCCCCATATCCAATGCATAAATGATCTTCGACCTCAAATTCTCCGGTACATCCCCGTTCACAATACGCATGGCCAGGCCTTCGGCAATAGCGGTTTTACCAACACCGGGTTCGCCCACCAGTATGGGGTTGTTCTTACTTCTCCTGGATAAGATGTGCAGCGTTCTGCGTATCTCTTCATCCCTCCCTATCACCGGATCAAGCTTTCCGGCCCTCGCCATTTCATTCAGGTTCTTTGCATACTTGTTCAATGCATTGAATTGTGTTTCGGATGTCTGAGATGAAATGGTAGATCCCTTTTTCAGGTCTTTGATGGCTGCTACCAGTCCTTTTTCCGTAAGACCTGCATCTTTTAAGATCTTTGAAGTGTTATCGCTGCCCTGTGTTAAAGCAAGCAACATATGTTCTACACTTACAAACTCGTCTTTAAATGTTTTTAATGCGGAAGTAGAACGTAAGAGCACATTATTCGCATCCCGGCTTAATGCCTGGGCCGGTTCGCCGGCAGAAACTTTGGGAAGTTTCAACAGGGCTTCGTCCAGTTTGTCTTCTACATAGCTGAGGTTAATATTGTTCTTCTTTAATAAGAATTCCACGGGCGAATCCTTATCATTCAGCAGGGCCTTCAGCATATGCTCCGTTTCAATACTGGCATTACCGGCATTAAATGCAAGCTGCTGTGCCTGCTGCAATATTTCCTGCGATTTTATGGTGAGATTTTGCAAACTCATTGTGTTTGATTTTGAATAAGTGACTCAAAAGCCAATCCAATATCAGATTCCACGCTAATATGGCATATTCCCCTGTTATACCCTGCCGCATGTGCAGCCCTGTTTTGGCTTTTATGCTATTGTTGCAGGTGGCAAATAGCCTGGCTTTCCCGGAAAAAGAACCCGGCGACTGAGAAAGCTGATGGCCTTTATGAACACTGCCCGCCAATACCGGTTGTTTGCTGAATTAACAAGTAATTGACTTCTTGCTATATTCCCTTATTTTTGCGCACAAAAAAGGCGGCTAATAGTTGCCGTTGTTAGTACCTTATGAAAATAGCTGCTTACCGGTTTTTTACCATCCTCTTTTTACTTGTGGCGTTTTTACCAGCCAATGCCCAGCGCAAGAAAAGGCCCGTACTCAGCGGCATGTACCTTCAATGGGGATATAATACAGAAAGTTTTACCCGCAGCAATATTCATTTCAGGATGAGTAATGGCAATAACTTTACCATTCACAAGGCGGCGGCGCACGACAAGGGCGATTTTGATGCGATATACAAAAAACCCGGAGACATTTCCATTCCACAATACAACTACCGCATCGGCTTTTACCTGAACAGGAAACGCAGCAAAGCCATTGAACTGAACTTTGACCATGCCAAGTATGTGGTTACCGACGGACAAAAAGCCCGTGTTACCGGGATGATCGACGGACAATACGTGGATGGCGACAGCATACTTAACCCCGACACGTTCTTACATTTTGAACATACAGACGGCGCCAACTGGCTTCATCTTAATTATGTGAGTCAACACACTCTTTTATACACAGCGTCTCACTCAAGGCCCTTGATAACCGGTGTGTGGAAAATTGGAGCCGGTATCAATATCCCACGTACCGATTTTACCTGGCGGGGCGATCGTTTGAACAACCAGTTTCATATTGCAGGTTATAACATCAGCGCAGAAGCTGGTGTAAGGCTGTATGTATTACCCAGGATATTCTTTGAGCTTACCGGCAAGGCCGGGTTTGTGAAGTATGTGAATGCGCTGGCAAACACCAATGCAAATAAGGGCAACAGGGTAACCCACAGTTTTGGCTTCCTGGAAAGCATTGCTACTCTTGGCTATGACATTAGGTTTTAAAGCAACGCATTTTCAACAACCCCTTTATTAGCCGGCTTTTTGTACTTTTACTCAAACAGGTTCATCGTGTACGAACACAAAAAGCAGCCGCTTGCCCCGGCGCATGTTTATTACCGCCGGTTATGGAAGAATTTTTTCTTCGCACTTCTTATATTATCCCTTTGCCTTTTCGTTGGTGTTGTAGGCTATAAACTTACCATACCCGAATTTGACTGGTACGACAGCCTGCTGAATGCTTCGATGATACTGAGTGGTATGGGGCCGGTAATTGACGCTGACATCGTTTTATCAAAATCTGCCAAGGTATTTGCTTCCTGCTACGCTTTATTCAGCGGGGTAATGTTCATCACCACCATTGGTATCATACTGGCACCTATAGCACATCGCTTCTTTCACAAACTGCACCTCGAAGACAAGTGAATGAACATCGGGCAACAAACATATTTTGTAAAAACAGCGGCACAGCAACTGGGTTTTGATTTTTGCGGTATTGCAAAAGCACAAAGGCTTGATGAAGACGCCCGGCGCCTTGAATCCTGGCTCAGCAAAGGTTTTAACGGAAGTATGAATTACATGGGCAACCATTTTGACCTGCGCATTGATCCGTCAAAACTTGTTCCGGGGGCCAGGTCAGTTATCACCTTACTGATAAATTATTTTCCGAAGCAGTACCAGAATGAGCTGGCGCCTAAAATATCAAAATACGCTTTTGGCAACGACTACCATGAAGTGATAAGGGAAAAATTGAAAATATTCCTGCAACAGATAAAAGAACAGGTAGGCGAAATAAACGGAAGGGGGTTTGTTGACAGCGCCCCGGTATTGGAAAGAAGCTGGGCACAAAAAGCGGGCACCGGGTGGATTGGTAAGAATGGCAATCTCATCAATAAAGGATCGGGTTCATTTTTTTTCATCGCTACACTTATCACCGACCTGGAACTGGAATACGATGCTCCCTTTGTAAAAGATTATTGCGGCAACTGCACAAAATGCATCGATCACTGTCCTACCGATGCCATTCTTCCCGATAAAGTAATTGACGGCAGCAAGTGCATCTCTTATTTCACCATTGAATTAAAAGATGCGCTGATCCCCGGCGAAATGAAAGGAAAATTTGATGACTGGATGTTTGGCTGCGATGTATGCCAGGATGTTTGCCCATGGAACCGCTTTTCAAAACCACATAACGAAACAGCATTTACTCCCCTGCCGGAAATACTGAATTTTACAACTACCGATTGGGAAGAACTGACAGAAGAAAGTTTTAAAGTGATCTTCAAAAACTCGCCGCTTAAAAGAAGCAGGCACGAAGGAATAAGAAGGAACCTGAAATTTATACGCAGTTAAATTTTATAAGAGCATCTTTATCCCGCTCTTCTTATAGGGAGCCAGTTCCGGCGACTGGGGATCCAGCTCGGTTATCAGCACATCAATATCTTTTGTTTCGCAAACACGAATGCGCTGAATGGTATTCAGTTTTTCGGCAATGGCCAGCGATACCACTTTTGAGGAAGACTCTATCATGGCTCTTTTAACCTGCACCACTTCCCAGTCGTTATCGGTTAATCCCTGTTTTGCATCCAATGCATTGGTGCCAAGGAAACATATGTCTGCTTTTATTTGCCTGATCTGGGTAATGGCTTCTCCTCCCACTGTTATCTGCGAACTCTTGGATAATTTATCACCGATCATGATGATCTCAATATTGGGATGATGCATGTATTCCAATGCAGCGGGTAAACTTCCGGTGATAAAGGTTGCATGCAGGTTCTCGGGCAGTGCTTTTGCCAGTTCAATGATGGTAGTACCCCCGGTTGTGGAAACAAACATCCCATCCTGTATAAGACTCGCTGCTTTCTGTGCAATACCTTTCTTACTCTCCAGTGCATATACTTTAGACGAGTTGAAAGAACTGTGAAAGGATTTGGAAAGAGCGCCGCCATGTACTTTAATGAGTTTGCCATGATCGGCTAGTTCCTGCAGGTCCCTGCGGATGGTATCTTCCGACACATTGATGCCTTCGCTGAGATCGCCCACCAATACCCGGTTATGCAGGTTCACATTATGAAGAATAAAGGCCTGGCGTTCTTTTTTTAGCATAGCATCGGGGATGAATCTGTTGACCCCAAGATATAAACAATTATCAGTGCCTGCAAAATATTGCACATTATTTTACATTAAATTGCAGAAAGCCGTATAATACGGCAGTACAATGAATAAAAACATCGAAAAACTTTACCAGGTAGCCGGCAAACCCACCAGGCTCATCGTAGGTTTAATGAGCGGAACATCGGTAGACGGGCTGGATGTGGCCCTCTGCCGGATCGAAGGGAATGGCTTGCATACAAAGCTTTCGCTGCTGCAGTTTGAAACGGTTTCTTTTGATGCGGATATAAAAGCAGAAGTAAGATCGGTTTTCAGCAAAAAAAATGTGGATCTTGAAAAACTCACTTTACTGAACCCCTGGATAGCAATGCAGCATGCTGCTATTGTAAACCATTGTCTTAAAAAATGGAATGTACGACCGGAAGAAGTTGATCTTATTGCAAGTCATGGGCAAACCATCTACCATGCTCCGGAAAGTTTGCATAAACAATCAAAGTTCAGCAACGCAACCCTGCAGATAGGTGATGGCGATCACCTGGCTATTGCCACAGGCATTATCACCCTTAGCGATTTCAGGCAAAAACATATTGCTGCAGGCGGCGAGGGTGCTCCATTGGCTGTTTATGGAGATTATCTCCTGTTCGGCAAACAAGGCGAACACCGGGTACTCTTAAACATCGGGGGCATTGCAAATTTTACGTATTTGCCTTCGGATATGGATACATCTAAAATATTCAGTTCGGATACCGGCCCGGGCAATACCATGATGGATGCATACATGCAGCAACATGTTGCCGGAAGATCATTTGATGAAAATGGAAGAACGGCTGCTGCCGGAAAAATAAATGAACTGTTGCTTGAACAACTTAAGCAAAATAATTTCTTCGATCAGCCTTTTCCGAAAACTACGGGTCCGGAACTATTCAGCCCGGCTTACCTGACAAAAGCACAAACTGTTTCAAACACAACCCAGATCAGTAAGGAGGATATAATGGCAACACTCAACAGGTTCTCTGCCGATACCATCAGCGAGGCTATAAAAAAAGCAACTGAAAATTGCGGACAGGTATCTGTTTATGCAAGCGGGGGCGGCATACATAACCCTGTATTGCTTCAACACATTCAATCTAAATTACCCCATTGCAGGTTTTATACAACGGCCGATCTTGAGATAGATCCCGATGCAAAAGAAGCAGTATTGTTTGCCTTGCTGGCAAATGAATGTGTGAGCGGGGATATTTCTACATGGGGAACGGGCGCCAGGGGAATGCCCCCTGTGTCGATGGGCAAGATCAGTTTTCCTTCCTGATCTATTTGATCGCTTCTAAATAGATCTTGAAATGATTCAGTGCGGTATCCAGGTATATTCCTTTTGTACGCTCAAGTAAAAGTCCCCTGAAACGTTCCCAGGGATACCATTTTAAATACTCCGTTTCACTCCATACCACCTGCGTTTGTGTGGAGTCATTATTTATCGGTAACGCCATGATATAATCCATCACCTCCATACTTCCGGCCTTTATTAAAAAAGAAACCCCGTTGCTGTCGGCTTCTTTTCTAAGTACTTCAAGTTCTTTATGATCGTTGTAAAATACAGAACGGCTGCCATCGGCACTGTCGATGTGTGCACCCAGGCCGGGAGAAAAAAACGGGTACCAGTTTAGCCATTTGCCGGAGATCTTTAATTCATTTAGCACAATATTCCTATGCTTATTCACCACAACAGCTCTCACTGCTTTTATGTTTGAAGGGAAAAGCAACCCGATCAAAGTGAAAAGAACAAAGAAAGCAAGAATGCTGATCAAAAAAAGTTTGAGGTACTTCATAGAATTACTCCCATTTAAAAACTTTTACCACGATGAAATAAGTTATTACTATCCAAACAGCCAGTATACCCAGTTCTCTTCCGCAATCCCATAAATGAAGGCCGGTGAATGAAAGTTTACGCATGGCATCATTGAACTGTGTAAGCGGCAACAGTTTGCAAATGCTTTGCAGCCAGACAGGAAAAACCCCTATCTGGAAGAAGGTTCCCGATAAAAGCATTTGCGGAAAGGCAAACAGGTTTATCAATATGGGTATGGAAGTATCTGACTTTACCACACTGCTGAAGATGAGCCCCACTCCCAATAATAACAGCAGCATATAAACAGTAAGCAATGTCATTTCAAGAAAAGTAATGAACCCATGTACCAGCGTAAAGTGCAGGAAAAAGTATCCCAGGCCGATCAGCATTACTACGTTGATGAGCTGAAATACCAGCCTGCTCATTCCAATACCCAGGAGGATATTTATTTTGCTGATGGGTGTTGCATAAAACCGTTTTAATATCAATTGCTGCCGGAACTGAAAAAAGATGAAGGCTATGCCAAATAAGGTGGAGAACAGTATAGAAAACCCCAGCATCCCGGGCAGAACAAAATCGATGGTGCGGTATTCCCTGATGGAATAGATATGCGGTATCACAGCCGATCTTGAACCCGGGGCTACTCCTTTCAATGCAATGCTGTTCGTAATATTTGAGAATATCTGCTGCAATGCAGTGATGGCATTTCCGCTGGCCGTGGTTAGTGTATCAAAGACCAGGTAATGATCCTTGCCTGCCGTGTCTTTTACTTTTTTTATACTTACGATCGCCGATATCTTATCTTTCTCAAGCGCCTTTCGTCTTGCTGCCGTATCAATACGGCCATCTTTGTTTGCAAAGGATACAATCGTAAGCAGCGGGTTGGCCTTTATGCTGTCATACAGTTCATTGGTGGTATCGGCATTATCCGAAAGGGCTATATCGTAATGCACGCCATTCCCATTTCCAAAAGAGCCGAAAATATAAATAAATATAACAGGGAACAGGAAGCTAAAGACCAGGGCGCTTGGGTTACTGAAAATAGAACGGAAGCTTGCTTTAAGCATTGCTAAAAAGGCCCTGAACTGGCTGTACTTTTGCATAAAGCAGTGAAATTTAGGGCGTAAAGCTATCTGTAAAAAAATGATTAAACAAAAATTTGCTTGGGACGACATGTGTCGTATATTTGTACGACAAAAGTCGGGAACATGAAAAAGAACACACCCCTCAAAAAAGCAAAGGCATACCCTCAAAAAGATAAAGTAAGCAAGGTTAATGAGCCAATGCCCGTTTACCGCAGTATAAAAGCATTGCCCGCCGTAAAAGATTTTACCTATAACGAATTTAAAAAAATTGCGGATAAGGCACCCTTTACCCAGGCCGAATGGGCTTCCATTCTTCACGTAAGCGAACGCACCTTGCAACGTTATGCAAAAGACAACAGCACGTTTGCTGCTATCAATGCAGAAAGGGCTTTGCAAATTGCCAAGGTCTTAAAGGAAGGTGAGTTTACTTTTGGCAAGGTTCAGAATTTTTATGACTGGATAAAACGAGGGCCTTATATGCTGGAAGGAAATCTTTCATTCGACTCTCTTACTTCTTATGAAGGCATTCAAAAAGTATTAACCCAATTGGGAAGAATTCAACATGGCCTTTTTGCATGATGACCTACAGGATCAGCAATGCTGAATTCAGCACCGATATCAGCGGCACGGGGGCCAAACTGTTTGGTTCCCGCTGGAATTCAAAAGGGATTCCCCTGCTATATACTTCCCAGCATATTTCACTGGCGGTACTGGAAATGCTGGTGAATACCAACTTTAAAGACTACCACATTGCCCTTGACCTTATGTATATAAATATCCCCGATCAATTACCTGTTGCTTCTATTGAAATAAAGAACCTGAAACAGGACTGGAAAGATGATCTTGAATACACCCGGTATATCGGCGATGAATTCATCAAGCAAAAGGAATCCCTGATATTAAGAGTACCATCGGCTGTTATCGCCGAGGAATATAACTACCTGGCAAACCCCTTACACCCCGATTTCAAAAAGATCAGGATCAGTAAAGTAAAATCGTTCTGGCCCGATGAAAGGCTTTTTAATACCTGATGAATAAAACCTACTTTCTCCTTGGCAGCAATATGGGCAACAGTAAGGTTCAACTGCTGAAGGCCATTGCATTGATCGAAAAAAAGATCGGCAAAACAATCCGCCGGTCTAGCTTATACTCCACTGCCGCCTGGGGCAATACCAACCAGCCGGATTTTTTAAACCAGGTGATCGTTGTTGAAACAAAATGTACAGCTGGTGAAACCATGCAACTCATCTTAGCCATTGAAGAAAAGATGGGCCGGGTACGTACGGTAAAAAATGCACCACGCATCATCGACATTGATATCTTATTCTTCAACAAAGAAATAATTGACGAGGCCGATCTGCAGGTTCCTCACCCGCAGATACAAAACCGGCGTTTTGTACTTACCCCGCTTAATGAACTTTCTCCAAACTTCAAACATCCCGTACTTAAAAGATCTGTTCATTATCTTTTTATACACTGCCCCGATAAGCTGAATGTGAAAAAGTTTTAACGGCATAAAAGTCCTTTCCCCTTATTTTGCAGTCCGCTTTAACGCTGCATGAAGTATAACTTTGTAACCATAGAAGGAAATATCGGCGCCGGTAAAACCACGCTGGCGCATTTATTAAGCAAACATTTTAATGCAAGACTGGTACTGGAAGAATTTGCCGACAATCCCTTTCTGCCAAAGTTTTACGAAAACCCCGGCCAGTATGCCTTTCCGCTGGAGCTGTTCTTTATGGCCGAACGTTATAAACAGCTAAAAGACCTGTTGCAGACAAAAGACATGTTCCAGAACATCACGGTATCGGATTACCTGTTCACCAAGTGCCTGCTGTTTGCAAAAGTGAACCTGCCCGAAGAGGAGTTCCGACTTTACCAGAAATTATTTGAGATCATCAACCCACAGATCGTTCAGCCCGACATCCTCATCTACCTGCATACCCCGGTAAAAAAATTACAGGAAAATATCCGCAAGCGCAACCGGGGGTACGAACAATCCATCCCCAATGATTATCTTTTCAAACTGCAGGAGACCTATACCCAGTACATCAAGCAGCATAATATAAAAACGCTTTTTGTGGATGCGGGCAATGCCGATTTTTTGGGCAACGAGGAGCACCTTAAAGTTATAATTGACGCCTTAGATAAAGAATACGACGAAGGGCAACATTATATAACTTTGCCGGGATAAATAAAATGAACAGCGACAAACTCCCCAACGAATTCAGGAACTTCATCTTTGCCCGTCTTTTCTTTGTACTGGGATTACGCATGATCACCACCATTGTCATCTACCAGGTATTTCATCTCGCCAATACCTATATGGTGGGTTTTGCCGGCCTTGCCGAATTTGTACCGGCCGTGATCGCCGCCATCTTTGCCGGCCATTATATTGATAAGCACAACAAAAAGAATATCCTTGTTTGGGCCTATACTTTTTATATGCTATGCGGGCTTACCCTTGCATTGATAAGCCTGCCTTACTTCAATCTTTCCAATGCAACAAAACTCTCCGTTATTTTATTCACCGTTTTTTGCACCGGCATCATCCGGTCTTTTGCAGGGCCCGCTGCCAACAGCATGATCGCTGCCATTGTTTCCCGGGAGCAACTGCAAAAAGCCATTTCTTATAATTCATCTACCTGGCTTATCTCTTCCATCGGCGGGCATGCCATTGGCGGATTACTGATAGCAGCAATAGGTATTTCCAATGCCTACTTTGCAACGGCTGCATTGATCTTAACCGCCGGCATATTTGCGTTGCAACTAAAGCCAAAGCCCCCGGTAAACGTAAACCAGAACGAACCCATGTTCACCGCCATTAAGAACGGCTTTGCCTATGTGTTCAACAATAAAAATCTGCTGGGCGTAATTTCATTAGATCTTTTTGCCGTATTGTTTGGCGGCGCTGTTGCCTTTATTCCCGAAGTAGCATCCAACGTATTGCATACCGGGCCCATTGGCTATGGCTTTTTAAATGCAGCCATGGACCTGGGAAGCCTGATCAGTATGGGCATACTTGTTAAATATCCTATGCGGCATAAACAAGGATTAAAAATGCTATTGGCCGTTGCAGGCTTTGGCATCTGCATCATCATCTTTGGTTTATCAAAATGGTATTGGCTGAGTTTTGCTGCATTGCTCATCGCCGGGTTGTTTGATGCAGTGAGTGTAGTGGTACGGGGTACCATCATGCAACTCTTTACCCCCGACGAACTGCGTGGCCGTGTGGCTTCCATCAATCTTATCTTCATCAATTCCTCCAATGAACTGGGCCAGTTTGAAAGTGGCGTTACCTCCCGCTGGTTTGGAACATTACCGGCCATTATTTTTGGCGGCGCTATGTCAATGCTGGTGGTAGCCGCTACCTGGATAAAGTTTCCCAAGTTGAGGAAGTTGGAATATTAAATGTCATGGCGAGGAGGAACGACGAAGCCATCTCCCAATTACGAAGCAATTATTTTGATACCAATCCCGGTTCAAACAACATTTAATTACAATTATCTAAATTCGTCCTGATGATACAGGACAATCTCTTCTTAATACTGTTGCTTTTGTTTTTAGTGAGCATGCTTTTCATGCTCAGCCAGAAAATAAAAATATCTTACCCCATCCTGCTGGTACTGGCCGGGCTGGTGATCGGCTTTATTCCGGCCATGCCATTAGTAACACTCGATCCGGATATCGTTTTTTTAATATTTCTTCCACCGCTTTTATATTCGGCAGCCTGGTATACTTCCTGGAAAGATTTCTGGCAGAACCGCCGGCCCATCAGCCTGCTTTCATTTGGCCTCGTCATCTTTACCTCAACGGCCATCGCCTTCTTATCCAATGCCATCATTCCCGGATTTCCATTGGCCTATGGTTTTTTACTGGGTGGTATCATTTCGCCACCCGATGCAGTAGCAGCCACATCCGTGTTGCAGGGCCTTCGCATACCCAAACGCATTGTAACCATACTGGAAGGCGAAAGCCTGATCAACGATGCCTCTTCTTTAATTGTATTCCGTTTTGCACTGGCAGCCATTGTTACCGGGCAGTTCAGTGTAATGGAAGCCACCGGCGAATTTTTTATAGTGGCCGGCCTGGGCCTTGGCATCGGTATTGCCATTGCATTCATCATTTACTGGGTACACCGGCTGCTGCCAACCGATGCCAGTATTGATACGGCCATCACCCTCATATCGCCGTATATCATGTACCTGGCAGCTGAACATTTTCATCTGTCCGGCGTAATGGCCGTAGTAAGCGGCGGATTGTTTTTGAGCTACCGTGCCAACCGCATCTTTTCATACAATACAAGGATACAGGCGTACGCTGTTTGGGAAACACTGATCTTTTTATTGAACGGACTTGTATTCATTCTCATCGGCCTGCAACTTCCTTCTATTGTGAAAGGGTTGGAAAGCGGAACCATTGCATCTGCTATCTTTTATGCAGTAGTTATAAGTTTACTTACCATCGTCATCCGTATCATCTGGGTATTTCCGGGCGCCTATCTTCCCCGGAAATTATTCCGGTCGATCCGTACCACGGAGGCAAGGCCATCCGAAAAAATGGTCTTCCTGGTTGCATGGAGCGGTATGCGGGGTGTGGTATCACTTGCTTCGGCGTTGGCAATACCACTCACACTTGGCGATGGCACAGCGTTTCCTCACCGCAATCTTTTATTGTTCATCACTTTTGTGGTGATCCTGGTCACACTTGTATTCCAGGGCCTTAGCCTGCCCTGGCTGATACGCAAATTAAAAATTGAAGAGCCCGACAGCGAAACAGAAGAAGAAGTGGAACTGGCCATCCGCCTGCAGATGGCGGATGCAGCATTGGATCACCTGAATGAAAATTATGCCAACGAGATCAAAAATATTGAAGCCTACCAGCGGGTTAAAGAAAAGTACGACCGCATGGCAAAGAATACATACAAGCGGTTGGTAGACGGGCAGGGCGACGGGGCAGATTTTTTACCCGGTTACCGCAAAATGCTTAAAGAACTGGTGGCAGTAAGAAGGGCCGCACTGCAACGTTTGAAAAAAGAAGACCTCTACTCAACCGAACTCATCCGTAACAAGGAATGGGAACTTGACCTGGAAGAGGCAAGGCTGGAAGAGATCTCGGGAACTTAACTTTATTAAATCTGTTTTGTACCTTACTCCTCCGTACCGTGTAAACTAAGATTACGCTGAGCCAACCTTTTCAACCTTTAAACGTTTTAGACCCTTAAACGCTCAAACATGCAACGCAGATCCTTCCTCCGCAATACCGGTCTTACTTTAGCCGGCCTGGGTTTATTGAATAAAGAAACATTGGCTTCTTTTTTAGCCGACCCTACCTGGAAAATAAGGATGCTTACCGGTGATATCGGTATCTTCTCCGAAAAAGGCGGCACTATTGCGTTTCTTCTCACCAAAAAAGGGATCGTGGTAGTGGATTCGCAATTCCCCGATACGGCGCCGCATTTGATTGAGGAACTGAAAAAGAAAAGTGAAAAGCCGTTTAAGTATCTCATCAATACGCATCACCATGGCGATCATACCGCAGGGAATATTTCTTTTAGGGATGTAGTGGCGCATGTGGTGGCGCATGAAAATTCAAAAGCCAACCAATTACGGGTAGCCACAGAACAAAAAACGGCACCGGAAAAAATACTGGCACCGAATATTACTTTCGGTGCCGATGGCTGGAAACAGAAAATGGGAAAAGAAACAGTGCGTACTTATTATTTTGGTGCCGGTCATACCAATGGCGATAGCATGATCCATTTTGAACACGGCAATATTGTACACATGGGCGATCTGTTGTTTAACCGTCGTCATCCGTATGTTGATAAAGGATCAGGGGCCAGCATTGCCAACTGGATCGTTCTGTTAGACAAAGCCATTTCCATCTTTGATAAGAATACACAGTTTGTTTGTGGGCATGCCGCAGAAGGATACGACGTTCTTACAAAAGCCGAAGACCTGAAAGCATTTGGCGATTACCTGGGCAATGTTTTAACATTCACCGAGTCAGAAATTAAAGCAGGCAAAACAAAAGAAGAGATCGTAAAAGCAACGGCAATACCAGGCTCTCCTGAATGGAAAGGCGGAGGTATTGAGAGGCCTTTGGGTGCTGCTTATACAGAGCTTACTTCAAAATAAGTTTCTCCAGCACATAATAAACGATGGGGCAAAAGCTGGAATTCTTTAAAGTAAGCGGCTGCCTTTTCAGCAACACATCTTCGTCGGTATAAGGAAAACGCCGGCAGTCGGATGGCCTTGCTTCATAAATGCTGCAGAAATTATCGGCTCCCAGAAAGGGGCATGGCCTCGACCTTAGTACATAATCGCCTTCGTTGTCTACATACAGGTAGGTATTGATAAGGTCCCCTTCCTTCATCTTCAAATATTTGGCAATACGTTTAATGTCGGGGGTCTTAAACCTGGGCGAATAGTTCTTACAGCAGTTGGCGCACTGCAGGCAATCTACTTTTGAAAAGGCTTCTTCGTGCAGTTCGGGTAAGGCTTTCAGCACTTTATTCTTATCAGCCCGGTTCAAAAACTGCTTGTATTGTTTTTGATGGTCGGCCGACTTCTTTTCCCAGTTTTGTAAAATATCCTCTTCCATTTGAATTGAGTTATTGACTGCCCGATGCCCTTTTTCCACAGGCCAAATGTAGCAAACTTATTAGCGCTAAATCTTGTTGCGTTATCGTAAATTTGCGCCACCTAATTATTCCTTTAAAAAAGAAATTTCAATACGACTATATGAATCTTTTCGAACAACAACAGTACGAATTTGCAGGCAGGCATATTGGCCCAAACCAGGATGAAACAAAATTGATGCTTAAAACCATCGGCGTAGCATCGATGGATGAACTGATAAGCAAGACCGTTCCGGAATCCATCCGCTTAAAAAAGCCATTAAAGCTCCCGGTAGCACAAACCGAATTTGAATACCTGGATGAACTGAAGAAGATCGCTGCAAAGAATAAGATCTATAAAACCTATATCGGACAGGGATATTACAATACTATCACCCCCAGTGTGATCTTACGCAATGTTTTTGAGAACCCGGGATGGTATACCCAGTACACCCCTTACCAGGCCGAAATTTCGCAGGGCCGTTTGGAAAGTCTGCTAAACTTTCAAACCATGGTTTGCGACCTTACCGGCCTGGAACTGGCCAATGCAAGTTTATTGGATGAAGCAACCGCTGCCGCCGAAGCCATGGCTATGCTCTTTCACCACAAAAATAAAAGTGAAGTGATCACTTCTCCGAAATTCTTTGTTGACACAAATATTTTTGCACAAACAAAGGAAGTATTGCTCACCCGTGCCACTCCTATCGGTATTCAGCTGGTGCATGGCGATTATAAAACAGCATTACTGGATGAAACTTATTTCGGCGCCATAGTACAATACCCAAACAGTATTGGCTCGGTAGAAGATCATCGTGATTTCATAAATAAAGTACATGCTGTGAATGGCTACGTGGTGATGGCAACCGATCTGCTGGCGCTCACTTTATTAACTCCTCCCGGAGAACTGGGTGCTGATGTAGCCGTTGGTTCGGCGCAACGCTTTGGCGTTCCACTGGGTTATGGCGGCCCGCATGCTGCCTTCTTTGCAACAAAAGACGAATTCAAAAGAGGCATACCCGGCCGCATCATCGGCGTAAGCATTGATGCACAGAATAACCGGGCGCTACGCATGGCCCTGCAAACAAGGGAGCAGCATATTAAAAGAGAAAAAGCAACTTCTAATATTTGTACCGCCCAGGCTTTACTGGCCAATATGGCTGCTATGTATGCCGTTTACCACGGGCCCGATGGATTGAAGAAGATCGCACAGCGTATTCATGTTCTTACCGCAGCCATCGCAAAAGCATTGCAAGGCAATGGCGTAAAAATCATCAATAGCAATTTCTTTGATACACTCACTTTTGAAGTTGCTGATATCACTGCATTTAAAAATGCTACAGATAAGAACAAAGCGAATTTCCATTACCATGCAAATGGCACGGTGAGTTTATCGATTGATGAAGTAGCTTCTAACTACACCGGTGAAACAGAGAAGAACCTGGATGCTATTTTTAAAGATGCTACATCAAACGGCATTTCACTCTCTTTTGATGAAGCAGACGCCTTGTTTGGTAAACTGAACGGGTTACAAAGAACTTCTTCTTATTTAACGCATCCTGTTTTCAATACGCATCGCAGTGAAAGTGAAATGATGCGTTATATCAAATCGCTGGAAAATAAAGACCTGAGTCTGAATACATCGATGATCAGCCTCGGCAGTTGTACCATGAAGCTGAATGCCGCTACAGAATTGATACCCGTAAGCTGGCCCGAGTTCAGCAGCATTCATCCGTTTGCACCTGCTTCGCAAACAAAAGGATACCAGTACATCATTACCAAACTGGAAGAATATTTAAGTAAGATCACCGGGTTTAATGCCTGCTCTTTACAACCCAATAGTGGCGCCCAGGGCGAGTATGCAGGCCTGCTCACCATCAGGGCTTATCATGCGGCAAGAAATGAAAGTCACCGCAATATTGTATTAATCCCCATTTCTGCCCACGGCACCAACCCAGCCAGCGCCATCATGGCGGGTATGAAAGTGGTGGTGGTAAAGAGTACCGAAGAAGGCCTTGTTGATATCAAAGACCTGAAAGAAAAAGCGCTGGAGCATAAAGACAATCTTGCTGCCCTCATGGTTACTTACCCAAGTACATACGGCGTATTTGAAGAAGGCATCAAAAAAATATGCAAAACCATTCACGATAACGGCGGATTGGTATATATGGATGGCGCCAATATGAATGCACAGGTGGGGTTAACCAGCCCGGGCATGATCGGTGCGGATGTTTGCCATTTGAACCTGCACAAAACATTCGCCATTCCGCATGGCGGCGGCGGACCGGGTGTTGGGCCCATTTGTGTGAATAATAAACTGAAGCCATATCTGCCCGGACATAATGCCCTGAGCGTAGTCGAAGGGAAATCTGTAGTTTCGAGCGAAGTCGAGAAACTTAGCGAAGTCGAGAAACGGATTCCAGCAGTGAGTGCAGCGCCTTATGGCAGCGCCAGCATTTTACTCATCAGTTATGCATATATAAAAATGCTGGGCGAAGAAGGAGTGAAAAGATCAACCGAATACGCCATCATGAATGCCAATTACATGAAGGCCAAACTGGAGAAATATTATAAGATACTGTATACTGGCACCAATGGATATTGTGCGCATGAATTCATCGTGGATCTTCGTCCGTTCAAAACAAGCGCCGGCATTGAAGCCGAAGACGTGGCCAAGCGCCTGATGGATTATGGCTTTCATGCACCTACCATGAGCTTCCCTGTTCCGGGAACCATCATGATAGAACCCACAGAAAGCGAAGACAAGGGAGAACTGGATCGTTTCTGCGAAGCGTTGATCAGCATTTATAATGAAATAAAAGCTGTTGAAGACGGCAAGTCTGATAAAACAGATAATGCATTGAAGAATGCACCACATACCCAGCAGGTTGTTTGTGCCGATGAATGGAATCATGGTTACAGCAGGCAGGATGCAGCTTTTCCGCTGGCTTATGTTACAAAGAATAAATTCTGGCCTTCTATAGCCCGTATCAACAATACCTTTGGCGACCGCAATCTCATTTGCACCTGTGAGCCGATGGAAAGTTATATGGAAGAACCTGTTTCAAACTAACAGTTAAATTCTGCTTTAAGCCCATCCGCCAGCTGGCAGGTGGGCTTTCTTATTTCCTGTCGTCACATTTTAATTGCATCCTAATTTTTAAACCTGTAAATTCAGCGTTCTAAAATTAACATCATGAGAAAGCAATTATTATTTGCATCGTTGTTTTGCTTTGGCAGTAACCTGGCTTTTGCACAGGCAGATGCAACATCCGCCATTCGCAAAGAGGGACTGGAGAATTCAAAAGTAATGAACATCGCTTTTCATTTAACAGATGGCAGCGGCCCACGGCTTACCAACTCCCCTAGTTTTTTACGGGCAGCCAACTGGGCCAAAGATGAATTAACCAAAATGGGGTTGGCCAATGCAACGCTGGAACCCTGGGGTGATTTTGGCAAAGGCTGGGAACAAACAAAGTGCTATGTTGCCATGACAGCTCCTTATTATACGCCCCTCATTGCCATACCAAGAGCCTGGACAGGAAGTACCCCCGGAAAGAAGATGGTTAGCAGTGAAGTGATCGTGATAAAAGCAAAGGACTCAGCAGAACTCTATCAGAATTATGCAGGCAGGTTGAAAGATAAGATCGTGATGCTTTATTCAAAAGATACATTAAAACCTTCGTTCACTGCAGACGGGGGTCGTTTTACCGATGAAGAACTTACTAAGATGGCGAATGCGAAACAGGATACTGCCCGTCGCCAGCAGCCGAATGCCACACCGGAACAGATGGCCGCAAGACGCCAGCAACAGTCATTTCCCCGCCAGTTGGAAAATTTCTATAAGAATGAAAAGCCTGCACTGGTATTAAGTATGAGTGGCCGTGGTAACGACGGAACCTTATTTGTTCAGAACGGAAGCTCTCCTTCAAAAGATTCTTCCCGCTATTTTGCCTGGGTGATGTTATCAAGCGATGACTACCTGCGGGTGCAGCGGCTGGCAGAATCAGGACAACAGGTTGAACTGGAAGCAGAGGTAAAAACAAAATTCTATGATTCCGATATCAAAGGATATAATGTGATTGCTGAGATCCCCGGAACAGACCCCGTATTAAAAAATGAGATTGTGATGCTTGGCGGACATCTGGACAGCTGGCAGGGTGCTACCGGCGCCACCGACAATGCAGCGGGTTGTGCGGTGATGATGGAAGTGGTGCGTATCATTAAAGCTACCGGCCTTCAACCCAAACGAACCATACGCATTGCACTGTGGAGCGGTGAAGAACAGGGATTGCTTGGATCCAGGGCTTATGTAAAAAACCATTTTGCCGATCCGGTGGATATGGTACTGAAACCTGAGCATGAAAAGGTTTCTGCCTACTATAATCTTGATAATGGAACCGGTAAAGTACGGGGCATTTATTTGCAGAACAATGCAGCTGCCGGGCCCATCTTTGCGCAATGGCTGGAGCCCTTTGCCGACCTTGGCGCAAAAACTGTTACCATCAACAATACCGGTGGTACCGATCACCAGGCATTTGACGGCGTTGGTATTCCCGGTTTCCAGTTCATACAGGATGCCATTGAATACGATACCCGTACACACCATACCAATATGGACACCTACGATCACCTGGTTCCGGATGATCTGAAACAGGCGGCAACTGTTATTGCTTCATTTGTTTATAATACTGCACAGCGTGAAGAAAAGATCCCGAGAAAAGAATTGCCAAAGCCAAGAGGTAGCGGCGGAAGAAACTTCTAAAATGAAAAGGGCGCATTTTAAATGCGCCCTTTTACTATAGAAAGTGATGGTGGTTTACTTATTTTTCTTTTGCGATTGTAAGCCTGGTAAATTCAGAACCGCTGTAAATTTTTGCCAGTTTATTATCGCTTGTCTTTTTCCACTCCGGGATATGCATTTCAGAAACAATACGCCAGAAATTTTTCGATTTCAGGTCTTCATAATCCGGTGAGCTTACGAAGATACCAACAATGGCATTCCGCTTTTTGAACTCGATCTTTACGCTTGTTTTGGCCAGGTGAGAAGGCTCCAGGAACTTCGTGATCACATCGTTTACCATAATTTTAAAATTTCGGCAAATGTACGCCAAATAAGGGCCTTAATCTAATTTTTTTATACCCGGTAGCAAACGGCATTGATATTCATACCGGCGCCCACAGAAGCAAACAGGATCACATCGCCCTTGTTCAGTTCATGCTCAGGCATCCCGCCTTTACGAACCATATCAAACAAAGTAGGTATGGTGGCAACCGAACTGTTACCCAGGTTATGAATGCTCATCGGCATGATCAGTTCCGGAACTGCAGAAATGCTGTAAAGCTTATACAACTCTTTTACAATGGCTTCATCCATTTTTTCATTGGCCTGGTGAATGAATATCTTCTTCAGTTCGCTGATATTAACGCCGCTGTTGTCCAGGCATATCTTCATAGCCACGGGCACATACCGCATTGCATATTCATACACTTTTCTTCCTTTCATTTTTATATAACGTATGCGGGGGTCAGAATCCGGGTAATTGGATTTACCCAGGTTTAAGTAGTTCACTTCATCCTGGCAATGCGATTGAACACTTGTTCCCAAAACGCCGGCATTTGTTTTAGTAACATCCTGCGCTTCCAGCACCGAGGCCCCGGCGCCGTCCGAAAATATCATGCTGTCACGATCGTAAACATCCAGCACACGGGATAGTGTTTCCGTTCCTATCACCAAACATTTTTTTGCAATGCCGGCTTTAAAGAAAGCATCGGCCTGTATTACGCCCTGTACCCAACCCGGGCATCCGAATAAAATATCGTAAGGAACACAGGAAGGATTTTTGATTTTCAATGAATGCTTTACACGGGATGCAAGAGCAGGCAGCACATCTGTTTGTATGGTATGCTTAATCACGTTTCCGAAATTGTGCGCCACAATGATCTGGTCGATGGTTTCCGGATCGCAACCGGCATCTTCAATAGCGATTCTGGCCGCTTCGGCTGCCATATCGGAAGACTCAATGCCTGCCGGTGCATACCGCCGTTCCTGGATACCCGTTATTTGTTTGAACTTCTCTACAATAACACGGGGTTCAATATCCAGTGCAGAATTATCCTCTGCATAAAAATTATGGCTCGCAAAATCCTGATTGGTCTTTATGTAAGCAGGTATATAGCTGCCGGTGCCTGTAATAACAGTTCTTACTGACTGATTCATAAACAAAAATTAAAACGTACTATAATGGCAGGCTATCGTTGCCATAAAGTTACCGAATAATCATGCGCAAAACATTTTTTTGGGGCATATTTTACAAACCAGTGCTGCTGAAATAGTGCTAAGTTTGATGATAAAATGATTTTATGAAAAGAGGTTCTGTTCTTATTCTGTTTATTCTTTTACTCCCGTGCATGACCTGGTCTCAGTCAAAAGTATCCATCCCTGCATATACGGCTTATGCATTGCCGGCAGAAGAAAGCAGTGAAGATGATGAAAGCATCATGTTTTCGGCAAAGGATGGTTTACATAACTGGACGGATCCGAAAAAACAGGTACAATTCTTTTTCAAACTCCGAAGCAAGGGTGTATTGCAGCTTTCCCTTTTATTAAAAACCAGCAAGCCCGGAAATGTGTTATCAGTAAATGCCGCCGGAAATGATTTCACCTGCAGAGTTCCGGTATCAAAAGAGTTTGTATCTGTGAGCGTTGGTACGATACCAATAACCGATACAGGATTTTATACCGTAATTATTTCATCCCTTGAAAAAAAGAGTGACAGGGTTGCCGATATTCAATCACTGGAACTTAGCGGCACGGCAGTTAAGAATATTCATTTCAATACAAAGCCAAGAAGAAATGCAGCTTCGGTCCATCTTTTATACCCGCTTCCCGATTCGGTAAAAGTGATCTCGTTCTACAATGAGATCATGATCCCGGAAGGAGCCGATGTGTTGCACAGCTATTATATGGCCTGCGGTTTTGCAAGAGGGTATTTCGGCATACAGGTGAACAGCCCCACCGAAAGAAGGGTGATCTTTTCTGTTTGGGATGCCGGTAACGAAGCGGTTGACAGGAAGAAAGTAGCCGATGAGAACAAAGTACAACTGATCGCAAAAGGAGAAGAGGTTTTTGCAGATGATTTTGGAAATGAAGGCACCGGCGGCCACAGCCATTGGATTTATAACTGGAAGGCAGGTGAAACGTATAAATTCCTGGTAACGGCAACTACAGATACCGCTGCCAATACAACCACCTACACCGGCTATATCTTTTTACCTGAAATGCAAAAATGGAAACTGATCGCTGCATTCAAAGCGCCGAAAGATGGTAAGCCATTGAGAAAATTATATTCGTTTGTAGAAAATTTCTGGGGAACAAACGGGCAGCTGAACCGCAAAGCCTATTTCGGTAATCAATGGATAAGAAAAGAGAGCGGTGAATGGAAGGAAATAACCAACAGTACATTCAGCTATGATGCAACGGGCAAGGCAGGAGACCGGATCGACCAGGGTGCCGGTGCAGAAGAGAATAAATTTTACCTGTGGAATGGCGGTTTTAAAAATTCCGATACCCGGTTCAACGATGCTTTTACAAGAACCGAAAACGGTGAGAAACCGGTGATCGATCTTTATAAAAATGCAGACAGCCTGGTGGAATCGCAAAAAGAGAACCAGGTGATACTGGCTGCAATCCGGGAGGGTAAATTTGATACTACAGGAAGCAGTAACGGCGTATATTATAAAATACTGGAGGAAGGCAGTGGAGATCATGTTACGATAAATGATACGCTTATCGTTCGCTACAAGGGAAAATTATTGAATGGCGTCATATTCGATCAAACAAAAGAGAAACCGGCTGTTTTTCCGTTGAAACGGTTGATAAAAGGCTGGCAAACAGGCCTACCCTACTGCAGGCAGGGTGGTAAAATAAGATTGATCATCCCATCCCCTTATGCCTATACCATCCGGAACCTGGGTAGCATTCCGCCAAACAGTATCCTGGTTTTCGACATAGAAGTGGTTGATATCAGGCGATCTCACTGATGAAAGCTTAATAAAATCGTTCAGTTAAGAATTAAATACTATATTTGCGCTTTATTAATTACAATACAATTTAAAATGGAAAGTACACAAAAAGGCACCGTTAAGTTTTTCAATTCTGAAAAAGGATTCGGTTTTATTAAACACGACGACTCAAACAAAGAAACTTTTGTTCACGTTAGTGGATTAATCAGTGATATTAAAGAAGGCGACAGCGTAGAATTTGACCTGAAAGAAGGCAAAAAAGGAATGAACGCCGTTAATGTTAAAGTGGTAGGATAATCCCTTTAATACAGAATCTTTTGAGGGCCGCCCAGCAGGGTGGCCCTTGTTTTTTCTGAATAATAATCTTTTGCAAAAAATGTAAACAAATCGCTTCGATTTGCTGTTTGTTGATAAATTTACAGTTCAAATAAAATCCAGAATGAAAAAGACTACATTAATAGCACTCAGTTTGTTTACCGGCACATTTGCCTTCTCACAAAATGCAGCCGTTAAACCCATCAGTACCGGGAAGATCCAGTTGAACAAGGGGCAAAAGATCATTGCTTCAAGCAATATTGTTATTGAAGCCGACCTGGGAATGGGTATGCAGATGACCAGCAACTCCACTACCGAGAATAGCCTGGAAGTTAAAACCAGTACAGATAAGGATTATACCATTACCAGCACGCTTACAAAACTTAAACTGGACTTTAATATGGCGGGCCAGGCTACCAATTACGATTCGGAAAAAAATACCACCCCGTCATCAGACATGGAAAAATCATTGGCTGAAAGACTGAACAAGCCGGTGGATGTTATCCTGGACAACACAACCGGTACGGCAAATCTTAAAGAAAAACCCAAGAAAGGTGATGATGAGGAAGCGAACCCGATGGAAGGATTGATGAATGCCTTTGCTGAAAGTTCTGATGATGCAGTGGTTTCGGGTGCTTTTAAATTATTACCGGCTGGTAAGAAGATCGGCGACAGCTGGTCGGATACCACAAAAGAAAAAGACATGACAACCACCCGTACCTATACACTGAAATCAGTTACCGGTAATGATGCCGTAGTTCAATTAGATGCCGTTACAACAGCCAGCAACAAACTGGATTTCCAGGGAATGGAATTTGAATTCAAAAGCACTACAAAATCAACCGGTGAGATCACAACCGATATCAGCAACGGCCAGATAAAAAGCAAGAATACCAATGCAGAGATCACCGGGAGTATTCAATTGATGGGACAGGATATGCCGATAACTGCAAAAGTGAAAACAACGGGCACCTACAAATAATTTACGTTACCGCTTCTGCTCCAGTTTTTGATAACCAACAGCTGTTATGATGCAGATACCGCCAATGATCCACCAAAGATTATGAAAGCCTGTTGCATAAGCAACCTGCGTACCTGCTGCACTTCCAATTACCTGCGCAGTGCTCCATGCCATGGTATACCAGGCGGCATATTCGCCCCGGTTACCTTCCGAACTGCGTGATATGTAGTACGAATTCATGAAAGGCATAGCGGTCATTTCTGCAAAAGTAACCACCAACGTCGCTGTAACGGCAATGATAAAACCATTGGCAAGCGGGATATTCAGCAGGAAGAATGAAACCGCCATCAGGATCGTTCCCAACATCATCAATCGCAGGTAAGACAACCTGCCCTCCAGTTTGAATACGATCACCATTTCCAGTATGGCTATCAGGATCCCATTCATAGCCATCACCACACCAATCCAGAATTCGTTGATGTGCAATCCTTCCTTAAAATACATAGGGATGGTAGTAAACAATTGAAAAAAACAAAGGGCAAACAAAACCTGCAGCCCAATAAAACGCATAAATGTTTTATCAGCATGTGCCGGGGCTGTTTTTATATCAGCCGTTTTTGCCCTGGAAAGATTTTGCTGCTGGGCCAATGAAACTTTCGGCAGCAACCACACCAGTAAAAACGCAGCGGTAATATTTGTAACCCCATCAACCCAAAACAACAAGTGGTAATTGATAGAGGCAAGAAAACCTCCCAGTGCCGCTCCTACTCCCCAACCTACATTTATTGCAAGACGAACCAGTGAAAAGGATTGAGTACGATTTTGTGGTCCGCTGTAATGAGCTACAGCCGTGGCATTGGCTGGCCGAAAAGATTCATTTACCATACTGAGGAAAAAAGTACAAATGCAGATGGAAGTGAAACTATTCATCTGTCCGAGGATGATGAACAAGATACCCCCAAAGAACAAGGAGAAGAATTGGGTGTAATAAAATCCAAACCGGTCACTGATCCTGCCTCCCAAAAAAGCGCCCAGCACCGAACCCAATCCATACATGGCCACCACATAACCGGCCTGCCTGGTGCTGTAACCAATATGCTTACAATAAAGCGTCATGAAGGGAAGTACCATGGTACCGCTCCGGTTGATGAGCATGACAACCGCCAGCAACCACATGCGGCGGCTTAACCCCGTATAGGCATTCCGGTATAGGTTAACAGTAGCACTGATCATAGATGAAGTATTGCAAAGGTATTTATTTGCTACGCTTCACCAGGAGAAATTACTATTCAAATTTAGTGGTTGAAATTTTCCGTTTTAGGGATAGAATCAAAACCGATCTTAAATTCATCAGGGGGAGTGGTCACTTTACGGAGTTTGGTATCCATCCAGGCACCGTCAACAGTGATAACCGCAGCCAATGTGTTGCCATTGATATACAGTTCATTTATAAACGTCCATTTCCGGTAATCGACAGAAAGTTTATGCAGCCGCAAGGTAACAGTAACCTCATCGCCGAATTTTATCTCTTTTTTGAACTGGCATTCTTCCCGGAAAACAATAGGCCCAATATTCTTTTCCAGCATTAATTCAGGTGTTATTCCGTTTTCTGTCATAAACGACATCCGGCAGAAAGCGGCGAAGTCATAATACTTCGAATGAAGCACATGAAAGTTGGGATCGATATCGGCCCAACGCACTTCCAGTTTTTTTGAATATTCCTCCATAAGAAACCCTATCTGCGAAAATAAAACATCCCTTTTTCAAGGGATGTTTTGAGTCATTATTTTACCGGTAAAGTATATCGTAATATTCTTTGGCCATCCGGTTACTATCGAACTGCCAGCGAACATCTCTCATTCCGTTTTTTATGATCTGGCGCCACACATCATGATTCTCATAATACATCGGCAATACCTGGTTTTCCAGTATTTCGTAAAGTTTTTTCAGGTCATACTCATCCTGTTCATGTACGCTTATATTTTCATAATCAATGGGCGGAACAACAAAACCATTATTGCCGTGGTTGATGAACTCACATATCCATCCATCATGTGTACTGCAGTTTACCGAACCATTCATGGCAGCCGTCATACCACTGGTACCGCTTGCCTCCCTGGGAACCCTTGGATTATTAAGCCATAGATCAGATGCCTGTTTTAACCGTTTGCTCAGGCCAAGTTCATATCCCACACATACGGCTACGTTGTTGTATTTTTTACTCAGGTGAACCAGCCCGTTAAAATCACTGATCGCCGGGTAATCTACCGGGTATGGTTTACCGGCCCATACTATTTGCACCGGGTATTTTGGATTATTCAGCAATGCTTCGAAACGCTCTTCATCACGGGTGAGTAACTCTGCTCTTTTATAACCGGCAAAACGCCTGGCCCATACAATGGTAAATACATCGGGATTCAGAAGTTTGCCTGTTTGATCGGCTACAATATCAAAAGCTCTTTTCTTTAAAAACCGCTTGCGGTCATCAAAACTTCCATCATTGTGTTCTTCCATATACCGGTACAACTGCTTATCGGCCCAGTAATGCCAGTTCTGTGCGTTGGTAATGGCCGATATTTCACAAATACCTTCATATTTTTTCCAGAGTTTACGGCTTACTTCGCCATGCAACTGGCTTACGCCGTTGGCAAGCCTTGCAAAACGAAGAGCCGCCAGGGAATGGTTGAAGAGGTCTCCTTCCATACCGGTAAGCTTTCTTACTTCATCAAGCTTCAGACCGCAGAAATAACTCATCTTTTCACACAAATGAATATCGTGTTTTTCATTTCCTGCTTCTTCAGGTGTATGCGTGGTAAATACAAGCCGGTTCCTCACCGCTTCCTTGTTCCCGAATTTTTTATACAGGTAGAAGGCAGCGCTTACAGCGTGTGCTTCGTTCAGATGATACAGATCTGGATTGAAATTTATCTCGTCCATCAGCTTGGCACCGCCAACGCCAAGCAGAATAAATTGCGCCACTTTAGTAGCTACATTGGCATCATACAAACGGTGAGTGATGGTTTGTGATACATAATCATTTTCTGGAAGATCGGTACTTAACAGGAACAACGGCGCCGACTTAAATGTTTCCGGGTTCAGGTACCATGCTTTTACCCAAACTGGGTGCTCGTGAATGTCGATCTGGAATTTGATCCCGGTATCTTCCAGGAAATTATATATCTTCTCATTCCACTGCACCTGTAAGGTCTGATCCTGGTTGCGGGCCTGGTCGTAGTAGCCGTATTTCCACAGGATACCAATACCAACCATATTCTGTCGTAATTCATAAGCGCTGCGCATGTGTGAGCCGCTTAAAAAGCCCAGCCCGCCACTGTAAATTTTCAGGGGTTGGTGTACTGCAAATTCCATAGAGAAATAGGCAATACGTTTGCCATACTGATTGTCTGTCTCGTAGGGAACGGTAAAAGACGAAAAATTCATAAAGGGTTAATTGGTTCAGTCGCAATATTACTGGAAATTTCAGATATTATATGTAGAAAATACACATTATTGACTGCCCACGATGGCCGACACTTCTATCTCTATCAGTAAATCCTTGTCGATCAGCTTCGATATTTCCACCATACTGGCAACCGGTTTTATGTTTTTAAAGAATTCCCCATGCGCTTTCCCGGCTTCCTCCCACCGGGAAATATCAACAACATACATCCGGGTACGAACCACATCAGCCAGAGATGCTCCCGCTTCTTTAAGTGCCTTCTCAATTTTTCTAAAAATGAATTGGGTTTGTGCATACATATCTCCCTTGCCTATCAGCTGATCCCCGTCCATAGCGGTCGTTCCAGCCACCTCAATCATATTGCCGATACGTACGGCCCGTGAATAGCCGACTATATCTTCCCAGGGCGAACCCGAACTGATATTCTTTCTCATAAATGCCGTTTTGCCTACAAGTTACAAACAGCGGGCAGGAGATTAATATTCAGTGCGCATAAATTATTTGGAAGTGCGGAATAATATTTTTAGTTTTGTCTAAATTTTATTTTCGCTATCATGAATTTTACAACCAGTGAAGAGAATTACATCAAAAGTATTTACCACCTGCAACAGGAAACGGGTACCGTAAATACCAATTCACTTGCCGCAGAAATGCATACCCGGCCGGCATCGGTGACCGACATGCTTAAAAAACTGAAAGCTAAAAAGCTGCTGCAGTATGAGCGGTATAGAGGTTTTAAACTAAGCGAAAACGGGAAAAAAGTGGCGCTGGAAGTAGTAAGAAAACACCGGCTCTGGGAATATTTCCTTGTGGAGATATTAAAATTCGACTGGGATAAGGTTCATCCCATTGCAGAAGAACTGGAACACATCAGCAGCGATGAACTGATACAACGCCTGGAAAAATTTCTCGGCAACCCTTCCTTTGATCCGCATGGAGACCCCATACCCGACCGAAATGGGAAAATGCCTATACTGAACCAGTTGAACCTTTTTGAAGTACCGATTAAGAAAACAGTGACCGTAAGTTCGGTAAGTAATCAAACGGCTCAGATGCTGGAAATGCTGAAGCATTATAAGATAGCATTGGGTACCCAGCTGCAGGTACTGCAGAAATTCTCTTTCGACGGTTCGTTGGAAATAAAAGTTTTAAAACAATCGCCCTGCATCATCAGCGAACAGGTGGCAAAAAATGTTTTTGTACATTATGAATCTTAAAAAAAATAACGACGCTTCTTTAAGTGAAGTACACGAATCGGTAGATACAACGGTTAAGAAGACCGGTTGGAAAAGAATATTCTCCTTTCTAGGACCTGCTTATTTAGTAAGTGTAGGTTATATGGACCCCGGCAACTGGGCCACTGATCTTGCCGGCGGAAGTAAATTCGGTTATACCCTTATCTGGGTTTTGCTGATGAGTAACCTGATGGCATTATTACTGCAGGGATTATCCGCCAGGCTGGGAATTGTAAGAGGACGAGACCTGGCACAGGTAAACAGGGAAACCTATCCCAAAGTAGTAAACTTCTTTTTATACATACTCGCCGAGATCGCCATTGCCGCCTGCGACCTGGCAGAAGTGTTGGGAATGGCTATCGGTATCCAGTTATTGACCGGCCTTCCCTTGGTATGGGGTGTTTCTATAACTGTATTAGACACTTTTTTACTTCTTTACCTCCAGCGCTTAGGTATTCGTAAAATGGAAGCCTTTATCATTACCCTTGTAGGTGTGATCGGCCTTTCATTTTTAATAGAGATCTTTTTAGCAAAGCCGGCCGTTTCGGAACTGGTAACGGGTTTTGTTCCGGGAAGACTGAGTGATGAAGCTTTGTACATTGCGATCGGTATCATTGGCGCTACGGTAATGCCGCATAACCTGTACCTGCATTCTGCACTTGTTCAAACACGAAAGATAGACCGCACAGATGCCGGTATAAGGCAGGCGATTAAATTTAACCGGATAGATACAACCATTGCATTGAACCTTGCTTTTTTTGTAAACGCTGCTATTTTAATTGTTGCTGCTTCGGTTTTTTTTAAGACCGGCAATTCCGATGTTGCAGAAATAAAAGAAGCACACCGTTTGTTGCCGCAATTTCTTGGCAATGTAGCTCCCGTTCTTTTTGCTGTTGCCCTGATCGCTTCTGGCCAAAGCAGTACCGTTACCGGAACACTGGCCGGGCAGATAATCATGGAAGGCTATTTAAGCCTGCGGATAAACCCGATGTTACGACGCCTGATCACCCGGCTGGTAGCCATCGTTCCGGCATTGATAGTGATAGTCATCTACGGAGAAGATAATGTGGATGCATTGCTGATATTAAGCCAGGTGATCCTGAGCCTGCAACTTGGCTTTGCAATCATTCCGCTGATACATTTTGTGAGCGATAAGAAAACAATGGGGAATTTTGCCATCAAGCCATTAACGAAAGTAGCGGCCTGGGTAATCGCTTCTGTACTCGTTTTCCTTAACCTTAAAATGCTGGTGAATGAAATGGGAACAGTTTATTCTGATGGCGCTTTATGGCAGAAGATATTACTTACCATCGGTGGATTGATATGCCTTAGCTTACTCGTTTATATTATTATCAGCCCGCTTATTGCAAAGAACAAAAAAACAAACCCGGCAAAAATTCACCCGGAAGGAAATACATTCCGGGAACTGGATATCCCTGTTTTCAATAAGATAGCCATTGCACTCGACTTCAGTGTAAACGACGATAAACTGCTGGCTTATGCCATCGGGCAGGGAAGGGAAAATACCCATTACCTGCTGGTGCATATTGTTGAAAGCCCTTCGGCAAAATTATTCGGGCACGACAGTGACGACTATGAATCCCGTAAAGACAAGGAAAGACTGGAAACGTATGTAATGGAACTACAGGCCCGTGGTTTTACTGCCGAAGGCTTCCTGGGATATAAAGAAAGAGTGAAAGAAATTGTTCGCATCACCAAAGGAGTTCATGCCGACATGCTGGTTATGGGAGCACACGGCCATTCGGGGTTTAAAGACTTTATTTATGGCGAAACGGTAAATGCCGTACGGCATGAGTTGAAGATACCTGTGTTGATCGTTAATTTATAACAAACTCTGCCAACATATTATCTACTTTTTTATTCCACATAGTTTGCATTCCCTTTATGCGTCCATTGGCTGTTTGTCCATCGTATTGGTCCTGCATTTTTCTAAGAGCTTCATAACATTCATCATAAATTGAATTTACCAGGCGGTCATAATTGCCCGCCGAGAAACTTGCACCTTTTAATTTTTTAACGAACATACAGGTATTAATATAAGTAATATTGAAGTGATTTTGTTCATGGGCAAGGGCATAGTGGGTATTCATATCTTCCTTTACCCAGGATTTTTTTTTATTGAAATAGCAAAATATTGTAATCACCAGGTTGATACGGCTATTAACCGACCTCATAGCCATCCGGTAACCAAAGCCCGATTCTGTAATAGCAGCAGCCATGCTGTTATAATCCGGCTGACCAGTAAAATCGTTCCACCCCAGCTTTTGCCCTGGGTCATAATAAATAGTATCGCCGTTGTTAGCCGGGCTACCTTCGTACCAATGAATCGTTACGGTAAGCTGCGCAAAGGAAAAACGGTAGGCAAGCAGCAATAAAATAAGCAGAATTTGTTTATTCATGGTTATGAGTAAACATAACCCAAATCATTTAAAATTATTATTTTTCACCTGGTTGTTGAAGAAGATTTACAATATCGTTAACAGGCTCGCATCTATTTTTTAGGCCATTCTTTAGAATAGGAATAGAAATATTTGATCGTGGTTTTATCTCCCCGTTTAACTTTCACTTCATCCAGTAACCCCTCGCCTGTATAGCTATAATAAACCTTTACATCCAGGGAAGGGTCCTTATGCCTGACCGACCAATGCTCAATACATTCCCAGCGTTCATTGTATACCCATTTATTTAAGCAGAACCAATTTACATTTTGCATGATCCGAAGCCCATTCCGCCAAAACTCTTTGTACACTTCGATGGATGGGCGGTTCATTATTTTACTCATTACATCATCATAAGAAATAACCGAATCAATTATTCCTTCCTGGTTGTATTTGTAGTATTCGGTTGTACTGCCGCTCCGGTAATCAAACAGTTTTCTGATCTTCTGCCCCTTTTTATTAAAATAGATGTAACAAAAATTAGAATCCAATTTCGATCCCGTCTGATCGGGAAGTGCAAAAGTGCCAACTGTTGTCTCCCTGATAACCGAATCATTAAGGCGTTCTGTTCGGATGGTAAGGTATGGGTGATCATTTCCCAAAGCACTGCATACCAGTAAAATTCCGCCGGTTGCATCATTATAAATAATTGAATCTACCAGGTTAATAACAGAGTCAGTGCCCTTCCTGGGCAAGTAAGATAAAACTGCCGTTAATCTACCCAGTTCATCATAATACTTTCTGTTATCCAGTACAGCCCCCTTACTGCCTTCCGGAGCATTTTTATACACGTCAATCCGCCGAATTCTTTCCCGGCCCACAATTTCTTTTTTATTCAGCATTGTATCGTTCCATTTGCTGTTTTCAGGATCAAATGGAAATACATAACGACCCTGAGCTACAAGTCCAACATGAGCAGAAGAAAGGAGAATCAGTATTACCAATAATATTTTTTTCATGGCTGTTTTATTCTGTGATGAGCCAACATTGCTATCTCAGCGACAGCAATATTCTCCATGCATTTAAAATGCCCCTTCGGACATTTTTTATACCCGATCTTGCTGCAGGGCCGGCACCAGAGTTTGTTTACTTCAACCACATCATAATGCTGTTTTGAATACCTGCCGTAGTATGGATACATACCGAATCCGGGAATTGTATTTCCCCATACAGAAATGATGGGCCTTTGCAAAGCCGCTGCAATATGCATGAGGCCGGTATCGTGGGTGATCACCAGCTTTGACCTACGCACCAGGTCGGCTGATTCGTTCAGGTTGAATTTGCCACAGGCATTGTATATCTTAACATCATCCATGGCGGCAATGGCCTTCCCGTTCGCATGATCTTCTTTACCTCCCAGCAATATCAATGGGTGATCGATCGCTGTACATAATTCTTTTAACTTATGAAGAGGCAGTTGTTTGGTGGCCAGTGCAGCTCCTATCACCACAGCTATATACCCGTGCAAATGAGAGGTAGGAATATCTTTGTTATTCACGACGTCTGCCTCCGGAATAAAATAATCCAATCCCTCACCATCATTAGTTACACCGAATGACCGAAGCGTCTCCATATTCCTGTCAACAATATGTTTATCGGGCAGCATATTGATCTTAAGATTGGTAAGAACGAATTTTTCAACATTCAGTTTATTGAAAGAAAACGATTTTACATTTTTAAGGAAGCGTTTGATGCGGAGTGTTCGCAGGTTATGATGCAGGTCGATGATATAATCGTATTCTTCTGTCTGCAGTTCGTGCAGCATAAGCTCAAAACTATCGGCCAGCACGTGTATCTTATCAATATATGGATTGCCGGAAAGTATCCCCCTGAATGACTGTTTGGTGAGAAAATGAATCTCCGCATCAGGTATTTGCTTGCGCAGGCAACGAACCACGGGCGTGGTTAAAACAATATCACCGATGGAAGAAAAGCGTATGATGAGGAATTTCATACCACGAATTACACGAATTAAACGAATTGAAGCAAATAAACTTATTCTTCTACGTAGTTCAGGTCTTTATGAAAAGTTTCTTCAGTAAGAATGGCTGCTACGATAGTAATGGCCATGATCACAATGGCAGTTATCCAGCCGCCGGTCACATAATCGGTCATCCCACGAAATAGTTTAAACAACGGAATGATCATTATGGTAAGCATTCCCCGTACCATGTTTGGAATGGTAGTGGCTGCAGTAGCTCTTATATTGGTGCCAAACTGCTCGGCCCCCATTGTTACAAATATAGCCCAGAAGCCAGTGCCAAACCCAAGGCCTGCACATATCCAGTACATTTTAGCAGCGGTTCCGTTCTCTTGTGTAGTGAAGAATAATACCATGAATACAGCCGTGATAAAGTAGAAAAGATACAATGCCTTTTTCCGGCTTTTGAACCACTGGCTGATAAAACCAATGAGTATATCTCCAATGGAAATGGCGGCATATGCATACATGATGGCCTTACCGGGATCGATCTTTTCTTTGATACCCATTTGTTTTCCAAACTCGCTGGAAAAAGTCACCAGCACCCCTATCACAAACCAGGTAGGTAACCCAAGAAGAATGCTGCACAAATATTTCCGTAGTCTTTCCTTTGTATTGAATAACATAAAAAAGTTGCCTCGCTCTACTTCCATTTTCTTCACCTCATGAAACATCCCCGATTCAAAAACAGAAATACGAAGCAGCAATAATGCCAGGCCCAGCCCGCCTCCGATGAAATAACAGGTACGCCAGTCAAAATTCTCTTTCATGATAAATGCCACTACAGCACCTGTGAGCCCGATGCCTGCTACCAAAGAAGTGGCAATACCTCTTTTATCTTTTGGGGTAAGTTCAGATACCAATGTGATGCCTGCACCCAGTTCGCCCGCCAACCCAATACCCGCAATAAAGCGAACAAGCTTGAACTGGTCGGCTGTTTGTATAAAGCCATTGGCAATATTGGCAAGAGAATATAAAATGATGGAGCCGAACAGAACGCTCAACCTTCCTTTTTTATCGCCCATGATGCCCCAGATGATGCCACCAATAAGCAATCCACCCATCTGCCACATAATGATGCTCTCCCCTTCTGAAAGGATCTGTGCATCGGATAATCCAATTGATTTAAGACTTGGCACCCGGGTAATACTGAACAGCAACAGATCATATATATCCACAAAGTAGCCCAATGCAGCCACCAGCACGGCAATACTGAAAACAGAGGAGTTATTTTTTTGAAGCGTCATCGACCGGCTTTTTCTTCTTGCCAAAAAATAATTTTATTAATAGCGGGGCTGTTGTTACCAGCACAATTCCCAATACGATCACTTCCAGGTGTTCTTTCAGATCGAAACCAAATTGCGATAAGATCCATTTCTGCAGGAAGAATCCTCCCAGGATCATACTGGTTACCCATGTGATACAGCCGATGATATTAAAAAAATGGAATTTCTTCTTATCCATTTCCACGATACCCGCTATAATGGGAGCAAAGGTTCTGATGATGGGGATAAACCGGGCAGCTACGATGGCGCCACCACCATGCTTCTCATAAAAATCATGTGCTTCGTGCAGGTATCTTTTCTTAAAGAACCACCTGTCTTTCCATTGATACATCCGGTGGCCGAATTTTTTTCCTGTCCAATACCCGAGGGCATTTCCTAAAATTCCAGCCAGGGAGATCAATGCCACCAGTATAAAAAGGTCGAACCAGTAAGAATATTGAAATGCATCAAGTCCGAAATATTTCATCACATGGTATCCAAGGCCGGGTTCTATGATGCCCTTATCGGTTTTTATTTCATGTGCATAAATACCCGCAACAAATAATAAAGAGTCGCCGGGAAAAAAGAAGCCGGCAAATAACCCGGTTTCTGCAAATACCACGATCAGTAATAACCACAGTCCGCCGTTCTCAATATACCATTGCGGCTGCAACAACTGTGTCCAGTGAAAGTCTAAAAGAATAAAGTCGAACATTAAAAATTATTTTGTCGTCGTTACGGATTCTCCAGTTGCCCTTCCCACTTGCTTACAGCAGCGGTTGCGAGTGCATTACCCAATACATTGGTCATGGTTCTGCCCATATCGCAGAATACATCAATGGCCAGGATCAGTCCTACTCCTTCAGGCGGCAAACCAAACATAGCCCCGGTTGCCAATACAACAACCAATGAAGCTCTTGGCACACCGGCAATTCCTTTACTGGTTACTAAAAATACCAGCAACATGATAACCTGTTGCCATACATCGCCGGTAATGGAAGTGATATTGAATGCCTGTGCAATGAACATACTGGCAAATGTCATGTACATCATACTTCCATCTAAATTGAAAGAATAACCCAATGGCAGAACAAAACTTACAATTTTATTATTGCAGCCAAAACGTTCCATCTCTTCTACCAGCTTCGGATAAACGGCTTCACTGCTTGCAGTACTGAATGCGATCGACATAGGAGAAGCGATACGCCTTAACAAAGAAGGGAGCCGGTGTTTTAAGAAAAGGTATCCAACAAAAAGTAATAAAGCCCAGAGAATAGCAAGTCCTAAATAAAATTCTCCAACATATTTACCAAATGTAACCAGTATGCCCAATCCGTTCTTTGCAATGGCAGCAGCCATAGCGCCAAACACACCCAGGGGCGCCAGGTACATTACATAAGTTACCATCTTCAACACCACGTGTGCAATAGCATCCAATGCATTGATAACGGGTTCTCCTTTTTTACCGATAGCGGTTAACGCAATGCCGAAGAAAACAGAGAACACAACCAACTGAAGTATCTCGTTGGTGGCCATCGCCTCAATCACGCTGCGTGGTACCACGTGCTCAACGAATTTCGACAAAGAAAATCCTTTTGATTTTTCCATCAGGTCTTTAACCGCATCCATGTCGGTGTTGTGGATATCCACTCCCACACCGGGTTTGAAGATATTCACCAGTATTAAACCCAGCGACAAAGAGATGAGTGATGCAGAAATGAACCAGAGCATGGCTTTACCCCCTACCCGGCCTACGGTTTTCATATCGCCCAGTTTGGCGATGCCTACCACCAGCGTGGCAAAAACTATTGGCGCAATGATCATCTGTACCATGCGGAGGAAGATGGTAGTGAGAAGCTTAATGTTATCGGAAAAGGTCTTTACAGTACCGGCCTCATAGTTTTCGTGCACATAATAACCCGCCAGAATACCCAGTACCATCGCAATAAGAATATAAAGTGTAAGTCGGCTCTTCTTTGTTGGCTGATGGGTTATTTCCATAGCAATCTGTTTAATAACGCAATATAATGCTAAAAGCTGTTAATCAGGGAGGGGGTATAAAAAAGTATGACTGGTGGTATTTTTAATGATTAATTGCTTATTTTTCCAATCTATTTTTCATAAAACCAACTACTTGTATGAGTTTATTTGTAAAAAAACCATTGAGCCAGATGCTGGCCCAGGCCGAAGGTGGCGAGGGTGGTCTTAAGCGTACATTAGGCGCTGCCAACTTAATTGCCCTTGGTATCGGAGCCATCATTGGTGCAGGACTTTTTGTAAGAACTGCTGCTGCTGCCGGACAGGCTGCAGGTCCCGGTGTTACCTTATCCTTTGTTGTTGCAGCCGTAGGTTGTGCTTTTGCCGGATTGTGCTATGCAGAATTTGCAGCCATGATCCCCATTGCAGGAAGCGCTTATGCTTACAGCTACACAACTATGGGCGAACTGGTGGCATGGATAATCGGGTGGGCGCTGATCATGGAATATGCATTGGGTGCCGCTACGGTTTCTATTGCATGGAGCGAATACCTGAATAAACTCTTCGATGGACAAATACCCTATGAATGGTGCCACTCGCCGTTTGAAAGTTTTACCGATACGGCCGGGGTACATCACTCAGGGATCATGAATGCACCTGCTTTGATCATTCTTCTGTTGCTTACATTGCTGCTGATAAAAGGTTCACAGGAGTCGGCCATTGTAAACATGATCATTGTGTTCATTAAAGTAGCGATTGTTTTACTGTTCATCTTCATTGGCTGGCAATTCATTAACAGCGCAAATCATACTCCCTATTTAATTCCTGAAAATACGCCCCCGGTAACAGACAGCGCCGGAAAAGTTATTGCTGATTACAGCGGTTGGAATAAACACGGATGGGGTGGTGTACTTGGCGGAGCTGCTATTGTTTTCTTTGCCTTCATTGGTTTTGATGCGGTAAGTACCGCTGCCCAGGAAGCAAAGAATCCAAAAAGAGATATGCCGATCGGTATCCTTGGTTCATTGGTGATCTGCACCATTCTTTATATTCTTTTTGGTCACGTACTTACTGGCGTAGCAAACTGGAAAGATTTTGTTGACCCTGAAAAAGGCCGTGAAGCATCTGTTGCCTATGCCATCTCAACCTACATGACAGGTTATGGCTGGCTGGCTACTGCCGTTACGGTGGCGATCCTTGCCGGTTTTTCTTCGGTGATACTGGTGATGCTGATGGGACAAAGCCGCATATTCTATACCATGAGTAATGATGGATTGATCCCTAAGGCATTTGGCGACCTGCATCCTAAATACAGAACTCCTTATAAAGCAAACTGGATATTGTTTGTTTTTGTAGGGTTGTTTGCAGCTTTTGTACCGGGCAATGTTGCCGGTGACCTTACCTCATTCGGAACACTGTTCGCCTTTGTACTGGTGAGTGCCGGCGTATGGATATTGCGGGTTAAAGAACCCAATATCCCACGTCCGTTCAAAACCCCGATCTACCCGGTAGTGTCTGCATTAGGTGTACTGATCTGTACAGCTATGATCGTTGGACTGGATGCACAAACCTTAAAGGTTGCATTCGGATGGATGGCGGTAGGATTGATCGTTTACTTCCTTTACAGTAAAAATCACAGTAAGCTCCGGAATCCGGGCAAATAAATAAATTCAGATACTATTTAAAAAAACGTCCGCCGGTTGGCGGACGTTTTTTATTGCTATTATTTAATACTGATCTCATCAACAAAAATATGCGTATCCCCTCCTGCTCCTTCATGCCAGGCAGGAAGTTTCCCATACTGCAGGGCTCTTACCCTTACATATCTTGCTGCAACAGGAGTAAAAGATGCTTCCACATTTGTTGTTTGTACTTTTTTATCTTCAATCGCCAAAAAATTTCCGCCGCTGAATACTTGCGTAAATTGTTTGCCATCGGTTGATACTTCCACAACGAATTGTTTAGGCGCCACGATCCATGCACCCACATCCTGTAAGAAACCGGCGGAGACTTTTGAAATGGTTTTCACTTCCTGCATATCTATCTCTGCGTCCATATCTGTTTTTTGATAGCCCTGCCAGTTGCCTTTGCGCCAGTTGCTGCTTCCGTTAAGGCCATCGATCAATCCAAACGCTCCTCCTCCATCGTACTGCTGTTCAAACTGCGTATTCAGCTTTATTGTCCAGTTGTTAGGTCTCTTCATGAACCGGGCCGTGGTAACATAACTGGCTTCTCCGTTCTTATTGATGGCAATGGCTTTGATAATAACGGAAGTATCAAAATATAATTCCCCTGTGTATTTTTTTGATGAAGCATTGGGCAATGATCCATCGGTGGTATAATAATAGTTTGTCTCTGCCTGGTGGGCGTATATGCTCAGCTTCTTTGTACCGGTGAACGACATCGGGCCGCCATCAATGGTTGGGTTCAGCACGATCAGGTTATCACTGATTGCAGTGGAAGGCATCTCTTTCTTGCCAAAGGCAGATGGCTTAGCTCCCATTGTAAAACTGATATTGCCTCCCCGGGTAATATCGAAGTAAGAAAGAAATGATTTATTGTGAGCGGCATTATTCAAAGTAGCAGATTGTACATAAAAATTATCTGCACTGATATTTTTTGCTCCAACTGTAAACAACTTCCCGTTTTCCAGGTGAACAGTAGCCGAAGAGAATAACGGCGTACCGATGATAAAATCAGTAGTGCCCGGTGTAACCGGATAAAAACCCAAAGCACTGAGTACATACCAGGCGCTCATTTGTCCGCAGTCCTCATTACCGGCAAGACCGTCCGGTGCATCGTGATACATTTCATTCATGATGCGGTGAACCATGGCCTGTGTTTTATGTGCAGCACCGGTAAAGTTATACAGGTAAGCAATATGATGACTGGGTTCGTTGCCGTGTGCGTACTGGCCAATTAGTCCGGTGATATCACTTTGCTGCCTTCCGGTGGTTTGCGAATTCTCCGTAAACAGTTCATCCAGTTTTTCTTCCATGTATTTTCTTCCTCCTATCAGTTCTATATATCCCATCACATCCTGTGGCATATAAAAAGAATACTGCCAGCTGTTTGCTTCGGTGAAATTATTATTCACTTCCCGTGGATCAAATGGAGAAAGCCAGCCGCCGTTCTTGCGTGGCCGCATAAAGCCGGTTTGTAAATTAAACAGATTCTTGTAAGACTGTGCCCGGCGTATGTAATTAATATAATCCTGTTGCGAGCCCAGTTTTTTAGCAAACTGTGCAATGCACCAGTCGTCGTATGCATACTCCAGTGTTTTACTTACGCTTTCGTGTTCGTCATCCATTTCCAGCAAACCATGATCCATCAGTGCTGTTAATCCCAGGTGGTTCCAGGTAGCGCTCTTCTTCATTGCTTCCAGCGCCAGTTTTGTATCAAACCGGTTAAGTCCTTTCATATAAGCATCTACTATAACCGGCACGCTGTGGTAACCGATCATACAATCTGTTTCACAGCCGCTGAGTTCCCAAACGGGTAATCGGCCGCCTTCTTTATACTGGGCGAGGAATGATTTGATATAATCGATCGTTCTTTTCTGATCAATGATCGTGTAAAGCGGGTGTGCACCCCGGTAGGTATCCCAAAGAGAAAAAACAGAATAGTTGGTGAACCCCTGTGCCGTATGAATTTTATTATCCCGCCCACGGTACTGCCCATCCACATCCATGTTTATATTAGGTACCACCATCGTATGATACAAAGCAGTATAAAAAGTACGCAATTGTTTTTTATCAGAACTCGCCACATCAATTTTGCTTAATTCTTTATCCCATTGTTTTGCTGCATCGGTTTTGGTTTTTTCAAAATCCCACCCGGGTAATTCCGCTTTAAG
The DNA here is from genome assembly GCA_044220615.1 of Ferruginibacter sp. Lineage (GTDB taxonomy): Bacteria > Bacteroidota > Bacteroidia > Chitinophagales > Chitinophagaceae > Ferruginibacter. The sequence goes on along the minus strand of JBGAQR010000001.1, from coordinate 376,540 downwards.
ATTTTTTTGAGCGCCTTCTATACTTACAGCAGATATGGCCACTTTGGCCATCACCGATTTGCCGGCAAACCGGAAGAATGCTTTCAGGTTCTTTCCGGATATGTCTTTTGTTTCTTTTGAGAGAACGTCATTCTCCCAGGTACCATACTTAATGAACGGGGTTGAAAATTCTATTACAAAATAAACATACTGGTTATCGGCCCATGCCTTACTGCGGCGCAGCCCGCCTATTGAACGATCACTTAAAATTTTTATGGATGACTCCAATACTTCGTCCCGGTGTTTCAGGTCGAGAATGATGCTGGCATTATCAGCCGAATTAAAACTGTATTTGTGAAAACCAACCCGGGTGGTAGTGGTAAGTTCCGCCAGTATATTATCATCGTCTAATTTAACCGAATAAAACCCAGCTGTTGCCTTTTCATTGCTGTGAGAGAATTTTGATCCGTATACTTTATTATCAGGAGAAGGGTCTCCATTCATCGGCATCAATAAGATATCGCCATAATCACTGCAGCCGGTTCCGCTGAGATGTGTATGTGTGAAGCCATAGATATAATCATCAGAATAATGATAACCGCTGCAACCATCCCAGCCTTCCAAACGGGTATCCGGACTCAGTTGTACCATTCCATGCGGCAATACAGCGCCCGGGTATGTATGGCCATGACCACCCGTCCCGATCAGGGGGTCAACGTACTGCGTATAGTTTTTCTGAGCTAAGAGGCCGAAGGAGAAAAAGAGGAAGAAAGAGGCGGTAAGAATGAGTTTAATTTTCACGTCAATCGTTTTGCACAAGATATGACTAATTGAAAAAAATGAGGGCAACAAAAAAGCCCCGGTAAAGGGGCTTCATTTATTTTTAACCGGTAAATTAAAAAGGAAGATCGTCTTCCGGAGCTGCTGCAACCGCAGGCTGTGTTTTCACAACAGGTGATGAGCTCATTCCGGTATTGGTTACATTGCCCGGGTTAGCTCCCTGCCCCTCAACATTGCCTCCAAGTAACTGAACTGTTTGCACACGCATGCGCAAAGTTGCTGCTGCCTGCCCTTCTTTATTGGTATAGGCATCTGCTTCGGGCGAGCCCTCTGCATAAACGGTTCTGCCTTTTGTAAGGTAAGGTGAAATACCTGTCCGGTCTGTCCAGTAAGCACATTCCACCCAGGTGGTCCTTTCTTTCTGGTTACATTTTTTCCGTTGACCTCTTTTACGATGCAGTCTTTTCCAAGATTGCCGATGATCTGAAGCTTAATCATAACTGTGTTTTTTAATTGTTAATCGATGTATCTGGTAAAAAGCTAAAGGTAAAAGTTAATCCCATACAATGGGCCTGGGTGATTTTAATGTGCGTAAGTAATCCAGTAACTGTCCGGCATGCACACTCTCGTGGTATGCCATCCTTAGTAAATAATCGCCCAGCTTACGTTTCTGATTTTTTTCTTTCCGGGTGATATCAACCTCTTCCAGTTCCTTTAAAGAGAATGAATGTACCATTTTTAAGAATTTCTCCCGGTAAGGCTGTGCATTCCGGATCTCATCTTCCACGGTAGTATATGGATTGCTGGCGAGCGGACTTTCATAATCTCCCAACACACCCCGGTGCAAAATAATATGATGATAAATATTCTCCGACTCCAGCACATGCCGGATCATTTCAAAACAACTCATGGCACCCGGATCGGGTTTCCAATAAAGGTCTTCTTCCGATATCCCCTTCCAGAGTTTAATGCTTCTTCGCCTCACTTCTTCAAAATTCAGTATCAGTAATTCTTTAGCGTTCATTTCCTGGCTATTATTAAATATCCGGATGAATTGCCCCGGGCTTAAGCCCGGGGCAATTCATCAATTCAATTTCTTTTTAAGTGTGCTTACCTGACTCTGCAGGTTATTCACCATGCTGGCCAGTGAATTCATATCCCATCGTTGTTGTGTGCTTACCTTGCTGATCACCATCTGTGCCTGCCATAGTTCAGCTACGTCTTCGGCATTAACCTGGTAAGGCTGGTATTGCGGGTTATCGCTTACCAGCGTGAGTTTATTTTTTGTACGGTTATTTTTTTCAACCCGTTTATAAACGATCCCTTCGCTGCGGCTTACCACTATATATGCCTGGCTGTTCTTCACATCATTTAGGTCTTCCACTTTTTCACAAACAATGATGCTGCCGCTGGGCGTGGGCAACATACTGTCGCCGATTATTTCAAAGGCACGGTAATTACCCCCCGAAAGCATGGGCAGGGTAAACGTATTTAACTCATCAATGAATTCGCTATCGGCATAATTTGCCAGGTAACCGGCTGCTGCTTTTACCGGAACAAAATGAATGACATTGCGGTCTGCACTCATCATTTTCATCTGCCTTCGCTTTGCCAGGTAATTACCGGCATTATTACCCAGGTCTTTCAGCAACAATTCATCCAGGGTGAGCTTGAACATATCGGCCACTATTTCCAGCACATCAAGCCTGGGATCGGCCCTTTCTTCCTCGTAGGCTCCCACCAATGAACGTTTGATATGTAGTTTGTTGGCAAACTCTTCCTGGGTCCATCCACGTAGTTTGCGCAGGTATTTCAGGTTTTGACCGGCTACTGACATAGTACAACTAATTTGGTTAGCACAAATATACTAATATATTTAGTTCATCCAAATTTATTTTCTTACTGGTTTTTCTTCCAATCCGGTAAACGGCCGGGGGTATAGGGTGCTTTATATTTTTCCAGTAATACTTCTACCTGTTTGATATCATCGGTAACAGCCCGCAGGGAATTAAGTACGGCCTCAAATCCATCTGCTGCCATATTGTAAGAAGACCTGAATGTTTCTGTTGGCGCCGAAGTAGTACCCCACAGTGCACCTGTGATCATGTCTACCCTGCCCTTCAGGGAAATGGGAACTGCTGATTCATACCTTGCCCTTAGCCCATCGCCGTTCATCTGCCGGTTTATCTCATTGAGTTTTTTCTGGATGGCCGATACCTGTTCGTAAACAGCAGCAGGTACATCGGATGCATCCAGCACCGCCCGTTTCAGGTAAGGAATTTTCTTAACCAGTTCATTGCGGTATTCATCTGCCCCGCTCATTGCCCGGGTGAGTTCGGCCAGCTTTTTATTGAATTCATTTAACGCAGCCTTATCTGCAGCAGGCAGGGAGCTATTATTCAGCGCCACACAATTGAATGCCACCGGCGCCACCATCTCTGTAAATTTGCCGTCTTCAAATTTCTGCAACGAAACTTTATAGGTTCCGGGCACCACCATGTACCCTCTATCGGGTTCGTTCCATGCATAGCTGTCGTCGAAAGGAGTAAAGCTTACCGGGTTAAAAGGCAGGTAGCGCATGTCCCAGTTTATCCTGTTCATTCCTTTTGTTACCGCCGTTTTTATTTTACGGATCGTATTGCCCTGTTCATCGGTAACAATAAAAAGAAGGTATGGATCTTCCTGCTCTGCTTCTTTCTTTAACACATCATAGCCGGGATACTCAACCTCTTCTCCTTTCTTTTGCTTCTCTTTTTCTGCATCCCTTCTCTTCTGTTTTAGTGTTTTTACATCCTCCTTAATAAAATAGGTAAAACTGGCTGCCAACTCCGGGTTAGGTGCGGTGTAAAAGCCGGCACCCATAAATCCTTTTCCGCGGAAACCAAAGGGGTTGGCCTCTACAAACATCAATGCATCTTTTACCGGGAAGATAACCGCCGGTTTCTGGATCGATTCTTTGGTAAGATCTCTAAGGGGAGAATAATCGTCTAAAATATAAACACCTCTTCCAAATGTGGAAACAACAAGGTCGCTTTCTCTTTTCTGTATCTCAATATCCATATAGGTGGCCGTGGGTAATCCATTGCTGAATTTTATCCATTCTTTGCCGCCATCAACCGTAAAGAATAAACCGAACTGTGTGCCCACAAACAGCAGTCCGGGTTTAATATGGTCTTCTGCCACAGAAAATGTACTTCCCTTTTCGGGCAGATTAGCATTAAGCGAGAACCAGGTTCTGCCGCCATCGGTTGTTTTTAAAAGGTAAGGTTTATAATCACCATAATTATAAGCCTGGCAGGCGGCATAAGCAACCTGTTTATCAAAACGGGAAGCAATGATATGATGTATGCGGGTAAATTCTGTTATGCCCGGAAGCAATGAAGCTCTTGTCCATGTTCTGCCGCCATCTGCCGTAAACTGAATTACCCCGTCACCGGTGCCTGCATACAAAATATTTTCATCCAGGGGCGACTCTGCAACAGAAGTGATATTTGCCATAGAACCTTTGCTGGCCAGTTCATCAATACTCCAGCTGCGATCCATCAGCCGCTGCATTTTTTGCGGTACGCCCCTGGTAAGATCGGGGCTGATGACATCCCAGGAATTGCCCTGGTCGTTAGTTCGGAATACTTTGTTGGCTGCAAAATAAACCCGTTTATTATTGTGCGATGAGATCAGCAACGGAGAGTCCCAATCGAACCGGAAACCCGAATCAACAATATTCACCGGCTGAATGAATAATGCTTCCCCGCTTTTTTTATCATAACGTACCAGTCCCCCGTTCTGCGATTGTACATATAATATATTATCATCCTTCCAGTCGGCCTGGGTTTCAAAACCATCACCACCCAGTGTAAATGTCCAGTCGTAATTGGTAATGCCGCTTGAGTTCTGTGTGCGTGACGGACCTGCCAGGCTGTTGTTATCCTGGGTACCTATATATACATTATAAAAAGGAAGTGCATTATCGGTGCTTACCTTATATATCTCTGTGATGGGTATGGTAGATTTAAAATCCCAGGATTGTCCCCTGTCCCACGATTCATATACACCTCCGTCATTTCCAGAGATCAGGTGCCGGGTATTGGAAGGATCGATCCAGAGTGCATGATTATCCACGTGCTTGAATTTTTCGCCCAATGCTTTGAATGTTTTACCGCCATCCTCACTTACCTGTATCAGCAGGTCCATACTGTATATCCTGTTCTCCTCTTTAGGATCGGCAACGATCTTTTGCATATAGAACGGGTAGGCAGAATTATAACTGCTTTGTTTTGTCCAGGAAATTCCCCGGTCGGCACTTTTATAAAGACCACTTCCTTCCTTTGCCTGAACAAGAGCGTATAAGATATCGGGATTAACCGGCGATATCGCCATTCCTATCCGCCCGATGTTCTCTGTTGGCAAACCCGTCATGATCTTTTGCCAGGTAGCTCCGCTGTCCAGGCTACGGTAAACAGCGCTTTCGCTGCCACCGGCTACACCGGTATATCCTTTACGCATACGCTGGTGGGCCACGGCATACAGGCTGGTTGAAAACCTGGGATCCATATGCACTTCAAAGCAACCTGTGTTATCACTCACAAACAAAACCCTCCGCCAGGTCTTTCCGCCATCCATGGTTTTATAGATACCACGGTCGCCACCGGAATTTCGCATTGATCCATAAGCTGCCACATAAACCACGTTTGAATTACCCGGATCGATCACAATGCCGCCAATATGTTCCGAGTTCTTTAATCCCATATTCTTCCAGGTTTTACCGCCATTCTCGGATCTGTAAACCCCGTCGCCGTAAATAACATTACCCTGGTTATTATTTTCGCCGGTACCGGCCCAAACAATATTTGTGTTTGATGGATCGATCTTTACTGCCCCCATGGCAAACGAAGCCTGGTTCTCAAAAGCAGCGCTGAACGTAACTCCGTTATTTACCGTTTTCCATAACGATCCATGGCCCGAGGCAACATAATATTCGCTGGTATTCTTCGGGTTAATGGCCAGGTCTGTTATCCTGCCGCCGGTAACGGCCGGGCCAATGCTGCGGAAGCTGAGCCCGGCAAGGGAAATATTCTTTATTGAATCCTGTTCTTTTGCTTTTGGTTCTGTATTGGTTTTCTGCTGGGCAGCTACACAAAATGAAATAAGTATGGCTGGTAAGGAGAAAAGAGATCTGATCGATGGCATAAAATTAGTTTTGGATTACTAATATAAGCTGATTAAACGACAAGCACTAACTGTTTAAAAAATCTACCCGGCCTTACCACACTTACCTTATTTTTGCTTCAAATCTCTGTTATGAATTATCAACTGGTGATACACAGTATCCTTCGCTGGGCGGTTTTACTGCTGGGTCTGTGGGCTGTATTATCGGCCCTGTCGGCTGTTATGTCTAAACGGGAATACCGCAGCGGCGATAATAAGATAAGCCTGTTCTTTATGATCAGCTGCGACCTGCAATTGCTGATGGGACTGATCCTGTACTTTACTGGTATGTGGTTTGAAAAAGTAAAAGCAGGGATGGGTGCGGTAATGAAAGACCCGGCCGAACGTTTTTTTACAGTAGAGCATGCGCTGATGATGATCATTGCCTGGCTGCTGGTTCATGCAGGCAGAAGCATGGTAAAGCGTGCCGATACCGATGCACAAAAACACAAACGTACATTGATCTATTTCGGCATTGCGATGCTCATTATCCTTGCAATGGTCCCATGGCCTTTCCGTGCGCCGGGCATTGGCAGGGGATGGTTCCCTCAATTTTAAGATTATAAGATGACAAAGAATAAAAAAACAAAACCCATCATCCTCATCACCAATGATGATGGTATTACCGCCCCCGGCATCCGTAACCTGGTAGAGGCCGTAAAAGACCTGGGTAAAGTAGTAGTAGTGGCGCCCGATAAGCCGCAAAGCGGCATGGGTCATGCCATCACCATCGGTCACCCGCTGCGCATGCATAAGGTAGAATTATTTGGTGATGTAGAAGCCTGGCAAACAACCGGCACCCCGGTTGATTGTGTAAAGCTGGCCGTAGATAAAGTACTTCACCGCAAGCCCGATCTCTGCTTAAGCGGCATCAACCACGGCGCCAACCATTCCATCAACGTTATTTACAGCGGCACCATGAGTGCGGCCATGGAAGCGGCTATTGAAAGCATTCCGAGTATTGGCTTTTCTTTACTCGATTACAGCGTGGAGGCCGACTTCACCGCTTCCCGTTTTTATATAAAGAAAATAGTAAGCGCCGTTTTAAAACAAAAGAACGATAAACACCTTTTGCTGAATGTGAACATACCGGCCGTGGGCCAGGAACTGATAAAAGGAGTAAAGGTTTGTAAACAGGCTTATGCAAAATACGAGGAAGACTTTACCGAACGTAAAGACCCCCATGGCAAAAAGTATTACTGGCTTACCGGTGAGTTTGTGAATTTTGATAAAAGCAAAGACACCGATGTATGGGCGCTTAAAAATAATTACATCAGCGTGGTGCCGGTGCAATTTGACCTTACGAATTACGAACTGAAAAAACAATTAGAAAAAAAGAACCTGTTCAAATAATGCTGAAGAAAGACAATTTTATTTTTGGATTCATCATGGGGCTGATCGCTCCGCTTATTGGTTTTGTTATCTTTAAATATACCAAACTGGGAGCCCTGAGTTACAAGCAGGCCCTGCAGTATCTTTTTGTACAGCCAGGCCATAACCTGTTAACCGTTGCCATCAGTCTTTCTTTAATGGCCAATGCCGTATTGTTCACCATCTATATCAATGCACGGATAGACAATACGGCCAAAGGTATTTTCTGGGCAACACTCATTTATGCCCTTACCGCACTTAGCATTAAAACATTCGGGTAATCATCACGCACTACAGGTCATGAAATATTATATCATATCCGGCGAAGCAAGTGGCGACCTGCACGGCAGTAACCTTATCAAAGAATTAAAGAAGAAAGACAGCACCGCCGATATCCGTTGCTGGGGCGGCGATAAAATGCAGGCAGCCGGCGCCACCCTGGTAAAACATTACAAGGAACTTGCCTTTATGGGTTTTATTGAGGTGCTGAATAACCTGGGCACCATTTTAAAGAACATAAAATTCTGTAAAGAAGACATCACGCAATACAAACCAGATGTACTCATCCTTATTGATTATCCCGGCTTTAACCTGCGCATTGCCAAATGGGCAAAACAACAGGGTTATACCATCATCTATTATATCTCGCCGCAGGTATGGGCCTGGAAAGAGAACCGGGTGAAGCTGATCAAAGAATGCGTGGATAAAATGCTCGTCATCCTTCCTTTTGAAAAGGCCTTCTATAAAAAATGGAATTATGAAGTGGAGTATGTGGGGCATCCGCTGGTGGAGGTGGTGGAGGAATACAAGATACAGGATACTGGATCCATGATACTGGATATAACAAAAAGTAGCGACCCACCAGCATCCAGCATCCAGCATCCAGTATCCAACATTATCGCCTTACTCCCCGGCAGCCGTAAACAGGAGATACTAAAGAAACTACCCATCATGCTGGAAGTGACCAAACGTTTTCCCGCTTACCAGTTTGTGGTGGCAAAAGCGCCGGGACTTGAAGAAAGTTTTTACACCCAACTTTTAGCACCCTACAGCAATGTATCATCAGTTGCAGATAAAACATACGGGTTACTTATGCAGTCGAAAGCCGCACTGGTAACCAGTGGAACAGCCACGCTGGAAACCGCTTTATTCGGAGTGCCGGAAGTGATCTGCTATAAAGGAAATGCACTTTCTTACCAGATCGCAAAGCGCCTGGTCAAAATAAAGTTCATCGGGCTGGTAAACCTTATCATGGATAAAGAAGTGATGAAGGAACTGATACAAAATGACCTGACGGTTGATAACCTGCAACACGAACTGGGCCTGTTACTGGATGATCCCAAAAAACAACAGCAGGTAAAAGAGGATTATACCGCTTTAATGAACCTGTTAAAAAAGGGCGGCAATGCTTCCGCCAATGCGGCGGCCAGTATTTATTCCTTTATTACCCGTTTACCGTAATAGCTTAATGGCCAGTATGATCATGGCCAGCAAAAACAGCAGGATGGATATGCGGTTAATGCCGTGCATATACTTCACCCATTTTGTATTGGGGGCATTGGGGTCCTTTTTCTTCAGGTATAAGTATTCTGCTATCTGGTTCAGTATTCCCATATGTTTATGTTACCCACTAAAATTAATGCTTAAATTTATATTCCAAAAAGCTTGTTAAAGGACCGGGCGCCGGAAAACTAAAATGCTCCCTCTTTCGTAGCTTCATCAAACAAATCAGTATGTACCGGATATTCATTTTCGCCTTCTTCATTTTTTCAACGCTGCCCGCCTTGTCGCAAAAAAAATATGCCGTAACCAGAACCGACGATGAATGGCGAAAACTGCTTACCGCTGAACAATACCAGGTTACCCGTAAAAAAGGCACCGAAAGGGCTTTCACTGGCGTGTATTGGGATAATCACCAAACCGGTATCTACAAATGCATTTGCTGCAGCCAGGAATTGTTCAGTTCTTCCACAAAATTTGAAAGCGGTACCGGCTGGCCCAGTTTCTGGCAACCGTTAAAAAAAGCCAATGTAGAAGAGATCGAAGACAACAGCTATGGTATGGTTCGGGTTGAAGTGAACTGCAGCCGTTGCGGCGCCCACTTAGGCCATGTGTTCGACGACGGGCCCAAACCTACCGGGCTGCGGTATTGCATGAATTCCGCGTCGCTGTTTTTTGAAAAGAAATAAGATCCCCGCCTTTTCCGGAACTTACTCCTATCGCCCGTATACCAGGCTGGTGACCGGTATATTTCAAAATATGCCGGCGATGCAGGCAGCTGTTGTTTTAAATCTGTGGTTTTTTCAAAAAAACGATCGCCGTATTTTTACGCAGCATCACGTACTTCCACCGCAAAAAAGCATTAAAGCGAAACAGGTTGCAGGATCACTGAAATTGTTTACTGTAAAGTGTTTCAGGCTATCTTCCTCCTGGCTTCTCTTACTATTTCCACTAAATTCCCTACCCTGGAAAATAAGCAGCGTGTCTCAATAATATGATGATATATAATTCCGTTTATATAGTATCCTGATAAAGTTCACCCAGTAGCTTTAACCACATCCTATGAACAAACCAATATCCGATGAGAAGATCTTTATCTATCCTTTTTTTATTGTTTACCTCGATCCTTTCCGCTCAAAAGCCGGCTGAAAATGTTATCGTGGTAAAGGCCGGTTCTAAATTCCAATTTGTGAACAGGCAAACCCAGCAGCCCGTAAGTAAACTGCTGTGGGACGAAGCCGAACCTTTTGTAAATGGTTTTGCAAGGGTTTTGCTGAATGACCGGTTCACATTTGTAAACAGAACGGGCGGGCCCATTGCTCCTGCCGAATTCGAAGACACCCGTGACTTTGTTAAGAACACAGCAGCCGTAAAGAAAAACGGCCGTTGGGGCTTCATTAACGAAGCGGGTAAAACAGTGGTGCCTTTTAATTACGAGATCATTTATGATTTTGACGGACCCGTTACTGCAGCCTATAATAACCGGAAATGGTTTCTGGTGAATACTTCCGGACAGGTGATTATGCCCCTGGATATTTCTGTTTGTTATGGATTTAAGAACGGAGTGGCAAGGATTACCAGGGACAACAGGGAAGGTGTATTATATCCCGATGGAAAGATTGTGCTTGGTGATGTCAAAACAATACCGGTTAACCCAACCCGTTTTCATGACCCCGGGCCAACCAATGCCACCATACCATGCCCCGATAATATCGACTTTGAACACGGCGATTTTACAAACTGGCAATGTTTTTTAGGAACGGTAGACTCCGTAGGTACCACCAATGTGATAACCGTAACACCATCTGCCCCAACTCCAAACAGACATACCATCGTGCCACGTGTTATTCCATCGGCCATAGATCCCTTTGGATTATTTCCAACCAACCCGCCCGACGGAAGTAATTTTGCAGTAAAACTGGGTAATACAAATATCGGTGCACAGGCAGAAAGGATCCGCTACCCCATACACGTACCGGTAAATGATTCCAATTTCTGTATCCTGTATAATTATGCAGTGGTTTTTCAAGACCCGGGCCATACCATTTGGACGCAGCCAAGGTTCAATGCAAAGCTTTTCGATTCAGCAACCAATGCGTATGTAACCTGTGCTTCTTTTGAATACATTTCCACTTCCGGCCTGCCGGGATTTGCTGTTTCTACCGTAAACCCCATGGTGATCTATAAACCATGGTCATCTGTTTTCATGAGCCTGAGAGGTTATGGCGGCAGAACATTGTATCTTGAATTTACTACGGCCGACTGTGTAAGAAGAGGCCACTGGGGTTATGCCTATGTAGATGTAGAAACCACCTGCGGAAACCCGGTAGAAGTTCAATATGATTGTACCCCGCCCAATATAACAACACTTGTAGGCCCTCCCGGATTCCAAACCTATAACTGGTGGAACCAGAACTATACAACATTACTTGGAACCGGACAAACCCTTACCCTGAATCCGGGTCCTGCTGTGAACTCGATCATCTGGCTTGAAGTGATACCTTATAACAATTTCGGTTGTACCGATACCTTAATGGTAAAGATCACGGGTAACTTCGATGCCCAGTTCGATATGTCGGCCGACGCAGGCTGTGCCCCCAAAACATTTACTTTCTATAACCGGAATCTTCCCTCTTCAACCACCCTGTGGGATTTTGGAGACGGCACTACCGGAACAGGCGATACCGTTTCTCATACCTATGCAATACCCGGCTCTTATATAGTACGGCTCACCGTTACAATGCCCGGAGGCTGCAGTGGTACTGCCATACACCCGGTAACAGTTTATCCGTTGCCAACCGTTAATGCCCCGCCAAACCAAACATTATGTGATGGTGCAACAACTAATCTTGCAGACTTTACAGGAACGGCCGGTTCTATATTTTCCTGGACTAATAATAATACGTCCATTGGCCTGGCAGCAAGTGGTACGGGAGATATAGCTCCCTTCACGGTTGTAAATAACGGCAATACACCTGTTACAGCAACTATAACTGTAATACCAACGCTTGCCAGTTGTTCGGGCCTGCCAAAAACGTTTACCATAACCGTTAATCCACCGGCAAATATGCTGCAACCGGGCAATCAAACATTATGTGATGGCGCCCTTACTAATACAGTAAATTTTTCAGGTTCCTTAGCTGGTACTACTTTCAGCTGGACAAATAACAATACATCTATTGGCCTGGCAGCAAGTGGTACTGGGAATATTCTGGCATTTACTGCCAATAACAACGGCAGCACTCCTGTTACAGCAACCATTACGGTTACACCAACGGCAGCAGGTTGCCCCGGACCGGTACGAATATTTACCATTACAGTTAATCCAATACCCAATGTGGCGCAGCCTGCAAACCAAAATGTATGTAATGGCGATCTTAGTAACCTGATCACATTCACCGGAACCGTGGCCGGAACCACATACAGCTGGACAAACAACAATACATCTATTGGTTTACCAGCAAGCGGAAACGGGAACATTAATCCGTTTACGGCCATCAACAACGGCACTACAGCGGTTAATGCCATCATCACAGTAACACCATCAGCCGGCGGTTGCCCGGGTGCCGTAAGAACGTTCACCATCACAGTAAAACCATCACCCAATGTAACGCAGCCTGCTGATCAGTCTGTATGTAATGGTGCACAGTCTAACCCTGTTGCATTCAGCAGTACAGTTTTGGGTACGGCATTCAACTGGACAAACAGCAATACTACCATTGGTTTAGCTGCAAGCGGCTGGGGAAATATTCCTGCCTTCACTGTTAGAAATACCGGCAATACACCTGTTACTGCAACCATTACAGTTACTCCTGTAGCAGCCGGTTGTACAGGTACACCAAAAACTTTTACCATAACAGTAAATCCAACACCAGGTATAAACAGTCCGGCTGACCAGACATTATGTAATGCTGCCACCACAGCAGCAGTAAACTTTACAAGTAATGTTACAGGAACCGTATTTAACTGGACCAACAACAATACTTCTATCGGGCTGGCAGCAAGCGGTACCGGTAATATTGCTCCGTTTACCGCTCTCAACAGTCAGCAGAATACGGCAAATATCGGCACCATCACCGTTGTTGCCAATGCAACAGGATGTATGAGCACTCCCGAAGCGTTCGACATTAAAGTTAAACCAACACCTAATGTGGTACAGCCACCCAGCCAGACCTTGTGTAACGGCGCTGTCACTAATGCAATAATCTTTTCAGGGCCGGTAAGCGGAACCACCTATAGCTGGACCAACACAGGCACCCTCAACGGATTGCCTGCAAGCGGTACCGGTAATATTCCTTCATTCATTGCATCTGGCAATAATGCTTCTGTTGCTGTTGCCACTATTACGGTAATACCAACGGCTGCCGGATGTATTGGCCCGCCAAAAATATTTTCTATCACCGTTAACCCGGTTCCAACTGTTGCACAACCAACAAACCAGTCATTGTGTAACGGGGCTACTACCAACGCTGTTCCGTTTACCGGAACGCCGGCTGGTATGGCAACCTATACCTGGACCAATAACAATTCATCTATCGGCTTACCTGCAAGTGGTACCGGAGATCTTCCTGCATTCGTTGCTGTAAACAGGGGCAGTAGTTCTGTAACAGCCACCATTACTGTGATGCCGGCTTCGGGTGTTTGTCCGGGTGTTGCAAAATCATTTACTATTACGGTTCACCCCACTCCTGCAGTGGTGGCCAGCAACGATATAAATGTTTGTTTGGGCAAAACAGCACAGTTATCTGTAAGCGGTGCATCGCAATATACCTGGACACCCGCTACAGGCCTCAGTTGTACAGCCTGTGCTAATCCATCGGTTACACCAACCGGCTCTGTGAAATATACGGTAAGAGGACAAAACGCATTTGGATGTTTTGCCTTTGATTCGGTTTCATTAACAGTAATCAATCCTTTCCAGATGCTGGTTACGCCAGACGATACCTTATGCCTTGGCCAATCAACCGGCTTAACAGCAAGCGGCGCCAATAATTATTTATGGTCGCCTCCACGTGGCCTCAACCAGGTGAATATTGCCAATCCCGTTGCCACACCACCTGTTACTACACTTTATCGTGTGGTGGGCTTTGATGGATTTGGCTGCTTTACCGATACAGGCTTCATTAAGATAACCGTTGGACCAAATCCAACAGTGAATCTTGGACCGGATATAACCACCACAACCGGAACCACACTTACATTTAATCCTGTTTTCACCGGTGGTCCGATCGTGAATTGGGCTTGGGTACCGCCTGCTACCGGTTTAAGTTGTACCAATTGTCCGACCCCCTCGGTTACAGTAAAAGACAACAGCTATTATGTACTGAACATAACAAACAATTATGGTTGCATCACCACCGATACCATACAGATATTTGTTTTCTGTAAGAGCGCCCAGGTGTTCATACCAAATGCATTTACACCCGATGGAGATGGATTGAATGATGTATTGATGGTAAGGGGCAAAGGTGTACGGGTAAAAACATTCCGCATATTCAATCGCTGGGGTGAGTTGGTTTTTGAAAAAACCGATTTCGATCCCAACGACCCCAAGTATGGCTGGGATGGTAAAGTGAGGGGCATACCTGCCACACCGGATGTATTTGTGTACACGGCCGAAGTGATCTGCGACAATTCAGTCATCTATACTTATAAAGGGAACAGTACCGTGTTAAAATAACAGTCCAATATGAAAAACCTATTAAGAAACCAATTACTCATCTGCCTCCTGCTGATTACTGCTTCAGCTAAGAGCCAGGATATAAATTTTTCCCAGTTCTATGAACTGCCCCTGCTGCGCAATCCGGCGCTTGCCGGAATATTTGCGGGAGATATAAGAGTTACTTCTGCCTTCCGCAGCCAGTGGCAAAGCGTTACCACACCCTACCGTACACTTGGTTTGGGTATGGAATATAAAAAACCGGTGGGCCGTTCCAATGATTTCATTACGCTGGGCATGCAACTGACCAATGATATTGCCGGAGATTCGAGGCTGCGCCGTACGCAGATATTTCCGGTGCTTAATTACCATAAATCATTGTCGGGCGAAAAAGATACGTATTTGTCTGCAGGTCTTATGGGCGGGCCGGTGATCCAGAGCTTCGACCCTTCCAAACTGAGTTTTGATGACCAGTTCGTAAATGGATCGTACAGTCCTTCCAACCCAACCAAACAGGTTTTCACCAATACCAGTTTTACGTATTGGGATGCCGCTGTTGGCCTGAACTTCAGCAGCACGGCCGGTGAAAGCACCCGCTATTATGTAGGGCTGGGTTTATTTCATTTCACCAAACCAAAAGTAGCGTTTCAAAAACAATACGACATTGTACTGAATCCAAAGTGGGTGGTGAACGCAGGTTTGTCTGCCCCGCTGGGCGATGCAAACAAGCTGATCGTTTATGCCGATTATTTTATGCAGGGCGGTGCACGGCAGATACAGGGCGGACTGTTATTAAGTCGCGACCTGGCTGGCAGCGACGAGAATCTTAAAACAACCATATCGGGCGGGGCTTTCTACCGCTGGAACGATGCGTTGGTACCTGTTATTAAATTAGATTACAACCAGTTCGCCGTAGGTATTACCTATGATGTGAACGTAAGTAAATTAAAAACGGCTTCGCAATACCGTGGTGCGTACGAAATCACGCTTTCGTATAAGGCGTTCCGCAACAGCGTAAACAGCTCTGCAGATAAAGTAAGATGCCCGGCATTCTATTAATAAAAAGATTACAGGTTGTAGGTGGTGGCCAGTTCCTTCAGCTCAAGAATATTGGTAACGCCCAGCTTATCAAACAAACGGGCCTTATGCGTACCAACGGTAGAAGTTTGTATATTGAGTGAGTGAGAGATATCGGTTACTGTTTTTCCTTCCAGCAATAAAGAAACGATTTCAAATTCACGGGGCGACAGGTCGTTGAACGGGTTTCCTGTTTTACCGGAAAAAGAATCTTCCGCCAGTTTTTCTGCCAATGTATCGCTGATGTATTTTTTATTATTCAGGATCATGTTGATGGCCCTGGTGATCTCTTCCAGCGGTGCTTCCTTTGAAATAAAACCATAAGCGCCGGCTTTCATAAAACGTTTGGCATAAATATTTTCAGCACTCATCGAAAACATCAGCACTTTCGCCTGCGGGTATTTAATGTGTACGTACTCCATCAGTCCCAATGTATCTGTTTTGGGCATTTGTATGTCAAGCATCACCAGGTCGTAACTGTTCTCTTTCATCTTCTGCATAGCGGTTTCTCCATCCATAGCTTCATGAATTTCTGCAGGACTATACATCTCAGACAGCAATGTTTTTATGCCGGAACGTACTACAACATGATCATCAACAAGGAGAAATTTTTTCATTCGTTAGGGAGGGTTTAGACAGCAAATGTATTATATAGAAAAATAATTCCTATGAAGATAGAAACTTTTCTACATAATATTAAGTATATCGTCTATAATATTATTTAATCGCTTTGCTGAACTTTACAGTACCCGTAAATGTACTTTGTGTAATTACGATACGCTGTTTCGTAGTTACCCGGTAAAGATTCAATCCTACGTAATACCCGAACCGTATTGAAATGAAAAGACCCAGTAAACCCCTTTTTTGGTCTCCCGCAGGCAGCAGTGCCAACGGGCTCAAATTCATACTCACTGGTAAGGAAGGAAAATACCAGTCGATCGTTGAAAATTCCATTCATGCATTCTTTCTTACTGTTTCGGACGGCAGCATCCTGGAGATAAATAATGCCGCCTGCAAAATGTTTGGCTATACCGCCGGTGAATTAAAAAAACTGAAACGATGGGATTTTGTTGATCACAATGATCCCCGGCTTTTGCATGCACTTGATCTTCGTGAAAAGAACGGCTTTGCCATGACCGAAGCCATCGGCATCAAAAAGAACGGCGAACGCTTCCCGGTAGAAATAACCTCTGCATTCTTCATAGATACCGATGGCATAAGAAAGACCAGTACCATGGTTTCCGATATCAGTGAACGCAAAAAAACGGCACAGGTTGTGGAGGAAAGTGAGCAGCGTTACAAGATGTTTGTTCAGCAAAGCACCGAAGGCATCTGGCGGATAGACCTTGACAAAGCCATTCATATTGATACCCCGCTTGATGGCCTTATCCATTACTGCTATAAGCATGCATGGGTGGCAGAATGCAACGATAATTTTGCCCGCATGTATGGGTACGAAAAAGCATCGGATGTTATCGGCATTCCGCTTAGTAAGATACTGCCCCCTGATAACCCCGAGAACATGGGTTACCTGGTAAAGTTCTTCTCCAATGGTTTTAAAGTAGAGAACGAGATAAGTTATGAAACAGATAAAGACGGTAACCAGCTTGTACTGCTGAATAATATGGTAGGCATCATTGAAGGAGATTATATTAAAAGAGCCTGGGGAACGCAACGCAATATCACCGAACAGAAAAAAGCGGAGCAGGCGCTGGCAGAAAGTGAGAACCGGCTCCGTGGCATCATACAAACCGACCCCGAATGCATCAAACTGTTAAACAGGGAAGGCATTATTCTCGAAATGAATCCTGCCGGCCTGGCCATGATAGAAGCCGAAAACGCCGAACAGGTAATCGGGCAAAATGCTTTCAATATCATATTTCCTGAATACAGGGGAGCATTTAAAAAATTAGTTGCTAATGTCTTTAAAGGCAGCGAAGAAAAACTCACATTCCGTATCAAGGGATTAAAAGGCAGGGAACTGTGGATGGAAACTCATTGTGTGCCTTTTCGCAATACCACCGGTGATATCACCGCCATGCTTTCGGTGACCCGTGACATTACCGAAAGTAAAAATGCAGCGGCCCAGTTGCTGGTATCGGAAGAACGGTACAAGTATCTTTTCAATAACAATCCTGCCAGCATCATTATCTGGGATATGAATACCCTTCAGATACTGGAAGTAAATGAAACTGCGGTGGAACTATACGGCTATACAAAAGAAGAGTTTCTGAAACTAACCGTACTCGACATAAGACCTGATGATGAAAAGGCAAGATTGCTGGAAATGGTTGAAGAGGTAAAGAAAACCACATTCTGCAAAAAAACAATGCGCTGGCGGCACCTTACCAGCAAGGGAAATACCATCATCATGAAAATTACGGCACACCGTATCCAATACGATGGAAAAAATGCCGTGCTTTCCCTGGGCAATAACATCACCGAAAAAGTATTGCTCGAGAACAGTCTGAATGAAGAACGCAAGATCAGGCACCGGCAAATAACTGAAGCCGTGATAACCGGGCAGGAAAAAGAACGTACCCAACTGGGCGAAGAACTGCACGACAATATCAACCAGATACTGGCTTCTACCAAACTATACCTGGAATGCTCGTTGAAAGATGCAAAGCCCCGGGCCGACCTGGTGAATGAAAGCAAACTGCTAATTGAAAAAGCGATGACCGAAATCAGGAAACTTTCAAAGACCTTATTGCCTCCTTCGCTGGGAGAAGTAGGATTGCTGCAGGCACTGAATGAACTGGCAGACAATATCAAGCAGGTAAATGAACTGACTATCTCCATTCACTGGAATGACGTAAATGAAAATGAATTGCCCAACAAATTAAAACTTACCATTTTCCGTATCATCCAGGAACAACTGAACAACGTGATAAAACATGCTGCTGCAAAACATGTGATCGTCAGTATTTCCAAATCAAACAGTACACTCAGCATATCGGTTAAAGATGATGGACAAGGATTTGAACCCGAACAGAAGCGTAACGGTGTTGGATTGCGGAATATTACCAGCCGTGCCGAAGTGAATAACGGTTCCGTGGTAATTGATTCAAAACCCGGCAGTGGCTGTGAATTAACCGTAAACTTTGTTCTCCGGAAAACGGCCTGATAAAATAAAATGAAAAAAGCCCCGGAAGAGGCTTTTCAAAGGATTGACGGAATGTTTATTCCGTCAGTTTTTTTTTCATAGGGATTCAGGATGTTGTTTTGCACATTCTACTTGAAGACGATGTAAAAGTAATACCCGGGCATGGCCGGGGATATAGTATCAGCATGAATTGAGGGTAGAGCATATTCTACAGGCTCTACCCATGTACTTAACTCCCTGCCAATGTGAGCAGGTGGTTGCGGATAATATCAAAATGTTCCCAGGGAATAAAATGCCCGGCACCCGGAATGATGATAATTTTCAGCTGCGGGTTATGCACCAGTTTCTTTCTTCCGTAATCTACATTCTTAACCGTAACAAACTTATCCTTATCGCCGTGAATGAATGTTACAGGCATCTGCAACAGGTTGTATCGTTCATCAAGGCGGTAGAGTTCCTTTTTAAAATACACGATCTCGTCGTTGGAAGGACGGAAGGCTCCCGGCATCAGAAATTTTAATGGCGAATAGGTGAAGGCATAGCGCCAGTATTCTTTCGGTTCATCTTTCGGAGAAATAGAACCGGCCAGTATGGTGAGTGATGCAAACGATGCCGGATGATCCTGTGCCAGCTGAACAATTACCGGGCCGCCGATGCTGTGCCCAACCAAATGAACAGGCTTATGATTGTTTTCTTTTTCTATGACCTTATTGATAAGCTCCGACTGGTAAGGCAAATGATAAGCCGTTCCAAAATCGCTGTTACCAAAACCCGGCCGGTCGATAGAGATGATGCGGAATTTTTTCAGCAGGCCCGTGTCCATCATGTATATCTTAAACGCATCCCAGCTGCCCGGCGAACCATGTACAAAAAAAATTGTGGGCAGGGTATCCGAACCGGTTTTTGCATAATGCAGCGGTACACCGTCTTCCTTCATGGTAAAAAAATGAACGGACAAGCCCTTTTGTTCAAACTCCTTTTTAGCACTATTATCGTCAATGCGGAATTTCATACAGGATTGTGCAAAGATGATCCAGGCACTGAAGAAAAACAACAGGCCCCATTTTACCCTCCGTTTAATTTTCCAGGCCATTATTATATGTTTAAAATTGTTGAATATGGTTGAAAATTGTACGGTATGCTTCAGCGTTGTTCAACTCCTTCAACCACATTCAACAACATTCAACCATCTTCCACCATCTTCAACCTTCTTCGACACTAAAAATTCTTCAGGTTCTTTATCACCGCCTTATTATCCCTGAACATCTGCATCCCTTCTTTCACCGTAAGATACCGGAAGCCCCGCCGGTGATTGGCAACACTTATCTTATAAAGCAGCCTGAAATGACGGGCAATTTCCTTCCACGCAAAAAACACCGAATGCTTTGGGTCGTATATATGCGTGGGTTCGCTGCCGGCTCCGTTCAACTCAATGATGGTGAAATTCCTTCCTTCCTTCAACTCTTCAAAACTATTGTACATGATGTCCAGCCTGCCAAAATAAAATTCAGGTATCTGTTTACAGATATGATCGAAGCTGGCAGTAAACTTTTCATCGGCCCAATGCGATACATCAATGAACTTGGAGCCACGTGCATGATTACCATAAGGCACCATGTTCTTTGCTTCATCCTTTTGCAGCACCGTGTTCAACTCTTCTCCATATATTTTCTGCAAAGCCCCCAATTGAAAATGGTAACGGGGGTCTTTCATTAAAAGCCCGGTGATGGTAGATACACCATCTCCTTTCAGTATGAGGAACTCTTTGGAAACAATTCCGCTGATGAACCCGTTCTCTTCCCCGGGCATACGGCAGTAGAAAACACCTACTTCCTGCGGCCAGGCAATGAATTCCTGGATGAGAAAATTCATGTTGATACGGGATACATACGAAGCAATGTCGGCATCAGAATAGCATTTCTGTACGCCCATGCCCTTGCACCCGATATCGGGCTTGGCAATGCAGGGATACCTGATACCGGAAGTGGCAATTCCACTCAGCACTTCTGCTGCGGGGGTGTCTTTTACAAATGAAATGGTTTTGGGAATGTATTGCGGTGGTATAATGTCGTAGATATTCTTCTTCGACTCCATTAAAAAACCGGCATTCTCTATCAATGGGTTACTTGTATTGAAAAAGAAGAACGACCTTGCCCTTGCCGCATACCAGAACCACACAAAATACATGGGAATATAAACCACATCAAAGGGCCAGTATTCCCAATGCGTTAGTTTATGTATATATAAGCGGAACTTTTTCACTTAAAGGTTGATCAGCGCCGGGCGAATGTACATGGTTTCTTCAAATTCCCTGTTTGCCAACAGGTCGTTATGGCGGAAATCAATTTTACCCGGTTGCACAATTGCCTGCGTAATGCTGAATGTTTTCATACCGCTGCTGCGGTTAATGATGAACCCATTCTCGTCATCATTATGATTATTGGAATGAAATGCCGCTATCATCTCTGCTGCAGGCTTCTCTTCTGCAGTCATGAACCGGTTGAACAGTTCTTTCCGGTGATGAATGATCTTCTCACTGTACAAGGTGGCCGAGGACCAGATATAATTACCCAAAGTGTCCAGTTCCATTTCATGTTTCCTGTCTCCATCCCATCTGAGTTCTATAAGCCTGTCTTGCTGCTGAAGGATGAGCGTGAAGGGTTCTATCTGCTGCAGGTCGATATTTGCAATAAGGCCAAATGGTTTATCGGCCGAAATAATATCCAGCAGCACCAGTCCCCTGCTCTTGCGGTATGGTGGCATGGGTATATGTTTTACAAAAGCGCCGTTGAGCAATACCGCCACTACCCCTTCTTCGGAAGCGGCAAACCAGGTGCCGCCTGCTTTTGCATCTTTGGGGAAAATGATCTTCTTATTGTTGATGGATTCAAATACCGGGGCATAGGCCGTTTGCCTGCCGATATGTTCATCACGGTTGGAAGTAATGAAAGACCTGCCGCTATGGCTCACATAACTTACTGTGCACATTGCTTGCGGTATTGTATGGTAGAAGGCGCCACACCGAATTCATCTGAAACCGGAACCGTATCGGATGCAATAAGGGCCACCCGTATGAGGGCCTGGTGGTGAATACAATGTTCCAGGTTGTAAAGTACTTCGCGGTTGTAATTAGATGCGATGGTTACGGGTTCTTCGGCGCCGCAAACAACATGCAGTGTTTTATCGGGCCGCACCAGGCCGCTTTGTATCTCTTTAATTACAGCAATGGCTTCTTCCTTGCTGTTCTCGTATAGTTTATTGCGTTTACGGTCGTCGTAATTCACCACACCGCCTTCGTATCCTGCCAGCAGGCATTGATAGAGTTCGATCACGTGACGGGTATGCTGGCCAATGGTTGCCTGGCTCAGTTCATGGCAGGGAGCGGTATAGTTTTCCTGCCCGGGCAATTGCTCCAGCAGGCTGATGATCTCACTTAACGCATTGTTTGATTTGTTGAAAATACTTATCAAAATTTAAGTTTTAAAAGTTGAGGTATGTTTTTACGGTAAACAACAACCAGCGCCGCACAACATACAAAACAGATCACTGCATAACTGAACAATACCGCATCACCACCAAAATAAATACCCAGTTTGGTAAGATGAAAAAAGATGGCGCCCGACATCAGACCCAATCCCATGATGGATCCCATCAATGTGGTACGGGGTATCAATATGAGGATGGATGCGATCAGTTCCACCACCCCTGTTCCGATCCGCCCCCAGGGCTCCATCCCCAATAAAGTAAATAACTGTACCGATTCCGGTTTTGCTGTGAACTTAAAATATAAGGTCTGCAGCATGATCACTGCGGCAATGATACGCAATAACCAGGTAAAAATATTTCTTGTCATAATGATGCAATATTATACCAGCGCCGCCGGTTCCAGTGTCAGCCGTATGACAACAAAGGAAAACAATATGGCCAAAATACTGAAACTTTTCGGATAGAAAAACCTACGAATTAATCCACATACCGGATTTGACCGTATATAAACCGGGCCTGGCAATAAAAAGTAATTATTTCATAATGGCAAAAGCCTTTGTCAGCTATACGACAGGCGCCAAAGCAGTTTCTTACGTTCTTTGCATTATAAAACAAATACCATGAGATCTCTTTTTCTTTTTGCCGCTATCAGTTTACTTAGCATTGCAGTTGCTGCACAGGATGCAGGCAGCCTGCGTAAAAAACAGTTTAACTTGGAAGATGGCGTAGCCATTGAAGGATACGACCCCGTTGCCTATTTTACCCAGAACAAAGCCCTGAAAGGAAAAAAAGAAATGTCCGTTTACTACCAGGGCATTACCTATTATTTTTCTTCCACGGCTAATAAAGAGCTTTTTAAAGCTGCTCCTGCCAAATACGAACCTGAGTACGGCGGCTGGTGTGCCTATGCCATGGGCGAAAAGGGAGAAAAAGTTACCATCGACCCCGAAACCTTCAAGATACTCAACGGTAAACTCTATCTCTTCTACAACCGCTTCTTCAACAACACACTTAAAGACTGGAATAAGAACGAAGCTTCTTTAAAGGCAAAGGCGGATCGGAATTGGGTGAAACTGTTTCAATAAAGAGTTTCAGGTTTGAGGTTTGAGGTTATTGGAGTCTACGAATTTCAAACTTCAAACCGGTATTTCATTTTCTCCATTTTTACCTTACCTTCCCTATCCTTTCAAAATTCAAAACTAACATTATGAAGAAAATGATCGCTTCCTGCTGCGTGGCTGTTATTGGCCTGCAGGCAACTGCCCAGGTCGATGCCGGACTTTTCCGGTATCCGGATGTTTCCAAAACACAGATCGTTTTTACCTATGGCAACGATATATGGGTAATGTCCAAAAGCGGCGGTAATGCCGAAAGGCTCAGCTCTCCGGCTGGTGTGGAAACCTTTCCCAGGTTTTCTCCCGATGGAAAAGCCATTGCCTTCAGCGGTAACTACGATGGCAACACCGATGCATATACCATCCCTTCAAACGGCGGCATACCGGTAAGGCTTACCCAGCACGGGTTTCCCGACAGGGTGGTTGACTGGACACCCGATGGCAAACGAGTTCTGTTTGCATCGGGCCGTGAAAGCGGGCGCAACCGTTTCAATCAATTTTATACCATCCCTGCCAATGGCGGCGCTGCAGAAAAACTTCCTTTTGCATACGCCGAGTTCGGCTCTTATTCTCCCGACGGGAAAAAAATGGCCGTGACGTTTATATCACAGGCATTCCGTAACTGGAAACGTTACCGCGGCGGATGGAGATCGATGATCCACCTCTACAATTTCAGCAATAATACTTCAGAAAATATTTCTTACAGCGAAGCGGCGGGCAGCGAATTCCCGATGTGGAATGGTGACTACATTTATTTCATAAGCGACCGTGGCAGCGAACAACGCATGAACCTCTGGCGCTATGCCGTTGCCACAAAAAAATACGAACAGCTTACCAACTATAAAGATTACGATATTCATTTTCCATCCAATGGCCCCGATGATATTGTGTACGAACAGGGTGGCAAACTATGGCTCTTCAACTTTGCTTCGCAGAAAGAAAGTTCGGTTAGTGTGAACGTGGTTACCGATAAAGCAGCATTAAAACCAAAGTCGGTAAGCGCCGACCGCTATATACAGCATGTTAATATCAGTCCGGATGGTAACCGGGCGCTGGTGGAAGCAAGGGGCGATATTTTTTCGCTGCCCGCCGAAAATGGTTTTGTAAAGAACCTCACCCGCAGCACTTCTTCTTTTGAACGTTACCCCAGCTGGTCGCCCGACGGAAGCATGGTGGCTTACTGGAGCGATGAGAGCGGCGAAAATGAACTCTGGCTGGCACGTACCAACTCCGATGCAGCGCCAAAAAAACTTACCAGCTTCAACGGAGGCTTTGGCTATAATATCTACTGGAGTCCCAACAGCAAAAAGATCGCCTTCATAAACCAGGCAATGAAAATAAAAATGGTGGAGGTTGCAAACGGCGCCGTTACCGAAGTTGACCAGGCGCTTCGCTTCATGCACGGCGGCTGCGAAGGATTTATGGTAAGCTGGTCGCCCGACAGCAGGTGGTTCAGCTATATACGTGACCTGGGCAACTATCACAGGGCCGCATTCATTTACGATGCAAACAATAAAAAACTGAACCAGGTTACCGATGGTTTTTACAACTGCGGCGATGCCATCTTTGATGCCGAAGGAAAATATTTGTTTGTAACAACCAATCAAACCTACAATGCTTATTACAGCGATATTGATAACTCATTCATTTATGGCAACAGCACACAACTGGCTGCCATCCCTTTAAAAAAGTCAACACAATCGATCCTCTACCCAAAGAACGACACGGTTACCATAAAACTGGAAGACGCTAAAAAAGATACATCCGCTAAAAAAGCAGCCACTGCTTCCAGCGATATTGACTTCGACGGTATACAGCAACGCATGGAGATACTGCCACCCCCCACCGGCAACTACGGCAATATCGGGTCGGTAAAAGGAAAATTCATTTACCAGAAATTTCCCAACCTCGGCAGCGCCCCCGATCAGCGGCCTTCACTAAGATATTACGACATCGACAAGCGGGAAGAAAAAACCATTTTAGATAATGTAAATGATTTTATGGTTTCAGCTAATGGTGCTAAGGTACTGGTAAGGCGTGGAGGAGAATTTACCATCATCAAACCCGAAGAGAACCAGAAATTTGAAAAAATGCTGCGCCTGAATGAAATGGAAATGATGGTGGATCCGCAGGCCGAGTGGAAAGAATTATTTATGGATGCCTGGCGCATGGAAAGGGATTATTTCTACGATCCTACCATGCATGGTGTTAACTGGAATACCGTAAAAGACCGTTACCTGAAAATGCTGGAAGGCGCCATAACAAGAGAAGAAGTTGATTTCATCATTGGCGAAATGATCGGCGAACTAAATGCCTCTCATACCTACCATGGCGGCGGCGATATGGAAAACACCCCAAATAAAACGGTGGGTTACCTGGGTGTTGACTGGCAGGCCGATGGAAACTATTATAAGATAAAGACCATCATCCGTGCCGCAGCATGGGAAGCAAAAACACGTTCGTCATTGGATCAGCCGGGCATTGATATTAAAGAAGGCAGTTACATACTGGCTGTGAACGGCATGCCCGTTACCACCGATAAAGAACCCTATGCCTTCTTCCAGGCCATGGCCGGAAAAACAGTGGAGCTTACTTATAACAGTACTGCTTCTTTTACCGGTGCAAAAACAGCCATTGTGCAAACCATGGCCAACGAATACAATCTTCGTTACCTGGCCTGGGTAGAAGCCAACCGCAAAAAAGTAGACGAAGCAACCAACGGCGATGTGGGTTATATATATGTGCCCAGCACCGGGCAGGACGGGCAGGAAGAACTAACCCGCCAGTTTAATGCACAGTGGGATAAAAAAGCATTGGTGATCGACGAACGTTTTAACAGCGGCGGACAAATACCCGACCGTTTCATTGAAATGCTAAACCGTACACCGTTGGCGTATTGGGCAACAAGAGATGGCGCCACCTGGCCCTGGCCACCCTTTGCACATTTTGGCCCCAAGGTTATGCTGATGAACGGATGGAGCGGCAGCGGCGGCGATGCCTTCCCCGATTATTTTAAAAAGAAAGGACTTGGGTCGTTGATCGGCAGCCGCACCTGGGGCGGACTGATCGGCATCAGCGGCATGCCCAACCTGATAGACGGAGGTAATATCACCGCTCCCAGTTTCCGCATGTACAACCCCGATGGCACCTGGTTTAAAGAAGGCCATGGTGTTGATCCCGACATACCGGTTGACGAAGACCTTGGCGCTATGGCAAGAGGCACCGACCCGCAGTTGGAACGGGCTATCATTGAAATAAAAACAGCATTAAAAAGTAAAGGGTATAGTGCGCCGAAGCAGCCGGGGTATGAGAAGAGGGGGAATTAGATTTTTAAAGAGATGCCGGTTTTATAAGGCTGGCATCTCTTATAGTATTGATTTAATTGACAATACTGAATGTATAATACCAGTTGCTGGATAACCAATAGTACTTGGTTTGTACGATAATATATATACAAATGTTAGCGGCAATTATGAGGACTCCCCAACAATATGAAACATTCGAACTATCCAAGGACTTAAATTCTGCTATAAAAAAAGGAATGCATGGCGTAATACTTGAAATTTTAAACAGTAATTCTTTTGAAGTGGAATTTGTGAATGAGGATGGAACGAATATAGAATTTGATAGCACTGCTACCTTTACGATTGACAGTAGCTATCTTAAAAAAGATTAACAGGCATTCAAATATTTATGGCAAAACTTCTTTTACTCTATATACTCCACTGGCGCAATTGTTCCCCACACAACTACCCAAATTACAAACGTAAAGTCTATGGGATCACTTGATGCCGGGTAATTCTACCGGACTGTGTCCGGAATTTGAAATACCCATGTTCATCTTTTCCTGTGATTCACCTCAGCAAATCTCCCGGTTTTCAACAAGGTTAAAAAAAGGGAACCTTTTATATTGACCTGCACTAAATCAGTACCAGCATGTCATCTAAATATAAAGTTGGTGACGACGCCATACCCGTAATACCCCTATCCTGCTTTGCCGGAAGGCAGTCTGCTTCTTTTTCAATACCATAAATTCCTGCTGCCAGCAGGAATCTGCCATATACCGATGGAAAAATATCCCCCACCGTTCGGTAAACCCTGCAGAACTTCTTTTTCTGTGATGTATATCTTGCTTTTAAATTAAAACGCAGGATCATGAAAACAAATACAAAAGACCAAACCACCCGTCGTGGCTTTATAGGCAATGTTGCAACAGGAGCAGCTGCAATAGGCCTGGCAACATTAACGGGTTCGCTTCAGACCTTAAAAGCCAGCCCGCTGTTATCCAATGCTGAACTGAATGATGCCGAAGATGTTTTTCGAAATCTAAAAGGCAAACACCGCATCGTGTATGATGTGCCCAAGGCGGTTGGCATCTTCCCCTTTGCCTGGTCAAGGGTTTTCCTGCTTACCAATATGGCTACCGGTACCCCGGAAAAAGATAATAACGTAGTAGTGGTATTAAGACATACCGGCATCCCCTACGCCTTTGAAGACAGGCTTTGGGAAAAATATAATTTCGCTGAATTCTTCAACGTTCAAACCGATCAAAAACTACTTACCCGTAACCCATTCTGGAAACCGGCAAAAGGAACCTATAAACTTCCCGGTTTTGGCGAAGTAGCCGTTGGCATCAACGAACTGCAGGAAAGCGGTGTTCAGTTTGTGGTATGCAATGCAGCCATTACTGTTTACAGCGCTGCCTACGCAGATAAATTCAAGATGGATCCGGCAACGGTTAAAAAAGACTGGGAAGCAGGGTTATTACCAGGCGTTACAATAGTTCCTTCCGGCGTGTGGGCCCTGGGTCGTGCACAGGAAAATAAATGTGCGTATGTTTTTACTGCTTAATGATCTTATAGGTATCCCCATCTATCGTTTTAAGGAAATACATACCTGTTGGCAAATGATCAACAGGTATGTTTTGGAGAGCGTTATACAATTTTATTTTTTGTACAAGTCGTCCTTCAGCACTTAGCAACTGAACTTCTGTATTCAGTAAGGCACTATTGGTTATGCGGATCGTGAATTCATTTTTTACAGGAACGGGGTACAGCACAATTCCTTTTTCTTTTGCAGAAATATCCACTGCCAACACCTGGCTGTAGCTCATGCCGTTATCCGCTACGATCTGCAGGCGGTAATAATTCATTCCCTTAACGGGGTCATTATCTTTATACTGGTACGTAAACAGCGTTTCGCTGTTAGCGGCAATACTGCCAATGACTGAATAGGTAATACCATCTGCACTTCGTTCAATAATATAGTTTCTTATCCCCTGTTGTTCTGCCACTTTCCATTTCAATAAAATTTTCCGTTGCTCCTGCAAATAATAATTGAAAGAGATCAGCTTAAGCGGAAGTACAATATAAGTGCCACTGATATAAAATCCACTGAATCCTGTTACCGCAAAACTGACTTCCCACAAGCCGGTTGCTGCATTCCAGACAATATTGGCATCATCTGGATCGATGAGTTCAATACTCCCTGAATAATTACCCGGCGTCGTGCCTGTTCCATGGTACTGTGTTACCAGCAGGTTTGTTTTACCTGCTGCATCAGCAGGCCCCGTTGGCAGATCAGGATCAGCTCCATTGGCTGCATTGTAATTATCAAAATTTTGTTGCGTAAAATATAAAGTAAGTATTGCCGTAGCAGTTGATGCGTTACTGACCGGTTCAATATCATAATGCCTTTGCACATAGGCCTTGCCATTGTACGACTTAACCGTTGCATCCACCGTGGTCTTTGTTTTAATGATGCCGGTTACCGGTGCAGCGCCCGATGGCAGGATGGTTGCAATGAAACCGCAGTTACTGTTATCCCGGTATTCATTTGTTTCAGCAATATCGTGTACATCGTATCCGCCGTTGGCTGCAATGGATAACAGGTTGCAGTTAACCGGCATCATACTGTCTTTCCGGGAAACATTACTGCAATACGTGAATGTGCCCGCAGCTATGAACCGGTCTCTTGCAGGGATACTGGTAAAAGGAGAATTGTATACAGCCGGGAAACCCATCGGCTGCAGGTCGGCACTGAAGAAATAAGGCCGCACCGGTTCCAGGAAATACGTATAGGTAGCAGACTGGTTGGGCGTAAAAGAAGATTCCATATTACCTACAAAACCGCCCGACAATAACCGGTAATTTTTTGAAGCAATGCTGTTAGGCCCGTTGGTACCTAAATTACCCAATGGGAAGAATGGAAAAATACCGGAATTGCCCGAAGCCGTTACTTCATTATAGATCACCACCGAACTATCGCCCGATCCCGAACTGAATGCAATACCGTAATACTGCGCCCGGTTCCGGAAAAAAACATTGGCAGGGCCGTTGATGCCATGGCTGGCATCGCCCCCAACATTCTGCGCAATATTCCCTTCAAATAAATTGGCGTACGGGTAATTGCCATGAAGAACTATATCGCCCGCTGCATCGGAAGGAAGTTCGGTTCTTGTTTGTTCTAAAGAATAATTATACGAATACACATTCCCATTGGTTCCTGCCTGCAATAACATAGCATGCCGCAGGTGTTTAAAAATATTATTCTCTACCAGGCAATCTCCGGTTGACAAATGACATACCACTCCATATCCTTCGCCGCCACCGCCATAAGAAAAAGCGCCGTGGAAATAAGAACCGGTGACCTCAATATTGCTGCTGTTCATGATAGATATGTGGGCAAAATTGGCACTGTCGCTTTCAATTCCTTTTACCCAGCAAAAAGCAGCATAATTAAAAAAGATATTGGAGGTCTGGTTTGCGGTGGGATCAATATCCATTCTTTTTATTTTAAGACATTCGATGCCCACGCCTTTAACCATGTTAAGCAGTTGCGCTGTGGGAGCGCCACTCAAAGCAATCGCCCTGCGGTGCCGGGTATAAAAGGTGAACACATTGCCCGACCTGCTTTTTAAATAAGATATCTGCCCAACGGTATTATCCGCCCAGGAATCATTGATAAGTCCTGTTTCATTATCCTGATACACTTTAATAAAACTGCCGGGCGAAGCAATGGCGGGATTCGTTACAACAACCTGGTTACTGTATTGCTCAACGGCAGCAGTTACCGGGGTGCTTGCACCTGCCGATCCCTGTACAATGAGCAGGTTCCCCGAAGCACTGCCCAGGTTAAATGTAAGTGTAGTATTGCCAGAGCCGGCTCCCCGCAATATTAATCCGCTGCGAAGGGTTACGCTGTTATTGAATAAATAATTCCCGGCCGGAAAATAAATAACTCCGTCTGCAGCGCCCAGGCTGCTGATCGCATTGGTCAACGCAAAATCATTTGCAACGGAACCGGTATTGTTTCCACCAAATGCGGTGATATCCACTACGAGGGAATAGGAAGGCACAGTATCGCCGGGATAACCTGCCCGTTGCCAATCAAGCTTAACAGGAGAGCCTCCGAATGTGGCAGTGAGTTGTTGTGAAAAAGAAGAATAACAAATCCCTGCAATGATTATGGATAGGTGAATCTTTTTCATTTTTTCAAAGGTGGATATGCCGAAAGAACTTATGTTATCAAAAGTAATTCATTTATTTCCACAGGTGCTATTATTTTTTGCTGCCGGCCAGGTAAAGAGTTCAACCGGGAATGCAGTAGTGTTTCGGCTTAAAAAATTGTCAGCCTGCCTGTCCCGATTATTTCGGGGAGCTTGTCGAAGGCGGTTTAGGATGAGTTTATTCTTATGGCTTCGACAAGCTCAGCCTGACATTTCCCTTTAATTAGCTTTCAAACTGATACACTGCCGGGAATGCAGTACTCTTTGAATTCTCGGCAAATTTTTGTTTCTTGAATAACAATCATCACGAAATGAAACAACCCCTGTTACTCTTACTGCTTTGCCCGTTACTGCTGGCTGCACAACAAAAACACCGGTTTGAGAACGACACCCTCTACACTTCCTGTGGTTATAAAATATACAAAGGCCAGACCCTTCAGTTTGGAAAAGCCAAAAGTTTCCAGGGGTTCAGGTACATCAACATCATGAACGGCATTGCAGTACGTTCCCTTGAAAATAATTCCATTGTAGTGAAAGAAATTTCAGGCTATGCTGTTTCCACATGGGGCTATCCCATCATTGAAATAGTGGGCAGCATTGTTTTCCGGGATGGATCCAAAGGCGCTGTTAGTTGCTCCATCGCTTTTGACCAGGCCATTGGCAGCCGCCTGCCGGGTACCGACAGTGAACTGATCGTGCCGGAAGAATTCCGCATAACAAAAGAAAATGCGGTGGGGTACAAAATGCCAACCTTTGAAGGAGATACCCTCTTCACTTCCTGCGGTTATAAGATCTACAAAGGGCAGACATTACAGTTTGGCATTGCCACGGGCAACCGGGATAAGTTCCGGTATGTGAATATCAAAAACCAGGTTCCGCATATGATGCTGCAAAAGCAACAGGTGAAAGTGAAAGAATTGAAAGACTTTGGTATTTCAGCGCTCGGCAACGGCTATATCACCATCATCGGCACACTGATGGTAAACAACAACGAACGGGGCGAAATTGAAATGCACGTGGCGTTTGATCATGCCATTGAAAATATTCCCGGTGTACCCAGCGAACTGGTAGTACCCGATGAATTCAGGAACAGGTTAAAGGCCGATCCGCAGGCAGAAGTGAAAAGACTGGAAGACCTTTACCGGAACGGCACCCTTAGCAAAGAAGAACTGGAAATGTATAAAAAGAAACTGCTTCAACAATAAATTATCCTGCAACGTAAATCATATTTTAACATGTATCCTGTTACCCGGAACTTTCTTTGTCTCTTCCTCCTCTTTCAGCATTCCGCTTTGTTTGGCCAGGACACAAGCAGTACCTGCAAAGTGCTATTGGGAACTATAAAAGGAGAATATTCGGGCGAATGTAAAAAAGGATTTGCCCATGGCAAGGGTGAATCAAAAGGCATTTTCAGGTATGTGGGAAATTTTAAGCAAGGTCTTCCTAACGGAAAAGGAATACTTTATTCCGGGGATAATTTTTTTGACGGGAATTTCCTGGATGGAAAAAAAGAAGGAAAAGGGGAAATGCATTTTGTACGGGCAGATAAAACAGACAGCATTATAAAAGGCTACTGGAGCGGAGATGAATACCGGGGAACCACGTATAAAACATACCAGACCGATGCCGTAGCCAAATTCGACCGGGTGGAAGTCTCGCCAACCGCAGAAAGCGGGAATAAGATCACTATTGAAGTATCCACTACCTCTATCGCTGCAGAAGACAGGATCTCCAGTCCGCACGTATCCATTACGCTCACCGAACTGATGTCGGTAAAACTCCGTTCCTTACTGAAACTGGTAAATTCTTTTGAATCGCCGTTGAAATCCACCTGGGTGTTTGAAATAACCGAATTTCCCATCACCCTCCGGGGAACCCTTTCTAACGGGCAGAATTTTACCCTGGAGTTGTATAAATCAGCTAACTGGACATTCCGGATCTTTATAAACAAATGAGGAACTGGTAATTCAATTGCATGACCATGCACAACAAAACCAAACTAACGATCATCAAAACGGTCCATACATTCATCTGGATCTTTTTCAACGTAGTGATCTTTTATATGTTGTATGCCGTTGTTGCAAACAAACTGGATAAATGGGTATGGATCGGTTACGGGTTGTTTGCCCTGGAAGGAATTACGTTGCTGCTCTTTAAATTCTTTTGCCCGCTTACCATTATGGCCCGTAAATACTCCGATTCGCAAAAAGATAATTTTGATATCTACCTTCCCAACTGGCTGGCAAAATATACCAAGCTGATCTATACCTCAATCCTTGTGATCATAATCGGCATCACCATTTATAGGCTGGTTCAATCAAAATAAAACCTATAAGGTCTGCGGCTCTGCTATGCCAGGCGGCAGACCTTATAGGTTTACCTACACAATCAATCATTCATAAATCCCCGCCATCAGTTTTATCACCGGGTTAAAGGGATCAAGCTCTTTAGCGATCTGGTAACTGCTTTTTGCTTCTTTAGTAAACCCCTGTGCTTTTTGAACAGATGCTTTTTGCAGGTAAAGCCGGGCAGCCAGTTCGGGTTGTGGCTGCATGGCCAGTCCGATGGTAATACTCTCAAGAGATAAAGGATACAATTTCTCTTCCTCAAAAATGGCGGCCTTCATCAGGTAAGCTTCGGGTAAAATGGGTTTGTATTTCAGCGCACTGTCGAGGCAGTTATATTGTTCCTGTATCTTTTTATCCGATTGGTAATACTTTGCCCGGTTCAGCCATATCCAGCCAACATAAGGCGCCTGGTTAACGGCAACCTGGGTATACAGGTTTGCCATCGCCGGGTTATTCATCGTAATGTACAGCACACCCAGTTCGCTGTTGATGCCTGCATGGCGTGGATAAAGCTGCTGGGCTTTTTTCAGCAACTGCAGTTTCTTTTCGTTATTCGTTTGCACCTGGGCTTCAAAGAAAACACGTTCGGCCATTTGCCCGTCATCGGCTTCATTAAAAATTAAGTTAGCATAGCCATTTTTTTTCGACGCTTCATTCCAGCCACGCTCAATAGCCAAATAACGTTGCGCCCTTTTGGGATGTGTGGGCGGCCCCTGCGTTTCATTCAAAAAACTGAACATAGCTTTCGCCTCTTCCCTTGTTGCTCCAAGCTTTTGTAAGATGAAGCCGGCAAAGGCATCGGCCTCCAGTTCTTTATCGGGGCGGCTTCCGTAACCGCTTAGTGTATGGCCATTAAGATGATGACCCAGCTCATGCGCCACCACGCCTGCAACAAACCACTTGTTGGTTGTTTTTTCAAAACGCTGAAGAAAGAACCGGTCGAACACCATGTACCGGTCGCTGCCTACTTCATTCTCCACACAAACAGCGCTGCAGTTATTAGAGCCGGGAAAGGAATAGAGTTTGATCTTGTTCTGCAGTCCTACAATACCCAATATGTTCTTCACCATATCTTCCATCCATTTCATCTCAGTTTCTTCGCTCACATTACTGGCAGGAGGCGGAACATAGTCGGCGCTGGTAGTAAAAAAGTTACAGGCAAAACTCCGGGGTGGATTGTAGGCGATCTCTTTTTTATAATTAAGCTGGGCATGGCTGTTGTATGTACAAAGGCAAAGCAATGCGCTGAAGAAAAAATTTTTCATATCCGTTAGTTTGGAAATGAAAAGTACAAATAATAGCTGATAACCCTGCATGGTTTGCAGCCTGTGCAGGAATACGTAGACGTCTTCTTACTAAACCCTTCCATAGCCGAAGTTCCGTATGCCTGGAAGATATTCTTGACCGAAACAAACAAAAAACCCAATTTTGAACTTGCAACCCATCCGCTATGATAGAATTAATAAGAACCGATTCATCCAATACCGATTTTATTGAACTGGTGAAACTGCTGGATGCCGACCTGGCAGAAAGAGACGGTGCCGAGCATGCTTTTTATGCCCAGTTCAACAAAACGAATATGCTGAAGCACTGCCTGGTTGCTTATGAAGACGGCAATGCGGTGAGTTCCGGCGCCATCAGGGAATTTGGTGCCGGCGCTATGGAAGTAAAACGTATGTACACCCTGCCGCAAAGCAGGGGCAAAAGAATTGCCGGCATGGTACTGGCCGAGCTGGAGAAATGGGCAGCAGAGATGAATTACAACAAATGTGTGTTAGAAACCGGCAAGCGCCAGCCGGAAGCCATTGCATTGTATACCAGGAGCGGTTATAAACAGATCGAAAACTACGGGCAGTATGCCAATATGGATAACAGTGTGTGTTTTGAAAAAATGCTGAAGTAAAAAAGACTTCTTGCCGAGTAATGTCCTGTTTTGAACCACATAGGACATAGTACACATAGCGAATACACAGGATCTATGTGAACCCTATGTTTTCTATTGTGTCTATGTGGTTCAGGTTTGAAACCAGAACACCACCTCCTGCTGATCTTCCAAATCAATTTGGTTTTTATTAAGTAAATTTAATATCGCATGAATGCCCTGAAGCGATATATCATTCTCCTTTTGTTTTTTATTGCTACTGTCGACCTGCAGGCGCAAAAAAATATTACCGGCACCTGGGAGGGTGACCTAGGAAACGATCAGTTCCTACAGCTTAATATCATCCAGAATGGCGACTATATCTGTGGATATAGTTGGGATTTTATAAAAAAGGACCAGCGGGATCATTGTAGAGCCTATTTTGAAGGACACTATAATAAAAAACAGGGCCAATGGTTTATTGAAGGCTCTACATTTATTGAGAACAGCGGTACACACAGGTTAATGCGACTCAGTCTGACCAGTTATTTTTCTAAGCGTGGAGATGTACTGGAAGGGCTTTCGATAAATCCCCCTTCAGTCTTTTCATTTTTCTTTAGGGATGAAGATGACTCTACTTCTTACCGAAGGAGTAATGATGATATTGTTTACCTGAAGAAAGTTTCTTCCAAACCCTACCAGGTATTGCCTGGGATGAACGACTGCTATCAAAAAAACAAGCAGGTATTGAATAAAAACAAAAAATCAGATTCACTTATTGTAAAGAAGAAAGATACCATTCCCTTATTACCGCCTCTCATTATTATCCCTAATGATTCTGTATCGAAAATACCAAAACAATTAACCAAAAGAAAGAACAAGGAACAAAGCCACCTGGAAGTAAATGTGAAAATGATAACCCTTAATGTGTATGACAATGCGGTGATAGACGGAGATACGGTAAGCATTTTTTATAACGGGAAACTGTTACTCAGTCATCAACGTCTTTCAGAAAAACCTATTGTAATAAACCTGGAGCTGGATGAAAAGCAGACAAGGCATGAGATCACTCTCTTTGCCGAGAACCTGGGAGGCATACCGCCCAATACTGCATTGGTGCTGGTGTATGCCGGCAATAAACGTTATGAATTATTCTCCAGCGCCAGCCTGGAAGAAAACGCCGTGCTGGTATTTGACTATAAACCGAAGTAAGTCCGCTACCTGTTCCCGCTTTCAAGGTTATATCATATACTCATAAAATTTCACATCTACTTTCATTACCGGGAACGCCGCCGGCAAAAGCTTTTCATCGATCTCCCGAAATCCATTCTTTTCATAAAACCGTTGCGCTGCAATAAATTTTTCTGTGGTACCAAGCAATATTTTTTTAAATCCCTTTTCACCGGCCCATTGCAACAGGGTATTTAAAAGAGACTGGCCAACCCCATAACCGCTTCCCCGGAATTGCTTTTTTACAAACATTTTTCTCAATGCAGCATTGTTATTCCCGATATCCAGCAAGGCAACGGTTCCTGCCAGGTTTTCTTCAACCCGGGCTATCCAAAAATTACCGTTCCCTTTCTTATAACAGGATTCAATATTTCCCAGGTCTGGCTGATCCTGTTGTGTGATCTCTATACCGAATTCGTTTTGCTGAATTTCCAGGATAAGGGCTATTACTTCTTCTTTATAAATTTCTGAGTAGCTGACTATTTCCATAATGAGTACATTATATTAAGTTACCCCTGTTTTACTTACCCTTGAGTGCAAAATCAACAATAGCCTGTGAATGAATCCGGGCGCTGTCAAATACAGGTATCGAAAAATCTTCCTGGCTAAGCAGCAAAGGAATTTCTGTACAGCCTAAAATGATCCCTTCTGCCCCACGTTCTACCAGCTGCTGTACAATAGAAATATAATTCTCCCGGGTCTGTTCATTGATCATTCCCCTTCCCAATTCTTCTTTTACCGTATGCTGAATATAGTTTCTTGTTTCTTCTTTTTCAGGCACCAAAACATCCAAACCGTTTTCTTCAAGCTTTGCCCGGTAAAAGTCCATCTCCATGATAAACTTCGTTCCGAGTAAGCCTATTTTTTTAATTCCCTGTTTTTTTACCGCTTTTGCAGTTTCGGTTCCTATGTGAATCAAAGGCAATCCAATTTTACGCTGAAGCTCATCTGCAAACAGATGCGCTGTATTGGCGCACAAAACAATAGCATCAGCACCGCTTTGCTTAAGGCCAACACAGGCATTAAGCAATACTTCATAAGCATTAGTCCACCCTTTTTCCTGAACATCGCCAAAATTCAGCGAATAAATGATGCATTCAGAAAAATTCAGGCCACCTAATTTCTTGTTCACGCCTTCATTAATATACCTGTAATAGTCAATTGTTGAAACCCAGCTTATACCACCTACAAGTCCTATTTTTTTCATGCGGTGTTATTAAATATTGATCCATGCATATTACAACATAAAATTCCATCCGTGTACATCACTGCTAACCCCCAGGCGGATATTTTCCAACCCGGCCTTTAACCGGAACAACAGTTTATTTGTATCGTACTTAGGTAAACTGTAATCAATACCATTGATATGAATTATTTTGATGGGCGCTACCACGGCAGCCGTACCTGCACCAAATGCTTCGGTGATGGTTCCGTTCTTAAACGCTGCTTCCAGTTCGGCAACGGCTACGGGCCTTTCTTCTGCTTCATAACCCAGGTCATTCGCCAGTGTAAGTAAAGAATCTCTTGTAACGCCGTCCAGTATTGAATCTGATAAAGGAGCTGTTACCAGTTTACCACCGATCACAAACATCACGTTCATCATACCCGATTCTTCGATGTACTTATGTTCAACCCCATCGGTCCACAAAACCTGGTCGTATCCTTCGTTCCT
The DNA here is from genome assembly GCA_044220615.1 of Ferruginibacter sp. Lineage (GTDB taxonomy): Bacteria > Bacteroidota > Bacteroidia > Chitinophagales > Chitinophagaceae > Ferruginibacter. Next base: position 338,644 of record JBGAQR010000001.1, on the reverse strand, counting down.
CGCATTTTGCGTAGGCAGGAAAGCGGCGCCATAGTTTCCGCCGCATTTCGCAAAACCGGTTCCGCCCTTTGCAGCACGGATATATTCTGTTTCTACTTTTACTTTTATGGGATCGGCATATAAGGAAGGCACCGGGCCGGTGAATATCACAAAGCGGTATTCTTCTGATACCTTTACGCCAAATCTTGCTTCGCTGGCAAACACAAAGGGCCGCAGGTACAGTGCATTACCGGGTTTAGAAGGAACCCAGGCCTTATCCAGTTCAACCAGTTGCCTCAATCCTTCTACAAAAATATCTTTGGGCACCACAGCCATACACATCCGTTGCAATGATCTTACAAAACGATCATAGTGCTTGTCCATCCGGAAGATGTTGATACTTCCATCGTGCATGCGGAATGCTTTCATCCCTTCAAAAACGGTTTGCCCGTAATGCAGGGCCAGTGCCGAAGGACTCATAGAAAGATTGGCATAGGGAACTATCTGGGGCTCTTTCCATTCGCCGTTGGCATAATCGCATACCAGCATGTGGTCGGAGATGTACTTGCCGAATTCCAGGTTATCAAAATCAACTTCCTTCAAACGGGAGTTGGGTGTTTTACGGATCATAATGCCTGCAGTTGTTTCCATATAGAAAGGTTTAAATGGTTTAAAAGGTTTAAAGATTTAAGGGTTCAAAGGTTGATGCTTCTATTTCAGTTATTTCTATTTTCATTTTTACGTCGGATCTTTTATATTCGGTATTATTCACCGGTATGTGTTTGAACCCGATCTTTTCGTACAAGCGGATCGCACCGGTTAAGATACTGTTTGAGTAAAGGATTACTGTTTTTGCGCCCAGTTCTTTCGCCTTTTTAAAACTGGCAATACTCAATGCTTCGGCAATTCCCCTGCGGCGAAACTTCTCATCCACCGCCATCTTGGTAAATTCAAAGGTTGTATCATCCACTTTTCGCAAAGCCACTGTTCCCGCTATCTCTCCATCACAACTTGCCATTAAGATAGCACCGCCGGGTTTCAGCAATGCTTCTTCAGGGTTGGTAAGCACAAACTCATCCACCGGTTCCATCACAAAATATTTCTCTATCCAGTTCCGGTTGAACTGCTCAAAGTACCGCTGGTGATGTGGCCTGTAATTGATTATTTTTATTGAATTCATTTTTTTAATGTTGATCCGTTTATTGGTTAATCCGTTAATTCGTATAGACGTTAATTTGTTGGGATCATTCCGGATTAACCAGTTAACGTATTAACTAATTAACCTGTCTCAAAATCTCCCAACAAAAATTGTCATTTTTTTTTGTTTGAAACAGATTCAGATTTAGTATTTTTGACTATATCAGATTTTAAGCAAATGAAAACAACCTTCAATTCAGACGACCATAAGTACATACAGGTAGCCGATGGCCTGGAAAAAATGATAGCCGAAGAAGTACTGAAGATCGGCGATAAACTGCCATCGGTACGGTTGCTCAGCGATAAGTACGGGATCAGCATGGGCACGGCTTTCCAGGCCTATTACCACCTGGAAGGAAGGGGGCTTATTGAATCAAGACCCAAGTCGGGTTACTATGTACGGTTCAGCCACAACCGTTATCCCGAGCTTCCCAACCTGGTAACCCCCGAAGCCGTATCGCATGATGTAAGTGTAAAGGAAATGATCGCATCCATATATACCGATATAGCGGCAACCGGCATCACCAATTTTGCACTGGCCGTGCCCGATGCATCGCTTTTACCCGGCGCCAAACTGAATAAGTCGGTGGTATATGCATTGCGCAATACCAAGGACCATTGTATGGATTATGAACATACGCAGGGCAATGTTGAGTTACGTAAGCAAATAACCAAACTGGCTTTTAACTGGGGTGGAAATGTAAAACCCGATGAAGTGATCGTTACCTCCGGCTGCTTAGAGGCGATCAGTCTTTGTTTAAAAGCGGTAACCTCACCGGGCGATACGGTGGCTATCGAAAGTCCTACCTACTTTGGCATTTACCAGGCCATTGAAAGTCTGGGATTGAAAGTGGTGGAGATATCAACCGATCCCATCAACGGGGTTGACCTGGATCATTTGCAAAAAGCCATTAAGAAATTCTCCATTAAGGCATGCGTGTTCATTCCCAACTTTAATAACCCGCTGGGCAGCTGCATGCCCGATGAGAATAAGAAGAAGCTGGTTGACATCATCACTAAGCATAACATACCGCTTATTGAAGACGATATCTACGGCGAATTGTATTTTGGAAAAACAAGACCGAAGAACTGCAAGTATTACGATACAAAGGGTTTGGTGATGTATTGTTCCTCTCTTTCCAAATCACTGAGCCCCGGGTATCGTATTGGCTGGGTAATACCCGGCAGGTTCTTCGACCAGGTGAAACAACTGAAGCGGATACAGAACATCAGCGGCCCTACCCTTACACAGGCTGCCATTGCACACTATTTAAAGAACGGCCGTTATGAATTTCATTTGAAGAACCTGCGTAAGGCATTGCATACACAGAGCCTTCGTTACGTGCAGGCCATCATCAAATATTTTCCACCCGATACAAAAGTATCCAGGCCGCATGGGGGATTCATTTTATGGCTGGAGCTGAACAAAAAAGTAAATGCCTTTAAGTTGCGTACAGAGGCTATGAAGCATCATATATCCATCGTTCCGGGAAAAATATTTTCTGCCGGTAATAATTACGGCAACTGCATCCGCATCTGTTTTGGCAAACCATGGAATGATGACATGGATTACGGGCTGATGATACTGGGTAAACTTATTAAGAAGATGATCTGAGTTCGGGGATCGCTGTTACCTGTTCAGGTGGTAATAAACATCGTTCCACTTCAGTTCATTTTTAAACTGCGGGATCCTGGTTTCGTTGTTTATCAGCACCATTTCAATGCCCGCCATTTCAGCAAAGTCCTGCAAATATTCCGCACTTAAATTCTGGCTGTAACAGGTATGATGAGCGCCGCCTGCCAGTATCCATGCAGCCGCAGCGGTAGACATATCAGGTTTTGGTTTCCATAAAACCCTTGCTACCGGAAGCTTTGGCAGTTCCGCTTTTGGTGCAACAGCTGTTACTTCATTTACCAGCAAACGAAAACGGTTGCCCATATCCACGATGGAAGCATTTAATGCTTCCCCGGCAGCTACATTAAAAACCAAACGAACAGGATCGGCCTTACCACCAATGCCCAACGGATGAATTTCGCAGGAAGGTTTTCCGCCGGCAATGCTTTCGCATATTTCCAACATGTGCGAACCAAGCACTAAATTGTTACCCGGTTCAAAATGATAGGTATAGTCTTCCATAAAACTGTTACCGCCCTTTAACCCGTTGCCCATCACTTTCATGACCCGTACCAATGCAGCCGTTTTCCAATCGCCCTCACCGCCAAAGCCGTAGCCCTCTGCCATCAGGCGTTGCACAGCAATACCCGGCAGTTGCAGTAAGCCATGCAGGTCTTCAAATGTATCGGTGAAGCCTTTATAATTTCCTGCTTTTAAAAATTTGCGCAGTCCAATTTCAATTTTAGCTGCATCCCGTAAGGATTGATGCTGAGCTCCGTTCTTCTTTAATGAAGTAGCCAGTTTATATGAAGCAATGTATATCTCTACTAAATTATCTATCTCCGCTTCCCTCACTTTATTTATCACAGCCACTAAGTCGCCAATGCCATGTGTATTTACCGAATAGCCGAATTTCATTTCCGCTTCCACTTTATCGCCATCGGTTACTGCCACGTAACGCATGTTATCGCCAAAGCGTACAAACCGTGCGCCCTGCCAGTCGTGCCAGGCAGCAGCAGCCCTGCTCCATACATTCAATTGCCGAATAACTGCATCATCCTGCCAATACCCAACCACCACTTTGCGGTTCAGCCGCATGCGGCTCATCATAAACCCAAATTCACGATCGCCATGAGCGCTTTGATTCAGGTTCATAAAGTCCATATCGATACTATTCCATGGAATATCCCTGTTGAATTGGGTATGTAAATGAAGCAATGGTTTTTGCATGATCTTCAGTCCGCCGATCCACATCTTTGCCGGCGAAAACGTATGCATCCAGGCAACAATGCCAATACAGTTGTTTGCAACATTGGCTTCCTGGCAAAGGGCCGATATCTCTTCAGGTGATTTTACTACCGGTTTGAATTTTACCTGCACCGGCATATGTTTATGCTCATTTAAAAATGCGGCGATCTTTTTAGCATGTGCAGCAACCTGTTTCAATGTTTCTTCACCATACAGGTGCTGGCTACCGGTTACAAACCATATCTCTGACCTTTTAAGATTTTGTAAACTCATACAATTATTTTACGGAGAATTTATAAACGGTTGTTTGCGTATAGGTTTCACCCGGCTTTAAAATGGTATTCGGAAATACAGGCTGGTTGGGACTATCCGGGAAATGCTGTGCTTCCAGGCAAAGGCCGCCGTGCAGCACATAGGGCTTGCCGCCGATACAGCCGGTTAATGTTCCATCCAGGAAATTGCCGCTGTAAAACTGCAATCCCAGTTCGGTGGTAAATATGTCCATAATGCGACCGCTTGCAGCATGTGATAAGCTGGCGATCATTTCCAAATCATTTCCTTTGCGGTTCAATACCCAGTTGTGGTCATATCCGCCTTTCACACTATCTATTTCCTTTCCGATCAGTTTTGCGTTTGTAAAATCAAATGGAGTATTCTTTACATCAACGTGTGCTCCCAACGGGATCAGTTTATCATTCACGGGTGTGTATTTAGCTGCATTCATCATCAATGCATGACCAAGGATCGTTGAATCAGCACCGGCAGATAAATTAAAGTAACAATGATTGGTAAGGTTAACCGGCGTTGCTTTATCAGTAGTGGCTTTGTACCCAATCTTCAGTTCGTTGGCCGATGTGAGTGTATAGACCACTTCCACATTCAGATTACCTGGGTAACCTTCTTCGCCGTCTTTACTTATATAGGTTAATTTCAGGCTGCTGTCGCCTGCCGGTTTCTCTGCCTTCCACATTACTTTATCAAATCCCTTTAACCCGCCATGAAGACTTTGCCCGTTGTTGTTTGCCGCTAATGTATACGTTGCACTGTCTAAACTGAATTTTGCATTGGCAATGCGGTTTGCATAGCGACCAACCAGGCAACCGAAATACGGATTGCCCTTTTGCAGGTAACCACTCAATGAATCAAATCCCAGTATCACATTTCCGTCTTTACCATTCTTATCTTTTGTGATGATCTTTGTTACCGCACCGCCATAGTTAAGAATACTCACCTGCATGCCAGATGGATTGGTAATGGTAAATTCAGTAACGGCAGCGTTCTCAAAATTGCCGAATGCTTTTTCGGTGACAGTGAACGATGCCGTTTTTGTTTCTGTTGATGAATTGTTATTGCAGGCAGCAATGATCAGTACTGCAACAAATAAAAAATAGCGCTGTTGTTTCATTTTACTTTCTTTATTTAGGATTGCCCGTAATAAGAATCCGGGCCGTGTTTTCGTTCAAAATGTTTTTTTATCAATGCCTCTTTTAACCTTGGCGCATTGGGGTTTATCTGTTCGGTAAGCAATGCCATCTGCGCTACAGCTTCTAGCACAGCGCTGTTGTATACTGCTTTGCCGGCTGTTTTGCCCCAGGTGAATGGCGCATGATTGCCTACCAGTATCATTTCCACTTCTTCATAACTCAGCCCTCTTTCCTTAAAACAGTTTATTATCTGCAGCCCGGTCTCGTATTCATAATTTCCTTTTATCATTTCATCGCTCATGGGCGGGGCGCAGGGAATATCAACCGTATTATGATCGGCATGGGTGGTTCCAAAAATGGGAATGTCACGCTGCGACTGTGCCCAGGCCGTTGCATAGGTGCTGTGCGTATGAACGATACTTCCGATCTTTTCCCATTGTTTATAAAGAAGGGCATGGGTAAGCGTATCGGATGAAGGACGAAGATCTCCTTCTATTGTATTGCCATCAAAATCAACGATCACCATTTTATCGGGAGTAAGTTCATCATAATCCACACCGCTTGGCTTGATGGCAAATACGCCAAGGCCTCGGTCGGCCACACTTACATTGCCAAACGTAAAAAGAACCAGGCCCAGTTCCGGCAACCGTTTGTTTGCTTTGTTTGCTTCTTCCCTGATATGTTTGTACTTGCTCATTACTTGTTTTGTTGTTCAATAAAATTACCCAATTCTTTATATCGGTTATATCTTTTGTTGTACAATGTTGTTTTTAACGGGTCTGGTTTGTAGGTTGCATCAAAGCCTTGCCCCATGGCATTCATGGCGTCTTCCACCTTTTTATAAAGCCCGGCTGCTGTTGCCGCAAACATGGCTGCACCGGCTGCGCAGGTTTGTTCGGACCGGTGGATCCGTATCGGCATATTCATAACATCGGCCATCACCTGCATAATGTACGGCGACTTTTTAGCAACACCACCCAATCCGATGAGACCTTTTACCGGAATGCCCTGCTGGATAAAACGATCAACGATGGCTTTGGCGCCAAAACAGGTTGCTTCCACCAGGGCTTTAAATATCTTTGGTGCATCACTTCCCAGATTCAAATTAATAATGGCTGCTTTTAACGATTGATCTGCATCAGGTGTACGCCGGCCATTCAGCCAGTCGATAGCGAGTTCATCATTTTCATTTAAAGGAAGTTTTGCCGCCTGGCCAGATAAAGCAGCAATGATCTTATCACGCATGACCTGTTTTACATTTTCATCATCACTTAAATGATCGATAGGCCAGCTTAATAAATTCCTGAACCATGCATACACATCACCAAAGGCGCTTTGGCCTGCTTCCAGCCCCATCATACCAGGAATAACAGAGCCGGGAACCTGCCCGCAGATTCCTTTCACTAATTTTCCTTCCATCTCATTCATAGGCGCTACCAGCATATCGCAGGTGGAAGTGCCCATCACTTTACTGAGGTGATAGGGTTCTATTTGTCCGCCTACGGCACCCATATGTGCATCAAAGGCGCCCACAGCAACAATGGTATCTGTAGTTAATCCTAATTTATCCGCCCATTCTTTTGAAAGATGGCCGGCGGGTTTATCGGAAGTATATGTTTCTGTAAAAAGATTTTTTTTAACCCCGTCAAGCAACGGATCAAGTGAAGCAAAAAAATCATTGGGAGGCATGCCGCCAAACTCAGCAGCCCATAAGGCTTTATGCCCGGCGCTGCAAACGCCTCTCCGCATTTTGTGAACATCGTTACCTCCTGTAAGTAAGAAAGGTATCCAATCGCAATGCTCCACAAAGGAGTACCCATTCTTTCTTATTGCTTCATCTTCTCTGCGAATATGAAGCCATTTTGCCCAGAACCATTCAGAAGAATAAATGCCGCCAACAAATTGCAGGTAATTTGTTTTGAACTTTGTGCTATGCTGATTTATTTCTTCGGCCTCTTTAATGGAAGTATGGTCTTTCCACAATACAAACATGGCATTGGGATTATTCTCAAACCCCGGTAACAAGGCCAAGGGCGTTCCGGTTTTATCAACTGCAACCGGGGAAGATCCTGTTGTATCAACAGCGATTGCTTTTACCTGTTGTGCAATATCTTTTCCGGCTTTGGCAAGACAATCTTTTATGGTGGTTTCCAATCCTTCCACATAATCAAGCGGATGCTGCCGAAACTGGTTTGCAGCCGGAATGCAGTACAGTCCCTGTTTCCAACGGGGATAATAGAAAATGGAGGAAGCAACCTCATCTCCATTTGAAGCATCAGCCAATACCGAACGCACCGAATCGGTTCCGTAATCAACTCCTATAACAAATGATCGTTGAGCCATACTAAATGAGTTTTGTAAGAGCAACATCTTTAAAATCTTCAATAAAACATAGCACGTTGGGATAAGCAGCAAACTCCTCCTTTGTATGCATCGTTGTTATCACCACGGCTTTCATGCCTGCGTTGAGGGCCGCTTCCACTCCTTTGGGTGCGTCTTCAAATACAACACAATCGGCGGTAACAATGCCCAGCCTTTCTGCACAGGTAAGAAATGTTTCCGGGTCGGGTTTGCTGTTCACTACATCATCAGCGCTTACGAGTGCATCAAAACAATGACGGATATTCAATCCATCCAGCACAAAATCGATATTGAACATGATGGCAGCTGAACCAATGGCCATTTTTATTTTTCCTTCGTATGCCTTTTGCAAAAAATCATCCAGGCCATTGATTAGTTTAAGTCTGGGCCGGAACTCAGCCTGGTATTGCTTTTCCTTTTCCAGGCTCATGTGATCCTTTTCCTGCTGGCTGAATCTCCCGGGAAACATCCGTTCCAGGAGTTCGTGATTCTTTCCGTAACATTCTTCCTTCATCCTTTCCAGGGAGATATTGGCTCCCAGTTCATTTAATATGCGGTGCCATGCCTTTATATGGTACTGCATATCGTCGATCATGGTTCCGTTGAGGTCGAATAAAAATGCTTTGTATGATTTCATGTAAGAAAAAAGATCGCCTGAAAATTACAGGTCGGTTATGGGTTCGTATTTAGGCACCAGTCTTTTCATTACCACCCATCCTACCAGGTATGCAACGGCACAAATGGAAAAGATGATAAAATAGCCAGATGTTATACCTTCAAAACCCATAAACTTCATATTGGTTTCTTTGGCGTAATCAAATAATTTACCCGATCCTTTATTAATAAGGAATGAGCCGATGCCGCCTGCCATACCCCCGATGCCCGTTATAGTGGCAATAGCAGATTTAGGGAACATATCACTTACGGTTGAAAAGATATTAGCCGACCATGACTGGTGAGCCGCTCCTGCTATTCCGATAATTATTACAGGTATCCAAACAGAATAATGACCCAGGGGTTGTGCCAGCAATGTCAATAATGGGAAGAATGCAAAAATGAGCATGGCTTTCATCCGGCCGGCATATGGGTTCATTCCTTTTTTTTCAACGAAATAGGTAGGAAGCCAGCCACCAAAAATAGACAGCAGCGTAATAGCGTACAATACAAATATCTGCCCGGCGCTTTGTGTTGAATCAAGCCCGTAAACAGAACTTAGGTAGGCTGGTGTCCAGAAAAGAAAGAACCACCATACGCCATCTGTCATAAATTTTCCAAAAGCAAAAGCCCAGGTTTGTTTGTACCTGAATGCCTGGCCATAGCTTATTTTCTTTTGAATACTTCCTTGTATTACATTGTCGGCTGCATCATCCTGATGTATATATGCTAATTCATGTTCGTTTACCTTGGGATGAACAGCAGGCTTTTTATACATAAATACCCAAAAGCCCATCCACACAAAACCAAGTGCGCCTATAATGAGAAAAGACATTTCCCAACCATAAGCTTTAGCAATAAAAGGTATAGTAACAGGTGCTGCCAAAGCACCAATGGTGGCACCGGCATTAAAAATACTCGTAGCAAACCCCCTTGCCTTTTTTGGAAAATATTCTGCTGTTGCTTTTATAGCTGCGGGAAAATTACCAGCTTCGCCCAATGCCAGTACTATACGGGCAAATACAAAAAAGATAACGCTGATAGAAGTGATCTTTGATACATCACTGATGGTAGCCAATGCTTCTTTAGCACCTTCAAACCCAACAAGCCACTTACCTGCAACTATTCCTGATGTTGCTATACCGCAGAAAGCATGAAGACATGCACCAACAGACCATATGCCAATGGCCCACAGGAAACCTTTCTTCGTATCCATCCAATCAACGAATTTACCGGCCAGCAACATAGAGAATGCATAGGCCAGTGAGAATACGGCTGTAATGGTACCGTAGTCATTATTGTTCCAATGAAATTCGGGAACAATAAAATCTTTCCATGTAAGCGACAATACCTGCCTGTCGAGGTAGTTGATTGTTGTTGCAAAAAACAACAGTGAGCAAATGGCCCACCTGTAATTAGTCATTTTATTATTCATATAGCCGCTTTATGAGAAAAATCAAGACCGGATACTATTGATAAGTTCCATTACTTTTTTTGTTTCTTCAATAAGCAGGTTGTATTGCTTATTGGCCATCACTTCTTTACTCACCAGCTTACTGCCCATTCCCACTGCACAAACACCCGCTTTGAACCACCCGGTTATATTTTCTTTAGTGGTATCCACACCACCTGTAGGCATGAACAATAGTTTTGGAAAGATATCCTTTATACCGCTTAAAAAAGAAGGTCCCAGCATATTACCCGGGAAAAGTTTGATGAATTTAAGCCCGGCATTTTCTGCAGCAATTATCTCTGAAGGGGTCATACATCCCGGTGCATAAAAAATATCATTGGCTACCGAATAGTCGGCTACTTCCTTAACAAAACCCGGACTAACCAGGAAATCGGCACCCGCATTCACATAATCAGTTGCATGCTGCATGTTCTTAATGGTACCCACGCCGAGCAACATGCCCGGCATTTCTGCGTTGCGTACGGCCACCATTTTTTTGAAGTTGGCCAATGCGGCATCACCACGATTGGTATATTCCAACGCCATGATACCGGCACTGTGCAGGGCTCTTAAAGTTTCAATGGTTGTTGTTTCGTCTGCATTAAAATACAAGGGAAGCATTCCCTGTTTTATGATTGCATCTGTTACCTGTTGTGTTTTGCTCATTCTATGGTTTTATTTTTGTTTTGGGCTAAAGCCCGGTTTATTTTTCATCAATCTCCCCGGCATGAATGCCGGGGCAATGCAGAATGCTATGGCAATTCAAAACGCCGGGCAGCTCATCAGATCCTTACTTTGATCACCAGTTTTTTTATTTGTGCATCACCGATCATCGGCGCATGTACATCTTCGGGAAAAAAGATCACAAACTGTCCATCGGTTAGCTGGAAATACATATCCGGTTGCTCGTTGTACAACTGAACATCTTTATCGGGATTGTAGCCTCCGTTTTCTGTTACGCATTTCTCTCTTGGCTTCCAGCCGATCTGTTCAACGCCGCGGATGCAAAGCTGTATGTCGATGTGTTTATTATGACATTCGAATTTTGATACAGAGGCTTCGGCCGACACCCCTGTTTTGTTGGAGAAGATGGCTTTCAATCCTTCTGATATATCTGATTTTCCATCAACCGCATTGGCCAGGTCTGTTTGACCAATAAATTCAAATGCCTTTGCAAACAAAGGATGAACTGAGAAATATTTGGGTGCGTTCTGAAGAGTATCTATGATCATAATTTTATTTTGACCTCACCCCAACCCCTCTCCTGAAGGAGAGGGAACTGGGATTGGGCAGTTTTTAAACTCAATATTTATTCGCTTCGATGAAAGCTCAATAAAGATCTACAGTACAAGAGTGCGACGCCAATGAAGCTTAATAGCAACACTGAAGCCAGGCTCAAAAAAAATTAACGCTGAACCCTTCCGCTGCCATCTCCTTTCATCAGGTCTTTTACATCATTTAAGGTTGCATGGTTCAGATCACCGGGGATGGTATGTTTTATAGCACTTGCTGCTACGCCAAACTCAGCAGCCTCAGGCATTGGCATACCGGTAACAAGCCCGTAAATAAAACCGCTGGCAAAGGAATCGCCGCTTCCTACCCGGTCAACAATCCGCACTTCATATTTTTTGGTATGATAGAATTCTGTACCGTTGTACACCAATGCACTCCATCCGTTATCACTGGCACTATGGCTTTCACGCAGTGAAGAAGCAATATATTTAAACCCGAACCTGTCTTTCATTTGTTTGAACACATCCTTAAAGCCATCGAGATTCAACTCGCCTTTTGTAACATCAGTATGGGCTGCTTTAAAACCCAAACACAGATCGGCATCCTCTTCGTTACCAATACAAACATCAACGTGTTCGCAAAGCCTGGTCATTACCTCCCTTGCTTTTTCTTTTGTCCATAATTTTTTGCGGAAGTTAAGATCAATACTGGTTGTAATGCCTTTTGCTTTTGCAGCTCTTAAAGCAGCCAAAGTCAGTGCCGCAGCTTTGTCACTTAACGCAGGTGTAATTCCTGTTGTATGAAACCAGGAAGCACCTTCCAGTATCTTATCAAAATCAAATTCTGAAATATCAACATCTGCGATGGAAGCGCCTGCACGGTCGTATACCACCTGTGAGGCACGCATGGATGCACCGGTTTCCAGGAAATAGATACCCAGCCTGTCGCCACCCCTTGCAATGTATTGAGTATCCACGCCATAACGCCTCAGGTGGTTAATGGCCGATTGGCCGATGGGATTATTAGGAACCTTGGTTACAAAAGTTCCATTTAATCCGTAGTTACATAAAGCTGCAGCCACATTGGCTTCGCCGCCCCCATAGGTTATATCGAATGAATCGGCTTGTACAAAACGTTTAAAATCGGGGGTTGACAAACGCAACATGATCTCTCCCAGGGTTACAATTTTCTTTGACATATTCTTATTAGGTTTTTATAGTTTGAAAGATACATAATGTAACCACTCTGCTATACTTTCCGGGCGCTTAAATTAACGGTAACGTTCCCGGAATCGTTGCCGGATCAGTTACCAGTTAAAATAATTCTTTGCATTGTTAAAACAGATGTCCTGCACCAGTTTCCCGGTCCATGCAATATCATCCGGCAGTTCCCCATTCTCTATCTCTTCGCCGAATAAATTGCATAAGATGCGCCGGAAATATTCATGACGTGGGTAGCTCATAAAACTGCGGCTGTCGGTAAGCATCCCTACAAATTTGCTCAGCAATCCCATATTTGACAAGGCATTTATTTGCTTGATCATTCCATCTTTCTGATCCAGGAACCACCAGGCCGAACCGAACTGGACTTTTCCTGCAACCGATCCGTCGTTGAAATTTCCGATCATCGTTGCCATCAGTTCGTTATCTGCCGGGTTCAGGTTATACAGGATGGTTTTAGCCAACTGATCGGTTTCATCCAGTTTGTTTAAGAATTTAGCCAGCGCCCTTGCCTGCGAAAAATCACCGATGGAATCCCAGCCGGTATCGGCGCCCAGCTGTTTCAGCATGCGGGCATTGTTATTGCGCAATGCACCTAAATGGTATTGCTGCACCCATCCTTTCTCATGATCCCACTTTGCAAATTCAACCAGCATGGCCGATTTGAATTTCAGGTTCTCGGCATAGCTTAATGCAGTGCCCCCTCTTATTTTATCAAAGATGTTCTTTATTTCAGCTTCGGTATGATCTTCAGCATATACCTGTTCCAATCCATGATCTGAAACAGCACAGCCATTATCAGCAAAAAAATCATGCCGTTTCTTTAATGCCTTTAAGTAATTATCATAAGAAGAAACAGCTACGTTGGAAACCTGCTGCACTTTATCAACATACGCATTAAAAACCGCCACATCATCCACGTTCATCGCTTTATCGGGGCGATAAGCAGGCAATATCTTTATTTCAAACCCATCTGCTTTTATTTTCTGGTGATGCTCCAGTGAATCGGTGGGGTCATCGGTGGTACACAGCACTTTCACATTCATCTTGCGCAGCAGGTTACGAACCGAGTATTCTGCTGTTTGCAATTTGGCAGAGGCATTTTCATAAATGGCTTTGGCAGTGTCGGCATTTAATATGGTATCTATTCCAAAATAGCGTTGTAGTTCCAGGTGTGTCCAGTGATAAAGCGGGTTGCGCATGGTGTACGGAACGGTGGCAGCCCAGTTCGCAAACTTTTCGTAATCGGTAGCGTTGCCCGTACAATATTTTTCATTGATGCCATTGGTACGCATGGCCCTCCATTTATAATGATCGCCATAGAGCCATACCTGTGTAAGGTTTTCGAATCTTATATCATTGGCTATCTGGTCGGGCGGCAGGTGATTGTGGTAATCAATGATGGGTTGCGGTTTTGCAAACTCATGATAAAGCTGTTGTGCCGTTTTATTCTGCAATAGGAAATTTTCGTCTAAGAATCTTTTCATCGTATATTTTTTTACCGCGGAGACGCTAAGACGCCGGGTTTTCTTTGCGTCTCCGCGTCTTTGCGGTTTATTTTTTTATAATGACACTCCCCGCTTCCATGGAATAAAATCATCCTGGTTCAATAATACCGCTTTGGGTATTACTTCCCCGCTGGCTGCTTTGATGCAATACTCCAGTATATCTTCTCCCATCTGTTCGATAGTTTTATCACCTTCGATAACGGGGCCGCAATCAATATCAATGATGTCGTTCATCCGTTTGGTGAGATTACTGTTTGTTGAAACCTTAATGGTTGGACAAACAGGATTGCCCGTTGGTGTACCCAGCCCGGTAGTGAATAAGATCAAGGTAGCGCCGCTGGCTGCTTTGCCGGTTGTTGCTTCCACATCGTTTCCCGGTGTACAAACCAAATTCAAACCTGGTTTTGTTGCTGGTTCGGTATAATCCAGCACATCCACCACGGGTGATGTTCCTCCTTTCTTTGCAGCGCCGGCACTTTTTATCGCATCGGTGATCAACCCGTCTTTAATATTCCCGGGAGAAGGATTCATATGAAACCCGGAACCAACTTTTAAAGCAGATTCATTGTAGTTTGTCATCAGGCTGATGAATTTCTTTGCGGCCGCTTCGTCTTTCGTACGGTCAATTAAATTCTGCTCTACCCCACACAGCTCAGGAAACTCGGCCAACAATATCCTTCCACCCAGGGCCACTACCAGGTCGCTGCAATAACCCACCGCCGGGTTTGCCGAGATGCCACTGAAACCATCGCTGCCACCACATTTTACGCCAATGCATAATTTGCTGAGCGGCGCCGGTTCCCTTTCCTGCTTATTGATCTCAATTAAACCACTGAATGTTTTTTGAATGGATTCAGCAATCAGTTGTTCTTCACTTTGCGATTGCTGCTGTTCAAAAATGAACAATGGTTTTTCGAAGTTTGGATTTAGTTGCTTCAGATCATTTACAAAATCCTGCACCTGCAGGTTCTGGCATCCGAGGCTCAATACGGTAACACCACCTACATTCGGATGGTTTGCATAAGAAGCAAGCAGTTTACTCAGCACCGCTGCGTCTTGCCGAATGCCGCCGCATCCTCCCTGGTGATTCAGGAATTTTATTCCATCTACATTTTTGAAATACCTCACCCCGGCCCTCTCCAAAGGAGAGGGGGGAGCAAAATTCAGGGATTCAATGCTCTCCCCTGCTTTGAAAGCTTCAACAAGTTGTTTTGTATATCTTTTGTATTTATCGGTAACGGCGTAGCCCAGTTCGTTGTGCAATGCTTCCCGTATCACATCCAGGTTGCGGTTCTCACAAAAAACGGTTGGGATGAAGAGCCAGTAATTAGCCGTGCCCACTTCGCCGTTACTGCGGTGATAGCCATTAAATGTTCTGTTAGAAAATTTTGATACATCTGGCGCCGTCCATTTATAATCCACTTTTCGGTAGAAGAAAGGATCGGCCGCATGTTTGAGGTTGGCTGTTGAAATGATCCCGCCTTTGGGAATATCCACCTGCGCTTTTCCTACCAGTACGCCGTACATAATTACTGAATCGCCTTTGGCAAGATCGGCAGTAACAAATTTATGTTTGGCAGGTATATCGTCGTGGAGAAGGAATTTCTCCCCATTAAATTCCACCGTTTCTCCCTTCGACAGGTTTGTCAAAGCTACCAGTACATTATCACCGGGGTGAACCTTTACAATTCTTTGTTTCATCTATTAATTTTATGCAATGCTTTTTTTGGATTGAAGCGGATCGATCACCGCTGCCATTCCGAGTTCTTCAATTTCGTTTATTTTTTCCTGAACGGCTTCTGCAAAGCCGGGTAAAGAAGACAGGTCGTAACCCCACAGGGAAGTATCTCCAAGAACAGAGGCCGCCATCATGGCTGGTTTCACCGTCTGCCATTTTTCATAAAAGTAAAAAGCCTTATCATCCTGTATGGGATAAAAATTACCTTTCAGTTTGCCGGAATACGTTCCCTTTTCCTCCTTTACTGCTTTCATAAAGTAAATATAAGCTGCAAATCCCGTTGCCATATATTCCGGTACAGAATTGAACAGGGAATAATAATTACGCAGTACCGGCACCACCCGCATGCGCATCTTTGATGAGTACTGCATCGTTATACTTAGCCACAAGTGATTGATATAGGGATTACGAAACCGGTCGAGACAATTAACTGAAAACTCATTTGTTTGTTCAGGAGTGGTATTGTATGGAATGGCCACCGCAATTTCAGCTTGCATTACTTTACTGATATAATGCTGCACCTGCCGGTCGTCCATCGCATTTTTAACCGTATCAATGCCTGAAAGAAATGCCACGCCGCTGCTTAATGTATGTGTACCGTTCAACAACCGTAGTTTAAGTTCCCGGAAGAGGTTAATGTCTTTGGCGATCACCACGCCCTTATCAGCCTGTGCAAAAGAAAGTACAGCAGCCACTTCTTCGCTCCCTTCAATGGCCCAAAGCCGGTACACTTCGCTCATGATGAGCAGGTCGTCTGAATAACCCAGTTTATTTTCTATCGATTGTTTCAATGCTGTTTCCGGTTTGCCGGGAACGATCCTGTCGACAAGTGAATTACAAAACCTGTTCGCATTCTCCAGCCAGTCGATAAAACTTTCATCCAGTCCGTTTAAATGCGCCAGTTCAATAACGATCGATTCCAGTTTCTTTCCATTATCAATGATCAGTTCCGTGGGAACGATCACCATACCCGATTGTTTGCTTCCCTGGAATGCCTTGTAGCGTTCGAATAAAAAGGCCAGCAACTTGCCGGGATATGAAACCGGCGGGTGGCGGCGGATATCGTCCTGCACCAGCTGAATACCCACTTCGGTGGTATTGGAAATAATAACTTTTAGTTGTGGGTTGTGCGCACATTCCAATACTTTATTCCATTCCGATTTTGCCGAAAGCACCCGGCTTATGGAAGCATTGATGATATCTTCTTCATACTTCTTGCCATTTTCAACTCCCCGTACACATATAGTATATAACCCATCCTGTTTTTCAAAAGCGCTAGCATCGCCTCCATCGGTTGACTTAACCACCACGATCCTGCCGTTAAATATCCCCTGTTTGTTTGCCTTATCGATAAAGTAATCGGGCAGGCCACGAAGTAATACGCCCGTGCCAAACTGCAGCACTTTTTCGGGCAGGTCGAATAAGGCTGCGTTGGGAAGCGATACATCATTGGCAGCAATATTCTTCAAGTTATATTTTGATAGTAACATACGCTCTTAATTTTTATTTATTTTTTTAAGCCAGTCGGGGTATTCTTTTGCCAGCAATTTTTCTGCCCAGTTACCATACCAGGCATACCCGATCCTTCTTTCATTCTCTATCTCGGCCACTGTTTTTTTGCGTTCGCTGTCACGTCCGGAAAAAAATGGCTCGTTCGTATCAATATCATAAAACCTTGCCCACAAAACAGCACCGCTTTCGGGTTGCAGTACCCGGTCTCTCCCGCTTTTTTCATTGGGCGCCGGCACATCAGCATATTTATAACCGGTGATCTTTACTTTGCTGAACCATTCTTCTGCTGCTTTAACCGCCGCAATAATATCAGGTGATGGTTTTTCTATCCGCATCAGGAAGCGTACAATACCTACCGATTCGCTGCCGCTTAATGAGACCAGCTCAAATTTGCGGGCCATTTCGGGCTCCAGTGTTTTAGCATTGTACTGGGCACACCAGGCGGTTAGTTTTCCATTCTGCTTAAGCTGTGTCTTTAAAATGCACTGTACTCCTTTTACTACTGCATCTACACATTTATCAGCATACGATGCATCCATCACTTCCATATCGTTCACTTTATACACAATATCATACAACACATTCAGCACATTCACCATGGCATTATCGTTATACGTGACCTGGCTGCGGTAGCTGCTGAAGTCAGGATAGAATTGCGGCCAGCCACCATTGGTATATTGCGCTTTTAATAAATAATCAACCCCTTTCTGTGCGGCATCCAAAAAACGTTTGTCGGTTGTGCTTTTAAATGCCTTAACCAGGTACCTGATCTCTTTGGTAGTGGCGCCGTTATCAATGGTTGCATCAATGCCTTCGGTATACCCCGCCTTTAATGTCTTCAGTTCCTCATCTGTTAATGTCTTTTTATAATTAACATTGACTCCTTTAAAATGCTTTGGCCAGCCACCATTGCCTCGTTGATAAAGCAGCATGTTCTCAGCAACGGTATCCTGTATAATTACTCCTGAAGCGATTCCATTGCCCATCTTTACATCCATCTTAATTTCTTCACCCGTTGGGTTCCATTTGTAATCATATACCCAGGGTACATTGTAATCGTTTATACCAAAACCGGCGGGCAGGTTGTTCGTATGCCAGGCATAATCGCCACCCTCCTTTTTACAGTTATAATAATATACTCTTCTGCCCCATAACAACGTATTGTTAGTAGGCACTAAATAAATATCTGCATCTGCCATATTCTTTGCAAAGCTGCAGTTGAGCAGGTAGAACTGGGCATCCCGATGGTACCGTCCTAATTTAAAATTATCATCGCCGGTAAATTTGCAGTTGATGAGAACTGTTTTTGATCGTTCGTATTTACTTCCGTCGTGCCAGATAGCAGCATTACGGTCACGGCAGATAAAACTGCAGTTATCGGCTAATGCCCAACCCCGCGGACAATAAAAATCAACGCCCCCTTCCATAATGCAATCTTTGAAATAGAACATACCGTTGTCGGTATTCCAGGGACTAACCGTATCTCCGCCATAAGCCCGGAAGATGCAGTTCTTAACGATCAATCTTGTTGTGGCAAATGACCGTAAAGCCATCTGGTGGCTATAAGGCCGGATGGTTTTTGTTTTGCCGCTGTCGTTGGCGCAGGTGATCGTTTTCTCTTTTGTATTGTCTTTCCCATAACTGTTGATGAAGGAAAGATTCTCTAACGTTATATCGCTGCCTTTTAAATTAAGGGTTGCCGTACCGTAGTCGTCTTTATTATCGCAACGCCATTCTTCCCTGGCCTGGGCAATGGTAACAATTGTTTTTTCAGGATCTTCTCCCTTCAGTGTGATAAAGTCTTTATCAATGAATATCTTTTCGTTGTAAGTTCCGTTCTTAATAAAAATGATTCGTTGTTCTTTTGCATCGGCGGTCAAACTATTGATCGCTTCCTGTATAGATCTGAAACTACCTGATCCATCCGGGGCAACAGTTACCTGTTTCTGTGCGAACGAACACGTTACCATAATAAGTATGGCAGTGCAGAGAGATGATATTTTTTTATAACAGCACATTACTTCTTTGGCGCCTGGGCCAATAACCATTTAATCAATTCATTTGCTGCTGAAAAATTTTCGTATTCAGCCGGTATCTTTCTTCCATCTAAATATTCGTTGTATATCCAGGGATCGCCTACGGCAAACACGGTTCCTTTGCCGTATTTAGCGGTTGCCATGATCACGTCGCCGTCCTGGCTGATCAACGCTTTAGCCGGCGCTTTCACTTCAAGGGTACTGATCTCTTTCAGGTACATCTTCTTCGTTTTACTGAAAACAGGATTGGCTGTTTTGTTATAGACCGCCCCGGTCTCAAATTCATTTCCCTTCACCATGTTTCGGCTCTTGTTGGTGAAATGAATGCCGAATTTTTCCGGGAGCATATTAAAATGCTGCAGGTCGCAGTTCATGGTATCATTGGTCATGATCAGCAACACACCGCCCGCCTTTACCCAGTTTGCAATTTCGGTGGCGCTCGTTTCATCCATGTAATTGGGTGTTTTGGTATCTCTCATTCCATCCGGATCAACCATGATATATACAGAAGCTCCTTTTAAGTTTGCAGCAGTGGGTGCCGCTTCCAGGTTAGTGATAGTGGCGCCGTAAGTTCTCCATATATCCCCGAACAAACTAAATCCGCCGTTCTCTGTATCGTCCCAGGTATAATGCCGGCGAACATTCACCCCATAACTATTCTTCCGCCATTCGTTGTTGAAATAATTATCCATCACCACTTTTTTGCCTGCACCCGGCTTAGGTAATGCAGCCATTTCCATTTCCACGCTGCATAAGATGAATGCCCCCATTCCTTTTGGATCGTTCAGCACCACCGGCTCTCTCATATAATATTCAAAACTTCCGTCACGGTAAGGTTTACCTCCCAGCCCGGAAACACTCACTGTTCCTTTTAAATTGGTTTGCCCGTTGGCATCCACTTCAATAAATTCTTTGATGATGCCATTGTATCCCTTCTTTGCATTTTGTAAATAGGTAGCAGGAATGTATCCAATACGCACCGCCTTAGCCAGTGTATACACCAGCATGCAGGAAGCAGATGCTTCTTTATAATTTTTTTCCCGGTTGGGCAGGTCGAGTATATCATACCAAAGGCCCGACTTTGCATCCTGCACCCCGGCCACTGCTTTAGCAAAACGGTTCAATATTTCTATGATCGAATCTCTTCCCGGGTGATTGGAAGGAAAATGATCCAGCACATCCACCATGGCCATGCCGTACCAACCCATGGCCCTTCCCCAGAAATGCGGAGAGCAACCTGTTTCCTTATTGGCCCATTGTTGTTCTTTACTTTCATCCCAGCCATGGTACAGCAAACCTGTTTTTGCATCACGGGTGTGTCGTTCGATGTTGATGAACTGGCGGGCTATATCATCAAATACTGAATCCTGCTTTGCCCATTTGGCATATTCTGCATAGAATGGCTGCCCCATGTACAAGCCATCCAGCCAAACCTGCCAGGGATAAATTTTCTTATGCCAGAAGCCACCTTCCTTTGTCCTGGGATGTTCGTTGAACTGGCTGCGGATATTATCGATCGCTTTTTTATATTTTTCCTTCCCGGTAACATTGTAGATCATCATTACCACTTTACCGTTGTTGGTGTGATCGATATTGAATTCATCACGCCGGTAATCTTTTATCGTACCGTCGTCCTTCACATAATAATCCATGCTGTGCTGGATATAATTATAATAGGTTGCGTCGCCATATAGCTTCCAGATACCTTCGATGCCTTTCAGTATCACGCCCTGGTCGTAACTCCAGCGGGCAGGCCGGCCGGGCACCACAGAAAAGGAATCGGGCCAGGTACGCATGGCCGTTTGCGCCATCTGTTGCGAGTAGGGTAGCTGCTGGGCATGGGTTGCTGCAGCAACGGCTAATAGCATAATTATGAAATATAGTTTTTTCATTTTCTTTTTTTTGTTACCGGCATTTTATCTTTTTTCGACTTCACAGGCGTCGCACTCTTGTACGGTTGTTCGTTACTCATCTTTTTTACCTCACCCTCCGGCCTCACCTCCCTTCCTCCTCTCCAAAAGAGAGGAGGTGGTGCATTGAACATACCTAAACA
Organism: Ferruginibacter sp.; assembly: GCA_044220615.1. Classification (GTDB taxonomy): domain Bacteria; phylum Bacteroidota; class Bacteroidia; order Chitinophagales; family Chitinophagaceae; genus Ferruginibacter. The sequence goes on along the minus strand of JBGAQR010000001.1, from coordinate 317,413 downwards.
TCATCTGTACCATATCTACATTGCCTCTTTATTCGTCAACAATTCAAACGATACTTTTTACAAGAACGTAATCTTCGCTTTTATCTCCTCCATTTCCCCTTTAGGGGATAGGGGCAATCTTCGCTAAGATCTTCCAGTTCCCTCTCCTTCCTTCGGCTTCGCTCTGGATCAGAGGGGTTGGGGTGAGGTCATTTCTTACCTTTTGTTTTCTTTTTCTTTTCTTCCACCACCGGTTGTTTCATCCAGCTTACTGTGGCTTCAGTGGATCCGAAACCGGCATTTAATTTTTGCTTTGCTTTTGTTGCATCCGTATTAAAGATGTTCACGTTCTTAGTGCGGTCACCCTGCACAATGGCCAGCACATCGGCACTGTCTTTATATATCAGTCCGTCAATGGTAATACTGTCGCTGTTCAACACATAGGTCACCGGGTTGGTATTCTTACTCATCATGGTGATATTCTTCAGGTTGATGTTAGTTGCCTCCTGTATGTCGATGCCTTCATTGGCCTGCAGTACGGCATTCTCTATCCATATATTCTTTATGTGCATCTCCGGAATACCTCTTACAAAAATTCCTTTGGCAGCACCGTTGCAGGTGATGTTGCGGAAATAAAAATTCCGGAACTGCGGCGTGGTTTCATCCACCGGCTTTGTTTCTACTTTAGGTGGTTCTCTTTTTTCCCCGGACAAAACAACCGGATCTTTCGCCATATAATACATATCAAACAGGATCGCTTCGGCAGCAATATCCTTCATGTCTACTTTACTCACATACACATTCTCCACCATACCGCCCCTTCCTCTTGTTGTTTTAAAGCGAAGGCCGATATCGGTGCCGATAAAAGTGCAGTTGCTCACAAACATATTATTTACGCCACCACTCATTTCGCTGCCTACTACAAAGCCGCCGTGAGCATGATACACCACACAATTGTTTACGATCACGTCTTTGGTTGGAATACCCCGGCGCCTTCCTTCTTCATCTCTTCCGCTCTTGATGGTGATCCCGTCGTCGCCGGTATCAAAGTGGCAATCTTCCACCAATGCATTCTTACAGCTTTCTAAGTCAAGCGCATCGGTATTGGCGCCGAACCAGGGGTTCTTCACCGTAAGATTTTTTATAGTGATGTGTTCGCTGAACTGAACATGGGTTGTCCAGGCCGGTGAATTTTCAAAGGTCACATCCTGTATGCGCACATTCTTGCAATTGAAGATGCGGATCATGTTGGGGCGAAGAAAATCCTTTACATCCTCAAAGTCGCTGAGTTTTTTTCCGCCGGCCAGTTTGCCGATCGTTTTATCAGTAAAACCTTTTAACGCTTTGGCAGAGGAATACCACCCCTGCTGATTCTCGGTAAGCACACCGCCATATTTTTTCTGGTGCGCCTTCCATTCGCTTTCTGTCATTTTGTTTTTTCCGATCGGCCTCCAGTAAAAACCATTACCATTCATGATGCCTTCTCCGCTGATGGCGATGTTCTCTAAATTTTCCGCTGTTACAGGCGACTGGCAACGGGCAGCTTCCACTCCTTCAAAAGTGGATACAACAAGTGGATATTGGTTAAAGTCGGAACTAAAGATCACCAACGCACCTTTTGCCAGGTGCAGGTTGATATTGCTTTTCATAAGAATCGGCCCGGTAACAAAAGAGCCCCTTGGCACCAACACGGTTCCACCGCCCCGGGCAGCGCATTCGTCAATGGCTTTGTTGATGGCTGATGAATTAAGCGTCATCCCATCGGCAACGGCGCCATAATTCATGATGTTGAATGTATCCCTTTTAAAATGCGGTGCATAGATCTTTGGAAGTTCAAAGGCAAATTTTTCTTTAAAGTCGGAAGGCTTTAAATATTTCGCCATGCTGATGTTCTGCTCTTTAATACCCTGGCAAACCAACGATGCCATGGAAGCGGCACCGTATTCGCTGAAGTGGGTGTTGTCTTCTCCCTTGCCTTTGTAATTTTTAAAATGATCTGCTGCAATGTGCAGGAATAATCTTTTAGAATCTTCCACTCCTTCTTTTATGATCAGCGCTTCACTGCTTTTGTGCAGGTCTATCAACGGAACATTCATCGCTGCCGCCACTTCTTTCACCACGCCCGGATAATCGCCATGCTGATCAACAAATTTTCCATCGGCATCAAATTTCCGCCGCATCACCGGTGTTATCAGAACCGGGTTAGCTCCTTTCGCTCTTACATCATTTACAAAGCGGATGAGATTCTCTTTGTATAAAGTATGTGCCGGGGCTGAGCGGTTACTGTCTTCCACTTTCTGATCGTTGTGGCCGAACTGGATCATCACGTAATCACCAGCTTTCAGGCGACTCATCACGGTATCCCATCGATGCTCGTTAATGAAACTCTTGGTGCTTCGTCCGTTCACGGCATGATTCTGCACTTCCACTTCATCGGTAAGATACTTCGACAGGTACATACCCCATCCTCTTTCCGGGTTATCATCGAGTGGCTTATTGGCCATGGTGCTGTCGCCGATGAGAAAGATGGTTACTTTTCTTTCGGGTAATAAAAAAGAGAGGCCGCTGATGACAAGAGATAAGATGATTAAGATCCTTTTCAATTTTTGTTGTTTTTTAAACCGCTGTCGTGATTGTTAATCGCCGACAGGGTTATTTAAGTTTATTTATATCAACCATATCCATATCTGCATAATCCGAATTCTCACCACCCATTCCCCAGATAAAACCATAATTACTGGTTCCACATCCGCTGTGAATGCTCCATGGTGGAGAGATGATGGCTTCATCATTACTCACTACCAGGTGTTTTGTCTGCCCAGGTTCACCCATCAGGTGTATCACTTTCTGGTTATTGGGTACGTCAAAATAAAAATAGGCTTCCATGCGGCGGTCGTGTACATGCGTGGGCATGGTATTCCATACGCTTCCTTCTTTAAGGATGGTTAAACCCATTACCAGCTGGCAGCTTTTTATGCCGGCTGCATGAATGTATTTATAAATGGTGCGCTGGTTGGCTGTGGCCACAGCACCCATTTCTGCTGGCATGGCTTTTTCTTTTTTCAATAACCTAGTTGCGTATGCATGATGGGCCGACGCTGACAATAAATAGAATTTAGCCGGGTTCTCTTTCTTTTTGCTTTTGAAAGAAACCTTCTCTGTTCCCTTTCCAACATAAAGACAGTCGAGCCGGTTCACATCATAGGCCTTGCCATTCACTTTTATCTCTCCCTCTCCGCCAACATTGATGATACCCAGTTCCCTTCTTTCTAAAAAATATTTTGCTTTCAGGGCTTCGTAGGTTGGCAGGTTAATGGTTTTGGTAACCGGCACAACGCCGCCGATGATCATGCGGTCGTAATGCGTGTACACCAGGTTCAGTGAATCTGCCTGCATCAATGATTCAACTAAAAAATTACTGCGCAACTCTTCGGTCGTCATTGTACTTACTTCCCTGGCACTGTTGTGAAATCTTATCTGCATCAATTCTTCATTTTTAATTTTAAATTCTTAATTACTATCTCCCCATCCATCCTCCATCCACCGTAACGATGGTTCCATTCATATAATCGCTGGCGGCGCTGGCTAAAAAAACAGTTACGCCTTTAAAATCACCTGGTTCTCCCCAACGGTTTGCCGGTATCCTGCTCAAGATTGACTTGCTTCTTTCGGGGTCATTGCGTAAGGCTTCGGTATTATCGGTAGCGATATAACCCGGTGCAATGCCATTAACATTGATGCCTTTGGAAGCCCATTCGTTGGCAAGCGCTTTTATCAGGCTGGCAATGGCTCCTTTACTGGCTGCATAGCCCGGCACATTGATGCCACCCTGGAAACTTAATAGTGAAGCGGTGAAAATGATCTTGCCGCTTCCCTGTTGTATCATCTTCTTTCCTATCTCTCTTGAAAGGATGAATTGTGCATTGAGGTTTACGTCGATCACTTTATCCCAGAACTCATCGCTGTGTTCGGCCGCCGGGTTACGGAGTATCATGCCGGCATTGTTTACCAGGATATCGATGCTGTGATTTTCTGCCGTAACTTTTTCAATAAAATTTTTGAGAGATGCCCGGTTGCTGAAATCGCATTGATAAGGTTTGAATGACCGGCCGAGGGAAGTAATGCTGTTTTCAATCTCACTTCCGGAAAGGGGCATATTTGCCGAAACCCCGATGATATCGGCACCGGCTTCTGCCAGCCCGATGGCCATGGCCATACCAATTCCCTTGTTACATCCGGTAACTAAAGCGGTTTTGCCAGTAAGGTTAAAAAGATCAAATATTTTCATTGCAACCAATCGTTATAGCATATCAATTTTACCAAATTAATCTCAGGTTCAGGAGCAATAAAAGAGGTTTATTTACGCAATCGTTCCCGATAACGATACCATCTTTTACTACGAGGTTTTTCGGTTGTTTTCCTATTGAATTTTCACTGCCTGACGGGCCAGCAAAACCCAATGTCCGTGCTGCTTTTGCCAAACCTGCATTACCGATAAATGAACTTCTCCGGGCTTGCCATTATCATTGGTGATTGCATTGAATTTATGGCGTACAATGGCCGTATTCCTACTGATAGAAACCGTTTGTTCAGGAAGATCCAGTTTCACAAAATCACTCTTGCCCGAAACGATCTTCTGGATGAATTCAGTTTTATCATCTACATGACCGCCGGAATGACCGTAACTCAGTTTTGCAGCAGCCAGTTTATCCAGCATGGCCGAGTCGGCATCCACCATTGCCTTACGTAATTTTTCAACGGCATTAGCCACGGCGGTTTCCTGTTCCGATTGTGCCCTGGCTGTTGTTAGTAACGAAAACAACAGGATGGCAGTCACGATCATTTTTTTCATAAAAAGATTTTTAGAACCTGTTTGCCATCGGCACTAGGTCGGTTAACTCTGAAATTTTCACCGGCCGCTTCAGGGCGATACTCTTACGGGCGGCAATGCCAATTAAGATCGACATGGCTCCTTCCCTTGTGCCGGCCATTACATTATATGGATTATCGGTGGGGTCAACAAAGATCCTTCGCTGCATCCTTACATCGCCACCGCCATGACCGCCTCTTATTTTTGGCGAGGTGAATATCTCATAATTCTTATTGAAATTATCCATCACCATGATCTCCCTGAATTCACCCGGTATGGCATCGTCGGAACTACTCATTTCCATGGCATGCCTGTTTGCCTGGTCGTCGGCCATTTTTTGCAGGTAGGGTATATCCTGCCATGTTTCGATACGCCCCTTCATTCCATTGAATGCGATCTGCCAGCCTTCATACGGCGAATACGTGGTGAGGGAATAATTGGCTGTAACGCCATTGGCGTAAATGATCTGTGCCGACATCTTATCGTAGATATCAATTTCATTGCTCCACACACAACCGTCTCTTATATAACCATCGTGTTGTTCGTTTTTCACATAAAGATCAACGAGGCGCTGGTCTTTGTTTATATCCCAGTAGAATTTACAGTTGTTCTTATGTTCACAGCCGCGGCATTTGGTACCACGGAAAGAATTATTCTTTCCGTAATGCTCCAGGCTTCCGTAAGCCGATACTTCTACCGGTTCAGAATTGAGCCACCAGTTCAGCAGGTCGAAATGGTGTGTTGCCTTATGCACCCACAGCGAACCTCCTTTTGCCATGCGGCCATGCCAGCGGCGGAAATAATCGGCCCCGTGATGCACATTCAGGTACCAGTTAAAATCAACCGATGTGATCTTACCCACCCGCTCTTTGGTCAGTATCTCTTTCAATTGCATACTGTGCACACTGTGCCGGTAATTGAAAGCAACCGTTACTTTCTTTCCCGATCTTTTTTCTGCATCCAGTATCCGCTTGCATTTTACTTCATCGGTTGTCATTGGTTTTTCGGTTATCACGTTAAAGCCTTTATCAAGCGCTTTTACAATAAACTCATCGTGGGTGGCATCTACCGTTGTAACAATGATAAAATCGGCACTCACTTTCGCCAGCATCTCATCAAAGCTGGTGAAGGTGGGACAATTTGTTTTGTACGTTTCCTTCGCATACGCCACCCTTCCCGGGTTTATATCGCAGAGCCCGGTAAATTCAATTGCAGATTCAAAATTTTTGATCAGGTCTCTTCCCCAAAAGCCCGACCCACGGTGGCCGGTACCAACCTGCGCCAGTTTTATCTTCCCGCCGGGAGGTAATGCAAAACTTTCAAAAGGATGCAACATAAATGCAGCGCCGGCTGCGGCGGTGTAACCAAGAAATTTTCTGCGTTCCATAATTTCTGTTTTAGTTATAAAAAATTAATTATTGGGTTCGATCCTGAACCAGTCCACATCGGCATAGCCAGAATCATTTGTTTTAACCGTACGGGTGCAAAACAATCCCAGTTTGGCACCCACCCACCTGCCGGGTTTTGCAACCATTTTTTCAATAAAGGCTTTATATTCTTTCCCGTCACTGCTGAAACTCAATTCATAGATGCCGCCTTTTTTTACCGATACCTGTATATAGAACTCATCCGTATTTATTTTTTCTGAATCGGTCACAATTTCAGCCGTGCCTTTATCGGCATTGTTGCACATACTGAAGGAGATATAGTTCCCGTCTTTTTTCTTTACAACAGAGAGATAGGCATAGTCGGCGCCAAAAATGATCATGCCTGCTTTCTCTCCTTCCAGCCTCGGCTTAAAAGAGAATTTTGCGGTGGCTTTAAATTCTTCTGCCGGAAATTTCTGCAGCAGCAGGTTGGGAACATTCCAGTAATTCTTACTGCTGTCCGGAACCTGAACAGAGAATAACCGCAGCTTTCCGGCAGCAGGAAATGCCCAGGTTGCTTTTGGATTTGCCTGCCACTGCCACTGCAGGCCGATCTTATTTTCATTGAACTCATCCGATTCAACAGGCGTTTGAACAGGATATGTTTTCCCGACATTAGGTTTTTTATGAACGAGCACCGGCTCTCCTGTTCCATCACTATCCTTATCTATTCCTATCACCGGCCAATTGTTGATCCATTTCATTGGTTGCAAATGAACAACCCGTCCGTATGCTTCTTTATCCTGGAAATGCAGGAACCAGTCTTCCCCGGTTTGTGTAGTTACCCAGGCGCCCTGGTGCGGACCATTGATAGTTGTTGTGCCTTTGTCTATTGCAACCTTTCTTTCATAAGGGCCATAAATATTTTTTGAGCGAAGGATGGTTTGCCAGCCGGTGCTTACGCCACCAGCCGGTGCAAAAATGTAATAGTAGCCGTTTCGTTTATAAAACTTCGGACCTTCGATGGTGGCATCTTTTTCATGCCCGTCGTAAACCAGCACACCGGCATCGGTTGTTTTTGTTCCTTCAGCATTCATCTGTTTTATTACGATGATGCTTTTAATGCCGGCACGGCTTCCGGCATAGGCATGAACGAGATATACTTTTCCATCTTCATCCCACAACGGACAAGGGTCGATCAATCCTTTGCCGGCTTCCACCAGCACCGGATCCGTCCAGGGGCCAAGAATATTTTTTGCTTTAGTGAGATAGATCCCAAAATCGGGATCGGGATAGTAGATATAGAATTCGTTATTATGAAAGCGGATGGAAGGCGCCCAAACACCGTTGCCATGCTGTACTTTACTGAAATGATCGAAAGGAGGTTGTTGTTTCAGTACGTGCCCGATAATTCTCCAGTTCACCAGGTCTTTTGAATGAAGAATGGGTAAACCCGGCGCATGATTGAAACTGGAAGAGATCATGTAATAATCATCTCCTACTCTTATTGCATCGGGATCGGAATAATCTGCATCCACCACAGGATTTTTGTACGTGCCGTTCCCGTTATCGGCAACCCATACTTTGGAAACATAGTTCTGTTGTGCACTCACCCATGCTGAAGTGCTGCATAACAGGATGGCCAGTATTTTTCGTTTCAATATCATCACAGGTCAATTATTTTTTTCTGATCAGCACTCTCAAAACATTTTTCAATAATGTAGATCACGTTGCGTCCGTCTTCTGCCGTTACCGGAAGCGGCGTTCCGTTTCGCAATGCATCATGCAGCAACCGGTAGTATTCCTTATAATCACCTCTTTCGGTCGGTATCTTTTTGCGTATTGTTTCGCCATTGATGGTTGTATGCAGCAATCCCTGTTCTGCTTCCGGTTCCAAACCCCAATCGGTAATACCGGGAGAGGTATAGAGTTTCAATGCATTTTCCTGCACATCTCCTCTTGATTTTAAGAAGGAGCCTTTGCTGCCATGTATCACATAAGAAGGGATCGGTTCTTTAACGAGGTAACCGGATTTTAACCGCACCCGCAGCCTGTTGTACAGCAGTATGATCTCCATATAATCATCTACTTTGCTGATGGGCCGCATGGCGGTGATATCTGCAAATACGGAAACGGGCATTCCAAACAACTGCAGGGCCTGGTCTATCAAATGCGGGCCGAGATCATAAAATATACCGGCACCGGGGCCTGGTGTTTCTTTGTGCAGTTTGTAACTGAGGTTCTCGTCGAAGCGGTCGAAATGAATTTCCGCTTCCACCACTTCTCCCAGTAATTTTTCTTCTACTACTTTTCGCACGGTTTGGAAGTCACTGTCCCAGCGGCGGTTCTGGTAAACCGAGATCATCTTGTTCTTTTCTTTCGCCAATGCCATCAATTCATCACACTCCGCCACATTATTGCAGAAAGGTTTTTCCACCACAATGTGTTTACCGGCAAGCAATGCTTTTTTTGCATAGTCAAAATGAGTGTAGTTGGGCGTGTTGATGATCATCAGCTCAATATTGGCGTCGGTCATCAGTTCGTCGATGGTTGCATAGCTGATCACCCCGGGGTACCTTTCTGCTATCTCTTTTTTACTTCGTTCGCAGGCAGCATACAGTTCATATCCTTCGTGCAAATGAATGAAAGGAGCATGAAACAATTTGCCCGACATGCCGTAAGAACAGATCCCTGTTTTTATTTTACTCATAATGGTTTATTTAGTCAGCGTAAAGTAGCGCAAAAATTCCTGCACATTATACTTCTTTGCTTCTTCGTCTGTTAATTGTTTTGACCAGCTCACTCTCTTTGCCGGATCGGCAGAAGGGCCATAGTTCTTATACTCGGCATACCGGGTTGTTTTATAGTTCTCGGTATTGTTCCAGTTGCTCCAGCCCTCGGGTTTTATATGTTCTCCGATAAAGCAACGGATATAAACCACCGCTGCGTTTGGTCGCCAGGGGCGGCCCAGGGAAACATTGTGCAGCGACGTGTCGCCGGTCAGCACACAATCGTTGAACACATAGCCCCATTCCTTTTCAGCCGGCGTGGATGCCGCCGTTACATGCGAATTCTTTTTGCTGTGGATATGACATTGTTCGAACCAAACCGTGGCTGAGCCAAAGATAAAATCAGTGGTTCCTTCTATGTAACACTGCTGGTAATACTGCCGGCTTGCCGCACTGTTGGTGAACAACACATCCTGGTTACCGATGAAGCGGCAGTTGTTGAACATCGCTTTATTTCCATCGCATTCAACCGCCACGGCCTGGCCGGCCGAAAAGCCTGCATCGTTTTGAAACGTGATGTTGCTGGCGGTAAAATTATCGGCCAGTATCTTAAAGCTCCAGGATGTTCTTGTATTAATGGTATCTCCTTTGGGAGAAAGTTTGCCGGTATGGTCATCATATGTGAGAATGGTATTGAATTTATTACCGCCGATCAGCGTAACAAAATTCTTGGTAGAATCAAGCAGTAACTTCTCTTTATAAATTCCTTCCCCAATAATAATGGTTATGGGTTTTTTATTATTATACGGAACGGCATTCAATGCTTCCTGCACTGTTTTATAATCGCCGCTGCCATCCTGCGCCACTTTCTTTTGAATGCGCTGCGCCAAAGAGGGTAGCGCCAGTAAAATAAAGAAAGCAGTTACTATGCTTTTCATGTTTACCATTATTTAAAAGGTATGGGGGTTACAAAATCCATTTCTTTCAGCCAGGCTTCCAGCAGGTTCAGCCACAAGTCGGTAGAGCCGGGGTTTTCATCCATTCGTATGCCGTGTCCGCCTTTCGGGAAAATATGAATACTTGCATTAACTTTTTTATCAAGCAGGGCCTGGTACAACTGAATGCTGTTGCGAACACTCACCGTACTGTCGTTCAATGCATGAACAATAAATGTTGGCGGTGTTGCCGAAGACACCTGCAGTTCATTGGAATACCGTTCGATCATTTCTTTTGTACTGTCGGCTGCTATAAAATATTTTTTACTACCCGGGTGTGCATACCTGCCCATGGTTACCACGGGAGAAAGCAATACCATGAAATCAGGTTTGTAGTTTACCGTATCCAATGAGTCTTTAATAGCGGATATATCATCAAAGTGAGTACCAAGCGTGGTAGCCACATGCCCGCCGGCAGAAGTTCCCATCACACCTACTTTATTTGTTTTAATATTCCACTTTACTGCATTGGTCCTGATGATACGCATAGCTCTTTGTGCATCCTGCAGGGGCGCCAACTGCCGTTGCTGCAGATCAACCTGGCGAGGCAAACGATACAGCAATACAAAAGCATTTACACCAATCGTATTGTACCATTTGGCAAGATTGAACCCATTGTATAAATAAGATAACCGTTCGTATCCGCCGCCCGGGCAGATCAAAACAGCCGAACCGTTGTTCTCCGACTTAGGAACTACAAAGCAATACATACCCGGTGTACCTACCCGCCATATCCTGTCGTTGAACAAGCTGTCTGTTACGATCTTACCGTTGAAGTTGGGTTTCTTCCCTTCGGGCCAAAGCGCAATGAATTGCTGTGCCTGCAAATGAATGCTGCAAAGCAGGCAAAGTGCGATGAATATTTTTTTAGGCGACATAATCATTTTTTATCGGGGTCCCACTTCCCGTCAAATGTCCATTGTGCAGTAATTGTTTTGACCGATGGAGAACCCGGCGCTGTTTCCAGGTTATCTTTCAGCCAGTCGAATTTTTCTGCTTCAGTTTTACAATTGAAATAATAAGCATGCGAATCCCAGAACATTGGCTTGGCTGTAGCTGCTTTAAAAATGGGCAGGTCACGCAGGTTCTTGTCGAAATAACAATTGATGAGATACATGTTTGACTCATGATGATAACGGCCGAGTATGAATGGCTTATCACTTTTAAAACTGCAGTTCACAAACACACTTTTCATTTCCTTATTCTTACTGCCATCGTGCCAGATGGCTGCAGCGCTGGATACATTGGTGATGAAGGTACAGTTCTCTGCATAGGCCCATCCTCTCGGGCAATAAAAATCGGTGCCTCCGATCATCGTGCAATCTTTGAAATAGTACATACCTGTTTCACCCGTCCAGGGAGATACCGTATCATTACCCCAGTTGCGGAGAATGCAGTTGATCACTTTCAACCTGGTTGCTTTAATAGTGAGCAGTGCAAACTGGTGAGCCGTTCTGATCACTTTGCGTTTCTCCAGTTGTTTTGTTTCCCTGTTCATACAGTCTACGAAGATGGAGTCGGGAGCATTGAAACCGTATGTATTCTCAATGGTGAGGTCTCTCAACGTGATGTCATTTCCATCCAGGTTCATAATGGCCGAATAGCGGTCTCCGGGATGTTCGCAGCCCCAGATAATGGAAGCGATCGATCCGGTAATGATCGTTTTCTCCTTGCTCTCACCCTGCAATACAATATGATGTTTGGCAGTATAGATCCTTTCGTTGTAAACTCCATTCTTTATAAAGATGACCCTGTCCTGCCCGGATGAATCAGGCAGACTGTTGATCGCATCATTGATCGTTTTATGATTTCCTTTGCCGAATGCATCTACAATGATCCGCCCCTGTGCCATTGAAAGAAGCGGCAAAAGAAGTAAGAGAAATATTGAAGAACACTTTATCATTCTTAATTCATAATTATTAATTCTTAATTGGCACAGCCGGCCACTGAAAGGGTTTGGATCCCGATAACAGGAACCAGGTAGTTTCCTTCGGAAGCAGGGGATTTGTTGCCGAAAAAATATTCTCCGGGGTATATTCTTTTGCCTCTTTATCGCTCAACAGCTTCGACCACACAACCCGTTGCGAAGCATCTGCCCCATCTCCCGTGCTTTTATATTCAGCATAATAAACAGTTTGCTCATTGGCCGGGTTATTCCAGTTGTTCCATCTTTCCGGGGCAAGCTGCTTTGGCAGTTCGCAGCGGATGAACACTGTTCTGGAATGAGCACGCCAGGGACGCCCTAAAAAAACTTTAGTAACTGAGGAGTCGGCGATCAGTTTGCAGTCGAGAAAAACATAACCGAATTTCTTTCCTTCTGTGGTGCTTGCCGCTGTGATGAATGAGTTTGACTTGGCCCTGATGGTACAATTTTGAAATACCGTGGTGGCAGGCCCGAAGAGAAAATCGGTGGTTCCCTCGATATAACAATCAACAAAATACTGCCGGGATGTTTCACCGGATGTAAAGATGGTGTCCTGGTTACCCAGGAACCTGCAATTTTTAAATACGGCTTTGTCTGCATCAACATATAAAGCAAGCGCTTGTCCAACCGGGCCGGCAGTATTGGCAAAGGTTATATTCTCTGCCCGGAAGCGGTTGCCGGAGATCTTTGCAGTAAATGAAGTGAATGTATTCAACCTGCCCCTGCCGGAATAATCATTGAAAGTGATGATGGTCTTCTCCACACTTTCGCCAATGAATGTAACATCCGTATTATTCGCAGGCAATTCTATTTTCTCCGTGTAAGTGCCGTTCTTAATATACAGGGTAATGGGTGCTAATGGGTATACCCGCATGGCATCGATGGCATCCTGTATATATTTATAATCGCCGCTGCCGTCCTTTGCTACCGTGAAAATGTACTTGTATTGCTGCGGATTGCCGGTTTGCCCAAAGGAAATACTTGCAGCAACAGCAATGATAAAAACAATAAAACAGGATCGTTTAAGCATGATCTATTTATTAAAAACCTTTTTCAGAAAATCATCAATATACTTTACCGTGGGTGTAAACCAGGGGTTGAATAAACAAAAGTGATGCGGCGAATTGTCGAACTTCTGTATATATATTATTTGCATAAAGCAGTCTGATATAATCATTGCGGCCCGCATGCATACGGTCTACCGAACTGTTGATGAACAGCGTGGGCACCGAGTTCTTTCCTGCCCAGGTGAGCGGCGACGCCTGCTCCCATAAAGCAGCACCATCTTTTTTAGAAGCGCCAAACCAGTTAGTGGCAGCAGATACCCGTTTACTGTCGTCGCCTTCACCGCTTTCGGGATGAACAAAAGAAAGTGTACCGTCGATATCAACGATGGCCTGCACATTACTGCTGTATTTTGATGTGCAACCGGTTCCTTCAAACAACGCATTGCCATTGGTATTCCCTGTTAAAGCTGCCAATTGCCCCCCGGCAGAAAAACCAAGTACGGTGATCTTATTGGTATCAAGCGAATATTTTTTTGCATTTTCTTTTACCCAGCGTATGGCTGCTTTCACATCGTACACCGCAGCCGGGTACAATGCTTCTGTAGAGAGACGATACTCGGGGGTGAAACATGCATAACCAAGTTCAGCCAGGTACTGTGCCAGCGGATAATGCTGCATGCGGTTGCCGCTGCGCCATCCACCTCCATGCATGATGCTGATGGCGGTTCGTTTTATTTTCGTTTTTCCTTTCGGAAAATAAGCATCCAGCAATAATTTCCGTTCGCCTAAGCCGCAATAAACAATATCTCTCTTTTCACTGATCGTGGAAGGGTGATATTCATTAACTAATTGTGTTTCCGGGTTTGATTTTTTTGAATTCCTGTATGCTGCGTCAGTATTATACGAGGTGTCGGACTTGCCGGTAAGGCCGGGCCATGACTGTGCGGCCGCATTACCGGTTATTGCGCAAACAGCAAGTATGAGAATACCCCGTTTCATTTATTTCTACTGTTTGGTAATGCTGTTTATATACACTTCAATATTTGAATAGTTCTTATCCAGTGTAAAGGCAGAAGCATCCGTTGCATCATCCGGGCTTAACCCGTTCTTTCTTTCCCATTCATCCGGCATACCATCTTTATCCATATCAACAGGCGCAGGCAAAGATGCCAATACGGGCCATGCATTCATTGTAAGTTCATAAGCCGTACCATGCGGAAACCCACCCTGCACATTGATGAACCTTCCTGTGCGGTTTTTAACGTCGTTGATAATTCTCTGGTCGAGCGTATCTCTTTTGTAACTGGCGCCAACAAATTTTAAAACAGATCCATACGCTTCAACCGCCGTTTCTGTTTTAATGGCAAGCGCCTGGTAAGGCTTATCAAGCTTTGCAGCAAGTGCATCGGCTTCTGTTCCGCTATTCATACTTACGCCAAGCCAGTTATTGGCAGTAAGCTCCGGCTGATCATCAATATAATTCCCTGCCACATAAAATTTACCGAAAGGAATGGCGGGCGGTTTTTTATACGGGTTTACCACTCTTGTCTTTGCATTGCTGGAAGTGGAAGGGCCGTACTTGTAATAGTTGTTTACAATATTATAGTTGCCTCCTTCGCCGGCATATACATTATTACCGCCCCAGTTGTAGATCACGTTATTGCGGTAATCGCAATTTTCTTCCGGAGCATTTCGGATGCCATCAAAACGGGGCGTTCGGTTATTGCAATGGGCAAACAGGTTGTGGTGCGCCGATAAATGTTTGCCGCCCCAGATGCCGCCAAAGCCGTGCTGTTCGTAATCTTTATCGCCTGTTTCAAAATGATACGAATAATTAAGTGGTTCGGAAATTAAATTCCATTGCAGCGTGGTACTGTCGCCGGCATAGATACTGAACACTTCATCGGTACTCCAGCTCAGGGAGCAATGATCGATGATGATATTACTTCTTCTTGTTCCGCCAAAAGCATCGTCGCCGCCATTGCCATCCACCATGCCGCCGCGTTGGTACTTATCGCCCATGCGGAAGCGGAGATAGCGCACCATAATATTATTGCCACCCAGCAAAACAGAATTATCGGCCAGGCATATCCCATCACCCGGCGCTGTTTGCCCCGCTATGGTTGCATCGCCTTTGATGGTAAGCTTTGTTTCCAGGTGAATGGTACCCGATACTGCAAACACAATAATACGTTTGTCTTTTGCTTCTGCTGCTTCCCTGAAACTACCCGGCCCTTTGTCGTTTAAGTTTGAAACGATGAAAACATTGCCTCCTCTTCCTCCTCTTGTGTATTTACCAAATCCTTCTGCTCCCGGGAACGCAATGGCCGGTTCGTTTGAAGAAACAGACCCTGTTGAACGTTTTTGCCCGGTACAGGATACCAATAAAATGAGCAGGAGACTTTTCACTATCAGGAGACGTTGTTTCATTTTTTATTTTCAACAGGTGTATCAAATAAAATAAGGCTGCAATTAAGCAGCCGTATTTTAAAAACAAAAACTAACATGAGAAAAAACTTAATAGCCGGGATTCTGTTTTAACAGTCCCTGGTAAGAAGAAATGGTTGCCTGATCAAAGGGGTACAGTTCGCTCTTACCCGGAACAAAGAACGATGCGAAGCCCTGCCACAATGGTTTACCATCGATGGAACTGGCTGTTGTTAAATGTTGTGCCCAGTCGATCCTTGTCCAGCCGGTTGTTGGTGAAGGAATCTGTGTAGGCCTCCAGAATGGCTGCGCCGTTAATGCCGTATTTGTTCCGGCATAGAACTGGATCTCTTCACCTACATTCCTGTAATAAATATATTGTGGTACATTGTTGTAAGGGGCTACCCGGTCCCTGATCTGCTGGATCTTTGCTCTTGCTTCAGCAATCTTTGTTGCAAGCAGGTTCCAGCGTAACAGGTCGTACCTGCGTATTGCCTCATGACCAAATTCAAGAAAACGTTCGTTTACAATTGCATCAAAGAATCCGGTCTTTGTATTTGGAGTAACACCGATCAAACCGGTATTGCCACGGTAAGCTCTTTTTCTAACTTCCTCAAATGCGGCTATCGCAGCAGCATCGGGTCCCCCATTAATTTCATTCACTGCTTCAGCATACATCAGCAATACATCAGAGAAACGGATCATAGCCCAGTTGTAACCAACGTTCAATACCGTACCTGGTAATAATGGCACCCTCCAGTCGCGGCGGTATTTACCGGTATTCAGTTCACCAAGGCGGCGTTGTGATTTGATATTTGTTGCAGATGTTACCTGGTAATGCGTAACGGTAATATCTCTTCTTGTATCTACCGAATCAAATGCATAGAAATAATTGGGCAGCATTATGATGCCGCCGCCACCGGCGCCATAACGGGATGCATTGCTCAGGTTGGGTCCGTCGTAATTACCCATACGGCTGTCGCTGTTTCCGTTACCGCCACCGGCACCCACTTCAAACAATATCTCGTACTGGGGGTCATACTGGAATGAAGTAACATTTCTCCAGATATTTTCGTAATTCGGGTTCAGGGTGTGCTGACTTCTATTAGCCATCAGTTCAGCGCATTCATCTCTGGCAATGGTATAGTATTTTATATAATCCGGGCGACGTTCCATGATACCCAATGCTCCGGTTCCCCGTAAAGAATATCCTCCACGGAATAAAGCTATTCTTGCACGCAATGCCATTACAGCACCTTTGGTAAGACGTTCATTTCTTACAACCTCATTTCTCCAGGGTACCAGGGTTTTTGCAAGTGCCAGGTCGTTCAGAATCTGGTCATAGGTTGAATCCCGGTCAGTTCTTGGAATAAAAAAACTTGTTTGTTTATAGGAAGGTATAAGCGGAGCCGGTACATCGCCCCAATTCAATATTAATTGAAAGAAAAACTGGGCCCGCAAGGTCAATGCTTCTCCATATAACCTCTTTAGTTCTTTCTTCTGCGCATCTGTACCATTCGTGTACAGATCCATATTTGGTATCTCGGCAATACAAAGATTGGCTTTCTCCACACCACGATATAACTGGCGGAAAGGGTTGCTGATCTCTGCATTGGTGAGCAATAACTGGTAACGGCCCACACCTCTTCTTCCGTTATCGATATTTCCGCTTACAATTCCCTCATCGGAGTCATAAGGATAGTACATGCTGATACGGATGCCATAGCCATTATCACCCTGCAACTCATCGTATACGCCTATCACAGCATTATAGGCATTGGGCACATCAGAGAAGGCCTCAGGTACCGTATAGTTGGATAC
This sequence comes from Ferruginibacter sp., assembly GCA_044220615.1. Taxonomy (GTDB): domain Bacteria; phylum Bacteroidota; class Bacteroidia; order Chitinophagales; family Chitinophagaceae; genus Ferruginibacter. The sequence goes on along the minus strand of JBGAQR010000001.1, from coordinate 300,294 downwards.
CGGATCAACTTCGGTGTATTTTTTACAACCGGCAGTAAACAATAATGCAGCAAACATTATTGCAACTGTTAGTGATTGATAAATTTTATTTTTCATATTGAATCGTTTTTGTTTTTTAGAAAGTTACGTTTACGCCAACTAACCATGTTTTTGCCCTTGGGTAAGCGGCAAAGTCAACTCCCGGGGTCAATGGATCACTTCTCCTTGATGTTACATCCGGATCGAAACCGGAATAGCTGGTGATGGTAGCCAGGTTATTAACTGTACCGTAGAACCTTATGTTGGTGAGTTTTATTTTCGACAGCAGTGTTTTGGGCAGCGAGTAACCCAAGGTAAGGTTGTTGATACGCAGGTAAGAACCATCTTCTACAGCCCATGAATGCAGCCACCAGCGTTGTACCCTTACCGGGCTCCATATTTTTGCATTGGCATTCAAGGCAGCCAGTTCTGTAGGATCGGTAACTACCTGGCCAGCTGCGTTGATATTTGTCCACCTGTCTTTCATTATGTTCAGCATGTTCAGGTTAGAGAAAGCGCCGTCGGTCCATTCTATTTTGTTGGCATTATAAATATCGTTGCCTACAACAAAGTTCACAAAAACCGACAGGTCGAAATTTTTATAGGTAACCTGGTTTGTCCAGCCACCGGTGAATTTAGGATTTGCATTTCCTATCACCTGGCGGTCTTTATCTGCTGTGATGTTACCGTCACCGTCCAGGTCTTTCCATTTAAGCATTCCGGGCTGGGGAGTACCGTAAACACCGTTGAAAGCGATACCTGGTTTGATAGTATATGTTTTGGTAGTAGCATTGTAATTAAAATCATCCACTCCATAAAAACCTTCGGTCACAAAGCCATACATCAAACCAACAGGCTCTCCTACTTTTACTAAGTAATCATCCACACCATCTGATCCCTGCCATCCTGAATTTCTGGTTTGTTCTTGTAAACCTCCAAGACTTTTAACCTTGTTTTTATTAAAGGCGATATTGAAATTTGTTGTCCAGGTAAGACTTTTCTTTTGGAGTGGGGTTGCACTTATCTGCAGTTCAATACCCCTGTTCTCTGTAGCGCCAATATTCTGTAATTGAGAAGCATAACCAGTTGTTGGTGGAATGGCCACAGCAAGCAACAGGTCTTTTGCTGTATTCTTATAAAAGTCTACAGTAAATTGTACCTTATTATTGAAGAGGGAAAGATCAAGACCATAGTTCTGTGTGGTATTCTTTTCCCACCGCAGATCAGGATTTGATAAAGACACAGGTGCCAGCCCGGGTAAAATAGAATGATTAAATGCATACTGACCAGTTACACCGTACAGTTGCAGGTAAAGCAAATTTCCAATACGATTGTTTCCCACAGATCCATAACCTATCCTTAGTTTACCATCGGTTAACCATTTTACATTATCCATGAATTTTTCTTTACTGAACCTCCAGGCAACTGAGCCTGAAGGGAAAACCAGTGTACCATTACTGGAACCAAATTTAGATGACCTGTCGGACCGTATATTGAAATTAGCCAGGTACTTATCATCATATGCATAGCTGATCCTTCCAAAGAATGAAGCGATACGTGCCGGAGGTTCTTCAAATGAAGTAGGCAAGGGTTGAGATGACCCCGGAGGTGCAGAACCGGCTCCCATATTTGATAAAGCTTTTTCCGGTGTAATATCGGAGGGAAAGAAACGGGTTTCTGTAACATTTTGTTTTTGGCGGTAGTCAACCACTTCCTGACCTGCCAACACAGTAATATCATGGTGCTTTTTAAAGTCATTCAAAGAGTATTGCAGTGTATTGGAATTACTTAACTGGTAATTGGCCTGCTGGCCAATAGATGCAACAGGTAAAGAAGCAAAGTTTCTTGCAGTTGCCGTGATCTTACTGTAAAAAAGATCCGTCCGGATAGCCGCATTATCATAACCAATAGTGGTTCTGAAAGTAAGATTTTTAAGTATGTTATAGCTGGCATAGCCTGTCAGATATAACGCTTTACTGTATTGCCTCCTGTATTCCGCATAGGTAAGTATCACCGGGTTTGTGGCACCGGATGATGCCAGGTAATATGCCTCATCAAAATCATCCACGCCAAACCCGGGCCTTGGCAATTCAAATGGCCGGTAGTTGATGGCATGCCGCATGCGGTTGGTGGCACGGGTTCCGCTGTTGGTGGTTCCAATACCCTGTATCTCCTGGTCGAGGTAACGGGCGGTAAATCCTATCCGTAATTTATCCGTTGCCCGGTGATCTATTTTAAAGTTCACTAATTTACGTTTGAAGCCCGATTCTATCTGAACGCCTTCTTCCTGGTTGGCAGTAAGGCTCAGGTTAAATGTGGTTGTCTGGTTTCCGCCACTTGCGGCCACATTATGGGTTGAGAATTTCGCTTTGCGGCCAAATACCTTATCCTGCCAGTTTACCGGGCTTACGTTCTTATAATTTTGCAGGGTATCCCAGGTGGTTCCATATGTTTGAGCAAAACTGGTACTGTCGGCGATACTTCCCCTGCTTCTTTCATACTGCCAAAGCACAAAGTCGTAAGGGCTCATCACATCCTGGAATTCGTTTAACTGCCTCATGCCATAAGAACCATTATAAGTTACCTGTGTTTTGCCGCTCCGGCCTCCCTTGGTGGTGATGATCACCACACCATTGGCGCCCCGGGCACCATAGATGGCGGTGGTAGATGCATCTTTCAACACATCCACACTCTGGATATCCTGCGGTGAAAGAACAGACAATGCATTTTCAACCTGCACACCGTCTACTATATAAAGCGGTGAGTTGTCCTGAGTAATGGATCCGCCGCCCCTTACCCTTACCACCACATCGGCACCGGGTGCCCCTTCGGTAGAAACCAGCTGAACGCCAGCCAGTTTTCCCTGTAAGGCTTCTGCTGCCGAGGAAAGAGGAAAGTCTTTTAGTTCTTTAGAACCTACCGAAGAAACAGAACCGGTAAGGTCTTTTCTTTTAATGGATGAATAACCGATCACCACCACATCTTCCTGGGTAATAACAGCCCTGGCCAGCTGAATGGTGCCAGCGTCATCGCTGCTTACAGCCACGATCTTTGTCTCAAAACCTACAGAAGAAGCCACAAGGTTGGTAGCTCCCGAACCGGTTACGGCAATACTGAAATTACCATCCTTATCGGTCTGGGTCCCTTTTTTGGCCCCTTTGCCCGTGATGTTAACGCCAATTACCGGGTTGCCCGATTCATCTACCACTTTTCCCTTGATGGTTCGGGTTTGCGCCAATAATGTAACGGGGATAAAAAATAATACAGTTAATAAAACGAGTAGTTTATTCATATAGCAGTATTTATTATTTCTTAAAATTGAAAAACAGCAATCTTTTTGTTTCCGGGCACGGAACTTATTCGTATTTTCAGGGGGTATAGATATCAATTCTACACAGATTATTTAAGAATTTCTTAATCAGGAATTGATTTTTTTACGCAATCGTTGCCGGTAACGATTGCAGCAGTAAGTCAATCAGTTAAAAAAACCAGCCCCGGGCTTTTTTAGGATAACAGGACTGCATAATTTTACCGGGTAAAGCAGGAGAAATAATTACAGAAAAATGTACGAACCCATCACCATTAAAGATATAGCCAAAGCGCTTGGGTTATCTACATCCACCGTATCCCGTGCCCTGCGTGGCAGCTATGAAATAAGTCCCGAAACAAAGAAGCTGGTGATAGAATATGCGGAGCAATATAATTACCGCCCCAATCCCATCGCCCTTAGTTTAAAAGAAAGAAGAAGCCGTTCCATTGGCGTGGTGGTTTGTGAAATTGCCAACAACTTTTTTTCGCAGGCCATCAACGGCATCGAATCCATCGCTTATAACCGGGGCTACCATGTTATCATATCGCAAAGCCATGAGTCGTACGACCGGGAAGTAGTGAACGTGGAGCACCTTGCCTCCCGTTCGGTAGATGGATTGCTTGTTTCCCTTTCGGCCGAAACAGACCATATTGAACATTTTAAGAACCTGCACGAAAAAGGATTTCCCATCGTATTCTTCGACCGTATCACTGAAGAGATAGAAACCTTTAAAGTAGTGGTGGATAATTACAAAGGCGCTTACGATGCCACACAGCACCTTATTGATTCAGGGTATTCCCGAATTGCACATGTAACCAGTTCACAACATTTATCCATTACCAAAGAAAGACTGGAAGGATATAAAGCGGCGTTGGCCGATAACGGCATTGCATTGAACGAATCATATATCCGCTACTGCAATCACGGCGGTATGATCTACGATGAACTGGAAGATGCTGTGAAAAGCCTGGTGGGTTTAAAAGACAAGCCCGATGCCATCTTCAGCGCCGGCGACCGGCTTACCATCAGTTGCCTGAATGCATTAAAATCAATAGGTCTGGCAATACCGGAGGATATGGCACTGGTAGGTTTTTCAAATTCTCCGCTGGTTGAATTGCTGAGCCCGGCTCTCACTGCGGTAAAACAGCCGGCATTTGAAATGGGACAGGTGGCCACCGAGCTGCTTATCAAACTTATTGAAAGCAAAAAGCCGGTGACCGAATTTGAAAAAGTGGTTTTACAGACAGAGATCTTTAAAAGAGATTCTTCTGCAAGCAAGGCCGGTGAAAAAAGATCAAAAGCAAAAAAAGCTGTCAGTTAACGCTCTCCCTTCTTAAAACTGGAAATAGATAAACGAACTGCTGCTCTCCTGGCTCCATATCAACATCAGCAGCAACACAGACCAAACGATACCCAATAACCACCAGGGCATTTTTTCTGCCACCGTTAATACTTTTGTGTTACGCATCATCCAGTGAAAGGCAACCAGCAATGCCACTATTACCATTACTTTTATTATGCTGAGTGTGGTAAGATATGCTTCTGCTTTGGGTACGCTGGAAAACATTGATGTAAGCAACTGCCAGGCGCTGGTAAAATCCGGCGCCCGAAAGAAAACCCAGGTAACGTTGATGAAGAAGAAGGTGATCATCGCATAAATGAAATTGCGGATCGTTTTTTCTTTGAACTCTTTGGGAATAGCGCCCAGCACACCCAGTTCGCCCGATGGAACGGCTACAAGCGGCTCCGGTTTTTTGCGCAGATCCTGTATGATCTTTTCTCCCCACAAATAAGCGCCGTGCAAGGCCCCCCAAACCACAAAGGTCCAGTTGGCGCCATGCCACAAACCACCCAGCAGCATGGTGATCATTAAGTTCATATAAGTTCTGAATTTGCCATTGCGGTTTCCACCCAATGGTATATATAAATAATCCCTCAGCCATGCCGATAAAGTGATATGCCACCTTCGCCAGAAATCGGAAAAACCGATAGCGGCATAGGGATATAAAAAATTATGCGGCAATACAAATCCCAAACACAAGGCCACGCCAATGGCACAGGTGGAGTATCCGGCAAAGTCGCAGAATATCTGCCCGGAAAATGCAAGCACGCCTGTCCATGCATCTAATGTTTTCAACGGCGTTCCGCCCGGATGAAAAATATCATTGGCCGTTGGCGCCAGCATACTGTCGGCCAGCACCACTTTCATAAACAACCCAAGCGAAACCAGTAATAAACCCTGCATCAATTGCTGCTGTGATGCTTTGCGTTCTGTTTCAAACTGCGGCACCAGTTGTGGCGGGCGAACGATCGGGCCTGCCACGAGATGTGGAAAGAAAGTAACGAACAACGAAAAATCGAGCAATGATTTTACCGGTTCGCTTTTCCTTTTATACATATCAATGGTATAGCAAAGCGTGGTGAATGTATAGAAGGAAATACCTGCCGGTAAAATGATATTTGGTTTGGCCGGATGATAATCCATCCCGAGTAAATTAACCAGGTGCGTAAAATTATCCAGCAAAAATGTTCCGTACTTGAAGAAGCAAAGCATCCCCAGGTTGCCGATCAGGCTCAGCACCAGCAATAGTTTCCGCTTGTGTTTATTCTCCTGTGTATATAAGGCACGGCCTACAAAATAATCCACTACAGTAGAAAGCCAGAGCAGTAATATGAAGGGCGGGTTCCAGGCCGCATAAAAAACATAACTGGCCAGTAAGAGGTTTACCTTTTTAACCTTCCAGGAAAAAGGAAGGTTATGCAGGATGAGCATGATGATGAAGAAGGCGATGAATGTATATGAGTTGAATACCATGACGCAGTTGGTTAAGGTTGAATATTATGGTTGCACGGGTTTTGGAAACTTCCATCCCTTCTCTTCACTTAGTATCTTAATGAAATGCTTTGTGAACACGATCGCATCGGGCTGACTTAAGTGAGAAAACTCCGGGCAAACAAAATGTGCGATGGCCGGGTAATCGGCAAAGTGGATCCCAGGGCAACCGGTTACGGTCAATATTCTTTCCCAATACTTTTCTCTTGGGAAACCCATATTCTCGCCCATCAGGAATGGACCACTGGAAGGAGTTCGTACAAACAATACCTGCCCGCCCCTTGCTTTTATTTTATCCACAGCCACTTTTACAACATTAAGTATGGAATCCAGTTTTGATCCGGATGCCGGCGGATCTTTACTCATTTTTCTGAACGTTGACCAAATGGCTTTTACCTTATTCTGCAATATCGTATCGGCAACAAACTTTGCGGTCATATATTCCTGGCGGTTGAATTTCACCCGGCCGAAATCAGGTGGAAAGCCTTTAAAATTATATACCCCCGGACGGTCTGGAATATCCAGTGTATTAAGCTGGGCGCCCAATGAAAGCCATTCCTTATTCAAAAAAGCAAACTTCGATTCCAACAGGTGGTTAATATGAAAACTGGCCGATTGGGCAGGCGTATGCTCTTTAAAATATTTTATACCCTCATTCGGTCGCCGGGCATTGTCGGGAGAAGTAGAGAAGAACAATCCCTCCGTTACATCTACCACCAGCCTGCCTTTGAATTTTTCATCAGCGGCCAGGTTCTCCAGAACCGGGATGGGGTTACTGCCTACGCAAGCCAGTTGAACGGGTTGATCACCGGTGATGTTTTCCCAGGTATTAATATCCAGGTCGAATTTGATACGGGATGATCCGATGAAAACGGTTGACTTATCCGCCGGCTCATACACCCGCTTCCTTTTATCCGACCAAAGCGCCGGGTCGTCGTCATACGAAGTATCATATCCCTTGCTGCGAACATACAATTCCCAACTGATCACAGCCGCCGTCACCAACACAACGGTGAGTATGCCGGCTTTTGCCAAAGACGTTGAATTCATTTTAATGAATTGATAGTAATTAAATAAAATTATAGGGAATGGAAAGCGATGTTAGTTGATTGGCTTTCTTGCGTTGTAGTGAGCAACGCTTTGTTTCTGTTTCAACCGTGGATAAAGATATACTGCAGAATGCAGAATTCATAGCTTTTGAGAAAATAAAAGCCTGTTGCAGATAGGTAATAGCATTCAGCCTACTTTACTAATTCAAAACTGTCTTTTAGCCTTATATCCCTTGATGAAGCGCCGATCATGATGTCAAAATCACCCGGCTCGGCCACCCATTGCAGTTGCTGATTGTAAAAGGAGAGTTTTTCTTTATCAATGATGAATGTGACCGTCTTTGTTTCACCTGCCCGTAATTTAACTTTAGCGAAATCCTTTAGCTCCTGAACCGGACGAACAATAGACCCCACTTTATCCCGCAGATACAATTGCACGATCTCTTCGCCATCATACTTACCTGCATTGTTGATGGTAAAGGAAACTGTTATCGTTTCGCCGGCTTTTACTTTCTTTTTACTCAATTTAAGATCACTGTATCGAAAACTGGTATAGCTCAACCCGTATCCAAATTCATATTTTGGAAAGATAGAGAGATCATTGTAAGATGACCGGTAGTTCTTATCGTTGTCATCTGCTGCCGGGCGGCCGGTATTAAAATGACTGTAATAGATGGGTATCTGCCCTTCGTTGTGCGGAAAACTGATAGGCAGTTTTGCAGAAGGATTATAATCGCCAAACAACACATCGGCGATGGCATTACCTGCTTCGCTGCCCAGCCACCAGGTATACAAAATTGCCGGCGCATGGGTTGCCGTATAATTAAATACCAATGGCCGGCCGGCATTGATGAGTACCACCACCGGTTTGCCGGTAGCCAGTAATTCTTTCAGCAGTTCTTCCTGCACACCGGGGATATTGATCTGGCTCCGGCTCTTTGCTTCGCCGCTCATATCCCTTCTTTCGCCGATGCTGAGAATAACCACATCGGATCGCCTGGCCACATCAACTGCTTCGGCAAACCCGCTTTTATCATCGCCTTCAATATCACAACCTTTGGCATAAAATAATGTTGAACTGTTGCCTGTTTTATTCTGCAGTCCCTCCCACTGTGATACAATAAAGTTTGAATCAACACCCGGCACTTCCACATCCCAGAACCCCTTGTTCTGTTTTACGGCTTTTACCAGCGGACCGATGAAAGCGATCGTTTTTGTATTCTTTGATAAAGGAAGAAGATTATTCTCATTCTTCAGCAGTACAATACTCTTTGCCGCCACATCCCTGGCATTTTTTGCATGCGCCGGGTCATTCAATGCTGCCTGTTCCCTTTCAGCATTGCAGAATTTATATGGATCATCAAATAAGCCCAGTTCGAATTTCTTTCGAAGAATTCTTTTCACAGCATCATCGATCAAGGCTATTGATATCTTCTTATCTTTTAGTAATTGCGCCAGGCTGTTCTTATAACAACGGCTTTCCATATCCATATCGCTGCCGGCGTTGATGGCAGATAAAGCCGCTTCGTATTCGTTCTTTACATTGCCGTGGTTTATCATTTCGCCGATAGAACCCCAGTCGCTCACCACAAACCCTTTAAAATCCCATTTTCCTTTGAGAATATCTCTTTGCAGGTATTTATTTCCTGTTGCAGGCACGCCATTGATATCGTTGAACGAATTCATGAAGGTGGCGGCGCCTGCATCAACCGCTGCTTTAAACGGAGGAAGATAAACTTCCCACAGCAACCGGTCGCTCATATCAACAGAATTATAATCACGGCCACCTATTGCCGCACCATAGGCTGCAAAATGTTTGGCACAGGCCATCACTGCATTTACATCGCCTAATTTATTTCCCTGGAAACCCTTTACCCTTGCATAAGCGATCTTAGACCCGAGATAAGGATCTTCACCTGCTCCTTCCATAACCCTGCCCCAGCGTGGGTCCCGGGCAATGTCTACCATCGGTGCAAAGGTCCAGTGTATGCCGGCGGCGCTTGCCTCTGTGGCGGCCATTCGTGCAGATAACTGAATGGCATCCATATCCCAACTGCATGCTTCGGCCAACGGAATGGGGAAAGTTGTTTTGTAGCCGTGAATAACATCCTGGCCAAAGAGTAATGGAATTTTCAAGCGGGATTGCATGGCAATGTTCTGCCAGGTTCTTGTTCTTAATGTTCCTACACAGTTCAATAATGATCCAACCTGCCCTTTTAATACCTGTTGTTTTTTTGTACTGTCGAGTGTTACCGGGCCGGTAGCATTCCAGTCGTCGTTGTACTGGTTAAGCTGGCCGATCTTTTCATCAAGCGTCATCAGTTTCAAAACCGAATCAACCCGTTGATCGGTCGTTCTTTTCTGCGCAACAGAAACAGAAGTTTGCAGGAAAGTAATTGCAGCCAGTAAGAAAGAAAAGGTTAGTTTCATCTGTTAATGATTATTGATCTCCAGTTCAACGTAAACCGGCAAATGATCGGATGGATAGTGCAGGTCTTTTGAATCGCTCAGCACAGCATATTTTTTTACTGTTATGATCAGCGGCTGGGATATAAAGATATAGTCTATCAGTTTGGTAACCGGTTCATTGAATTTAAATCCATTGAATGTGCCCGAAGGGCCAAAAGGTTTTTCCACCGAAACATCCCGGCTATCGGTCATTACTTTCTTCAACGCTTTGATACGGTCTGTTGTTGGCTCCGAATTAAGATCGCCCATAAATACCACCGGGTAATTCTTTGTGTTGAATGCCCTGATCCTGGAAACGATCAGTTCAATACTTTTTGTGCGGGCAACTTCGCCAATATGATCGAGGTGGGTGTTGAAAACCCAGATATTATTTTTTGTCTCGTTGTCTTCCAGCAGCGCATAGGTACAAACCCGGTTCAGTGCTGCATCCCATCCCTTTGAAACGGTATCGGGTGTTTCAGAAAGCCAGAAAGTTCCTTCTTTCTTTACAACAAAGCGTCCCTTCTTATAAAATATATTGGAAGATTCGCCTTTGCCAATGCCGTCTCTTCCTGTACCTACATAATTGTATCCCGGAAGGTAGCCGGCGATATCGGTCACCTGGTGCGGCAATGCTTCCTGAATGCCGAATACATCGGGTTCGTAAAACTTAATTTGAGATGTAAAGTATTCTTTGCGATGCGACCAGTCGTTCTCGCCATCAGAAGCAACATCCAGGCGGATATTATAGGTCATCATTTTTAGCGGCTGTGCCTCCGACATCTGAATATTCAATAAGAGCAATAAAAACAGGCATTTGTTTTTTAGCATAAGAAATATATTTGTTTTATTTAGTTATACAGCGCTTCAATTTTTCGATAAAATGATGCCAGTATAAAGAATGCTTTTTTCTTTTTCCCCAGGTCAGAGATCAATCCTTTCCGGTTAAATCCATCTTGTATCCCGGGCAACATTCTTCTCGGCGAACGAAAATCCATTAGTATCCACGGGCTGAGGCCCCTGATATTTGGCATCTTTTCGATCATCAATAAGTTTTGCCGGTAAAGATATTCCTGGTATTCCTCATTCCACCGTTCTTCTTTAGGGCCATGCAATCCTTGTTTTGCATCACCACCGAATTCAGATACAATTACCGGCTTGTTATAAGGTGTTGTCCACCGGGCATCCGGCGCCGTTTTTAAGTCGCCGCCATACCAACCCCTGTACTGATTGAAAGCAATGATATCCAACTGTTCTCCAATTCTATCATCAATATAACCTGTGTCGTTTTCGCTATGTGTAAGCAGAGCAGCGCTAATCAGCCTTGAACTATCCATGGTTCTTGCATGTGCAATGAGATTCAGTAAAAAAGAATTCCTTTCTTCCGACAAAGGCGTTTCGTTTGCCACAGACCAGATAATTACACTGGCCCGATTTTTATCCCTGGTAATTACTTCGGCAAGCTGATTCCTTGCATTGTTAACTGTTACAGGGTTCCCAAAATCAACGGTCCAATAAACAGGGATTTCTTCCCAAACCATCAGGCCCATTTTATCAGCCATCCTTATCATATGCTCGTTATGCGGGTAATGGGCCAGCCTGATATAATTACAACCCAGTTGCTTTGCCCAACGTAATAATTTTTCTGCATCTGCAATGTCATGTGCTCTTCGTCCGCTTATTTCCTCGTGCATGCAAATCCCTCTCAGGAATACTGATTTTCCGTTCAATAAAATATCAGGCCCCCTTGTTTCTATAATCCTGAAACCAATTTCATCTTTCAGTTTTTCATAAGCTGTTTCAATAAATATTCCATATAGTTTCGGCGATTCCGGTGACCAGTATTTTATTCCATCCGGAACAGGAATCTCAAATGATGCCCTTCCATCCTTATCTGTTACCAAGTTGTATTTAACCTGAAGCTCCGGTATCTCAATGCTGATTTTTTCATTCCCCGCAGCATTGGCAAGTTTTATAAACCCCGATATTTTTCTTTTATCATTTTTCTCCAGCTGAACCGAATAATCCCTGATAAAAACTGGCGGTTCATCTATCAGTAATACATCCCTGGTTATTCCTCCATAATTCCACCAATCGGTGTTCAGGGTTGGCACCCTTTCCTTCGATCTTTTATTTTCGGCTTTTACAACAAGGTAATTTGCACTGTCCTTTACAAGAGTACTGATCTCAAAATTAAAGGGAGTAAAACCTCCTTCATGGGTCCCCAGCTTTTTCCCGTTCAGGTAAACTTCGGCTTTGTAATTTACCGCTCCAAAATATAGAAAAAGACGTCTCCCCTTTTTTAAAGTATAATTGAATGATTTTTTTAACCACAGCGTTCCCTCATAATAAAGAAGTTTTTCCTGTTGTGTATTCCAGTCGCCTGGAATTTTCATTACGGGTGACTTATCAAAATCATATTCCACCAGTTCGGCCTTATTCTTTGCCTGATAGTTATTATAATAAGCCGATGGTGAAGATGGATTCTTCTGATCATAAACTTCTGCATGAAAACTGTAATACCCCGTTTCATACGGGTCAATGATATAATTCCAGTTACCATTAAGACTGATAAAATTTCTGCCTGAGGCATTCATGATAAGATCCTGCGTCACTGCAAACCCTGGAAAGCAGGTGCATGCAAGTAATATTGCTAATTTACAGATTTGCATATCCAATTCAATAAGTTTGCAACTAAACTATATAATACTTTACCTTATCCAGTTAACAGATGCTGTTTTCACATCCCTTGAGTTGGCGCCGATCTGTACCTGGAATTCCCCGGGCTCCCAATCGTACTTCAGGTCGTAATTATAAAATTTCAGGTCTTCAGGTGTTATACTGAATGAGACGGTTTTTGACTCCCCTGCTTTCAGCCATATCTTTTGAAATCCTTTTAATTCCTTCACCGGCCTGGTCACAGTTCCTACCACATCACGGATATAAAGTTGTACCGTTTCTTTTCCATCCACTTTACCTGTGTTGGTTACTGTAACAGTTGCTGTTAGGGTTTGATTTCCTTTTGCCTGTGAGCTGCTGAGTTTAACATCACTGTAGCTGAAAGAAGTATAACTCAATCCGTAACCGAACGGATAAAGCGGATCGTTGGATACATCTAAATAATTAGAACGGAATTTCTCAAACCATTTTCCTTCACCCAGCGGGCGGCCGGTATTTTTATGTGCGTAGAAGATGGGTACCTGGCCTACATTCTGGGGAAATGAAGTGGTGAGCTTGCCGGAAGGATTCACATCACCAAACAACACATCGGCGATGGCATTGCCTGCTTCGCTGCCGCCAAACCAAACATTCAATATGGCCGGAACATTCTTTTGTTCCCACGATAATGCCAATGGTCGGCCCGTAAATAAAACCAATACAACGGGCTTGCCTGTTTTTAACAAAGCGGCCAGCAGGTCTTTTTGTACCTGCGGAATCTCAATATTGGTCCTGCTGGAACTTTCGCCGCTCATTTCAGATGCTTCGCCAAGGGTGGCCACAATCACATCCGACTGGCTGGCCAACTGCAACGCTTCTGCCAATAATTCTGCTGATGTACGGTTATCGGGTTTTAACTCACGGCCAAACATGGTTCCTCTTTTTTCCAGTTCTGCATCGGCATCAAAGGGAGAACCTTTTGCGTATAATACTTTTGCATTGCTTCCAACGGCTTTTTCCAATCCTTCTTTTACAGCAACAGCTTTTTTAAGATCGGTTGATACGCTCCAGGTACCTGGCATGTTCTCTTTGGTATCAGCCAGCGGACCTATCAGCGCAATGGTGCCCGACTTCTTTATTGGCAGTATGTTGCTTTGATTTTTCAGCAATACAAAACTTTCGGCTGCTATCTCTCTGGCCGTTTTAATGTTTGCAGCTGTATAAACATCTGTCTTGCTTCTTTCGATATTACAATACCTGTATGGATCTTCAAACAAGCCGAGTTTGTATTTCGCTTCCAGTATCAACCGGCAGGCATCGTCAATTTGTTTCTGTGTAACTTTTCCTTCGGCCATTGATCTTTTCAGCGTGGTTAAAAATCCTTCTCCCACCATATCCATATGAATACCTGCCTGTAAAGCCAGTGCAGAAACCTGTTGCAGGTTGCCCATACCATGGTCGATCATTTCATTGATGCCGGTATAGTCTGTTACCACGAACCCTTTAAAGCCCCATTGCTTTCTTAAAACATCTGTCATTAAGAATTTATTGCCCGTTGCCGGTATGCCATCCACTTCGTTGAAAGAAGCCATCACGCTTCCGGCGCCTGCATCCACTGCTGCTTTGTATGGCGGAAGGTATTCGTTGAACATGCGCTGGCGGCTCATGTCGGTGGTATTGTAATCCCTTCCTGCTTCGGCAGCGCCGTACATGGCATAATGTTTTACACAGGCCATGATGGTATTGTTCCTGGAAAGATCATTTCCCTGGTAACCTTTTACCATTGCTTTGGCAATTTGCGAACCCAGGTAAGCATCTTCACCACTTCCTTCTGCGATCCTTCCCCAGCGTGGGTCACGGGCAATGTCTACCATGGGGCTGAATGTCCAGCAGATCCCTTCGGCACTTGCTTCTGTGGCAGCAATTCTTGCGCTCTGTTCTATCGCCGGCATATTCCAGGTGCAGGATAAACCCAGCGGTATGGGAAAGCCGGTTTGGTATCCATGAATCACATCCATCCCAAAGAGCAGGGGTATCTTCATCCTCGATTCTTCGATGGCTACTCTTTGCACGTCTCTTATCTTTTCCACCCCTTTGATATTAAAGAGCCCGCCTACTTTTCCTTCCCGTATCTTTTTACCAATATCGGAACTCTGTGCCTGGCCGGTTACAATATCACCCGAACCCGGCAGGTTCAGTTGCCCGATCTTTTCATCCAGTGTCATCTTCTTCATCAATGCATCAATGAAGGTTTTCATTTTAGCATCCTGTGCCGTTACATTAAATGAGGTTAAAAGCAATGATGCAATAATGATTTTTCCGAATAGCTTCATGTTCTTAGTTTTATTATTTCAGTAAATAAGGTTCTATCAGTTTCTGCCAGATGGCATAGCCGCCGGCATTCATATGTAATCTGTCTTCAACAAACAGTTCTTTAACGGGTTCTCCATCGGTACCCAGCATATCGTTCCACACACTTACAAATACCGTATGCTTTTTTTTCTTCAGGAATTTTTTGATCCGCTTATTCCCATCCATCACCCGTTCCCGCATGTGCCAGCGGCTCGGACTTGGTTTCATTGAAATATACACAACCGGCACACCGGGAAGTTTTGCCCGGGTATCATCAAAGAGTTTTTTGAAGCGTTCAAACACCATCTTACCCGTAACGCTGCTGTCATTAGCAATATCATTCTCCCCACAGTAAATAACTATTTGTTTGGGCTGATAGGAAAAGATCACATCGTTCTCATACCGGGTAACATCCAGTAAGGTTGACCCGCCAAAGCCCCGGTTGATGATCGGATGACCGGGGAAATAATCCTGCACGTCTTTCCATTTGGTAAAGGAAGAACTGCCCACGAACAATATCTTTCCTGTTCCGGGGAAAGCAGTGCTGTCCTGCTTTTTAAAAGTCTGTATATCGTTCCAGTATGGCGGCTTTGTTTCCTGCGCATACAAACTGATGCTGAGAAAAAAAAACGGGGCCCATATTTTTAACCGACGCATCATTTACCTAATCAACTTTTATTGTTTTATATTTTTCTGAAACACCGTTCTCATTTATTGCCTCAATGCTGTAATAGTATGTTTTTTGCAGGTCCATGCCTTTGAAGTAATACTCATTGGCATCATGCACCATAATGCAGTTGTATAATTTGTCCGGGTTGGTGCCAAAATAGATATTGTAGGCATAGGCATTGCTCACCGGGCTCCACTTGATCCAGGCGCTGCGCTTGTCTTTTTCTGTACGCAATACAAAAAAAGTTTTCACGGCCGCCGGCTTTTCGCCATTGCCATTGCCAAAAACACGTAACCCGCTGATGGCAAATTTGCCGGTGGGCATGTGAATGTTTTCGAGTTTTATGAACCTGGCCTGTACGGGTGCTGCCAGCTCCACATAATCATGCGGAACATCTGTTTTGTTATTGCTTTTATCTGCCAGGATGTTCCATTTTTTTCCATCGGCAGAATAATACAGTTTATACTGATGGTACTGGCCGCTCCATTTTCCCAAACGATTATCTTCCACATCCTGGTCGGCATAATTTATCTGTACCGCATTTACGGTAGCCATATTTCCCAGGTCGGTCTGTATCCATTCGCCGGTATCACCTGATGCGGCACTCCAATAGGTCTTAATACTTTCATCAACAGCATTGTTGGCATAATAGCTGCCCAGTGTGGAAGAAACCTGTACAGGTTTTTTATAGTTCAGCAGCATCCAGCCTGTGAATTTTCCTTTTAAATGATCTGCTGCTCCATTGGGAAGATAGGTGGGATAATCGCCAAAGGCTGCATCCATATACATCGTCCCATCCTTATCAAAGCCTGCCGGCCATATACCAAGCCTTCTTTCAAACGTATTCTTAACATTTATGCCCAATGTGGATGTATGCCAGTAGTTATTCCATTTATCCTGGAAAGTACTGCCATGCCCCGGCCCTCTTACAAAGCCGCCGGGTTTAAAACTGAATGGGTCTGACTGTGGCTGAAAAGGCCCAAGCGGATTATCTCCCACCAATGCGGCATCTGCCGAGCCACTCATTTCTGTACCAGGAGCACAATACTGCAGGTAATATTTTCCATTATGCTTTGTCATGTGCGAACCTTCTATAAATGGATCCAGGAACGTATTATCCATATACTCCCCAAAACGCTGCCAGCCATACCGCCATGGTTCCAGGAAGTATGTCTCTTTTCTTGTTCCGATCGGTTTAAAGGTCTTCCTGTTCAATTCAATACCATACAGGGGAAACCGGTTGCTGCTTCCATTATACATATAAAACCGGCCATCATCATCCGTAAAAAAACCAGGGTCCCATCCGCCGATCTCAAAACTATCAACCAACGGTTTCCATTCATTGGCTTTTGGATTTGTACTCATCCACAACGTAAAATTGCTTGTGTAGGTAGAACCAAAAACCAGCATGGTATCTCCCACAATTCCTGCTGCGGGTGCACAAAGTTCATCATACCCCTGGTTCCAGGGCCGCAGGAATTTTTTAGAAACAAAATTCCAATTGAGCATATCGCTGCTCCACCAGTAACCCCATTGATTTGTGCTGAATAAATAATAATCGTTCTTGTATAAAATAATTACCGGGTCGGCTGTTGCCCGGTGCCGGCCCCATTCACTAAAATTCGGGATGGGGGTATAACCATAATCTATGTTGATGGGGTTGCAATAGGTTTTGTTTTGCGCATTGGAACCAGATCCCAGTACCAACAGCATCATCAGCAAGAATTTTATTTTCATGTCGGCTACTTTTATTTTTTTAACCACGGACTTTCAAATCCAAGTTTACCAAGGCCGGTCTTTATTTCAGGACAACTCATAAATAAATTCCACAACAGGCCGCTTCGGTAGTTTTCCATCATCACCACAATGGGTCCCTGGTCGATGGCCAGGTAATGCGGCAGGTACCAGTTATCCTGTTCGCTAAAGGCATCATAAAAACCATAAGGCCCCCATATCTTTTCCTTCATGTTGTTATACCAATGTTTCATGGCAGCCATTGATTGATCGGGCGTATATGGAAAAGAAGATAAGGCTGCTGTTGGAGAGATCACGCCAATATCTCTTTTTGTGGTAGGGGCATGGCCTGCATATCCCTTTACAGAATAGCTGGATGTTAGTCCCCAGTTATTGGGTCCGTATCCTTTGAATTTATTCGGGTTATCCACACACCACTGGTAATTGATCAGGGCCTGGTTCTTATTCTCTTCCCAGTAATCTGCGTATTTATCTTTCAACCCTCTCGGATCTAAACCAAGGTAAGAATAATGTGCCCAGAATAAAGGCCCGCCATTCCATGCATCGCCCTGGTGTTTCATCTGCAACTTATATTTATAACCGGCAGCTATTCCATCCGGCTTATTCACATCGTTTATCTTCCCGTTCTCTGCCCAGCCCTCGTGGTACACTTCTGCAGGCACGCCATGTGTGGGTGAAGAAGCAGCCAGCACATACATGACCAGGCATTCGTTATAACCACGAACGGCAAAATTCATTTCCCAAGCATAGGTTGGACTCCAGTGCCAGTACAATACATTCTTACCATTGCGGTACCAGTCAAACTCCACTTCTTTCCATAATTTATCGGCTCTTGCTGCCAATGCTTTTTCTTCTTTATTACCGTTTTGAAAATACTGCCGAACGCAAAGAAGCCCCTGCACCATAAATGATGTCTCTACCAGGTCGCCGCCATTGTCCTTTTTTCCAAATGGCACAACCTTACCTGTTTCGCCATTCCACCAATGCGGCCAGGCGCCATGAAAGCGATCAGCTGTTTCTAAAAAGCGAACGATCTTTTCCAGGTGCTTTCTTCCTTCTTCCTTTGTTACAAAACCTCTTTCGATGCCAACGATGATGGCCATTACGCCAAAACCGGCGCCACCGCTTGTAACCACGTTCTTATCGTTGTACGGGTAATTATCATCGGCATGAAAACGCTCCCTTCCCAAACCACTGGTTGGTTCTGCCCCATCCCAGAAGTACTGAAAGGTTTGCTGCTGCACCAGCCTGAACAAGGCCGTATCGGCCAATGGCATTGTTGCGTTTTGTTGCGCCGTTGCTTTTTCGCCGGAGTTGCATGCGCATGCCACTAGTGATACAAATAAAAGAACAGGGAAACGTTTAAACATAGCTTGCAATTATTTATAGATAAGGCGCTGTAAAGCCTAATACATTCTTCATTCCGTTCCTCACTTCGGGGCAGCTGGTGAGTAAACTCCATACTAACCCGCTGCGATAGTTTTCTATCATCACAATAACCGGCCCCTGGTCTATGGCAAGGAATGAATCGGCATACCACAGGTCTTTTAAAGAGAATGCATCTGTAAAACCATACTGCTTCCATATCTTATCGCCAAGTTTGTAATAAAAGAACTTAAGTGCATTCATACTTTCTGTGGGGGTGTATGGAAAAGAGGAAAGCGCTGCAGTGGGTGATATCACACCAATATCGTTATTGGGTTCGTTGGCATTATAACCACCTTGTACATCACTGGCCGTTAAGCCCCAGCAAAGATTGCTGTATCCAAAATAGCCTCTTGGGTTTGCTTTGCAATACTCATAATTTATTTTGGTATGATTGGTTACCTGTGTTTGATAGTTTGCATAGGTATCATTCAGCCCGTTGGGATTGATGCCAAGGAAGGAATAATGAGCAAAGAACAAAGGCCCGCCATTAGCAATGCCAAGCGGAAGCTGGTATCCATAGTATGTATTCCCATTCTGCATGGCGCCATTTCTTGCAAAGCCTTCTTTATATACCACCTGGGGAATGGGAAAAGCAGTTGACGATGCGGCCAGGATATAAGTGATCAAACACTCGTTCCATCCTTCTATCTTATGATTCATCTGCCAGGCGTAGTTGGGACTCCAGTGCCAGTACAAAACGTTTTGTGTTCCCTGGCGAAACCAGTTCCACTCCACACCGTTCCAGAGAATATTAATGTCGTTCCGCAGGTTTGTTTCGGCTGCATCCACGCCATTGAAATATTGCCGGGCGGTTAACAGGCCAGCCATTAAGTAAGAAGTTTCCACCAGGTCGGCGCCATCATCTTTTGTACTGAAAGGAATAACCACCCCGGTAGTTCCATTTAACCAATGCGGAAAAGCGCCATGAAATTTCTGCGCCGTGTTTTTTAAAAAAGAAACGATTGTCTGCATTCTTGTTAAACCCTGTGCCCTGCTGATGAAATTCCGGCTGATGCCAACAGGTATGGCCATGATACCAAAACCTGAGCCACCGGTGGTAACCGTTTCCGGCGTAGCATTGCTTCGTTCTCTTGCCAGTCCGCTGGTGGGGTGACCATAATCCCAGAAATATTTGAATGTTTGTTGCTGAACAAGGTCAAGCAATGCATTATCACTGATCACGGGGAATTTATCGGTTGAATCGATCTGTGTTATGAAGGTAATGCTGGAATTAGCCGACATGGCGCCGCCCTTAACAGACTTCAACGCTGTAGTTATATCAATAGTATGGCGTGTTAGTGCTTTTAAAGCAGCAGCCGGATTAACAACAATCGTACTGTCGCCGTTCTCATATCCATAGCCCGAGCCAATAGCCGTGGTTCCGTTCTCTTTAACAGAGATGGCACTTACTGTTGCCCGGTCTACCGCATTGTTAAACGAAAGGCGGATGACAGGACTCAATTTGATATTATAATTTGTGAACCCCGTTAAGGCGGTTGTATTGTCGATCTTGATTGCAACCAATGCGATAGGAACAGGTGGTAAAGGCGTGGGTGTTGTACCCCCGCCGCCGTCTCCCTTGCTGCATCCCTGTATAATCAATGCAACTCCTGCTATTACTATTGCTGTTTTTACCGATCGCATAATGCCTGTTTTAGAAAATAAGTGTTGAAATAGAATGAGGCAATGCCACACATTCAGCGGCCTTGCCATTGATCCATAAATTATACGGTGTTTTGATGCTGCCCTGGTTCATTACGATCACCACGATCTTCCCGTCTTCGTTTTTGAATGCTGTAGTGAGCAACTGGCTGCGGCTGCTGCTGCTGATAATTCTTTTGGCGCCTGGTTTTATAAATTTTGAAAAATGGCCGATATAATAATAGGCGTTGGTATAAATAAGCTGGCCTGTTCTTGTATCGCCATGCACCGGGGCAAAACAAAAATTCTGCACATGGTTGGGACCGCCTTTTTCATCCAGTAAAATATTCCAGTCGGTGAAGCCCACCATGCCGTTGTTAAAATCGTTGATCATGCTGCGGCCATATTCTTCACCCAGCACCCAGGCGTTGTACCTGGTTGAATCAAAACTCTCGGCACAACCTTCGGTGAAAAAGATATTTTTATCGGGGTATGATTCATATACCCTTCTTAAATTGTCATACATAGGTGTTCCACCGCTCCAGTCTTCGTACCAGTGAAAGCCGATGCCCCAGATATACTTCGCTGCTTCGGGATCGTTGAAATAAGTTTGCGCCCGTTGATAGACCAGGTCACGGTTATGATCCCACACAATGATCTTTTTATCTTTCAATCCTTCTTTTACCATTGTTGGGCCCAGGTGTTCTTTTAAAAAATCTCTTTCTTCTTCCCCGGTATAGATACAGCTTTCCCAGCGCTGCTTTGCCATGGGTTCGTTCTGAATGCTAATGCCCCAAACCGGCACCCCTTCCTTTTCATATGCTTTGATGAATTTGGTATAGTACATGGCCCAGCTGTCGTGAAATTCTGATCTTAACTTACCGCCATGCAGCATATCGTTATTGTCTTTCATAAAGGCCGGAGGGCTCCAGGGACTGGCAAACAGGTTCAGTTTATTGCCCGAGACATTCATCGCTTCTTTAATGAAGGGTATCTTGAATTTTTTATCGTGACCAATATCGAATGAGCTCAGTTCTTTATCGCCTTCTTTTATGTAGGTATACATATCGCTGCTGAAATCGCAGCTGTTGATATTGGTTCTTGCCACGGTATAGCCGATGCCTTTATCGGCACTGAAATAAGCCGTAAGCAATTCCTGCTGTTTTTCTTTCGGCAGTTTATAAAAGGTTTCTGCCGAGGCGTCGGTTAACGCAGCGCCGATACCAAAGTAGGTTTGAAAACTTTTACCCGGGTCAACAAAAACGCTGATCTCATTCTCAAACGGTTGTCCTTTTTCTTTAAACTCCAGCGTATCGGTGGCAGACAGGCGATAGTTACTGCTATCGGCCGTAGTATACACCGTAACTTTTTTTCCGTCGGTGGAGAAGGCCGTTGCGATATCATTGTCCTTATTCTGTTTATTTTCAGCACAGGAGAACAGAACAAAAGCTGTAATAACAAAACTGAGTTTTTTCATACGTGTTTTTTACCAGGTATAGGTTGCTACAGCCCCTGGGGTGAGTGATGTGAAAATATATTTTCCTTTATAGCCAATATTAAAACCCATGGCAGTGCCTCCTTCATTCAGCACGATGAGTACTTTTTTACCCGAAGGTGTTTTAAAAGCAACATTGGGAAGGTTGGCAGCCACCGGACTTGCAATACGTACCGAGCCAGCCGGAACAAATTTGCTGGCATGTGCTATAATATAATAGCCTACATTTCGTACCACCAGTGTTCCATTCACAATTAAAGCGCCCTTGCATTCGGTACAACCGCCGGGCGTATGTGGATTAAATGTTGCATCGCTGGCCAGGTTCCATTCCAGTGCAACCTTACTCCAGTTGCGCATAGAGCCAATCACTACATTTTTTATATGCCAGTTGAGATCACCCGAAAAACTTCCGCTGCCGCTTGTCCATTGCTCGGTGAAATAAAGATTCTTATCGGGGTGTGCAGTTTTAACAGCCGCTAAAGCGCTGATATCACCGGCATACAAATGAAAGGCCGATCCATCGATATATTGTTTGGCAGCCGCATCGTTCAATATTGAAATAGGATACGCAGCATTATCGCAGTTGTGATCCCAGATGATGATCTTGGTACTGATACCGGCCGTTTGAAATTCAGGACCCAGGTTATTCTTAATGAAATTCGCCTGTTCGGTTGATGACATTACCATGCTTGGATTATTGCCTCCATGCTGCGGTTCATTTTGAATGGTAACTGCATCAATGCGGATGCCTTTTGCCTGCATGGCCTGTATATACTTCACAAAATATTTTGCATAGGCTGCATAGTACTGTGTTTGCAATCCGCCACCGATGGTGCTTCCGTTTGTTTTCATCCACACCGGTGCACTCCAAGGTGAACCCAGTATCTTAACATTTGGATTGATGGCCAGTATCTGTTTCAATACGGGAATCACATCAACGGTATCCAATGAAAGGCTGAAGTTGGCAAGCGTTGGATCGGTTTGCCCGGTGGGCATATCGTTGTAACTGTACACCGAAGCGCTGAGATCAGAAGCGCCCATACTCACCCGCAGATAACTGATGCCGATTGAAGCGACATCGGAGCCAAACAATTCGTTCAACAGGGCTGCCCTGGAAGTGGCATCCATGCGGTTGATATGATAGGCACTGCCGCCGGTGAGTGTATAACCAAACCCATCAACGGTTTGATACGAAGTGGCTGAGTCCACATCAATGACCGGGTACCCATTGGTTGCCGTGCTGCCGAAAGAAAGTGTAACAGATTGTTTTTGCAATACAGATGACTGGTCAGCCTTGGTAAGCCACATATCCATATCATTGGTAGGAGTTGTTCCTCCTCCACCGCCGCCGCCATTTCCTCCACCTCCACTATTGGTATTGCTGCTTTTAGAACAGTCGCCAAAAACAAAGAGCATTAAAACAGGAATAAGCCACATAGTATTTTTCTTTAGTTCCATACTGATCAAATTATTTTTTCATTTTTAAACGTTCATTAACCAGCCCGCCTACTTTTTTACCATACTCTGTGCTTATGATGCAGGAATTATGAAAGTGAATGCCTCCATAAAACCTTGCCCAGTTATTTTCAATGGCCGCCTGCCGGAAAGAAGTGAAAGAACGGTTCTTTATCCCGAACTCCAGTTCGGAGGTATCGGTGTAATTGAAGTTGTCGCCAAATACATCAGTAAGCGTTTCTGCGGCAGAAGAAGAAACCGTGCTGTGCCCGCAGGTATATTCAGGAAAGGGCGGTGTTTGCAGGTAGGGCCGCCACTCATCATCGATATATTTGTTTATGGCTGTTTCGGGCCGTAATACATTGCTCCTGAATTTTTCGTCCCAGCACTGAATGAATGCATCAAATATGGCAATGCCGGCCTTGGTATACGCATACACAGTGGTGGAAAAGTCGGCGCCTGCCTTTTTTGCTGCAATACCTACAATATTCATCCAGTGGCCGGGTGGTGAGAACTTTTTGGTAACAAACATCACATGCCCTTCCACGTTCATACGAGTTCCCAGGTCGTCCCAAAACTCGGCAATATGTTTTTGTTCATCGGTTAAGCTATCGCCGGCATTCTTTACGGCCAGCACTTCTTTATAAAATTTGCTTTCTTTATTTTTCATGTCAAATGCCGGTGGCCTGGGCGGCATGAACTGGCTGGCACTGTCCATCACCATGGTCCTTATCTCCCGCCAGTGTGGTTCCAATGCCTGTGCGTAGGATGGCGCCGTAGGTACCCATCTTCCTTCTTCATCGGTTACATTATATTTTTCGGCCGTACGGGTTGCGGCATAATTATCCTTTTTACTCCAGCGAAGAATATGATTGGCTACTGAATCACCGAGTCGTTTACTTGCCGCCTTCATCAGGCTGGTCATATGGCAGGCATCCGCAATGGAATCGAGCCTGCTTATATATTCCTTCATACTACCTTCGGGAAAGGTAACGGCCTGGCCTACTTTACAAAAAGCCAGGAGGGAGGCGTACTGAAAATTCACATTAACCGTATGCTGTTTTGGAAGCGGCGGCAAATGTTTTATCTGCCCGGCCAGGGATTGAAAACGTTCATCCCCCAATACCATGGTTTCATAAGCAGCAATAGTTGCATATGCATAATTACGGCTGGCGATGATGGGTGGAAAATTGTTCTGCATCACTACGTTGTTCAATTCTTTAACCGTTCGTGAAAACAGCAACGGGTCATTAAAATCATTCGTATACTCCTTCTTACTGCACCCGGGCAGAAAGAACAGCGCAGCTAAAGCGATGGCAGCAATATTTCGTTTCATAAATCAAGAATTAGAACAGCCGAAGAAGTTTTATGCTGAAACTATTCGTTCGGTTTTAAAAAAGTCAAACCTTTATTATTCTGTGCAACAACCAATACCTGTTTTCCACCGGCATATCTTATCCACTTTGCATCCCGCACTTCCCCATCGGTTATTGGTGCATTAGCGGAGAATTTAAACTGATTTTCCGGTTTGCTGAATGCGAATACCGCAGGCAACAATGCATCGTACCTGCCTTCATAAGGAACCACTCCGTAAAAATTTCCAGATGCCAGATAACTGTTTTTGTTATTCCCCGGCAGAGAACAGAAAGAGAACACCGGCGCCATTTGCATTTCTTCCGGCAGGTCCCTTTTGCTGAAATTTCCTTTACCGTCGTTGATGAAACAGCAGGACCCCAGTGTTTCAGCTTTTAGTTCTGTATAATCCTTGAACAGGTCGTAAAACATATAATCAACTGTTTTACCAGCCACTTCGCTATACTTCAGATATGCTTTCTTCAAAACGGGTAAAGGCCTTTCCAATTCGTCTTTTGCCAGGAATGTGTATTCCTTATTATCCATCGTATACGCCATCACCTGTTCTACCGAACCATTGCCATCAAAATCTTTTACATACAGTTTTAACGGGCCATTCTTACCTGCATAGAGTTTACTGTTGTGTCCCCAGTTACCGGCAAGGATATCTGCAAAGCCATCTCCGTTCACATCGGTGAGACAAACGGTTTGCCATAAACCGGTGGAAGATGGAATATCGGAAGCAGTGAATTTTCCATGTTGATTCATAAATATCTTCACGGCCATCCATTCGCCGGCAACTACCAGGTCGTTCCATCCGTCGTTATTAAGATCGGTAAAGGAAGCACTGGTAACGATACCAAGATTCTCGGGTTTTATAACAGAAGCATCGGCCAGTTTAAAAATGCCTTTACCGTCGTTCAATAATAAATAAGAAGACTGCGGTATGCCAAAACGTTTTGCATCGGCCAGGCCACCAACAAAAAGATCCATATCCCCATCCTTGTCAATATCAGCGGCCGATACACAGGATTTATTTTTCAGCAGATCAGGAATGGCAGATGCCGCCAGGGTAAAATGGCCTTTGCCATCATTCATATAAAGATGATCGGCCAGGTCGATACTGCCATCATCATACTGATTACCCCCGCTTACTACGTACAGATCGGGCGAACCATCGTTGTTGGCATCAAAGAAAACGGCATCCACTTCTTCGCTTTGTTTTGCTTTTGCAAACACAGCGGTATCCGATGAAATGAATTTTCCGCCGGCTGTTTGTAGCATCAACTGGCCAGCTTGCCCGGAAGCGCCGCATACAAAAAAGTCATCGAGTCCGTCTTTATTTACATCGGCTACAGCAAGCTTCGGCCCACGGGTAGATTGCATGTGCGGAGTAAGATATTGCTTGTTGAAATCAAGAAAATCATTTTCGTGATGTACCCAGTTGCATTGTACCTGGCTGCTGATATTATCAAACAATGGCTTTGCAGGTTTAAAGAAGGCATTGTAATCAAACCGCCCTCCCGCTTCAACCTGTTTCACTTCAATAAATCCTTTGGCCGGCGTGTTCTTAAGCAATTGGTATTTTTGATTGGGCCATACAATCAGGATGCTGTCAATATACCGCAGGCTGTCAACCCCAAAATGCAGCTTTGCATCACAGGAAGATTGAAATCCCCTGGTGGTCATCAGTTGCCCGTATTGCATTTTTCCATTGGTAAATACCCATGCTTTGGCGCCAATGCCGTTTTTATTTTTATCGCTGCCAGTAAAAGCTATGTCAATGGTATTTTTAGCAGGCAGTTTATTTTTCAGGATCAGGGCCGGCGCATTCAGGCTGTTGATCACCATATCTAAATTGCCATCGTTATCCAGATCGGCATAGGAAGCTCCGGTGAAATAACCTTTCATGGAAGCTGTTCCCCAACTGCTGCTTACATCGGTAAAATTTATGTTACCATTTCCTTTATAAAAATAGGGATGCGAACTTCCGTCCGGCATATTTTCAATGGCCTGGTTATCCAGCTCGCTGGTTTTGCCTGAACCCTGCTTCATTACCAGGTCCGATACAAAGCGGATATAATCCAGGTCAACCGGCCGTTTTACAATACCACTGGATATAAAGAGATCTTTATATCCATCATTATCAAAATCGGCAAAGAGTGGCGCCCAGCTCCAGTCGGTTGCAGCCACGCCGCTTTGCAAAGCGGTTTCGCTGAAACTGGTTCCGTTGCCGTTGTTACGCTGTAAGGCATTCTTTGAATACTGATTTTGATATCCATGCCCCATCAGTTTGTATTTATAGGTATCGGGGTTCTCATCGCTTCCGTATGTTTTCAATACTTTTTCATCGGGCGGAAGCATGTCTACGGTTATGATATCCAATTGTCCGTCGTTATTATAGTCAGCCGCATCATTACCCATACTAAAACGGCTGTAATGTTTAAAATGACCGGCACCCGATTCCCTGAAAGTACCGTTGCCGTTATTGAGGTAGTAATAATCGTTCTCATGAAAATCGTTGCCCACATAAATATCATCCCATCCATCGTTATTGAAATCACCGGTGGCAATGCCCAGCCCGTAACCCAGGTTGCTTTGATAGATGCCTGCTGTGGCAGATACATCGGTAAATTTTCCGGTTGAATCCAGGTCGTTACGATAAAACCGGTCGCCTGATACGGCATCAAATTGCCGGCGGTTGCTGGTATCCCGTATGTTTGAATTGGGTTTTTGCGAATGGTTAAGCAGGTAACAATCCAGGTCGCCATCGCGGTCATAATCAAAGAAAGCAGCCTGTGTACCAAAGCCGGAAAAATTCAATCCGTATTTTTCAGCACTTTCAGTAAAACTGTTATTGCCGTTATTTATAAAAAGTTCGTTATGTCCGGTTAACCCATGGTGCAGGCTGCTGGCGCAAACATATATATCCATAAAGCCATCCCCGTTCACATCAGCCATGGTTACGCCCGAACACCAGTCAGCAGTGCCTGCCACGCCGGCTTTAGCGGTAATGTCTTCAAAAACAAAATTCCCTTTGTTGAGATACAGTTTGTTGTTGCCCTTGCTGTTTGCTGTAAAATAAATATCGGGCAGGCCATCGTTATTAATATCACCGGTAGCTACGCCTCCCCCGTTATAATAATACAGGTAATAGAGTATGTTGAACATATCCTTATTCGCCAGTTTGTTCTCAAACCCGATATTGGTTTGTGAAGAAGGAAGACTTTCAAACATGCTTTCTTTTTTTCCCTTGCAGGAGGAGAAGCACAAAGCCGCAGCAACAAAAAGAGAAAGGGATATCAGTATGGGATTTTTCACCAGCAATAAATTAGAATCGTTTTTAAGAAAAAAGGGCCAAACAAGAATGTTCGGCCCTCTCTGATTGCGCATGAAGCTTGATTTATGAAACTGCCTTTTACTTATTAACGTTTGCTTGCATAAAGAGCCTGTATTTCTGCTGCTGTTAAAGCCACCCCATACATTCTTAACTGGTCTAACCCACCTTTAAAAGTGCATGCCAGCCAGTCGTCTGATGCAAAGCTGTTTGATGGTCCGGCTCCAACCCTGTATTCGGAGATCTTGCTCGTAGCCAGATTCAATGCACCGTGTGTGCCCCAGTTCTTTACATTGGGGTTCTGCACTCCGTCGATATACAATTTAACCGAGCTGTTTGTTTGATCATATGTAAGTACCAGGTGGTGCCAGGCGTTATTGCATAATCCGGCAATGGTTTGACCACCTTCCCAGGTAAACCAGTTGTCGCCGCTATTGCTTACAAACATACTCTTTACGGCGCATGCTGCATTGTCACCTTCGAGGAACAGAAAGCCAACGGCATTACTCCAATGAAAACCGTCTACCGCTTTCAGTGACATAATATATGAAGGTCCGTTTGTTCCATTATTGTTTTTTGTTTGTCCGTTTTGTTTAAACCAAACAGAAATAGACATGCTGCTGCTACTCGCCCAGGTATTGAACGAAGGGTATTTGATGTATTTCTGATTAACCCCGGTAACTCCGCTGCCTGCGATTCCTGTGCCGCTGGTAAAAGGATTGTCGGAAGGGAAGGTAGCCCTGATGCTATCCACCGCATTCATCAGCGGGTTGGAGGTTGTTCCGTCAAAAGCTGCATAAAATTTAAGCGGCCCGGTGGGAGAATTTGCATCAACCGGGTAATTACCCAATTCAGGCCTGCTCATTTTCTGGCAGCTTGCCACCAGCAATAGCAATGCAATTGCTGTGAGGTACTGTTGAAATTTCTTTTGCATAATAATTTACTATTTAAAGTTTTTAGTTTATTACCACTCCGGATTTTGAACGAGATTAGGGTTAGCATTAAGCGCCGAATTAGGTATCGGGTAGTAGCGATGCTTGTTCTGGTAGTTATTGGCGGCCAGAACAGAGATGGCATCACCATACCTCACCAGGTCAAAGAAGCGTTCGTATTCCATCGCAAATTCCGACCTTCTGTCTTGCTTGATAGCCGCCCTCATCTGGGCTTGGTTTACGTATGCAATATTACCCAACCCTGCCCTGTTACGGATCCGGTTCAACCATGTTGTTGCTTCGGAACCACCGGGAGCCGATTCATTGGCAGCCTCTGCTCCAAGCAATAGGATGTCTGCGAAGCGTAGTACACGATGGTTGATCCAGGTATTCTGTGCTTCATTATTTGGTGTACCCTGGCCTGCTGCCAGGTAATCGCTGTATTGATTATATACTTTTTTACTCCAGTAAAGAGCGTTGGTAAGATTGGGAAGCGTTAATCCATAACCACCGGTATTTGTACCACCATCGGATTGATTTGAATAAAGAATGGTGGCATCTTTACGAACATCTCCTGCTTCATAAGAAGCTACCAGGTTTGGAGTAGGTGTATTCCATCCCCAGCCAAGGTCCCATGTTCCTGATCCCCGTACACCCTGGCACTGACCAAGGCGGCTCCAGTATGTGTTTCCGTCGCCGGCTGTCTTGGAAGCCTGTATCTCGAAGATCGATTCGCTGCACAGTTCACCTTCTTTTTTGAATATCTTCCAGTAAGGAGTGTACAGTTGGTAAGGCCCGTTGTTGATGATATCGCGGCAGATGGGCAATGCTTCTGCATATCTCCTCTGCTGCATGAGCGCTTTTGCATGAAGCGCTTTAGCTGCCCATGAAGTAAGCCTTCCGGCAAACTTGGCACCCCATACCAGGGGCAGGTGCTGCTCGGCATATACCAGGTCACTGTGGATCAGGTTATAGATAGCTGCCGTATCTGACTTGGCAATATTGCCTTCCGCAATGGTATTTACTTTGAAATCGATCTTAGGAACTGCACCATAGGTTCTAACCAGGTCGAAATATGCATAAGCACGGAAGAACCTTGCTTCGGCAACGTTAATGATCGAAGCCGGGTCGGTATAATTACCCTGTACAGCATCATCGAGAACGTTGTTACACAACCCGATAAAGATGTAGTGTTTATCCCAGTAAAGGCCGGCACCCCAGTCGTCTTTTGTGTACTGGAAGTTGTCGTATGTCTGGTGCCAGGCAGAAGCGCCGGGATCGGCAACGATCTCGGCATCATCCGAACGGAAACCGTTCATGGCTACCCAGGGGATATTCTGAAACCCGTCGCCGCAATAGGGCTGAGCGGCTGAATTACGGATGGCTCCATAAAGACCTACGGTTTTCCCTTCCAGGGCGCCCACATTGATGTCATCTACAGTGGCTTCAAGTGGTTTTCTGTCCAGGAATTTCTTACAGCTTCCGAACAGGGTAATAGCGGAGATGGCAATCACCACCCGGGCTATTGGTTTAAAATATGCTGTCATTTTCAAAATTTTATCTTTTAAAAAATTAGAAATTTACGTTTAATGCTATGGTCGTTATACGGGGAAGTGCACTGCCTGCTCCGCCAAAGTCCATACCAAACCCGGTTGCGTCGCCGGCAAACTCGGGAGAATAACCGATGTTATTCTTCCAGGTTTTCAGGTTTTGAACAGATACTGAAAGACGAAGGTTCTTAATGCCTGTGATCTTTGGCAGTTTGTTCAATGAATAGCCCAGCGACAGGTTCCTGATCCGGAAATAACTTCCGTCTTCAATACCATAAGTAGATGGCGCCCGGTTAACCAGGTGAGATGAATTTACAATAGGTACCCAGTTGGATGTTCCGGCTGCAGTCCAGGCTTCGGTATAATATTTTGGATAATTGTACACAGAGTTCTTTTGTTCGGAAGTACCCCAAACCCGGTAGATCTCGTTGCCATAACATCCGGCAAAATCAATGCCCAGGTCGAAGGCCTTGTATTTAAAGGCAAGGTTGATGCCATAGGTAAAATCCGGTGTTGGGTTGCCGATATTGGTACGGTCTTTATCATCGATAATCCCGTTACCATCAAGGTCCTTGTATTTCAGGTCTCCGGGTTTTATACCACCTCCGTTGATGGTATTAACCGGCGAAGCAAGAATATCTGCATACGACTGGTAGATACCTTCCACAACCAGGCCATAGAAATAACCCATGGGGAAACCCACTTCCACTTGATTAGGTGTTTGCTCGCTGGATGAGACATTCCTGAAATTATTGGCAAGTGAAAGCACCTTATTCTTATATGTGGTGAGATTACCTGTTGCCACTACACTAAGATCTTTATACAATTTTTGTGTCCAGCTGCCCATGAACTCAAATCCTTTGTTCTCGATCGAGCCAAAGTTGATAAGTCTTGGCAGGTTGCCTCCTAAAGCATTCGGAACAAACAAAAGGCCCTTGGTCTTTTTGTGATAGTAGTTAGCTTCAAAATGCAGGCGGTTAGCGAGCATGTCCGTTTCGATGCCGACTTCAGTAGAGTTAACGGTTTCCCATCTCAGGTTCTCTACTGCATAGTTCGGTACCAGAACCGGGATCAGGTTGTCTCCAAAAACAGCCGATGCAGTTGAAGACAATCCCGGGTAAGCAGGATAAGCGTAGTTAGAGGTGGTAAAATTACCCAGTACCCCGGTAGATGCTTTTAATTTCAGGAAGTTAACGATCTTAACATTTTCCATGAACTTCTCCCTGGATATTTCCCAGGCTCCGCCCACAGCCCAGAAACTCTGGAATTGCTTAGAGTAATCACGATCTACCTGGCTGGATCCATCACGACGGAAACTTGCCGTCAGATAATATTTGTTCCTGAAGTTATAGAGCAGGCGTGCAAGTCCGGAAACAGTGGCGTACTCATTCTGGAAAGTACTGTTTCCAATGATACTCCTGAGATCACCAAAACCGGTATTCAGGTACCAGAAACGTTTGTTGTTTGGAATGATATTCACCCCTACTGTTTTCTGGCTCACGGTAGCAGATACCTGCTCGTAATAATGGTAGTAGGTAGTGAACCCGGCAGTCAACGTAAAGGAGTGATCCCTGAATTTTTTCTTATAGGTGGCGATATAATCCTGCTGGAAATTACGCTGGTTGATCAGGTCCTGCCGTACCGCAGTAAGGCTGTTCCTGTTGATCACCTGGTAACCGGTGAATGTAGGATCGTACAGGTCGTACAACGGAGTATATTCCCTGTTGTTGCGCCAGCTCATATCCGCATACCAGGTAGCCCGAATGTTCAGGTCTTTAATAGGCGTAACCTCAACAAAGAAATTCCCGATCAGCCTGTAGCGGTCATCGATCTTCTTATCCCAGTTGTTTTCCAGTGTAGCCAATGGGTTTGTTTCGGAGTTCTGGATGATAGGAGTGGTTGAATATAAATTATAGAACCCAGAATCCACCCCGTAAGGATTTTTGGCATAAACCGATTTGGTTTCTCCCGAAACGATCGGTAACGACCTTCTTGCATTTTCCAATGCACCGCTGTTATACGGAAGTTTTTCTTTTGATCCGATCAGTCCGAATCCTACTTTTAATCTTTTACTTACTTTGAATTCGTCATTTACGTTCAGGGTCATCCGGTCGTAACGAACATGCTTTACAAGCCCTTCATCGTAGGTATATCCGAGACCAAAGTGGAAACGGTTACGATCGGTGCTTCCGTCTACACTAAGGTTGGTGGTACTGAATTTTCCTTTGCGGGTTACGGCGTCAATCCAATCGGTGTTACCGGTAAAAGCTGACATCCCGGGGCCGCCCACATTGTTTACAAAACTCAGATATGAGCCAGCAGATGGATCATCAAATACCCTGTTATTGGCTTCAAATGCAGCCAGGGTACGGAATTCGTCGCCGTTGGCAAGTGCTATCTTATCTACCAGTTTTTTAGTTCCGTATGTTGTATTGAAGTTGATATTAACCTGCCCGGCCTTTGCCTTTTTGGTAGTTACAATGATAGCGCCGGCTGCGCCTTTGATACCGAAGATAGCCAGTGAAGAAGGGTCTTTCAATATTTCCAGGCTTTCGATCTCACTGGGATTTACAAAATCGATATTGTCGTTGAAGATACCATCCACGATATAAACCGGGCGGATTGTACCCACGCTGATTGTACCACGGATCCTGATATCGGGTGCAGATCCGGGAACGGCCGAATTCAATATGGATACACCGGCAACCTTATTCTGTAATGATGAGAGCGCATTACTGTTGGGTTGTGATGCGATGGTTTCGCCCTTTACCTTGCTGATACTACCGGTTAAATCTCTTTTGCTGGCAGTACCATAACCAATCACCACCACTTCTTCTGACGCTTTAATGGAAGCCAGCAAACGGATGTCGATCACGGAACGGCTATTTACTTTTACTTCCTGTATCTGGTAACCGATACTAGTAATTACAAGGGTAGCATCATTATCCACTGTAATGGTATAAACACCGTTATTGTCAGTAGAAGTTCCGACACCTGTACCCTTTTGCATCACCGATGCGCCGGCAATGGCTTCCCCATTTTCGCCGGTAATTCTTCCGGTTACTTTTATTTTATCATTCTCCTCATCATTGGTTGAAAAAACAACCACAACATTATTCTCCAATTGTTTGTAAGTAAGGTTACTTCCGCTGAACAGCTTATCAAGAGATTCGGAAACAGAAAGATTCTGCACGGAAAAATCTGTTTTATTTTTCAGCGCTTTCAGTTTTGAGTTGAACAGGAAACGATAATGACCGTCGTCTTCTATCAGCTTCAAAACCTTTCTGATCTCTGTTTGCTTCAGGTTCAGGCTCACCCTCTGGCCCATGGCCGGGTAGGCATTAACCTGCAAAGTAGTAGCGAAAAGGATGATAATGGCAAGCTTCATAACAAGCAGTGTTTTAAGAAGCGTCCCTGGCCATCTTTTTTGGCCCCGAAGTACACTTTTTTGCATAATTTTGGTTTTGTCGTTAAAAAATACAAGCAAGTCCCTTGTGAATACAGGGTTTGTTTGTTATAATTTTCCGGGAAATGCTGCAACATTTCCCGTTTTTATTTTCTCATAATTTTTACCTCGTTTCCCTTTATGGAATAACTGAACGGCATCAGAAACTGCAGTTCCTTTAATGCTTCTTCGGGCGTTTCATTAACGAATGAACCACTGATCTTATACTCTTTCAGTTTCTCACTTTCAATAACTATTTTCAGGTTGTACCATTTTTCCATTTTATGGGCCAGGTCCACAAAACGTTCATCTTCAAAAGAGAGCTTATTATATACCCAGGCCGTTTCCACAATATCGCTGTCGGCAATATTCTTGCTCAATGGTTTGATCGAAATGGAATAGGCATCTGGCTCTGCAGGCAGTACATCAGCACGCTGGTCTCTTGAGTCGGAAACAGGGTACTTGCTATAAACCAGCTTCTCATGGGGCTTAAGCATGATCTTGGGCGCACCCGGCCTGTTCTTATTGATCACTTCAATAGAACCATGTATCAGCGTGGCTTCAATGGTTGATTCTGACTGGTATGCTTTTACGTTAAAGACAGTTCCAAGCACTTTAATATCTATTCCTGAAGTATGAACAATGAAAGGATGCTCGGGATCCTTAACCACATCAAAATAGGCTTCGCCGTTCAATTGAACTTCCCGAATATTTGACTTTAGAAAATTATCGTATGTAAGTGAACTTCCTGAGTTGATCCACACCTGGGATCCATCCGGTAACTGGATCCTTGACCTTGACCCATGACCAACCGATATCTCATTAGCAGGTTTTACAGAGGAAATGGGAAGGCTTTTGTGCTCCTGGTTACCGGAAAGTAAATACAAAAGACTGATGCCCGCTACAAATGATGCCGCAACTGCATATATGGCAATTCGCTTGAAAAGAGGTCTTTTGGCTGTAAAGGAAGATTGGGAAGTAACTATTTCGGTATTGGTTAGGGCTGTTTCAAAGTCGGCCGCTTTTTCTTTCAGCCTGTTTACATGCGCCAGGTAGGCGTCGCTGCTTTTATGGCCATTAACGGGATTGGTATTTACCGGCCGGGAATTCCAGAATTCCTGGAGAGTTTCCATATTTGCCTGCCATTCCTCGCTATTATTTACGAGTTCCTCTAATTGCAACAGTTCCTCAGCCGTTGCTTCGCCGGTAATCTTTTTAGCAATTAACAACCAGTATTTTTCTTCTTTCATTAAGCAAACAATGATTACGATTAACAAGGACAATAAAATATAGGGGTTACCCCTAAAAGAGGGGCTACTTTTTTTGGGTGAGCAGGGAATGAAGCTCGGGGAACTGATTTTTGAACTCGCTGTGGGTTCTTATACGACGTAGGGCTATAGCCATCTGGGCCTCAACGGTTTTTACGGATATATCGAGCAATTTTGCCACTTCGGCATAACGGAGCCCCTCTTCCTTTACCAGCTTAAAGATGGTTTTACACCTTGCCGGAAGTTCATTAACCGCCGCCATTATCTTTTTTACCACTTCGGCCGAAAGCAATAACTCTTCGGGGTTGAAAAAAACACTGTTCAGGCTGGTTTCCCATTCGATGTCATTGGGCAGTTTATTACGGCCATTTGACGTAAGTTTATTCAGGGACCCATTCTTTACCCCCACAAAAAAATATAAGCGGGGGTTTTCTATTGAGCGTAAAGTGGTACGGCGCTGCCAGATGGATATGAAAAAATCGGAAACAATCTCTTCGGCATCTTCGGATGATTTTACGATGGAGCAGGCAAAAGCAGTAAGGCTCTCATGCATCTCCATGAAAAGTTTCTTGTATGACCTTTCACAGTTGTGCAATGCGATTTCGTTCAGCAGGTCTTGTATTTGTGCGTTAGTTATCACAATCGTTTCACCTGTGAAGTTAGGTTTTTTTTCAACCAATCAAAAAAATCAGGTGCTGAACCCGAGTTTAATCTTATACCGCCACCTTTCTTTCCCGATCTCCTGTTCCAGCTTCAGTACCTCCTTTGTTTTTTTGCTGATCCAGAATATTTCTTTGAACCCTCTCGATTCATGCATCAGCAACCAGCATTCAATCTGCTGATCGTTATAACCGGCTAATACATCAGAACCCGTTACCGTATACGCTTCATTCCTGGGTGCAGGAGATCCGGGATCATAAAAAGGGATCAAAAATGTTCTCCCCCCTTTGTATGGCAGGATGGGAAATACTTCCAGGTCGAGGTGCCAGTTTAAGACGTACTGGTTCATTGCTTTTTTAAACGCTTCCCAGGGGCCCTTCCTGTTCCTGGCTGTATCGGCATCGGTCAATGGAATATTATTCAGCGATGCTGATCTGTTCATAAAATCAAAATCACCCGTACCACTCTGCTTCCACCAGCTTTGGTGATACAGGGGCGCAAATGTTTCCTTATCACATACCGATCTTACTTTGTGAACAATAGTATCCCTGTCTTCCCATTCCTGGGTAACGACGATCGCATCTCTCCCGTTATAATTTTCATACGCAATATTTCTTGTCCAGAATTGCGCTCTCGACCTTGCTGAATCCTTACCCATTTTAAAATAAACAAGGTAACGGTTGGTGGAAGTTTTTAAAACAGCCGTATTCACCTTACCGGCATCAATAATAACTGTGTCTGCTACAACCCATGCCTGTGAATTAAAATTCAAAAACATAAAAGACAGGATAAAAAAACAACGGGTTGATAAAAAATAAATTTGTTTTATGCTCATTTTTACTCATTTAAAATTTATTGCCCAGGGTATTCCTCATCGATCAGCTCCATGATCTTTTTAGAAAGGACAATCGACATCCGGTAATACCGCATGATCTCACGGGTATCACTTAATAATATGCAGTAATTCCTGATCTCATCCTTTCTCATTACTTCAACCAGGTTGTCTTTTTTAGTACCGGTATTTTTCCGCAATGCCATTATACGTCCGTTCATTTCCCTTTTCACAGCAAGATGCCTTGCCGTGGCATTTGTGAGCCCGACCAGTTTTTCCTGGTACAGGTCAAGTATATAATTCCTTAATTCGATGCTTCCGATCGTATTCATTTTACCGCTTGCTTTAAATCCTTCATACCGGCCGCTGTTAATCAGTAAGTGTGTTTCTGATAAAAGCACGTTCTGGTTCAACCGCACCGAATCAGGTAACAGTTTTTTTGACCTAGCAAAATACTTTAATGACTGCCGCTGCTGGCTATACCCATATGCTGTATCGCCTTTCATTTCTTCAATATCACTTTCAAGGTCTGTTTTTAGGCCGAGTAAAAACTCCTTTACCTCCTCCTGCTCATGACCATGCTCCCGCCTGCGTTCCAGGAAAACCGCAAAGGAAACAGCAAAAACGATGATCAGCATTTCTATAAGTATTTCGCCGGTCTTTTTCCAAAGTGATTTTTTCCGGTTTGTCGCTTCCGCTAAAATGTTGTGTACATGTCTTCTTATTTCGTGTTCCATAAATTACATAACCGGTTTTGTTAATGCCGGTTCGTTGGTTGAAATATTGCAAATGATCCTCCATTCGTCATCCGCCTGTTTTCTAAAAACAGACACCCAGGCAAAATGTGTGGTTTCCTCCATCAGCCTGTTTTCACCGTTCGTATACGTAAGCACTACCCGTTTGTCTACCACCATATACGCCATGGATGCATCTGCAGAAAATTCAACAACAGGCGGCGTCACATCTTCCCATTTACGGAATTGCACCTGGTCAAAATAATTTTGAACTCTGTTTAATGCCGAGTCTTTTACCGATACTGCGATCTTACCTTCGTTCACCATCAGCATATTTTCTGCAAACTGGCTTACAAATTGTTTGGCATTTTTATACAGATGCGCCTGCTGCTGTTGCGTATGCAGATGCAGCAATTTTTTCTTTTCCTTTTCCAGGTCAGGCTTCCGGCTGCAGCTTGTACTAAGTGCAGTCAACAGGATCAGCAGGAAATAATACAACAGCTTGTTAGTTTTTATCATACACCTCTTTTTTCTGAAAACCGGGATCATTAAAAACGATCTTCACCATGTCAAATGTGAATACCTTATCTCCCTGGTTAATTTCAACATGATGTGGCACCTGTAAATCCTGCATCTTCTTCCAGCCTGAGAATTTTATCACAATGATCTCTTTTTCATTAACAGGATCCTGGAAATGCAATGCAGTAACCAATTTCGTTTTCACATCAAAGAAAAGATAACAGGTATGATCCAGTTCGTCCGTTGCTTTCAGCCGGTATAATCTTACACTATCTGCCGTTACAATTTCCGGTTGCTGAAAATTGCGGAAGCGTTGATTCATTTCCAATATCATACTTATGAACGCATGCCCCCTGATCGTATATATCGCTTCCCGGCCAAGTTGTTTAACTGGGTTCATCAACTGAACACCGGATGTTTTGTTAAGTATCACCGCCTCATATACCTCTGGCTTATAGCTGTACTTCTGTTTAAAATATGAATACCCGTCTGATGCAGTATGAATTTCGGTTGTATAACGGCCCCTTGGCGAACTGCAATCTGCAAACGATATCATACTGTTTACGCCTGCCCTGTCTGATTCTCTTCCCACCGCACGTAATGAAGCTTCTATAACCTGTTCAGCGGATCGGATTTTCTTTCCCTGCTTACCCGTACAACTGCAACAGATCATGCACAGCACCATAACGATAAAGTGCATTGACAGGAATAATTTACTCTTTATTGATCCGTCATTCATACTTTCAGTATTTATGCTGTGCTGAGTTTATTTAAACAATGTTTTAAATATTATCCGGGCAGCTTTTTCGCTTCCTGTTACCGAGGGATGAAATTCATCCGGACCATAATAGGAATAGTCGCCTGTTGTTAAAAAATAATTTTTCCAAACCTGTCCCACCGGGCATAAAAGCGAATTGGTGGCGACGGCGGCATCGCTGTAATTTTTTATTACTCCGTCAAATGTGTGAAAGTTTGCTTTTGCCGGCCAAACCATATAAAAAGCCAGTTTGGCCTTATACTGATTGCACAGGGCTTTTATTCTTGCGCCGTAATCCATCAGCATAGCCCGCCCATCAGCCTGCGAAGAAGGCCCTTGCTGCACCACTACAAAATGATACTGGCCCGTTGCGATCAGGATTTGAATCTGGCCATCGTTCCAATGATCTTCCAGTGCATAGTTCGGGTAAGCGATCATCCTTGTACGGATCTCTACCCCGCTGTCTCTCCCGACCCGGGCAATAATTTCCGGCAGGTTATTGGTGTAAGTAAGGCTGTTACCAATAAAAAGAATACGGTTAACAGAATCGTTTACAATCACAGCGGGTTGCCCAGACTGAGGCTTTGACTTTTTGCATGCGCCTGTAATTATACTCAAAGAAACAAGAAACAGCACGCTGCATATTGCAGTCAGGTGTTTTGAGAACAGTATTTTCATGGAAGTTATTTTAGTTAATTATTTTACTCGGCCGGTTCTGCATTACCTGAACAAAGCATCTGTACTTATCCAGTAAATATCTCCGCCCCCGTTTTGCGGCGATGTGAACAGTTTATTCAGTTCATCCAGTTTAACCGGGCTGCCCGGGAATGATCTTTTGAGACTGTTCCGCTCACTGGTAAAGAATAATACTTTTTTACCTGCACTTACAAAAGGACAGTAATCCAGTTTTTCAGAATTGAGCAGGAACAGGTTCTTTGCCGGCTGCCATTTTCCTCCTGCATCTTTAATGCTCATGTATATATCGCCCCGGCCCTTGTCATCTTTTCTTCCGTAAGAAGTAAAAAGGATATAGTCCTCATCCGGCGATACAAAAGCATTGAACTCGTATGTTTTTGAATTAACCGCTGTATCAAGCGGCAATGGATCATTGTATTTATTGTTCTGCCATCGGGCTAAATAAATATCTTCTTTACCCACCGCATTTTTATATGCAGCAGTAAAATACAGGTTGCCGCTTTTTGCCACCGAAGGATAAAACTCATCTTCTGCTGTATTCACGGGTGCGCCGATATTCTCAGGTTCTCCCCATTTGCCACTCTCCTTCTCCACCACCCATATATCAAAGTCTTTTATTTCAGTTCCGCCGAGCGGGCGGTTGGAAGAAAAGAAAAGTTTTTTTCCATCGGCAGAAAAGGCCGGCTCCAGGTCGCTGTACTTTCCGGCAAAAGATGCAATAACCGGTTTACTCCAGCTTCCGTTTGGCTGTTTGTTTATTTCAAGTATGGTTTGAAATATCCCCTGCGGCGATTGCAGGGTATACAGTATCTGTGTTCCATCGGGCGAAATGGCGAAATCTCTTTCACCCAGACCGGTACTGATGATGCCCTGGGCAAACAACCGGGGTGTTGCGGGCGGATGGCTTAGATCAATGTTCTGTTGTGCGGCAGAAGCAAGAGACAGGAAAAGTAAAATAAAGAAGAATGACCGTTGCATGATTATGAATTATACACTAAACTACTGCCATCCGCTACAGGCCAAACAGGTATTCAACCAACAACGGTCATCCATATACAGAAAACGGTTTGAGAAGACCGTTAACATTCATAGCTCAAAAACGGCAGTTCGTGCCGGTAAAAGCGCCGTTCTTATTTTTAGGAAAAATATACTGGCCAAATCACAGACATTTACCTGACAAAAATCACGGATCATTTCACCCATGCTCAAAAGAATCCTGCTACATATCAGTTTCTGGTTTTGTTACCTGCTGTTCAAAACCTCTCAGAATATCGGCTCCGACCTGGGCGGTACTCCGGGCAGTTTTACTT
This sequence comes from Ferruginibacter sp., assembly GCA_044220615.1. Taxonomy (GTDB): domain Bacteria; phylum Bacteroidota; class Bacteroidia; order Chitinophagales; family Chitinophagaceae; genus Ferruginibacter. The sequence goes on along the minus strand of JBGAQR010000001.1, from coordinate 259,789 downwards.
TTTCTGTATTAACAACATTATTTTCTGCCCAGCTTATTTTGCTGATCGTAAAAGTGCCGATGGTATATGCATTGTTCTATATCAGCAACAAATACCTGGTAAAGCAATGGAGCATTTTTAAAACCTTTTTAGCCGGCTTCACCATATTTCTTTTAAGCCTGGCAGCTTTTATGCCGGTAAAGCAGTTCTTGGTGATCGAAAGGATCTATAAACTAAACAGCAGTTTTTCGCAGGCGCTTAATTTCACGAGTATCCTGTCCTCTTTATTCATTCTGCTATTTGTAAGCAGCCTGGCGCTTAGCATCAAACTGGTTCGTTCAAACATCCGGCAAAAGAAAACAGAGCAGGAGATCATCAAGAAGAAACTGGAAACCGAACTGCAGTTCTTAAAAGCGCAAACCAACCCGCATTTTCTTTTCAATACGCTTAATAATATCTATGCGCTGGCCCGTAAAAAGTCGGACGATACAGCCGACGTGGTGATGAAACTTTCCAAACTGCTTCGCTTCATGCTGTATGAATCGCAGAAACCATTCATCCCTGTAAAGGATGAGATGCAGGTACTGGATGATTATATAGAACTGGAGAGGATCCGGTACAATGAGAAATTAAAACTGGGTTTCACCAGGTCGATCGATGATGAGAGCCAGCCCATTGCCCCGCTCATCCTGCTTCCCTTTGTTGAGAATGCGTTTAAACACGGCGTTGGCGAAAGCCGTTTCGATTCTTATATCAACATCCAGTTAATCCTGCGGCAGCAACAGCTTGAGTTCCGTATTGAAAATTCCAAAAGCGAAGACCCGGCAAGTATAAAACCGGTGCATATCGGCCTCAATAATATCCGCCGTCAACTGGAATTAGTATACCCGGATCACCAGCTTGAAATTGAAAGCGCCGGCAACCGGTTTATGGTATCTTTGAAGATCAACTTGGCAAAACATGCAACAGTATAACTGCATCATAGTAGAAGATGAGCCATTGGCTGCCGAGGTGCTGCAGGATTACGTGATGCAGGTACCCTTTTTAAAGCTGAAAGGAGTTTGTACCGATGCACTGTATGCCATGGAAATGCTGCAAAAGGAAAAGGTAGACCTGATGTTCCTGGATATTCACCTGCCCAAATTAAAAGGACTTGATTTCTTAAAAACATTACAAAGCAAACCACAGGTCATCATCACCACAGCCTATCATGAATATGCCCTGGAGGGATATGAACACAACGTGCTGGATTATTTGTTAAAGCCGGTTGAATTCAGCCGTTTTTTACAGGCCGTGAATAAACTCAACAGCCTTGCTTCCGCAGTAGTTGTAACAAATGAGATCGTTCCGTCGGAAAAGGGATTCCTGTTTTTCAACGTAAGCAAGAAAAAGATAAAGGTTTTGTTAGATGATATCCTTTACATAGAAAGCCTGAAAGAATATATCCGGGTAGTGACCAAAGACAAAACCATCATTACCAGGTTCCAGTTAGGGCAGGTGGAAGAATTGCTGTCGAAAAATAATTTCCTCCGCATTCACCGGTCGTTTATTGTGGCAAAAGACAAGGTGGATGCTTTTACCGCAACAGACGTGGAGATAAATAAAAAGCAACTGCCCATTGGCAGGAGTTATAAAGAACTGGTACAAGCGGAGTTGGAAAAATAGTATCCGCCGAATCTTTAAATAGCCCGGTACGAGTTATTTTTTTCTTTCTTTTCATTGCCTGTATCTAAACATACTACATCGTATCTGTTACAGGCTTCTTACTTATTGGCTGGCGTATTAAAGAATAAACCTTTATGGCTACCCGGGTATACCGTTTTTCAAACGAAGCAGTATTAAACCTTAGTCTTGTTTTGCACCTGCCTTTATTTTCTTTTGCTGTTTCCTGAAATACCCTCTTAATAAGAAATTATGTTTCAATGCTTCCATATTCTGATTAAACCCATCAGTGCCTTTTTGGATATTATCAAGGCTTGTATTTAATTTAACCACCATCATTGAATCCCTGAGCAGGGCATTTACAGTTCCTTTTCCGCTGTTTACGTCATTTCTTATTCCCGTTACCAACCGGTTAATTTCTATGGCCAAAGAATCGGCTTCAATCCCTACGGATTTGATTTTAACAACAGCTTCATTCAGGTTCCTGGCAAAAGAAGTATCTGTTAAAAGAACTCCCACAGAACCCTTGCCATTTTTAACATCTGTTACAATAGCGTCCAGGTTATTTAACATATTGCCGGCCCTGTCTGTTGCCAACCGGATATTGGCAACAGAAGCCCTTAACCCCTGGGGTAAAGATTCATCATTAAGCAGGCTCCACAAGGCCTTGCTGCTGTTAATACGTTGTACGGCTGTTTTCAGATCGGCAGCAATAATAGCCACATCCATATTGGTTTTGTAAAGTGTTTGCAACATCTCATCGGTAGCAACCGCTTTTCTCGATGCTAAAATATCGCCTTCTTCTGCCAGCACATCCGGCTTGCCCGATGGAACAATATTTACTACTTTATTACCCACCAGGCCTTCGGTTCCTATTGATACAACGGCATCTTTCCTGATTATACTCAGCATTTTTTTATCCATGAGCATCGTCACTTCAATGACCGTGTCATTCAGGATTTTTATTGATTTTACAGTACCTGCCTGGATACCTGAGAACCGAACATTGTTACCGGCAACAAGTCCCTGCACATTTTCAAATCTTGCTTTCAGCACATACGTATCGCCGAACAGGTTCCGGTTTTTCCCGATCATATACAATAACAGAACGAGAAAAACCAGGCCACCCAGAACAAATACACCCAGCTTTACGCTGTTAAATACCTGCTTTGCCATATTTCATATTATTATTCAAAAAATTGTTTTACGTTGGGGTCCGTATTTTGTTTTAACTGTTCGTAACTGCCCTCCGCATAACATCTTCCACCTACCAGAACCACCACCCTGTTACTCGCCATACGAACGCAGTTCATATCATGTGAGATAATAAGTGATGTGGTGTTGTATTTTACCTGTATCTCTTTCATTAACCCAATGATCTCTCTGGCTGTTACGGGGTCCAGTCCGGTTGTTGGTTCATCGTATAAAATAATTTCCGGCTTCAGGATCAGTGTACGGGCCAGTGCGATCCTCTTACGCATTCCACCCGACAGTTCTGCCGGCATCATATCAATCGTTTGAACAAGACCAACATCCTCCAGGGCTTCCTGCACCATTTTGTTTACGTCATCCTGCGAAACTTCAATCCAGTGCCGTCGCAACGGAAATTCAAGATTCTCCCTTACTGTCATCGAATCATACAGGGCATTGCTTTGAAACAAAAAACCTACCCTGGCCCTTATTTTATCCAGTTCTTCATCTTTGATATCTGGTATACCAGCTCCAAACAGTTCAATGCTTCCTTTATCAGGTTTCAGCAAGCCAATGATGCATTTTATCAGCACCGATTTTCCTGAACCTGATTTTCCAAGCACCACCACACTTTCTCCCTTTTTTATTTCAAGATTAAAATCAACGAGTACATGGTTATCAGCAAAAGATTTATACAGGTTATGAATCGTTAACACCTGTCCTGTCGCTAATAAACTGTCTTTCCGGGCTTCCTGTTTCGCTTCTGTAAACATAATTTTCAGTTTAAGCCAAGCACATCAGCAACCTGCACTGCCAGCAGATCAATAATAAAAATCATTACCGATGAAACCACTACAGCTGAATTGGCTGAACGGCCTACCCCTTCTGTACCCTTGTTGCTGTTATATCCTTTATAACACCCAATGATACCTACTGCAAATCCAAAAAAATAACTCTTTATCAACGCCGGCAATACATCATTGAATGAAAGATTATCATACACCTGTGTCCAGAACAGGTTAAAGCTGGTAACACTGCGGATATTAACTCCTAACCATGATCCATACAGGGAAATGGCATCGCCCAACATTACCAGTACGGGAAGCATTAATGTGGCCGCCATTACCCTTGTTACAACCAGGTATTTAAACGGGTTTGTACCGCTTACTTCCATGGCATCAATTTGTTCAGTAACCTTCATTGAACCTAGTTCTGCGCCGATACTGCTGCCGATCTTTCCTGCAAATATTAAAGCAGTTATTACAGGCCCTATTTCCCGGATAACGGCAATGCCTACAATGGCAGGCAACTGAGACTCCACACCATAATCTACCATGGAAGGACGTAACTGCATGGTCAGTACCAGCCCCATAATAAAAGCAGTTAACCCAACCAGTGGCAGCGACCTGTACCCGATAATAAAAGATTGCCTGAGGAATTCTGCAATTTCATAGCGTGGCCTGAACCACTGCCTGAAAAACCTTGCAGCAAAACGGGAAAGGCTTCCTGCTTCCGATAAAAAGTATCTGATATTTACTGACAATTGCATAGTAAAGAGAAAATCCAAATTATTTATTTCTATTTGCCTTTTCTATAAAATCAATCAGGTTGGTTGATGATGATGGTCATGTAATCGGTTTGTTCGCAGGGGTTGCCATTTAATAAGTCGTCCGGTTTAAAAATTTCTGTCCTATTGGATTCAATTTCCGGTGGGATCATTTTATTAATTTCTCAGGCTGTAGCCAAAGCTGGCTGTTTTGTATAATCTGGGGTTGTTTCCACCGGTTCGGTATCGATTTGGTTATCTTCTTTATACCTGGCCTATACTTAATTTTTCAATATTCGTTGTAATTGCCTTGCTGTTTTAAATCCACATTGAGAAGCTATATATTCAATGGTATATTCCGGGTTATTAAGCATGGTGCTTGCATATTCCTTTCGTAGCAGGGTTAAATATTCCAACACCGTAGAGCCGGTTTTTTCCTTAAATACCCTGCTCAGGTTCCGTGGGCTCATACCTACCAGTGAGGCCAATGATTCAATGCTGTTTTCTTTTGAAAGGTTGTCGATCATATAATCCTGTACTTCGTGAACCTGTGGGTTAATATGATTCCTGTAATCTAGGTAAATGCTTTGTTGTTTATGCGATCCGCTTCTCCTGTGATAAACCACAAGCCCCCGGGCAACCTTATGCGTAAAGAGGGCCCCTTTCAGATCTTCAAGAATGGCTAAAGCCAGGTCTATCCCGGCGCTAATACCAGCACTTGTATAAACATTATTGCTTTTTATATAAAGAATATCAGCTACTACCCTTGCCTGTGGAAATTGCGTTTGCAAGGCATCCACTCTTCTCCAATGGGTAGTGCATTCCGTATCTCTCAGCAAGCCGGCATGCCCCAATGCAAAAGCGCCGCTGCAAATGGAGCAAACAGTTATTCTTTTTTCCGAACACTCTTTGAGCCAATTGAAAAACTCTCTTTCTGCTTTAAATGAAAAGCTGTTTACGTAATCATTATCCATGCCGGGTACAAAAACAAAATCGCCTTCTTTTACCCTGGCTGTTTTATAACTGGCTATTTTTCCAAAGCCAAGACCAGCTGTACTAACCGGCTCTTCGTTGAATTGATAGAACTCCATATCTATTTCCATTCCATGAACTTTTGCCTCGGTAAAAACCTGGGCCGGGCCCGAGAGGTCGAGCAATTCAACCGTAGGCGGTATTATAAAGACCATTTTTTTCATATCATTTGATTTTCTAAGTTTATATAAAGGTAAATTGAAGCTTAAAAAACAGGCAGACAACCAAACGTCATATACTGCCAATGTAAAAATAATATTTCCAGCTGGGCCTGAAAGGCAAAAGCCGTACACAGGGGAGCTGTGGCTGTTATATAAACCCGGGTAAGCCTTGTAAAATTTTAGGGCTAAATATTGTCAAGTGATTTACGTTTTGCTGCGCCTATCTCTTTAAAATAGGAAGGGGTTAATCCGGTGACTTTTTTAAACTGGGCAGAAAGATGCGCCACACTGCTGTATTCAAGGTCAAAAGCAATTTGTGATAATGTTAATTGTCCATACACAAGCAGCTCTTTTGCTTTTTCAATCCGTTGCTCAATAAAATAATTTTCAATTGTCCTTCCCTCTACAGACGAGAATAAGCTGCTGAGGTATGTATACTCGTGATTAACCTTGCCGGAAAGGTAGTGAGAGAGTTTTATTTTGCTTTCCTTTTCATCCAGTTCATTACGGGCCCTTTTAATTACCAGCTGTTTGATCTTTTCAATGATGGCGCTGCTGCGGTTATCTATCAGTTCAAAACCTACTTCTGCAAGTCTTTTTACCAGGCGCTCTTTCTGGCCGGGAGACAATTCATGTTGCAAGTGCAACTCCCCAAAAATAACTTTATCAAAAGGAATGGATTCTTTTTGTAGAATATCCTCCACTGAAAGTATGCAACGGTGGCATACCATATTTTTAACCAGTAATATTGTTGATGACATAAACCTGTTTTACAGCATTGATCTGTTAGCAGCAAAATGTTTTTTAAAGACAAAGTGAAATATTTCAGTTTGCCCCATCTGAACAGGATAGGCATTGATAAATATCCAGCCACCCCTGCCCATATAATTCATCGCATCAATAATGGTATTGAATTTTTTAATTTTCCCTTCTTCCGTTTTAAGGCGGTTATCACGCCAGAAACTCTTTTCATCACCATAATCAATATCGATGGTTACTTTGTTGCTTAGCAACCTGGGTGTGGCAATCAGCTAGCAATACTGCTCAAGTTTGGATGTGTCTGCCTGGGCATTTGAGATCAACGTAGTGATCAGGAATATGCCCATGGTTAATATTTTTTTCATGTTACTTTTTTATTTTTTAAAGTGTAAAATTATTATGCTTTTCACTGTGGTAACAGACATGGTGACGCCAGAAACGGGCAAGCTATGAAGCGCTATACTGAGAATTTACCGGTTTTAATTTGATCCCGAAATACAAGGCTAAAAGCATATCAATGGTGATACAGAACAGGTCGTAGCCATGCGGCGCCACTGAACTCACTTGTGGAAAGAAAATATCCCATAAACCGTGGAGCGCCAGCCCCGCAACTGTAAGCATGTAGTGTTTTTTATAACCCCAATAGGCGAAAAGTAAAAAGAACGATGCTCCGGGAATGGTGAGCATGAGTGAATGCGGTTCAATTGAAAATCCGATATAAATAAACGGTATAACCGCTAAGTTCAGTGAAGCGAAAAACTTGATATCAATTTTTCTGAATATTTCTGCGAAAGCAATTATTGCTGCTGTGGTAAAAAGACCGATAATAAAGCCTGTCATATTTTTAAAGTTTATTGTTGTTTTGTATTTTGATTAAATGGTAATGATGACGTTCCCTTTTTTATGTCCCTTTTCTACATAAGCGTGCGCTTCAGCAATCTGCTCCAATGGATAAGCCCTGTCAATTACCAGTTTCAATTTACCTGCTTCAATAAGTTCTTTCAGAAAAATAATATCTGCTGCGGCATGACTAATTACACCGGTCAAAACTTTTTTGTTGCTTGTTTTAGAGATCCATAAACCCTGGAGCATCTCCTGCATTCCGGCGGCACTCAGTACCATTACTCCGTTTTTATTTAGCGACTTTAAGCTGCGGGAAACATGTATTGTTTTCACGGTATCAAAAATAACGTCATACATTTCTCCGTTTTTGGTAAAATCCTCCTGTGTATAATCAATTACTTTATCAGCCCCGACAGATTGTACCAGCGTAATATTTGCAGTACTGCAAACAGCGGTAACATCTGCCCCCAATGATTTTGCCAATTGAACGGCAGCAGAGCCCACTGCACCGGAAGCACCTGCAATAAGAACTTTTTGTCCTGGTTTTATGTTTGCCTTTTTTATAAAGTGCCATGCGGTAACGCCGCCAAAAGGAATGGCTGCTGCCTGCGCATGTGTAATACCAGCTGGTTTTAATGCCAATGATCCTTTCTCTGGAATTGATTTATATTCGGCATAGGCGCCAAATCGCATATCGGTATGCCCAAAAACAGCGTCGCCAATTTTGAAATTGGTTACATCTTTCCCAACACTTTCAACTTCACCGGAAAATACACTGCCGAGAATATTTATTTTAGGTTTTACTAAACCGAAAATAAATCTGACCGCAAATGGATCGGCTTTTCGCAATCTCACATCACCCGAGTTGACTGCTGTTGCCATAACCCGTATAAGAATTTCATTATTACCGGGTATTGGTTTTTCTACCTCTTTCACCCGGAGAACGGCCGGTTGGCCATATTGAACGTAAACCGCTGCTTTCATTTTGATTTGTTTTTTAATTACTTTGATGAATAAAAGCAGGCGAATCACTTACTGCTTTTATTGGCTTGGTCAAGAAATAAAGTTTTAAATTGTAAGACATAGTCCCTAAGGAACAGCCTGCTAATTCAGCATCAATCTCTGTCACAAAACCGCCGGCCTTTACTGGTTAAAATAGTAAGCATTTGTTCCTGTAACAGAAGAAGACAATACTTCGTATCCGGGATTTAATTCCGGTTGGATATTACTTTCCGCCGGCCTTTCTGAAGAGGAATTATTAACAGGCATTCTACCTGTTCCATGATTCAACTCCACTACCAGGTATACCGGAAAAAAAGCTATCAATACAAACATCTGAATGGCGAATACTGTTTTTTTCATTTTTATTTTTTTTAATTGTTATTTTAGAATGCAAAGGTATCAAGGGTTTCAGCGGCTCAATAGACAGGTTGATGTCAAAAACGGACAGGAATTGAATGATTACACACCCTCTATCCTATCAGCTATTTAGCAGGTATATAGTAGCGCTGCTGATTTACCAGAAAAGTTTATTCCCCGATCAGCAATCCCCCATCTATTTTGTTGGCCGCTTTTGACATCAATCTGTCCCCTAAGCCCTCCACTGTCGGGGTAGCTTTGTATTCTAAATCAAACCAACTAAAATGAAAAGGGAAAGTAAAATTGTTGAATACAACTTAACCGCCAGTGAATTTAATTGGGAAATAAAACCCGGAAAAAATATTACCGCCTGGGGATTTAACAACAAGGTCCCCGGTCCCGTATTAAGGGCAAAAAAAGGCGATACCCTCCTTGTACGGGTTCAAAATAATTTACCGGAAGCAACGATGGTTCACTGGCATGGCATCAGGCTTCCGGCTACTATGGATGGTACAGGAGAAGTGCAACAGCCCATTTTACCCGGCGAAAGTTTTGAGTACCGCTTTACAGTACCAGATGCCGGAACCTTCTGGTACCATTCGCACCAGAACGAAACCGTGCAGATGGAAAAAGGCATGTATGGCGGTATTGTTATTGAAGACGATACCGATCCTGTAACAGATAACGAAAGGATATTGGTATTGGATGATATGAAACTTACCAGTAAGAATGAATTTAAACAGCATGGCCCCATCGGTCGCTGGATAGAAAGGCATGATGGAAGGGAAGGCAGTACCAACCTGGTTAATGGAAAGGAAAGTTTATCGCTCCTGATGCATGCAGGACAGGTTGAAAGATGGAGGATCATCAACGCAGCAAGTGCCCGCTATTTTAAATTAACCCTGGATGGTAAACCGTTTAAAATAATTGCCACCGATGGCGGCTTATTGGAATATACCAGAACAGAAACCGAATTATTAATAACACCCGGCGAACGCTTTGACATTGTAGTTGGCCCATTTGAAGAAGGAGAAGTTTTTTCCATAAACTCCCTGCCTTACAACCGGGTTACCATGCTTAAAGCCAAACTGCAGAAATATGCTACAGTGCATGTAACAGAAACAAAGCAATCCATTGCTTTAATACCGGAAAAGCTTACCGAAATAAAACCATTGGCGCCCCAGGATGCTGAAGTTAACCGTAAAGTAAAATTATCTGTTGACCCGAGCCTTAAGCACATCATTGATTTCAGGGTGAATAAAGAAATGCATGGTATGGACAAACCGGTGATGGTAGGAGACCTGCAGGTATGGGAAGTATCAAACAGCAGCCTGATGGATCACCCGTTTCATTTGCATGGTTTCTTTTTCCAGGTGCTGGAAGAAAATGGGAAAGTACCGGAATACAAAGCCTGGAAAGATACTTACAATTTAAAACCAAGGAGTACAATTAAAATTGCGTGGATGCCTGATAACCGCCCTGGTATGTGGATGTATCATTGTCATATTATAGAACATCATGCCGCCGGGATGATGGCCAACTTTGAAGTAATAGATCCATTAAGTCCTGTAACGGTAAAACAGGGATCGTTTCATGGCTGTCGCCAATAATTATATAAACCAATCCCAATTAACTATAACAGCATGGCAGGGTTGCCGAAGTAGCTTTGCATTATCAAATTATTAATCATTTAAAAAAACAAAAAATGGAAACAACAATTAAAAAATGCGGATGCGCTGATGCAACAGGAACAGCTTCTGTTTGCACTTGTGGCAGCAGCTGCCCCGGTACCGGATGTACCTGTGGTTGCAGCACCTGCGCTTAACACAGTTGGGAGAAGCGTTGCTTCTCCCAATCTTTAAAAACTAAAAATTAAACAAAACTACTGTTATGTCTCTTTACACATTTTCTCATTCAGATAAACTTACTCCTGTTAAAATACCTGCAGGATTAAAAATAGAAGCAAGTACCGATATCAGGCTGTTATCAATTATTGGTAACAGCACAATGGAAGAAGTGACCAAACGGCTGGCAAATGATAATAAGGCTTTTGTAGCTTACGTAAACAACCAGCCTGCAGCTTTTGGCTGGATGGCCAGGGATAACGCTAAAATTGGTGAACTGAACCACGAATTTATCTTACCAGCAGGCAACAGGTACCTATGGAACTTCAGAACACTGGAAGCTTACAGGGGCCTCGGTATTTACCCTGCTTTGTTGCAATACATCCTGCAAAACGGAGATAATAAAGCAAGCAGGTTCTGGATCATTCATGCCCCGGAAAACAAGGCCTCATTAAAAGGCATTCAAAAAGCAGGGTTTGAATATGTTGGTAAACTATACCTTGATGAAGACGATAAGGCAACCATTGAATACAATAAACCCGCTTTTAATTTTCAGGAAGAACTGGAATATATGGACATTACACTGTCCGCTCAAACAGCCAGTTCCTGCTGGAATTGCAGTAGTCCATATCTTAAAAACCGCAGTACAGTTTGCTGCTGTTCAACAGCCGGTGATGTATGTATCGGCAACAGCACGCTCAGCATGGCATCTTAATCAAACAAAACAGGCACCTGAACGTGCCTGTTTTGTTGTAAAAGAATAATCCTCAAAATTCTTCCAAAATCATTTTCTTACTTAAAACCATTCCTGCCGTAGTTCCCATGGCTACCGCATTGGCTACAGTACGCATAGTGGTTGCATTATCGCCACAGGCATAAATACCGGGAATGGTGGTTTCCAAAAAAGGATCAACTTTTATATAGCCTTCTTCAGTTAACTGGCATCCCAGCAATGCAGGAATTGTACAATGCTGTTCAAAAGGTACTGGTGCATACAGCGCCTTGATTGAAAATTTTGAACCATCTCTGAAAATTATATGTTGAATATGCCCGTTACTGTGTTCCAGTTTTTCAACGGCTGTTTCTACAATGTCTATACGATGTTTTTTAAGCTGCTCCTTTTGCTCCATTGTGAATGCAGAAGCTCCGTTGGTAAACAGGGTTAAATCATTTGTCCAGTTTGAAATAAGCCGGGTAAAATCAAAAGCCAATGCCCCATTGCCAAGGATACCGGTCTTTTCCTGCCGCACTTCGTAACCATGGCAATAAGGGCAGTGCAGTGCCGAAATACCCCAGCAGGCACTCAATCCTTCAATGTCGGGAAGTATATCCCTGATGCCGGTGGCAAAAATTAATTTCCTGGCTTCAAATATTTCACCGGATGATAGCTCGATTTCAAAACAATTTTTGATTGCCTTTCCATTAGTTGCCAGGCCCTTGAAAAATGTTACGGTATTGTACAGTTTTACCTGCTCCTTTGCAAGCGCTGCAATGGCTGCTGGCGTTTTTCCATCATGGGTAATGAAGTTGTGTGAATAAGGTGTTTGCCTGTTGCAGGGTTTCCCGTCATCAATGATCAGCACTTTTTTCAAAGCTCTTCCCAAAGCCATACCGGCGGCAAGGCCGGAGTAACTGCCGCCCACTATTATTACATCAAAACTGCAGTTGTCTGTCATAAAATCAAATTTTGAAATTTTCTCTGCCCCTTTTTGTTGTACTCATTTTGATAATAAAATCAACAAACGGCACACCCGCAAATATCATCCAGGGTACCAATGAAATGGTAAGCAGGAACGTTCGCTGGTATAAAGGCAAAGCAGATATTGCATCACCGAACAGGTAAAGAAACAACGTGATGGATGGATAGATCACTACCCAGGTTTTAAGAGATGCAATCAGTTTCATCTTCGTTTTCATATCGATTATTTATTAAAATTTGTATACCAAAATGCAGTTGTATTGGATTTATCTAAACTTATTATACCGGTTAAGCAAAGTTATTTTTTGAAAATTCATACTGTTATAACCACATTCCCCTTTTTATGTCCGGCTTCCACATAAGTATGCGCTTTAACAATTTGTTCCAGCGGGTACGTTTTATCTATCACAGGTTTTAGTTGTTCGCCTTCAATAAGTTTGTTCAGAAAAACCAGGTCTTCGGCACTTCCGTCTGCCACACCACCTATTACTTTTTTAGTACTTGTCATAGAAGTCCATATCCCCCTCAGAATGGCGCCTGGCGACATATGTACAAGCCTCAGGTAATAACCGTTCTTTTTCAGCGATTTTATTGAACCTGAAAAGGGGCTGTATCCTACTGTGTCAAAAACAATATTATACTGATCACCCCTTTTACTAAAATCCTCTTTGGTATAATCAATCACGGTATCGGCACCCAGCGATTTTACCAATGCTGTATTGCCGGTGCTGCATACAGCTGTTACTGATGCACCAAAATATCTGGCTATTTGAACTGCTGCTGTGCCCGTTGCACCTGATGCACCATAGATCAATACATTTTGCCCGGCTTCTATTTTTCCTTTTCTGAGAAAATGCAGGGCCGTATTGCCGCCAAAGGGAATGGCTGCAGCTTCGGCATAGGTTAAACTAACAGGCTTTAGGGCAATGATGCCTTTCTCCGGCAAACTTATATATTCTGCATAAGCACCAAAACTCATAAAAGTTGATCCGTAAACGGCATCACCTGTTTTAAATTTCGTAACTGCTTTGCCAATGGCCTCAATTTTACCTGCAAATACAACGCCCAGCACTTTTTTCCCGGGCCGCAATAAGCCCAGCATGAACCTTACTGCAAAAGGATCGGCTTTCCGCATACGGATATCGCCTGAATTAACAGCCGTTGCATGAACACGGATCAAAACTTCATTGTCTTTGGGTGAAGGCTTTTCTATTTTTTTAAGCTGAAGAACTTCGGGCGGCCCGTAATCTTCATAAATAATTGCTTTCATGATGTTTTGAAATTTAATTAATAACAGCCTTTAAATGCGATGCCTTTTCAAGGTAAGAATTAATATGGTTTTATTACCTGGCCGGTATTTGCACCAAACACCGCTTTACGAAATCCAAATTCCAGTTGTTGCATTGTTACCGGAATATCTCCCGGGAAAAAAGGAAAATACTGAGGAGAATTCTCTATAACAGTAGGACTCACTGCATTGATGCGGATGCCATTTTCCAGCTCTATGGCTGCTGCCCGCACAAATCCTTCTACCGCCCCGTTCGTTGCCGATGCATTGGCAAAATTTTTCTGCGGATCATGCGATAATGCACCGGTGATCAATGTAAACGATCCGTTGTGGTTGATATAATGCTGGCCAATAAGCACCAGGTTTATCTGCCCCATCATCTTCCCTTCCACACCTTGCCTGAATTCTTTGTCTGTTAACTTTTTCCATGGCCCTACAAAAGTTGGCCCTGCTGTAGAGATGAGGGCATCAAAAGAGCCGGCCTGTTTGTACATGTTTTCAATCGATCCCGGGGATGTAATATCAACCTGGATATTGCATCCTTTGGAAGCGGCTGTAATTATTTCATGTTCATTTTTAAATGCGCTGGTTAAGTGTTTTCCCATAGTGCCTGATGCACCCACGATGATGATCTTCATGTTGTAAATTTTTATTTACACAAAGTAAATTCACCGGTAGCTGTTATAACAGGACAATGATGCAGTAATACAGGACTTATGCGGAATTATGCCGGAATGCTTCCGGCGTATGCCCGGTATGCTTCCTGAAAAAGCGGATAAAATAAGATGTGTCTTCGTAGCCAAGCAGATCAGCAATCTCCTTTATTTGATTGGTGGTTGCCAGCAGGTATCTTTTGGCTTCCAGGATGATGTGTTCATTGATAAGTTCAGAAGCGGTTTTGCCAACAGAAGATTTGGTGATCTCATTTAACTGGTAAGCAGAAAGATTCATTAATCCGGCGTAGTGCGCTACCTGCTTATGCGTGGCAATATGCGTGCCCACCAGTTCTAAAAATTCTTCAAAGCGGTCCTGGGTATAAGGATTGGAAACGGCAATAGTTCTTTTTGGATCCGGGCTTTGTCTTATAAACTCAATAAAGAAAATATCCAGGCTTGCCCGGATGATATCCTGGTAACCTGCTTCCCTTTCTGTGTATTCCCGGAATATATCATCCAGTACAGCAAGCAATCTGTTAAAGCGGCTTGTTTCAAGTTTGCAGTAATTTTTATTACCTGCCCTTCTTAAGCGTTGATTTGATGCCTTGTCTTTAGGATGATAGAATTCGGCATTAAATTCCATGATAAACCCGGTACAGCCTGGCTTCAGATTAAGCTTATGTGCCTGGCCCGGGCGCAAAAAGAAAACAGAGTTATCCAATACCGTATAGGGTACAAAATCAATTTCATGAAGGCCCTTGCCTTTTTGTAGAGCCAGTATAAAAGAAAAATCATGTTTATGTAAATCCTGTATTCTATTCTTCCCCTCTTTAAATAAAACTATATCCTGCACCCGTCGAATAGTAAACCGTTCGCCGGAAGGCTGTGCATCATAAACTGTACTAAGTTGTCTTACCGGGATTTTCTTCATTTTATTTTAACTACCAGAAGCAGTTCACATTTATCCGGATACGGTCTATCAAATGTAAATACATTTTGTAAACCAATTTTATTTCCTGAAATACCTGTTTGGTACAAGGCCGCTAAGGAAATTTGATCGGGTCAATTAGTTAATCAATAAAAAAGCCCAAATCTTTTTAAGACTTAGGCTTAGTGTATCTGAAAAAGCAATTATATCTAACCAGATTTTTGAGGATTTTACGGCATTTTTATTAGCAACAAATACAGAATTTTCGTTATCTTCATAAGGTTATCTTTATGAAACGGATACTGCTTTATCTGTCCCTTTTGCTGGCAGTTAATTTAACTGTCATGGCCCAACAGGCCAACATTTGGTATTTTGGAGATCATGCCGGATTAAACTTCAATACCACTCCACCTTCGGCTTTAACAAATAGTCAGATGTACACACACGAAGGCTGTTCAACTGTATCTGACAGCCTGGGTAATTTATTGTTTTATACAGATGGAATAAAAGTTTGGAATAAGACCCACCAGGTAATGCCAAATGGGTCTGGCTTAATGGGGCATGAATCATCCACACATTCTGCTATTGTAATACCTAAGCCAGGCAGTAATACCATTTATTATGTTTTTACTGCAGATGCCAATGAAAATCTTGGAGTAGGTGGATATAGATATTCAATACTTGACATGACCCTGAATGGCGGGTTGGGTGATATCACCGCAACTAAAAATGTCTTGTTATATGCCCCATGTACCGAAAAACTTACAGCTGCGAGTCATTCCAATGGTATTGATATATGGGTGATCACTAAAGAACTTAACAATTTTACCTTTAGATCATACCTGTTAACCTGCAATGGCATCGATACGAATCCTGTAGTATCAACAGTAGCTCCTGTTTCGGGAACTACCTATGGTTTTTGGACAGGCTGCATGAAAGTATCTCCCGATGGCAGCAAAGTTGCCAGTGCAAGAAATGGGGAAGGTAAATGGGATCTCTTTAAATTCAACAATGCTACCGGTGCTATTTCGGACAGAATAATGATAACAGAATCTGCTCAGGTAAGTAGTTACGGAATTGAATTTTCACCAAACTCACAATTAGTTTATGTAAATGGAGATTTTACTTATCAATTTAAAATAGATATTTACGATTCGGCAACCATATCAAATTCAAAATACCAGGTAGATAATGTTTGGGTTGTTCACGACGCTCTCCAACTGGGGCCGGATAATAAAATTTACAGTAATACTTTTCCGAACTCAAGTGTTATTAACAATCCTGACGTGTATGGAGCCGGATGTAATTATGCAGAACAGGTTATCTCCTTAAATGGCAGGAATGGCCTTGCCGGATATCCTACCTTCTTTGGAAGGCTCGTAACAAATTATAATGTTGATTTCACTTCTAATTACCTGCCCGATTGTAAAACCGTTGTTTTTTCAGGTAGCAGTAATGTGCCCGGGCCACTAACCTGGGCGTGGGATTTTGGTGACGGCAATACCGGTACGGGGCAGAACATCACCCATACATTCCCCCCTACTCCAAACCAGTTTACGGTTACCCTTACAATCAATAACCCGAATGTTTGCGGAGGCAATTCCAGCAGGAGTAAGACCATAAGTTTTAACCGGGTGGCTCCTACTGCTAAATTCGGGTTTACCACGTCGTGTAATAACCTGGCTGTTGCATTTCATGATTCTTCCACCATCGGTACCGGAGCTCAGATTATTTCTTATAACTGGGATTTTGGAGATGGCAATACATCCACACAACAAAACCCAACACATAACTATTTGTCTTTTGGTACTTATACGGTGAGGCTGATCGTTGAATCAAATGATCAATGCAATTCAAAAGATACGATGACAAAGACCGTGAACGTTGCTGCGAAACCAGTTGCCAATTTTTCATTTGTAAACGGGTGTTATACTCAACCCGTTCAATTCACCGACCTGTCTACCCTGGCAGCGGGCAATATCAACAATTGGTACTGGGATTTCGGGGATGGAAACATTTCTTCCGCACAAAACCCGCTGCACCCTTATCTTTCTGCCGGCACTTATACTGTTAAGCTGGCAGTAAGGAGTGAATTTAATTGCCCGTCTGATACACTATCCCGGTTAGTGGTGGCCGGGGCTAAGCCGGTTGTAGATTTTATCATGCCGGGAATATGCCTGCTGGATGCATCTGCAACTTTTACCAACAGTACCAGCATTGCAGATACCAGTACGCTGAGTTATCTCTGGAATTTTGACGACCCCAATGCCGGCCCGGGAAATCCAAATACATCTACGCAGATTAGTCCAACACACCAATACAGTATGGCGGCCCTGTATAATGTAAAACTGGTTGTTACAACTTATTTGGGATGTGCCGACAGTGTGACCAAACCCTTTACCGTGAACGGCGCATTACCAAGATCCAATTTCATCGTAAGCAACCCGGGAACACTTTGCAGCAATACCGATGTGGAAATAAAAGACAGTTCTTATGTTAATTTCGGCAACATTACCAAAATAGTGGTCGACTGGGGGGATGGTAATACAACAACAGATAATAGTCCGGGACAAATGCCAAACGGCAAATTCTATTATCACCAATATACAAATTTTGGTACGCCCCCGTTTCAAATATTCAATATACAGATGTATGCCTATTCGGGTATTGTATGTGTGGATGTACGCTCAAAACCGGTAACAATAAATGCATCCCCGGGGATACTTTTCAACCCGATCCCTGAAGTGTGTAATGAAGCGGTTCCCTTTAACATTACCCAGGCTTCTGAAATATGGGGATTAACGGGCAATGGATCGTATTCGGGGCCGGGTATTACAAACGGCCCTGCCGGAACATTTAACCCGGCATTACTGGTTCCCGGTACGTACCCCATCACGTATACATTCATTAGCAATTTCGGTTGCCGGGCAGACAGTACCAGGCCCCTCACTATTAACCCTACACCAAGGTCATCATTCAGCTTTGCGCATGGTTGCCTTCCAAATGCTTTGATACAATTTACAAGTACAGCAACCCTGCCCGGAGGTAATGGAAACAGCTTACAGCATTTATGGAATTTCGGAGACCCGCTTGCCGGGCCCGGAAATCCAAATACTTCAAACGCAATCAACCCTTCGCATATTTATCATTCACTGAGTACTTACAACGTTCAGCTACAAACCATTTCTACAAAAGGCTGTGTACATGATACCATTATCAATCTTTATCCGAACATCTCTATATTTCCGCAGCCGGATGCTGACTTTAAAATAGACAGCATGAAATCGATCTGTGCCGAAAGCCCGGTATATTTCATTAACCAAAGCACCGGCGGCGGACAACCCATTACCCAGTACAACTGGAGTTTTGGAGATGGTAATATATCCAGCGCCGTAAACCCCAATCACACCTATAGTACGCATGGAAACTATATGGTATCTCTTTGGCTGCAGAATCAAAAAGGATGTATATCCGACACGGCCACTATTAATGTGATCGTGCAGTCTATTCCAAAAGCAAATTTTAGTTTCGACAGTACCTGCTTTGGTAAGCCCGTACAATTCACCGATATAAGCACAAACAGTTTGGGCGCCATTTCAATATGGGATTGGAATATGGGGAATGGAAACACATCCATCGTACAAAACCCTATTGCTACTTATTCAAGCTACCTGCCATTTACTGTTACCTTAAAGGTAAGTTCTACCAATGGCTGCGTATCGGCACCGGCTGCAAAAACATTTGTGATAAGAAGGGTAAATGTGTTTGCCGGAAGAGATACTTCCATTGCCAAAGGCCAGCCATTACAATTGCAGGCAACTGGCGCCAGCACTTATACCTGGACGCCTTCAGCCGGGCTTAACAATAATGCGATTGCAAACCCGGTAGCCGTTTTGTATAACACTTACCAGACCTATTACCTGAAAGGAATAACCACCGAAGGCTGCCAGGGTTTTGATACCATTAATATTAAAGTATTTGCCCGGGCCGATGTGTATGTTCCGAAAGCTTTTACGCCGAACAAGGATGGGCTGAATGATTACCTGCACCCCATCTGCATCGGTATCAGGCAACTGAATTACTTTAAGGTATTCGACCGCTGGGGTAACACGGTTTTTGTAAGCCGTAATGAATCCGACAGATGGGATGCCACGTTAAAAGGAACAGATGTTCCCAATGGTAATTTTTTATGGATAGCCGAAGCGGTAACTTTTGATGGAACATTGATTCAACGAAGAGGTTCGGTAATGGTGATCCGTTGATCTTACCTCAATAATTCAACGTAAAATTTTTTATACCGAACTGGATCATGGTAGTGGAATCTGACTGCGAAGAGATCACGGCGCCACTGCGGATGATATCCCACTGAAAATATATTTTTGTTGAATAGGGCGAAAAATACCAGGAGTACAGGTTGAGGACCCGGTCAGCCGCATCTGCCCTATCCCGGAGGACGCTCCGGTAACTTGCCGAATGGGCAGCAGCAGAATAATAATCGCCAGCCACTTTCAGGTCTATAGAATCAAGGGGTAGATAGGCCCCGGTTTTATGAACCGTAACATTTACAAAAGACTTACGGGCAAGGTACACGGTATCTGTTCTGTTGCTATATCCAGAAGTAAAAATGCCCCATTGTGAATGGGGTAAAAGATAATTGTCCTTTGTTGGGTAAAGAGATTTAAAATTCCCTTCTTTCTTATACGTAAAAGAAACCCTGCCGTTTGCATCTGAGATGGCGCTGTCGATAAAAACGAAATTTGCCCTGACATATACTTTTGCAGCAGCAATGGGTGTTTTGCTGTCAACATCGAGTACAATACCGGTAATGGTATAGTTGCCATTGCTATCATCAGTGGAGGATTTTTTGCAGCTGGATAAGAGGGCTGCAAGAAGAAATAAGGTGAGGATTTGTTTCATAAAGTAAAGGTTGAGTGATTAGTATTTTATTGTTGTATGATACATCTTCCTTCTTCCCAGTTCTGGGTGTTCTCGTCTCTGCAAAACTAAGTTTATATTCCCCTTCGCCGTTGGTTACGCTTCGACTTTACTCAGTGCCCAGACGGCGGCGAACCGTTTAAAAGGAACACCAACATCGGCGAAAAACTATTTTGAAATTGCCTTTATTTTGTAAAGCTTACCCTTTTTGTAATTCTTCATAGATTCAATACTTATGCCGCTATAATTAATAATCTCTCCAGAATTTAAATTCGGATCAAAGAAACTAAAATCTATATAATATATTTTATTGGGTGAAAATAATGTCCCATAAGCTTCACGGCATGTTACAAAAATTAAAATTTCATCATTCTTAAAAATATAATTAGGTTGAACAAAAGTTGCTTTATAAACTGAAATAAATTTCATTACTCCGCATTCAGGTGGTCTTAAAATGAAATTTTCAATCTTAACTTTTACCCCGACGAAAGAAGTTGAATCTTTTTTGCTGTCGATTTTTAACTCTTGCGAATAAATGCAAAGAGGCAAACTAAATTTAATAATAAATAAAAAGAATTTCATTAATACCATTTTATATTGAGAATATCGCCTCCCAGCCATTTGTTAGTAGTATTTTCAAAACTATTAGGCGTCGTATTTATGTCAAAAACTATACTAGAGCCGTAACTGAATCTATATCCAGTTATTTCCTTAGTTGTATAATCAACCCCAAAATTTGAATGATTTGTATATTTATAATTATAAGTTGTAGATCGTAAATCAGTAACAGATTTGCCAGAATGAAATGAAATTGCTTTACTTTCTGCAACCAATCCATCCTGATGATACTTTGAAACAAATAAAGATTCCTTACCTCCTAGGCCAGAACCCGTTGGCAACAGATCAGCTTGCCTATCACCGAAATTTGCATATCGTGAGCCTGCTGAAAATCGTTCTTGCATAAAATGTGCGTACAATCCACCTTTTACATTAATATCTCCTTTACTAAAATCTCCCACGTCAACTTTAGCGCTAAGATAGCTATCAAAAAAAACATTTGAGTCATTATTTACTAAATCCATAGGAAACCCATTCGATGAAGTAATCAAACTTTTAGCAATATCAGCGTTTACTCCGACTCCGTAATTGTCACCTTTAGCAATTAAGTTACCATTAACGATAGCATAATCGCCTCCAGTTATTTCATTCATGTGTTGAATAAGTATATTTTGATCAGCAACAGAGCCAGTAACTGGAACAACAGGAGTAGTGCCGTCGGGATCAATAAATCGATAGGGGTTGTTATATACGAAATTATATGGAGAATGACGACGCATTTTTTCACTCATTGGATCAACCACATGCCACCTTCCAATCTGCTGATCATACATCCTTGCACCATAATCATACCATTCTATACCACTGCCGTCTGCAAACTCTTCATTCTGCAATTCCTTGCCATTGTATTTAAATTTGTTTTGCAACCTGCCGCTTCCACTTGTACTTATCGGATGTATCAGCAAACCAAACGGGTAATAATGGTTTTCCTCCATCACCGGCCCTTCGTTGGTTATTATCACTAAGTTATCAAAATATACATTACCGGCGCCCAGGTTGCTGCTTGCCTGCTCTTCGTTGCTGATATATACCAAAAAATATCCCAGTTGCGTGGCTTCAATATCGTTCTGTACCAGGTTCTTCCATTCGGGCTCTTTGGCGTCCATTTCTCCCACCCGTAAGGCCCCGCCTTTAATGAACTGCATGGCGGTATCCATCATCACGTAGTTGAGGTATGCACGAGGGCGGTGGCCGGGCATTTGCTGTTCGTTGTCGTCATCGGTAAACTGTTGCAGGGCGTTACCACTGCTGTTGGGGCTGGATATTATATTCTGCCTTATCGCACCAGCTTCCTTATCTGCACCCGAAGCGCCTGTTCCTGCTCCCAGTATCCCGGTCAGCAGGTTCTTCAAAATGTCTTCCCGTAAATTTTTACTGTTGGTTTTATTTGCCTCCGGCCGGTAGTAATACTGCACACCAATATTAAATTTATCTCCGGGGTTTACTTTCAATATTTTATAAGGCACTTTACCATTATTGCTGCTGCCGGGTTTAAGCAGGGAGCATTTTTTATTGCCAGGGTCTTTATCCCTTAACTCAACCGGCAGCGGGCTTCTTGTTGGCTGCAGCACATCTTCGCCAAATAGCTCCCTTTCCATCGCAATATCTTCCTTAGTCACTTTTTGTGTAGGCATATCTTCAAAAGTGGCTTTATAGGGTTTCAGCGGAGACGGCGTGGGTTCTTCTGTAAGCACCATCCTTATATTACCAAGGTGGTCTTTTACAAACCAGTCGTACTTATATTCATAGGTATTGTTGGGCTGCTGTGCATAGCGTATTCGACCTTCTTCGGTTGCTATATAGTCTACCGTTGTACTGAAAGGTCCGCCATAAGTGATACCTCCCACATAAACGGTAGCTGTGGTAGTAGGGTTTGGTGTGGTGGTAAAGTTGGTAACTACTTTTCTCAGTTTATTTCCAAACGCATCGTAAGTAAAATTTATCCCACCCTTTTGGGCTGTGTTGGCCGTGTTTAATACAGATATACTGCTGGGCTGGTTCATGTAGGTATATTCTATGGCCGGCGCATTGGGGTTAAAGCCGGAAGTAGTTATATCCTTGTTTTTATCTTTTGTGAGGTTGCCATTATTGTCGTAATAATAATCCTGGGTTCCGTTGCCAAAGAGTTTATTCTCTTTAAAATCGCCCAGGTCGGATAACTGGTCGTTGGCTGCATCATTCACCCATAATAAGCGGTTGCTATAATCGTTGTTATAATAGTGGTAGTTTAAATTATCAATAAGCTGGATAGTGGTACCCTTTAGTCCCATTTGCTTCATGGAAAGTATATTGCCGTTGGCATCATAACCGATCATACCATTGGGATCGGCACCGGAAACGCTGAAGTCTTTTTCGTTGGTATTCCACGTTGAAGCTTTATATTCAGTAAAATCAGCTTTCTTCAGGCGACTGGTGTTATCATAAGTATAATCGTATTTTCTTTTTACTCCTGCAACTGAAGGAGGCCATATACCTTGTGCATCTCTGCCGGCTTTACCTGCACTTGCCCAAACCATGCTGCCGATATTCCCATTCAGCTGCGGGTTAGGAAGAGAACCACCGGAAGTAAGGGTATTATATCCTAACTCATAACCAAAATAGCGCTGGTTTGTAGTCAGTATATTGTTGTTGAGGTAATTCATGTTCACCCCTCTTATCCATCCACGGATATTGTAGGTATAATCCTGTTTGTTTTCACAGATGGTTCCGGTACCGGTTGTTTTTATTTTTAAGCGGCCAAGTATGTCGTATTCATTTGTAACAATCAGTTTAGTGGCTGAAGTGCTGTTGGCTCCTTTATATACCTGGGTTACTTTACCCTCTATGTCCAGTACATTTTTAGTTACAATGGAAAAATTGATCCCGCCATACGGATCAACCATTTGCTGGCTTCCCAGCACTTTACCGGTAAAATCGTACTGGGTGGTTGTTACATCTATCTTGTAATCAAATGTATTGGGCACTCCCAGCAGGTTTTGTTTGATGGTTTGTATCACCCGGTATTCGTTATCATAATAACTGGCGGTATACAGGTATGCGTTTCCTCCCACTGCACTGGCCGGATCTGATATTTTGGCCTTTGTGGCAGTAAGCTTACCATTGATGGTAGGATTTCTTGCAGCATCCATCGGATAGTCCCCGGCTGCTGTTATCTGCCCGGGAGTATGCGGAAGCGTGAATCCCGTATAGAAAGTGGAGTTTCCTGCATAGTTTATAGAAGCAGGATACACATCATAATAATTCACTGTCAAAAAATCCAGGCTAACGATATTAATAAATGAAGGCCTGTTACTTATGGTCAGGTTGTCGCCAAGTATTGATTCTGTTGTGTTTCCTGTAATATAACTCTGATCTGCCTGGGCCTGTAAGGTTGCCCTGTTATCGCTTGAGGGCCAAAAAGCTGTAGCCACGGGCCGGTTAAGATGATCATATAAAGTTAACAGCCATTTTTGCTGGCTGGCCATATTGCCATCCTGGGTAAGTATCAACCTGTCACGTTTATCGTAAACCATGTTTATGGGTGTCGCTCCGGGAACATGCTTGGTGATCAATCGTCCCCTGTCGTCATATTCATACCAAAAGCACAGTTCATCAATGATCGACTGGCTTAATGTCCAGCTATTGACCAATAGGTATTCTATTGCCCTTGGTGGAAGCACATACCTCAGCCTGTTAAGGTCATCATATACATAATAGGTACATAACCATCCGTTGTGCGGATCACCAACCCCGGGGTTATTGCCAAGTTGAACTTTTTTTAGAATGCTATTCCCATCCTTGTCTTTATACTCCTCCACCATTTTTCCATACTCATCAAAAACCCTTGTCTTAACAAGGTCGCCAAGCTGGTAGGTATAGGAAGAAATTACGGGGATAGTGCCCAGCTCCCAGGTTTTTACATTATCACCTGTTGAGGGGTCATATATTTTGATCTCATTTTTTACCGATACTTCCCCACTTCCTGTGCCTACAGTACCTGCCCATGGGTTTCCCGGGGCAAAGTTTTGTATTACCCTGTTTAATGGAGATGGCTCATATACGTTTATGCTGAACGGGTTATTATCAGGCAGGTCATTTGGCAAGGTAGCCGGGTTGTTATTCTGGTAGAATGCTGATTGTTCGGTTTGCCAGTTTGTTCTGAAGTTTCCGGTACTGCCACCAGTTGCAAAAGCATAGGGCAGGTATTGTTTAACTACCCTGCCTAAATTATCATACTCGGTTGGAGTAACTATATCAACGCCTAATTCTTTTGCATTCAGTAACACCGTCTGTTGACTCCTTCCCAGGCCGTCAATATATTCTACTTTTGAGGCCATTGCCTGGGGTGGCAGGCTGTTTATGTTTGCACTGGTTTTTGCATTGGGTTGTTTTATATCAAATGTTGCCACATAATTTTTATTAGTAGAAAGCTGGGCCTTACCAGAAAAATTAATAAAGCAAAATACCAACGCTATTAAAGGCCCTGCCTTGACTTTTTCAATTTTATATCTGATGTACATTTCAAAAGATTTATATAGATAATTAAATTGCTATTTACATTTTATAAAAATTATGGGTAAGGCAACGATCTTATCCCTCCCGGGCAAACACTGGTATAACTAATTACAACAATACTGAACTGGTGGAATTTAGGTACCTGGAATGTAGCCGGTGAAGTACAACTTATTGGGATCAATGTAACAGTCTGATCGGTTATATCTGTGAGTTCTATTACACAGCTGGTGCTGTTTGGAGAAGGCGTAAAATCAAGACTGTAAATAAAGTTAGACCCTGAAGATCCCGTTTTTGTTACTAAATTAATAACAGGTCGGGTTGCTGATGCACAGGGATCTATATTTACTGAACAGGGTGTTGGCTGACCGGCATAGTTATAGCAGATCGCTTTAACGATATCTTTATTTTCATTTTTTACATAGGCAAGCCTGTTTAAGGCATCATACTCATAATAAGTTGTCTTACCATTCACATCTGTTTCGCTGGTCATGCCAATTAAGGGATCAAAAGTGTAGGTGGTCATTTGCGATTGGGCAGGATAGAAACGGAATTCGTCAATATATGTGGTGCTGGAAGAATAACCTTTTATTAAGGTTAAATATCCATCCCATGAAGCTGGAATAATATACTCACTATACCTCCATCCATTCCTGATCTTTATTGATCCGGCAAAAGGGGTGATAACGTCATAAAGCCCACTTGGCCATGTATGAACCAATAACGGCTGCTGATTATTAATCGGCTCCTTATACCAAAAATTCAAACGATATTCTTTTCCGGGATTACTGATCGTGATAGTAATCGGCTGGGAGGAATACGGGAGGGGTGGATAAGTGAGGCTATAATATTTCTTGCCGGTAAAAGCGCCTGTTGGATCAGCAATTATATTTGCCTGGTTGATAAGCAGATTTGCCCCTGATTCATCCGCTTCGAAACTCGAAAAAGCAATATCGTTGTTATTGGCATTTACGGCCTTTGCTACCGGGAAGGCTTTACCGTAGTCCCAGATATAGGCTTCTTTAATGTCATTTGTTTTGTGTTGTTCCAGTATACGCCCGTTTGCATCATACAATGGGAAATTCACTTCTGAATTATAATGCGGATCAAAACTAAACGCCCCGGTATTTGTATTTGATTCTGTAAAACTATTTAACAGTCCATTTGTCTTCAATTTAAATATCTCCTTTGGCATCGGTTTATCTGGGTGATATTTATTCAGTAACCCACCGATGTATTTTTTGTTGTTCCCGTTCTGATCCTGCTTATAGGAGAATTGCTCAACCTTTGCATTCAGGATATTTTTAGAAAGCAGGTATGCCATACCTTGTATATAGGGATCGTTGGTATTAGACAAATTGTAGTCTAAAGGGAACTTGCTGTAAGAAATGGTTTGTTCGTTGCGGCTGTTTTTGAGATTCTTTTGTTGATAAGTGAAAAGATAGTCTTTGTTATTATAAGTGTATTTCCTATATTCATACTCTTGGATATTTTCAATATAATTGCTACCATTTTGCTCGTAATCTCTCGTTTTTTTGCCAACCAAAGGATACCATCCAGAAGTATAAGAAGTTTTTCCATATAAATGCCAATTCCAATCTGTAATTACTTGGCCATTTGCCGGATTCAATCGTAGAACATTATATTTCGAAACCGTCAACTCTGGTATTTCTATTTCACCAAATACTGCTGAATTAGCTATATACGAGTGTTCATTATATTGCAAAGGTGTAGTAACACTTTGTTTATAAACATAATCTTTTTGGGGGAACCCTCTTTTTCTATCCAGTGAATTGACTCCATGGAATGGGTATGGGTAAGGAAAATTCATTGTATTAGGAGTGGAATAATTAGAGACCATTTTAACACTCGTAGTAATGTCCAAATAATCGTTACCAGTTGAATATTCCACTTTAGTCTTACCATTTCCCGACTGATACGATTCTGCGAAGTCATATCCTCCTGTTGCTCCTTTCGTTTCCTTCTGAGGATTTACCCTGGAATCAGAGAAAGTCATTCGATTTGTTGGAAAGTATAGAGTCCCTCCATTTACGGTTCCTGAACTAGCCATGCCGTAGTTAAGCACCAACCCATCTGTGTTAACAAAATTTCCGTAACTAAAATTTTTAACAATCGGATTTGTTGAGATAAGCGATTCAAACTCTTTTACTTCAGCTACACGTAATCCATTCCATGCACTACTATTACCATTTACAGCATATATAAATTCTTTATACCCGCCCGTTGGATAAATTATTTTCCTTAAAACTCCACTTTTCATTTTATCCAGCGAAAAGTTTTTGTTACCTCCATTCATGCCATTTGAGGAGCCGGCATTTAAAGTGCTAAAATTTAAAATTGGCTGCCCTAGAGCCGGAGCGAATCCGTTTATATTGGAAAAAAAGGGATACTTATAGGTATATCCGATAGATACAAAAGGATGTCGAGTTGGGTTGTTATTTGAGTATCCAAAATAATCCTGCTCAGTAGAAGTTCGGTAAGGTAATTTATAATCATTATAATATTCAAACTGATACGGCGGTTGGGAAATTCCAGGGCCTGATTCCTGAACTGATGTCAAAAACATTCGTTTTCTACAGTAATCTGGAATCGGGAAATTTCTTTGAAAGCTAAAAGGAATAGAAGTCATGCCAATATAAGTGGCATTTTGATTATAATTGTAAACAGATTTGCTGAAAAAGAAATTAAATTGTTCTAAAGGACTTTCCGTGGCAGTATTTTCAATAGTATTATAGTTAAAACTAAAATTTTTTACTGGTAAATTTTGAGAATTGGTTACTGTAATGTAATCTAATCTGTTATCTCCTGGAAAATCTTCACGTGCAGTAATGCTGCTAAAATTAACAGTGGTATTATCTGATGTATTTATTGACTGCAATTTTTTTGACAGTATATTAATTGTACTTCTTGATTCTGTAAAAGATTGCATTGCAGGTAGTGTGTAGATGTAGCGGATCAAATCCGGGTTAAATGTCTCAGGTAGGGGCCTAATTGGTGATTCAAAAATATTTCCAATCCCTGATACTGATCTTTCCGCCAAATCCGGTATGTTAGCAGAAAAAGAGCGATCGCTTAAATAAGTAATAGAATTTGTTGAAGCGTATGAATAACTCACCCAATCTCCAGATGGTGATGTAATTTTGGCAAGATGCCATGTTGATGGGTAATGAAAATATTCAAAGTTTTCGTTATTGTTCTGGTTATCAAAATCAAAAATAGTAGATGGGACATATGTAGGAGGAACGGGAACACCATATTGATGAGTAGGAACAGGCGAAAGAACATAAGGTGTTCTTTCATACCACCAATAGGGATAACCATAACCAGATGCATCCGTATACAAAAAATATGCATTACCATTATTATCGTAGGCAACTATTGCTCTATAGGTATAGTGCATACTGCTTGTTGCAATAGAAAGTTTAGTCTCATCAAGTGGTGCTTGCGCAAAATTACCAGATGTAGTTTTCCCGAACTCATATTTAAATCCATCCTCAGTTAATGCGATAAATCCAGTTATCTTATTTACGCCATTAACCATCTCAAAAATTGTTGTAATTTTTAAATTTGCCTGAGGAATAAGGTTAATACCGCCGTCCTGATCAAAAAGAAACTTACCTGAGTAAGTTCCGAAATTAAAATAAAATTCATCAGGTTGCAGATCCCAGCCACTAACAGGCTGATTTTGTGTTACATTCCAATTACCCCTCTTTATTATCTCCATTTTGTCAGCCGTATTTGGATTATTATCATCAAAATTCGTCAGATTAACTCCTTGATTTTTTATGTGCAAATAGCCGTATCCCGGAAAATTGTATGTTGGAGATATAGTACCTGTGAACTCATCAGGTAAACTCTTCATAATTCTTGTAATACTACCTCCTGTATTCAGACTAAAGCCCATTCCAACATTTGTCCCAATATCGTTCACTTTATGTGCATTAGCCGTTCCTTGCAAAGTGATCGGCACAACTATTGATCCACTCTTCAATGAATATATGGGGATAGTGACAGATGTTTTACCTGTATAAAGATCTACATTCTCATTAATCATATTAACCAAAGCAGCACTACTAGGTGAAGGCAAAATTACCGGGGGTTTCGTAATACTTTCAGGAATACTTTGGCCAACTTCTGCGATTATACTTGCTAAGGAACTATCTTTACTGAATACAGTTTTATCTATCAAAACTTTGTATGTTTTTCCTGATTTCGAACCTGACGATTTTAGTCTTTTAATATCTTCAAACTTTATTGTTGGCAAACTTTTCAACAATAAATTTATTTTTTGTTGTTGAATACTATCCTGCGACTTTGCCAGGATAAATCCTGTTAAAGAAAATAGAGATAAAACCAATTTTTTCATATTACAAAGTTTATTTAATACAGCTAAAAATTATACCCAAACCTAAACACCAACGACTGAGTTTGAGGTGCTCTTTGATTTGCAAGAAAATCATACTGCAACATCATATTCCCTTTCACCTTTCCAATACGGTATTTTTTATTTATACCTATCAGCGCAGCCGGTTTCCACAAGGATGCATTTGCGCTATTTACTGATGGCAGGTCCCGGAAGTTTTTAAAGGCCGCATTGTAATTGTATTCAAATCCACCGTTCAGGAAGAAGTTTCCCTTCAACTTCCAGTCAACAAAACTCCGCAACCCCATTCCTGCAAAACTTAATTTAATATTGTTGATTCCGCTTCCCAGGCCCAACTTATACCCTGTGCCAATACCAACACTGCTTTTCGTATTCAGTTTGTATGCAAGTTGTAGCCCTATGTCTGCAGTACCTGGTAAAAAGTTAGTTGCTTTTCCAAATTGAAAGTTGGTCCCAAACTGTAAGCGTTGCTTGAATGTTTTACTCCGCATTTCATTAGGTTTGAAATCGGGCATTTCAGCAGTACTATTGAGGCCGGGAAACTGATTTTTTAATTCCTGCAAAGGAGAATTCAAAGCACTTGCATTGGTTTGTGTAAGCTGTTGTATACTGGGACCCGACATATTTCGCTGCTGTAATGCCTGGACTATTGATGCATTACTTTGATAACCCAGGGCAGAATAATTGGTAGAAGTTCCGCCAACCCCACTGCTTAAGCCTCCGAAAGAACTGCCAAACAGCGAAGCAAGGCCACTGTTCTTTTCTAAGAAATCATTAAACGCAGGGATTTTCTTTAGTAGCCTGGTTGCAGTTTCTTCAAATTTTACCGGATCAGAAAATATCTCCCTGTAATTTTTAATTGTTTCAGCATAATAATAAACTTCTTTATTTATTTTGTTCAGATACCTGTTCTTGCCGAGATATTTCAAGGCTATTTCAATGAGTTGCTGTTTCCGTTGTTTAATATATTGTTCAAGCGCTTCTGTATTTTTTACATCTTCCTCCAGATCACTCATTTTTTTGGCGGTAGCCTTTACCGGTTGAATTAATTTTGAGCTAATGATCTCTTTTTGATTTTGAAGATACCGGAGACTTGTATTCAGCTTATCCCGGTATTCATTGTATTGTACGCGGTAGCCCTCCACTACATTCTTGCCTTCCTGTAATTTCTGTAATGCTGTTGTAAATGTCATTTTCCCTTCGCCGAACAGGCTACTGGCAGCCTCTGGGTTAACTTTTTCCAATAGTACCTGTATCTTTTTTTCCCATCTGCTTAGTTTAGCCAGGGTTTTTTCGGTTTTACCTGTAATACGGTTACTGTACTTATCGATTTTCTTGTCAATACTGGAAAAATATTTGGCCGGGATCTTTTGAAGGGATTCAAGCGTGCTGTCTAACTGTGCTTCACAAACTGAAACCACAAATAGCAAAACTGACAGTATGGTGAGCCTGGTTAAGCCCATAGTATTTCTATTTATTTAAGTCCTGTTAAGAATAATCTATCACCTTCAAAAAGGAAGAAATAAAAGTGTTTTAGAGAATAGACAGCAGGAAATGCTGGTTCCGCTAATCAATAACTACTTCATAAAACTCAAGCATAATTTTCATACTTCAAATACCACAAACCGGTAGTAGAATTTCTTCTACCCATTTATGTTATTTAAGATCTATGGAATAAATGCCCGGTAACGATCCCGTAATAATGCGAAAACAATTCTATCATTTTATTCTCTTTAACTACCACAATGGTATAACTAACTTATGCAGGTAAAAAGGTGGAAACTACCTGAGTTTATAGGGAAAAACTACCTGGACTATTGAGAAGAACCTCATGGTTTATTGAAACAATTTCATTAGAATGTCAGGAGCAGCAGGTAAGGCCATGCACCAAAATTTAGTGCTGATTTTTTTTATTCTATCATAAGCAGAATTGCAAATCGCAATACAGGTTATCCGGGGTTTATTAAAACTATCAGCATTGTTCCCGGTAAAAGTGAGGAATTTGTTTGAATTGCCTTCCCGACCATAAGTCGGGATATGAATCCGGTGTCGTATGATTTCAACAAAAAAGCCTCTCTTTACGAAAGGCTTAGTGTATCGGGGAGCAGACTTGAACTGCCGTCCGCCAACTGGCGGATATGAATCCGGTGTCGTATGATTTCAACAAAAAAGCCTCTCTTTACGAAAGGCTTAGTGTATCGGGGAGCAGACTTGAACTGCCGACCTTCGGGTTATGAATCCGATGCTCTAACCAGCTGAGCTACCCCGACATCGGGGCGCAAATATAGGCGATTTCATCAAAATTTTACTGCTTATGCGCTTAGAAGTTGTTCAATACGCTCAAAAACTTTTTCTGCGCTGGGCAACATGGCCTGCTCCAGTATGGTATTCATCGGCACGGCCGGCAAATTCATGGCGCCCATCACTTCCACCGGCGCATCCAGCCATTGAAAACAGGCTTTTGAAATTCTTCCGGCCAGCGCTTCGGCAAAAGAATTATTCTGCTGCTCTTCGGTAAGTATCAGACATTTTCCATGTTTTTTTACGGTGGCAAAAACAAGTTCTTCATCCAATGGAAACAAGGTACGCAGGTCGATCACTTCAACACGGCCGGGGAATTTTTTAGCCGCTGCCTTAGCCCAGTACACCCCCATACCATAGGTTATGATACAGCAGCTTTCGCCTTCATCCACACAATCATCATCTGCCCGCAAAACAATATTACCCTTGCCCAATGGAATGATATAATCCCGTGATGGTTCAACGGTCTTTGCTTCTTCCGTACCAGGAACCTTGCTCCAGTACAAACCTTTATGCTCCAGCATCACTACCGGGTTGGGATCGAGGAATGCAGCTTTCAGCAAACCTTTCATATCTGCTGCATTGCTTGGGTAAACAACCTTAATGCCTTTGATGGAAAGCAAGGTTGTTTCCACGCAGCCACTGTGATAGGGACCCCCACCGCCATAAGCGCCTACAGGCACTCTTATTAATGTTTGCACCGGGAATTTTCCGCAACTGAGGTAACAACTTTTTGATATTTCTGTTACCAGTTGATTCAACCCCGGGTAAATATAATCGCCAAACTGTACTTCCACGATGGGCTTTAAACCCGTTGCACACATACCAACCGTTGAGCCGATGATATATGCTTCCTGTATGGCCGTATTAAACACACGATGGTCACCAAACTGCTCAGCCAGTGTTGCTGCTTCACGAAAAACACCGCCGAGCCTTCTCCCAACATCCTGTCCGTACAACAACGCTTCCGGAAAATCTTCCATGATCTCCCGTATGGCAAACAGGGCAGCATCCACCATCAAAATTTTTTCTTTGTTAGCAGGACTTCTCTCTCCTGCTTCATCTGTTATTTGTGTGGCAACAAAAACATGATCGCCAACCGTAGCCGGATCGGGCTCTGGTGCAGCAACCGCTCCCTGGAAATGATGCGCTATTTCTTTTGCAGCTTCTTCTTCAATATAAACCAGGTGATCTTCGCTGATACCCATCTCCAAAAGTTTCCGGCGGAGTTTGGGACCGGGATCATCCGATGCATGTTTGGCAAGGTCTTCTTCTGTGCGGTAAAATTCTTTTCGTACGCCGCTGGTATGATGACCCAATAACGGAACTCTTGCATGTACCAAAAAGGGATGACGCTCTCTTCGCACTTCATCCACCACATTTTTCATCATATCATAACTCTGTAAAAAATCACTGCCATCAATGCTGATGCGTTTTATTCCTTTAAAGCCTTTTACCATTTCATTGGCATTGGTTGTTCTTGCTTCTTCTGAGGTAACACTGATGCCCCAGCCATTGTCCTGTACCAGGTAAATGACAGGCAACTGGTGCAAGGCTGCGAATTGAAATGCTTCACTCACTTCTCCTTCCGTAACCGATGCATCACCGAGGGAACATACAACAACAGGCTTGCCGTTGTTCGTTGACCGTTGTTCGTTTTGAGAAATTTGTTCCAGGAATTTTATACCCTGTGCAATACCTGTTGTGGGAATGGCCTGCATGCCCGTGGCGCTGCTTTGATGAATGATGTTGGGCTTATCGTCACCGCAGTAATTGGGATGCGAATAATATTCCCGGCCGCCGGTGAATATGTCGTTACCCTTTGCCAGCAACTGCAGCATCAGTTCATATGGGGTAAAGCCAAGGCCCAGCAATAAACTTTCATCCCGATAATACGGGCTCACATAATCGCAGGGCAATAACTGGAAAGCGGTGGCCAGTTGAATGGCTTCGTGGCCGCGGCTGGTGGAATGCACATACTTGCATATTGGCCGGTTGTCTTCATAAGTGGCCGCCATATTCTTTGCCTGGCACATCAGCCGGTAAGCCCTTAATAATATCTCGGTGTCAATCATTTAAAATAGCAGCATCAGGATGAAAAAATAGTTCCGGCCAAAGGTATAAAATAAAAAATCGCTGATGGGTGAACCAGCGATATATAAAGTAGCTGAAATGCAATGTATTATTTCACTTCTATGTTCAGCAGGCACTGGTTGTCGATAAACCCTTCCAGTACATCTCCTACCACGGCTTCGCCAACACCTGCCGGGGTTCCGGTAAAGATGAGGTCGCCGATGTTCAGCGAAAAATAATTGGATATATTCTCAATGATCTTCTCAAAACTGAATATCATTTGTGAAGAATTTGCTTTCTGCACCTGCTCCTTATTCTTTAGCAATGAAAAATTAATGCTCTTGCGGTTGAAGTCGGGAGTTAGTTCAATGAATTTTCCCAGTACGGCAGAATTATCAAATGCCTTGGCCTTTTCCCAGGGAAGGCCTTTCTTTTTCAGTTCGTCTTGTATATCACGGGCGGTAAAATCGATACCTACTGTTACTGCATCGTAATAGTTGGGTGCATGCTTTTCCTGGATGTATTTACCGTTCTTACAAACACGTAAAACAATTTCGCATTCGTAGTGAAGTTCGTTGGTGAATTCGGGATAATAAAAAGGAGTATGGCTTTGCAGCAAGGCGCTCTTCGGCTTCATAAATAAAACCGGCTCATCGGGTACGTCGTTACCCAGCTCTTTCGCATGATCAGCATAATTTCGGCCTACACAAATGATCTTCATTTCACGTTTTGTTTAAGGTATTGCGGTTCAGCCACGAATATAGACAAATAGGATAAAAAAAACAATTATGTACCAGAATCCGGGGTATCGGGCGTACTATGGTTTTACCGACATATTATTATATAGTGCCATTGCCTGCTCAATGCCGGCCGAAAGGAAGCATTCGATCACATCCATACACTTCTCTATCTTCATCTTTACCTGGGTTTCTTCCTCTTTTCGCCACTTGCCCAGTACAAAATCGGCCTGCATGCCTTTGGGATATTGGTTGCCCACGCCAAACCGCAGTTTGGGATATTTATCCGTTCCCAGGATATTCTCAATATCCTTTAGCCCGTTGTGCCCCCCCGCACTGCCTCCCGGCCTCAGCCGGATCTTATCCAGCGGCAGGGCAATATCGTCTACCACGGTAAGGGTATTTTCGAGCGGAACCTTTGTTTTATCCATCCAGTATTTAAAGGCCCGGCCACTGAGGTTCATGTAGGTGGTGGGACAAATGCACACAATATTCTTTCCTTTCATCTTCACTTCGGCCATATAAGCCAGCCGCTCAACTTCAAAGTTCCCCTTATGCTTCATCACAAAAGTATTGAGCACATCAAAGCCTATATTATGCCTTGTATTGGCATACTCAGCCCCGATATTACCCAAACCAACAAGGAGGAATTTTGACATATTAACGTGAGGCGTGAGTGGTGAGGCGTGAGACGTGAGAGTAAAAGGGTTCCTACCTCACGTCTGACGATTGACGACTCACGAATTTAATTTAAAGTATTCAGCATTTGCTGCAGGTCTGCTTCTGTTTTTATCAATACATCCCTGGCCTTGCTTCCCTGGTTGCCGCCTACTATTCCAGCCGCTTCCAGCTGATCCATCAAACGGCCGGCACGGTTATATCCCAGTTTCATGCGGCGTTGCAATAAAGAGGTACTTCCCACCTGGCTGGCAACGATCAACCTTGCGGCGTCTTCAAACAGGGGATCTTTATCGCCGAGGTCAAAATCCTTTCCCTCCATTTCTTTTTCGTCAATGTATTCGGGTAATAAAAATGCCTGCGGATAACCACGTTGCTCGCCAATGAAATCAACGATCTTATCTACTTCAGGCGTATCCACAAAAGCGCATTGCAAACGAACAATATCGCCGTTGTAACTGATAAGCATATCTCCTTTACCTATTAATTGCTCGGCGCCGCCGGCATCTAAAATAGTACGGCTGTCTATCTTACTGCTCACTTTAAATGCGATACGGGCCGGGAAGTTTGCCTTGATGGTACCGGTAATGATATTCACCGAAGGCCGTTGCGTGGCAATGATAAGATGAATACCTACGGCCCTTGCCAGCTGCGCCAAACGGGCAATGGGCATTTCCACTTCTTTACCTGCCGTCATGATCAGGTCGGCAAACTCATCCACCACCAGTACAATGAACGGTAAGTATTGATGTCCTTTCTCCGGGTTTAATTTACGGCCAACAAATTTTTCATTGTACTCACGGATGTTGCGGCAACCGGCTTCTTTCAGCAGGTCGTACCGGTTATCCATTTCAATACAAAGCGCATTCAGTGTATGCACCACTTTTTTTGTATCGGTGATGATGGCATCTTCTTCACCGGGCAGTTTTGCCAGGAAGTGATTCTCGATCGTTTTGTAAATACTCAGCTCCACTTTCTTCGGATCTACTAGAACAAACTTTAATTGCGAAGGATGTTTTTTATACAGCAGGGAAACAAGGATGGCATTCAACCCAACCGATTTACCCTGGCCGGTGGCACCCGCCATCAGCAGGTGCGGCATAGAGGTAAGGTCAACAATGAAATTTTCGTTATCGATCTTTTTCCCGATGGCGATGGGAAGGGAGAAATTATTTTTCTGGAATTTTTCAGAAGACAATAATGTCTTCATACTTACCACCGTCTTCTTTGCATTGGGCACTTCAATACCGATGGTACCTTTACCGGGTATGGGCGCAATGATGCGGATACCCAGTGCAGCAAGACTGAGTGCAATATCATCTTCCAGGTTTTTGATACGGGAAATGCGAACGCCGGCAGCCGGAATGATCTCATATAAGGTAACCGTTGGACCAACGGTGGCATATATCTTCTGTATCTCAATGTCGTAATTCCGCAACGTGTTGATGATCTGGTTCTTGTTATTCTCCAGTTCATTGGCATCCTGAACGATCTTGTCGCTGCCGTGGTTCTCAAGCAGGTCAAGAACAGGATATTTATAATCTCGCAGATCAAGGATCGGATCATAGGGTTTAGAAGCAGCTACCTTTGCAGCAGCAGATACAACAACTGGTTCTTCCGCTGCTTTTTCCGGTACTGTTTTAATTTCAAGGGGAAGATCGCTTACAGCGCTCACTGGTTTAAACGGAACGTCGGGTTCTGTAATAACAGGCTCTTCTTTTATTACCGGCTGAATGATTTCCGGCTCTTCCTTTTCCACCACATTCAATCCATGATCCAATGTTTTTTCTTCCACTACCGGAACATCCTTCATTGCACCATTGCCTTTTAATGAATTGCCTCCTGTAATTACAACAGGCTCTTCCGGGTTTTTCCATTCCACTTTTTCAGAAATATCTTCCGCAACCGGCTCCGTATTTTCTTCCGGTATGATCGTTTTTTTAGAAGGCAGTTTGAAAACCGGGTTGAACCGCCAGATGACATACGAAAGTACGGCCACCGATAAAACAGCAATGGTGCCGATCTTTCCGATGGTCTGGTACATCCAGTCCCTCATCATATCGCCGGCGGCGCCGCCATAAGGAAACGCCTTTCCCTGGAATACCACAGCTGCCGCCACACTGATAACCGGCAAACCCAGTATCAGGTACTTGATGTTCTTGAATATGGAAAAAACCTTTTTACCAAAGAACAGGTTGATGCCGATCACAAAAAAAGTACTGCATATAAGAAAGGAAGCAATGCCAAAACCATGGCGCACGAATATCTCGGATATAAATGCACCGAATGTACCCAGCAGGTTCTGCACTTTAATGTCGTTGGCAAGCAGCATGCGGTAGCTGAACTTGTCCTGGTCATCGCCCCAGGTAAATAAATACGAAGTAAAAGCAATGAAGAAAAGAAAAGCGAACAGCAGCAGGATACTGCCGGCTATCTTATGCGTACGTTCGTCCTTAAGTAATTGTTTTACCTCTACCGTCTCTTCTTTTTCCTGTTTCATCTGCTCAGGGCCGGCAGCCTTTGCCTTGGAGGATTTAAGTTTATTCGCCATCGGCCACAAAGATATAGAAAACCCCTGCTTCTGAAGCGGCAAAAAGCAGCCTGTGGAAGAAATTGAATCTTATGAAGTACCTGAACCACATAGCAACGTAGAAACATAGAAGTAAACACATAGAATTCTTAATTACAGCCTTTACAGACCAGGCTTTAAAAACCTATGTTTCTTATGTTCTTAGTGGTCCAAATAAATACATTACCCATTCCGGCATTTTTGTTATCGCTTAATTTATGTAGGTTTGATAAAACATCCGCTGTTGAAACATTTAACCGCCCTGCTTCTTTTTTGTTTTTCGGTTGCTTGTGTTAAAGCACAGGCGGGGCCAGACAGTATGGTGGTTGATATTGCGTCCATCTCCGGCGACAGTTCCCTCATCTCCCGATCGTGGATCTACATCGACAAAGGAGCATCGCTTTCCATACCGGAAGTATTACAAAAGGATTTTTCCCTGCTTACCGCCTTTAAAGAGCGAAGAAAGATCCCGGCGGGCATGATACCCCGTATCTTCTATCTTAAAATACGGGTGAGTAATAATTCGGCAACCGAACGGTCGGCCTACCTGTACCCCGGCTCTTATTTCCAGGGAATAGAAATGTACAAGGTGAACCAGCAGGTTTTGAAACCCGAAAGCGACAGCCTCATCAACGGCTACACAAAGCTTACCCTTGCTGCCGGCGAAAGAACAGAAGTGCTGATACGCCTGAGACCGATGAAGAACGATTTCAACGGTGTAAATCCCCGGTTGATCAACGTTGGTTTTATGGAAGATTTTATGTCGTACTCGGTAACTTCCCGAAGCGACATTCATATATTCGGCATGGTATTGAGCGGCGTAGTATTAATGATGATCCTGTTCATGCTGGCCAATTTCATCCTGGGCCCCAAACCGGAATTCCTGTACAATGCGCTGTATTCGCTGTGCATGTTCTTTCTCATATTCTTTAACTCGTATCTGGCAAGAAAGACCACGGCATTTGCCGGTTTCTATTTCAGCTACCTGGATTTTTTCCTGCTGGTGGCCGGTGTTGTTTTCTATATCAGCTTTACCCGCAATTTCATCAATACCAAAGAAACGTACAAGACCACCGACCGGATATTGAGATACGGGGAGTATTTTGTGCTGTTCCTGTTGGGCGTCTATAGTTACCTTCATTTTTTTACCGATACCTACCTGCCTCAATACTACCTGGAAAATATCATGAAATTCCTGATACTGGCCATCGGGGTGTTCTTCATTTATTTTGCGGCAAAACAAAAAGACCGGCTTTTGAATTACCTGGCAGCAGGCAATGCCATGCTGGTGGTATTTTCGGCCATATCACTCGGCATCATCATTTTTAATGTGCGGTACCGGTCCTTACTTTCCAATGCCCTTTTCTATTATTATGTAGGGATCATTTTAGAGCTCATCTTCTTTTTACTGGGCCTTACTTACAAGAACCGCCGTGAACTTATCCGGGGCATTAAAGAACAGGAATCCTTGAAACTGGAAGCAGAGAAAAAAGAATTTGAAACGCAGCTGGCGGTCATCAAAGCACAGCAGGAAGAACGGAACCGCATCAGTGCCGATATGCACGACGACCTGGGAGCCGGCATGACCACGATACGCCTGTACAGTGAACTTGCTAAAAGCAAACTCACGGATAATTCCGTTCCGGAGATCGATAAAATATCTTCTTCTGCCAACGAATTGCTGAATAAGATGAATGCCATCATCTGGAGTATGAGCAGCAGTAATGATTCGCTGGGCAATATGATCGCATACATACGAAGCTATGCGCTTGAATATTTTGAAGACACGGGGGTTACCTGCCGCATCAACATTCCCGATAACCTGCCCAACGTGGAAGTGATAGGCGAGATAAGAAGAAATGTTTTTTTAGTGGTGAAAGAAGCGCTGAATAATATCCTGAAGCACTCAAAAGCCACCGAAGTAACAATAACCCTGGTACGGGAAGAGAACGAACTGATCCTTTATATACAGGACAACGGCACCGGCATCGACCTGGATGCCCTGCGCCAGTTCGGCAACGGGTTAAAGAACATGAAAAAAAGAATGACTGATGTGGGTATTGAATTCAGTATTGAAAACCGAAAAGGCACCCTGGTCACCCTCCGCCGTAAAGTACAGCAGTTCTAATTCTTTTTACCGATCGCTGCAAACAACATCAGCCACCCTGCAATATAAGCAGCGCCGCCAAAAGGAGTAATGGCGCCGATCCAGTTCAAAGAAAGCTGGCTGTACTTCACATAACATAACAGGTACAACGATCCGGAGAAGAGCAGCATACCGGTGATGAAAAATCTGCCGGCCCACTGCATGAATTTTTCCGGAAACTCTTTATACAATATTGCCACAGCAATCAATGCAAATACATGGTAGAACTGGTAACGAACAGCTGTTTCAAAAACGGGCAAAAGTTCTGCGTCTAAAATTTTCTTAAGTCCATGCGCACCAAAAGCGCCCAGCGCTACTGCCAATGCACCGGTGATGGCGGCGGTTCGTAAAAAAGTTTTGTGCATGGGAATATGGTTTAAGGGTTGAAAGGTTTAAAGGTTGAAGGGTTGTAAGCTTTGCATAGTTAATTCTGCTGCGGGCAAGGTGAATTTTGCCTGTTGGTAAAACGGTTCCCGCTCTTTTAGTTTCTTTTCAATAAATGAAAGCAACTCATTTGGGTGAAGATCTTTCAACAGCGGGCGCTTGTCTTTTTCATCCACCAGTCTTTTCCAAAGGAATTGCGGCGAAGCAGAAAGATAGATCGTACTGCCCTGTTCATTCATCCATTGCATGTTATTATTGAAACAGGGAGCGCCGCCGCCGCACGACATGATGAATGATCCATTGCCCCGGAAATTTTTCAGGCATTCGGATTCAACCTGCCGGAAATATGCCTCCCCGTTTTGTTCAAATATCCGGGCAATGGTTTTATTCTCTCTTTGTTCAACCAGTTTATCCAGGTC
Organism: Ferruginibacter sp.; assembly: GCA_044220615.1. Classification (GTDB taxonomy): domain Bacteria; phylum Bacteroidota; class Bacteroidia; order Chitinophagales; family Chitinophagaceae; genus Ferruginibacter. The sequence continues at coordinate 219,086 of JBGAQR010000001.1, read as the reverse complement.
GATGAACGGCCATTCATACTTAGCCGCCCACCGGCTGCCCCAGTAACTCTTTCCGCTTCCCATAAAACCGATCAGAAAAATATTCATGCTGTAATTGTAAGAACAAAATTACAGCAATCTGAATTCTTGCCTGAAACTTAATGATGATAAAACGGAAGAAAGGTTAATTCTTCTTTTTAAAATCGCCCCTTTTCCATGCTTTTACAAATTCGGCCCAGGCAAAGGGGTTGAAGATATTCTGAGGAGGCGCCTGTCCGTAATAATATGATTTGCTGGCCTGCTGCCGAAGGTACTGGCTGGTAGCTTCTCTTCCATCGGTAGGCATCGAAGAGGCAAGCAACCGGCGGGTGGCTTCGTTGTTGTTCTTACGGGCAATGGTTATATAGTCGTCGGGTATCTGTGCGTTTATAAAGTCACGCTCAAACTGGGCACGGGTGGGTCTTGCTTTAATGATGGTAGCGGCCAGGTAAACCGTATCGGTAACCATCAGTTGTATAACGCTGTGCTGGTTTCCCTCCAGGTTTGCGGGAATGGTGGTGAGCTTTGATTTATATCCCACACTGCTGAACTCGATCACATCTCCCTTCATCACCACAATGCTGAACACGCCTTTATTGTTTGTAATGGTACCACGCCCCTGCCCTTTTACCACCACGCTCACCGATTCCAGCCCTTTCAGACTGTCGGCGGTCATTACAATACCATATAATTGAACTACGGAGTCTTTAAAGGTTTCAAACTGGGCTTTGGCAGCGGCAGGAAGGAATAAAGCAGCAGTAAAAATGTATGGTATAAGTTTCTTCATCAATCAATATCGGTTGACATATCCGGCTTATATACCAAAAATACCAACATTCCTTAATTAATAAACAAAGTAAGGCCTTATGTGATTAATTTTGCGGGCACCCATGTTTTTTTAACAAATAATTGAACGATGACAAACGAGGATATTTTTAAGGCGCTTAGCAACGTGCAGGAACCCGACCTTGGCAAGGACCTGGTAACGTTGAACATGGTAAAAGACATTGCTATTGATGGCAATAATGTGTCGTTTACCGTGGTGCTTACCACACCAGCATGTCCGCTGAAAGATATGATCATGAATGCCTGCATCAATGCCGTAAAATTATTGGTTAATAAAGAAGCCGTGGTGAAAGTAAATTTTACCAGCAATACCAGCAGTAACCGCAAGGATGGAAAAACCATTTTAAGCGGCGTTAAGAATATTATTGCCGTAGTGAGTGGAAAAGGCGGCGTGGGAAAAAGCACCGTTTCATCCAACCTGGCACTGGCGCTTTCACAAGGGGGCGCTAAAGTGGGTTTGATGGATGCCGATATCTATGGTCCCAGCCAGCATATCATGTTTGGCGTACGTGGCGAAAGACCGATGATGAAAGACGATGGTGATAAAGGATTAATAGTACCCATTGAAAAATTCGGCATTAAAATGATGAGCATAGGTTTGCTCATTGATGAAAAACAAGCCGTGGTTTGGCGTGGCCCCATGGTAAGCAGCGCCATCCGCCAGTTTGTAAGCGACGTGGATTGGGGCGACCTGGATTATTTAGTGGTTGATATGCCGCCCGGCACCGGCGATATTCATTTAACCATGGTGCAAACCGTACCGGTAACCGGTGTTATTGTAGTAACCACACCGCAAACCATTGCTCTTGCCGATGCAAAAAAAGGGATCGCCATGTTTGGGCAGGCACAATTAAAAGTTCCGGTGATAGGGTTGGTGGAGAACATGAGCTATTTTACTCCGGCCGAATTGCCCAACAATAAATATTATCTCTTCGGAAAAGATGGTGGTAAGAACCTGGCAGAAGACCTTGATATCCCCTTCCTGGGGCAGATACCCATTGTGCAAAGCATCCGTGAAGGCGGCGATATTGGTATCCCCGCCATGGTGGGTGATGATGCCATTACGCAAAAAGCATTCATGGATTTTGCTGCCAATGCAGTAAGAGGTATTGCCATGCGTAATGCAAACCTGGAACCCACGCAGATACAGGAGGTAGTAGTTGCATAACCCGAACGATCATAAATAACCAGCAATCCATTTCTTATTTACAACATGCCTTCACTATCCCAACAGCAACTGATCTCAATTGCCAATGAATTTGGTACACCGCTGTATGTGTATCATGCCGAACACATATCGGCACAATACAAACGGCTCACCGATGCCTTTGCCCAAACAGATACCAAATTCTTTTATGCCTGCAAGGCACTCACCAATCTGCATGTTTTAAAACACATCAAGCACATCGGCTGCAGTGTGGATTGCAGTTCCATCAACGAAGTAAAGCTTGCCCTGCACGCCGGTTTTGAACCAGGAAATGTTTTGTATACCAGCAACGGCATTCATTTTTCTGAAATAGAAGAAGCACAAAGCCTGGGCGTACATATTAATATCGACAGCCTGAGCAACCTGGAAAAATTCGGAAAGAAATTCGGCCACAGCTACCCGGTAGGTATACGGCTGCGGCCCAATATCATGGGAGGAGGTAACCTGAAAGTTTCTACCGGTCATGATAAAAGCAAATTCGGTATACCCGTAGATCAACTGGATAAGATACTTGCACTGGTAGCTACACACAACCTGTACATACAGAACCTGCACATACATACCGGCAGCGATATAAAAGATGTGGATACCTTCATCAAAGGCATTGAAGTATTGTTCGACATCATCCCTTCTTTTGCCGAACTGGATTCCATTGACCTGGGTGGTGGTTTTAAAGTACCCTACAAAGAAGGAGACTCAGAAACGGATATTCCCCTGCTGGCAAAAAAAGTAAAAGAAGCATTCGATAAACATCCCAATCCTAATGGCCGTCATCTGCAGGTTTGGTTTGAACCAGGCAAGTTCCTGGTAAGTGCTGCTGGTTATCTTATAACTTCTGTGAATGTTATTAAGGAAACTTCTGCAACAACTTTTGCGGGCATCAACAGCGGCTTCAACCACCTGATACGTCCTATGTTTTATGAAGCCTATCATAAGATCGAAAACATCAGCAACCCGAACGGTGCAGAAAAAGAATATTCGGTGGTGGGTAACATCTGCGAAACCGACACGTTTGCCTGGGACAGGAAACTGAATGAAATACGTGAAGGCGACCACCTGCTGTTTTACCATGCCGGCGCCTATGGTTTTGAAATGAGCAGCAACTTCAACAGCCGCTACAAACCTGCAGAAGTGATGGTGGAAAACGGGAATGCCAGGCTGATACGCAGGAGAGATGAATTTGAAGACCTGCTGAAGAACCAGGTGATTTAGTTATAAGAAGAGAACAGGATATTTGAAAAAAGGAATTTTCCAATGCCAAATTTTTCTCCATACCGCGATTTTTGGTTACGACTGGGCTTGTCGGTATTGCTGGCCTTCTTCTTTGTATTTCTTGGAAGCGATTCGTTAAGCGAAACAATAAAGGGAAAGTATTTTATTGCCGACCTGCTGTGTGGCTTTACCTTAACCTTTATTACCACTTCATTAATTAATTTCATAACCGCTTACCTGGATGATCAATACCCCTGGAATAAATATTTTGCTGCCCGTCTATTGTATCAATTAGTGGCTGCGGTGGTTATTCCTGCTGTTTTTGTGCTGGCTTTTATGTACACCTACCTTATTGTTATGCTCGGCTTTAAAAAGGAGGAGGTACAGTTTTTCCATACAGAATTTCCTGTTTCCATCATATTTATTCTTTTTTGGAACGTAGTATATGTGAGCTATTTTTTTTACCGGGAAACTAAAAAAAGCAACCGGGAGTTATTGTCCCTGAAAGAGCAACTCTTTACCCTGCAGAATGTAAAAACCGGTTCCGGCGTAATACCAACCCTGCCGGAAAAAAACAGTACAGATACCACAGAGGAAGAACCGGATTTTACAGAAAGCAGCAATGCGGCAAAAATAAAAATACTGGTAGCCGTATCGGGCAACAAGAATATTCCTATACCGGTTGAAACCATCGCTTATTTTTATAAAGACGGAAATTATACTACCTTAAAAACATTTCAGGCAGAAACTTACTTACTCAATCACTCACTTGATGAATTGATGAAATTGCTGGAAGAAACATTTTTTTTCCGGGCTAACCGTCAGTTTATCATTAACCTGAAATCCTGTCATTATTTCACCAACGAAGAGAACGGAAAACTCCAGGTTCACCTCATCCCGGAATACGATGACGATGTAATCATCAGTCAGAAGAGAGCTTCCGCCTTTAAAGAATGGCTGAATAAATAAATCCCCCTTTCTCCGGGGTTTTCAACGGGTAATTTTCATGTTTCACCCTTTTTTCTTCTCTCTTCAGGGTTCAATCTCAACCCTTCGGTCAAAATACCCTTCTTAGCGGCTCTAGTTTTGCATCTTATTATGGAACTAATTTTTTTAAGTTATTAAATCATTGTTATGCAAAGAGGATTATCCATTGCGCTGCTGAGCGCCATGCTGTCATTATTATCCTGTTCCAAGGAGCGTATTTCGGGAAACGGTTCTACTGTTACAGAAACAAGAAACATCAGCAATTTTACAGCCTTGTCTGCCTCGGGCAGCACGAATGTTTACATTACCCAGGGGGCGGCTTTTAAAGTAGAAGTAAAGGGCTACAGCAATCTGCTGCCTTATTACGAAACCAGGTTGCTGCATAATACACTGTACCTGGGCTATAAACAAAACGTGAACATTAGGAACGACAATATTGAAGTCTTCATCACATTACCGGTATTGAATGGCCTCAGCCTGTTTGGTTCAGGAAATATTACTACTACCGGCACTTTTTTGGGGAATACCGATTTTAATGCAGAAGTAGCTGGTTCCGGCAATATTCATTTCAGCAATGGAAACACACAGAATTTTTATTCCAGGGTAGATGGAAGCGGAGGTATTTATGCACTGAATATGACAGCTGGCAACGTAGAAGCGGTTATCACAGGCAGTGGGATCACAGAAATTACAGCCACCCATCAGCTGAATGTGAAAATCGTTGGCAGCGGAAAACTGTATTACTGGGGAACGCCTGTAATTACTACCAACATCACAGGAAGTGGTGCGGTGTTACCTAAATAATCACTTGAGCTTTATTACCTGAATCAAATAAAAAAATAATGAAACAACATCTTCTGTTTGTTTTGGCAGCGGGTTTATTAATGCAGCCTGCTAAAGCGCAAAAGCATCCCACACCGGTTACAATCTCTGTTTTTAACGAAGCAACGGCTGTTCCGTTTACAAGGTTTATAACCACGCCAGTTCATCCCGGTGTACAGGCAGGTTCTGGTTTTTCATACAGGGAGCGAAAACACACCCATTTATTTCACACGTTTAATATTGGTTATGTTTTTCACAACAAGCTTTATCATGGTTTTTTTGTAACCACGGAACTGGGGTATGACTACAAATTCAATTTTGGCCTGAATCTCAAAACATCTATAGGCATTGGCTACCTGCATAGCTTCAGTACACAAAAAGAGTATCAGTTTAAAAACGGCAGCTATCAAAGCGGGCGTGACAGAGGAAACAGCCGGGTGCTGCTTTCTCTTGGAACGGGTTTGGGATACCGTTTGCAAAAAAATAACCGGTATTCTCCAGAAATTTTTATGATATACCAGGGTTGGGCCGAGTACCCCTATTCTCCCGGCTTTATCCCGGTAATGACACATACCAATTTACAATTAGGAACTAAATTTTTCATTCATCAAAAAAAAGACAAATGAAGCGGATCATAGAAGGGTTATTACTAACCGGAATCATTTTCACTTCCTGCCGGAAGGAAGATAACAGCAATTCACCGGCATCCTATAACTGTAGTTTTTCATTTGCCGACAGCAGTGCGGCAAACAGCAACAACACAAAATATAACCAGTTACTCTCCGAAATAACCGCTTCGGGAGTACCGGGTATTACCATGAGCATTTATAAACCTGGCGACGGGTTATGGCTGGGCGCCTCCGGCAAAGCAGATTTACGCAATCATGTAGCGATGAAGCCCTGTCATATTTCAAGAATGGGCAGTACGGTAAAAACAGTTACAGCAGTAACCATACTTAAATTAGTGGAAGAAGGAAGGTTACAACTGGATGATAAGGCTGCTATGTATTTATCCGGATCTGAATTGCACGATATTGCCAATGCGGATAAAGCTACCATCAGGCAACTATTAAATCATTCAAGCGGTATATTCAATTACATTCAAAGTGCCAGGTTTCAAACGGCCTCATTAAATAATTTAATCAGGGAGTGGAAACCCAACGAGTTGCTGGCTTATGCAAGGGGCAAAAGTGCATACTTTGAACCGGGTACAGATACTCGTTATTCCAATACCAATTACATTTTTTTGGGAATGATTATCGAGAAAGTAACCGGCAAACCTTTTTGGCAGGTGTTTCAGGAAAAATTGTTTACGCCGCTTGGCTTAACAGAAACGTTATTTGCAGCAACCAATAAAGTACCTGCGAATATTGTAAGAGGGTATGTAGATTTTTTCGGCAATCTTCAGGTAGTGGATGCAACTTACTTCAGCGGCTGGGATTATTATACTGCCGACGGAGGGTTAATATCCAATGTATATGATATGACGGCTTTTATGCGGCGCCTGTTTGACGGTAATATTATTAACGCCGGTTTACTGAATGAAATGCTCACTACAATTGCTCCTCAAAAAGCTGATCCGGATTTTTTCCCCATACAAAACGGCCTGGGTATTTTTAAAATTTCCACTTCGCATGGCGATGCCTTTATGCACAGCGGAGATGCCATCGGCTATTATGCAACAATGGTTTATTTCCCGGCTACAAAAACAGTAATTGTGTGGGCTGCAAATGGAAACTACGGGAAGATTGACCAGTTTATATCTTCCCAAAAGGCAATGAAAAAAATATTTGATGTGGTATTTTAACAGTACCGGGCGACTGTAACAAAAGAGATACGCCAGCACCAGTAATGTAAAACATGTACCACTTAGTATGAAAAGCATAAGGCCTGCATCCATGCTAAAAAACTAAAACGCAGAAGGTATGATTATTTTTGAGCGTCATGTTCAGCCTTTCAGAATATTGCCCGGGCAGGATTTTTAAAGGTATTATTACCGTAGTTTTATGAAACGGACAGCGGCAGGTCTTGAAAAATCAGAAAACAGCTCATTTTGTTTTGCCAGATGCTCAATAAAACAATCATACCTTTTTTTATATTCTTCTCCTCCGCTGCATTCGCTCAGTTACCCGATTGCAGCAGGTTCAGAGAAGGCAGGTTTCGCATTGCCGATACCCGGGCCGGGGTGGTAACCATTGCCGAAAGAAAAGGTATGTATCAAACAGAATCCAGCGAATCATTGAAAGCTGTGGTACGGTTCCGCATAACCTGGCAGGATAACTGCTCCTTTATACTCAGGCTGGATAAGGTTTTGCGCAATGAAAACAAGATCGACTTTCCTCCCGGTATGGAAATACGGGTGAAAATAACAGCAACCTCAGGCGATTCTTATACCCAGGAGGTATCTTCTGCCCTTACAAACACTCCCTATAAAGTACAAGCCGTAAAAATCAATTGAGTATTATTCCGGAGAACAGCTGGCAGCAACCAGGCAAATTTATTCAACGGCTTTACTGCCAATGCCTGTAATTATGTAAATACTGAAAGAAATGCATCCGGTAAAAGCCATTGTGTTTATACAAAAACAGCAATGCTGCATTTTTTGACTTATATCAAATTATTAACAGTACTCCCAAAGTAACTTAACAGATGAAGACAATGGAAAAATGTTTTGAAAACCGTACCATAAATTTCAGCCGGGATGATCAATCGTCTGCAATACATCCCGTGTTTTCCCACTGGAACGATATTCATCCCATGCCCGAAGAATTGGCAGCCGACCTGGCTGGGATGATCATTATTCAAACCTATAAAAAAGGAGATAAACTGTTAATGCCCGGTAAAGTAGCCAACTACGCAAGCTTTATTCTTACGGGACTTGCAAAAAGTTATTATATACGGGAGGCAGATATGGCCGAAGTGATTACCAAGTTCCTGCACGAAAGGTCTGTAATCACCTCTATATTCAGCTATTACAGCCGGAAGCCGGGCAATGAATACATTGTGGCGCTGGAGGATATTACCGTTGCCAGTCTTCATTACGACGCCATGCAGCTCCTGTTTAAAAAACACCCGGTATTCAATTACATCATCCGTATCATGACGGAGCGATACCTCTATTTCTTGGAAGTGGAACTGTTTAATATGCGTAAACCGCTTGCAGAAGACCGATATAATTTTTTCCTGAAACATTTTCCCAACCTGCAGCAACGTCTCGCTTTAAAAGACATTGCCTCTTATCTTGGTATGAGCCTGGAAACACTGAGCCGGGTAAGAGGAAGGTACAGGCATCGAAACGAATAAATGAATTTGACTTATGTCAACTTTGATTTTACTACAGCTCTCTATTTTTACAAAAACGTAAAACATATGAGAACTAATCTAAGATCGGGGATCAAAATTTCCCTTGCACTGTTGCTTATCATCTGCAGCACAGAAATTAAAAGTCAGCCACAACCAATCTCCCCGGCCGAAACAGAGGAAACTTCTGTTACTAAAAAGCAGGAAAATATTGCTGCAGAAGATCCGCTGTATTTATTCAGCAAAGCTTACCCCGTTACATTTACCAGGCTTACCGCAGAATTCAAAACAATAAAAGAGTTGAAATATTCTGTTGCCGGCAAAGACCTATTCCTAAGCTTTAAAAGTGAAAAGGGCGATATCACTTCTGTGTATTCAACCAAAGGGAAAATGCGGTACAGCATAACCAGCCTGGGCAATACCCTCCCTGCTGCGGTAACGGAGATGATCCGGAAAGAATACCCGGGCTATACCGTCTTTTATGGCCGGCACATAAAAACAAAAACCGAAGCTGTATACCATATTATCCTGGAAAACCAGTCTGGGTACAGGATACTCAACCTCGTCAATGGCGAAACCGAAGAAGTAAAAAGCATCAAAAAATAAGTCTTCCCGCTATTAAAAGGCAATAGTGATGTCAAATGAAACTCACGCCCATCGGGGGATACCGCAATGAACAGCATTGCGGTATCTCTTTTTATACCCGCCGGGATATTCCGTAACCCGTTCTTTTCTCCTCAAAAAGCTTTTATAAATCTTTTAACTAAAACCGGTTTCTCCACCTATTGTGGAAATCAAAATTTCTTTCAACATTTACACAGCAAATAAAAATGCCGATATTGGTGATTCCACCATTGTCAACCCAACTTCAACAAACAATTTCAAATTTATGGAACACGACCGTGAACCCCTGAACAAAAAGTTCGGAGTAACTTTTTTGCAGGCCTTGCTGTGCTTATCAGTTAGTCTTTTCCTGTTCTCCTGTAACAAAAAAGACAAATGGATCGATGTGGACCCCGCTTTCAGCAGCTACATTGATGCCTATACCACCGGCACCATTTCCAAAACATCGGCGGTACGTATCAAACTGGCCACCGATGCCAACACCACGCATGCCGTTGGTGAAGAAGTGAAAGAATCCCTCTTCAGCTTCTCTCCTGCTGTAAAAGGAAAAGCATTCTGGCTCGATGCAAGAACGATCGAGTTCAAACCCGAGACCTGGTTAAAGCCTGATGAGATGTATGAAGTAAGTTTCAAACTGGGCAAGGTCACCAAGGTTCCTTCTAAATTCTCCGAATTCCGTTTCAGCATGAAAACGGTAAAGCCCTCTTTTAAAATTTCTGATGATGGTTTACGGAGTTCGGGCGCAAAAAACAAAATGAATTTCAGCGGCGAGCTTGAAACAGCCGATGTGGAAGACGGCAAACAGGTGGAAAAATTATTAGGCGCTTCTCAAAACAACAATACATTAAAGATAAGCTGGCAGCATAATGATGCAGCCAAATCGCATCGCTATGTCATTGAAAATATCGACCGCCTGAAATCGGTAAGTAATATCGATCTGAAATGGGATGGCAGGCCAATGAACATGGAAGTAAAGGGCGACCGGCAGGTGGCCGTACCAGCCCTTGGCGATTTTAAAGTACTGGATGTGGTGGCTATGAACGAGGCGCAACAATATGCATCGGTTCAGTTCAGCGATGTGATCGCTGTGGGGCAGGAACTGGAAGGATTGATCAGCATCAGCGGCCAATCGGATATATCTTATACCATCAGTGGCAGTGAAGTGAAAGTGTTTGGCAACGGGAAACTGGATGGCAACTATACCGTGAATATCAATGCCGGAATAAAAAATTCCTGGGGCGATGTACTTGATAAAGGCTTTGCCGCCAATATCAATTTCGAGAACCGCATGCCTTCGGTGAAGATTCATGGCAAAGGAAACATATTACCCAACAGCGGAAGACTGGTGCTTCCTTTTGAAGCCATCAACCTGAACGCCGTTGATATCAGTATCATCAAGATATTTGAAAACAATGTGCCGCAGTTCTTACAAGAAAATGGGCTGGGCGGAAACAGTGAACTGAGAAGAGTGGGTAAACCCATCGTTCAAAAAACACTGAGACTGGATGATGATAAAACACTGGACCTTCATAAAAAACAACACTTCTCTTTAGATATAGATAAGTTTTTAAAAACAGAACAGGGCGCCATCTACCGTGTTACCATCGGCTTCCGTCCTGAGTACTCTCTTTATCTTTCTTCCGATACAACAAATAAGGAAGGCGGAGATGAGGATGAGGAGGGCGACTATTACAGAAGTTACGACGGCGACCGGAGTGGCATTGATGAAGACGATGCATTCTGGGACAGGTACGATATTTACTATCCCTTTGGTTATAACTGGAGCCGCCGGGATGATCCTGCCAGCAAATCGTATTATAACAAAGACCGCTGGGCAACCAGGAATATCATTGCTAGCAATATCGGCCTTACCGCAAAACGGGCAAACAACAACAGCATGATGGTTGCCGTAAGCAATATACTTACCACCGAACCCATGAGCGGTGTGGAACTGGAAATAAGAGACTACCAGCAAACCATCATCAGCACCACCAAAAGCGGCAACGATGGCTTTGCAACCATCGACCTCAAAAGAAAACCTTTCCTGCTGATCGCAAAAAAAGGAAATGAAAGAGGCTATTTGAAATTGGATGACGGAAATTCTTTACCCCTGAGCCGCTTTGATGTAAGTGGCGAAGAAGTAAAGAACGGCATTAAGGGATTCATCTTTGGCGAACGGGGTGTATGGCGCCCCGGCGATACCCTGTACCTGAATTTTATTGTGGAAGACAAGGAAGGGAAATTACCGAAAGACCACCCCGTTGAATTCAGTTTATTTACACCGCAGGGCCAGTTATTCAAACACGCTGTTCAAACAGATGCAGAAGACGGCTTCTATCTTTTCAAAACAAATACCGATGTTTCATCGCCTACCGGTAACTGGACAGCAAAAGTAAAAGTGGGCGGTGCCAGTTTTGAAAAAACGATCAAGGTAGAAACGGTAATGCCCAACCGGTTAAAGATAAACCTTGACTTTGGTAAAGATCCTTTGCTGGGAAAAGGCAATACCACGTCAGGAACCATCAATGCCAAATGGTTGTTTGGCGCCGTGGGTAAAAACTTAAAAGCAAAGATCGATGCATCGCTTTATTCAAGAGGCACCAACTTTGCCAAATTTGCCGGCTTTGATTTCGATAATCCTACTTCCAGCTATTCTACTCAAAGCAAAACAATTTACGACGGTACATTGGATGCAGAAGGCAATGCCGCACTGAAAACAGATTTTTCTATTGATGAAACAGCGCCGGGCATGTTAAGCGCTAACATGGTAGTAAAGGTTTTTGAACCGGGCGGAAGTTTCAGCATTGATAATGTAAGCATCCCATACAGCCCGTATGCAAGTTATGTGGGTATGAAATTACCCGATGGTGAAAAGCCGTTCGACTTTTTATTGGCTGGTAAAAACCACTCCATGCAGATCGTGAATGTTGACAGCCGGGGTAATTTAATTACAGGCAGCAACGAAGTGGAAGTGCAGTTCTACCGCATTCAATGGCGCTGGTGGTGGGATGATAACGGCGATAACCTCAGCAACTTTACACAGGATGAATACAATAAACTGATAAAGACTGATACGGTGAAACTGAATAATGGCCGTGGCAGCTGGACATTCGGTACATCAGAAGACGAATGGGGCCGTTACCTGATACTTGTAAAAGACAAGAAGAGCGGGCATGTAACCGGCTCGGCATTTTATATCGATAGCCCGTACTGGCAAAGCAGGGAAGGCAACGATGATCAAACGGCCGCTTCTATGTTGTCATTTACAAGCAATAAAGAAAAATACAATGTAGGTGATGAGATAGCATTGACCATACCCAGCAGTAAAGGCGGGCGTGTATTGGTAAGCCTGGAAAACGGCAGTAAGGTTTTAAAATCCTTCTGGCAGGAAACAAAACAAGGACAAACAGAAGTGAAGTTTAAAGCCGAAGCAGGCATGGCGCCGAATATTTATGCAACGGTAAGTTTGTTGCAGCCACATTCGCAAACCATCAACGACCTGCCCATCCGTATGTATGGCTCCATCCCCATTTTTGTGGAAGACAAGAATACCCTGCTTCAGCCCGTATTAAATATTGCAAACAGCATCAGGCCCGAACAGAATGTTCCGTTCAGTGTAAGTGAAAAGAGCGGAAAAGAAATGACCTATGTGGTAGCCATCGTTGATGAAGGCCTGCTTGATCTTACACGTTTTAAAACCCCCAACCCCCACGATGCCTTTTATGCAAGAGAAGCATTGGGTGTAAAAAGCTTCGACCTGTTTGATTATGTGATCGGCGCCTGGGGTGGCGACCTGGAACGGATCTTAACCATCGGTGGTGATAATGAAGCCGGCGCCGGCAAACAAAAAACCGCCAATCGGTTTAAGCCCGTGGTTAAATTCCTGGGGCCATTTCACCTGGGTAAAAATCAAACACAAAAACAATCATTCACACTGCCTTCTTATATCGGTTCGGTAAGAGCGATGGTGATTGCTGCACACAGTGGCAGTTATGGCGCAACAGAAAAAGCGGTAGCGGTAAAGAAGCCATTGATGATGCTGGCAACCATGCCAAGGGTTTTGGGTCCGGGTGAAACCATAAAACTTCCCGTTACTGTTTTTGCCATGGAGAACAATATTAAGAAGGTAAACATCTCTTTGCAATCGAATCCGTTTTTGGAAGTGGTTGGCGGCAATGCACAATCCATTAATTTTTCGCAGACCGGTGAGCAGATGGTTTATTTTGATGTGAAAGTGAAACCCAATGTAGGCATTGGTAAAGTAAAACTGCTGGCAAGTTCGGGTAGCGAAAAAGCAGATTACGAAGTAGAACTGGATATCCGCAATCCCAATCCGCCGGTAACAAGCGTAAGTGAAATTACATTGGCCCCCGGGCAGCAATGGAAAACAACGGCTGCTCCCATTGGCGTAGCAGCCACCAGCACAGCAGTGCTGGAAGTTTCCAGCGTGCCTTCTATGAACTTGCAGAAGCGTTTAAATTATTTGATCGAATATCCGCACGGATGTATTGAGCAAACCACTTCTTCTGTTTTCCCCCAACTGGTATTGAATCAACTTTCCGACCTGGACGATTATAAAAAAGCGCAGGTAAATAAAAATGTAAAGGCAGGCATCTCCAGGCTGCAGAATTTTCAACGACCCGATGGCGGCTTCAGTTACTGGCCCGGCGGATATGAAAGCGATGAATGGGGCAGCAACTATGCCGGGCATTTTTTAGTGGAAGCACAAAATAATGGCTACATGGTGAGTGATTACATGTTGCAGCAATGGAAGAATTTCCAGCGTGGCAAAGCAAACAGCTGGGTTGCATCTACCAATAATTTTTATGGTGGTGATCTTACTCAATCTTACCGCCTGTATTCATTAGCATTGGCAAAAGTGCCTGAGCTGGGTGCCATGAATCGTTTAAAAGAGTTCAAATATTTATCGCCGGAAGCAAAATGGCGCTTGGCGGCGGCTTATTCATTGGCCGGGCAGGAGAATACCGCCCTGGATCTTATCAGCGGATTGGCCACCTCATTCCCGCAACGAACAAGCTGGGGTTATACCTACGGCTCCGATACAAGAGACGAAGCTATGGTACTGGAAACATTGACCCTGATGAAACGCAAAGCACAGGCCGAAGCATTGCTGCGGACGATCTGCGCTAAACTGTCGCAGGATTACTGGTACAGCACACAAACAACGGCGTACAGTTTAATTGCCATTGCAAAATTCTGTGGTAAAAATCCAAGCGGCGCAAAGATCATTGCCAACGGAAATGTAGATGGAAAAGCGGTTGACATCAACTCTTCCTCTTACATCCGGCAATTGCCCATCCTGTTCAAAAGTGGTGCAAGCAATGTTGTGATCACCAACAAAGGAAGTAATACACTGTATGTTCGTTTGATAACACAGGGCCAGCCATTAAGTGGCGGTAGTTTAAAAGTAAATAACAACCCGGCGGTACTGAACATGACTGTGAGCTATATTTCGCAGAACGGCGCAGCTATTGATATTAATAAGCTTACACAAGGAACCGACTTTGTTGCCAAAGTGGTGATCACCAATCCAGGCAGGCGTGGCTATTATTCCGAGATGGCTTTGTCGCAGATATTCCCCAGTGGCTGGGAAATTTTAAATGCAAGGATGTTTGATGGCGAAGGCGCTTTCAAATCCTCTTCATCCAGCTACCAGGATATACGGGATGACCGGGTGTACACGTATTTCAACATCAAGGCAAATGAAACGGTTACTTATTATGTGCAATTGAATGCATCTTACCTTGGACGTTTCTTTTTACCCGGCACATTCTGCGAAGCGATGTATGATAACAGCATTACGGCGGGTGTAAATGGCAAGTGGGTGGAAGTGGTTAACCAATAAATAATAGAACGCTGATTACACGGATTTTGCGGATCAGCGCAGATATCGATCTGTGCTGATCTGTTTTATCAGTGCCATCAGCGTTCTATCTTCTTATGAATATTTCTTTTCAAAATACAGCAGGCAGACTAAAATCACTCAGCATTAAAACTAAGATTGGTTTAGTGGTGCTAACGGGGTTATTGATATGGTTCTGGCTCTCCCTTCCAGGTAAATTATTTCATGCACCTACTTCTTATGTGATAGAAGACAAAGACGGTAATTTATTAAATGCAACCATTGCTTCCGACGGACAATGGCGTTTCCCTTACAATAAGAACGTACCGCAGAAATTCATCGACTGCATAACCACCTTCGAAGACAAACGTTTCTTTAAACACCCCGGCGTTGACCCGATGGCGATCGGCAGGGCCATTACCAAGAACATAAAGAACAAAGGTATTGTACAGGGGGGCAGTACCATCAGCATGCAGGTGATCAGGCTTTCAAAAAAAGATGACAAGCGAAGCATCTGGAATAAACTGAAAGAAAGCATTCTTGCTGTACGGTTGGAAATGTCTTATTCCAAAAAAGAGATACTGGCGATGTATGCAAGCAATGCACCCTTTGGCAGCAACATTGTTGGACTGGATGCTGCATCCTGGCGCTATTACGGCAGAAGCGCCGATAAACTGAGTTGGGGCGAAATGGCTGCATTGGCGGTATTGCCCAATGCCCCGGCCCTGGTGCATCCTGGGAAGAACAGGGATGTGCTTTTGAAAAAAAGAAATTTACTGCTGGATAATCTGATGCTGGCCGGGAAAATTGATAAGGCCAATGCCGAACTTGCCAAGCTGGAACCCCTGCCCGATGAACCATTGCGTCTTCCGCAAAACGCACCGCATCTTTTGCAACGTTTCATCAAAGACAACAAAGCATGGAAGCAGGAAACAAAGATCAAAACAACATTGGATGGTACCCTGCAGAAAAATGTATCCAGGATCATTCAGCAGCATCAATCGATCCTGAAAGGAAATGGAATTAATAATGCCTGTGCGCTGGTGCTGGATGTGGAAACGGGAAATGTACTGTCGTATGTGGGTAATATCAGCGATCGTTCCAATAAAGAAATGGAATCGGATGTGGATGTGATAGCAGCGCCCCGCAGCCCGGGCAGCGCACTGAAACCCATCCTGTATGCATCCATGTTAAGTGATGGTTTGATCTTACCCAATTCCATCATCCCCGATATTCCCACGCAGATCGGAAGTTATTCGCCAAAGAATTTCGATCTCAGTTATGATGGCGCTGTTCCGGCCGGCAGGGCTTTATCAAGAAGTTTAAATGTGCCTGCGGTAAAAATGCTGCAGCAGTACAAGTACCAGCGCTTTTATGAAACGCTTCAGCAATGCGGCATCACTACATTGAACCGGAGTGCCGATACCTATGGCTTAAGCCTGGTGCTGGGCGGCTGTGAAGTAACGATGTGGGACATCGCCAGTGTATATGCATCCATGGCAAGAGCATTGAATCATCAGACAAAAAATCATGGCAGGATGGTTTCAGGGGATTTTCATCCGCCAACTTACTTAAACAAGGAATTAGTAATTGGGAATTGGGCGGAGTCTGCGAATCAGAAACCTAATTCCCAATTACAAATTCCTATAGACCCTACTTCCATCTACTTCACCTTCCAGGCCATGCAGGAAGTAATGCGCCCGGGCGAAGAAGGATTGTGGCAGTTGTTCTCCTCATCGCAAAAGATCGCCTGGAAAACGGGCACCAGCTTTGGTTTCAGAGATGGCTGGGCCATTGGCGTTACCCCAAAGAATGTGGTGGCGGTATGGGTGGGTAATACTGATGGTGAAGGAAGGCCTGGGCTCATCGGTGTACAAACCGCAGCGCCGATATTGTTTGATATCTTTCGTTTATTACCAAACGGTAAATGGTTTGAAAAACCGAAGTATAATTATTCATTTGTTCCCGTATGCCGGCAAAGCGGTTACCGGGCAAATATTGATTGTGCAGATGTGGATACTTTATTTATGCCGCCCAATGGAAACAAAGTGCTTCAATGTCCCTATCATAAAATAATTCATTTAGATGCAAGGGGAAATTTCCGGGTAACAGAAGAATGCGAAAGCCCGATGAATATGCAGCATAAAAGCTGGTTCATCCTCACCCCCGCTATGGAATTTTATTATAAGCAACGGAACATTGATTACAGAACACTTCCTCCTTTTAAAGCAGGCTGTACATTTGCCGAAACCGGGAAATTAATGGAGATCATTTATCCGCAACCCGATGCAAAAATTTATGTGCCCCTTGAAATTAATGGGGAAAGAGGAAAAACAGTCTTCACTGCAGCCCACCGCAGGGCGGGCGCTAAAATTTTCTGGAGTATGGATGATGAATTCATCTGCACCACACAGAATTTTCACCAGGTGGGATTAAATCCTTCTCCGGGCAAACACATCATTACGTTGGTGGATGAGAATGGAATAAGTGTGAGCAGGCAGTTTGAGATACTGGAGAAAAATAATTGATCTCCAACTCTAAAAATAATTTATGTAAAGTTTTTATGGCCTGCATCATGGTAAAAAAATTATCATGAAGACGTTAGCACCAAAACTATTACTGGCACTGTGTTGTATTGTATTTATAAAAAACAGTAAGGCCCAGGTTACTCAAAAGATCATTGACAGTAAAATAGAGAAAGCTACCGTTTTTTTAAATGGTGCTCAAAT
Source organism: Ferruginibacter sp. (assembly GCA_044220615.1). Lineage (GTDB taxonomy): Bacteria > Bacteroidota > Bacteroidia > Chitinophagales > Chitinophagaceae > Ferruginibacter. Next base: position 201,478 of record JBGAQR010000001.1, on the reverse strand, counting down.
AAACCGTTCAGCCAAAGCCCTTGTAAACCCAGGCAATTCCGAAATTATTTTTAAAGGCATCTCTCCCTATATCAACAAACAAAGCATACAGGTAAAGGCTGAAGGAAATTTTACAGTGCTTTCCGTTGTACATAAACTGAATTACCTGCAGGAACAGGCCAAACAAAATGATCTGCTGAAAGTAGAAGAACAGAAAGAAGCATTGCAGGATAAAATTAACATGGGTAATGACCTGTTGGGTATTTACAGAAATGAAGAGATCCTTTTATCGAAGAACCAGGCAATTGTGGCGCAAAACACGGGATTAAAAACAACGGACCTGAAAGAAGCGGCAGATTTTCACCGTTTACGTTTGACAGAACTTAAACAGAAAGAAACCGAAGTAAGTAAAAACCTGAAAAAGCTGAATGCGGAAATGACCAAATTAAACAAACAACAGGATGAATTGAATAAACAGGCCAGCACCGCTACCAGTGAAGTGGTGATCACTGTTGAGAGTAAAGAAACGGCAAATGCCGATCTTACACTAAGCTATTTTGTTGATAAGGCCGGTTGGTACCCTACATACGATATCCGGGTAACCGATATCCTGCACCCGATCACGATGGCTTACAAGGCGAATGTTTATCAATCATCGGGCGAAGACTGGAAAGAAGTGAAACTTACTTTATCTACTGCCGATCCCAAACAAAATGGAGAGAAGCCAAATTTACCAACCTGGTTCCTTCATTATTTTACTCCGAAGTATTATGGCATCGGTAATGCAACCGGCAACAGCTACAATCCAAATGTAAGGGAGGTCAGCGGCAGAATAACCGACCAGGACGGCAATCCTGTTTCGTTTGCTACTGTTAAAATAAAAGGAACAGCTACCGGTGTTTCTGCAGATGCAAATGGCTATTTCAGAATAACAGTACCCTATAATGCCTCCACGATCACAGTTTCCGGTGCCAGCTTTTCAAGCAGGGAGTTATTCATTTCATCCAATGTAATGAATATTGCGATGCAGAGTGGCGGTACTGAACTTAAAGAAGTAGTGGTAACAAGTGCTTTTGGGGTACAACGTTCTGCTCGTGAAGAAGTATACGAATTGTCAAAGAACAGGAAAGAAGCCAGTATACCTTTGACCGTTTCTGAAAGAGAGAACACGACCAGTTTTTCATTTGATATAGAAACTCCCTACACCATTTTAAACGATGGCAAGATCGCTACAGTGCAAATGAAAGAAATGGAAGTTGCTGCGTTGTATGAGTATTATTGTGTGCCAAAACTGGAACAAGATGTCTTTCTTACCGCAAAGATCACAGACTGGGGCGATCTGAATTTACTGGAAGGTGAAAGTAATTTATTCTTCGAAGGCACCTTCCTGGGCAAGGCATTAATCAATCCCAAAACGGCTGGCGACACCCTGAATATCTCTTTAGGCCGTGATAAAAATATTTCTGTAAAAAGAATAAGGGTAAAAGAATTCAGTAAAAAACAATTCCTGGGCAGCAACAAGGTCGACTACAGAAGTTTTGAGATCAATATCAGGAATAACAAAAAACAAACTATCAACCTGGTGATAGAAGATCAGTTCCCCATTAGTACCATGAAAGAAGTGGAAGTAGACAGGATAGAAAATAAAGAAGCCGACCTGGATAACGAAACAGGGAAACTTAAATGGACAATTCAATTGGATCCGGCTAAAGAAAAGAAAATAGGTTTCAGGTATTCGGTTAAATATCCTAAAAGCAGCAACCTGGTTTTAGAATAAACGCAACCACATTGTATGGTGTACAAATGCAGGTAAGGGATTATAAAAAATCTCCTTACTTTTAAAGACTAAAACTTTTTGTATGCCTATACGTATGGAAGACGATCCGCTGGATCAACAGGACTTTGATGAAAGCAAAACCTCGGGTGGCGGTGGTGGAGGAAGGGGCGGCGGAGGTGGTGGCGGATTGATGGCCCTGCTGCCCTTACTGCTCAGCCTGTTCAAAGGTGGTGGCGGAGGTAAAAAAATATTGCTGCTATTGGTGGCAGGCGCTGCCGCTTATTTCTTCTTCTTTAGAAACGGCGCTGGCGGCGGCGGAGGTGGCGTAACCGATGTGGTTAAAAATCTTTTTTCGCAAAGCGGATATAATTTCAATGCCGATACATTTAAAAAAGCCAGCGTGTATGAAGGCCTGGCCGATGACAATACCAAGAATCCATTACCCGAAAGCATTTCGCTTTTGCGCTTTGCACCCGAACGCAGGAACCAGGGCCAGCAAGGATCCTGCGTGGCGTGGAGCAGCGCTTATGCCGCCAGAACAATTGTGGAAGCAGCCTCTACCGGGCAAAGCGGAAACAATACGGCTTATAGTCCGGCCTTTGTTTACAATCAAATTGGTTTGGAAGGATGCCAGGGCGCTTATATACAGAATGCCATGGAATTTATGACCAACAAAGGTGTGGTGGCTTTTAATGATTTCCCTTACACCGACCAGGACTGCAGCCGGCAGCCGAATAATGCAATGATGAATGAAGCATCACAGAACCGCATGCATGGATTTACCCGGTTAACAGACGGAGAAAGTCCTACCGGCATCAGCATAAGAGCCATAAAAGAACACCTGGCAAAAGATGCTCCCGTGGTGATCGGTATGATGGTAGGCGGAAGTTTTATGCAACCCATGATGGGAAAAGAATTATGGACACCAACCGATGAAGACCGCAGCCAGATGGGATTTGGCGGTCATGCCATGTGTGTGATCGGTTATGATGACAGAAGAGTAGCAAAGTATGCAAACGGCGAATCCTATACCGGCGCCTTCCAGATCATGAACAGCTGGGGAACCGAATGGGGCAATAATGGCGTGGCCTGGGTAGGCTATGCCGACTTCAAAGAATTTGTACGGGAAGCATATGGTATCGATCCCATGCCCAAGCGTGGCGCTGCCGTAAACATGGCATTGGAATGTGCTATCGGTTTGGTGAAGAATGATGATAAGCAATACATACCACTGCGTTTACGATCGGGTAATGTTTTTGAAACGGTTAACACCGTTGCAGCCGGCACTAAATTTAAAATGGAAATAAAAAATTCGGTGGAGTGTTACACTTATATATTCGGACAGGAAACCGATGGAAGCAGCTACACCTTGTTTCCTTATCCCAGCAAAGAAGACGCAACCAAAACTTCGTTCTCGCCTTATTGCGGCATAACGGGTTACCGTTTGTTTCCAAGGGGAAAAAGCCTGGTTCCTGATAACGTAGGTAACAAAGATGTATTTGCGATCGTAGTAACAAAGCAGGCGCTCGACTGGTATGCAGTAAATAATGCCATCACTAAAAGTTCCGGCAACAGTTATGCCGATAAAGTGGCTGCTGCACTTAACCAGCATGGCATTGGCAATGTTCGCTTTGCTGCCGGAACCGGCGGCACCATTAATTTCAGGGAAGACGGCGCCGCACAAAATGCAGTGATCTGCCTGGTGGAAGTGAATAAATAATTATCAAACGAAATGTCAGCCTGAGCCTGTCGAAGGCGGGTAAATTGATGTAATACCGGTTTCGACAAGCTCAACCTGACAGCCTTTTAAACTATTGCAATACTAAAGTCACCTAAATGAAAAAACTACTTGTTGCAATACTCTGGCTTACCACAACACTCAGCTATGCACAAACCACCGAAACCAAATTGTACCATCCCGAAGCCGACGCAGCAAAAGATATTGCTGCTGCTGTAAAACAGGCAAAGGCTGAACATAAATATATATTGCTGCTCGGTGGCGGCAACTGGTGTAGCTGGTGCATTACATTTGAAAAATTCTGTAAAGAAGATGCAAAGATCGATTCGGTGATCAGGTCGGCATTTATTCCCTATCATTTAAACTACAGCAAAGAGAACGAGAATAAAAAGACCTTTGCTAAATATGGCTATGCCCAGCGTTTTGGTTTCCCGGTCTTCATCATTTTAAATGAAAAGGGCGAACGCATACATACGCAGAACAGCGAATATCTGGAAGACGGCAAAAGAAGTTATGACAGGGGAAGGGTGCAGGCATTTTTTGAAATGTGGAGCCCGCATGCATTAAATCCTAAAATGTACGGAGACGATTGATAAAATTTGTCAATCGTCATTAAGTCATTGGTCATTTAAGGAGTTTTTTAAACAGCCGACTCTTCCTCAATGACAACTGACCTAATGACTAATGACTAATGACTAATGACTAAATGACCAATAACTAATGACAAATGACTTCCAACGCAGCACAATTCCTTCAACTCATCAACAGTCCCGTTAAATTCCGGCTGTTCCTTCTTTCCAAACTACCGGCTGCTTTTATATCCGGTGTACGGGTTCGTTCTGCCGATGAAAATAAATGCGTGGTTACGGTTCCGTATAAATGGTTAAGTCAGAACCCGTTTAAAAGTACCTACTTCGCCTGCCTGAGCATGGCAGCCGAAATGAGTACGGGTGTGCTGGCGATGGCACATATATATAAGCGCAACCCCTCTGTAAGCATGCTGGTGCTTAAAGTGGAAGGGAGTTTTACAAAGAAAGCCGTTGGCAGAACCACGTTTACCTGTGAAGAGGGGCAACTGATCAGGCAAACCATTGAAGATGCTATCATCAGCAATGAAGGGAAAATGGTAACCGCCCGGTCATATGGCAGGAATAAAGACGGCGAAGTGGTGGCAGAATTTTCCATCACCTGGAGCTTTAAGGCTAAATCAACAACAGCCTCATAGAGGCGATATTCTGGTAATTACAAGAACATGTTTTTGAGAACTCCGTAGGAGTGACATTTTAAAATACCGCTCCTACGGAGCTCCCGAATATTTGTACCCCTCCTTTTTACCAAAATACCGACCCGATGGGTCTTAAAAGAATTAAAAGATCACTATTAATCGATTTATTCACTCTGCCTCTATTTATGTAAATTGCATTCCCAAGTTCAATCAAGTTAATACAGTACAAGTGTGCGACGCCTGTGAAGATGATCAATGATATTACTGCCGGGCTAAAAAAACACATTGTCTATCTATTAACGATGAACCATTAACCAGATAACTATGTCAAAAGACTCACGCAAACAACAGGCCCTGGAATATCACGCAAAAGGAAGGCCTGGAAAGATAGAGGTAATACCCACCAAAGAAGCCAAAACACAAAGAGACCTTTCGCTTGCCTATTCGCCCGGTGTGGCCGAGCCTTGTTTAGAGATTGCCGCCAATCCCGAAGATGTTTATAAATACACAGCCAAAGGAAACCTCGTTGGCGTTATCAGCAATGGTACTGCGGTGCTTGGCCTGGGTAATATTGGTCCCGAAGCCGGCAAGCCGGTGATGGAAGGTAAGGGCGTATTGTTTAAAATATTTGCCGACATTGATGTGTTCGATATCGAGATCAATGAAACCGACCCGGAAAAGTTTGTACAGATCGTGCAGGCGCTGGAACCAACATTCGGCGGCATCAATTTAGAAGACATAAAATCACCCGAGTGTTTTTATATAGAACAGGAACTGAAGAAGCGTTGCAAGATCCCCATCATGCACGACGACCAGCACGGTACCGCCATCATCAGCGCCGCCGGATTATTGAATGCACTGGAGATACAGAAAAAGAAAATTGATAAAGTACGTTTTGTGGTGAATGGTGCCGGGGCTGCGGCAATGGCATGCATTCAGCTCTATGAATCGCTTGGCGCCAAACACAGCAATTTTATGGTATTCGACCGTAAAGGAATATTATACAAGGGCCGGCCCGATGTGGAAGAACTGAAAGAAAAATTCTGCGTGGATGCCAAATACAAGGATTATGATCTTGCCAAAGCATTTAAAGATGCCGATGTGTTCATTGGCTTAAGCGCCGGTAATACGGTTACTCCTGAAATGGTAAGATCGATGGCAAAGAACCCGATCGTGTTTGCGATGGCCAACCCCGATCCGGAGATCGGTTATGAAACCGCCGTTGAGATACGTAAAGATATCATCATGGCTACGGGCCGCAGCGACTTCCCCAACCAGGTGAACAATGTGCTGGGCTTCCCGTATATCTTCCGTGGTGCATTGGATGTACGGGCTACTGCTATTAATGAAGCCATGAAACTGGCTGCTGTAAAGGCATTGGCCGAACTCACCAAAGCGCCGGTACCCGATATTGTGAACCTTGCTTACAATGAAAAGACAATCACTTTCGGGCCAAGTTATATCATTCCAAAACCACTTGATCCAAGATTGTTATCTACCGTAGCGCCTGCCGTGGCAAAAGCTGCCATGGAAAGTGGTGTGGCAAAATATCCCATTGTTGATTGGGATAAATATGTACAGGAACTGAACAGCCGCCTGGGACTGGATAACCAGTTGAGCCGTGTGATAGGTACCAAGGCAAGAAAAGACCCCAAGCGGGTGGTGTTTGCCGATGCAGAGAACATCAAAATATTAAAAGTAGCGCAGATGGTATTGGAAGAAGGCGTTGCTTATCCCATCCTGCTGGGCAAAGAAGAAAAAATATTGAAGATCGCTGAAGATAATGGAATTGATTTAGAGGGAATGCCCATCATCAATCCAAAAGATGATAAGCATGAAGACCTGCGGAAAAAATTCGGCGACCTGTTCTTTGATAAACGCCATCGCAAAGGCGTGAACCGGTACGAAGCTTCCAAAGTGATGAAAGACCGGAATCATTTTGGTTGCATGTTGCTGGAACATGGTGAAGCCGATTGTATGATCAGCGGATTGAGCAGGAATTATCCCGATACCATCCGTCCTGCCCTGCAGGTGATCGGTACCGAACCGGGTGTTAAAAAGATCGCCGGCATGTACATCATGTTCACCAAGCGTGGACCCTTGTTCCTGGCAGATACAACCGTAAACTTTAACCCCACTGCCGAAGAACTGGCGGAAATAACCTTACTGGTGGCAAAAGAAGTAAAGCAATTCAATATCAAACCTCGTATTGCCATGCTTTCTTATTCCAACTTCGGCAGCAGCAATTCGCCGGAGTCAAATCTTGTTCGCCAGGCCAGGGAACTGGTGAAAGCCAAAGACCCTTCACTTACCTGCGATGGCGAAGTGCAGGGTATACTTGCATTCAACAAAGAAATTTTAAAAGAGAATTACCCGTTCACCGAATTGCTGAATGGCGAAGTGAACACGCTTATCTTCCCCAACCTGGCTGCCGGCAATATCGCCTATAACCTGTTACAGGAAGTAGGCGGAACCGATTCCATCGGCCCCATCCTGCTGGGCCTGAACAAACCGGTGCATGTATTGCAACTGGGCAGTTCTATCCGTTCCATATTCAACATGGTATTGATAGCTGTGGTGGATGCACAAACAAAATGCAAAAGCAATACCCAGGAAGCGGTGAAAAAAAGCAAATGGTGGAAACGCCGTAAGTCGGTAACACACGACACATAATCGGTTTACCTTTTTTAATTTACTATTTACCATTTCCCATTGGAATCTTTTGGCCAGTGATATCTTAAAAAATAGTAAATGGTAAATAGTAAATGGTAAATAGTAAATGGTAAACAGTATAAATAGTAAATTGTACCCGTAAATTCCGTCTAAGCATGCATTTCTTCAATCATTTTGGGCGCTACCTGCTGATGCTGAAAGGCATGTTTACCAAACCGGAGAACTGGCGTATGTACTGGAAAGAACTGATGCACCAATGCGTGGAGATCGGCATCGGTTCGCTGGGTATCGTGGTTATCATTTCTGTTTTTATGGGTGCGGTTAGCGCTGTTCAAACATCTTACCAGCTGGTTAGTCCGCTGATACCACTTACCACCATCGCACAAATTGTTAGAGATACCGTGATACTGGAATTTGCCCCCACTGTTGTTTGTATCGTACTGGCAGGTGTGGTGGGCAGCAAGATCGCCAGTGAACTGGGTAATATGCGGGTGAGTGAGCAGATAGATGCGCTGGAGATTATGGGCATCAATACCAAATCCTACCTCATCATGCCTAAGATAATGGCCTGCCTTATCACCATTCCCCTGCTGGTTGTTTTGTCCATGGGACTTGGTATTATTGGTGGCCGCCTGGCAGGTACCGCAACCGGTATTCTTTCAACCGATACCTACGATGCCGGCCTGCTGCTGAACTTTGTACCCTACAATGTTTTCTTTGCCTTGGTGAAAGCATATACCTTCTCCTTTATCATCAGTACCATTCCTTCGTATTATGGCTATTATGTAAAAGGAGGTGCGTTGGAGATAGGAAGAAGCAGTACAAAAAGCGTGGTGGTGAGTTGTGTGATGATATTGTTTGCCGATTATATACTGGCGGCATTATTATTAGACAAATAAAACAGTTCTTTACAGAGATATAATAACAAAATACAGCCCCTTTGGGGCGACATATTGGTAACCCAGATCATTAATATCTAATTAAGCTCCGTAGGAGCGGTATTTTAAAATGTCGCTCCTACGGAGCTCAGAAGAATCAATGCATGATCACCCTATCAAAATATCGCCTCGCTGAGGCTTAAAAATAAAAGGGTAAAAAAAGCAACAGGCTTGTCCCTTGCAGCTTATTATGATCGAATTCAAAAACATAAAAAAATCCTTCGGCGATAAAGTGGTGCTGGACGATGTAAGTCATGTGATGGAAACCGGCAAGGCCAATCTCATCATCGGGCAAAGCGGCAGTGGTAAAACGGTATTGCAAAAATGCCTGGTAGGTTTATTTGAACCTGATGAAGGAGAGATCATTTACGACGGGGTTAGTTTTACCGATATGAATGTGGATCAGCGCAAAGAACTCCGTCAACAGATCGGCATGCTGTTCCAGGGCTCTGCCTTATTCGACAGCATGACCGTGGAGCAGAACATCATGTTCCCGCTGGATATGTTCACCTCTCAGAATTTTTCCGACAAACTGAAACGGGTTAATGAAGTGCTGGCCAGGGTGAACCTCGAAGGCGTGAATAAAAAATACCCGGCCGAACTGAGCGGTGGTATGAAAAAAAGAGTAGGCATTGCACGGGCCATTGTACTAAACCCGAAATTCCTTTTCTGCGACGAACCCAATTCAGGCCTGGATCCGCAGACCTCCATGGTAATTGACCGGTTGGTGCTCGACATCACCAGGGAGTTTAACATGACTACCGTGATCAACACCCATGATATGAACAGTGTGATGGAGATGGGTGAGAACATTATCTACCTCTACGATGGCAAAAAAGAATGGAACGGCAATAAAAAAGATATCATCTTTTCGAAGAACGAACGCCTGAACAAATTCATCTTTGCTTCCGAATTTTTGCAGGATGCCAAGGACATGCGTATGCTGGAAGCCAAAGGTAAGATCAGCAATGACAGGGATATGGATGAGATGTTGAAATAATATCCTCCTGTTTATTTATTAACCAGTTTCTCAACCTTTTTGAAAAAATCATCCTGGCTATTATCCGTATCCAGTAATATTATTTTATAATCTTTGTCCAGCAAAACTCTTGTAGGATAATTCCCGATCGCCAGTAATTTTACCAGGTTGTACTTAGGATCGTTAAGGTTTATCCAGGTCATGTCGTGCTTACTGAGGGTTTCTTTCCATAATTCATTCTCTGATCTTGAATCGGTTGAAATACCGATCACTGCCAGTTTATTTCGTTTCGTTTTCACATACAGTTCTTTTATCTCTGGGAATGATGCGATACAGGGGCCGCATCTCGAAAACCAGAAGTCCAGCAAAATGTAGTTGCTTTTGATATCTGTTAGTTTTACCATCTTACCTTTCGCATCAGCCAGTTCGAAATTATCAAGCGTTTTACCAACAATAAGACGGGTCCTGCTCTCAAGATAATCAACGATCCTTTTCCCAAAGCCAGAATATCTTATTCCAGGGGAGAGCATATTGTAATACTTCTGTATGGTATCTGCCGGTGTACCTATATAACAGATAGTCAGGTAAATGAACTCTGCAGACGCCGTGTTGTTATTATTTGCCTGAATGACCGAATCAAGTTTCCAGAAATTTTTCGTCCGAAGCCGGGTATCGGAACCAGCAATTACTTTTTCTTCCAATGTCAACTCATACTCCATGTTTCCATCCGGCTTAACAATGACCGTTTTTGATCCCCTCGTGTCCAGTACCCTGATCATTTTATAGCGATGCGCATAGGTAGAAATATCAACAGAGTTCAGATCCAGGTAAAACGAAAGCACGTCTTTGTCAAATTCAAATACGATGTCTTTTTTCTGGCCGGCAGATACCGTATCCATTTGATCAAATCCCGATGCCGAGCAGGTAGCCACAACGCTAGAATTATTGATCATAGTAAGCCTGTACTGATTCTTGCCAACCTGGCTCCATGCAGTGAAGGACTGAAAAAGAATAAAGAGTATCGGCGTTGTTTTATGATACATACGACTTGTAATTTTCTTAAATTTAGCTATAAAAAACCAACCGGCATACCTGTGTACGCTTCTAAAATATTCTTTTCTACAATACTGTATCTCCCTTATTTTTACCACACATTTTAAATTTTTCATTTTTATTTTTTAGCAATGACAGGGATATGGCTGAGATGCTGAAATAAGCATATCATTCCAATACCCGGGTTAACGCCATCTGGTTTTGCAAAATTTCCCTTATAAAACAAACCGGAACCCCAATGCCAGGTTGCTTAAAAAAGAGGAATTCAGGTTTGTATTAAACCCAAAGTGATCTTCTTTAGAATCAATTACCGGGGATTTTGTATTTAAAACAGAATAGTTAATACCACCTATCTGCGGAATTAAGAGCTCTACCTGTAATTTTTTGTATATCCTGTATGAGATCCCCGGGGTGAGGTATAATTGAACACCAGAACGGGTATACTTTGTTTTTATATTGCTCGGAATATCTGTATCAGTCTGATTGGATCCGATATAACCAGCTCCCAGTTCTCCAAAAAAGTAAAAGTCTTTTGCTAGCTTCTTATATTGCCTGTAAAAAACAGTGAAACTATACCTGTCCGATTTTGAATTTATATATGAAACCCCGTTATAGCTATAATCCAGGTTAGTATGCCCAAAGCCAAGAGACAGGCCCAAAACAACATTTTCCTTCAAAGCGGTGCCTGCAGAAATGTTGAAGTCAGCATACTTGTTTTTCTGGTCGGGCTGCGCAGTTTTATACTCGGTCTTTATATCGCTATAAGAAATTTGTCCACCCAATAGCAGGGAGCTCTTTTTAATTTGTGAAGACGTGGTTAAGTTGAAAGAAAAGATAAGTGCAGAGAGTAAAAGTATTTGTTTCATAAAGTTTGTTTTGAGAAATAAAGATAAGTTCGAAAATAAATATCAACGTTAATGATCTCCTAATTGATACTATTTGAAATGTTAATTAAGCCCTTATCTTCAACAGTATAACACCAGGGCTCTTTGCTGCAAAATCAGCACTGTTCCTGTATTCAAAATATCCCTTTCTACAATACCGTATCTCCCCTATCTTTGCCGGAATACTGCCGACAGGCAGTTCTTCATTTTTAATTCTTAATTTTTAATTCTTAATTAAACCATGTCTGTTTTAGTTAATAAAGATTCCAAAATAATTGTACAGGGTTTTACCGGTACAGAAGGTACGTTTCATGCCACACAGATGATCGAATACGGCACTAAAGTGGTAGGCGGGGTTACACCGGGAAAAGGCGGCAGTTCTCACCTGGATAAGCCTGTTTTTAATACGGTGGCCGATGCGGTTAAAGCAACCGGCGCCAATGTAAGCATCATCTTTGTACCGCCGGCTTTTGCTGCCGACGCCATCATGGAAGCCGCCGATGCAGGAATCGCCCTGGTGGTTTGTATCACGGAAGGTATTCCCGTGCAGGATATGGTAAAAGTGAAAAACTATCTGAAAAATAAAAAGACAAGACTGATCGGGCCAAACTGCCCGGGTGTTATCACAGCTGAAGAATGTAAAGTGGGTATCATGCCTGGTTTTATTTTCAAGAAAGGAAGAGTAGGTATTGTTTCTAAATCGGGAACGCTTACCTATGAAGCGGCCGACCAGGTTGCTAAGGCCGGATTGGGTATTTCAACAGCCATTGGTATTGGTGGCGATCCCATCATTGGTACCACTACCAAGGAAGCAGTTGAACTTTTTATGAATGACAAAGAAACCGATGCCATTGTAATGATCGGCGAGATCGGTGGTGGTATGGAAGCCGAAGCAGCTAACTATATTAAATCAACCGGGAACAAAAAACCGGTGGTTGGTTTTATTGCCGGGCAAACAGCACCTCCCGGGCGCCGTATGGGTCATGCAGGTGCTATTGTTGGCGGTGCCGATGATACCGCTGCAGCAAAGATGAAGATCATGGCAGAATGCGGTATTCATGTGGTGGCCAGCCCGGCTGATATTGGTAAAACGATGGCGGCTGTAATTAAAAAATAATTTCTTAACTCGTTATGATATGAAGCCCGGATTTTTTCGGGCTTTTTTATTTAAATACATCCCATTCTCCACCCCTTCTCCTAAAGGAGAAGGGAATAAGGGATGAGGTAAAAAAAGCCGGGATAAATATCCCGGCCCTTAAAGTATAGCCATAAAACACATTTAGTCTGCATAAGAATATGCTCTAAAACTGTTCACACTACTATAACCAATACACATGCCACCGGGTTCATTTCTGCCGCAAATGAAATGTTAAAGAAAATTACCTGCACGAATTGTGCAAATCATACATGATGCACATCTCAGTGCAGTGCTTTATATTTAAGCGCTGATGAAACAACTCATCAGCATATTGTACCTTGTAATTAAAATACATCCCATGTTCACAAAGAAGATATTGCTGGTTATTTTTTTGTTAACCGTCATCTCAGCAGTCACTATGTCACAATCAAAAAATGAATACGCCGCCAACTGGAAGAAAGTAGAAGAGTTGGAAAAGAAAGGGCTCACCAAATCGGCCCTGCAGGAAGTATTGAAGATATACAGCCTGTCTATCAAAGACAACAACGATGTACAGCAGATCAAATCCTGCATGTACCAGGTAAAGTACCGTAATATGCTGGATGAGGACAGCCCGGAGAATAATATCTTTTTTGTGGATACGCTTATCGCTAAGGCCAAGACCCCTGCAAAAAACATATTGCAAAGCATGCAGGCCGAAATGTTCTGGCAATACCTGCAAAACAACCGCTGGAAATTTTATGACCGTACCAAACTCGCCGAAGAAAAAAGTAAGGACATTACCACCTGGAGCATCGACAAACTTTATGCAACCATTTCAAAACTGTACAAAGCATCTTTACAAAATGATCACATTTTAAAGAGCACCAAACTCGATGGTCTCGATGCTATCCTCATCAAGGGAGAGAATACCCGGCAGCTTCGCCCTACCCTGTTCGATTTCCTGGCGCACCGGGCCCTGGAGTTTTTTATGAACGACGAAGACGGCGTTACCAAACCGGCTTACCAGTTCAAGATCGATGATGCACTGGCTTTTGCAAAAACAGATGATTTTATAAAAGCTTCTTTTAAAACAAAAGATACTGTATCCCTTCAGCATAAAGCGCTGTTGCTTTTGCAGGATATATTGAAATTCCATATTGCCGATGCAAAACCCGAAGCACTGATAGATGCTGACCTGGCTAGACTGAACTTTGTAAACAGTAACGCTGTAATGGAAGGCAAGGAAAAGTTGTATGAAGAAGCGCTTAAAAATATAGAACAGAAATATCCCGACAACCCGTCGGCAGCAGAGGCCACTTATTTGCGTGGACAGATCTATTTAGAACGTGGCCGGAGTTACGAGCCGCTGAGCAAAACAGAGAACCAGTACGAAATAAAAAGAGCGAAGGAATTATTTGAATCGATCTATGCCCGTTTTCCGAAATCAGAAGCAGGCATCAATGCAAAGAACAGTATCATGGAGATCGAACAGCCTTCGCTGAGCCTGGAAACCGAAAAAGTGAATGTACCCATGCAGGCATTCCGCAGCCTGGTAAATTACAAAAATGTAAAAACGATCTACCTGCGGCTGATAAAAACAAACCGGGAAGAAATAAAAAAACTCGACCGGAGGGATTACGAAAAGCTATGGAAGGCATACACCGAAATGAAGCCCGAAAAAAGCTGGAGCATTAACTTACCCGACCTGCAGGACTACCAGCAGCACAGCGCCGAAATAAAGATCGATGGCCTGGCCAACGGCACATACCTCATCCTGGCCAGTATTGATGACAAGTTTTCTCTTACCAAAAACATCATTGCCCGCCAGCTTACCTATGTAAGCAATATCAGTTACATACATACCAGCTACAACGATTATTATGTGCTTAACCGGGATAGCGGTCAGCCGCTTGTCAAAGCCCAGGTGCAGTTATGGGAACAGCGGTACAACCAAAAGAGCAGCGAGTACGAAGAAATAAAAGCTGAAAAATATACAACAGACGAAACGGGATTTTTCAAACTAAAAGAAACAAAAGAATACCGCAACTTCTTTCTGCAGATCAATCATGCCGGCGATGAATTGTACATGACAGATGAGAATGGGTATTACAGCAGCTATAACAGCTATGCTCCTGTTATTAAACCACAAACATTTTTATTTACCGACCGGAGTATTTACCGCCCCGGTCAAACGGTCTATTTTAAAGGCATCGTAGTAAGGAAGGATACCGATGCTATAAAAACAACCGTAGTTCCGAATTTTAAAACAAAGGTTTTACTGAAAGATGCAAACAGTCAGAAGTCGGCGGAGCTTAGCGTAACTACCAACGAATTCGGCAGTTACCAGGGTTCGTTCCGTCTACCAGAAGGAGTAATGAATGGTTACTTCAGCCTGTCGGATTCTGTTACCAATGCCTATTCCAGTTTCAGTGTAGAAGAATACAAGCGGCCAAAATTCTCCACCGAGATACAAAAGCCAAAAGGCACATACCGAATCAACGACAGCATTAAAGTTACCGGCACTGCAAAAGCATACGCAGGTAATAATATAGATGGCGCCAAAGTAAGTTATAGGGTTGTTCGCCAGGTACGTTACCCCATCTGGTGGCCTGTCCCGTTTTTTTCGGGAGGAGGAAGTTATAAACGTGGCGGCTGGGGCCACAATGAAGAAGTAGAGATAGCAAACGGCGTAACAACTACCGATGCAAAAGGCGAATTCAAAATAAATTTTAAAGCCATACCAGATGCTTCGGTTGACAAAAAAGGCCAGCCTGTTTTTTATTATGAAGTAAGCGCCGATGTAACCGACATCAACGGCGAAACAAGAAGTGGTAATACTTCGGTAGCCGTGGCTTATCAATCTTTACAGCTCAATATCAATATGCCGGATGAAATGCCCGGCGACACCTTGCATGCATTAACCATCCGCAGTACCAACCTGAATGATATTTTTGAAAAAGCAACCATCAATGTAACATTCACCCGGGTAAAATCTCCGGGTAAAATTTTCCGGGAGCGGTATTGGGACATGCCCGACCAGTTTGTGATGAGTAAGAACGAATACGAAACCTACTTCCCCTATGATGTTTATAAAGATGAAGACAAGATACAGAACTGGCCATTGGCGGAGAAATTTGTTGACCGTTCAGACTCAACAAAAGAGAATGGCAACTGGGAATTGGGAGTGAAAGGATGGGCAGCCGGCTGGTATAAAATTGTGGCTACAACAAAAGATAAATATGGCGAAGATGTAAAAGCAGAGAAGTACATCAGGATAACCGACCCACGAACAACGAACAACGATCAACCCCTCTCCTTTGATGCAGCAAAACAAAGCGCAGAACCCGGCGAAAGCATTAGCTACAGCATCCGCTCAGGCTTTAGTAATGTATGGGCCATACAGGTAATGCAGCGCATGAGTAATTCCGGCAAACCGGCAACACAGAATATTTCTTCGGTGATCCCAATTGAATCTACCATATCGATTGCTGAAAGCGACCGGGGCGGCATTGCCATCAGCTATGCATTTGTAAAACACAACCGGGTTTATTCGGGCGCCGAAAACTTTGATATTCCCTGGAGCAACAAAGATCTGAACATCAGTTACGAAACATTCAGGGATAAATTATTACCCGGCAGCCAGGAAAAATGGAAGCTTAAGATCACCGGTAATAAAGGAGAAAAGATAGCTGCCGAAATGCTGGCAGGTATGTACGATGCAAGTTTGGACCAGTTTAAACCACATAGCTGGAATAAAATAAGCATCTGGCCAGGTTTGTATAACATAGCCCGGTGGGAAGAGAATGGATTTGAAAAAACAGAATCAGAAGAGTATAATAAAACGGACTATGAATCTTTAAGTGGAGTTGAAAGAACGTATGACCGGCTTGCTTACATTGGAGGAGATTTCAATTATAGAGGAGGAATATACAGTTATCAACATGATATGAATCCCAATGTAAGATATGCTGCTCCTGCAATGGGAAATACCCAGTTAAATGAAGTTGTTGTAACAAAGGCGTTAGCAGGGAAAGTAGCTGGAGTACAAATAAGAGGACGAAGCAGTGTACTATACGATAGTTTGGGAGTTATTACTTCTGCAGTCCCATTCCTTACAATAAGCCCCGACAATAATAGTGAACCTATACAAGTAAGAAAAAACTTCAACGAAACCGCTTTCTTCTTCCCCGATCTGAAAACAGATGCTGATGGCAATGTGGAATTTTCGTTTACCATGCCCGAAGCACTGACCAAATGGAAGTTGATGACCCTGGCCCATACCAAAAATGCAGCCAGTGGTTATTCCACCAACACCACCATCACCCAAAAACCATTGATGGTGCAACCCAATGCTCCACGCTTTATACGGGAGGGAGATAAAATGGAATTCAGCGCTAAAATTGTAAACCTGGGCGACAGTGAAGTAACCGGCATTGCCCAATTGGAACTGATAGACGCTGCTACCAACAAACCGGTTGATGGCTGGTTCAAGAATGTTTTTCCCAATCAGTACTTTACCGTAGCAGCCGGGCAAAGCCAGGCGGTAAAATTCCCGATGGAGATACCATTCAATTTCAATTCGGCCATGACCTATCGTATTGTTGCCAGGGCCGGTAATTATTCCGATGGAGAAGAAATGGCTATCCCTGTTTTAACCAACCGCATGCTGGTTACAGAATCGATGCCACTCAATCTCCGTAATCAAACAACAAAAAGTTTTAAGTTCGACAAGTTACTCAACAGCGGCAGCAGCACAACGCTTACCAATCATGCACTCACTGTTGAATATACCAGCAACCCGGCCTGGTATGCTGTACAGGCCCTGCCTTATTTAATGGAATACCCGTACGAATGCGCCGAGCAGACATTCAACCGCTATTATGCAAATACCCTGGCATCGTATATCAGCAGGAGCATGCCGAAGATCAAAACCATATTTGAAAAGTGGAAGGCTCCCTCTCCTTCGGAGAGGGCGGGGGGTGAGGTGGCAGCTTTGCTTTCCAATCTTCAGAAGAACGAAGAATTAAAGTCGGCCCTGTTACAGGAAACACCCTGGGTACTGGATGCACAAAATGAAAACCAGCAGAAGAAGAATATTGCCCTGCTGTTCGACATGGTTCGTATGAGTAAAGAGCAGGAGAATGCATTCAACAAACTGAAAGAGATGCAGAGCCTCAATGGCGGCTTTACCTGGTTCAAAGGCGGCACCGATGATCGTTACATGACGCAGTACATTGCCACCGGCATCGGCCATTTACGGAAACTGAATGCCCTGGCAGGAGATAATTATCAAAGCATTAAAACCATCATAGACAAAGCCATTCCTTATCTTGATAAAAAAATAAAGGAAGATTACGATAACCTCATCCGCTATAAGGTTAAGCTAGGTAATAATAATTTAAGTTCCGTACAGATCCAGTACCTGTACATGCGCAGTTTTTTCCCGGAATATAAAATTGCTGCTGCTTCGCAAACGGCATTTACTTATTATACCGGGCAGGCAAAAAAATACTGGCTCAGCAACAGTAAGTACATGCAGGCCATGATCGCACTGGCATTGCATCGCAGCAATGATGCGGTAACGCCCAAAGCCATCATCCGTTCATTAAAGGAAAACTCCATCAGCAAAGAAGAAATGGGCATGTACTGGAAAGAATGGACTACCGGCGGATACTACTGGCAGCAGGCTCCCATTGAAAGCCAGGCCATGATGATAGAAGCATTCACCGACATTGATAAGAACAACACAACCATTGATGACCTGAAAACATGGCTGCTGAAACAAAAGCAAACACAGAACTGGAAGACCACCAAAGCAACTGCTGAAGCATGTTATGCATTATTAATTAGCCCCCCTACCCCCCAAGGGGGGAGCAATGCAGGAGCTTGGCTGAATGAAGAGAAAGAAGTAACAATAACATTGGGCAACTTAAAAATAAATAGCCCTGAATTAGCAGACTCTCAAAATCCCCCCTTGGGGGGTGGGGGGGCTGAAGCCGGTACCGGTTATTTCAAAAAGCGTATTGAAGCTGATAAAGTAAAATCAGAAATGGGAAATATTTCAGTCTCCATAAAATCAACAGACTCTAAAAGCCCCCCTTCGGGGGGTTGGGGGGCTTTGTACTGGCAATACTTCGAAGACCTCGACAAAATAACTCCGGCCGAAACACCATTGAAACTGGTTAAGAAATTATTCGTTGAAAAGAATTCCGATAAAGGACCTGTATTGGTTGCTTTGGAAGATGGTGCCGAACTGAAAACAGGTGATAAAATAAAAGTACGCATTGAATTAAAGGTCGACCGCGACATGGAATACGTTCACATGAAAGACATGCGGGCCGCCTGTATGGAACCCACCAATGTCATCAGTCAATACAAATACCAGGGCGGCTTAGGCTATTACGAAAGCACCAAGGATGCCAGCACCAATTTCTTCTTTGGCTGGCTGGCCCGGGGCAGTTATGTTTTTGAATACCCTATGTTTGTTACCCATGCAGGTAATTTCAGCAATGGTATTACCACGATACAGTGCATGTATGCACCTGAGTTTACAAGTCACAGCGAGGGCATCAGGGTGAATGTAGAGTAAAGACAAGTACACGAATTGAAACGAATTACACGAATTGGCTTAGCGGCCGATTCGTGTTTTTATTTTCAATAATTCGTGTAATTTGTGTAATTCGTAAAAATCAGTGATATATGAATTCGGATCAAAACTACAGCATCCCCCTTCGTTTCCGTAAAATGGAAAACCTGCACATTGTTTTCTGGTTGTTCAAAGACATCAGTTGGTGCATGATCTGGAAACCCCTGGGTATTGCTATGATCTTTCCCACCCTCATCATTGCCATTGTTATCTCTATCCGAACCCGGCAACTTATGAGTGAGGTTTGTCATAACCTGGCCATCGTATTCTGGATAAGTGCCAATGCTTATTGGATGATCAGTGAATTCTTTGAGTTCGACAGCCGGCCCCTCTTTGGGGAATATACCTATAAACACCTGTCCATAATTCCCTTTGTACTGGGCATCTTAATGCTGGCTTACTACTATATCATATGGAGGCCCATGCACAAAAATGTGGTGGAGACGATGTAAGTCATTTAAATTATCTTTGCCGCTCAATTTCAGACAGAATATGTATAGAACTCATACATGCGGCGAATTAAGACTGGCAGACAAGACCAAAGAAGTTATCCTGGCCGGATGGGTGCAAACCGTTCGCAAATTCGGCAGCATTACTTTTGTTGACCTGCGAGACCGCTATGGCATCACCCAGTTATTATTTGCAGAAAGTTTAAATGCTGACCTGGATGCCAATCCCCTGGGAAGAGAATTTGTGTTGCAGGTAAAAGGTACCGTAAATGAACGTACCAGCAAAAATGTAAATATTCCAACAGGAGATATAGAAATAATTGTTTCTGAATTTAAGATACTCAACAAATCGGCCGTACCACCCTTTACCATACAGGACGATACCGATGGCGGGGATGACCTGCGGATGAAATACCGTTTCCTCGATCTTCGCCGAAATGCGGTAAAGAAAAACTTAGAACTGCGTTATGCCGTAGGAAGAAGTACCAGGAATTATTTACATGAAAATAATTTCATGGATATTGAAACGCCGTTCTTAATTAAATCAACTCCCGAAGGCGCCAGGGATTTTGTGGTACCAAGCAGGATGAACCCCGGGCAGTTTTATGCACTGCCTCAAAGTCCGCAAACATTTAAACAATTACTCATGGTGAGTGGTTACGACCGCTACTACCAGATCGTAAAATGTTTTCGTGATGAAGACCTGCGTGCCGACCGCCAGCCGGAATTTACCCAGATAGACTGCGAAATGTGTTTTGTAGAACAGGATGATATTATCAATATGTTTGAAGGCCTGGTAAAACGGATCTTTAAAGATGTAAAAGGAATTGATTATTCTGACAAAGTGGAACGCATGACCTGGGAAGAAGCCATGTGGACCTATGGCAATGATAAGCCCGACATACGTTTTGAGATGAATTTATTGAACCTTAAATTCCCATTACACACGTTTCCCAATAAAGCAGAATCTTTGAATAACTCCCCTTTAGGGGACGGGGGCGATTTTGCCGTTTTTAGAGATGCAGAAACGGTTATTGCCATTGCCGTACCAGGTTGCAGTGAATATACCCGCAAGCAAACCGATGAACTGACCGAGTGGGTAAAACGCCCACAGGTAGGCATGAAGGGATTGGTGTTCATTAAATGCAATGCCGATGGCACATTCAAAAGCAGCGTAGATAAATTTTACAGTGAAGAAAAACTGAAAGCGATCGCTGCTGCTGCCAACGCCAAAGCCGGCGACCTGGTATTGATACTTGCCGGTGCAGAAGAAAGAACAAGAAAAGCCAGCAGTGACCTGCGCATGTATATGGCCGATAAACTGGGTATGAGAAAGAATGACGAATTCAAATTATTATGGGTACTCGACTTCCCGCTGTTTGAATTTGCACTGGAAGACCAGGATGGTGGCGGTGCCGGCCGCTGGGTGGCAAGACATCATCCGTTTACCAGTCCCAAGCCCTCGGATGTTGAGATAATGATCAACAACTCGCCCAAGGTGGAAAATTTAGATAAATACCTGGAACATCCTTACGCCGGTATCAAAGCCAATGCATACGACATGGTGCTTAACGGGAATGAGATCGGCGGTGGATCTATCCGTATCTATCAACGGGAGTTGCAGGAAAAAATGTTTGCGGCCTTAGGTATGGATGCGGAAGAACAGCAGCATAAATTCGGCTTCTTACTGGGCGCTTTTGAATACGGTGCACCTCCGCATGGCGGCCTTGCCTTTGGGTTCGACAGGCTTTGCTCCATTTTAGGTGGTAGTGAAAGCATCCGTGATTTTATTGCCTTCCCTAAAAACAATGCAGGAAGAGATGTGATGCTGGATGCACCTTCAAGCATTGCTGACAAACAGTTTGTGGAACTACAGATAAAATTGGATTTAAAACAATGATCCCTGTTTCTTACCAGGAAATTTCTGTTAGAAAATTGCCATTGTATATCATAACAGCATTTCTTTTACTGCTTATCTTTATTTTTGCAGATACAAAAAATGCTGGTGTGATGCCCTGGGTTGCTGTTAGCGTTCTGTTCATAGCCATCCTGTTGTTTTTTGTTCTGAGTAAAAAGAAAATCATTATAGACAACAATACTATTAGTCAACAACTCTTCTTTGGAAAAGAAAGAACATTAAATTGGAATGAAATAAGAAATACAAGCCTAAACTGGCATAGCCACGGACATGGGGCAAATCTGGCTTGGCAGATCGAAAGCCTAACGGCAAAAAAAATTTCTTTTGACCCTGGCTTTTATTCACGCAAATCACTTCGTGCAATTGCAGAGGCTTTAACAGGCAAGTGCCCTAACGCAGTCATAGACCCCAGGATCAAAAAAATGGCAGAAGGAAAATTCCCTTGGTATATTTTTTAACCGGAGCCATCCCCTTGCGATACAGTATAAAGCAAAAATTTGTTCCTGCTATTTTGAAGAAACCTAATTTTGAATTCTTAACTTTTAATTTTGACTTCTCTCCCTCCTCTCGCCGAACGCCTTCGCCCCAACACGCTGGATGACCTGGTGGGCCAGCAACACCTTACCGGCAAAGGAAGCATCTTACGAAAAGCCATTGAGCAGGGCAAGGTACCCAGCATGATCCTGTGGGGCCCGCCGGGCGTGGGTAAAACCACCATTGCCAACATCATTGCCAATACCTTAAAGGTTCCTTTCTATACACTCAGTGCCATCTCTTCGGGCGTGAAAGAAGTTCGGGAAGTGATCGATCTTGCTAAGAAGCAAAGCAATGTTATCCTGTTTATCGATGAGATACACCGGTTTAACAAAGGGCAGCAGGATGCATTGCTGGGTGCAGTGGAGAAAGGCATCATCACCCTCATTGGCGCCACTACCGAAAACCCATCCTTTGAAGTGAACAGCGCTTTGCTGAGCAGAACACAGGTATATATTTTAAAAGGCCTGGATGAAAAAGCCCTTATCAATTTATTGCAACATGCCATAAAAGATGACGTGGTGTTAAAAACAAAAAAGATAGAACTCAAAGAAACAGAAGCGCTGATCAATATCTCCGGCGACGATGCCAGGAAATTATTGAACCTCCTGGAACTCGTCGCAGAGTCTTTCCAGGTCTCCCCCACGGGGGGAGATTTAGAGGAGGCGGTAATTACCGATGAACTGGTTATGGATACTGCCCAGCAACGCATTGCCCTTTATGATAAAAAAGGAGAACAGCATTACGATATCATTTCTGCCTTCATCAAGTCCATCCGCGGCAGCGATCCCAATGCAGCCGTTTACTGGCTGGCACGTATGATAGAAGGAGGTGAAGATGTAAAGTTCATTGCACGGAGAATGCTCATCCTGGCGAGTGAAGATATTGGCAATGCAAATCCCAATGCATTGCTGTTAGCTAATGCAACGTTTGATGCCGTTAATAAGATCGGTTATCCTGAATCGCAGCTGATCTTATCGCAATGCGCCATTTACCTGGCAAGCAGCGCTAAAAGCAACAGCGCCACAACGGCCATCGGCGCCGCTTTAAGTGCAGTGAAAGAGCACGGTGATCTTTCTGTTCCTTTACACATTCGTAACGCTCCCACCAAACTGATGAAACGGGAAGGGTATGGAAAAGGTTATGAGTATTCACACAATTATGAGAATAATTTTTCTGCACAGGAATACCTGCCCGGCGAAATAAGCGGCACTTCTTTTTACCAGCCCGGCAAAAATTTACGGGAAGATGAACTGCGGAAATTCTTAAAATTATTGTGGAAGGATAAATACAAATACTAACTGGCTCATTACTTTTTCTTCTGAATGATAAGCCCGATGGAAGTAACCACGTACTTATCTACCTGTAGTTTTAAATGTATCTTCTGCTGATGTGGTTCGGTATCTACGGCATAATCCTCCGGCAATCCGCCCATCGAAAAATCAAGCTCCTCTACAAAATGCCCCTCTTTCCGCAATTCATCAACGATGTATTCAATATCCCGTTGCCGGTAAATGACCGTACTATTATTTTCCTGCGTTTCGTCGTTGGAAGAAACATTGTACTCAGTTGTATGTACCGCCCAGCCACCGGGTTTCAATGTCTTTAATTGATTCTTTAAAAAGTCAAACCCTTTTTTCAGCGTTCCCAGGTGTTCAAAAGAACAGCTGCTCCAGTTGAAATCAAAATCCACAAGATTCTCCGGTATATCGTTCATATCAACCGGCCGGTAGCTTACCAGTCGTTTAAAATCGGCATCCTCGCAAAGTTGCCGGGCATTTAATGAATCTACCCCAAAACAAAGCTGGTTGCCGTTTTCCCAGCCCATTTCAATTCCTTTATCGGGGAAAATATCCGTTGCCAGGATGCTGCATCCAAAACTGGCGAACATGGATGGCAATGGTTCGCTGCCAACGGCAAACACCAATCCTTTTTTTCCTTCGGCAATACTACCACGTTCCCATAATGCCTGCATTACAAAAACAAATTCCCATTGCTTGCGGTGAAAGTTGGGTGTTTCCCCCAACTGGTCGCACCAGTATTTAAACCAGCCTGCGTGGTAATCCTTGGCCTTGCATAACTCCGATCGTCTTTTTCCAAAGTCATAGATCAGTGAAGTGTTCCATTTTTGAGGGGTTGCTCTTGTTTGCATAAAAACTCGTTTTGTGTTTATACTAATGACCGGTAAACCTCCAGGTAACCCATTGCTTTTTCCTGCCAGCTGAAATCATTGCCTCTTGCCACGATTTTTTTTGCCAAACCGTTGCGCCGGTATTCGAACATACCATCATTAAAAACCTGGCGCATATGATCCGCTTCAAAACTGTTGAAATAAAAAGAAACATCAGAGCCTATCTCGGGCAAAGAAGTAAGATTGGATAGAAATACCGGTTTGCCGAATTTCATGGCTTCCACCACCGGTGCCCCAAAACCCTCTGCCAGCGAGGGAAGCGCAAATGCCATACAGTTCTTAAAATACCATGCTTTGTCTTCTTCCGATACCGGCCCCAGTATATGAAGCCGCTCAGCCACTCCCAGTTTTCGGGCCTGCACACGCATACTGTTCACATAATCTGCATCATCCAGTTTACCCGCCACTACCAGTTCAATATCGCTGTTCTTTAAAAGCGGCACCAGGGTATGAAAATTCTTCTTACGGTTCACATAACCCATACTGAAAATAAAAGGATGCACGGGCATGTATCCTGCAGGCGCCGGGGGTGGAACCGTTACATTATGCGTACCGTTATGAATAACATGCACCGGTTTGTTCCCTGTTTCCATGTGCGCAAGTACGTCTGATTTGCAGTGATGAGAAATGCAGACAATGGCATCGGCCCGGTCGATCAGTCTTTGTGTTTTATTAAGGCTTTCCCGTTGCTCTTTTGGCGATTTCCCTTCGTGCAGGCAATTAAGGTCGTGAATGGTGAGCAACACTTTTACCCGTTTATTTTTTGACGGCACAATGATCCTGCCCGACTGAAAAGGGGCATGCCAGATATCGCAATCCCATAAAAAGGGTTTGAAGAATTTCAGGTGCCATTTCTTTTCAACAATGCAGCTGGCATCATCGCCAAAAGATCTTTTTTCAGCCGGTGGAACATAAAAAGCAATACGGCCACCGGCCTCTTTATCCAGTGCTTCTTTTACATACCTGCCCAGGTTGAGGCAATAGTGATACAGGCCGGAATCCCGGTAACGCATCAGGTCGCAATCCAGTGTGATCTTGTACATAGAAGGCTTTTAGTTTGTGATAATTCCTGTTCAGCCAGGTTTTATACCCATTCAGTCAGCTTCATATCCACTGTAAAATTATTAAATTGTAAATTCAATGAAGGCCCGGTTAACAGGCCGGGAAACACATTGAACTACTCTGCTAAATATCAATTATGAAGAGCATCGTTTTTGACTGCGAAAGAATGAAATACGGGAACACCGGCTTATTTCATTACTGCCTTAACCTGGGCAATCACCTGCAAAAAATGAATACGCAAGGGGTTGAAGAGATGAATTTTTACAGCCCTTATGGCATGGCGGGTCTTTTTGGCCGGGGTAGTAGCCATATTATGCAGACGGAATTGCATAAATTCTGCATGCCCTCATTAAAAGGGTACAGCATATGGCATGCCACTCACCAGGACAGTGATTATATGCCTTACCGGAACAGGAATATAAAAGTAGTACTTACTGTTCATGACCTCAACTATATGAACGATGATTCGAAACCGGTATGGAAAAAACACCGATACCTGGCACGGGTACAAAAACTGGTTGACCGTGCTGATGTGATCATTTGTGTAAGTGAACACAGCCGAAGTGATGTGAATTTTTATTGCGATACCAGGAATAAACCTGTTCACATGATCTACAACGGTTCCAATTCCTTACAAACCCCTTTGCTGGAAAAGCACTCGTATAAGCCAGCCCGGCCATTTATTTTTTCGTTGGGCAGCATAAACAGGAAAAAGAATTTTCACAGCCTGCTGCCGCTGGTAAGCAGGAACAATGATATTGAGCTGGTGATTGCCGGCAGGAAAGACGATGCAGCCTACTGCCGCCATATCATCGACACAGCAGGCAAAATGGGCATTTCGGAGAATATCAGCCTGGTTGGGCAGGTAACAGAAAATGAAAAATCGTGGTACTTCAACAACTGTTATGCCTTTGCATTCCCTTCCATGGCCGAAGGGTTTGGCTTACCCGTGGCCGAAGCCATGTCGGTAGGCAAACCGCTTTTCCTTTCTGCCAGAGCGGCGCTGCCCGAAATAGGCGGTAATATTGCTTTCTACTTTAAGGATTTTTCTGAAACGATAATGCAGGAAACCTTTTCTTCCGGCATGAAACAATACAACCGGTTCAATATGCAGGAAGACATCATTAAAAAAGGAAAAGAGTACTGCTGGGAGCACGCCGCAAAAGAATACTGGAAAATATACCGTTCACTTTATTGAATTATACACAACACATGAAGACCTATCGCCGTTTAATGAAATTTGCAAAGCCGTACCGGTATTTTGTGATCCCCTTTTTTGTTTTCACGCTGATCGCTGCCTTCTTCAGCGTATTTCAGTTTACGCTGCTCATTCCGCTGCTGAATTTCCTGTTCGATCATCAAACAGCGGAGAGTATGAAACAATATGCAGCGGCCCCCGAATTCTCTTTTTCCGCTTCGTACCTGAAAGACCTTTTCTATTACCAGGTATATCATT
This sequence comes from Ferruginibacter sp., assembly GCA_044220615.1. Taxonomy (GTDB): domain Bacteria; phylum Bacteroidota; class Bacteroidia; order Chitinophagales; family Chitinophagaceae; genus Ferruginibacter. Next base: position 174,856 of record JBGAQR010000001.1, on the reverse strand, counting down.
TAAAAACAATGAAGCCGGTGTATGCCCTTTATTTTATGGCGGCATTGATCGTTGGGGCCGTGGTACTCACCAATTTGTTCCGTTACCTGGCACAGCGCAGTATGATAAACTCCAGAACGCTTTTAGTAAAACGCATACGGGAAGCCATCTTTGAAAAGATGAATCACCTGCATATGGGTTATTTTACCAAAGAGCATAAAGGCGACCTCATCTCCCGGATGAATTCGGATGTTTTTGAAATTGAAGCAGTGGCAGCCAATTCGCTGGAAGTGCTGTTTAAGGAACCCTACATGATGATCGCTTATTTCATTGCCCTGTTTACTATTTCTGTAAAGCTCACATTATTCACCCTGCTCATCATTCCCATATCCGCCATCGGCATTGCGCTGGTTACAAAACGGCTTCGTAAAGAAGCATCCGATATGCAGTCATCCATTGGCCGCCTGCTTACCATCATTGATGAAAGCCTGATGGGCATGCGTATCATCCGTTCATTTAATGCCACAGGTTTTATCTTAAAAAGGTTCAGCCGGGAAAATGATTTTTACCGCAAAGCAAGTTTACAGGGTTTTAAAAGAAGAGAGCTGGCGCCGGCATTTTCGGAAGTATCGGGCGTGATCGTAGTGGCAGGCATTTTAATTTATGGCGGCTCTATGATCTTACAGAACCAGGGTGTGAATGCAGCCGGCAGCCTGCAGGCCAGCGAGTTCATAGCATTCATTGCCATCTTCTCACAGGTGATCAGGCCGGCCAAAGCCATGGTGGTGGCCCTGGCCAATATCCAGCGGGGCGAAGCATCAGGCAAAAGGATACTGGAAGTGCTGGATACAAAAATTGAAGTAGCCGATCACCCAAATGCAATTGCATTAAGATCCTTCAAAAAAGAAATAGAATTCAATAATGTTTGCTTTGGCTACTCAGATAAATCCGTACTCCAAAATATCAGCTTCACACTGGAAAAAGGAAAAACACTTGCGTTGGTTGGTCCATCGGGCGTGGGTAAATCAACCATCGCCGACCTGTTGCCCCGCTTTTACGATGTAACTGCGGGCAGCATCAGCATTGACGGAAAAGATATCCGTAACTATACCATGGAATCGTTAAGAAGCCAGATGAGTTTTGTTACGCAGGATGTGATCTTGTTTAACGACAGCATCTTCAACAATATCGCTTTAGGAAGGCCGGATGCCCGTGAAGAAGATGTGATGCATGCAGCCCGGATCGCCAATGCACATGATTTCATTATGGAAACCGAAAATGGTTATCAAACAAATATCGGCGACAGGGGTATCCGTTTATCGGGTGGCCAGCGCCAACGCATCAGCATTGCCCGGGCTGTTTTTAAAAACCCGGCGATACTGATCCTGGATGAAGCCACTTCTGCTCTGGATACCGAATCGGAAAAAACAGTTCAGGATGCATTGAATAACCTGATGCAGGGAAGAACAACATTAGTTATTGCCCACCGCCTGAGTACCATTAAGGAAGCAGATGAGATATTGATACTGCAGGACGGGCAGGTTATGGAAAGAGGAAGTCATTTTGAACTGATTGAAATTGAGGAAAGTATTTACAAACGCCTTACCCAAATGCAGAAAATAGCCTGATGCATTTTATGATCTTCTTAGGGATATTATCCTTATTTTTCAGTTTCAAAAAATATTTTATGAAGCTGAAAACATCCCTGCTTGTTTCACTTTCTTTTTTATTGTTCCTTGCCTCCTGTACAAAAAACGATACGGGCTCCGGCGGAACCGACCCTATTGCTGCTAAAACGATCTTAAATGTTTCGTACGGCACCGATCCTCTGCAAAAAATGGATGTCTACCTGCCTGCCAACCGTACGGTAACCGCTACCAAGGTCATCATACTCATTCACGGGGGCGGCTGGACCCAGGGAGATAAAAATGATTTTACCCTGATGGTTGATACCCTAAAAAAACGTCTTCCGGATTATGCCATATTCAACCTTAATTACCGCCTTGCTTCTTTTGGGGTGAATCTTTTCCCTACCCAGGAACTGGATGTAAAAGCGGCCGTTGAATTTATTTATGGCAACCACAGCAGCTACCTGGTAAGCGATAAGTTTGTTTTGCTGGGAGCCAGCGCCGGTGGTCATTTATCGCTGCTACATGCATATAAATATACCAGTCCGGTGAAAATTAAAGCCGTAGTGGATTTCTTTGGGCCAGCTGATATGGTAGATATGTATAACAATCCGGGAAGTTACCCTGCCGTAGCCATTGCTCTTTTAATGGGCGGAGCAACCCCAGCCACAAACCCAACTATTTACAACCAATCAAGCCCGGTCTTTTTTGTAAGCCCAACCACCTGCCCAACCATTATCATACAGGGAGGAGCAGATCCGCTGGTGAATGCCACCACACAATCGCTTGCATTAAAGAATAAACTTACCACGGCATCCGTTGTTAATGAATACGTGCTATATCCAACGGGCGGGCATGGCGATTGGAATGCGGCTACCTACACGGATGCCTATAATAAGATACAGGCATTTCTGGCAGTAAACGTTCCATAAAATTCATTTCTGAATAAGTTTTGAAAATCATCCTGCCTGCAGGATGATTTTTTTATTTTACTTTGCAGCAATGAAAAACGCCGCTTACCTGTACCTGTTGAGTTTATTTTTCTTCTGCCCCGCAGCAGTGGCTCAAAAAGACAGCCTGCTCTATGCAAAAAATGCAGTTAAGGTTGTGCGTACAAAAGAATACAGCAATCTTATCAGTAACAGCATTACCAAAAATTTATCGCACCCGTTAAACAACATCACCGAAGAGAATTGGATGGATGCCTTTATGGCCATTGAGCTTACCACGTACCGGTCGGCCTGGGTAGACAATAAAGTGAAGCATGCATTTGATTCAATCGAAAACAGGAGCATTGATTTTCAGCGGGCGCTGCTGGAAATGGCTTATGCAAATTATAAGGGCAGGTTCATTGATGTGGCGGAAAAATTAATGCGCAAGACCAGCGATCCGAAACTGTTTGCCATGGCAGCCGAACATTACCTGGCGGCGGGCACCGATGCCAATGCATGGAATAAAGTGATCCAGATCTTTTCAAAACGGGCGGATAAAGATAAACACGTTCCCTTCTATTATGGTTTGCTTACCGGGCTCATCAAAGGATATTCAGAAAAAGAAAGTATCGGCTGGCTCATTACTAACCTGAAGAATGCATTACCCGGCCAAACACTGCTCATCAGTTTTCAGCGTAAGAACCGCAATCACCCGGGCATGGCTGTTGTACGAGACCGTAATGGAAATTTCATTACCGATAAGAACGGCAATATCTTTTCTGTTCCGCAACTGGCCAGAAGCCTCAGTAACCTGCCTTTCTATTTAACCAACGGGAATACGCCGCAGGGTATCTTTCGTATTACCGGCTTTGATATAAGTAAAAGCATGGCCATTGGCCCCACCACTAATATCCAGTTGCTGATGCCGTATGAAACAAGTCCGCAGAATTTTTTTAACGAAATAGGCGTTTCAGATTCTGCCTGGTCGGAGGACGTATATAAAAAACTGATACCCGAACCTTTAAAGGAATACCTCCCCCTTTATGAATCTTTTTTTGCCAGCAAGGCAGGCCGCACAGAAATAATAGCACACGGAACCACCGTTAACCCGGGCTACTATGTCAATCAGCCCTATTACCCGCTTACGCCCACAGAAGGATGTTTATGCAGCAAAGAAATATGGAGTGAGGTAGACGGAAGGAGGATGGAAAGCGATCAGCAGAAACTGGTGGATGCTTTAAAAAGAGCAGGCGGGGCTAATGGCTATTGCATCGTGATTGAAATTGACGACCAGCAAAAACCGGTTTCGGCCAATGAAGTATTACCTTACTTAAAACCGCATTAAGCATGTCGCTAATCTGGCTATTTAAAAAATTTCACGAATTATCATCTGCCGAATTATATGCCATCATGCAGTTAAGGAATGAAGTGTTTGTAGTGGAGCAAAACTGCGTGTACCAGGATGCCGATGGCAAGGACCCCCAATGCTGGCACCTGGCCGGCTGGGATGGGGCAAACCTGGTAGCTTATACCCGTATAATACCCCCCGGCATTGCATTCAAAGAAGCCAGTATTGGCCGGGTGGTCACTTCGCCCCGCTACCGGCGAACAGGTGCCGGCCGGGAGTTGATGAAAGAGAGCATTGACCGGACCTTTAGCCAGTTTAACTGCACCGAAATAAAGATAGGAGCCCAGCTTTATCTTACCCGTTTTTACCAGTCGCTGGGCTTCCGGCAAACCAGTCCCGAATACCTGGAAGACGGCATCCCCCATATTGAGATGATCCTCAGCAAATAATTTGTTCACAGCAGGCAATAACGGGAATTGTTTACCGTTTACATTAATGTGGTTTTAGATTTTATCCTGTAATTATTGCAGGAATATCATTTTAACCCAGCAAAATAATCCAATTACCTGTCGAAAGACTAAATCTGATTTCTAATGAAACCAAATTTACACAAGCTTGTGGGAAAGAGCATCATCGCTCTGCTTATCTGCTTCTTTATTCATACTACATCAAATGCACAAGCCCTTCTCTTCGGCGAAAAGGTTAAATGGGAAGTGGGTTTCAACTTTGGCCCCAGTTTCTTTTTAGGCGACCTCGGTGGTAATTCTGGCAAAGGAACCAATAACTTAAAAGACATGAATTTTGAATTCACCAAGTTTATGAAAGGTGTGTTCGTTACGGTATATCCAAAAAACTGGATCGGTCTTCGCCTAGCTGCTGATTATACTTACCTGGAAGGCGATGACGGAATTATTAATACAACCGGTATTGATGAGTTGTGGCGTAAGCAACGTAACCTTGATTTTAAAACAACCGTTTTGGAAGGTTACCTGGCAATCGAAGTATTTCCTACCATGCTTTTCAACCGTAATTCAGAATACGAACCAAGATTAAGGCCTTATGCTCTTGGTGGAATTGGGGTATTCCATTTCAACCCGCAAGGCTCTCTTACAGATGCTGCCGGAAATAAAAGCTGGTATTACCTGCACCCGCTTCGTTTAGAGGGACAGGGTATGCCGGAATATCCATACAGCAAACCTTATAAGCTTACACAGATGAACATTCCGTTTGGCGCCGGTTTAAAATACTTTGCATCAGACAGGATAAATGTGAGCATGGAACTTTTATACCGCAAAACTTTTACCGACTATATTGATGATGTAAGCCAGCGTTACATCGATCCTTCGTTTTACAGCAAATACCTGACAACGCAGGAAGCAACACTGGCGTATAAATTATCTGATAAAGCAAAAGGAATCATTTTTCCCGGCATGACAAGATACCCTGCCGGCACACAGCGGGGAGACCTGAAGGACTCTGATACGTATTTCTCGCTGGTATTAAAAGCGGGTATCAGGCTGGGGCCGATATATGAAAGTTCTTTTGCAAGAAGGGCAGCCAGACAAACAAGGTGCCCGGCGGTATATTAAAAAGATCAATATCCAATACTATGAGTAATAATTTTCAAATGACCCCGGGAACATACAAGGCTGCGGTGATATTCACCACCTGTTTGTTACTGGTGATACAAATATTCAAATAGCATTGTAAACTTTGTAAGTGTACAATGATCCAACAGAAGCGAACCCCCAAGGATAGCTAGGGATATTTTAATATCCGCAGATTACCCCTGAAACCACAACTTTAAACTTCGTTGACATCATTTACACTTCTTTTATGACCCAAAATAAAAATCCATGGTTATGAGACATGGATTTTTCATTTTAACTCGGCCTGTAAAAACTTACCGGTAAAACTTTCCTTCACCTTAACCAGTTCTTCTGGAACTCCTTCAAACAACAGCTTTCCGCCACCATCGCCTCCTTCGGGTCCGATGTCGATAATATGGTCTGCTACTTTGATCACATCCATATTGTGTTCTATCACCAATACCGTATTTCCCCTGTCAACCAGTTTATTGATCACTTCCAGCAAATGCTGTATATCCTGGAAATGAAGTCCCGTAGTGGGTTCATCAAGTATGTAAAAGGTTTTACCCGTGTCTTTTTTTCCAAGTTCGGTTGATAGTTTCACCCGTTGCGCTTCTCCCCCGCTGAGCGTAACAGCGCTTTGGCCAAGGGTGATATAGCCCAGGCCTACATCCTGCAACACTTTTATCTTACGGTAGATGAACGGCACTGCCTGGAAAAATTCCACCGCTTCATCCACCGTCATATCCAGCACGTCGCTGATTGATTTTCCTTTATAGCGTATCTCCAGCGTTTCCCGGTTGTATCTTCTGCCGTTGCATTTTTCGCAATGCACATATACATCGGGCAGAAAATTCATTTCTATCACCCGCATACCTCCGCCTTCGCACACATCGCAGCGGCCACTCTTTACATTGAATGAAAAACGGCCTGCTGTATAACCCCTGATCTTTGCTTCAGGTACAGAAGCAAACAAGGTTCTTATGTCGGTAAAGAAACCGCAGTATGTTGCCGGGTTGCTCCGTGGCGTTCGGCCAATGGGGCTTTGATCGATCTCGATCACCTTATCGATCTGTTCCAGCCCCTTTATCGTTTTATAAGGCAGTGGATTTGTTTTTGAATTATAACAGTATTTGCTCAGCAGCGGGTAAAGCGTTTCATTGATCAGGGTTGATTTTCCGCTTCCGCTTACGCCGGTAACAAGTATGAGTTTGCCCAATGGGAATTTTACATCCACTTCCCGTAAATTATTTCCGGTCACACCTTTCAGTTCAATGAATTTTCCATTGCCCCTTCTTCTTTCCTTTGGTATCTCTATTCTTTTCGTTCCCAAAAGATATTTTGCTGTTTCAGATCCGGAATCCAGTATTGTCTGCGGTGTACCTTTCGCTACGATCTCTCCGCCATGCTTACCGGCCTTTGGCCCGATATCTACCAGGTAATCGGATGCCAGCATAATATCCTTATCGTGCTCTACTACCAGCACACTGTTTCCAATATCCCGTAAATTCTGCAAGGCGTTTATCAGTCGTTGATTGTCCCGCTGATGCAACCCAATACTCGGCTCATCTAAAATGTACGTAATACCCTGCAGCTGAGAACCGATCTGTGTAGCCAGCCGTATTCGCTGCGATTCGCCACCACTAAGGGTTTTTGAAGGGCGGTTCAGTGACAGGTAAGTAAGCCCTACGTCCAGTAAGAACTGCAGCCGCTCTCTTATTTCTTTCAGCACATCTTTTGCGATGGCGTTTTGTTTATCATTCAATCTTAGTTCAATGCCATCAAACCAGGCAGCCAGGTTATCCAGGTTCATCTGCCCCAGGTCGGCTATATTTCTTTTATCTACTTTAAACCAGAGGCTTTCTTTTTTCAATCTTGTTCCGTTGCAGGTACCACAGGTTGCCAGTACCATGTATTTTTCCACCCAGGTACGCAATGCTTCATTGCTGTAGGGAGAACTGAACCAGCGTTTCAGCATCGGGATGATCCCTTCATAACTCCCGGTATATTCTGCCGGAACCGTTTCATCACTGAGGTCCATTTCCAGTGCAGGGTTGATATGCTGATCGCCATATAAAAGCAGGTCGAGCTGCGTTTTGGGAAGGTCCTTTACCGGCTTATCTAAATTGATCTTATGCTTTTTTGAGAACGCAACCACCTGTTGAAACACACTGGCTTCCCTTTCTTCACCCAGGGGTATGATGGCCCCTTCCTTTACACTTTTTGTTGTATCGGGCAATACTGCTTCCATATCAATGGTATAAATATTACCCAGGCCCTTGCAAGTTGGACAGGCGCCGTACGGGGAGTTAAAAGAAAAAGCATTGGGTGAAGGTTCCTCGTAACTGATGCCGGTATCTTCACACATCAGTTGCTTACTGTACTGAACAACTTTATCCGTATCGTTCAATAACAGGAACATCAGGTCTTTTCCAAGTTGTAATGTTTTCTGAACACTTTGGCTCAACCTTAGTTTCATATCATCTGTTAAGGCCAGCCGGTCGATCACCAGTTCAATATCATGAATTTTATACCGGTCAACCTGCATGCGGGGTTTCAGGTCCATTACTTCCCCATCCACCCTCACTTTCAGGTATCCCTTCTTACGCAGGTCTTCAAACAATTCACGGTAATGTCCTTTTCTTCCTCTTACCACCGGGGCTAGCAGGCTTATTTTCTTTCCTTCAAACCGCTCAAAGATGTTGCTTACGATCTCTTCCTCACTGAACTTGATCATCTTTTTTCCTGTATTGTAACTATAGGCCTCCCCGATCCTTGCAAACAGCAAACGAAGAAAATCATATATCTCGGTAACCGTGCCCACCGTACTACGTGGGTTTTTATTGGTTGTTTTCTGTTCAATGGAAATTACCGGAGAAAGGCCGGTGATCTTATCTACATCGGGTCGTTCCATATCGCCTACGAACTGGCGGGCATAGGCACTGAAGCTTTCCATATACCTTCGCTGCCCTTCATTGTAGATGGTATCAAATGCCAATGATGATTTTCCGCTGCCGCTCACCCCGGTGAACACCACCAGTTTATTCTTCGGCACCTTGATATCAATGTTCTTAAGGTTGTGTTCCCTTGCACCGGATACTTCAATAAAATCGTTGGAAATAACTTCTTCGGGTGAAGCCTTCTTTACGTTCGCCATGTGTACTTACTTAACCTAAAGATACAAACAAATTGATTGCTGATTTGTTGAGGGCAGGTTTGGGTAGTGTATCAGTTTGAAGAGTTGTCAGCCTGAGCTTGTCGAAGGCGGTTTAGGATGGGTTTATTCTTATGGCTTTGACAAGCTCAGCCTGACATTTCTTTTGAATTAGATTTCAAACTGATGCACTACCCAGGTTTGTTGCGTAAGTTTGCAGTTCAATTTTACCTATGCTTTTTAATTTATTTGGAAAGAAAGACGAGGCCGCAGACAACCATGTTTTTACCGATAAGGCTTATGTGAGTACGACAGCCAAAATGAATGCCTGTGCCGACCTGGCCCGTAAAGAGCCCACTTCCCTGTTCATTTGCTGGTTCCCCGAAACAGCTGCCAGGTTCAGAGACTTCTTTAACCAACAGGGCCTGGATGAGAACCTGGTGATGGAAACAAAACACGTTCATGCCGCTAAACTGGCAGATAAGAAACCCGTATTTGTAGAGCATTACCCGTTACACACAAAAGAAATTGAACTCATCAAAAACTGGGAGAAGGATAAGATCATTGTTTTCAGCGCCCTGGATGAGCCCTTGTTCAAACATTTTGGCAGCGATAAAGTAATACCCATGATCAAACTACTGGGCATGAAGGAAGACGAAGCCATTGAGCACAGTATGGTAACAAAATCCATAATAAAAGGCCAGGAAAAGATCGGGGAAATGGTAAGCATGGAGCAATCTGCCAGCTCCCAGGCCGAATGGATGGCAAAGAATATAAAATAATTTTTAGCCTGTAATCCTTTGCAGGCCTGTATTTAACAAACCAATTGAAATTTTATCCTGCTTTTTATTTGGCAATTTGAAATTTCCTCCTGTATATTTGCAACAGTTCTTTAATTATCACTTATCAAGAAAGGCAGAGGGTAATGGCCCGATGAAGCCTTGACAACCTACCGTGATTCAGTTCATGGAAAGGTGCCAATTCCACCCCGATAAAAATCGGGACAGATAAGTCAGATCCAAAGCTTAAAATACTTCTTCAAAATATTAAAGCTCATCTGATTTATCGGATGAGCTTTTTTTATGTCCTGTCGCTAGTTATAAACTCCGACAGCGGCTATAGAAAATCTCTTCCGGTAATACGTTCTCCTCTCTTGATAAGAAATTTCATAAACCAAAAAACATTCTTATCATGAGCAACGCAACACAACTCATCCACAGCATTCCCGTAGATCCTTTAACCGGTTCCATCAGTGTACCCATTTACCAAACAAGCACCTATGTGCAGGAAGCACCAGGTGTGAACAAGGGCTATGATTATGCCCGCAGTAATAATCCAACCCGGGGAACGTTGGAAGGTATCATTGCTCAACTGGAAAAAGGAACCGTAGGTATTGCTTTTGGAAGCGGCCTGGCAGCCATTGATGCAGTTGTTAAACTTTTAAAGGCCGGCGACGAGATCCTGGCGGTAGATGATATTTATGGCGGCGCCTTCCGTCTCTTCACCCATATCTATCAGAAATTCGGCATCACCGTAAACTACGTGGATACCACCAACGCAGAGAATGTGTTTAATGCCATCACTCCCAATACAAAACTCATCTGGCTGGAAACGCCTACCAACCCAACATTAAAAGTGAGCGATATAGAAGCGATCGCAAAGATCGCAAAGGCACATTCCTGTTTACTTTGCGTGGATAATACTTTTGCATCACCCGCCTTACAACAACCTCTTTCGCTGGGAGCTGATATTGTAGTGCACAGCGCCACCAAGTATCTCGGTGGCCATAGTGACCTCATTGCCGGCCTTGTTGTTACCAAAGAAAAAGAGTTGGGCGAAAAAATAAAATTCATTCAAAATGCCAGTGGCGCCATCCTTGCTCCTTTTGATAGCTGGCTGGTGATCCGTGGTATTGAAACATTACACCTGCGTGTGCAGCAGCATTGCCGTAATGCACAAACCGTTGCCGAATTCCTGGAAACACATCCTGCGGTTGACAAAGTATTCTATCCCGGGTTAAAGAACCATCTCAACCACGAGATCGCTAAAAAACAAAGCAAAGGATTTGGCGGTATCGTTTCCTTCACATTAAAAAATGATACCGAAGAAGCGGCCACAGCCTTTGTAAGCAGTACCCGGTATTTTAAACTTGCTGAGAGTTTAGGCGGCGTAAAAAGCCTGCTTTGCCACCCGGTACAGATGACGCATAAAAGTATACCGGCCGAAAAAAGAAGAACAGCCGGTGTGGCCGACAGCCTGATCCGCCTGAGTGTTGGGCTCGAAGATGTGGAAGACCTGGTTGCCGACCTGGAACAAACTTTTGCTAAACTTAGAGAAACAAAGAAAGACCTGGTGACCAGCACCAGTGCATAGCCCGGCATCGTTGTGTCACTCACTTGTACAGCAACAAATTATTGAGCATCTTAAATTCAAAAAACTTGTCAACGAATCAACCAATTAACCACTTAACGGATCAACCACTAAACGGATCAACAGGTAAACTAACCATCGGCCTCTTTGGCTTCGGCGTGGTGGGCAAAGGCCTTTATGATGTGTTGCACAGCACTCCTACCCTGCAATCTTCCATAAAAAAGATATGTATCAAAGACCCGGGAAAGAAAAGGGCGATCGCTGCCGAAAACTTTACCACAGATGCAGCCATTCTTCTGAATGACGAAAGCATCAATGTGATCGTTGAGCTGATCGATGACGCCGATGCCGCTTTTGAAATTGTAAGAACCGCCTTGCAAAATGGTAAGGCCGTGGTAAGTGCCAATAAAAAAATGATCGCCGAACATTTTGAAGAACTGCTGGCGCTTCAGCAAAAACATAAAACGGCCTTTTTGTATGAAGCCGCCTGTTGTGCCAGCATGCCCATCGTTCGTAACCTGGAGGAATATTACGACAACGACCTGTTGAAATCCATCCGGGGTATCATCAACGGCTCCACCAACTTCATTCTTACCAAAATACTGGAAGAGCAGCTGGAATTCAAAGAAGCCTTATCACTGGCCCAGCAAGCCGGTTTTGCCGAAAGCAATCCCAAACTGGATATTGGAGGATTTGATGCAGCCAATAAGCTCAGTATTTTACTGGCACATTCCTTTGGCGTGATCGCAAGGCCACCCGAATTCATTTTCAGCGGCATTGAAAATATCAGCCTGCCCGATGCCATTGTAGCCAAAGAAAAAAAATACAGCATTAAGCTGGTGGCTAATGCAAAAAAATTAAGCAATGGTAAATTAGCCGCTTTTGTACTGCCGCAGTTTGTAACTGCCAAAGACGACCTCTACCACGTAGAAAATGAGTTCAATGCCCTTACCACGGAAAGTACATTTGCAGATAAACATTTCTTTAAAGGCAAGGGTGCCGGGGCCTTCCCTACGGCTTCTGCAGTACTGAGTGATATTTCTGCCTTGCGGTACAATTATAAGTATGAATACAAAAAGATCTGCCACCAGACCGATACCCGGCTCAGCAATGAATTTTATTTAAAAGTATTTATCAGCACCAACAACATCAGTAAAATAAACAAGGATGATCTTGAGTGGATAGAAGAATGGCATAATGGATTCAGTCATAGCTGGCTTATTGCGGTGGTACATGCCAATAAGTTATTTACCAGCGATTGGTGGAAACAGGAAGGCGTATCGCTGATCGGCTGCCCCGAACCGATCATTGAAAACATTGATTATAAAAAGATAAGCAGGCGCAGCCTGGAGCTGGCAGGTGTGGTTTGACCATTGCCTGGCAGCCCGTCTGGCGATCTGCACTAAAAAAAATTCTTTTTGGTTTTAGAATGAACATCTGCCTCCGCACAAGCGGAGGCTTTGTTTAGTACCTTACCTAAAATATATTTCTATGATCAGTTATTATTTCAATCTCTTTGGCGTGGTAATGTTTGCCATGTCGGGGGCATTTGCAGCATTGGATAAGAACCTGTACAAAGACCTTTTTGGTATCAGCTTTACTGCCTTCGCCACGGCGGTGGGCGGCGGTACATTAAGAGATATCATCCTGGGGGCGCATCCCATTGCATGGGTGGCAGATAATAACTACCTGGTTGCCATTACCACCGGCATCCTGCTGATGGTGATCCTCAGGAAACAATTGCATAAGATCCCCAAGATATTGCTGGTGTTTGATTCCATCGGCATTGCCATCTATACCATCATTGGTATGGAAAAAGCGCTTGCACTGGATGTGGCGCCCCTTGCCGCAGTGGTAATGGGATTATTTACCGCTGTGATGGGCGGTGTGATAAGGGATACATTGATAAATGAGATACCCCAGATATTCCGCAAGGAAATTTATGCTACTGCCTGTATAGCGGGAGCCCTGGTTTATTTATTATTGAAATATACATCCCTGCCGGACATATGGAGTGCAATGATCAGCATTGTGACCATCATCGGGATCCGTTTGGCTGCTGTAAAATTCAGGTGGTCTTTACCCAAACTGGAAATGTAATTGCTGAGGCTTCCTATTGTGCAATATAACTCTGTAAATGAGCAATGGTCTGTTTCTGCGATTCAATGATTCCGTTTACCACGTCGCCGATAGAAACCATTCCCAGTACTTTGTCTGCTTCCACAACGGGTAAGTGACGAATGTGTTTCTCCGTCATGATGGCCATGCATCTTTCAATGCTATCTTCCGGGGTTACCGTCAGCACATTTTCTGTCATGATATCTTTAACAGGTGTTTCCCTTGATGACTTCCCTTTCAAAACCACTTTACGGGCATAATCCCTTTCTGAAAGGATACCAGTGAGTTTATCTCCTTCCATGATCAGCAAAGCGCCGATGTTCTTTTCACCCATAACTTTTATTGCCTCGTAAACACTTACCTGTCCGGCAACAGAATAAATATTACTTTCCTTCCCCTTTAAAATGTCGGAAACTTTCATAAGCTGGTTGTTCGTTAAAAAAATAAATGCAGATAGCGTTATGAAGATAACATATTTTCTTCAGGGTTTATAACACATTAAAGCGATGCTTTATGTTGTTTAAATTAAGAGGTCCCGCCTGTAGCGGGACCTCTTAATAAATCTTTTATCGGCTGTTTTATTCAGCTCCGTCAATATGCCCCCTGTTCACTGCAAAAGCACCTACTTTATTACCTGTGGTAAGCCCCACTTCGCAATCGCTGCGGTAGTGGATGGCTCCATACATACGGGATACTGAAGCTTCTTTTGCCCAATCGGTATATAGTTGCGATTTGGAAGGAATAACATACCCGAGCACCGTTGCAGCCGCAGCGCTGAATGTACTGTGCCCCGAAATATAAGACGGGAAATTTGGCAGGCCGATCGGTGTTTTGATACGTGAATCCATCTGCGATGGGCGAGGGTTGAAATACGTGAACTTAGCATCCCAGCAAGCCACAGCGGCATCCATCATGGCCATATTCAGCAACGCCATATTACGTGCCCAGCGGGGTTCGCTGAAATGTTCGTTGGCAAAATCATTGGCAGCAATATAATTCCAATGGCCGGGTGGTGTATAAGTACGTAAACCATCGGCCCAGAATATAGATATCCGCAATTGTTCCCTGGTAAGATCCTTACTGAAATTATATACCTCCTCTAGTTCCGTTTTAAATTGTTGTGACCCCGTTGATGGCGGCGGACCCGGGCGAATGCTTGTTACCATGGTAAGCGAATCAAACAAAAATGTTCTTACTGCACCAAATGCCGGTAACATGGGCGGACGTTCAGGATTCTCCTGGCTTATCCAGGGTATTTCTCCCCTTGCAATACAATCATTTTTTAGTTTGGCCCAAAGTGTTGTATTACCTACTGCAGCTCCTGCCCTGTCGCCCCGGGCACGGGCAACAAATTTTGCTGCTACCAGTTTTCCCAACGCTTCCCCGGCATCCAGGTCGCTGCGTACATTGGCGCCGCTGATCAGTCTTGCCTTTCTATGCTCCTCGGCCCGTTGGTTAATATAATCCTGGTCGCCCGGAAAAAGCAATTTCAACATTTCAACCGATACACCCAATACCGCTGCATCTTCACTTGGGTAAGAAGGTAGGGTTGATTTAGGTAACAAGGTCTGAATATTCGCATCCACATTAAAAGGAGCCGTACGATTGTACAATTGTTTATAATAGTAAGTGGCTACCAATGCATCGTATTGAGAAGCGCTCAGGTAAGCATAAGCCCTTGCTGCATACGGCGGGTTGGCAAACGGAAATGTTGGATAGGCCAATGGATTGTTTGCACTGGGTATGGGATAGGTTCCGTCAGGGTTCTGGTAAGGCGGCAGGTTATGCAAGGCCACCAGTTCCCGCATGATCTCGTTCCAGCGCAATACCGCACCGGCTCCCCAGTACTCAACCAGCTTTCTTTCGTCATTGCTGATCTGGTTCTGGAAACTTTTTATTTCATTAAGCTGGATGATATAATCAGGCGACGTAGTTACAATGGGCGCCGGGCAGGCAAACTCATTGGCTGTTGTTAACAGGATCGGTTTCCAGGTACCTGCGTTTGCATCCGGTTTGACAGGGTTGATCATCGGGTACTGCATATTCTGTTCCTCGATCTTTTTTGAACAGGAATTAAGCAACAGGCCCGTTAATACAACTACAAGTGAAAATATTTTTTTCATGGTAATTATTTTTTTGACTTATCGTCTTTTTTATTTTTTTCTGTTTTCGTTTTCTTGCTGAAATCAATAATGTAGAATACGCCTGCATTAAAGCCGGTAGCCTGTCCTACATTTCTTCCGGCAAGAGTGGTACTTCCGTTGGCAATAACAGAAAGTCCGTTCAAAGGTGTTTCATACTTTGCATTCAGCCCGATGGTAGTTGCATTCATCTTATTGCTTACAAAGGGCATCCCGTTCCGGGGAATATCAAAGCCACCGAGGGTTGTCCACTTATTCAGTACCAGCTCAGCTATCAGCACATCGCTGCGGTAGCCCGCCCTGAAATTCCATTGCGAAGCATCCGGCATCCTTACTTCATTACTGTAATGCATCTCTGTAGTATAATAAGTGTACCGGTCCAGTTTAACATTATTCCTGGCAGCATACGACCAGGAAGCCGTACCAAACCAATGGTTCCATTGATAGTCGATCATCAGGCGGCCGGTAGCTGCCTGGCTGTGCAGCCCGATCGATAATGGCAATATATCCGGCGAGTAATTACTTACCGGGGTTGAATAACCACCGATCAGTATCGCCTGCAGATCCCCTTTGCCAATATGCTTTTCATACCCTACCCATTTTACCCAAAGGGAAAGATCCTGTAATCCTTTTTGCCCGGCCATCTGGCCGGCGCTGGCTTTTGTTTTTATATAAGGTACCCCAAAAAGCACATTGAGTTTACTGGTGATCCCGTAATTACCCATGATCATGAAATTGGTAGTGGAAACTTTACCCATGTTGAGGTTTTCCCGTTTCAGTGTTCCTTCCCAGTAATTCTTCCAGCTGCTGTACCCTGCAGTAGGGCCAACGCAAAAGAATTTCTTTTGCATCATCAAACCATCAATATCGGTTTGAGAAACTGTTTTTTGAAGAAAGAACCCGGAAATAAATAATAGCAGTAGTAGTTTTTTGCTCATACGCATAGTGTTTTAGTTTCTGTTGCAATAATATATATTGCCCTGTTTAATCAAAGATAGAATTTTATGGCGGCTCAATAAACAATTTGCTTACAGAACCATTGCAGACATTGTATTTCAGAAGATTATCCCAAAAATGAATTTATCGGGGCTGAAAATCAGTGATCGTTCAATGGGAGGCCCTTTTTTTGAAATTCTATCCAGTTAAGATACTCGGGTGCCACCCGGTGTTCTTCCATCGTAATGCAATCGTTAACGGGACAAACCAGTTTACAGAGGTTACAGCCCACACATTCCTCATCCTTTACTGTGTAGGTATTATACGGCTTGCCATATTCAAGATTGATAGACTGGTGCGATGCATCTTCGCAGGCGATATAACAGAGTCCGCAGTGGATGCATTTATCCTGGTTAATTTTGGCGATGTGATGATAGTTGATGTCCAGGTCTTCCCAATGTGTAATTTTTTCAACTGATTTGCCGATGAAATCATCCAGGGTTTTAAATCCTTTTTCATCCATCCAGTTGTTCATGCCTTCTATCATGTCTTCCACAATGCGAAAACCATGGTTCATAGCAGCTGTGCATACCTGTACATTGCTTGCACCAAGCAGCATGAACTCCACCGCATCCTTCCAGGTACTTACGCCACCGATACCGGAGATGGGAACCTTGTTCGTTACTTCATCCTGTGAAATGGTAGTCAGCATCTTTAAAGCAATGGGCTTTACTGCCGGACCGCAATAACCGCCAAACACCGACTTGCCTGCCACATAAGGGTTGGGAACAAACGTATCCAGGTCAATGCCTGTTACGGATTGAATGGTATTGATCAACGACAATGCATTGGTTCCTGCTTTTACCACCGAACGCCCGGTAGGAACAACCGAATGAACATTGGGAGTAAGCTTAGTGATCACAGGGATGGTTGCTGCTTCCATCACCCATTCCACTACCATGCAGGCGATTTCGGGATCCTGTCCAACGGCAGCGCCCATGCCTCTTTCCGTCATACCATGCGGACAACCGAAATTCAGTTCCAGTCCATGCGCCCCTGTATCTTCCACTTTTTTTATCAGTTCATGCCAGCTTTTCTTATCATTATCTGCCATCAATGAAACGATCATTGCCCTGTCGGGAAAAAGTTTCAGGCATTCTTTTATTTCTTTTAAATTCAGATCAAGCGGCCGGTCGCTGATGAGCTCAATATTATTGAGCCCCATCATTTTGCGACTGCCAAAATTTACGGATGAATACCTGGATGAAACATTCTTCACCTGGCTGCCCAGTGTTTTCCAGACCACACCACCCCAGCCGGCTTCAAAAGCACGGAGTACATTTATCTTTTTATCCGTTGGCGGCGCACTCGCTAACCAAAAAGGATTGGGCGATTTTATTCCCAGAAAATCTGATGAAATATTAGCCATATAATATTTTTTTAACCGCAGAGAACATGAGTAAAGGAGTTTCGCTGAGAGACTCTGCGTAAACTCTGCCTCTCCTTTCTCTGCGGTGAAATTTCTATCTCAATTTTAAATATTGCAATATTGAAGCTGCACCGTCTTTCCCCGCCTGCACGGCATCCACCACTTCCTTACCACCGTTCACCGCATCGCCGCCTGCAAACACACCTTTGATATTTGTTGTGGCTTTATCTTTTAAAGTGATCTTTCCATCTTTATTTTCCAACCTGGATTTTTTTACTAATTTTTCAAAAGGCACCTGCCCTGCCGCTTTGATCACCATATCAACATCCAAAGAAAAAGTTTCGCCAGTATCAACCGGAGAACGCCTGCCTGAAGCATCCGGTTCCCCTAATTTCATCACACTGCATACCAGTTGCTTTACCTTTCCTTCGGAACCTTTTATCTTTTTTGGTGCAGCCAGCCAGATGATCTCACAGCCATCCAGTTTGGCAATATCCAGTTCAACATCGGTACATGGTTTTTCGGCTTCGGTTCTTCGGTAAACCAGTGTAACTTCTTTGGCCCCCAATCTTTTTGCCTGCGTAGCTGCATCTATAGCCGTCATCCCCATACCTATCACCGCCACTTTATCTCCTACAGGTACAGATGAATACCCGTTGGCCCTGATATCATAGATGAATTGAATGGCATCCACCACGCCTTCCAGTTTTTCACCGGGGATATCCAGTCTTCTTGCCACACCTACCCCAATACCCAGGTAAACGGCATCATAATTCTTTCTCAATTCAGCTAATGAAATATCTTTTCCTAATTCCTGGTTGTATTTTACTTCAATGCCTCCAATGCCTAAGATATAATTCACTTCATCTTCGCAGAACTGTGGCGTCACTTTATAAGCCGCAATGCCATAGGTCATGAGGCCGCCGCCTTTACTTTCTTTTTCATAAATGGTTACATCAATTCCTTCTCTTGATAAAACATGCGCACAGCTTAAACCTGCCGGACCGGCGCCCACGATTGCTACTTTTTTCCCGCCCCCATCCCCTAAAGGGGAGACTTTGCGTTTAAACAATTGCCAGTTGTTTTTCATTGCTATTTCGGTAGAATAGCGCTGCAGCCTTGCAATAGAAATAGGCTCTTCTTCCATTAAATTATAAACACAGGCACCTTCACAAAGTTTTTCAACCGGACAAACCTTACTGCAACCTGCGCCCATGATATTGCTCGAAAAAATAGTGTGTGCCGAGCCTTTGATATTATCTGTAGAAATTTGCTTAATGAATTTGGGCACATCAATACTGGTAGGGCAACTCTTCATGCAAGGGGCATCATAACAAAACAAACAGCGGTTGGCTTCCACCAGGGCTGCATCTGCAGTTTCAAACGGCGGATGAATGTCGCTGAAATTTTCGGCGTATTGTTCTTTTGACAACCTGTTATTTACTATCGGCATAGTTTATATTTTACCGCAGCGAAAAAGAGTTAAAGAGATTTCGCAGAGATACTCCGCGTAAACTCTGCTTCTCATTTCTCTGCGGTTGAAAAATTATAATTCCGTCAATTTCCCATAAGTCTCCGGCCTTCTATCCCTGAAAAACTGCCACACACTTCTTACTTCTTCAATCATATCCAGGTCGAATTCTGCGATCAGCAATTCATCTTTGTCTTCACTGGCCTGCGCAAAAATCTGTCCGCGTGGATCCACAAAATAACTGCTGCCGTAAAACTTACCCAGGTTCCAGGGCTTTTCTTCACCCACCCGGTTGATGCAGCCCATGAAGTATCCGTTAGCAGCTGCATGCGCAGGCTGTTCCAGTTTCCATAAATACTGAGAAAGGCCGGCCACGGTTGCCGAAGGATTATAAACGATCTCGGCACCATTCAATCCCAGGCATCTTGCGCCATCAGGAAAGTGACGGTCGTAACAAATGTATACACCCACTTTTGCATACCGGGTTTGAAATACGGGATAGCCCAGGTTGCCGGGCTTAAAGAAGAACTTTTCCCAGAAGCCACTCGTATGCGGAATATGATTTTTGCGATACTTACCTAAATATGTTCCATCTGCATCGATCACTGCAGCAGTATTATACAACACACCAGCCTGTTCCTTTTCATAAATGGGAACAATGATGACCATGTTATATTTTTTTGCATAAGTGGCCATCAGTTCGGTTGTAGGGCCGGGAACTGTTTCGGCACTCTCATACCATTTCTTATCCTGCCCCGGGCAGAAATAAGGAGTATTGAAGATCTCCTGCAGGCAGAGGATCTGTACGCCTTTCTTCCCTGCTTCTTCTATCAGCGGAATATGTTTCTGTACCATCGCATTTACAATTTCCTGGATGGTTCCTTCTCCCTCTGTTTTTGGAAGCGACATTTGAATAAGACCAGATTTAATCATTCTTGGCATATAGTTATGTTTTATTTTTTCACCACGAAGGCACGAAGAACACCAAGGAGCACAAAGACTTTGTGAATCTTTGTGCCTTCGTGGTTTAATTATATTTTTCCTTCCACTTTATTTCTTTTGATATACTTCCCATTCCCCTTTTCCACCAAACATTTTTCATCATCAATAACAACCTGCCCTCTTAATAAAACAATTTTTGTTTTACCTGTAAGTTTCCATCCTTCATAGGCAGAATAATCAGTATTCATGTGATGGGTGGATACACTGATGGTATGTTCTTTATTGGGATCGAATAACACGATATCGGCATCGGCACCAGGTGCAATACAGCCTTTACGGGGAAACATACCGAATATCTTTGCAGGATTTGTTGATAGTACTTCCACAAATTTATTCATAGTGATCCTTCCCTTTCTTACGCCTTCGCTGTATAATAATTCCACTCTATGTTCGATTGCCGGATGGCCGTTTGGTATTTTGGAGAAATCATCCTTACCCAGTAATTTCCTTTCCCAGGTAAAGGGACAATGATCTGTTGCTACTACCTGTACCAATCCCTGGTTGATGCCGGCCCACAAAGCTTCCTGGTCTTTCTTCTCCCGCAAAGGCGGACTCATTACCCACTTGGCTCCGTCAAAATTCTGTTCGTATAAAGAAGCATCGAGTAATAAATACTGGATGCAGGTTTCTGCAAATACTTTTTGATTATGCCGGTTGTTATCCCTTACTGCATTCAATGCGCCTTCGCAGGTCATGTGCACAATATATCCAGGGCAACCGGTATAACCAGCAATGGAAGCAAAACGTTCGGATGCTTCTGCTTCTGTTATTTCGGGTTGAGATAAATAATGATATATGGGTGCAAGATTTCCTTCAGCCCGGTTCTTTGCAATTAAGAAATCGATCATATCGCCGTTAGTAGCGTGAACCGTAACCATACCGCCACGAGCCTTCACTTCATTCATCAGCCCCACCATCTGCTTATCATCAATCATCAGGGCACCTTTATAGGCCATGAATATCTTAAAGGAGGTGATCCCTTCTTTTTCAATAAGGTCAACGATCTCTTTGCAGGTATTTTCATTAAAGTCGGTAACAGCCATGTGAAAACTATAATCACCAACAGCATTTCCATTAGCCCTTCCGCTCCATTCTTTGTAGGCATCGTATAATGAGTTCCCTTGTTTTTGCAAAATAAAATCGATCACAGTGGTGGTTCCGCCATGCAATGCGGCCCTTGTGCCTGTTTCGTAGTTATCGCTGCTGAAGGTTCCCATGAAGGGCATTTCCAAATGCACATGCGGATCGATGCAGCCTGGAAAAACGAGCAAACCCGTTGCATCAATTTCCTTGTCGGCTTTAACATCCAGGTTTTTTCCAACGGCCGCAATACTTTCTCCCTGGATGAAAATATCACCAATGTAATTATCAGCAGCGCCAATGATGTGGGCATTTTTTATGAGTATCGACATATTCAGACCTCACCCTCATTCCCTCTCCTGAATGAGAGGGAGGCCGGGCATTGTTAATTTAATTAAACAATCGTAATTAAGCATTTCAAATTTATATCAATATTAAACATTAAAAAAGACAAAAAACTCCTCAAGAATTCAGAGTCTAAAGCCCCTCCTTTGGAGGGGTTTGGGGAGGCCTCATCAGTAAGATATACACTATTCCACTCACAAAAAAACCCACGAACCAGGCATAGTGATACAGGTTGGATACCCATTCAGGAAAAGTAGTTGATGAAATAAGTTTTATCTGTAATAAAAAACCGGGTATGTTAGGAACGATCCCGGTCAGCAAGGCAATGATGGCGGCAGCATTGAACCCGTTACCAAACCCGTACCGGCCTTTTTGCCGGTATAGTTCATCAACATTCAGTTGTTGCTTCCGTACAAAATAATAATCGGCGATCATGATCCCTCCTACCGGGCCAAGTAAACTTGAGTAAGCAATGAGCCAGGTGAAAATATACCCGTTGGGATCGGCAATTAATTTCCATGGAAAGATGAATATGCCGATCACCCCGGTAATATACCCGCCCGTTCTGAAATTAATTTTCTTGGGAGACAGGTTTGCAAAATCATTGGCCGGACTAACAATATTGGCTGCAATATTTGTTGCCAGTGTTGAAATGGCAACGGCGATCATGGCAATGCTTACCAGCAATTTATTCTCAAATTTTCCGGCAAGCACCACCGGGTCCCAGATGGTTTCGCCATAAATGATGAAGGTGGCCGATGTTACGACTACGCCAATGAATGCAAATAAGGTCATGGATGGCGGCAGGCCAATGATCTGCCCGTTGATCTGCGCTTTCTGGCTTTTTGCATAGCGGGTAAAATCAGGAATGTTCAATGACAGTGTTGCCCAAAAGCCAACCATGCCGGTAAGTGCAGGAAAAAAATAGGTCCAGAATGCGGGACCGGATAATTTAGCCGGCTGAGAAAGTATCGGCCCCAAACCATGGCCTGCATTAATTGCCCAGAATAATAATGCCAATGCAGCTAATGGCAAAAAGAACGCTTTGAAGACCAGTAATTTTTTTATGCTTTCCACACCCAGGTAAACAACCCACATATTCAACAACCAGAAAAGAAAAAAACAAATGGCCGGGCCGGTTTGTAATCCAAATGAATCGGGGAATACCTGAGGCAGCGTTGCCAATGCAGGTATCCAGAGCTTCAGCATCTGGTACAAAGCAAAACCGCCGATCCATGTTTGAATGCCAAACCAACCGCAGGCAACGATGGCCCGGAGTATGGCAGGAATATTTGCTCCTTTCGTTCCAAAACTTGCTCTTGCAAAAACAGGAAACGGAATTCCGTATTTAGCGCCGGCATGCCCATTCAATATCATTGGAATTAAAACAACGGTATTACCTATAAAGATCGTCAGAATGGATTGCCACCAGTTCATGCCGCCTTCTATCAGCGAACTTGCCAGCATATACGTGGGAATGCATAGACTCATGCTGATCCACAGGGCTGCGTAGTTCCATGTGCCCCAGCTTCGCTTGTTTTTCGGAATGGGGGCAAGATCCTCGTTATATAATGATGGGTCTGATGTATTTGGGCCTTGGTTCATTAAAAAGAAGATTTGAAAATGTGCTAATTTGAAAATTTGAAGATGAGAACCTGCATTTCATTTTCAAATTTTCAAATCTTCAAATTAGTTAATTAGTTGTTTCCAAATCGGCAATCTTTATCGCTTCACTGATGATCGCCAGCCCTTCATCGATCTGCTCTTTAGTGACACAAAGCGGGGGCGCAATAAAAATATAACTCCATCGAACGAAGGTATACATGCCAAGGTCTTTGATCTTTGCTGCCACTTTATTCATTACCGTCATTTCATCCGGCTTTGCATTGAATGGGGCCATGGGTTCTTTCGTATCCCTGTTCTTCACCAGTTCAATACAACCTAATAAACCGGTTGTTCTGAAATTTCCGATGGAAGGATGTTTCTTTTTCAGTGCCTCCACCCTCTCTGCAACATACTTCCCCATGGCTGCTGCATTTTCGATCAATCCATCATCTTCATATATCTTTATTGTCTCTAATGCGGCTGCGCAACTAACCGGGTGTGCTGAATACGTGAGCCCGAGTGCCAGCATATTATCATCGTATTTTGCTGCGATCTTGTCGGAAACCATCAAACAACCAAATGGAAGATAACCACAGGTAAGTCCCTTTGCCATACAGATCATATCGGGGATGATACCATGATTTTCGAAACCAAACCATTTACCGGTGCGGCCAAATCCACTCATCACTTCGTCCATGATCAATAGAATGCCGTGCCGGTTGCATATCTCCCTCACCGCTTTTAAATAACCAGTTGGATATTGAAGGCAACCGGAAGAGCCCGATTCACCTTCCAGTAATATGGCCGCAATATTTGAAGGCCCTTCATAAGCGATCATTCTTTCCAATTGCGCAACCGATTCCTTCAATAAATTCTCTT
Organism: Ferruginibacter sp.; assembly: GCA_044220615.1. Lineage (GTDB taxonomy): Bacteria > Bacteroidota > Bacteroidia > Chitinophagales > Chitinophagaceae > Ferruginibacter. Next base: position 150,850 of record JBGAQR010000001.1, on the reverse strand, counting down.
CCCCGTATTCCCAGCGGTATAAATAAGGCAGGTCAAAATGAACAAAATTGGGCGCCTGCTGTGCATCGGCAGGTATCCTCCTGGGATCGCCGCTGGCAGAAATGGCGCCGATAGATGCCCCGTGATAGGATTGATAACGGCTTAATATCTTATGCCTGCCTGTATAAAGCCGTGCAAGCTTAATTCCATTCTCAATAGAAGTAGCGCCGCACAACGTAAAGAATGCTTTATTGAGGTCACCCGGACAGATCTCGGCCAGTTTCTTTCCCAGTTCTCCACGCACTTTGGTAACACAGCTTGGTGTAACATAGCTTACTTCCTGCATTTGCTTTACCACCGCCTCGGTGATGCGTTGATTGCCGTGGCCTATATTCACATTCATCAACCCCGATGAAAAATCGATATAACGTTTATCATTATAGTCGTAGAGGTAAACTCCCTCAGCATGTTTTACGGCTATTGGTGCAATGCCCTTTTGTTTACTCCAGCTGAATAAAGTGTAATCGAGATTATTCTGAATGATCTCGGTTGCTTCGGAAATTGTTTTCGTACTCATAAATTATTTTTTAAGCTATTATATCAAGTTAAGATTATTTTCCTTTCCTGCTTTTATAAACAAAGAAGATTACAATCCCCACCACCAGCAATATGGGTCCTAATAATTCTCCGAGCTTTTGTCCTTTCTCAAACGAGGAAGATAATTCATCATTGTCGTTAGCAGGAGCACTCCTCAAAATCTCCTTTTTATTAAACCGAATTGACTGTACTAATTTTTCCAGATCCTCATTGAACTCAGCAGTCTTATTTTCTACAGGCGCAGCAACAATTGAATAGGTAATGGAATTAACACAAAAAAGATAGTTTATCCTGTTTATCAATGTTCTTGAATCGTCTGTAAATACATCTGCTTTAAATCCCTGAACGCTGTTAACGATAGTGTCTTTCATATCTACACTGAACCCCTGTGATTCTGCATTTCTCATGAATCCATATTTAACCCCTTCATAAGCCTCTTTCATTGACCTGTAATCGTATGGGTTGATATTGAGATCGGTCTGTGTCACTGTTACACCAAGATGAGAAAATTTCGTACTGGTTTTAAATACCCGTGTACTAAAGCTCTTCCCTTTTTTAACAAGTACGGTATCAAAACTTATAAAGTTTCCAGGTAAAGAAACAGAGAGGAAAGAATCAATACGAACGTACCTCCACTCCGTATCCTGGCAAAAGGAAGCCTGGAATAAGCACAAAAAGGATATAATAAATAAACTTTTTTTCATAAGTACTTACTACTTAACTCATCCAGTTCACTCCCGCTTCTGCATTCCACTTGGTGGTACTCTTCTTCAGTTTGGTCCAGAATTCAATCGAACTCTTACCGGTAATATCTCCTACCCCGAATTTACTTTCATTCCAACCACCAAAAGAAAATGGTTCACGGGGCACGGGCACGCCTACATTCACGCCGATCATTCCTGCACTTGCCCGGTCAATGATATACCGGGCCATGCCACCGTTCTGTGTAAATACCGATGCCGCATTGCCATACGGGTTTGCATTTTCAATGGCCAGTGCCTCATCAACGGTGCTGGTACGCATGATGGAGATCACCGGTCCGAATATCTCTTCCCTGGCAACACTCATTTCCGGCTTTACAAAATCAATAACCGTTGGACCAACATAAGTCCCATTCTCTTTTCCTTTCACTTTTGTATTACGTCCATCTACTAAAATTTTTGCGCCATCCCTTTCTGCTTCCCCGATATAACGTTCAATTCTTTCTTTACTTTCTTTACTGATCACCGCACCCAGGTTCTCACCCGGAATAATCTTCTTTGCTTCTTCACAGATCTTATCAATGATGCTGTCTATATTACCCACACCGATCATGGCACTGGCAGCCATACAACGCTGGCCGGCACAACCACTCATAGAAGCCGCTACATTTTGGGCTGTCATGCCTGGAATGGCATCAGGTAAAACCATCAAATGATTTTTTGCACCACCTAATGCAAGGCATCTTTTATAATTTGAGGTGGAACGCTGGTAAACGATCTTTGCTACTTTCGTTGATCCCACAAATGAAACCGCTTCAATACCCGGGTGATCACAAATGGCTTCCACAATTTCCACATCACCATGAACGATATTGAAAACGCCATCGGGTAAACCTGCTTCTTTTAATAATTCAGCAAGCCTTCCGCAACTGATCGGAACTTTTTCAGATGGTTTTATGATCATGCAGTTTCCCAGGGCAATGGCATTGGGTATTGTCCAGTTAGGAACCATGCTCGGAAAATTGAACGGCACAATGGACGCCACTACACCCAGTGGCACATGCTCGGTACGGCATTCCACCCCTTTGCTTACTTCCAGCACTTCACCCGTTACCAGTTGAGGAAGAGAAGTAGCAAATTCTGTCAGTTCAATACATTTTTCTATTTCAGCAACAGACTCGCCATAGGTCTTGCCATTTTCTTCGCTGCACAGTTCGGCCAGTTCTTTTAAATGTTTTTCCAGCAAGGTTTTATATCGGAAGAAGACCTGTACCCTTTCTTTTATCGGTGTTCTGCTCCAGCCGGGGAAAGCGGCTTTTGCAGCTTTGACCGCATCGGTCAGATCTTTGACTGCGGACATAGGTACGGTAGATAACTGGTTGCCATCAATGGGAGAAATAACTTCCATCGTACGGGATACAGATGCATCAACAAATTTTCCGTTGATGTAATTTTTAAGCGGGTCGTATTTCATATACAAGTTTATTGAACCATAAATTAAAGAAAATAACTGAGACCTTAAAAGTTAGTACCGGAAATTTGAATGAGACATATAAAAACAAAAAAGCCCTTCGATACTTCGACAAGCTCAGCACTAATCGAAGGGCCAGGGTTGTTGTGTCGGGATGGTCCCGCATTGAGCGGGACGACCTTCCCGATCTCAATCGGGACGCCATATAACCGGGCTACGCTACATCCCGAACTATAATAAATTCCATAAAACAAAAAAGCCCTTCGATACTTCGACAAGCTCAGCACTAATCGAAGGGCTAGGGTTGTTGTGTCGGGATGGTCCCGCATTGAGCGGGACGACCTTCCCGATAACAATCGAGACGCCATATAACCGGGCTACGCTACATCCCGAACTATTTCATTCGGTGCTAAAAACAAAAAAGCCCTTCGAAAAAAATCGAAGGGCTAGGGTTGTTGTGTCGGGATGGCAAGATTCGAACTTGCGACCTCCTGGTCCCAAACCAGGCGCGATAACCGGGCTACGCTACATCCCGAACTTATTGGTTACCGATCTTTAAGAACTTTTTTTGCGGAGAGGGTGGGATTCGATCCGCCAACCGGCGGAACAGTTTAACCAATCCTTTCTGCTTTGCGGAGAGGGTGGGATTCGATCCGCCAACCGGCGGAACAGTTTAACCAATCCTTTCTGCTTTGCGGAGAGGGTGGGATTCGAACCCACGGTACAGTTTAACCCGTACGACGATTTAGCAAACCGTTCCTTTCGGCCTCTCAGGCACCTCTCCTCTTTTAACCTGCCCTTATTTTACTAAGGGGTGGCAAAAATACAATTCAATAAGGTTCCACCCAAAACTAAATGGTAAAACGGGGGAATTATTTAAGAAAATATCAGGACGTAAAAAATCCGGATTCAATACTGAATCCGGATCACTATTAGTGCTGGTATTAGGTTTCTTTTACATGGCAGCCAGGTGAACCTTTTGCTGCAGTTCCATCACACTTTCCTTAAAAAGGCTGTCGGTATCCATCAGGTCCTTTACCGTTTGGCAACTGTGAATTACCGTGGTATGGTCTCTTCCCCCAAAATGCTCTCCGATGGTTTTAAGTGAATTTTTGGTAAATGCCTTTGCCAGGAACATAGTGATCTGGCGTGCCTGCACAATTTCACGCTTGCGTGTTTTTTGTAACAGTTTATCATAAGGTACATCAAAATATTCGCATACCATTTTTTGTATGGTATCGATGGTGATCTCCTTGCTGGAAGATTTTACAAAATTGCGAAGTACTTTTTTAGCCAATTCAAGGTCAATTTCCCTCTTGTTTAGCGAAGATTGTGCCAATAATGATATCAAAGCACCTTCTAATTCACGTACATTGCTGTTGATATTATAGGCAATATATTTCACCACTTCACGGGGCATATCCAGCCCGTCGTTCTTCATCTTTTTTTCCAGTATCTCTATCTTGGTCTCATAATCCGGCACCTGCAGATCGGCACTTAAACCCCAGCGGAAACGACTCAATAATCTTTCCTGAACCCCTTCCAGGTCTTTCGGTGGTTTGTCGCTGGTTAATATCAACTGCTTGCCGCTCTGGTGCAGGTGATTGAAAATAGAGAAGAATGCATCCTGCGATTTTTCGGCCCGGTTAAAGAACTGCACATCATCAATGATCAGTACATCTATAAGCTGGTAAAAATGGATGAAATCATTAATAGCACCATTACGACCGTGATCTATAAACTGGTTAATGAACTTCTCTGAACTAACATATAATACGATCTTATTGGCATGAAGCCTTTTTACCTCGTTCCCTATTGCCTGGGCCAGGTGGGTTTTGCCCAAACCAACCCCTCCATATATAACCAGGGGATTAAAAGAAGTGGTTCCCGGCTTTTCCGCCACGGTTTTACCCGCCCGGCGGGCTACCCGGTTGCAATCGCCTTCAATAAATGCTTCGAATGTGTAGGCCGGGTTCAGCTGCGGATCGATCTGCATCTTTTTCAACCCCGGAATTACAAATGGATTTTTAACCGGGTTATTTATCACCAACGGAAAATCCATTTCGTTATTTGCAAATGATTTATATCCTTGTCCCGGAATATCTACGGTTTGTTGTTTGTTCTTGCTGTTACCACTATCTACCATGATGCGGTATTCAAGCCTTGCTTCTTTTCCTAATTCTCTCTTTAATGTTTTTGCAAGAAGTGAAACATAATGCTCTTCGAGGTACTCATAAAAAAACTGGCTGGGAACCTGTATCGTTAAAACTTTCTCTTTTAATGCAACCGGCTTAATGGGTTCAAACCATGTTTTGAAATGCTGCCATTCAACAATGTCTTTGATTATCTCCAAACAATTAGCCCATACTTTTTCAAAAACTTTGTCCATTAGTCCTTAAGCAATTTATATATCGAGTTAAGAATATTTTCTTCCGTGGTTTTGCCGGGTAAATTTCTTTCCGGTTTTCAACGAAAAAAAATCTTTGGCAGGACAGCGAATATCGAATAAAATGTTGAAAAAAAAATTTTTTATTCCATTGTTTTTTTTCCTACCACCACAGTATGCGATTTCGCCAGATTTTTTCTTTTATACCCTGCAAATTCAAAGTCAAGCCTGCCCAGCATTATGCCGGCCCAACCCACCTGATTTACAAGCACATCACTACCTGTTTTGTTCTTATAAACTTCCGGCGCATCCATAAAAGTATGGGTATGGCCGCCGATGATCAGGTCAATATTCTCTGTTTCACGGGCCAGCACTTCATCACTCACTTTATTGCCTTTGTACTTATATCCCAGGTGACTCAGGCAAATGATCATATCACAACCATCTTCGTTCTTCAGCATCGCAGCCGTTTCATTTGCTTTTTGTATGGGATCCAGGTATTTTGTATTACCAAATAAACTGTCCGGGATCAATCCGGTCATTTCAATTCCTACCCCGGTAACGCCGATCTTTATTCCTCCCTTTTTAAAAATTTTATACGGCTGGTATTTATGCTCCATGGGTGTGCCTGTAAAATCATAATTACAAATAACCAATGGAAAATTTCCATGCTTTAACTGCGTGGCAAAATTTTCAAGCCCTGCATCAAAATCATGATTACCCATTGTAGCAGCATCATACCCCATTGCCGCCATCGCTTTCATTTCGGGTTCGCCTTTATAAATATTAAAGAAGGGAGTACCCTGGAAGATATCTCCTGCATCAAGCAGCAATACATTGGCTTCTTCGCTTCTTATCTTCTTTATAAGTTCGGCACGGGCTGCTACCCCCCCTAACCCCTGGTTTCTGCCCCCGTCCATTGGAAAGGGTTCCAAACGGCTGTGTACATCATTGGTATGAAGGATGGTGAGCTTTTTAACCCCTTCTTCTCCTCCTATACCGGCCAGGGCCGACCGGGAAGCCAATAATGCTGCTGTGGCAAGCGCTGTTTGCCCGATAAATTTTCTCCTATTCTGCATTGGTTACCCTGTTTTCTGTTTTAGCTGATATTTTTTTTCCTTGTTTTTTCAGTTCCGCCAGGAAATCAAACACGGCATCCCGGAAGATATAGCCATTACTCACCTGGGGAATGGGCTTTAACATGGCACAATCATCGCCCCCATTGGCCACATAATCGTTATTAGCAATGGTATAGGTGGCCGATTCAATTAAAGGGTTGCCCCCGATCTTTATATTAATGGCCTTTTTGTCTTTTATCTGCATGGTAATACCCGAGCATGGCCAACCTCCTTTTGCCGCAACATGATCCAGGAATTCCTGCAAAACCTTGCCGTTTACTTTTTGAATGACCAGTAAATTGTCGAAGGGAGATAATTCAAATACCTTACTGCGTGTTATATTTCCGGCAGGCAAAGAAGGCAACCGGATGCCCCCATAATTAATAAAAGCTGCATCTACATGCACAGCATAACTTTTTTCCGCCATTGCCAACATGGCATCGGCTAAAAAATTACCCAATGAACCTTCGGGCTGTTTTTTTTCCAGGTCGGTTTCAGAAACGGCCACCACATCGTTCATGCTTTTTGATAAACTGTCGGAATAAGGTTTCAGCAAAAACAGCATGGCGCTGTCCTGCTTTGCCCCGGGAGCAATACGGTAATCGTTGTACTGAACTTTTTGTGCCTGGTACGATAAAGTGCAGGAGAATAGTAGGCTGGTTATTAGGATCCCAGCTAAAAAAAACTTGCTGATTTTGCTCATGTCCCGAATGAAGAATTAAACAAAAGGAAGGTAGGTATTTTTATCTGTAACAAAGAAAAGAATGAATAAAAAATTTATATGGAAAATAGGTTTACTTTTGGATATTAAAATATTGTTATGAGTTATGAATTAACGGGTAAACTGGTGGCAAAGTACGACACTGTTCAGCGCACCGAAACCTTTAAGACAAGGGAGTTTGTAGTGGAGAAGAGCGAAGACATCAACGGCCGTACCATTACTAATTATGTAAAGTTTCAGAGTGTACAGGATAAAACAACCATCATCGACCGGGTAAATGTGGGTGAAGAAGTAAAAGTGTACTTCAACATCAAAGGCAGCAAATGGGAAAAGGATGGCAAGATCAATTACATCACCAACCTGGATGCATGGCGCATAGAGCAGATATTACAACCCAGTGCCGGCAAAACAGATAATGAATACCTGGAGCCGTTGGATACTTTTTCGGAAACAACACCGGATGCCGTAGATGATCTGCCGTTCTAAAACCTCACCCCAACCCTCTCCTTTAAGAGAGGATGATGCGAAGATATTTGCGAATAAAAATTCCGGAATAAATATCCGGCTTAGTATATGCAACAAAAACTTTCTCTTAAACTTCTGCCATCAGAAGCAGCTGATGATGCAGCCATAAAAAGAGCTATTGCCGGCCAGGCAGGTAAAAAGGCTTCTTCCATTTCGGGTTATCACATCCTTAAACAATCCATCGATGCAAGGGCAAGAACGATTTGGGTAACCCTTACTGTTAATGCTTTTTTAGATGAACCGTTCTCCCGGCGCCCTATCATTCCTTTTGAATTTAAAGATGTTTCTAAAGTAAAAAGAAAGGTTATTATCATTGGCGCCGGACCTGCAGGTTTATTTGCTGCCCTGCAATTGCTGGAGCAAGGTATAAAACCGGTTATCTTAGAAAGGGGTAAAGATGTAAAGGCAAGGCGAAGAGACCTGGCCAGGCTGAATAAGGAAGGCATCATCGATCCCGATAGTAATTATTGCTTTGGCGAGGGCGGCGCCGGCACCTACAGCGATGGTAAATTATACACCCGCAGTAATAAACGGGGAGATATCGACCGGATCCTTAACTTATTTGTGCGCTTTGGTGCATCAGAAGAAATATTATACCAGGCGCATCCGCATATTGGCACCAATAAACTGCCGCATATCATAACTGCCATGCGGGAACAACTGACCGAATGCGGGGCAGAAGTGTTATTTGAGAAAAAGCTGGTGGACCTTGTTATTGAGAATGATAAGATACAATCGGTTAAAACAGCCGATGGAAATTCATTTGAAGCCGATGCTTTTATCCTGGCAACAGGCCATAGCGCAAGAGATATTTTTGAACTGCTGAACCAGAAACAGGTATTAATAGAAGCCAAACCCTTTGCATTGGGTGTACGCATTGAGCATCAGCAGCAACTGGTAGACAGCATTCAATACCATTGCCCGGTACGGGATGAACATTTACCCCCATCGTCGTATAGCCTGGTACAACAGGTGAATGAACGGGGCCTATTCTCTTTTTGTATGTGTCCGGGTGGCATTATTGCACCGGCTTCCACGGCACCCGGCGAACTGGTGGTGAACGGATGGAGCCCTTCCAAACGAAACAACCCATTTGCAAACAGCGGCATGGTGGTACAGGTAGAGCTGGAAGACGTAATTAAGAATTCAACATTAAAAATAAAAAATGATGCGCTTGCCATGATGCACTTTCAGCAATTGGTAGAGCAGGATTGCTTTAATGCCGGTGGTGGAAAATTTGTGGCCCCTGCGCAGCGCATGGTTGACTTCAGTAATGGAAAAACATCTTCTTCCCTACCCCGCTGTTCGTACCAGCCCGGGTTAAATACGGTTAACCTTAAAGAAGTGTTACCTGGTTTTATTTACCAGTCGCTTGCAAAAGGTTTTATGGAATTTGGAAAAAAGATGAAGGGATATTATACCAATGATGCGGTGGTGGTTGCTACCGAAAGCCGTACTTCTTCCCCGGTTCGCATACCACGTAACGCAGAAACACTGACGCATCCCCAGCTACATAACTTCTACCCCTGTGGCGAAGGCGCCGGTTACGCCGGTGGCATTGTGAGCGCAGCCATGGATGGCGAAAGAGTAGCAAGCGCCATATATTTAAATCAACGGGTTTAGTAGTTGGCCTATCGAATAAGACATCTTTTATTGATAAAATGTAAAGAATAGTTGTCTTTTTGAAATGTTTACTTATCTTTACAAAGTCAATTTAAAAAAGGCAATATGAAGAAGTCGAAATACTCAGTGCTGTTATTTGGAATTATATGGCTTGTAACTTACCTGGTATGCCTGCTTATTGTAAAAAAAATACCGATGCCAAAATGGGCAGGCATCAGCCTTGCATTAATACCCGCCTTCACATTTGCACTGTTCATCTACAAGTACATAAAAAAGATAAGCCTGATGGATGAAGTAGAAATAAGAATTCAATTTGAAGCGGTCGTTTGGGGATTTTCGCTTGCTTTGCTGCTACCGATGATATTAGGTTCGCTTAACCTGGTAATTATTTTGGACAATAAAAACTGGGGTTACCTATCACTGGTAAACTATTTTGTTCTTTTTTATTTTATAGGATTGATAATTTCGCAACGCAAATATCGCTGACCATGAAAAACACAATTAAGGTAGAGCGGGCAAAAAAGAACTGGACACAGGCAGAGCTTGCCGAAAAGATAGGAGTATCCCGGCAGGCTGTAAATTCTATAGAAACATCAAAATACATTGCTTCTTCTTTATTAGCGCTAAAAATGGCAAAAGTATTTGAAACTACTGTAGAGGCCCTTTTTCAATTAGAAATAAATGATTAGCTAAAACCAATATTACCATTCATACAATAATTGCATAGTTTAAAATTTACTAACCGCTACATTTACAAAGCTTTTAAAAAACTGATAAATGAACATCTTAGAAGTACAAAACCTTAAAAAATATTTTGCCACGCAAAAAGCGGTTGATGATATCAGCCTGCAGATAAAGCAGGGCAGCATTTTTGGATTACTGGGCCCCAATGGCGCCGGTAAAACCACGCTGATACGGATGATCACAGGGATCTTTTATCCCGATTCGGGCAATATACTGCTGAAAGGGAAAAACTTTGACCCGGAGAATGATGCAAAGTATATCGGGTATATGCCCGAAGAAAGAGGCCTGTATAAAAAGATGAAGATTGGTGAGCAGGCGCTTTATCTTGCCCAATTGAAGGGATTAAGCCGCAGCGATGCCATGCACAAGATCAAGGAATGGTTCAAACGGCTTGAGATGGACAGCTGGTGGAACAAGAAAGTAGAAGACCTGAGCAAGGGCATGGGACAAAAACTGCAGTTTGTGATCACCGTGCTGCACGAACCCGACCTGATCATCCTGGATGAGCCCTTCAGCGGATTAGACCCGGTGAACGCCAACCTGATAAAAGACGAGATATACCGGCTGGCGCAAAACGGCACCACCATCATCTTCAGTACCCACCGCATGGAACAGGTGGAAGAGATCTGCAAACACATCATCCTGGTAAATAAAGGAAATAAGATACTGGACGGTACCGTAGAAGGTATAAAACACGATTTCAAAGAAAACCTTTTCGGCATTCAGCTTGAAACGGTGCCGGTTGATATCACCAGTTCTTCCTTTGAAACAGTAAACACTCATAACAAAGAACTTATTGTGCGCATAAAAGAAGGATACAAACCCAATGATGTGCTGAGTTATTTCATTAACCAGGGAAGTAACGTGATTTCTTTCAAGGAAATTCTTCCTTCGCTGAACGACATCTTCATTAAACTGGTGGAAGGAACTCCTTCGGCCAGGCAATTTGAAAAAATAACTGCTTAATCAACCGACAATACCTTACAAAATGAATAAGATCATCCTGATAATAAAAAGAGAATTTTTAACCCGTGTACGCAAACGGACTTTCATCATCGGCACCATCCTGTTTCCGGTGCTTTACCTGGTGCTGATCTTCGGCACCAATTATATTGCCGACAAAACAAGAGGAGACCTGAGAATAGCCCTGATCGATAACTCAGGCCTTTTTAATGAAGACATGATGAGCGGTATCAATAAAAAAGATTCAAGCAATATCATTAAACTTTTTACCGGCAATACAGAACGGTTCAAGGTCAGCTTCGACTCACTTGGCTATGATGGTTATATTGAAATACCTGTAAACTTCACCTGGCAAAACGGCAGCGACAGTTTGCTGATAAACACAAAAAAATCATTTGGTATCGGCGCTGCTAACCCCATTGAGAATAAAATAAATAAGTTATGGAACAATATAAAGCGTGACAGCCTGGGTATTGATTCAACAAAGGATAAGATATTAAGTAAATCAGTTCAACTAAGATTTCACAATGAAAAAAACAAAAATGCCAATGAAAAAACCGCTACCGTGATCGGTTATGTTTGCGGCTTTTTGATGTACCTGATATTATTACTCTATGGTTCGCAGGTAATGATGGGTGTAACGGAAGAAAAAACAAGTCGTATTGCCGAAGTGGTTGTTTCGTCGGTAAAACCTTTCCAGTTGATGATCGGGAAAATCGTGGGCATTGGTATGGTAGCCCTAACACAGTTCCTGATATGGGTGGCTTGTATCTTTCTCATCTATAACATAAGTCTGAAAACAGGAAATACCGGGGGCAACGTTTCAGGAATGGTGGGAGCGGTACAGGAAGTATTTACCAGTGTGAATATTCCATTGGTGGTAGGTTGTTTCATATTCTACCTGTTAGGCGGGTTCTTCTTTTATTCTTCGTTGTATGCCGCCATAGGCAGTGCCATTAATGAAGACATGAGAGAAGCACAATCGCTCAGCTTCCCTATTACCATGCTGGTGATCTTTTCAATTGCATTGATGACACCCGCCATTTCAAATCCGGGAAGTTCGGTGGCAGTTTGGTCGAGTATCATTCCATTCAGTTCACCTATTGTAATGATGGCACGTATTCCGTTTGGCGTACCAACTACGGTGCCCTGGTGGCAATTAGGGCTTTCTATGGCATTGCTGATCGCCGGCTTTATGTTTACCACCTGGTTTGCCGCCCGCATATACCGTACGGGTATATTAATGTATGGCAAAAAACCAAGCTGGAAAGAAATGATAAAATGGGCTTTCAGGAAATAATTCAACTAAATAAAAACTCCCGCTGTCTGCGGGAGTTTTTATTTTATTTCAATGGCTCTTTTTGCGGTTGCAGGCCAGGACTGTCTTTTGGTTTTGATGCCTTTTCAATAGCTTTATTCAGTTCATCACCCAGGTATTGATTGATAATCTTCCAGCTCACCGCCAGCATACCAAGCAGAGAACCCAGTATCAACCCGATGAGGGTATAGATTATCTTTGATTTCTGAACGGGATCATAAGGAGGTTCGGGTTTATCAAGCGCTTCAATGATCGGCGTTTCTTTCTGCAACCGGTAGGCAGCCGACTCCCTGTTATTAACGGCATAATAATACTGAGACTGAACCGTGGCCTTATCCTGCGCCAGGTTTACTTTGGGTATGCTGTATCGCTGCAATCCTTCATTGGTAAAGAAGGTGGTTTCATCCAGGGCAATGGCACGCTTGTCGAGCTGGTTTAAAACCTGGAGCAGCGAATCCGCTTTCTTAATAGAAAACTCAAAATCGATCTGCGCCTTTTTCTTTTTCAGTTCAATATAAAAAAGAGAAAGTTTATCAATATATACATAGCTTATTTCCCTTACCAGTTTCTGGTTGCTGTTGGTGTAATACAATTCCAGGATACCGTTTTTATTGATCTTGGCATTAAACCCGGCTCTTAAAAGACTGCTGGCAATATTTACCTGTGCCTGGCTGTCGAGCGGCGTTTCGATCTTTTCATTCTGCATGAACCCGGTATGCCGGTTATGTTCCTCAATAAGCAATTCCGAGATGGTTCTGTTATTCATAGAGGGTATCCGCTCTATTGCCACAGCTTCCCGGGTACGGCGGCTGTTGGCCAGCTCCACGATATTGATGGAAGCATCTTCGGTAAAGGACTTGGGTGCATCAGACAAGCCCAGCAGGTTGCTGATGGTAGATCCGGTGCTGTTTGAACTGGATGCATTAAGCGGGAACACGGTGGATTTTGATGTCCACTGTACTACACTTTGTTTGGCCATGAAGAAAAAAAGCCCCCCGAATACCAGTGCAATAATTACAACAAGCCAGCTGAACCTACGCAGTCTTTTTATAAGTTGTTTTAAAAGTTCAATGTTGTTCATTTCGTCAGTTTAGGTTTAGGGCAACTTATTGTATGATTTTAGCAATGAAGGCAGCTACAGCGATCGGAATGCTCGAGAGCGCTACCTGAACCACTGCATCGGTCACTTCAGCACCTTCGGGACGCAACGGTACCGTAATGGTTGATCCTTCTCTTACCCTTGGATAAAAATGAATAAAGAAGATACTCGTTGTTCGTTTGCTCTTACCATTGGCGTACGTAACATATATCCGTTTCTTCCAGGGGCGTATACCATAACCGCCGGCTTTATCAATATAATAGCCCACGTTTGTATGTTCTTTATCGTATGTTAATTTAAGCGGAGACTGCACCACCCCTTTTACATTTATAAAAGGATTTATTTCCGGTATAAACACCACATCACCTTCCTGCAGAATAATGTCGTACTTGGAATTTTTATACTTAAGAGCCCGGTACAGGTCTATGCTTACCGGTTCTTTTGATACTTCACCAAGGCTTTTCATCGACGAATCCAGTACGATACTTCCGACTGAATCGGTAAGAGAAGCAACCTTGCTGGTCACATTATCCCGGTAGTATTGTGTTTTCTTCCGGTACAGGATAGCGCCGCTCAGGTCGGCGTTCTCTTTAATTCCACCGGCTCTTTCAATATAAGACGAAAGCCGTTCGTATTTACTCAGGCGTGGGTACGGACCAGAATACTGCACCAACCCGTTTATCTGCACCAGTTGCTGCAATTCAAATGTTGGATTCTTTCTTACATAGATCTGGTCGTACGGCCTTAATAATATCCCTTTTGATATACTGTCCAATTCAAGATTGGGCGACAATTTGATTGTTTTAAGAACCGTACGGGTAGGCTGCTGCATTCCCTTCGCCGAATCAAGATCAACCACACTGGATATTTCAATACGCCCATACTCGGCTGATTGTTTTAACCCGCCGGAGAGATAAAGCAGATCCTGCAAGGTCATTCCGCCGTATTTATTTACACGGCCTTCCTTTCTTACTTCTCCAAAGATCTCCACGTACTGCCTGTCGGCAAACTGGTTGGAGTTAAAAAGCAATACCTGGTCGTTTGCAAATAACTCCACATTATAAATACTGGCTGTATCATTGGTAGTGATACCGCTCAGGTTTACTTCTACCTTACTTGCTTTGATGTTGGTACTGTCGCCCCCGCCCCGGAAGATATAAGCCCTTGGCAGAAAGGTGTTACGGGTGATACCGCCGGCCCTGTTTATGATATCAAATAGTTTATCGCCTTTTCGTATTTCGTACTGACCCGGATAAGAAACCTCTCCTTTCATTTCCACCTTATTGATCAAACCGGGATTAATGGAAACCACTTTTATAATATCGCCGTCATTCAATAAAAAATCCTGGTCTTTTAACAGCACACTGCCGGTGGGGTTTATGATGGCCGTTACGTTAACATCCTTTATGATCTGCTTTTCCAGTTCTGTTCTGTATATTTTAACACCGCTTGAAAAGGCATCGTTCTGCAGGCCACCTGAATATTTGAGCAGGCCTTTTAATCCCTCGTCTTTTTTAAGCTGGTAATACATGGGGCGTTTGAACCTGCCTTCTGCCTTTACCCTTTTTTCCAGTGTTTGAAGAATTACAAAATCATTATTCTCCAAATAGATGTGCTTTCCAAAATCGCCGGTGGTTAAATATTTATATACATCCAGCACATCAATGATCCTTCCGTTACGCTTGATCTGTATCTCCCGAAGATTGGCCAGGTCGGTTGGTCCGCCGGCAAGTGATATAACATTGAACGCATTGGTAAAGGCCGAAACCGTTACCGGTCCCTGGTTCCTTATTTCACCGGCAACATTTATATTAATAGTGCGGGGCTGACCCAGCGACACAGAAATATTGGTACTGGGCGGCACAAAAGATTTGAACCGTTGCGTGAGAAGAGAACGTACATTTTCAAAGGTGAGTCCCTGCAGGTATATCTTACCAATGCTGGCAGGGAAGATAGAACCATCCCGGGCAACCGTATAATCCAATGTTGCCTCGGCCCCGTTCCATAAAGAAACAATGATCTGGTCGTACACACCAATAGGATAATCAAGTGGCGGAGTGGAAAGTTCTGTGATAGATGCCACCACACCGGAACGGAATAAATTCATTCCGTAAGTGTCTTCTGTGGGGTTTTGCGACTGCGGAGTACTTTCTTTAACCAGGCTGTCTTTTTCAATTTTATCTTTAAGTGATTTGTTCAGTTCGGCCCCGGTTTTTTTGGTACCATCCGGGTTCTTATCCTTCAGCATATCGTATAAAGCCGCAGGTGGCATAGCGGTAGGCAATGCCGGCACTTCGGCGCTTGGATCTTTTATAACCGGATTCTGAGCGTTTGCAAGGTTTGTGAAACAGAAAAAAAGCGCTGCGAAAATCACAGCTGTCTTTTTAAAACCAATACAGATCTTCCCTGGGGTTAATAACATTTTTTGGGGGTTGAGATTACAAATTTTTTAAATAATGCGCAAAGATAATATTCTTTATTTAAGCGGTTGCTTCAATGCTTCTTCAAATCCGTTCCATATTTCTTTCACGATATCCGCAGCCGGTTCTATTTTTTTTATGATGGCACTTACCTGTCCTATTTCCAGTTCTCCTTCTTCCATATTTCCTTCAAACATCCCTTTTTTTGCCCGGCCCCTTCCCAAAAGGTTCTTCAATTCATCGGCCGAAGCACATCGTTGTTCTGCCTGCTGAACCTGTTCATAAAATTTATTCTTCAGCATCCGTACCGGCGTTAACTGTTTCAGGGTTAATTGCGTATCGCCTTCGGCAGCGTTAATGACCAGGCGCTTAAAATTCTCATGCGAAGAGGCCTCAGGGCTTGCAACAAAACGACTGCCCACCTGCACCCCTTCTGCACCCAGTACCATGGCCGACAACATTTGTCTGCCGGTAGCAATACCCCCGGCCGCAATAACGGGAATATTTACTGCCGCACAAACCGCCGGAATCAAAACCATCGTGCTGGTTTCTTCTCTTCCATTGTGTCCGCCGGCTTCAAAGCCTTCGGCTACTACGGCATCGCAACCGGCATCCTGCGACTTCAATGCAAACTTGCTGCTGCTTACCACGTGTACCACTTTTATTCCTTCTTGCTTTAAAAGAGTTGTCCAGGTTTTTGGATTACCCGCCGAAGTAAAAACAATGGGCACTTTTTCTTCTATGATGATCCGGATATGCTGATCAATATCGGGATATAACAAAGGCACATTTACACCAAAAGGTTTTTGAGTTGCTGCCTTACATTTCTGAATATGTTCTCTCAAAACATCCGGGTACATACTGCCGCTGCCGATCAACCCAAGCCCGCCGGCATTACTTACCGCACTTGCCAGCCGCCAGCCGCTCGCCCAGATCATACCGGCCTGGATGATCGGATAGTCAATTTCAAAAAGACGGGTTACCCTGTTTTGCATCTGAATCAGATAGTTTTTTCAAATATCGTTAAAATAATAAACAAGGGACGGAAAGTACTTTGAAACGCAAAGTAAAAGAATTTATTTCATAAACCGGCATTTTTTACAGAAAAATAAGGGCTGTTATCTCCGTTCTTAGGCTTTGGCACCGCCACTTAGGTCGATGGCAGTATTATCTCCAATATTGAGGCTGCGATTAACTCCTTTTACTTCGGCATCGCTGCCAATGAGGGAATTGCTTAACACGATCTCGAAAAGATTGGAATAAGCGCCGATGATAGAGTCTTTTATAATAGCGTGATTAAGGGTGGCATGTTCGCCTATAGCAACATTGGGGCCTATCACCGAGTTCTTAATATCACACCCCTCCGCTATATTCACAGGGGGAATGATGATCGTATTCTCATAAGGATTATCCTCGGTTGTGTTACCACCGAATTTTTTAAGCAGGGTTGCGTTCGACTCCAGCAGGGTTTCTTTACGTCCGCAATCGAACCAGTTCTGTACTTTAAACGATTGAAATTTGGCGCCGCTCTGTATCATGCATTCCAGTGCATCGGTAAGATTAAACTCACCATAGCTTTTTGCACCCACTGCCACGATCTTATCCAGGCAGGCAAAAAGAAAATCGGTTTCTTTTATCTTATATACGCCCACCAATGCCATATTGCTTTTGGGAATGGCCGGCTTTTCAACCACCCGGCTTACCGAACCATCCTCCTCCACTTCTGCCACACCAAAATTCCTGGGGTCATCTACCCGCTTTATGCCCAACATAGAATGCGGGCTGTTGATCACTTCTTTTACATCGTATTCGGCAATGGTATCGCCCAATACCACCAGCATTTCATCATTCCCAACAAGTTCCCGGGTAAGATTGATGGCATGGCCTATTCCAAAGCGTTCGCTTTGCTGAACAAAATGACAGTTGAGGTGCGGATACTTATCCTTCACATAGTCCTGAATCTTTTCGCCCAGGTAACCGATGATAAAAATGAAATCTTTTATACCCGCCTCATGCAACTGGTCTACAATAATGCTGAGGATCGTTTTCCCGGCAAGGGGGATCAACGCTTTGGGTTGTGTATATGTATGCGGACGAAGCTTTGTGCCGGCGCCTGCTACGGGAATTATTACCTTCATTGCGGACAACTAACCTGCCTGGGGCAGTACATTTAGTTTACAATTGAATTTTTTCTCAAAACCTGAAACGGCTGTGAAAGTAGTAAATTTTATGTAAATGAAACAGTTAAATGACCGGGCACAATCAATTGAGTAAAATATCAAGGGCTGCTTATATTTGTGGCCCCAATACATACTTATGCAGAAAGATACCGCCGTTTTTGACCTTATAAACAAAGAACTCGACCGCCAGCGCCATGGCATTGAACTGATAGCCTCCGAAAACTTTACCAGCTTACAGGTAATGCAGGCCATGGGCACGGTACCTACGAATAAATATGCGGAAGGCTACCCGGGCAAAAGATATTACGGAGGCTGCGAAGTAGTAGATGAAATTGAACAACTGGCCATCGACCGGTTGAAACAGGTATTCAATTGTTCCTGGGCTAATGTACAACCACACAGCGGCGCCTCGGCCAATGCAGCCGTTTTCCTGGCGGTTATGAAGCCGGGAGAAAAATTCCTGGGGCTCGACTTAAGTATGGGTGGCCACCTTACACACGGCAGCCCGGCCAACTTCAGCGGGAAAACATATCATGCCCTGCATTATGGCGTAACCAAAGACGGCATTGTTGACTACGAACAACTGGAAGCAAAAGCCCGGGCCGAAAAACCAAAGATGATCATCTGCGGCGCTTCGGCTTACAGTCGTGACTGGGATTATAAAAGAATAAGAGCCATTGCCGATGAAATTGGCGCCGTGGTATTTGCCGATATTGCTCATCCCGCCGGTTTAATTGCCAGTGGCTTACTAAACGACCCATTCGATCATTGTCATATTGTTTCTTCCACCACGCATAAAACACTGCGTGGACCAAGAGGCGGCATCATCATGCTGCGGCACGATTTTGAAAATCCCTGGGGATTAAAAGACCCGAAAGGAAATTTAAGAACGATGAGTTCACTTCTTGACCTGGCGGTTTTTCCGGGATCACAGGGCGGGCCATTGGAACATATTATTGCGGCAAAAGCGGTTTCATTCGGTGAAATACTTTCTGAAGATTTTAAATCCTATGGTAAACAGGTGATCGCCAATGCACAGGCCATGGCAAAAGCATTTGTCGGCCGTGGATACAACCTCATCAGCAACGGCACCGACAATCATTTAATGCTGATCGACCTTAGAAATAAAAATCTTACCGGTAAAAAAGCACAGGAAACATTAGACAAAGCACACATCACCTTAAATAAGAACGCCGTTCCGTTCGACGATAAATCTCCTTTTGTAACATCGGGTATCCGGGTGGGTGTTCCGGCAGTAACCACCAGAGGCATGAAAGAAGTGGATATGGAGATCGTAGTGAACCTCATTGATAAAGTACTGATGAATGCCGATGATGAAAGAACAATTGCTTCTGTAAAAGAAGAAGTGAAATTATTCATGAAGCAGTTCCCGCTTTATCCCGAACTGGGCTAAGCCCGGTCAACCTGGTTTCAGCAATTCTTCCTACCGGTTTGTGGTATTTGCCCGCAATCATCTTCCTGCTACTTTTGCACTTTGCAGAACCGGAGTGGTTAAGTACGCTGGTAAATCATGATCCACAAATCTTGAAAATGGTTGATAACTATTTTACCCGTTATACTACACATGGGTAGAAAATTTACTAATATTACAGCAGTAATTACCCAACCATTTCCCTGATAAAGCAAGAAACTCCAATCTCTTCCGGGGAACCGCTTGACCAAACTATCATAACTAACATTCTATCATGACTAAATATTTCCGTTTAGTGTGTGCAACATGCATTGCATTCACCCTGCATTTTACTGCCAGTTCCCAATCTCTAAGTATCAATACCGATGGAAGTACTGCTGATGCCAGTTCATTACTGGATGTAAAAAGTACAGCCAAAGGCATACTGGTGCCCCGCATGAGCAAGACAGAAAGAAATGCGATCGCTGCACCGGCCACCGGTCTGATGGTTTTTCAGAATGCACCCGACAGTGTTGGCTTTTATTATTATAATGGAACATCCTGGTTGTGGCTGGCCACGGCCAATGCCAATGTGGGCTGGTTAATAACCGGCAATACAGGTATTGACCCAACCAATAATTTCTTAGGTACCACCGATGCCAATTCACTACGCTTACGTTATAACAATATTTTCTCCGGGCAAATAAATGATACTACTACTTACCTGGGTTACAAGGCCGGTCTCACCAACCCGGCCCTGGCCCACAATATTGGTATTGGCTCCAGCGCTCTGCAGAATAACAGCACCACATATAATATTGCCATTGGCGACAGCGCCCTGTATGGCAATACCGCCGGGGGGGTACTTGGCATCGGGTATCGTACCCTGATGTCGAATGCCGCTTTTGATGTTACTGCCATAGGCTATAATGCGCTCGACAGCAATACCACCGGCAACCGGAATGTTGCCATCGGTAATCATTCCATGCGCAGTAATAAAACCGGTAATGTGAGTGTTGCAGTGGGATATGCATCCTTATTAAGAAATACTTCAGGAACATTTAATACCGCTATTGGAGATGCCGGCCTGTTTAATAATACCACCGGCTACAGCAATACTGCAATTGGTTCAAATGTGATGGGTTATAATACCAGCGGTTATGCCAATACAGCCATTGGGGTAAACAGCATGTATAATAATGTGGCCGGGGTAAGTAATACGGCCATCGGGTACCAGAGTCTTTTTTTGAACGACAGTACCAGTGGTAATACAGCTATTGGACTTTACAGCATGTACTCACATAAAAAGAACACCAACAACACGGCCATAGGTTTGGAAGTAATGCAATTCGACAGCGCCGGTTCTTTGAATACAGCGGCCGGGTGGAGAGCTTTACGAAATAATAAATCCGGCTGGGAGAATGTGGCAATCGGTGTGGGTGCACTGGAACAAAATATAGGAGGCTCTTTCAATGTAACCGCCGGAAGGAGTGCCGGCTTTTTCAATGACACTGCTGATTATACAACAGCCATTGGCCATTCGGCGCTTGCATACAGTAACCGGAGTTATACCACCGCACTGGGAGCCTATGCCGGAAATTTTAACTCCTACTCTTCCACCAATATAACACAGGGTGCAGAAAATACCATGCTCGGCTATTCTGCATTAACCGGAAATGCATTTGGCAGCCAGAATGTGGCCATCGGTTTTAAAGCGGCAGCCATTTTTGAACCCAATACTTTTTACTCAGGTACTTCTCCTTCCCGGAATGTTGCCATCGGCGATTCGGCATATAACCAGGGCCGGGGCAACGACGTGGTTGCTATCGGTTACCGGGCGTTGAGCAAGAGTACCACCAACCATCATCAAAGCGTGGCCGTTGGAAGCCGGGCATTATTGAATGCTATAGCATCTTATCCCAATACTGCTGTTGGTTATTCCAGCCAGGACAGCGCCACCACCGGCGGAGCCAATACTTCGCTGGGCAGTTATTCCTTAATGAGTAATAAGATAGGAATCAACAATACCGCTATTGGCAATGCCGCTATGATGGAAGCATATAACCCTGCAGGATTGAATTACCCTTATGATAATACAGCCGTGGGCAATGATGCCTTACGCCTCACCCGTTATTACGGCCATGTTGCCATTGGCGCCGGTGCATTGCGCAACGATACTTCGGGAGTTTATAATACGGCGATAGGAAATGTTTCGATGTACAACAACCTCAGCGGTTCATTGAACGTAGCGGTTGGTGTAAGTACCTTGCGCAGCAATACAACCGGTGGGGGTAACACCGCTTTAGGTACTAATACCATGTACAACCATAAAACAGGAAATTATAATTCGGCTATTGGTTATGAATCTATGTTTACCGATACCACTGGTTCGGTAAACACCGCCGTTGGATGGCGTTCACTCAGGTTTGTGGGCAACGGATATGAAAATACAGCGCTTGGTGTAGGTGCCCTTGAATTCACCGATAGTGCTTATGCAAATACGGCTGTTGGCCGTGGCGCCATGATCGGCACTTTTGCAAACACAACCAATCTTACTTTCAATACTGTTATGGGATGGTATGCCGGTGGAAATATGGACAGTGTATACGAAGCTACAGCCATTGGTATACAGGCTGGTTACAACAACCGGGGATATCAAAATACGTTTGTGGGCGCCAACTCGGGTGTTGGTTACAGTGGTTTGAATGTAACCGGTATTGAAAACACCGGGATGGGTGCATATACCTTGAGTTTTAATAATACCGGCCAGAGTAATACAGCGGTTGGTTTAGGCGCCCTTTATGGTAACCGCACCGGTAACGGCAGTGTGGCTGTTGGCACCAGGGCTCTTGCCAATGGAAATTCTTACAGTTATAACATTGCTATCGGCGACAGTGCCATGTATGGAAACAATGCAAATGAGAATGTAGCGATCGGTACTTTTTCTATGCGGTTCAATAACTCCGGTACCCAAAATACAACATTGGGCAATTATGCCTTACAAAGTACCAGCACCGGAAATTACAACGTTGCCGTTGGCCACCAGGCATTACTGAGTTCAAATGCAAACGGAAATACAGCATTAGGTTTTACTGCCGGAAGCACCAATACCTCCGGAACGTTTAATACCCTCCTGGGTTATAATGCAGATGTTTCAGCCACTAACTTTACAAATGCAGCCGCTATTGGCTCCAATGCTTTTATTGCCCAATCCAACAGCATGATCCTAGGAAGTATAAATGGAATAAACGGCGCTACTGCCGATACAAGAGTGGGTATCGGAACCAATACTCCTGATTCAACTTTTTCTGTTGCAGATAAATTCCTGGTAGGAAATTCGGGTACTGTTCAATATGATAATACAGTACCTGTGATGAATTACATGTTCAGATCCGGAACTACAAATGCAGACCGGATGGTAATAGCTCATAGCCCCGGAGCCCCAACCTGGGGCTTGCAATACCAGGATGCAACCGACCAGTTTAATTTCCTGGGCGCAGCCGCCTCAAGGTTAACCATCGAATTAGGCAGCGGCCAGATAGGTATTGGAACCGCTGCTCCTTCTACTAAATTGCATATTTATGAGTCAACCAACTCAAATGTCAATTTAAGAGTAGCAAGTGTAAGTACCAGTTTTGAGCCAGGCATTGAGTTAATGAAAACCGGCGCTGGTTCCGACTGGAGAATTAAAACCGCTACTACAGGAAACCTGGTATTTACAAGGAGTATTGATGACCTGGTTACACCGATAGATGAATATGAAATGTCCGGAACTTCTTTAAGGCCATTCACAGATGGAAGTAACACATTAGGCACTGCAACAAACAGGTGGTCTACTGTATATTCAACCGTAGGTGCCATCAATACATCTGATGCAAGGGACAAAGAAAATATCAGCGATCTTAATTATGGCTTGAACGAGATCATGAAACTTCGTCCCGTTAGTTTTACCTGGAAAGAAAATCCACAATGGGGCAAAAAGATCGGCTTCATTGCCCAGGAAGTAAAACCCATATTAAACGAAGTTGTTCAGGTAGGCACGTTAAAAACCAAGACCGAGCCAAAGAATGACCAGGGTAACTCTTTAACTCCAAACAGTGATAAACTGGGTATCTATTATTCCGACATTATCCCTGTTACCGTTAAAGCCATACAGGAACAACAGCTGCTCATCAATAAACAACAAAAAACGATCGACAATCAGCAAAAAGCAATTGCCGAGTTAATGGAAAGAATAAAAAAACTGGAAAATAAATAAACACCGCTTTGCCGGATACTAATTGAAAACTACCGTTTGCTGTATCCCCCAAATAAGGGATATGCCAATAGAAAAAAATGATATAACTTAACATGCAAATCATCACCATAAAACAGTCTTCTATGCTGTTAAAGAAAACCGGGCTGGCCTTTTTAATACTGATCGCTTTTAAAGGCTATGGCCAGCAGTTGGTTCGTGCCACCGATGTACAAATGGTTTCCGAAGCCGGAACCAAAATAGTCATGAGCGGCGGCATCACGTTTAAAGGAACCAGCAACTGGGTAAACAACGGCGAAACCCATATGTACAAGACCACGGTCTCTTCCCCCGAAGGATGGCTGGATTCCACTACCACCGGGGTTGGTGTGTTGAGTGCCACCAGTACCGGCAATGTTTTTTTCAGGGGAACACAGCGGCAGAGTTTTTATGGCCTCACAAAATTTTACGACCTCACCATCCGCAATACCGCCGGCGATACCCTGCTTTCTTCCTGCCAGGTAAGAAATATTCTGAACCTGGATACCGGTTTTGTTTTTACCCGTTCGGGTTATGGCAACGATAGTCTTTGGGTATCTAACCCGGCCATCAATGCCATCGCATCCACCAGTAACTACAGCGTAAGCCGGGTTAACGGAAGACTAAGCCGCTCAGGAAATGTAGTGGGCAGTTTAGCCACTTTTTATTTATTCCCGGTTGGCAAAAGAGATACCTTGTACGCACCTGTACGGTTAGAAAAAGGAAATACAAACCTGGCTACCTGGACGGTTGAGTATTTCCCGGATACGCCTTTTAATTATACCAATGTACTCAATCCACCCATTGACCATATCAGCCGTAAAGAATACTGGGAGATGACCGGCGTTGCAGCAAGTGATGCAAGTGCCATGGTAAGTTTATCGTGGAGAGGACACAGCCAGGTAAGCGGTAATGCCGCCATCAGGGATAGTTTGATCGTTACTCAATATATTAATCAGCCACCCTTTATGTGGGGCTTGCCGGGTGGTTGGGTCACAGGCAGAGTAAACGGTTCAGACAGCCTGTTTGGATACGTACGATCAAATGCTTTCAATGGTTTCAGTTATGATGAAAGAAGATTTACCCTTGGCACCAACAGCAAGTACAATGGTTTGCCGGTTAAACTACTTTACTTCACCGCCATTGCTGATGGCAACCGGGTACGGTTGAACTGGGAAGCAACCAACGAACAGGATACCCGTACTTATGAAGTAGAGAAATCATTGAATGGAAGCAATTTCAATTTTATGTCGGCCGTAAGCTCAAGACAAATGGTTCAATCGGCTTATGTTGATTACGACCCTGCTCCGGTGCAAGGATGGAATTATTACCGCTTGAAGATCATTGATAAGAGCGGCTCCTATTTCTATTCGCCCATCCGCCAGGTTAAGTTCAGCAAAGGCGCCGAGGAATTACGCATATTCCCCAATCCGGCCTCTACCGTGCTGAATATCTTATTACCATCATCCTATGTTAATAAGGTAACCCTGCAGGTATATGGCGCCGATGGTAAACTCTTTTCATCCATAAAACCGGGTGCAAGCCTGGTGCTGATGAATGTTACGCCGCTTACCGGAGGAAGTTATTTCATCCAGGTACTTCACAACAACGGCGATAAAGAAACATACCCCTTTATAAAACAATAATTTTTTTAAAAGAGAAAACTTAAAAAATGAAACGACCAATTTCCTTTATACTGATGACCAGTTTACTGTTAATCATTACCGGTAATGTTACTGCGCAAAATGCAGCGCCCGATGGTAACCCCATGAAAGCCACTATTAAAAAACAGCAGGAAGTAAGTACGGCGCCTACTGCACCAAAATTGCAGACAGCCAATGAACAAACAGCAGCAAAACCAATTGTACCCGGTGGTGAATTGAAACAACCAAAAGATACCCGGGTGCCTTCGATTGATAAAGACAATGTATCGCCTAGAACGCTGAAACCGCCTGTAGTGCAGGAAGCGCCACAACCAGCAGCGCCTGCAAAGAAAGCCACACCAGCTAAAGATCAACAGCAGCAATAAGGATCACAGGTTATCCATCGGTAAACATCATTTTAAACTTCCTCTGGCAGGAAGTTTTTTTATGTTCCCATTTTATCCGTTCTTATCAACAGCGCTTATACCCGAAACCGGGAATAAAAAAACAAACTAACGGATGGTTTGTGCAAACGTTAATAAATAATCGAAAAGCTTCTACTATCTGTAGAAAATATTCTGTAACATTACACGGAAATTTCCCTAACCACCTTCCCTGATAAAGCAAGAAAAACTCCAATTTCTTCTGGAAGCCATATGAGTTAACTACATAACCAACTTTCTTTACCATGACTAAATTGTTTCGTTTTGCGTTTGCTTCATGCATCGCATTGGCTGTGCATTTTACGGCTGTTTCCCAATCATTAAGTGTAAACACATCAGGCAACCCGGCTCATGCCAGTTCTATACTGGATGTAGAGAGCACGCTTAAAGGAATGCTGATCCCCCGGATGGATAAAACGCAGAAGAACACCATTGCTGCTCCGGCAAACGGATTGCTGGTTTATCAAACCGGGCCCGATAGTATCGGCTTTCATTATTACGACCTGCCCAATACCCGCTGGGTATTTATCAATGCCAGTGGTTTTGCTGCAGACACCACTGCCTGGAAAATAACCGGCAACAGCAATATAACTGCCGCTAATTTCTTAGGCACGTTAAACGACAGTGCATTAACCTTCCGGGTAAAAAATCAAAAGTCGGGCAGCATCGACAGCATTAATTTAAACACCAGTTTTGGATATGGAACTTTGCGCAACCTGAGTTATGCAGGCGGCCTGGCTGGTAAAACGAACAGCGCTTTCGGGTACCGGGCCATGGACAGCACCACCACCGGTTATTACAACAATGCGTTTGGTTATAACGCCATGCTTGGCAACACAAGCGGATGGGACAATACTGTTATGGGTAACGAAGCCATGAAGGCCAATAAAACAGGTTCACAGAATACTGCTTTCGGTGCAGGCACTTTGTTTAAGAATACCACTTCGTGGTACAATACGGCAGTGGGTGAAGTAGCTTTGTATGAAAACAAAACAACCGATGGCAATACCGCAGTGGGCGGGTATGCATTGGCCAACCATGTTACCAATCCCTACAACACGGCCATTGGCCTTGAGGCGCTTCGATACGATACATCGGGCTGGTTGAATACGGCCGTGGGCTGGCGCAGCATGTGGCAACGGAAGAAAGGATTTGAGAATACGGCAGTAGGCGTAGGTAGCCTGGAAAACGATACCAGCGGAAACTACAATACAGCCATTGGACGTTTCGCCGGATTTGGACCCCGCAGCGGAAACTATAATACCTGGATGGGTTTTTCGAGCGGCCATGCAGCAGATACGGCCGACCTGACTGTAAATATTGGTACCTACTCGGGCTATTATAACAAAATGGATTATAGTACTGCCGTTGGTGCATACAGTTTAACCTACAGCAGTCTATCGGCTACCAATAATACACAGGGAGCCGAGAACACCGGGCTGGGATATGGTTCTGGCTATGGGATCAATTTAGGTTCTAAAAATACCGCAGTGGGTTTTCAATCCATGAATGGCGGCGGGTTTTATGTAAATGGCAGCCGGAATGTTGGCGTAGGCGACAGTACGCTTTTCCTATTTAACAACGGTAATGATAATGTGGCCATGGGATACCGGGCATTGTCGAATGCGGTAAGCAGTTCGCAAAACGTAGCTATCGGATCAAAGGCACTAACCAGTTTCGCCGGCGGTTATCCTAATACAGCGATTGGTTATTCCAGTATGGATAGTGCCACTACCGGTACGGCAAATACCGCCGTGGGCAGTTATTCGCTCTCTGCCAATAAAACCGGTATCAACAATGTGGCACTGGGTAATGCGGCCATGTATCAAAGTACATTGGGTAACGACAATACCGCCGTGGGTAATGATGCCGGAAGATTGATCAGGGCCAACCAGAATACCGCCCTTGGTTCTGCCGCTTTACGCAATGATTCAACCGGTAACAACAATGTGGCCATTGGTTACCGGGCCGGTTTTACAGCCGACACGGCTTCCCACTCCATAACAATTGGAACCGATGCTATGTATTATAACCGGGAAGACAGCAATATTGCCATCGGGTACAGGGCAGGCTTTACCCTTGGATTTAATTTAACTTATCGCCATAAAGAAGCAACCTTCATAGGTATTCAATCCGGCAACGGCGCATTTGTAAGCAGTAAGAATACAGCAGTCGGTTTTAAAGCGCTGTACCAGCGAAACCCGGCAGGCACTGCTACTGATTATATTGATGGTGGCCGTAATACCGCCATCGGCGATAGCAGTATGGCATATACAGTAGGTATTTCAAACGTGGCGATTGGTGCACAATCTTTAGCAAATGCAGGCTTAGGTGTTCTTTATAATGTGGCCATTGGCGACAGCAGTATGGGTGGTGCAAAAATGGTAAGCGAGAATGTGGCCATCGGTTATCACTCTTTACAAAATGCAAACTATCCATCGTCTACCAATACTGGTAATACGGCTACAGGAGCATACAGTGCCCGAACAATAACTACCGGGTATTGGAACACCATAAACGGGTACCTTGCCTTAGAGAATGCAACAACGGCAGCCGGCAATACCGTAATGGGTGTGTCTTCATTCCGAACCAATGTTACCGGTTTTGATAACGTAGGTGTGGGCATCAATACGGGCTATCACGTTACCAGCGGCAACAACACCTATGTTGGCAGTTATGCCGGTGAAGGCGCTGCCGGTTTCAGTACAGGAGGGTCCAATACCGGTGTGGGAAACCTGGCTCTTTCTGATATCAGGTCCGGCTTCAGTAACTCCGCACTTGGCAGGGATGCGCTGCGGTCTGATACCAGTGGAAGCTGGAATGTGGCCATTGGGCAAAATGCCATGTACACAAACCTGGCCAGTGATTTTAATACGGCGGTTGGATACAATTCGTTGTTGATGCACAAACGGGTTGGATTTACATACAATACCGGTTTGGGTTCCTTTGCCCTGGAGCAGGACAGCACTGGTTATCAAAATACCGGGGTGGGTACATCGGCATTCCGGAGTAATAAAACCGGTTTCTTAAATACAGGGGTAGGTATTAATGCAGGCTATAATCAAAAAGAATCATACAATACATTTATTGGCGCCTATTCGGGTGTGGGAGAAAGGGCTCCCGGAACCAATTTTGCTGCAGATACCGGCAATTACAATTCGGGCCTGGGCGCTTATTCCCTATGGAGGATCGCCAGTGGAAGTAATAATGTTGCCATGGGATACAGTGCTATGTACAGCGATTCAAGCGGCAACCTGAATACGGCCGTGGGTAATGGCGCTTTATATTCAAATACCGGGTCGCATACCAATAATGCATTTGGCTGGAATGCTTTGTATTATTATAACGGCACCAGCAACGGTTACAACAATGCCTTTGGTGATTGGGCCGGTTTAAATCTTGCCAGTGGCACCCAAAATGTGATGATGGGAAGCTGGGCAATGGCCAGTCATACATCGGGTTCACAAAATACGGCCTTGGGTAATAATGTAATGGGAAATGGAACAGCGGGTAATAATAATACCGCTGTAGGTGCCAGTGCATTGTTTAATACCAGTGGCAGTGGTAATGTAGGTGTTGGGTTCAGCAGCGGACTTACAAATACTACCGGCACCAACAATACCTTCATCGGTACAAGTTCCAATGCCGGCAGCGCCACGCTTACCAATGCCACCGCCATCGGTTACAATGCAAGCGTTTCACAAAGCAATTCACTCATTTTAGGTAATACCTCTGTTGATGTGGGTATCGGGCTGGCTGCCCCGCTTACCAAGCTGCACATTTATGAACCAACTTCTGTAAATGTAAATCTCCGGGTTGCAAGTTTTAGTACTTCATTTGAACCCGGCATCGAGCTATTGAAAACCGGCGCCGGTTCCGACTGGAGAATTAAGACCGCTACTACAGGTAATTTGGTGTTTACACGAAGTATAGATGATCTCGTTACCCCATTGGACGAATACGAAATGTCAAGCACGGCCTTCAGGCCATTTACAGACAATACAAACTCCCTAGGTCTGCTAGCAAATAGGTGGACCGTAGTTTATGCTGCCAATGGTACCATTCAGACTTCTGATGCAAGAGATAAAGAAAATATCAACGACCTGAATTATGGTTTGAACGAGATCATGAAACTACGCCCGGTTAGCTATACCTGGAAAGAAAATCCGCAATGGGGTAAAAAAATAGGTTTTATAGCACAAGAAGTAAAGTCTGTATTGAGTGAAGTGGTGCAGGAAGGTGACCTGAAAAGCAAAACAGAAGCAAAAGATGACCGGGGAAATGCAGTAAATAAACCCAGTGATAAGCTGGGCATCTATTATTCCGACATCATCCCTGTTACGGTTAAAGCCATACAGGAACAGCAGTTGCTCATCAACAAGCAACAACAGGAAATCTCCGACCTGAAAAAGAAGAACGAACAACTGGAAAAAGATATGCAGCTGATCAAAACAAAACTGGGCATCAATAATTAAATCATTTTAAAACAAAGAATATGAAAATCATAAAACCGTCTTTGCTGATTGCCGCCGGCATTTGTATTACAACATGGGCAGTTGCTCAGGAAAAGACCGCCAAACCTATAGAATCAACTCCGCCAAAGCCGCCCATGCTTGCGGCTCCCAAAGAAGCGACTGTTAATGCAAACCAGGCAGCTCCTTCGCCGCTTAAAAGAGATGAGAATAATAAAGTGCCGGAAAAAGAAAAAACAAGTGCTGTGTCAAAAAATGATATCAACGTGGCAACGCCGGGCGGCGCCCAACAGGTAAAAATACTTGCGGGCGCTACTGAAAAACCCGGGCCGGTTATTGTTTCTCCTTCTACCATTGACCCAAAAGTTCAGCCGGCTGCGGCAGCAAAGCCACCGGTTATAAAGCAGCAACAGAATCAATAGTCATTGTTTCGATCATTTTAAAAAGCCGCCGGGTAAAATTTTTACCAGGCGGCTTTCTTTTTACGATTTAAATTATATTTGTTTCAAACAGATCGTATGGTACAACGTATACAATCCCTCTGGCTGTTACTGGCTTCGGCCTGTGCCTTTGCCAGTTATAAATTTCCTTATTACAGCGGCACCAATCAAAAAGGCGTTGCCGATTACCAGTTGAATGCCACAGAGAATTTTCTGCTGATCGCCGTTACAGGTATCATCGGCGCCCTGGCATTGTTCTTAATTTTTTTATTTAAGAACCGAACGCTTCAGCTACGGCTTTGCCTGCTGGGCATTCTACTGGAAGCCCTGCTTATCTTTTTATATTACCGCGAAGTAAAAACATTTTCAACGGGCACCTTATCCCTCACCAGTATCCTGCAATCTGTCATCATAATTGCATTCTTTCTGGCGGCACGTGCCATCAACAAAGACGAGAAGATGGTAAAGGAGAGCGACCGGTTACGATAGTTTGATACCCAAAGGATATAAATGAAGAATGCGGCTCTAAAAGGGCCGCATTCTTCATTATAAGATCAGTTACTATTATTGCTTGATAAATTTAACTGTATTGGATCTGCCATTAGCAAATGTTCCTTTGATCATATAAACACCACTTTGAAGATTGGCAACATCCAGGCTTACAATGCTGGTACCTGCCTGCAGTTGCACCGTGGTTTGCTGCACGATCTTTCCTTCCATTGACACCAGCGCCAGGTTAACCACGTCTTTCTGCGGAGACACAATACTCAGCTGCGCCTGTTGCATAACCGGGTTTGGCAGTACGGCTTTCAGTTTCATATCCTGTTGCAGGTCGGATATTTTTACAATAGTGGAATACGTGATCACGCCGGTTGATTCCACCGATTTGATGCGGTAGAAGATATTGCCTGCCAGGCCGCTGTTATCGATATAGTCAAATGGCTGTGCACAACGGGTTTGGCTGGCACGAATGCTGTTGATAGTACTGAAGTTGCTTCCATCGGTTGAACGTTCTACACTGAATGTTACTTCAGAACTGCTGCATGCC
Organism: Ferruginibacter sp.; assembly: GCA_044220615.1. Classification (GTDB taxonomy): domain Bacteria; phylum Bacteroidota; class Bacteroidia; order Chitinophagales; family Chitinophagaceae; genus Ferruginibacter. The sequence continues at coordinate 119,275 of JBGAQR010000001.1, read as the reverse complement.
GCTTTCCAGTATACCGTATTAGAACCATTTGTTTTAGCTGCATTTACATAACTGAATTTAACAGGCAGCACATTTGGTGTTTTACCTACACTAAATGGCGAGAACACGGTAACGCCCGGTCTGGTAGCTGTGTTGGCACTGTTATCACCTGTTCCAACACAGTTACCCCAGGCTGGGTTATCCCAATGCGATATGCCGATCTGGTTGGTGTTAAACAATGCAAAAGAAGAGCCTTCTAATGCAGCAGGCCACGCCAGCACCATATCTGTACTTAGTGTGCCGGAATTGCGGTTAATGGTCCAAACAGCATCAACAACACCTTGTTTCTTGAGCGCTGTAAATGCAACGCCGTTGGGTGCTCCGTTCTCCGTTACCCCGGTAAATACGCCTATAGAAAAACTACTTACATCTCCGGGTGTTAAGGTTGCGGGCAGGTATGAAGTGCCATTGCCTGTTGGAATTACATAAGGAGTTGCTGCGGCCATATTATCGACACGAACAAAAGCCTGTGTGGCGCCTGAAACCTGCGTATTGATATGTTTGCCAGTACCAAACCCTGTACCACCGAATACATTTCCATTTGCAATAGTTAATATATAACCGGCCGGTAAGTTTAACACACCGTTGGTTAAGGTTAATGCATGGTTTAAGGTCATACTTGGCGTACCCGAAAAGCTAACCCCATTGGTATTATCAATACCAATTCCGATATTATTTACAAAGGCCCCCGATTGATTAAAGGTTTGCGCAGCAGCTGTGCCATTAAAATTTATTTGCCCCCGGCCGGTTCCTGTTTCTGTAATAGCGCCAAAACTCGTAAAGTTGCCGCCTACATTCAATGTTCCCACATTAGCGCCGGTTCCGCTGCAAAGATCCAGGTTTCCGCCGCCGGTTATGAATGCATTTCCGGTTACGCTAAGGGTTCTGTCTGTTGTACCTGAAATGGTAAAGTTACTTTCTATCTGCAGGTCGCCGCCAACTGTAAATGAACCTGCAGTCATTAATAAGCGGGCAGAGCCTGTATTTAAAACAGAGAATGCATTAGTGACAGAAACACCGCTGGTCATGGTAAGATTTGTACTCATTCCAGAACAGTTATAGGTAAGGTTACCGAAAGCCTGGTTACCATTGGTAGGATGTGTAGTGGTAAGGCCGGTGATATTACAGAATGAGTTTACGTTCCAGGTTGCTGTTGGGATATTGCCACCATTCTGGTTATGTACATAAGCGCAACCGCTTTGAAATAATAATTTACTTGCAGAGGTGCTGGTTATTGTTCCCTGGTTATTGATTGTTCCAAATACACTGGTTACAGCGAGGGCGGCGTCTGTATTATATATACGGCCAGTTAAAATAAAGAGATCACCGCTGACATTTGCGCTGGAATTGGCGGCCAGGGTAAGGTTTATGTTGGCTCCCAATGTAAAGGAAGAACCGCCTCCTGATACAACAAAGTCTACATCGGGGTTGCCGCCAATGGTTAATGTAATGGCCGAAACTCCAACAACGGTTACCACACTGCCCAGGTCGATCGTTAATGAATTATAGGCAATATTGGCAGCCGGCATGATCGAAAAAGTAATGGTTCCTGCCGTATTAAAGATGATGTCATCTCCGGCAACAGGAGCCGTACCGCCCGACCAGTTTCCTCCGGTAGTCCAGTTCTTTCCGGTACCGGTACCACCGGCCCAGGTTTTAGTAGCTGCAAAGCCAGTAAAAACAGTAAACAAAAGCAATCCTGACAACAGGGTACAAGCAATTAGCGATTTCTTGGTGGGTAAAAATTTTTTCATTTTAGTACTTTTTAATTAATAAATTCTAAACTCCCTAACAGGAAGCCGGCTTTACTTCAGATAGTTGAACAGGATAGTACTATCAGTATATAAACTGAAAGTGGTGGTTATTCAAACAAGGTATTTGGGTGGGTTAGTAACAGAGGTAATCCGGTTAGTAGGCCTGATCACCAGAATTTAACGACTAAAGTTAGATTTAATATTTTAAAATCGCAAATAGTAGCCCCGGGGCTGGGGGCTTTATCGCCGGGGAAGCCCTATGCACTTGTATTTCAGCTGCCTGAATAAATAAAAAAAGCGCCCTGGACAGGAGCGCTTTTGGGGTTTAGATTGATGTTCGGTTTATTGCTTGATAAATTTAATTGCATTGGTTTGTCCATTCTCAAAAACACCTTTCATCATATACACGCCTGAAGGCAGGTTGGCTATTTCCATATTTATCACACTTGAACCAGCCTGAACGGCCACGCTATTACGGTAAACAACTTTACCATCTGCAGCGATAACCACCAGGGTTACCACATCTTTCTGGATCGTGTTTACTTTAACCTGGGCCATATTCATTACCGGGTTTGGTGTTATTCCTGATAATTCAATGTTCTTAACCTGGCTGCTGAGTTTCACAATAGCTGAATAAGAAGCCTTTCCATCTACATCAATGATCTTAATGCGATAGAAAACAGTTCCTGCAGGAGCAGTAATATCGTTGTAGCTGAATGGCGAAGCACAACGTGCCTGGGTAGCAGTAATATTGCTGATGCTAATGAAGTTAATGCCATCAACAGAACGCTCCAGTTCAAAGATCGCCTGTGCTGATGAGCAGGCAGCCTGCCAGTTCAATGTATTAAAGCCATTTCCCTTTGAGGCATTGAAATACGTGATCTTGATTGCCAGTACACCACCGGTAGGATCTATCCAACCCACTCCAAATGGTGAGAACTGCGTGATGTTATTAAGGGAAACCGTATTCGCTGTATTATTACCGGAAAGAGGAGTTGCCTGGCAAGGCCCCCAATTAGGGCCATAGTGCGCTATCCCGATGAAATTGTCGCCCAGTGCAGAGAAGAAAGGACCTTCCAATGCTTCAGGCCAATCTACTTTCATAGTAGTAGAAGCAGCAGTGGGCGTACCCGGACCGTTGTAATTCACCGTCCATACTGCATCCACACACCTGTTCTTCTGATTGGAAGAGAAGGGCGTTCCATTGGGTTCCCCATCTTCGGTAATACCAGGGAATACACATACACTAAATGAATTGTTAGCAACCACATCTGTTGCTGTAAGCGTTACCGGTAAATAATAAGTACCATCGCTTACCGGCAATAGGTATGCTGCAGCAGGCATATTATTTACCCGTACAAAACCTTTTGCACCGGTACCTGTATTAACCTGCGTTACAATACTTTTTGCAGCACCAAAACCAGTGCCTCCAACAGCATTGCCATTTGCAATCGTAAGTGTGTTACCGGTTGGTATCACCAGATTACCGTTGGTAAGTGTAACCGAAGCATTCACTGTTTCATTGTTAGCTAAACTAACGCCGTTGCTGTTGTTAACGGTTAAGTTATTGAATGTAGTGGATGAACTGCCTCCGATACTCTGTGCAGAAGAACCGTTGAAGATAACTGCAGAAGCGCCGCTTGCGGTATGTGTTCCGCCGTTATTTATCCAATTGCCAAGCAGGGTTGTATTCAATGTGCCGGCATCATAAGTACCTGCTGTAATTTCAAAGTCTCCGTCCAACGTCCAGGCAGATGTTATTTTCTGCAAAGAAGCTGCACCGCTCTTCGTTAATTTGAAAGCGCCGGTTGCAGTACCCGCCATTATTAAATTAGCTGTGTTCGGGCTTAATACAGGGGCTCCTGTCATGGTTAAGTTACCAAACTGAACAGCGGCTGTTCCGCTTGTTACATTAGCACCCTGATTAATATTCAATGTATATGCACCGGTACTGAGTGTACCAAGTACATGGGTGATTCCCACACCTGCTGCATTCTTATTGGGTGTAATGATCACGTTTCCGCCAATGGTTGTGTTATAAGCATTAACAGTTGTAGCTGTTGCCAGGTCAAGTACGCCACCATTCAATTGTAAAGGAACAGTTGTAGTTCCAAGTCCGTTTGTAGCTCCTAATGAAATAGTGCCATCAATTAATGTTACGGTTCCACCGGTACGGGCCGAGGCAGTATTCAATACCAACCGGCCACCGCCATCTTTGCTGAATGCCACATTACCAGTTAATGCACCCAGTGTAAGTGTAACACCGCCGGCATACACATCAAATACAGGTGTAGCTGCTGATAAAGTGGTTGCACCAAAAATCAATCCGGCTGTTGCATCAGATACATTGTCTCCATAAAACACAGTCAACCTTGCGTTGCCGATAGACAAAGTACCCAGTGTATGTGTGATACCAGAACCCGAAGTTGATCTGTTTGAGAAAATAGAAGCATCTCCATTCACGGTTACATTGTGTGCATTAACAGAACCGGCACTTGCCAGGTTCAGTCCGCTACCCGCATTAAGTACAACAGGAACGGCAGCTGTACCTAAAGCACTGGCATTACCAAGCCTGATTGAACCGGAATTTATGGTTACAATACCTCCTGTACGGCCAGAGGCAGTATTTAAGGTCATTAATCCATTACCTTGTTTGGTGAACGCAAAGTTTCCGCTCAATGCACCCAGGGTAAGGTTAACATCAAAAGATAAATTAAATAAAGGAGTACCCGCTGTTAAAGTAGTTGCACCGAAAGTTAATCCTGCATTTGCAGCCGGAACATTACTTCCCGCAACTACATTCAGCTGATCGCCGGAGCCAAGAGATAATGTACCCAGGGTATGCGTAATACCTGTGCCTGAAGTAGCCCTGTTGGAGGCAATAGTTACTGTGCCATTTATAGTTGTATTGTATGCATTAACAGACACATCTGTAGCAAGGTCCAGGGTGCCTCCGTCAAGCTGCAAAGGAACAGCTGTGGTACCTAAAGCACTTACACTGCCAAGTACCATGGTACCGGCTGATAAAGTTACTGTACCGGCAGTACGGGCAGAAGCACTGTTTAAATTTATTTGTCCGCTGCCTTGTTTGGTGAATGCAAAGTTTCCACTCACTGCACCTAAGGTAAGGTCAGCGCCGGTTGCCACATCAAATCTTGGAGTGGCGGCAGACAAAGTTGTTGCGCCAAAAACAAGTGCCGCTGTTCCGCTGTTCACATTTGCACCTACGGTTTCGCTTAAGATAAAGTTCCCGATAGACAATGTACCCAGGGTGTGGGTAATACCTGTACCCGCAGTTGCCCTGTTAGAAACAATGGTGGAACTTGCTCCTACTACCACATTATAAGCACTCATACCTGCATCGGTAGCCAGGTTCAGCGTACCGCCATTCAGGTTAACCGATGCAGCGGTAGTGCCCAGCGCCTGTGTATTTGCTGCAATTAAAATTCCGGCGCTGATGGTTTTAGCACCGGTAAAGGTATTTGTACCAGACATGGTTACAGTTCCTGCAGTTGATTTTGTTAAGGTAACACCGGCACCAGCCAGGATAGCAGTAATAGTACCACTTTGTACTGCATAAGATGTCCCGGTTAGTATACCGGTGGTACCTAAGATATTTCCGCTAATAAGTGTCACTACACCTACAGCGTCTGTAAATGTTTTTATGTCGAGTGTTCCACCGCTCACAGTGATTGCACCGTTAGATATCGCACTGTTGATTCCATATTCCAATGTACCGGCACTAACTGTTGTGGTACCCGTCCAGGTATTTGCAGCGCCTAATATCCAGGTACCTGTACCGGTTTTATCCAATGCACCACCCACAGTGGAGATTATACTGTTCATGATCCCGGTACCTGTTCCGGTAAGTACCAGGTCATCGCTGCCGCCTCCCGAAGTAACGCCGCCGGTTAATGTCAATGCACCAGAACCCGAAGCATCAATTCCAGATCCGTCGGTTGTTGTGGCAATAATGCGGTTTGATGAATGGCCGGTACCTGTGTAACGAAGTACAGATGAAGCCACCGAAAGTGTAATGGTACCATTACCGGAAGTAACAGGAGCTCCAAGCGCACTGGCGCCTCCGCTCACATTCTGAATACTGTTCACACTAAGAATACCTGCACTGATCGTAGTAGCACCTGTGTACGTATTTAATCCCGATAAAGTAACGGTTCCTGTTGTTGTCTTATTTAATGTAACAGCGCCCGCCAGTATCGCACTGATGTCGCCGCTTTGTACTGTATAGGATGTTCCGGTTAACACACCTGTTGTTCCGGAAATAGTTCCGCTGGTTAATGTTACGGCTCCCACTGCATCGCTAAAGGTTGCCATATTAAGTGTACCGCCGTTTACATTCACTGCACCGGTAGATAATGCATTGTTTGCGCCATACTGCAGTGTTCCTGCTGTAACAGTAGTTGTACCCGTATATAAATTTGCACCCGAAAGTATTAATGTACCAGCACCTGTTTTGGTAAGTGCGCCGGTTGTATTTGTACTAGCACCTGAAAAAGTGATACTTTCTGTACCTGTTACCACTTCTATTGTTGATGTGGTACCTGTTGTAAGTGTGAAGTTACGGTTGGAAGAAGTAGTGAACCCGGTAAAACGCAGTGTTCCCCCACCCAGTACCAGGTTTGCAGCAGCACTTGTTGCAGCACCAATATTGCCGGCAACACCGCCATCCTCAATTGATGCAACGGCAATGGCCCCGGCATTTATGGTGGTAACACCTGTGTAGGTATTAACACCTGTCAGGGTCAATGTTCCTGTTCCGGTTTTAGTAAGAGAAACAGATGAAGCCGTTCCGTTGCTGATGATACCGCTGTATGCAGCCGGACTTGAAGTTCCGGTTACAGATAATGTTCTTGCACCGGCAGCGCCGCTTGCATTGGTAATATTTGTTGTACCGGTCAATCCTCCCACACTTAAATTCACGTTGGCCATGTCAAGCGTACCCGCTGTCATGGTAAGAATTCCTGTACCGGTATATGCAGCACTCAAACTTACACCTGAAGTATTATTGATCGTTATATCGGCCGCTGTTGGTATTGCATTACCGGTAACCTGTGCCACAGCGCCATTATACACTACTTCTGAACCGGCTGTATAAGTACGGGTTCCTGTAACACGAATGTTACCTGTTCCGACGGTGGTTGAGATACCGGCAGCAGAGGCTACTCTTAAAATGCCGGTTGCGCTCATGTTGAAGTCGGAACTTTGTGTAGCACCTTCGCCTATATAACCGGCGCTGCCGATATTAACTATACCGTTGTTTGTAAAAACAGAGTTGGTCATCGTACTATTGATGATCACAATACCATTGATCGTTCCTGTAGCTGATGATGCCAGTGTTATAGCCAAACGGGAAGAGTTATCCGTTCCGGCATTAAATGTAACACCCGATGCAACGGTAAATATTCCTGTAATGGTAAGAACGTTGCCGCTGGTTGCCGGAACAAAACGGCAGTTTCCGTTGATCGTTAAATTAAGCAGGCTGATCGATGGAACAGCTGTAATATCCGTTGATGCACCGGGAATGGTGATGTCATCGCCGGCAGCCGGCAGTCCATTCGACCAGTTACCGGCAGTGGTCCAGGCGCCACCTGCGGGCCCGTTCCAATTAGTGACTTTTGCAGAAGCTGAATTAGCAAAAAGGAAATTCAAAATGATCAGCATAACAGCCAATGATTTTGATTTAAGTAAAAAACTTTTCATGTTGTTCATTTTAATTTACAATTATTGAGATAAGCAGAACTTACATATGGAGGAAATGGACAGAGGCTTTGTCGAGGATAGGGAATACGGTTATGATAAATACACAATTCTTAAGCTAAAGGTTACTTACAGCGGGAAATGGACAGAGGGCTTTACAGAAGGATCAGGTCGGATAATTTAATGTATCTGTATGCTACTGCATCAGTACATTTTAAAACACTAAGTGTAGATTGAAAACTTGTGGTATTTCAAATCTGGTTTCAGGTGGAGGTTGCTTGAATTTGTGTAAATCGGTAAACTTATTTACACATTTCAACTGTAAACATAGAATGAAATTCTGATAATACAAACAAAACGGGGCTGTTTTTTATAAAAAAAGCGCCGTTATACTTGATTTTTCTTTCTTAAAACCTGCCGGGCTGCCGGAATAAACCAGGCTGCCTCCACCATTCCCGGCCTCAGGACCAAGATCAATGATCCAGTCTGCGCTGCGTATCACATCCATATTATGTTCAATGATAATAATAGAATGCCCCTGTTCAATAAGCGCATTAAAGGAAGCCAGTAGTTTTTTTATATCATGAAAATGAAGGCCTGTTGTTGGTTCATCAAATACGAACAGGATATTACCCTGGCCTTTTCCCTTTCCCAGGAAAGAAGCCAGCTTTACCCGTTGCGCCTCTCCGCCGGAAAGGGTATCGGAAGACTGTCCCAGTTTTACATAACCCAACCCTACATCAAACAATGGCTGGATCTTTTTAGCTACGTCGGCATCTTCACTAAAAAAATTGATCGCATCTTCCACACTCATATCCAGTACATCAAAAATACTTTTGTCTTTGTATTTAACTTCCAGTACTTCTTCTTTAAAACGTTTTCCGCCACATACATCACAGGTAAGGTGCACATCGGCCAGGAATTGCATTTCAACAATCTGTTCTCCTTCGCCTTTACAGGCATCGCATCGTCCTCCATCCACATTAAATGAAAAATGTTTGGGCTGAAAGCCCCTCATCTTACTCAAAGGCTGTTTGCTGAAGAGGTCTCTTATTTCATCATAGGCTTTTATATAAGTAACCGGGTTACTGCGGGAAGATTTACCAATGGGGTTCTGATCGATCATCTCTACCTGGGTTATATGATCAATATCTCCGGTAATGGCTTTATGCAAACCGGCTTTTTCAGTAAACTCTCCTTTTATTTTTTGCAGGGCCGGGTACAGCACCTGTTTTACTAATGTTGTTTTACCACTGCCGCTTACCCCGCTAACCACACACAGTGTATTCAAAGGAAATTCAACAGAGATATTCCTCAGGTTATTTTGCCGGGCCCCTTCCAGTTTTATGGAACGGTTCCATTTACGGAATTGCTTGGGTGGTTCTATCTTCATTGCTCCCGAAAGATATTTGCCGGTTAAGCTATCCGGGTTATTTATTATTTCATCATAATTTCCTTCAGCCACTACTTCGCCACCCAGGTGGCTGGCCAGCGGGCCCATGTCAATGATATGATCCGCCTCTCTCATCATCATTTCGTCGTGTTCTACCACTACTACTGTGTTCCCAAGGTCCCGCAATTCTTTCAGTACGTTTATCAGTCGTTCTGTGTCGCGGCTGTGCAAACCAATGGAAGGCTCATCAAGTATATATAAAGAGTTAGTGAGGTTGCTGCCCAGGCTGCGGGTAAGTTGAATACGCTGGCTTTCGCCACCACTCAATGAATTTGCCAGGCGGCTTAGTGTTAGATAACCAAGGCCTACGTCCAGTAATGTTTTTATCCGGTGGTTTATTTCAATAAGAATTCTTTTTGCAACCTGCTGATCGTAGCTGCTCAGTTTAAGAGCAGCAAACCATTGCTGCAGGTCCTTTACTGGCATCTCACACAATTCGCCGATATGCCTGCCCCCCACTTTCACATACAGCGCTTCTTTACGTAAACGATACCCCTTGCAATCGGTACATAATGTTCTGCCGCGGTAACGGCTTAATAAAACACGGTACTGTACTTTGTACAGGTTCTGTTCTACTTCTTTAAAAAAGTCATTAATGCCATTCACAAATTCATTTCCTTCCCATAGGTCTTTCGCCTGTTTTTCAGTAAGGTCAATAATGGGCTTATGAACAGGGAAATCAAATTTCTTAGCCGCTTTTATAAACTGCTCTCTCCATAAGCCAAGTTTTTCGCCCTTCCAGGGAGCTACAGCACCTTCATAAACGCTCAGGTTCTTGTCGGGTATGATAAGGTCCGGATCAATACCCAGTATCTGCGAAAACCCTTCGCAGGTGGGGCAGGCGCCAAAGGGATTATTGAATGAGAATAAATTGGGTACCGGTTCTTCAAATTGTATTCCGTCTGCTTCAAACTTATTGGAGAAGTGTACAGGTTTGTTCCCGTTAACTTCCAGGTATAATTCCCCTTCTCCTTCATAGAAGCCCGTATTAACCGAATCGGAGATGCGGTGCTTTTCATCTTCATCAAATGATTTTGCTACCAGGCGGTCTATTAATATATAGGGCTGTGCTTTGCCTGGTTTTATTTTACCATTCTCCAGTATATCCTCGATACGAATCACCTCCCTATTGATATATAACCTGGAAAAACCCTTTTGCAGCAGGATGTTTAATTCTTCCTTTTCATTCCGTTTGGCATGCTGTTTAAACGGTACTAACAATAGTACCTTATCTCCTGCCGCTAACCCTTCAATGGCATTCACTACATCGGCTACATCATCTTTTTTAACTTCCTTACCACTTACAGGCGAAATCGTTTTACCTGCCCTGGCAAATAACAGCCGCAGGTAATCGTATATCTCTGTCATACTGCCCACGGTACTTCTTGGTGTACGAGTAATTACTTTTTGTTCGATGGCAATGGCAGGGCAAAGTCCTTTTATATAATCCACATCGGGTTTATTCATGCGTTGCATGAACTGGCGGGCATAGGAACTCAGGCTTTCGGCATAGCGACGTTGCCCTTCAGCAAAAAGCGTATCAATGGTAAGCGACGACTTACCCGAACCGGAAACCCCGGTAACAACAATGAGTTTATTACGGGGAATTTCAACATTGATGTTTTTTAAATTATGAACCCGTGCTCCTTTTATATAAATACCTGTTTGTTTTGCGGTGGTTTCTTTCGCCACTTTAGATTTTACCATAGCCATAACCAAAAATAGCACATTAATTGCGCTGCGTTATATATGTGAAATTTTTCTTAAAGGGCCCAGGCCTGTATTGATGTTTAGCCCCATTTAGTATTTTTACCATGTTACTGAAGATGGAAAATTGAGGGTTTTTACGCACACTTTATCAAAAAACATCTTCTATTTTTACTGTCCAATATCCAGAAAAATGAAAAACCGCTAGAGCCTATCTAAAAGACTTCTACGATTTTTTTCACCTTTTTTGGACCTGTTACTAAAATCCTAACAATCTAAAACTGTAGAAGTTTATGAAATGCCTTAACAACCTTACCGACCAGCAGCTTATCCATTTGTACATGGAAGGAGATGCCAATGCCCTTGCCACCATTATTGTGCGTTACAAGGACAAAATTTACACCTCAATTTATTTATTGGTAAAGGACAAGTACCTTACCGAAGACATTTTCCAGGACGTTTTCATCCGCATCATCGACACCTTAAAAGGTGGCCGCTATACCGATGAAGGAAAATTTCTGCCATGGGCCATGCGTATTGCACATAATATGTGTGTGGATCATTTCCGCAAAGTAAAACGTACCCCAACGATCAAAACCAGCGAAGACCGCGACATTTTTGAAGTACTTAATTTCTCTGAGGCCGGCGCTGACCAGAAGATGATGAATGGCCAGAGCCACGACAGGGTAAGAAAGATGGTTGATATGCTTCCGGAAGATCAGCGTGAAGTGATCATCTTACGTCACTATGCCGAACTGAGCTTTAAAGAGATCGCTGAACTTACCCAGTGCAGTATCAATACCGCCCTGGGTCGCATGCGCTATGGTTTGATAAACCTGCGCAAAATGATGACCGAAAAACAAATTGCTCTATAGAATTTTGTAATCCCCAATTACAAATTAAAAGCCTCCGCTAACCCCGGAGGTTTTTTATTGGGGATTCTTCATGGCCGTTATGCCGCATTTGAGCCAGGTTGCAAATTTACCGGGATCGGGTGTATAGAATTTTGTTTTAGTAAGCGCCTTTTCATCCGGGCTGATGATGGCATATTGCGGTTGTGAAGTAGCGCCAAAATTCTCTGTTTGAAAAGTGGCCCACTTATTTCCTACTGAAATGATCGGCTTATCGTTTCCTGAACCCGTTTTAAAAACTGTTTGTTCTGTAGCAGGTAATTTTGTTTTCTCATCCACATACAGGGAAACTACAATAAAATCATTCTGCATCAGGCTTGCTACTTCCTGGTCAGTCCAAACCTTTTCTTCCATGCGCCTGCAGTTAACACATGCCCAGCCGGTAAAGTCAATCAGCAAGGGTTTATTCTCTGCTTTCGCTCTTGCCAGGGCTTTTTCATAATCATTATGAATGGGCTGAGCCATTTTTGCAAGTAAGGTATGATGATTGTAAATACTGTAAGATAAGGGTGGCGGAAAACCACTTAACAAACCGAGACCTGCCCATTTTGTATTGGTAAGGCCTGGAAGCAGGTAAATGGTGAACGCCGAAAAGAATAAAATAAACCCGGTCCGTAGCATTGAAAATTTTCTCTTTCCCGGAGTATGGCCGATCTTGAGCCAGCCCAGTAAATAAAAAACAATAAATGCAGAGATCAAAACCCATGCTCCTACAAAAACTTCTCTTTTTAATATTCCCCATTGCTCCACATTATCGGCATTGGCAAAAAACTTAACAGCGAGGGCCAGTTCAACAAAGCCAAGTACCACTTTTACTTCCGTCATCCATCCGCCCGACTTAGGTAATGAATGTAACCAGTTTGGGAACATGGCAAACAAAGCAAACGGTAATCCAAGAGCCAGGCCAAAGCCGGCAGCACCAGCCGTAAGTGGCCATGGGCCTTCGTTGGCTACATTGGCCAACAGGGTTCCCAATATGGGACCGGTGCAGGAGAACGACACGATGGCCAATGTACCTGCCATAAAGAAGATACCGAAAATGTTTCCCAGGCCTGATCTTGAATCAGCCTTATTAGCCAATGAGGCAGGCAACCCGATCTCGAACAGACCAAAAAAAGACAGGGCGAACAAAATGAACACTACAAAAAAGACCAGGTTCAGCCACACATTGGTAGAGATGTTATTGAATATCTCGGGGCTGATGGTTTTACTTGCTATATGAAAGGGAATGGTGATGGCAACATAAATTAGAAAGATGAACAGTCCGTAAAAAACAGCATTGGCAATTCCTTTCTTCTTATCCTGCGATTTTTTAGTGAAGAATGTTACAGTAACCGGTATCATCGGAAATACACAGGGGGTGATCAATGCAATAAGTCCGCCTAAAAATCCCAACAGGAAAATTCCGGCCAGGCTTTTATTCTGCGTGCCTTCATCACCGCAATCCGCTGCCGGGTTCTTTATATCGATAGAAGATATTTTTATTCTCCCGTTGGAAGCGATACCGCCTTCCAGGGCCACATTGAATTCAAAGGGGATATCGGATAAGAACTCTTCGCCTTTATTATAGAAATAAGTAAGACTGCCTAAAAGTTTTGCCGGAACAATGTCTTCAAAGTAAACCGTTGTTTTCCATTCGGCAGTTCCGTTTACCAACTGAACCGTTCCTTTCTTAAAAACAGGAGAAGGTACTGTCTGTATATTCGTTCCTGCTTCGATCTTTCCTGCCCGAATGCCGGAATCAGAAAAAACTATTTCAGCAGACCGCACGCCATCCAGGTCCTGGCCAGGCGCATATAAACTAAGGCCTGCAACAGCGGGTGCCGAAAAGGTCAGTTCATATTTTTTATCCCCGGTCTTTTTGCTGCTTACTGTCCACTTAAAAAAAATACCCGTAGTATCTGCCTGGGAGTAAGAAACTAATCCTGGCAATGAAAAGAGTACAAGAAATATTAATCGTAAATGTTTTATCATGTTGGATATCTACAAAAAACGAGTTCGTATAAAGAACCCGTTTCAGATATGGTTCAAAAAAAATATTATTTCAATGCCAGGTTAAATGTTACTTTTTTAGACGGCAGGCATTTCTTATCGTCGCATGTCTGGTATTCTACTGAGCCGCTGATATTAGTTTTGGCTGCCGTTTTGAGTTTTACTTTTTGCACAAACTCCACCTCGTTAGAATACTGGTTGGCCGAAATACCCAGCCGCTTATCGGTATATGCTTCCAACTTACCGCTCTCTTTCACCTTACCATCAAAGCTTACCAGTGGATTTTTATTGAATGCTATCTCGGTGGGATTAATGATGGCATCCTTGGGTTGCGTTTGGGAATACAGGTGCCAGTTCATCTGTATGTTGGCAACCATATGAACCTCGTAGGTTTTGGCATCAATCTTTTTGGTAGTAAAGGTCCATTTTACCGGGTCAAGTACCTGTGCATTGGAAACTTCGGTTACTGCTACTAAAACAAGGGCTATTAATAATCGTTTCATGTACATTTTATTCATCCCCAAAATTACGGAAATGTAAGTTACACGGATGTCGGGTTAACGACCTTTTAACCCCCGGGAATGTTAATTTATTCCAAACAGATGATTGAATACATTCCGGCCGTCTTCATTGCCCAACAGGCTGCTGCAGGCCCTCTCCGGGTGAGGCATCATACCAAAGACGTTTCTTTCTTTATTGCAGATGCCCGCAATATTATGAATGGCGCCATTAGGGTTTGCACCTGCATTCACGTTCCCGTTTTCATCACAATAACGGTAAATCACCTGGCGGTGCATCTCCAGTTGTTCCAACGTAGCATCGTTGGCAAAATATCTTCCTTCGCCGTGGGCTACAGGTATCCTGAGCGGAGCCGAAGGATGGTTAGCGTTGCCTTCCGATGCTCCTTCTTTCATATAAATATTCTTACAAACAAACTGTTGCTGGCTGTTGCGCAAAAGAACGCCTGGCAACAAGCCGCTTTCGCACAGTATCTGAAAGCCATTGCAAACACCCAGCACTTTTCCTCCCTTGTTGGCAAATTCAATCACGCTTTGCATCATGGGACTGAACCGGGCAATAGCGCCACAACGCAGGTAATCGCCATAACTGAAGCCGCCGGGCAAAACAATACAATCACTGGTTGTAAAACTGCTGATGTCTTTATCCTTATGCCAGAGTTGGATCACTTCCTGTTTCAGGTCATTTTGAAGAGCTTCCATCATATCCCTGTCGCAATTACTGCCGGGAAAAACCACTACGCCAAATTTCATTTCGTAAGAATTATTAGATGATGTTGTACGTGCGGGGCAAAGATAATGAATGTGTGCCGATCCGGTTACACGAAGTAGTTGATGGCAATTACAAAGGCCACCAGCAACCAGTGAAGCAAAAGCGGGAACCAGTTTCGTGACGGGTACAAAAAGGCCGCCCCCAAAAAAGCCGATAATGGCACGGCGCATAATATCCAGTAGTCGAATGTGTGGGTGGCATTTACAAAAGGAACGAACAGGGCCACCATCAGGTAAAGAAAAATAAGGTTCCAGCTTTTGCGGGCCTGTATCAGTTGCCGCCGGAAATTCTGCTGGATAAAGAAAATGCCAATGACGGAAGTAAGCAGTACAATGATAATAGCCGCATAAGCCCAGTGTGTTTGATTGAAGACAGGTAGCGTAACGGCAAAGCCGGGAAAATTGTATCCCTGCCATTTGTCGGTTAAGAAAACAACAGCCAGTAAAAAGTAATAAGGCGTCATGATCCCCAGCAGGGCGATCACCCATTCAGCCAGTTTAAATGGCCGGGTTAATGCCAGTCCGAAAATGATGAGGGCCGCAAAGGCCAGCGATGGAAAATAAAAGAAGGTAGACAGGCCGATGGCGATGCCGATATTAAACAGCGCTGTTTTAGGTGAAGGGCTGTTGTATAATCCGCTCATTTTTGCCCATACCCAGATGAGCAGTGTATTAATGATAAGCGGCGAAGACAGGACATTCCATTCCATGAAAAGCGATGTGATGAGCAGGTAACTCATACCGGTGAGGTAATTGGGCCGCTGCATGATGCGCTGATCATTCACTAATTTATTGAAGGTAACGGCCTGTGTATACAACAGTACAAACGCAATAGCCGGGTATATAATGGGCAAACCCACGCCAACCGGTTGCAACCATTTTAATAAGCCCTTATAAAGAAACCCGTCGATCTGCTGGGGCTGTGGCACTTTGGGGTGCAGGAATATCGGCAGCTTCAGCAACAGTCCATACAGCAGCAGTAAGAAGTTGTTATACGAATGATTGGCCTTAAAGATACCGGTCACAAAAGAAATGATTGGTAATGAGTAATAAGTTGGTACGCAAAAATGAGTATTTATTATTACTTGGTGAAAACTGTTTGTGAAGAAGCTTTCAACTGTTTAAAACTCCACCTTTGCAAAACATAGGTTGCCCCGGTAAGCGCAGGGAATGATAAGCTGCCCCGCTCCTATCTGCTTACTTAAAGCGGGCATAAACTCATACCCTTTTTGCTGGCTTTTTAAGGTAGGGTTCCGTTTTATTATCCCGGCTGGTGAAAGACTCTGATCGGTAACGATCTGGTTCTTGCGGTCGTTGTTGAACAAAAAATGTATCTCCCCAGAAAAGATCATGGTTGAGAAAGACAGGAAGTTCTCATCATCATCAGCAAACTGGCTTTTCTGTATCACTTTATTCCAGTCTGGCTTACCCTCTTTGCTGATACTGAGCACGAGTATATTCTCGCAATAATACCTGGTAGACTGGTTATTGAAACTGTTGTATGGCCGGTACGAGCCCATATACGGGTTGTAATAATAATAACCGGTAGAAGGGTAAGCCGGATTGTAGAGATAATCGTAACGGCTCCAGGTATTGCTGCCCCGGGTATCGCTGGTATAGTCTTCGGCAGTAAGGATGAATCCCCCGTCTTTTTTTACAATCACCTGGCGAATAAAAAAATTATCGAGTGCAAAACGCAGCATACCGCTCCGCTTGGCTTCGTCACGCAGTGAATCGCCGAACTCGGTAAACCGGGAAGCGAATACCCCCGCTTTTCCCTTATCCCAGATGCAGGTAAACAATCCTTCAATACTTCCCCGGTTCTTCTTGTAATAGAAAGTATTAATGATACAGCGGTTATTGAGGTTATCAATCTTAAGGTGTACATCATCAATATATTTTTCTTCCAGTTCTATCTTTTGGGATATAGGGGCATTTTGTGAAGAAGTAAGCGAAACCAGTTCAAGCATACTGGTATAATCCCGGTTACCCGATTGCATTTCGTGTGAGAAGAGAAAGGTGCCGTCGTTCGTAAGTGAAAAATTATCATAGTTCTCCCGTCGCTCATTGAAGTCTGTTATATGCCTTCTTTTATTCACCAGTTTAAAATCTTTGTCAAAAAGCAGGGTTACCATATCAAATTTCTGGTAACGAGTCTGTATCTTAAACAGCATGATCTGCTGCCTGTCTTCACTGTGAACAAGCGAATAGATCTTATTACTTGCCATCACCGGTATCCGGGTGGTATCCACTTCCACGGGTTCGCTCATCTGCTCCAGTTTATCATTCATTTTAACCACCATACAGTGCAGCGTATTTCTTTTCTGGTACTGGTAGATCATATAAAAGAAATCGGGATAAGCCACAAAATCAACATTGAATGTTTTTTCCGGAACAAAATCCAGGTTCTCTGTCTTAAGCGTATTCATTTCATTATCGTACACACAGATTTTGTGTTTCCACCGTACATTTTTATATACCAGTATCTTGTTATTCAGCCGGCCTATGATGTCGAAATTGATATCCCGGGTGTCTTCCCTGTCAAAATCGGAGAATTTGAGGGTTTGTGCAGAAAGGGTTAGAGAATACATCGTAAACAAAATGAGAAAGAGATAAACCCGGTTCATACAGTAAACTTTGATATTAAAATTACGATTTAAAACCCAGAGCAGGTAAATTACACTGAACAAGATGTAAGCGTATTTGTTTTTACATAACAAACCAGTTTTTTATTATAATGGCCAGCATATTAATTACAGGTGGTACCGGGCTCATCGGCAAAGCACTTACAAAAGCCTTGCTGATGCAAGGTTACAGCGTGATTATATTGACCAGGGATATCTCCGGCAAAAAACCCAAACCAGGCATCCGCTATGCGGTTTGGGATGTAAAAAAACAGCTGGCAGACCTGGCGGCTGTTCAGGAGGCAGATCACATCATTCACCTGGCGGGTGCCGGGGTGGTTGATAAAAAATGGACGGATGCCTATAAAAAAGAGATCAGGGAAAGCCGTACAGAAAGCAGCCGCCTGCTCATAGATACCTTAAAGAACAACAGCAACCAGGTAAAAACAATTGTAAGCACAAGCGCCATCGGCTGGTATGGCCCGGATACAGAATCCGTGAGATCATTTGAAGAAACAGATGGGCCCGCCGATGGTTTCCTTGGGGAGACCTGCAAACTCTGGGAAGCCAGTATTGATCCTGCAGTTGCTCTTGGGAAAAGACTGGTAAAGCTGAGAACCGGTATTGTACTTGCCGAAAATGGTGGCGCCCTGGCAGAATTTAAAAAACCGCTGCAGTTTGGTATGGCCGCCATTTTAGGAGATGGTAAACAAATGGTAAGCTGGATACATATCGACGACCTCTGCCGCATGTTCATTTACGCCATTGAAAACGAAAAACTGGAGGGGACTTATAATGCAGTAGCCCCTGTGCCTGTAAGTAATAAAACATTGACATTAACGCTGGCCTCAATAATGCGGGGAAGATATTATATCCCCATACATGTACCCACGTTCGTTTTAAAGCTCATGCTCGGACAAAGAAGCATTGAGGTTTTAAAAAGCGCCGCCGTAAGCTGTAAAAAAATTCAGGCTGCCGGTTTTGCTTTTAAGTACGATACGATTGATGATGCGTTGAAGAGTCTCATCAAAAAATGATCATCAGGTCTTCAGATCAGTTCTGCGGAAATAGGTAATGATAACCCAGGCATATACGGCGATGTAAGTAACAGCAGCGATGACCAATGTATAATCCGCCACGGTTCTTTTCTCCAGCATTTTTGGCTTGAACGGGTTTGGCACCAGCGAATCCACAGCTTCCAGTGGCATATAGTACCCCACCTGGCTTTCTTTGAGGGTAAAGATGAGCCACAATACATTATCAATGATACATACGATGGCAAAATAAATGATGATGGACAAACCCGTGCGCTTTATCAGTATGGCAACCAAAAAAGCCAGCACCAGGTACAGGGTGGCCATCAGTGCAAAGTATCCAACGTATCTTACTCCATCAAACATCTTTGCAGTGGAAGGTGAAAAAACAGAGCCTACCACCAGCCCCATGATAAAGATGAGCAAAGTACTTACGATCACAAAAAAGATAAGGATAGAGAATTTTGCTTTCAGAAAATCCATGCGGCTCCAGCCATCAATGATGTTTTGCCGGTGTGTACGGTATTGTACTTCGTTGGTGATAAGCAATATGAACAACATCCCGATCAGTACAAAGAAGAGCCCTCCCATCCACGCAGAAGCATGCCATGCCCTGGGGAATACAAAGGGAGCATCCAGCAGCGCCTTCAGCAAATTCTCTTCCATTGTTTTGGCATCGTTCATCCGCTCCATGTATTTATACGCTGAGAGATAAAAAGCCACCGGAAAGAAAATGATAAAGCCGGCAAATAATACCCAGAACGTACGGTAGGTTCTTATTTTAAGCCATTCTATTTTAAAAAGCTGAAGCATGTGCTGTTTTAGGTTTTGATTTAACGGTCGCTTTGTTTACCGGTGATCTCCAGGAACCGGGTTTCCAGCGATTTTCTTTTTACATTCAGTTTACCGAGGATAATGCCTTTATCGAAGCAGAATTTATTCACCTGCTCTGCGCTGATGCTTTCGGGACAAACCACTTCAATACCGTTCTCTGTTTCTGAAATGGTTTCAATGCCAGGCATTTGCTTCAATGTATTTTTCAAATGTTTATTATCAGCAGCACTCAGTTCAATTAAAATGCTGGCTGCATTGGTACCCGACGTATTGAGAACCTCGCTTACCGAACCCACTGTTTTTAAAACTCCCCGCTGAATGATGGCTACGTGTGTACAAACCTTTTCCACTTCATCCAGTATATGACTGGCCATGATGATGGTTTTGCCCTGGCGGTTGAGTTCCTTTATCAGTTCCCTGATCTCGGCAATACCGGCCGGGTCAAGGCCATTGGTGGGTTCGTCAAAAACAAGGATCTCGGGATCGCCTAATAAGGTAGAAGCGATGGCAAGGCGTTGCTTCATCCCCAATGAATAGGTGTTGAACTTCGACCGGCGGCGTTCGTAAAGATTTACCGTTTGCAGTACCTTATCTATGTCTTCTTCCCCATGCCCTTTGATCTTTGCAGCGATCTTCAAATTCGTTTCGGCGCTCAGGTAATGATAAAAGTTGGGCGTTTCCAGGAGGGTGCCTATTTTTTTCCGCAAAGCTTCGGGTCTATCTTCTCCGGTCCACTTATAGCTTCCACTGGTTACTTTTAAGATATCCATTACGATACCAAGCAGGGTTGTTTTGCCACTTCCATTAGGACCTAATATGCCAAAGACAGTTTTGGGAGGAACTGCAAAGCTGACATTGTTCAGCGCTTTTACCGACCCGTAATTTTTTGTAAGATTATCAATACTCAGTATTGCCATGGCTATAAAATAAATCAGGCATGAAGATAGCAGAAATTTTTCAGGGAGAACCAGGTATGTGTTTTTCGTGCCAGATGGATGTAAAGCCACCCACCAGGGCAAAACCCTTTGCATTAAAATCGAGCCTATTCAATTGCAGGTCGTCAATATCATGTTGCAGTACCTTCCGGGTAAAGGGATTCAGTGTTCCTCCTTTCTCGCCGGCGGCCACTTCGGGGTAGTATTGAAAGGGCGGGTCAACCAGGGTTCCCCGCGGATACATGATACCCGGGGTTCCTCTTCCGCGGATGTCGAGGTTATGCGGATGATCCAACCCCAGCGTATGCCCGAATTCATGCGCAGCGGTGCTGGAATTATTCAACAGGTTCTCCAGTTTAAAATAACCGGTGTTGGAATTGAGCCCATCTACAAAAGAGATATTCCCAATTGCGAATTCTTCAATACGAAAATAATTTTTCCGGGGATCGGTATTCTCAAAAACGGTTTCAGGAGTAAGCATTCCGTTGTGCCTGCCTTTAATGTTGAACCGTACCTGGTAGCGTTTCTTAAAGAACCAATTCTGGCTTATGAATACTTCTCCTCCAGGTTCATTCCAGTGATCTTCCACGTCTTTTGCGATCTGTATACTTAATTCTTCGCTGGCGGCATCACCATAAAAGATCAGTTCAGCATGAATGATCAGCAGGTTTCGATTCGGCTGGAGTTCGGCTTCGCCCATGTATTGCTGTTTTACCTGGTCACCGGGTGTTTAATTCCTCAACGGCTTCCCGCTCTTCAATATACTCTGTATCCTTTCCAGTGTTTTCTTCTCGCCCGTTAAACTTAAGAAGGCTTCTCTTTCCAGGTCGAGTAAATATTGTTCAGATACCAGGGTTGGTTCGCTTAAGTCGCCACCACACATTACATAAGCCAGTTTTTTTGCTACGGTCACATCATGATCGGTTGCATAATTGCCCCGCCACATACCGTTGATACCTGCATGCATGGCGCCCAGCATGGAGCGGCCCAGTACTTTTATATCGGTACGTTGCACCGGCATCACATAACCATCATCAAATAATTCAATAACAGCCTGCTTGCCTTCAGCGATCCTTCTGCCCTGGTTGATGCTAACGATATCATTCCCTTTGCGGTAAATGCCCAGGTCGTATCCTTCGTATGCCGATGTGGCAACTTTTGCCGTAGCGATCGTTAAGAAACGGTTCTGCAATGGAATGGTATCGGGCTCGCCGTTGTGTACTTCATCAGCGGCTCTTAATACAAACTCTTTTGTTCCGCCGCCACCGGGTATTACACCAATGCCCACTTCCACCAAACCGGTATATGTTTCGGCAGCGGGAATAACTTTATCGGCGTGCAAACTCATTTCGCAGGCGCCACCTAATGCCAATCCATGCGGTGCCACTACTACAGGAATGCCTGAATAGCGAACTCTCATCATGGTGTTCTGAAACTGGCGTATGGCCATATCAATTTCGTCGTAGTCCTGTTCAATGGCCATCATAAATATCATCCCCACATTAGCACCGGCGCTGAAGTTGGCCCCTTCATTGGCGATCACCAATCCCTTGTATTTATCTTCTGCCAATGCGATCGATCTTTGTATTCCTTCAAGCACTTCACCGCCAATGCTTCCCATCTTGGTGTACCATTCAAGTCCCAGCACATCATCGCCCAGGTGATAGGTACGGCAGCCGGAATTCTTCCAGATGGTCTGGTTCTCAAAATTCCGCATTACAATGAATGCATCGGCACCCGGCATTGTTTTATAAGACCTGCTGCTTACATCGTAGCAAAGCCGTTTTCCATTCTCTACTTTATAAAATGAAGTGGCACCGCCGGCGATCATCTCATCCACCCAGGCAGCCACTTTATATCCTGCTGCCTTCATTGCCTCAACGGTTTTTGCCACACCCAAAACATCCCAGCTTTCAAAAGCGCCGATCTCCCATCCAAAGCCGGCCATCATACCATCATCCACCCGGTACAGCTCATCGCTGATCTCGGGTATGCGGTGAGAGATATAAGAGAACAGGTTGTAATGAAACATCCGGTAGAATTCTCCGGCTTTATCGGTGCCTGCACACAATGCTTTAATTCTTGTCTTCAGATCTTCAATAGGTTTGGCTGTTTCCAAAGTGGCAAACTTTGTTTTTTTACGTGGTTCATATTCAAGCGTAGAAAGATTGAGGACATGGATCTCCTTCTCCCCTTTAGGGGATGGGGGCATTTTCTTGAAAAATCCCTGTCCTGTTTTATCACCCAGCCAGTTATTCTCCACCATTTTATTCAGCCATGCCGGAATGGTAAACATTTCTTTTGCTTCATCATCCGGGCAATTATCTGCAACACCCTTTGCCACTTTAACCAGGGTATCAATGCCCACCACATCGGCAGTGCGGAAGGTGGCAGACTTTGGCCGGCCAACAACCGGGCCGGTCAATGAATCGATCTCATCAATTGTCAACTGCAATTTCTCCATGGTATTCATGATCGCCATCATACCAAAAACGCCCACCCGGTTTGCAATAAATGCCGGTGTGTCTTTACACAATACCGTTGTCTTTCCCAGGGTTATATCGCCATAGTGCATTAAAAAGTCCACCACTTCCGGATCGGTGTGCGGCGTAGGAATGATCTCCAGTAATCTTAAATACCTGGGCGGATTAAAAAAGTGCGTACCGCAAAAATGTTTTTTAAAATCATCGCTTCTTCCTTCGGTCATCATGTGAATGGGAATACCCGATGTGTTGGAAGTGATCAATGTTCCCGGCTTGCGGTATTTCTCTACTTCCGTAAAAACAGATTGTTTGATATCAAGCCGCTCTACCACCACTTCAATCACCCAGTCGTACCCGGCAATGTCTTTCATGTTATCGGTGAAATTGCCCGTCTTGATCCTTTTTGTAACGTCTTTGGTATAAACCGGCGATGGGTTTGATTTGAGAGCAGCAGCCAGGGCGTCATTCACTATCTGATTCTTTGCTGCAGACTTTGCATCGGCAGGCAGATCCTTTGGAACAATATCGAGTAGCAACACTTCCAGTCCCACTCCTGCAAAATGACAGGCAATACGACTGCCCATTACCCCACTTCCCAAAACGGCTACCTTTTTTATGATTCTTTTCGACATGGTTTTTTGTTTTTCTCACTGATTGCTCAGATGTTCACAGATTTAATTTATTATTCTTATTAAACTTTCTTTACTGACTAGCGTTGATACATTGAAATTGACCAGTATACCCAGTTTCTTACCTGATAACTTTAAATAGGTTAACAATTGCTTTTTGTGCACATCTAATAAAACTTCAACTGATTTAATTTCCACTATCACTGTATTTTCTATTAGAATATCCAATCTGAAACCTATTTCCAGTTGCACATTGTTATAGACCACAGGAAGTGCTACCTGGGACTGTACTTCAAGATTCAATTGCCTCAACTCATAAATAAGAGCAGCCTCATAAACGCTTTCAAACAAACCAGGGCCCAATTGTGAATGAACTTTATAGATCGCTCCCCTTACCTGGTATGTCAGGTCATTAAGATCCATTCCGTGCAAATCCGTGCTTTCTGTGAGCAATATTAAATATTAGTTAGTTAAACAACTATTTGCAAAACCGAAATTAAGACATTCTGCCTTACCCCGAAAATAAAAAGCAGTATGGCAAACTACTGAGGATACAGAACAATGAACACTTCAGCAGCTGCAGCAATTTTCTTTTTAAAAAGCCAGTTCAGCAGGCTGTACCGGTCATTGGCCGCCCAGGTTAAAATGGGAAAGTTTGGAAAATACCGGTGCAGAAAGGGGTATTGGAAATAATACCCGGATAAGGCATCTACTTTTGAATAGCGGATAATTTCGGAAAGACTGTCGGCCAGGTGCTTCACCTCATCTTCGCTTATAAGGTAAGGATTGAACACAGGTGTATAATAAGAAGTATAAAAGCCGCTGTCGCTGTAAACAGACAGTAAGGCTGCCTGGGATGATTCCACCAGCAATTTATTGGCTAGCCCGAATTTATGGCGGATACGGATCAGTTCTGTAAGTGCCGGCTGCTGGTTTTCTTTATCAAGGTTCTTAAAGTCGAGCCAAACCGATGCTGTTAGTTTTTTTTGTGTGTATAACTGCAGCAATGTATTCAGTTCAAAACCTGTTGAATTATCCGGATCATGATGAACGTCGAATATTTTTTTCTGTGCATCAAAATAAACGTCACATTCCAACCCGGTGGTGGCCGGGGAAAGCTTACTCAGTCTTGCCGGGGTATTGATAGCCTGTACCCATTCCTTACCGGTATTAATAAGTTCATTCTTATTTACCGGCTCAATCGCTTTGATCTCATGCGCAGGAAAAGTTTTGGGCAGTAACACCCGTACAATACCCTTGTGCTGCCAGCCATCTGCTGCCAGGTACAAGCCAACGATACTGATCATTAGCTTATATTTGTTTCGGGCAATCCACTTCAGCATGCTTATTGGTATTTTATGAAATTCAGTTTATCGGCTACCACGCTAAGATCTGTCTGGCAAAACAATAAGCCATTTCTTGCATTCCTGTTTTACCTCTTACTCATTCATTCGGTTTTAAAAATAATATTTTATAACTACAACCGGCCGTTATTATTCCCCGGGGGCGAAGACGCAGTTTCCTTTCCCGGTTTTTTTATCCTGGCTAAATGGTCGCTGGCGTACGACCTGCTTTGTCTGATACTTATCAACTCAGCCCTGCTTATCCTGCTGCAGGCGGGCAGGCTGGTATCGGCTAAATTCTCTTCCTGGTTCACCTTGCCGGTTTTCATGATCATTAACACGGCTGCCCTCTTGCTGAACGTGATCGATATCTTTTATTTCCGTTTCCGTTTTCAGCGGGCCAATGCCGACCTGCTGTATGTGATCGATCATCCCTTTAAACAGGTATTTCATTTCAATACCATTATTCTTGTTTTATGTGCGCTTGCAATAGCGGTCGTTCTCTGGCTGTTATGGCTGCTGCACAGGAAACTGTATCATTCCTTTTTGGATAACCGGCGTGGAGATCTTATCACCCTGGTATTACTGGCGGCGCTGGCAACCGCTTTTATATTCCGTAACAACTTTTCCAGGTTGCTACTGCCTGCTTACCCGTTGGTACAGGTAAAAAGCAATGAACTGCCTGCGGTGCAGAATTCCTTTCACACATTTACTTACTCTGTTTACCGGGGCGGAGATGAGATACCGGTGGCTGATTATCTTTCTGATGCGGCTTGCGATTCCATTTTTACGCTTAAAAGATCGTTACAGCCTTATTCATCAGCATCCGGCAAAAAGAATATCGTTCTGTTCATAATGGAAAGTATCCCTTATGATTTTTTCGACAGCAGCAGTGCCTACAAAGTGGCCATGCCTTTTTTTGATTCACTCCTGCAAACGAGTGTGTTCTATAAAAATGCTTTTGGCTATTCGCATGAATCTAACAAAGGCATCACCGCCATACTGGCCGGCATACCCACACTCACCGACATACCGTTCTATCATTCGCAGTACGTAAACATACCTGTTACCAAAACAGGCGCTGCATTAAAAACAATGAATTACCATTCGCTTTTCTGCATCGGCGATGCCTACGATAATTTTGGCTTTGCCAAATGCGCCAACTGGCTGGGTATTGATAAGTACTATAGTGAAGAAGACATACCCGGATACAAAGGCCTGCCTGCACATTCCATGGGGCTACAGGATGAAGCGGTATTGCCTTTCTTTCACAAAAAAATAAACGAAGTATCCAAACCCTTTCTTGCAATACACTATAATATCTCCACGCATTATCCTTACGACCTGCCAAAGACCTATACAAGAAAATTCCCGGGCAATTATACCACGCCTATGAAGTCGATGCAATATTATGATGATTGCGTGGGTGCTTTCTTTAATGAAGCAAAGAAAGAAAGCTGGTTTAAAGAAACAGTTTTCATTTTCTGTTCCGATCACTGGCTGGTGCCCGATGACAATAATGTTGATTTTAATACCATCACAGGTTACCGGGTACCCATTATCCTCTTCGATCCCGAAAAAAATAAAAAAGAGATACGGAATGAAGTGGTGGGGCAGTTTGATGTGATGGGAACCATCCTGGCTGCAGCCGGCTACCCGGGCGCTGTAACCAGTTACGGAGGAAATTTATCCGACATCAGTTCACTCCGTGGGCTCGCCTTTTCAAAAGCCGGAAGTTCGCTGTACCAGGTGATCGACAGTTCGCATGTACTTGGATTTAATGTAGCCAGTAACCGGGTTGAGTACCTGTACAATTATAAAACAGACAAGCAATTAAAAACAAATCTTGCATTAAACAAAAATGCATCCATGGTGCTGGATGCATTAACGATGCAAATAAAAGCATTTATTCAAAAAGCAGGTTCACATTACCGGGGCAAACCTGTTAACTGATCACTCTTCAGAAAAACCAATGCCGTTGCTGTTTACTACAGATCCTTTACCATCAGCCGAACGCAGCATGGCATACTGGCCTCCTTTCATCAGCCGTACTTCGGTATATTTTGCTTCTGTTTTAAATCCGCTCAGGAAATACAAGCCCTTCAGGTTATCGGCACCGGTAAAGATAAACCCGCCGTTCTTATCGTACACCACTTCCTTGTATTCTGCCGGAACAACTTCCATATAGTTTGAATTCTTAACGCCGGTCTTTCCTTCTTTCGAGATAATGAAATAATCCATTCCGTTCTTTGCCTTTTCATGCACAATGTTATCGTTGTCTACTGCCACATAGGAAGAGCCATTCCCGAACAGGATCCCTTTCAGTTTGTTCTTTTCCACGAACAGGTAAGTAAGTCCGCCGATATTGGTGCTGCTGATCTTACTATACTCAAACGGAACGATCACTTCAAACTTATTATTGAATACGCCGTAGTTGGTATCCTTCATGGCGATGTAATAATTATCGTCCCGGCCCAGCATTTTATAGTCGCTGATGATCTTATCAAAAATATCGTTTGTTTTAACCGTACTGTAATTGGTTTCAGTAATCTTTATCGGTGTTTTATTAAGATCCGATGCGCTGTTCTCCGGGATGGCCGGGCAACCCTGCATTGCTTCTCCCTTTGTATTGATGCATATCTCGTATCCATCGGCACGTACTGAAGCCGGTGCAAATAATATCGACTTCTGGTTATCGTCAATATCATCTGCTGTTACTATCCTGGCTCCTTTGGCAAGATATCCAACCCGGAAAGGCTTGGCCACCGTATATTTAACAGGTATCACCAGTTTGCCGGTTTTGTTGATATACCCGTACTTGCCTCCTTTTTTCACCGCCGCAAATCCTTCAGAGAAAAAATCAGCTTCTTCATAAGCCGGAGCGATCACAATTTTTTTATCCGGATCTGCAAAGCCCCATAAATTTCCTTTGCGGTAGGGTATTAAAGACATGTCGGCATCCTGGGCAAACACGGGCATTACAAATGCAAGAAGCAACAACACTACTAAATTCTTTTTCATAAAAACAGTTTTAATCATTAAATAATCGGCAGCGTATCAACTAACTCCACTCCCTGTATCAATAACACTATCCGGGCTCACAAAATGCAGTTTACCGGTTTTGTCTTCCGCCATTAATATCATTCCATTGCTTTCAATACCCCTCATTTTACGGGGAGCCAGGTTAGCCACCACCACCACCTGTTTGCCAATGATTGCCTCGGGTTGATAATGCAGGGCGATACCGCTCACGACCGTTCTTGTTTCAAAGCCCAGGTCGATCTGCAGTTTTAAAAGCTTATCTGCTTTCTCTACTTTTTCGGCAGCAACGATCGTTCCCACTTTCAGGTCGATCTTTGCAAAATCGTCGTATACAATGGCCTCCCTGCCCTCCAAAGGAGGGTTCTTAGAAACTTCAGTCTTTTTAGATTCATCCATTTTAGCAGGCCCTTTCAAAGCCCCTCCTTCGGAGGGGTTCGGGGAGGCTGACCCTTTTTTTAATTTCTCAACCTGTGAACTTATCTCTTCGTCTTCTATTTTTCTGAACAGCAATTGCGGCTCTCTTAAGCTATAACCTACGCTCAGTAATTTTATCGATCCGGCATTTTCCCAATCCAGCATCTTATCCACCACTTTCATCATATTCAGCATTTTCTTTGCCGTGGCTGGAAGGAATGGATTGATCAATATGGCAAGGTTTGCTGTTAACTGAAGACACAGATGTAAGCAATTATCAATCTTCTTCTGTGCAGCCTCCCTGCCCTCCAAAGGAGGGTTCTCAGACCCTGATAATTTCTGCTTCTTTTCAGTGAGTTTTGAAAGAATGCTGTTTAAAACAAAGTCAGTATTATTAACTACTTCATCATTGGTAAACCGAATGACTTCAAAACCATATTTATTTAGCTCAGCTGTTCTTTCTGCATCACTTAATTTATTTTCAGGTATTTCATGAACCAGTCCATCAACTTCCACAATCAGTTTTTGAGAAAGACAAACAAAGTCTGCAATATAGGTGCCGATAATATGCTGTCTTCTGAATTTAAAGCTATCCAACTTCTTCCCTCTTACTACCTGCCATAATATATTTTCGGCATCTGTTGGATTTGATCTGTGCTCCTCTACAAATTTTTTAAGTAACCCATAAGCCACTGTATCTGCTGTCTGATAATCGTAAGGACCGCCAGATCTCTCAGAGTCTGAAGCCCCTCCTTCGGAGGGGTTTGGGGAGGCTACCTTCTTCGCTACTATCCATGGCTCTTTCTCCTGCATATATTTATTCCCGGTACGGCTAAGATCTATAACCTCAAACAAGGCGTCCCTGAACTTATACTCTTCGAGGCAATTCTGAATTTTTAATTTCGAATTTTGAATCGCTTCTATCAACGCTTTGTCTTTCTCATCCAAAATATCTTCATGCAGTTTGGGAACCTTCCCTCCGCATAGTTTATGCATCAGCACCCAGGTGCGGTTCACAAAATTTCCGAAGATGCTTACCAGTTCGCTGTTGTTCCTGTCCTGGAAATCCTTCCAGGTAAAATCATTGTCTTTTGTTTCGGGGGCATTGGCGCAAAGCACATAGCGCAATACGTCTTCACAACCCGGGAAATCTTTTATATACTCGTTCACCCACACGGCCCAGTTGCGGCTGGTGCTTACTTTATCTCCTTCTATATTTAAAAATTCGTTGGCAGGCACATTGTCCGGCAATACAAACCCACCGTGTGCTTTTAACATAGATGGAAAGATGATGCAATGAAATACAATATTATCCTTGCCGATAAAATGCACCAGCTTGGTATCTTCCTTACACCAGTAATCAGCCCACTTATCTGTCAACTCTTTTGTGGCAGAGATATAACCGATCGGTGCATCAAACCACACATACAATACTTTGCCTTCTGCATCCGGCAACGGAACTTTAATGCCCCAGTTGCTGTCTCTTGTCATGGCACGGCTTTGCAGGCCACTATCTAACCAGCTTTTGCACTGGCCGTATACATTGTTCTTCCATTCGGTATGCCCTTCCAGTATCCATTCCTTTAACCAGGGCTCGTAATGCTGTAATGGAAAATACCAATGCTTTGTTTTTTTCTTCACCGGCACGGCATCACTTAATGCACTGCGTGGATTAATGAGTTGCTCGGGCGACAAACTGCTTCCGCATTTCTCACACTGATCGCCATAAGCATTTGGATTGGCGCAAACCGGGCAGGTACCGGTTATATACCGATCGGCGAGGAATGTATTTGTCTTCTCATCATAATACTGCTCGGTTTCTTTTTCTTCAAACAAACCATCGTCGTACATTTTTTTAAAGAATGCAGATGCGGTATCGTGATGCACTTTATTGGAAGTACGGGAATAGATATCGAAAGAGATGCCCATCTGCTCCATGCTTTCTTTGATGATGGCATGGTAGCGGTCAACCACCTGTTGCGGGCTGATGCCTTCCTTCATTCCCCGGATGGTGATGGGAACGCCGTGTTCATCGCTGCCACCGATGAATTTCACGTCTCTTTTCTGCGCCCGTAAGTAGCGTACATAAATATCAGCAGGTAAATAGCAGCCGGCCAGGTGGCCAATATGCACGGGGCCATTGGCATAGGGTAAGGCGGCGGTGATCAGGTATCGTTTGGGATCGTTCATTGCCTGCAAAAATACCGCAAAGCAGCCCATTGCCCAAACTTAATGAATGAACCACAACTTGTCCCGGTTTACCTGGACAAGTTGTGGTTCAAAAAGAGAATATCTATTTTTTTATTTCTTTCTCCACCGCTGCGATCGCCTTCACCGTTTTCATCACCGAATCGGGTGTTACCGAAATACTGTCGATACCTAATTCAACAAGGAACTGGGCAAAGTCGGGAAAATCGGAAGGACCCTGGCCGCAGATACCCACTTTCACTTTCATGCGTTTGGCCGTATCGATGAGCATACGCAGCATTTGCTTCACCGCCGGGTTGCGTTCGTCATACAAATGCGCAACCAATGATGAATCCCTGTCGAGCCCCAGTGTTAACTGCGTAAGATCATTGGAACCGATAGAGAACCCATCAATATGTTTTGCAAATTCTTCTGCCATGATGATGTTAGAAGGAATTTCCGCCATGAGGAAAAGCTCCAGTCCGGCCTTGCCCCTTTCCAAACCATATTCTTTCATTACATCGTGTACCTTATGCAATTCTTCCACCGTACGGCAAAAAGGGATCATCACCACCACATTGCTCAATCCCATTTCTTCCCGCACTCTTTTGATCGCTTTGCATTCCAGTCCGAATGCTTCCTTGTATTTCTCCGAATAATACCGGCTGGCGCCCCGCCACCCGATCATGGGATTTTCTTCGTGCGGCTCAAAATATTTTCCCCCAAGGAGATTATAATATTCATTGCTTTTAAAATCGCTGAAACGAACGATCACTTTGTTGGGATAAAAAGCCGAAGCGATCTTGGCAATACCAAAACTAAGGCCCTGGATGAAAAAGTCTTCCTCGCTTTCAAAACCAAGTATCATTTTATTGATGGCTTTGCTCAGTTCCGCATCGTTCATCGTTTTATGATTCATCAATGCCAGGGGGTGAACCTGTATATAATTATTGATGATGAACTCTTCTCGTGCCAGTCCCACGCCTGCATTTGGCAGGTGCGAAAAACGAAACGCCATGTTGGGCGATGCCACATTGAGCATGATGGGTGTTTTCACTTTCGGCAGATCATTCAGGTCTGTTTCCACTTTTTGAAACGGAACATTACCCTCGTACACCACCCCCTCACCGCCTTCACTGCAGGAAGCAGTAACCATTTGCCCCGTACTTAATATCTCTGTTGCATTGCCACAGCCCACAATGGCCGGCACGCCCAGTTCCCGTGCAACAATAGCAGCATGACAGGTTCTTCCGCCTTTATTGGTAATGATGGCCGACGCTTTTTTCATGATGGGCTCCCAGTCGGGATCGGTCATGTCGGTTACCAGTACATCGCCGGGTTCAAATTCATGTCCGTCGGTAACCCGCTTATCAAGTGAGAATAAAATAGAAACTTTTCCGGCGCCGATCTTATCTCCCACGGCAATCCCTTTCACCAGGGTTTTGCGTTCGGTTTTTTCATCCATCACGTACTCGGTGATCTTTGAAAAGTCTTTCTGCGAATGAATGGTCTCCGGCCTTGCCTGTACAATAAATAATTGTTTCGACAAACCATCTACCGCCCACTCCACATCCATCGGGCACCAGTATCCCTTCAGTTTGCTGTAATAGGCCTCAATACTGCTGACCCATTTTGCCAGCTGCAGTATGCGTTCATCTGATAAACAATAGCGTTGCTGAAGCGGCCGCTCCACCGGGATGATCTGCACCCGTTCATCGGGGTTATCGCCATACACCATCATCTTATCCTTTGTTCCCAGTTTCTTTTCAATGATGCTGTTGAACCCCTTTTGCAGTGTTGGTTTAAAAACAATGTATTCGTCCGGCGATACGGCACCCTGCACGATCATCTCTCCCAAACCGAATGAAGCGTTGATCACCACCACGTCTTTAAAACCGCTTTCGGTATCCAGCGAAAATGCAACACCCGAAGCGCCCAGATCGCTACGCACCATTTTTTGTATACATACCGAAAGGCCGATGCTGAAATGATCGTAACCAAAACTCTGGCGGTAGCTGATGGCCCGGTCGGTGAAGATGGAAGCAAAACAATTTCGCACGGCATTCATCAACGGTGCCGGGCCACGAACATTCAAATAGGTTTCCTGCTGTCCGGCAAAAGATGCATCGGGCAGGTCTTCGGCGGTAGCAGATGAACGAACCGCCACATCGGTTATGTCCTGGTCGTAGCCACGGCTGAGTTCGTAATATTTTTCAATGATGGCATCGCTTAATTCACGGGGAAATTTTGCGTTCTTTAAAAGTTGCCGGGCCAGTAAACCACCCCGCCGGAGCGATTCAATGTCGTCTAACTTAATGTCGTTGATGATCTTTTTGATCTGTTCATCCAGGTTGTTATACCGGATGAATTCCCGGTAAGCTGCCACGGTAACCACGAAGCCGCCGGGTATCTGTATGCCAAGCTGGCCAAGGTTTTGAAGCATTTCACCAAGCGAAGCATTTTTTCCTCCCACCTGCTCAATGTCTTTCATGCCAACTTTGTGCAGGTCGGTAATGTAGAGGGATGTGTTCATAAATGAAGGGATTAGCAGTTATACAATCGTTAAGCTAATGTACTCATTTATATATGTAGTAGTGATATGCAGCGGACAATTTCATCCACATTTAATACAAGCAAATGTCGGCCTGAGCTTGTCGAAGGAGGGTTAGTATTGAATGATCACGGCTTCGACAAGCTCAGCCTGACATCCTTCTCTGAATCCAGATCATTTTGTTACACGGGATTCCTTTCTTTGATTGGTTCAATTACATTAAATTTATTTCATGAAACGTAAAGACTTTCTTTCATCGGTAATTCCATTGGCTGCTTCTTTTCCGGCAATTGCAGCAGGCAAAGCAAATGCAGAACCGGAGAAACCCTGCATCACTCCACCCTATTTAAAGAAAGGAGATACCATCGGCATCTGCTGCCCGGCAGGGTATATCACAGCAGAAGATATTCAGCCGGCTTTATTAAAACTAAATGAATGGGGCTTTAATGTAAAAGCGGGCACAAGCATTGGTAAACGTGATTTTACATTTGGCGGAACCGATGAGGAAAGAGCCGCCGACTTTCAGCAGATGCTGGAAGACAAAACGGTGAAAGCCATTCTTTGCGCCCGGGGCGGATACGGGGCCGTACGCATTGTAGATAACCTCGATCTTAAAAAACTAAAACACAATCCAAAATGGATCATCGGTTTCAGCGATGTAACGGTGCTTCATTCACACATTAATGCCAACCAGCGCATCGCTTCCATTCATTCAAAAATGTGTAATAGTTTTCCTAAAGACTGGAGTACTGCCGAGCCGGTACAAATAGAGACCATCGAATCCATCCGGAAATGCCTGGTGGGTGAAAAAACAAGACTTGTGTTTACGCCCAATGAAAAGAACAGAACCGGCCTCGCCATCGGCGAACTGGTGGGTGGTAATTTAAAAACGCTGGAATCACTGGCTGGAAGCAGGTCGGACATCAGCACAAACGACAAACTATTATTTGTAGAAGATACCGGCGAATATTTATATAGCCTCGACCGGATGTTCTGGAATTTAAAGCGTAGTGGAAAATTAACCAACCTCAAGGGACTGATCATCGGCGGATTCAAAGTAAAAACAGATGATGCCGGTGAAGAGTTTGGCAAAACGCTGCAGGATATCGTACTGGAAAAAGTAAAGGAATACAGCTATCCTGTTTGCTTCGACTTCCCGGTTGGCCACCAGAAAAATAATTTTGCGCTTAAGTGCGGCGTAGTTCACACGCTGGGTGTGCATTTGAATGAGTGCAGGCTGAGCGAAGCATAGAAGACAGTTAAATAGTTAATTCGTTAATTGGTGAAATGTTTCACTCATTGGTCTCTACTAATAAACTATTTAACGAATTAAC
Organism: Ferruginibacter sp.; assembly: GCA_044220615.1. Taxonomy (GTDB): domain Bacteria; phylum Bacteroidota; class Bacteroidia; order Chitinophagales; family Chitinophagaceae; genus Ferruginibacter. Next base: position 85,002 of record JBGAQR010000001.1, on the reverse strand, counting down.
CAATTAACAGATTTACCGTATCAATATACTCGTCCCCTTCTCCTTCACCGCTTTGCCCGTCCACGGATCAATATAACTGAGCGTCCATACATAAGCGCCTCCGTCTGCCGGGTTGCCTTTGAATCTGCCATCCCACCCATCCAGCGGGTTGTTGCTTGCAAAAATCAACTGGCCAACGCGGTTATAGATCTTGAACGAATAATCTTTTGCAAGATCAGCATACACCGGTTTCAATGCATCATTCAATCCATCGCCATTGGGCGTAAATGCGCCGGGCACTTTTATCAAACAGGCCGGCAATACTTTTACATGCATGGCATCGTATCCACGGCAACCGTGATTATCGGCTGTAAGATTATAATCCCTGGTGAAAATATCGGCGTATATCTGCGAAGTAGTAGCGCCCGTATTCCATAAATAAGTATACGCAGCATTTGGTGCTACGCCTATCAATAATCTATCTGACTGACAGATCGCCGTATCGGCACCCAGGTTTACTTTTGGAATCGCATATACCGGAACTGTTTTGCTGATGCTTGCCGGGCCACAGTACTTATCAATGCCAGACAAAGTGATCGTATACACTCCTTCATTGGCATAAGAGAAATTAACATCCACTTCGTTGGTAAATGTTTTTCCATCGCCATTATCCCACACATAAGAAATTACATTACGTGATATTTTCCGCTTCAGGGTTACTGTGTTGCCTGTACAGTATTGCGGCTTAAGCCCGGTGAAGTCGATCAATGCCGAAGCATCAATATGCATCAGCCTGATCGCTGTATCACGACAACCATGGTTATCGGTAACGATCAGCCGGACATTATAAATATTGCTTACCGGGTACACATGCGCCGGCGGTGTTTGCCCGTTGAATTGGGTAGCATCTCCAAAGTCCCACAGGTAGTTGGTTATATTGCCCGTGGATGCATCAATGAAATTAATGGGGGTATTGATACAGGTGGTATCGCCCATGCTGCTGGTAAATGCGGCGTTGAATACGTTACCGAGTGTGATCGTTTGTGTAGTGGTATCGCTGCAAAAACCATTGCTTACGATCAACTGCACGGTAACCGTTGGCGTGGCAACCGGGAAACTCATCGTTACATTCTGGCCGGTAGCCGTTCTGCCATCGCTGAATGTCCAGTTCCATGAGGTAATGCCATTAGCGCCGGGATGCGAAAGCACAATATCATCATTTACACAACCCCAGTTAACCTGGCTGTTGAACACAGCCGAAGGTTTGCCGAGTACATTCAGGAAAGGAAGGGCCAGTGGAGGTGTTGAATTGCAGGTATCTCTCAGGTTTTTTCCATCCGATCCCGTAGCATGCCATAATATACGGGTATTTGCAACGGTAAGCGGCGTGGCAAACTGAACCAGCACCCAATTGGTATATCCCTGTGAACAGGTGGCCGGATCGGGCGTTGCCGATACAATGGCAACCTGCCCCGGCTGCGGAACAAAGACATATTGAGAACCATCCGGGCTGATGCTGCTGCACAGGATGGGGCGGCTGTAAAATACTTTAAAGAAAGAAGCGCTGCAGCGGTCGTACTGCATTGAGTCTACCACAGGCCTTGGCGGCGCCGGAGGCGCTGCAAAATTATTTGTATAAAACTGTGTGATGAATGAATAACAGGTATCTGCCAATGTATTATTATCGGTACCCTGCAGGATCATGATGTTGAGGAACTGCAGCGGCGGCATGGGTGTAGCAATGTTCAGCGTTACTGATGTAACATAAGTACTACTGCCGCAGTTGGTACTGATGGAAGTGATGGCCGGGCCGTTCTGGATCACAAAATCCGAACCATCTGCTGCAATGGTAGAGCAGAGTATCGGTTTATCAAAAATAACCACCAATTTGTCCCGCTTGCAATTATCATAAGTAAACGACTGGATAACGGGTGGCAGCGGCGGCACCGCAACAAAGGGGAATGAATACCCAACCGGCATAAAAGACGAGCAGGTATCCGATAAAGTGGTATTATCACTGCCATCGCCAATCAATACATTATAATTACCCCCTGGTAACGGGCTTGCCAGGTTCATAGCGATCTGTGTAGTGTATTGATTGTTGGTACAGTTGTAGGTGATGCTGTTTACGGTCCAGGTACCCGGACTAACATTGAGTTCAGTTCCGGCGGCGCTGATGCTGGCACAACTTACCGGCTTATCAAAATTCACCACCACTTTATCCCTGTGGCAGGGATCAACCGTAACCGACTGTATAACCGGTGGCGGAGAAGCCGTAACCGTAAAAGGTATACTGAACCCGGTTACCATATCGTTTCCGCATACATCCCTGAAGGTATTGCCATCTGCACCCGGGTTAACCACCAGGGTATAATTTCCGGATGGCAGAGGGGTCTGCATTTGTATATCCAGTTGGGTAATGGCTGTAACACCGGAAGGACACAGGGATATAACATTGTTGATAAGCGGATTGCCTGGTAAAATAGAAAACTCACTTCCATTAGGCGTTACGCTGGTACAAACAATATCTTTTGAAAAATTAACCCTGATTACTGAAGTATTGCATCCAACGATCGCACTATTGCTTATTACCGGAACATTAGGATCGGTAATAACTGCATTGCCGCCGGTAAACTGCAGTGTATAACCGGTGTTGGTAGCTGCCCAGTTATTTACCATCAGCATATAGTCGTGCCCGGTCTGCAGGGTAGCAAGCCGGTTGAATAAAAAAGTATTTCCGCCGCAGTTAATACTGTCTGTGCCTGCTGCTGAGCAACCCGTAACTCCATTAGGGTTACCGCATAGATTCAGCGATACCATTAATTGTTCATTCGTATATATTTGGTTAAGGTTTGTAACGCCGGTCACATCAAAAAGTTCCCAATCGTAGTCATCAGATAATACCTGTGGTGTTATTAAGAACCCGAGGGTACCAGCCTGATAGCAATGGAATTTATACCAATATGCGTTATGAGAATCATTCGGTCCGCCACATGCGCCTGTACCTGAAACGGGGGTTCCATTACAATTATCCACCCTCAATTGTGTAAATGTTGTGGTACCGCAGACCGGGATAGCCGTTTGCGGTGTCATTCCCGGAAATGTAGAGCAGGGGGGCTGTGCTTCTGTTATAAATGCTGCGGTGAGCAATAAAAAAGAAAGTAATAATGATCTCATTGATTAATTTTGGATGTGTAAATTTAATCAAAAAGAATGCCCGTTTAAAGGGCGTTGTCCATAATCTTCCCACATGATAAAGATTCCCCCCTACTTACAAAAAGGCGATTGCATCGGCATTACCTGCCCGGCGGGTTATATGGCGGCTGAAAAAGCCCAGGCCTGTATCAACACCCTGCAGCACTGGGGCTTTGATGTGATGCTGGGCAAAACACTGGGCAGCCGGTCGAAGAATTATTTCAGCGCTTCGGATGAGGAGCGCCGGGATGAACTGCAGGCCATGCTGGATGACCCAGGCATCAATGCCATCCTTTGCGGCCGCGGCGGTTACGGGGTTGGCCGAATCATTGATCAACTGGATTTTTCAAAATTTAAAAAGAACCCCAAGTGGATCATCGGCTTCAGCGATATCACGGTGTTACATGCGCATATTTTTTCCCGGCTCAATATTGCTTCGCTTCATGCACCCATGGCCTCGGCTTTTAATGAAGGTGAGAATGAATTCATCCGGGCATTTAAACATGCAGTCACCGGCAAAAAAGCAAAATACCTTGCTGAGGCACATCCGTACAACAGGACCGGCACTGCAGCGGCAACCCTGGTGGGTGGTAATCTTTCGCTGCTGGCGAATATTACCGGAACGCCTTCGGATATCAGTACAAAAAATAAAATTCTTTTTATAGAAGACATCGGCGAATACATTTACAACATCGACCGTATGCTGTACCAATTAAAACGAAGCGGAAAATTAAATGCACTGGCCGGACTGATCATCGGCGGCTTTACCGATATGAAAGACACCGGGCGGCCCTTTGGAAAAAAAGTATATGAAGTGATCCGTGATGTGGTGGCTGAATACGATTACCCGGTTTGCTTTGGATTCCCGGTAAGCCATGGTACAGAGAACTATGCATTGAAAGTGGGTGTTGCCTATAAACTGTCAGTCAATAAAAAAGCGGTTTCACTGGTTGAATAATGCGAAAAAAATTGAACCACATTGGCACATAGGTCACATCCTGTTTCCTATGCTCCTATGTGGTTCAAAAAAATCAAAAATATCCCTGGATATTTTCTTTAACCGATCAAAGGCGTACTCAGTTTCTGATCGATCTTTACCAACAGGCTCTCTACCCTTGCCAGTTGTTCGGCAAGCTGTTCGTTGCTCACGGTTTCTTTTCTTACTACGGTCAATGGTTTTTCAATTTCTTTTGTTGCAATTTCGTTTGCCATAATTTTTATTTTAAGCGGTTACTGATTCGTGTCTGGCCGGCATCACCTGCTGAAGCGATTCCATATCCAGGCCAAGTCCTTTGGCAATGGCCATTCCAAGCCCAATATCGGCACGGAAGAAATGACAAAGCTGGCGGTTGATGATCTCGTTCTTCTTTGGCCCGCTGATGCCACTCATGGCACCCACAATAGTATTCACCAGGTTTACCTTATCGGTTTGCGATAACACTTCCCGGTAAAAAATACCCGGCTGGGTGTAATGGTCATTTTCTCCATCTGCATTGCGGCTATACCAATCGGCCATTACAGTGTCTAATTCCCAGGCAGGTTGTTTGTAGTTCTCATCGGCTTTAATATCATCAAAACTGTTGGGGAAATAATTAGGGTTGCTGCCGCCGTTATCATCTACCCGCATTTGCCCGTCACGCTCATAATTATTTACGGCAAAAGGGCAACGGTTAACCGGTATCTGTTCGTAATTACCTCCCAGCCGGTAGCGATGTGCATCGGGGTAAGAGAGTAATCTTCCCTGCAGCATTTTATCGGGCGAATAGCTGATGCCGTCGATCACATGCGCCGGCGCAAAGGCCGATTGCTCGATGCTGGCAAAATAGTTCTTCGGGTTCTCATTCAGCTCCATCACACCCACGTCTATCAGTGGAAAATCTTTGTGGCTCCATACCTTGGTAAGATCAAAGGGATTCCATTTGTATGTCTTTGCTTCGGCTTCTGTCATCACCTGTATCTTCAAATTCCATTTTGGAAATTCTCCTTTATCGATCGCTTCCACCAGGTCACGCTGCGCAAAGTCCATATCCACCGATTTCATGTGCGCCGCTTCCTCATTGGTAAAATTCTTTATCCCTTGTGCTGTTTTAAAATGGAATTTCACCCATACCCTTTCGTTGTTTGCATTGATCATGCTGAAGGTATGACTGCCGTACCCATTCATATAGCGGTATCCAACAGGCGTACCCCTGTCGCTCATCAAAAACATCACCTGGTGCAGACTCTCGGGGTTCAGGCTCCAGTAATCCCACATCATGGTCGGACTTTTACAATTGGTATACGGATCTCTTTTCTGCGTATGAATAAAATCGCTGAACTTCTTGGGATCTTTAATAAAGAAGATGGGTGTGTTGTTTCCCACCAGGTCCCAGTTGCCGTCTTCAGTATAAAACTTAACCGCAAAGCCGCGGGGATCCCTTTCGGTATCGGCGCTTCCTTTTTCGCCACCAACAGTGGAGAACCGAAGCAATACTTTTGTTTGCTTACCAATTTTACTGAACAGTTTTGCCTTTGTATATTTTGAAATATCGTTGGTAACGGTAAAAGTGCCAAAGGCGCCCGAGCCCTTTGCATGTACCACTCTTTCAGGAATGCGTTCCCGGTTGAAGTGCGCCATTTTTTCGTGCAGGATATAATCCTGTAACAGCAAGGGCCCTCTTGCTCCCACACTCTGCGTGTCTTCATTATAATAATACGGGCTTCCGGAAGCCGTGGTTAATTTTTTATTCTCACTCATGGTTTATTTTTTTAGAAGGTAAAATTGATCTTATTTAGCTGATAATTTTTATTGATATTTTAAATAACATCATAGATAAAATCTATACACATGACCTTTACCCAGCTGGACTATATCGTAGCCATCGACAATTGCCGGCATTTTGCCAAAGCGGCCAACCAGTGTTTTATAACCCAGCCTACCTTAAGCATGCAGGTACAGAAACTGGAAGAAGAACTGGGATTAAAAATATTCGACCGCACCAAACAACCCGTTGTACCTACCGAAGCCGGCGCCGCCATCATAGAACAGGCAAGAAAGATACTGGGCGAAAAAAATATGATCGAAGAGATCGTGCAGCAGAAAAAAGGCATCATCACCGGTTTGCTTAAAGTGGGCATCATCCCCACCCTGGCGCCTTACCTGCTGCCGTTGTTCATTCAAAAATTCATACGGCAATACCCATTGGTGAAACTGAGCATAACAGAACTTACCACCGAACTCATCATTGCCAAACTGAAAGAAGGAAAGATAGATGTGGGCATACTGGTAACGCCGCTGGATGAACAGGGCATAAAAGAGCAACCGCTTTTTTATGAAGAGATGCTGGCCTATGTTTCAAAAAAAGACAAGGCCTTTCAAAAGACATATATGCTGGCACAGGATATAGATCCCAACCATTTGTGGCTGCTGGAAGAAGGCCATTGCTTCCGCTCGCAGATCATCAACCTTTGTGAATTACGCAAGGCCAGCGCCGAAGGCGGGCATTTTGATTACGAGGCCGGCAGTATTGAAACCCTGCGGCGGCTGGTGGAACAGAACGACGGCATTACCATATTACCCGAACTGGCCACGCTTGACCTTACTGCCAGGCAGATGCAACTCATCCGGCACTTCAAGCAACCGGCGCCGGTAAGGGAAGTGAGCATGGTAACGCACCGTGATTTTGTAAAGAAAAGACTGGTGGAACTGCTGAAGCATTCCATCCTTGATTCATTGCCGGGAAAAATAAAAAAGAACAAGCCACGTAATGTGGTTGCCATCTGAACTTAGCGGAGCAAACTATCCAGCTTTTGTTTGAACAAAGGAAAATCATTCAGGTTCTGGTGCGTTCCGTTCTCAATGGTTATGAATTCATCCGTTGGTTTGATGACATGCTTCAGTCTTGCCGCACAACGGTAAGGGATCACACCATCATCGGTACCATGAAAAATGGTTACGGGGCAATGCAGGTATTCCAAAAATTTATTGGCGGGAATCTTATAGGTCGACATATAACCTGTTGGGTAAATGGGCGCATAGCAACTGAACAATGCCGGGATGCTGTAGTAAGGCGTTTCCAGTATCAGCCTTTTACAATTTGATTCCGATGCCACATAAGAAGCAATGCCGGTACCAAAGGATTTTCCGTAAAGGGTGATGCTGTCTTTACCGTAACGGCTGACCGCCATCCTGTATACCTGCATGGCCTGCTCATATAATTTCTTCTCCGTACGTTCACCGGTACTTTTACCAAAGCCGGGATAGTCTTCCATCCACACTTCATAACCATGTTTGGTGAAGTTGCCGGCGAATTTTGCATAGCGTTCCAGGTTCTGTTTATTGCCGTGAAAATAAAGCACCACGCCTCTTCTCACAGAATCCTTCGGAAAGAACTTTACCATGTTCACCGTGTCTGTTTCATTGAACGGAATGTTCACTTCCTCAAAGGGAACATCAAAGCGGTACATATATGCCGCCGGTAATTTCTCCGGGTGAAATAAGAATTTTTCCTGCAGGTAATACAAGGCAATACCGATGCTGCAATATATGATGATGATGATCTTGAGCCAGCGGAAGAGTATTCGTTTCATGCGGATGCAAGATACGGGATTCAGGATTCAGGATTCAGGATTCAGGATACAGGATGCAAGATGCAGGATGCAGGATACGGGAAAAATACAGGATTTTGTGAGGCAAAGCCACAGATGGTTCGTTTATGGATAGTATAGTTTTGATTTATAAATCATCGATAATGAGTTATAAAAATCTTGAAGTGTGGAAATTATCCAGGGAAGCTGTTATAGAAATACATTTAATGTCCATGACACTCCCCAGGTTTGAGCAGTTTGAAGAGGCGCAACAGATAAGGCGTTCGATAAAATCAGTTAAAAGCAATATTGTAGAAGGTTATGGTCGACGAAAATACAAACAGGATTTCATCCGGTTTCTCGTTATTGCAATTGCATCCCTTGATGAAACCATTGACCATCTTGAAACGCTGGCAGAAACCAAATCCCTTAATGACAAAGAAGTATTTGAAAACCTAAACAGCAAACTGATATTACTAAGCAAAAAACTTATCAATTTTTTAAAAGCCGTCGAAGAAAAACATAATGACACGGGTCAAAAATCCTGAATCTTGCATCCTGTATCCTGCATCCCGTATCAATACTGCAAAATATCCCTCACAAAATTATGATACTCCGGAAAGCTGGGCAGGTTATTATGACCGCCACCCTGTATGCGGATGAGGGTGATCATGCGGGGGTTTAGCGCCTGCAGTTTTTCGCTGTTGCTGATAGGGATCAGCCAGTCCCTGGTGCCGTGTAATATGTAGGTATGGCAATTCACATGCTTTATCCATTTATCAGTACGCAGGTGATAACGCAACACATATTTTACCGGAAGGATGGGGAGAAAACGTTCGATGGTTTTTTTAAAGCTAAAGTAAGGTGCATCTAAAATAAGATAGCGGGGTTTGTTCTCACTGGCGATCTTACAGGCAAAGCCGCTGCCCAGGCTTCTTCCGTAAACAATAAGATGGTGTTCAGGAAATTTGGTGAGCAGGCTGTTGTACACAAACTGCATGTCGTTGAGCATGGCTTTTTCATTTCGTTTGCCGGTGCTTTTACCAAAGCCGCGGTAATCTACCAGCACCACATCATAATTATAGCGGTAAAAATCCCGGGCATATTTTGCCCAGCCTTTAATGCTCCGGCTGTTGCCATGAAAATACAGGATCAATCCAAGCGGTTTCTCTACTTTAAAGTGAAGCCCGTTGATGCGAACACCGGGTTCCACATCAAAGAACAATTCTTCAAAAGGTGCATCGTATTTATAAACAAAGTCCTGTTTTAATTTTTCCGGCTTAAAAATGAATTTCTCCTGTAACAGGTAAGCAAGGATGGAAAGAAGCACAATGGCGCCGATGATATAGAGAGCAAGTTGAAGCAAAAGTCAGTTTCGGGTTTGAAGTTTGAAGTTTGATGTTTGATGTTATAAGCAGCCGTTAAAGTAGTTATTCTCTGCCTAACTTCAAACCCCAAACTTCAAACCTGCAACCTCAAACCTCAAACTCCCTCCTCCACGCTTCTGTTCCGCCAATAAGGTTGATCAGGTTAGTAAGATGAAATTTTTCCTGCAGCCGTTGGATGGCCACCTGGCTGCGGATGCCTTTGCGACAATAAAGGATAACAGGCTTACCGGTTTCAATTTTACCTGCCTGCTGAATGATCTCGCCCAGCGGTATCAGCTGCCCGCCGATGTTGAACTCTTCGTGTTCATAATTTTCCCGTACATCGATCAGTTGAAAATTCTCCCCATTATCGATCTTCTTTTTGAGGTCTGCCGCGGAGATGGATTGCATACGATAATATTTATTGAGGCGGATCAATTATCCTCATCCATATACACCCGCCTGAGTTTTAAATTGCTCACCGGCGAAATGATCAGCGGGAATTTCTCCACCTTCACCATACTTTGTTCCAGGCCAAAGCCTTTTTCTTCGCTGAGCGATATCTCTTTCAGCCAGAAGTAGAGTTTCATGATGATGCGCTCAAAGAAGGGCAGTTCATTATCCTGGCTCAGGAATTTTTCCAGTACGATGAATTTAAAATCGCCTACTACATTATTACGCTGCTGGCTTTCGTAGCGGCTGGTAACATTCACTTCCCGGTTTGCCACCAGGTCTTCCACCACTTTTTTGAACATCAGGTTAATGCGTGGCTGCATACGGAAGCCCAGCCTGAATTCCACCCGTATGATATCATTGGGAATGATGTGTTCAACTGTGTACTCACAGGTGTATGGGTCATCCACCGTATCCACGTGTATGAACCAGTATATATCGGCCCGCTTTGGTTTACGGCTCAGTATGGAATAAATGATCTTGTGTTCGATCTCCTTGGGATTATTGGCACTGGTAAGATATACCAGGTGGGTGGCGTACTTAGGCACCGACGTATCGTTACTCAGTTCTTCCAGTTTGGGTACATATTCTTCCAGGCGCACAAATTCAATGTAGCGGTTTTTGATCTTTCTTGCCCTGTACCATATATACATCACAACAAACAAACCGCCACCAACTATTAATGTAACATAACCACCATGAGGAAATTTATCCAGGTTGGCGATCAAAAAACTAAGTTCAATGGTTAAAAAGGTTGCCAGGAACAGGTATATAAATCCTGATTTTACCCGGTGCAGTACCATAAAGTTGGCAACAAGGATAGTAGTAGCCAGCATACACAAAGTAATAGCAAGTCCGTATGCAGCGCCCATGGCTCCGGAGGTTTTAAAGTACAATACGATACCGCAACAGCCTACAAATAAAAGGGTGTTTATACCGGGAACAAATAACTGGCCCCTGGCTTCTGTTGGATAATTAATTTTCATTTTAGGCCAAAGGTTCAGCCGGATGGCTTCACTAATAAGCGTAAATGAACCGCTTATTAAGGCCTGGCTGGCAATAATAGCAGCCGCAGTTGCTATGATGATACCCGGTATCTGGAACCAATCGGGCATCAGTGCATAGAATGTTTTGCCGGTAAAAACCTGGCCCATTTGATTTTGAAGAAGCCAGGAAGCCTGGCCTATATAAGTTATCAGCAAACAGGATTTTACCATGACCCATGATATGCGGATATTTCCCCGGCCGCAATGGCCAAGGTCGCTGTACAATGCCTCAGCTCCGGTTGTACAGAGGAAGACAGCCCCCAATAACCAGAACCCACCGGGATACTGGCTTAAAAACTTAAATGCATAATATGGGTTGAAGGCCTTAAAAACACTCCAGTTGTCGGTAATGTGCAATATGCCCAATATGGCCAGCATCATGAACCAGATAAACATAATGGGCCCGAATAATTTACCGATAGAATTCGTTCCGAATTGCTGCATGAAAAATAAGATGGCGAGAATTCCGATCACCAGGTAAACGATAGTAGATTCTTCAATATGACTGAACGTACTTGTTATACGCAACCCTTCAATGGCAGACGTAACAGAAATAGGTGGGGTTATCATTCCATCGGCAAGCAGGGCGGCACCCCCGATCATAGCAGGTAACACCAGCCATTTGCGCCGGCGTCTTACTAGGGTATACAAAGAAAAAATTCCCCCTTCTCCCCTGTTATCCGCCTGTAAAGTAAGTATTACATATTTGAGGGTGGTTTGAAGTGTAAGTGTCCATATGATACAACTTAATGAACCAACGATCAGCAGTTCATCAATCACTTTACCATGAATGATCTCATCAAAAACATAGAGCGGAGAGGTACCGATATCGCCGTAGATAATTCCTAATGCAACCAGCAGCCCCGCTGCTGTTACCTTGTTAACATGTTTCGACACAGAAGATTTTTAAGTGTTCACCAGGGCATTTTTGAAAAATGCAATCACAAATGTAGAGGTAAAACGAATAAAGCAGCCAATTATTTTTATGGCCTGAAGGCAGGCTCAGTAACCCTTAAGGCCCTGCTGTAACGGGATGGAGAACATGCCCGTTAAACAATGCCTCATTGTAATGTTCATACAAAACCATTCTTCACCCTTTCATCTTCCAGGCTTCTTTCAATAACCATGCACTACCAGTCTTACCCGGTTTTATGATCGCAGCAACAGATCAACTAAGCTCCTGTATTACAATTTGGTATGCTTAACTGTACAGTATCTCTTTTATAAATGTGGATAACTTTTATTTAAAAAAGATGTATTTTTATTGTTTATCAATAATTATTTATCAATATTTGCACTGTAATTATAAAATCAATTAATAATGAAAACAAGAACAATCCTGCAAATATTACTAGTATTTTCCTGGATACTATTTATAGGCGTATGTATTGAAGCCGGCGGCTCAATATTCAGTGCTTTTTATACGCTGGTGATAAACTCAATTAATGCAAAAACATTTTGGGTGGGAAATGATCTGTCAGCCCTATATGCATACGACCCGGGGCATTTTCTTGCAGAAACATTGTACATAAGTATTGCAGGAGTATTAAAGGCATGTATATTTTACCTGGTCATAAAAGTTTTGCGCAATGAAAAACTGAATATGTCACAGCCATTCAATAATGAAATAAGACTTTTTATTATCAAAGTATCTTATCTGACTTTTGGGATAGCATTGTTCACATGGTGGGGAGTTAAATATACCAAGTGGTTAGTTACGCAGGGAGTGAAAATGCCCGATACACAGGATTTGCGCCTGGGCGGAGCAGATGTATGGCTGTTCATGGGTGTAACGCTTTTTGTAATTGCACAGATCTTTAAAAGAGGGATCGAAATTCAAACTGAAAACGAATTAACCGTATAACCATGCCGATCATTGTAAACCTAGACGTAATGATGGCTAAACGAAAAATGTCATTGAATGAGCTTTCAGAAAAAGTGGATCTGACATTGGCCAATCTTTCGATACTCAAAACCGGCAAAGCAAAAGCGGTCCGGTTCAGCACACTTGAAGCTATCTGCAAGGCGCTTGATTGTCAGCCAGGAGACCTGCTGGAGTATTCAAAAGAATAATTCGTGAACGATAGTGAAATTTATTAGATCATTTAATCATCAGCGATCATGGAATGAGCGGCTATAGCTTGCATGCACGGCTTTATTCAACCAGCTCTTCCCAAGAACATAGTTTCCAAAAAATATAAAACATAAAAAAATGAAAAAGCAAATGAACCATTCGCTAAGGACAGCTATTGCCCTTACTTTCTCAGTCACCCTGTTTGTAATGACTGCCTGTAATGAAAAGAAAGAACAAACACAAACTGGCAAAACTGGCCAAACCAAAGTAAAACCACCGGAAGTTGACATTCACACAACCGTTATGACCGGCAACATGGAAGCGCTCAAGCAACATATTGCAGCCGGCTCCAACCTCAATGAAAAAGATCCGCTGGGAGGTTCAAGCCCCCTGATCAGCGCCAGCCTGTTTGGTAAAACGGAAATAGCCAAAGCACTCATTGACGCCGGTGCCGATCTTAATTTTCAGAATAACGACGGCTCCACGGCGCTTCATACTGCTTCGTTCTTTTGTCGCCCCGAAATTGTACAGATGTTACTGGATAAGGGTGCCAACAAAACAATAAAGAACAAGTATAACCAAACGGCTTATGAATCAGTGGCAGCATCATTTGCCGAAGTTAAAGCCAGCTACGATGCCCTGGGTGCAATGCTGGAACCAATGGGATTAAAACTGGATCATGCATTCCTTGAAAGAACAAGGCCCGTGATCGCAGCCATGCTGAAATAAATTTATTTACCCAATACAATACTAACATGTCAACCACCAACAGGCGATACGATATTGATTGGCTTAGAGTGATCGCCATCGGCTTACTCCTGCTGTATCATACAGCCATCAGCTTCCAGTCCTGGGGCATCATGCTTGGTTTCATTACCAATAGCAAACCATGGAGCTCATTATGGATCCCCATGACCATGCTTAATGTATGGCGGATTCCGCTTTTGTTCTTCGTATCCGGCATGGGGGTTTATTTTGCCATTCAAAACCGGAACTGGAAACAACTGCTTAAAGAGCGGACCGTAAGGATCTTTATTCCCTTTGTGTTTGGCTACTTTATTATTGTTCCCGTTTCCGTATGCCTTTGGCAATGCTATTATCACCGGCCATTATACTACGCTCCCAACCCGGCACAGCTCTGGTTCCTGGGGAATATTTTCGTTTATGTCATCATCCTGTCGCCCATTTTCTTTTACCTCAAAAGAAAGAAAGAAGGGGAAGTGGTGACCTGGATAAAAAAAGTATTGAGTAATCCCCTGGGTTTACTAATTGTGATAGCCGCTTTCGTTGTGGAAGTATTACTCGTTAAGCCGGCTCTATACGAAATGTATGCAATGACCTGGCACGGTTTCTTCCTGGGATTGTTCGCCTTCTTTTTTGGTTTCTGTTTTGTACTAAGCGGTTCTTCTTTCCGGGATATGTTAGCGAAATGGCGGTGGCTCTTTTTAACTGCCGCCATTTTATTATATACCTATCGCCTGCTGCAGTTTCAAATGAAAGTGCCGGATGTATTGCTGGTCATCGAATCAAATTGCTGGACATTTTCGGTACTCGCATTCGGATACAGGTATTTAAACAGTTCCGGCAAAGCATTGCGCTATTTAAGCCAGGCCGCCTACCCCATCTATATCATACACATGATAGTACTGTCCCTGGTTTCGCTGCTGGTATTTCCACTGGATATGGATGTTCGCCTTAAATTCATGCTGGTTTTTTTACTCACCCTTGCAGGATGTTTTGTCTCTTATGAATTCATCATCCGGCGATTGAACATCTTCAGGGTTTTATTCGGATTGAAAATCAATAAGGCTTCTTAACTTTTGCCACGGTTCGTGGCTCACGAACCGTGGCGATGGGAAATAAAGTTATTAGCAAGAAGCCCGCAACACAAGTATATTACTTCAGTCTTTTAATGAGGTTTTCCCCTTACTACAATCGCTGTATCCCGGTTCGTGAGCTTTGCCTTGGTTCGTGGCTCACGAACCGAAACACAACCGCCTTGGTTCGTGAGCCACGAACCGAGGCGACGGTTTTATTCGGATTGAAAATCAATAAGGCTTCTTAACTTTAACCAACTAACCGGCAGTAATACCTGTTCAATTAACCAGCACAAAAAAAAACAATGGAACATAAAGCCAGGTCGATACGTCCGTTCATTGGCGCTGCCAACTTTGAACTGTCTAGAAATTTTTACCGTGACCTGGGTTTCCAGGAAACCATCCTGTCGAACAACATGTCTTATTTCAAAACCGGGGAAACAGGATTTTATTTACAGGATGCCTATGTAAAAGACTGGGTCGACAATACCATGATCTTTTTAGAAGTGGATGATGTAAACAGGTTCTGGAATGAACTGCTGGCTTTAAACCTTACTGCAAAATATAAAGATGTACGGTTAATACCTGTACGGCAACTCGATTGGGGCCGGGAATGTTTTGTACACGACCCATCGGGCATCCTCTGGCATTTTGGAGAATTTAATAAATAGCCGGTTTACTTCCGTCGCATTTTATGAATACAAGGATGGATAACGCAACTGTCGGGCCACCGACAAACCCGCCCGCCCGATTATGTTAGGTTGCGGTTTATTAGTAATTTTAAATGCGGCAAAACCGGTTAATTGATAAACGACGATGGCTAAAACTTCCATAAAGGAGTTTGAAAAAGACCTTAATCTTTCTCACTTTACTTTCGAGAACCTGCATGAAGCAGTATTCTGGGTGAATGCACATGGCAATATCATTTATGTGAATGATGCCGCCTGCAGGATGTCGGGATATTCTAAAGAAGACTTTACCCGCATGCAGGTGAAGGATATCAACCCCAGTGATATCGTGTCTGACTTCCCCGCCTTCTGGAAAAAGTTAAAGGAAAAAAAGCATTTTACTTTTGATGCAAAGCATAAACACAAGAACGGGTATGTGTACGACGTGGAGATCACCGGTAATTTCATAGAATACAAGGGCGAGGAATACACCTGCAGTATTGTACGGGATACCGGGCGGCGCAAACGGGAAGAAGAATTGCTGCGAACCATTTCCGAAGCCACATCGGGCCTGGTGGGCCAGGATTTTTTTGAAGCGCTCACCCGTTACGTTACCCTTTCGCTTGGCATCAAAACCTGCATCATTACAGAATGTACGGATATTGATAAAACAAGGGTACGTACGCTTTCTTACTCTAAGAACAATCAACGGGAAGAGAATATTGAATACGATGTGGAAGGTACGCCCTGTAAGCTGGTGATGGAAGGAAAGGGCGCTCCTGTATTCATCTCCGCTGGCTGTGATAAGGCCTATCCCGCAGAAGCCGGATATGAATCGTATGTGGCAGTACCCATCTACAGCCCGGCAAGCGGAGATGTGATCGGGCATATTGCCGCCCTCGACGATGAGCCCATGCAAAATGAGATGAACCAGACCTCTATCCTTAAAATATTTGCAGCAAGGGCAGGCGCAGAGATAGACCGGATAAAAGCAGAAGAGAAATTAAAGATCGCCAACAGCGAATTAGAAAAATTATTAGCTGAAAGCGAAGAAAGATTCAAAGACCTGTTTGAAGAAGCACCCATCGCTTATGTGCATGAAGGACTGGATTCAAAATTCATTAAGGCCAACCGGGCTGCCATGCGAACACTTGGCATACGGCCCGACCAGATAGAAGGAACATACGGCGCTTCCTTTATACCGGACACGCCCGATGCACAACGCAGGCTGAAAGAAGCTTTTGATTCCATCGGGCGTGGCGTTGATACCAGCGGCGTGGTGCTGGAACTGCGCCGCAAAGACAATGGCAAACCCATCTGGATACAATGGTGGAGCAATCCCGATGTGGGCGGACAATTCACCCGTACCATGTTCATCGATATCACCGATAAGATTCTGATGGAACAGGAACAGGCCCGCCTCCAGGCACAGAACCAATACCTGCAGGAAGAGATAAAACACAATCACAACTTCGAAGAGATAGTAAGCAAGAGCAAGAACTTTCATAAGATATTACAAAAGATAGAGCAGGTGGCATCTACCGATGCAACCGTATTGATCATGGGCGAAAGCGGAACGGGTAAGGAATTACTGGCAAGGGCCATTCACAATATCAGCAACCGCAGTAAAAAACCACTGATAAAGATCAACTGTGCCACCCTGCCTGCCAACCTTATCGAAAGCGAACTGTTCGGGCATGAACGGGGTGCATTCACCGGTGCCATGGAAAGAAAGATCGGTCGTTTTGAACTGGCCGACGGCGGTACCATATTTTTAGACGAGATCGGCGAACTGCCCATTGAACTGCAGGCCAAATTACTAAGGGTATTGCAGGAAGGAGAATTTGAACGCCTGGGCAATCCCAAAACAATGAAGGTGAATGTACGGGTGATAGCCGCCACCAACCGTAACCTGGAAGAAGCCATCACTAAAAAAGAATTCAGGGAAGACCTGTTCTACCGGCTCAACGTATTCCCGATCGTCTCCCCGCCGCTGCGTGACCGCAAAGAAGATATTCCGTTGCTGGTAAAACACTTTATTAATAAGTATGAAGGAAAGATGGGAAAGCAGATCAACAGCGTTCCCGCCAAAGTTATTGATGCACTCATGCTGTACAACTGGCCCGGAAACATCCGTGAGCTGGAAAACCTGGTGGAAAGAGCATTGATCTTATGCCCGGGCAATACATTGGAATACGGAGACTGGATACCCGCTGCAAAGCTCACCACTAACAATGGTAAAGCAGCCCTGCACAAACTGGATGACGTAGAAAGAGAACATATCATTGCTGTTCTGGAAAAAACAAACTGGAAAGTAAGCGGTGAAAAAGGCGCTGCAAAAATACTGGGCCTTAACCCCACCACCCTGGAAGCAAGAATGAAAAAGATGGGAATAGAGAGAAGAAAGGTTTGAGGTTTAGGGTTTGAAGTTTTATCGTAGCCCGTTATTTTGTACAACTGATTGTACAGGATGCTACCTGGGTTTGAGATCTGTATAAACTGATCGCCGATATCCTTTTTATACTTTTCTCCCCTACATACAATATCACCCAATCATCCTGCTGCACCGCCCTGGCTTCTATCTCTACGGGCTCAGCCACATAATCCTGTACGGCCTCATTCATTTTTTCGCCATGGGGGCCCACCACCAGGTAATAATTCATTTCGCCTTTTTCATTCATCACTTTCAATACGGGTGGTATTCCGCCGAGTATGCAACGGATGGCACAATCCCTGTGTACTTTTCCCTCACCGGGTTTCATCACTCCAAAATAGCATTTGGGATCAATGATCTCACCCTTTATAGTTTGCGATCCCAGGTCATTTTGCTTTGGCAGCAGGGAAACATCCGCATCCATACCAACAGCTACAACAGGATCTTCTTCTCTGCTCACCTGCAATAATGTTTTTCCATCACTGTAAAGTAAGGTTCCTTTTAACGTGATCTCTTTTTTATTGAAAGAACTGTTCTTTTCTTTCTCCAGTTCCATGATCGCTGTTTCTGCTCCGTGTTTTCCATAGCCAACCAACGGAATGCTGATAAAAGAGGTATTGCCCCAAATATCTTTTCCGCTTACCACCCGCAGCATAGGAACCGGGCTGCTACAGTATATGCCCTTTATTTCCGTAGGCCGGCCAAATTCAAAACGGGCTGTAGAAAATTTCTTTTGAAAAGAAGCCAGCAACAATCCAACCAGTAATGCCAGCAGAAAAAGTATGAACAATACCCTTCTTACCTGCTTTACATACGATAACGGCGCTTTCGGTATCCATCCAATATAAAATTCTTCATTCTTCATTCTTAATTCTTAATTTCAAATTCTTATTTCTTAACCAACCGCTGCACCCGGCCTCTCTGTTCCTTCTGCATAGGGCTTCGGGTTTAACCAAACCACCGTTCCTTCTACCCGCACATCATAGGTACTTACCTTTTCGGTGAACGGCGGTGGTGACTGGCCGTTATGCGGCAGGTACTGGTAGCCATGCCAGGGACAGGTGATGCAGCCATCAATGATCTTCCCTTCGCCCAGCGGCCCGCCCTGGTGCCTGCACACATTGTGAATGGCAAATAATTTATTCTCATGCTTATATACCGCAATGCGCTCTTCATCTATACAGAACATTTTTGCCCGGCCTTCTTCAAACTCATCTACGTTACACACGCTTACAAATCCTTCCTTTGTATGATCAAATCTTTCCTTGTCTTTCTTCACTTCTTTTCTTCCGGTTATAAGATGAAGGGTGATCAGCCACAAGGCCCCTGCAGCAACCAGCAGCACAAAAACAGGATGCGTTTCATACTGGATAACACCCAGCATCACATGCATCACAATTAAGAAATAAGCCAGGTACACAAACATGTGCCCGGTCTTCCAAACCTTTGGCGAAAGATTATGCAGCCAGAAATCATGGCTGGTTGCGGCCATTAAAAAAAGGATGATTAATGCTAAAAATCCAAGGGCCTGGAATGGGAAACCGCTGAGTGAACTGAAATTGGTATTGGAAGTGAACAATGAAACGAACGGATTTACATCACCCAATGCATGAAACTGGAAAAGACTGAATACCCCATGTACTGATGCAATACAGAACATGGTAACCCCCAGGTGCCGGCGGTTGTACAGCAAGGGCAGGAATCTTTTATCGAGCCTTGCCAGCGGACCAATGCTCAGTATAACATGCAGTAACAATACCGCCAGGGTTGAAGTGGAACGGATCAATACCGTTTCAAACGTATAATCGGGGTTGATGAATGCCGTAACCAATACAAAGCTCAGTAAGTACAATACACAAAATCCAAAGAGAAGCCAGTCGTATAGTTTCTTCTGCCGGTTCCATCCCACTGCTTTATATCCTGCGCTCATTCGTTAAAATTTATGCTGTCGGTTATATGTTGATGAATGATATCGTAAAGAATGAAATGGTACCTGTTTGTGGAATCTGCTTTCAACGGAAAAAAGTAAGTGCCGGTTGATTCAACCCGTCCGATCAATTCCTTTATCCCGTTACGCTCTTTATAAACAAGTGAAGAAGGTTGTACAGATGACTTGTTATTGATCCATTGCAACTGGTAATTTTTATTATCCGCAGAACGACGCAGGCAAACTGAATAATTTTTCGTTTCTGCTTTATTTATTACAACAGGCAGGGCGGCGCTCTTTTCTTCCGGCAATAATTTATTGATGGCTTCTTTGGGCACAACCATATAAGCGCTGATAATACCGGCAGGAATCAATATCGCAAGCGATATCCATATTTCCAGGTGTCTTTTACGAAGCGGCTTCATCATGGTTCACCCGTTTTATATTCAGCCATTTGTTTAACAGAATCGGCCACAGTGCAACCGTACCCGGAAAGATGATCAGCCGGAAACCAAACCCCGAGCCATGGGCCGCCACATCTACCTTTTCAATTCCCTTACGGAGAAATAGAATGGCGAATACAACCCCCGCAAGCAGGTATACCAATCCCAGTATGAGCGCTATTTTAACTGCTATCATCATCGTTTATCAGTTTTCTACCAGTAAAATGCTGTTGAACCCGTTCAGGCCATCGGGCTCCCGGAAAGGATTGTCAATGTCTTCCATCCAGGTCCGGTCGTCTACAAAGAATTTATATTGATAGGTTCCTTTGGGCAGCATGGGGATCTCTATCTTCCATAGCCCGTTCTTGGATGGTTCCATTAATAATGAATCATGTGCCCAGTGATTAAAACTTCCGGCCAGGGAAATATGAGAGGCACAGGGATTCTGAATATAGAATTCGATGGCTTTTTTCCTTTTATTGATAAAGGGAGATGCATGTTGTTTCATAGTGAATAAATTTTGCAGTGTTTTTACAATTACTTTCCCGGGATGAATGATCCCGTATCCTTGCTGTTCCGCAGGTAAACCGGGTAAGCGTTTTGCAGTGCTGAATAATATTTTTCGAACCTGTGCCGGAGTGAGATCAGGATTTATTTCCAGCATCTGCGCAATAACAGCCGTAACAATGGGTGCGGCAAAAGAAGTTCCGTCAACATGCATATAGAAAGGCGAGATATACTTGTATTTCTGTATGCGCTTCTTTATTTTTTCTCTCCAAAAAGTTACGTCGTTTTTTTCTATTTCTTCCACTGCAAAACCGGTTTTGTCTGCCGATGTTAATATCTTTTTCTTCAGGTCATTGTCCGGACTGTTATCCAGTTCGTAAAGCGTTTTTGCCAGTTCCTGCTCTTTTGTTCCAGGCAGGATGGGTGCTGCGATCCACATGGCATTTGCGATCAGTTCGGGTTTGTGCAATGCATCGTCGGTTTTTCCAAAAGAAGAATGATACAGTTTGTTCTCGCCATCAAGTCGGTTATTATCATCCCATCCTCCCACTGCGATCACATTGGGCGAATTGGCCGGGGGCCTGATGGAAACCTTGTCGTCGTTACCAACCGCTGCCACAATGGTTATTCCCAGTTCGATCAGTTTTTCGGCCAGCAGGTCCACTTCGCTGTTCTTCCAGGAACCGGTGGCATCATCGCCCAGCGACATATTTATTACTCTTATATTATACTGCTTGTGATTCTTCATCACCCATTTCAGGGCTTTGGCAATATTTCCTGTGGTTATCTTCCCCTTATCATCCATCACTTTCAGCAAAACCAGGGAGGCTTCATTGGCGATCCCTTTATATAAACCATTGCTTAATGAACCATCACCGGCACATATCACGCTGGTCATGGTACCATGCCAGGATTCATTGTGTGGCTTTGAAAAATAAGCCACCCCCGTACGTGGTTTTGTGATGTCTACGATCTTCCTGATCCTTTTTTTTGTTTTCACCAGGTCGGGATGCAGGTAAAAACCGCTGTCAATAAAACAGATGGTCACTCCTTTACCGCTGTACTTAGGATTGGCATCTACCCGGAGCGCTGTAGGAAGGATCACAAAATCATCTGCACTTTTTACGGAAAAAAACGGGCCGATCTCCGGAAGCAGTTTCTGCTCACGGATTATTTCTACATTATAATAATCGATGCAACGGCTGCAAATACCATCCTGTTCTGTCCACCCGGGATTCTTCAACTTGATCTTATCAATAACCGCCTGCTCACTGTTGATATGAAAGCGGTACAAAAGCTCATCCACCAGATCATTGCACAACGGACAGGTTATTTTTTTTGAATGGCTCATTGATGAATTATATCTGTTACAAAGAAACTACACATTGAAGCAAAACACTGTCGGGCAGTTGACGAGTTAAAAGAAAAAGGCACCAGCAGGTGCCCAGGATTTTATAAATTGAACAACCGGTTTATAAATGATCGAGAATGTCTTTTACAGCAGGGCGTTTCCTGTAATCCGTATCAAAGAACTTATAAATGATCTCTCCTCTTTTATTTATTATGTACACTGCAGGAACCGGCAACTGTGCCCCGTTATTGCCGTTTACTTCATTAAAATCGATGCCGTAACCTTTGTATTTTTCGATGACCTTTGGGTCTACTGCAAAAGCTACATCATAACTCTTCATTATTTTCAATCCGTCATCAAACAAAACCGGGTAGCTGGCTTTTGTTTTTTCAATGGTCTTACTGATATTCTCCGGCTTCTCGGGAGTAACAGCAATAAGGGTTGCCCCTTTGGCTTTGATCAACGACAATGAATCTTCCAGGCTTTTCAATTGTTTATTACAATAAGGACACCATTGCCCCCGGTAAAAGACCAGCACAACGGCACCTGTTTTTAATTTTTCAGCCAGGCTAACGATCTTACCCAACTGATCTTTGGCAGAAAACCCGGGCGCTTTTTCATTTATATTCAGTCCCTTTGGTCCCTCTTGTGCATTAAGAGCCAATCCTATGGTCAATATTCCAAGCGATAACATTAATTTCTTCATGAGTTTTTTCTGCAAATTTATATACAGCCCTGTTCGGGGTTTGTCGGCAGGGCGACCTTTCCTGATCTACTTCACTGATTCTTTTATCAGCATGGCATGTCCATCCGGGTCCTTTACAATGAAGGATCTTGTGGGAACACCGCTATCTTGTATATGCACCAGTTCTTTGGAAACAAAGGCATAGCCCGATGACCTTAATTTATTATACAATACTCCGGCATCTGTGGTAACGAGGGTAGTTTGCCAAAACCAGATATCATCTGCCCGGGTATCTTCCGGGTATTTTTTTCCGGGGCCCGGCTTCAGGTACTGCAAAAATTCCACACCAGGCCCTGCTGCCGCCCTGAACCCGGTTATATGAAGGCTGGCACCTTCCACATTATTCAGGTGTTCCTGTTCGGTACCAAAGTTCCAGCTGTCGCCCTTTCTTTCAATCCCTAAAATATCCTGGTAAAATTTGCGGCTGCTTTCTGTACTGCTTACACCGATAGCGGTATGATCAATACCAAGGAATATGCTACGGTTTGTTTTCTGCCATTTGGGATCACCTTTTCCGGCAGGAAAATAAATCAGCTCCAGGTTATGGTTATCTACATCATGAAAATAAAATGCTTTGATACCTGCAGCCGCCACATTGGTAGCAGGAAGTGTTTGGGGAGAAGTGGATACATATTCCACATTGAATCGCTTCAATTGTTCGAATGCTTTATCCATATCGCTTACTACAATGGCAATGTGCTGAAAAAAAAGATCGTTGCTTTTCTGGTCTTCGGGAATACTTCTGCCACCAGTTGTTAAATGATCGGTGAGCTCAATGAGTTCATCGCCCAGCTGCATACGCACCACCCGTATGCTGGCGCCGAACAAGCCTTCCAGTTTTTCAAGTTCCGGCCCGCTGAACTCCTGGTCAGAGACCTTTTTAAATCCCAGCACATTGCTGTAAAATTTTACCGACCGGTTCATATCTTTTACAGAAATACCAACGGCATCCACCCGGGTTACCTGTGCAAAGCCAGTGGCAGTGATAGAAAGAATGAATAGATTAACCAGTAATGACTTTGAAACCTGTTTCATTATGTTTAGATTGATTTTTTTGCGGAACTCCGTATTGCCTGTGTACCACTTTTAATTTTGTGCGTCGATTCTTTTTTTTTACCAGTAAAAAAACTTCTGCGGCCGAGAGCATACCTGCAAAGGGGATAAAGAGATATATCCAGAATGCCGTCCAGGTATGTGCAGGCAGTGCGCTGGCAAAGGAACGGGCCGGGTTCATCCCAAAACCGGATACGGGCCCGGCCACGATCACCCACATACAAACAAAACAACCTGCAAATATCCTTGTGTACTTTTTCAGCCGGGCGCTTTCCGAAGTGAACAGCACCATACTCATGGTAATAAAAGCAATACTGAATTCGGTCACCAGGGCCCATCCTGTTCCCGGCTTGCCCGGAACCGTAACGGCCGAACGTATGGGCGCATCGGTTAAGAGGTGCCCCATCAGCAGGTTCATTATATAAACAGCCAAGGTTCCGCCAATGAATTGAAAGAGGATAAAGAAGAACGCATCATACCGGCACATTTTACCCAGCCGTAAAAAAGTGAGCGTAACAGCCGGGTTGATCTGCGATCCGCTTGCTGCCGTGAGGGGAGAATAAAAAATAAACAGGGCTGTAAATCCCATCATTATGCCCATGAAAACATTTTTTGTAGCAAGATCCGGGAAGAAAGTATACCAGGAACTTTTTTCAGAGAACAGCATTGCACTGAAGAAGCAGGCCGATGCCATAAAAATACCAAGCCCGAGCGCCTCCTGCAGGTAATGCCGCCCGTTCATTTTACAGGCAGCTTTTAACTGCACCCAACCCGTTTTACCGGTTCTTATTCTGATCGGCATCACTCTCATGATACAAAGAGAATAAAAGAGCCGAAAAGAGACTGTCGGTTGAATGACCTTAGGCCGAGGATTTTTTATGTGCCAGTTCAAGTTCAAGAAAGTAATTGAGCCCGGTACGTAAGAAGGCGATGGCAGCCAGTTTACCAATATCATCCCAACTGGGCGCCACGGCTGTTGCCAGTACATCGGCACCCAGCAATAATTCCAGGGAAACGGCTACGGCGCTTCCAAAGGCCAGTCTTGATTCCATTGCCGATAAACCGTTCACCGGTTTAACAAAAGAACGAAAGCTGCCGCCAACCAGTTTTATCAATGCAGCAGCGATCACCAGTGCTGAAATGATCTCCAGTGTGTGGCTGATGTAAATCGTTATTGTTTTTGCTATCTCTTCCATTTTATTTTACCGCAAAGAGCGTCAAGGATCCGCAGAGAAAATTTTTGTATTCTTTGCCGTTAAATTAATCAAACAGTTACCGTTTCCTTTTTTAAATGAGGCTTTAACTTCAGTACTTCATTCAGCAAATGATCTCCCACCCTTAATGCATTGGCCGCAATGGTAAGTGCCGGGTTGAAGGCGCCACAGCTTGGAAAGAAACTGGCATCCACCACGTACACATTATCCAGGTCGTGTGTTTTACAATTCAGGTCCAGCACCGATGTGGAGGGATCTGTTCCAAAACGCAAGGTGCCGTTCTGGTGGCTCATGCCGCTCACATCCAGGTCGTATCCTTTCCACTGTACATCTTTATAGTCCGCATCGATCTCTCCCAGTTTTTCAAAAACGTCTTTCAGTTTTGTTTTTAATTTTTCGTAAGCGGTATAATTATTTCTTGTGTAATCTACTTTTATAGAACCATCTTCTCTCAGGGTAACCCGGTTACCCGGCGCAGGAAGGTCTTCGGCTGTTAACCAGAAATCAATGCTCATTTCTTTCAACTCTTCGTAGGTTTTGCCTGGACAAATATCTTCTGCCATCCATAGAATAGTATCCGGATCATTTCTTCCCATCAACTGAATTTCACCCAACGGCAATACACTGTCGTTGGCTCCATGATAAAAATCAGCAATACCAAGGCTCTTCTGAAATACGCAATCATTTTTCTTTTTGGTGAAAGCAACCAGGCAGCCATTATGATGCAGCATCAGGTTCCTTCCCACCTGGCCGGATGAATTGGCCAGTCCATTCGGATGGGCATAGCCGGCACTGCGCAGGAACAAAGCCGCACTGTTCACAGCGCCACATGCTACGATGAATGTTCCGGCGCTGAAGAATATTTCTTCTCCTTCCACGATCGTTTTTGCAGCTATAACTTTGGTCCCTGTTTCGTCAGTAATTAGTTTCTCTACATATGCATGCGTGATCATCTCTACATTACTTAATTGCAGTGCATGATTTAATCCCACGGTTTGTGCATCGGCTTTCGAATCGGTAAGATCAGGAAAGCCATCAAAATTTTCCAGCACCAATGGCGATACATTTTTACCCGTATCCTGCGGAAGGTTCACACCCATTGGTAATGGAAAAGGCCGTAACCCGATACCTTTCAGTTTTTCATCCAGGTCTTTTATCAATGGCTCATAGGGTAATGCAGGCAACGGGTAATCAAAAGAAGCAGGGGGTTCGGTAGGATCGGCGCCCCGCCTTCCATGAACATAGTACATTTTCTCCGCCAGGTCGTAATAAGGCCGCAGCGTTTCATAACCAAATGGCCAGGCCGGAGATGTACCGCCATAGTGTTTCACTTCTTTAAAATCACTTTCCCGGAAACGGAACAGGGCGGCCCCATACATTTTACTGTTGCCTCCTACATTATAATGTATATAGGGCTGAAAGGGTTTATCGTCTTTATCGTACCAGTTCTCCTTTGGCCGGTAGCGGCCAAGTGTTACCACTTCATGCGGGTCCCAGTTTTGTTTTTCTTTGGGGATGAATCCGCCTCTTTCAAGAATGAGGATACTTTTTCCGCTGCCTGCCAGTTTTTTGGCAATGGTACCGCCACCGCTGCCGGTACCAATGATGATGATATCGTATTGTGTGTTCATGCTGTTCTTTTTCAAATACAAAATGAATGATTTGAAAAAGAACAGCGTGTCAATTACCCGACCATTGGCACCAGATTTACCCGGCCGGATACGCCCTGAAAAACAGGTGCCGGCCCATACCCGCCTTTGGTTCATATTGAAAAGATAAATGCCAGGTCATCATCAGAACATATCCTGCACTTGCCTGCAATGGTACAAGTAACATATTCAAGGCCGTTGTTCTTATCAAGCCAGCATTCTTCTATGGATAAAAACCTGAATTCTTTTTCAAAGATCAGTTTCTGCGGCCCCAACAGGATATCGTTCTTTTCAAAATCCATTGCCGGAAATAATTCTCATTGATATTATTAATGGTTTTACCGGCAACAGGTAAGGGGCATATGGGTTCTTCTGCATGTTTGATGTGTACGTACATAAGCAGCATTTAAGGGTTAATAGTTCGGGTTTCGTTTACCAGACGAATGGATGAACCATTTGCCCGGCTCCTTCTGCATAACTGAGTTTCAAATAATAGACACCGCTGCCTTTCCGGGTGTTGGCCTATAAAAATCCTGCCTGGTCAGCTGCCCGGCAGGCCAGTAAATTATACACCAGGCCCGTATTTCTTTCTATTAACTTCATACAGATCATTGCTGTGGCTGATTTCAGTCATGAGATAACGGCATTTATCCCTCTACTTTTAGTGTTGCTAAAACAGGAACGCAATGAGGTATTTCCTTCTTTATACAACCCTTTTACTTGCTGCCGGTATCCAGGCACAAACCGCAAAAGAAATAGTGCAGAAAGCCGATGATAAAATGAGGGGTACAACTATGCAGGCAGAAATGATCATTAAAACCATCCGCCCCAGCTGGACAAGGGAGATGCAGTGCAGAACCTGGATGAAGGGGAACAACCTGGCCATGATCCTGATCCAGTCTCTGGCAAAAGACAAAGGCATCTCTTTTCTAAAAAGAAAAAAAGAAGTGTGGAATTGGATGCCCTCCCTGGAGCGAACCATCAAGCTGCCTCCTTCCATGATGACACAGAGCTGGATGGGTACCGATTTCACCAACGACGACCTGGTAAAAGAATCATCGGTGGTGGATGACTACGACCACAGCATTGCCGGTGATACCATCATTGATAACAGGAACTGTTATATTATACAGATGATCCCCAAACCCCAGGCTGCTGTGGTGTGGAGCAAAGTAATTGTATGTATTGACAAGACAGATTTTCTGGAACTGCACAGCCGCTTTTATGATGAGGATGGCCAACTCATCAACACGATGAACTGCTACGATATAAAACGCATGCACGACCGCATCATCCCCACCCGGTTTGAGATGATACCCGCTGATAAGAAAGGACAGAAAACAGAAATGATCTATAAAAATATTCAGTATAACAAACCCATTGACGACGGTTTTTTCTCCGTGGAAAAAATGAAAACACTCAACTGATATGTGGCTGATAAAAATGGCATGGAAAAATATGTGGCGCAACCGCACCCGTACCGCCATCACCATGGCGGCCATCTTCTTTGCCGTCATCTTATCGGTTATAGCCAGCAGCCTTAAAGACGGCATCTTTGATAACCTTGTAAAAAATGTAGTGAGCTTTTATACCGGCTATGTGCAGGTACATAAGCAAGGCTATTGGGAAGAACAGATCCTGGACAACAGTTTTGAATCATCCGCTGAAACAGAAAAAAATATCTTACAGGATAAAAATGTTATTTCAGTTACGTCCAGGCTGGAGTCATTTGCACTTGTTTCTTCAGAAGATATTACAAAGGGAGCCCTTGTAGTGGGCATCGAACCGGAGAAAGAAAACAGGATCACTTCTTTAAAGAACAAACTGGTACAGGGCAATTACATAAAAGAAAACGACAATGCTGTATTGCTGGCAAAGGGACTTGCAGAAAGACTGAAATTAAAAACAGGCGATACGCTTGTTCTGATCGGGCAGGGTTACCATGGCGCCACGGCTGCCGGTAAATACAGAATTGCGGGGATCGTCAAATTCGGTTCACCCGAGTTGAACGACAAAGTTGTTTTTATGCCCTTGCCGCTGGCACAGGATTTTTATGGCGCTTACAACATGATCAGTTCTTATATTCTATCGCTGCAAAACATAAAAAATCTGCAACCGGCTGCTGCTGCGCTGCAGTCGGCTCTGGGTAACTCTTACGAGGTAATGACCTGGGAAGACATCATTCCCGAAGTGAAGCAACACATTGCAACAGACAGCAACAACATGAAGTATATACAGGGCATCTTATACATGCTCATCTGCTTCGGCATTTTTGGCACACTGCTGATGATGATGGTGGAACGGAAATTTGAAATGGGGATGCTGGTTGCCATCGGCATGAAAAAAAGCAAACTCATCATCCTGCAGCTGACCGAATCCGTACTTACCGTTCTTTCCGGTTGCCTGCTCGGCATTATGGCCAGCATCCCCCTGGTATATTTTTTTAACAGGAACCCGCTGAAGATGGGAGGAGAAACGGCCAAAGCGTATGAACGTTTTGGCTTTGAAGCCGTGTTCCCCACTTCCACCGATGCCTCCAATTTTATTTACCAGGGAATGGTAGTGCTGATCATCGGCCTGGCACTTTCACTGTATCCGATGTATAAAATAATCCGGCTGAACCCGGTAACGGCAATGAAACGATAAAACAAACAACCATGATCTTTACTATGGCATGGCGGAATATCTGGCGCAATAAAATGCGGAGCATTGTTATCATGCTGTCGCTGGCATTGGGTTTGTTTGCAGGTATTGCCATGCTGTCCCTTTACAAAGGCATGATGAAAAACCGGGTACGCACTGTTATTGATGCGGAAGTGGGTCACCTGCAGCTGCACGACAGCAGTTTCAAAAAAGATTATGAGTCACGGTATGTTATTGCGAACGGCGTTAACATACTACGTATGCTTCATGCAATACACCAAGTAAAACTGGTTTCGCCGCGGAGCATCAGCAACGGCATGCTGGCCACGCCTACGGGAAGTTCGGGTGTTCAGATCAATGGCGTGATACCGGAACCGGAATACGAAGTTTCACAACTGAAAAAGAAGATCATCGAAGGAAAGCCGTTTGATACGGCTAAGAAAAACCAGGTGATGATCGGAAAAAAATTAGCCGTAAAAATGAAAGTTAAGCCCGGGTCAAAACTGGTGCTTACGTTTACCGACAGCGCCGGCAATATCGTATCGGGCGCTTTTAGGGTGGCGGCTGTTTACCAGAGCGACAATACCCCGCTCGACGAACGAAATGTATACGTAACCATGAAGGATATGAATGAACTGCTTACCACCGGTAACGCATTCCATGAAATTACTGTGTTGCTTAAAAAAGACGAAGACGTAAACAACGTACAAAAAATACTGCAACAGAAATTTCCATCCCTGCAGGTTGAATCCTGGAAAGAGATTTCGCCCGAGACGGATTTTATGGTAAAAACCGTTGACCAGTATTCGTACATCATCATGGTCATCATTATGCTGGCATTGGCCTTTGGTATCATTAACACCATGCTGATGGCCATACTGGAAAGAACCAGGGAAATAGGCATGATGGTGGCGCTTGGTACCAATAAACTGAAAATATTCTCCCTGGTGTTGCTGGAAACATTTTTTTTAACCCTGGCGGGAACACCGGTTGGTATACTGGCCGGCTGGATCACCATCAATTATTTTGGCAGACACGGGCTCAATCTTTCGGGCATGGGACGTGAAATGATGAGCAGTTTTGGTTTCGGCACATTGATCTACCCCGAATTTCCTGCGGATAAGATAGTTGGCGTTATGCTGATCGTAGCCGGGACTGCCTTTATCTCCTGTTTATTCCCGGCCATAAAAGCATTAAAGTTGCAACCCGTGGAAGCATTAAAAAGATAAAACAAACGTATGAACACCGTAATAGACGCTCACAATATAAGTAAGGTTTACAACGCCAAAACAATACCGGTGTATGCCGTTAATAATGTACACCTGCATTTGGAAAAAGGCGAATTCACCGCCCTGGTAGGGCCTTCGGGTTCGGGCAAGACCACCTTGCTGAATATGATCGGCGGGCTCGATAAACCCGACGAAGGAAATATATTCATCAACGGGCTCGACATCACCAAACTTTCTGCCAATGAACTCATCGACTTCCGGCTTAAGAACATTGGCTTTGTATTCCAGTCATTCAATTTAATTCCGGTTCTCACCGCAAAGGAAAACGTGGAGTTCATCATGCAGTTGCAGAAAATAAATAAGAATGAAAGAATGCAGCGGGTGAAAACACTGTTCACCCAGATCGGCCTGGATGACAAATTGAATGAACGCCCTTCCAAACTTTCCGGCGGACAACAGCAGCGGGTGGCCGTTGCCAGGGCGCTGGCATCCAAACCTCAATTTGTGCTGGCAGATGAACCCACTGCAAACCTCGATTCCAAATCGGCTTCTAACCTGCTGGACATCATGGATAAGCTGAACCGGGAAGAAAATATAACTTTTCTTTTTTCCACCCACGACCAACGGGTGATTGACCGGGCAAGAAGGGTGATCACATTAGTGGACGGAAGAATTGCAAACGATACGGCTGCTGTTTCCATCAAACACGAAGAGGCGGGCATACTAAAATGAAAAAGCTGTTGCCGATATTATTTTTCTTATCCGTTGCATTGGGTGCCGGAGCACAGGACAGTTCCGCCCTGCCAAAAAAACTAACCTTTAGCGGCTACGTAAAAGACCTGCATACCCTGGCTCTTGATAAAGATTTTAAAGAGCTGGTTTCGGGCAATCTTATTCACAACCGCATTAATATAAAATGGAAACCGCTGGATAAGTTTACCGCGGTGGCTGAATTCCGGAACCGCCTTTACTGGGGCGAACAGGTAAGAATTACCCCTGACTTTTCTTCGATGCTGAGAAATAACAATGAATGGGTAAACATGCAGAAGGCATGGGTAAATAACCGGTCGTGGGTATTGCATACCAACACGGAGCGGTTGTATGTTGATTACCGGAACAGCAAATTGAATATACGCATGGGGAGGCAGCGTATCAACTGGGGCATTGCAACCACCTGGAATCCTAATGACATTTTCAATACCTATAATTTTCTCGACTTTGATTATGAAGAACGGCCCGGAGTGGATGGAGCAAAGCTGCTGTACATTTTTAAAAATACGGCGGTGGCAGAACTGGCATACAGCAATACCGGCTCAAAAAAAGGGAACATCGCCGCACTGAAGTATAATTTCAACAAATGGAATTACGATATGCAGTTCATCGGCGGCTGGTACAAAGATCACCCCACGCTGGGTGCAGGATGGGCTGGATACATAAAGGACGCCGGCTTTAAGGGAGAGCTCCAGTATTTTTTCAAAAGCAGGGATTCAGGCGATCACCTGAACATAACGATCGAAGGAGATTACATGTTCAAAAAAGGCTGGTATGTGAATGCCGGTTTATTATTCAACAGCGGTGGTTTATACCGGGTCGTAAAAAACTGGGATACCATCAGCCTGAAACTTTCACCGGAAAACCCGATGCCAACAAAATGGAATGTCGTCATCACAACGGCTAAAGAGATCACGCCTTTGTTATCGGCCAATATAAGTGTATTGTATGCGCCCGGTACCAACCTGCTGATTCTTTTTCCATCACTTAAGTATAACATATCTGCCAATCTCGACCTGGACCTGGTATGGCAATCATTCTTTACAGAGATAAATAATAATTTCGGGGCGGTTAGCAATACCTGTTACCTGAGAATAAAACGGAGTTTTTAAAAAAACGGTTATGAAAAATAAAAACATACAGACAGAAGCAGACGCCTCCTTTCTTTACCAGAAGCTGGCCGAACATGAAGCCGATGCCACCCTGGCCAATGTATTCCGGCAGATGAGCGGCATTGAAAGAAGCCATGCCGAAGCATTCGCTAAAAAAGAAAATATCAGTCTTGAAAGTTTAATGCAGCCTTCCTGGCGGGCAAAGACATTAAACATCATCGGCAGAATATTCGGTTATGATTATGTGCTGGGTGCATTGATGGATACGGAGAAAAGTATTTCCGGCGCCGTTATCAGCAGCAAGAAAAAGAACAGGCAGCCAATCACCGGATCCGAAACAACACATGTAACCATACTCCGCAATATTCTTGAAAAGGAAGAAAAAGTAACAGGCCAGCAGCTTTCAAAATTTGAAAAAAAACACCGCTCTGTTGGCGGCAATGCCATCCGTGCTGCTGTGCTGGGTGGCAACGACGGGCTTGTTTCAAATTTCAGCCTTATCATGGGAATTGCTGGCGCCACGGCCGGGCAGGACGGTGTTTTACTGGCAGGGCTTGCCGGTTTACTGGCCGGGGCATTATCTATGTCGCTGGGCGAATGGATCTCGGTAAAAAGTTCGCAGGAATTATACGAGAACCAGATGCAGATAGAAATGGAAGAGCTGGAAACAAACCCCGAAGGTGAATTGAAAGAACTTGCCTTAATATATATGGCCAAGGGCATTCCCGAAGAACAGGCGCAGGAAATGGCTGCCGGTATCATGAAAGACAAGGGCCATGCACATGAAGTATTGGTAAAAGAAGAACTCGGCATTAATGCAGAAGAACTGAAAGGCTCCGCTGTTGAAGCTGCTGTGTATTCGTTTATTCTTTTTGCGATCGGCGCTGTTATCCCGGTGATACCCTTCATGTTCATGAGCGGAATGAATGCCATCATCCTGAGTGTATTGCTGAGTGCTGCAGGACTGTTTCTCATCGGCGCAGCTATTACATTATTCACCGGGAGAAATGTGTGGTTCTCCGGCTTCCGGCAGGTATTGTTTGGATTGGCTGCCGCTGCCATTACCTTCGGCATTGGGAAACTGATTGGGGTTTCGGTGAGCTGATCTTTTGATATTTTTTTTAAACCTCTTTCTCAGCGTGGGTTTTACTGCGTATTCCAAAACACAGTAAGCTTTTACGTGAAACCCCGCTGTATAACAGAATACGAATACCACCTGCTCATCATCGGCGTGGCTGCATCGCTTTTGTTGAGGGGTGCAGGCCGGTTGCTTGTTAACAGGTAGATCGTAAAAAACATTCCATTTACCAGGTGAACAGCTCTATTGATTGCGGCCGGGCCACACAAAAAGGAAAAACCTTCATTTCTGAAGGTTTTCACAGGAAAAGCAATTCATTGCGATGAACCGTTTATGCACGCAAACGGGTCACCAGTTTTCACAGGACAGGATCAGGTAAGCGCTTGTTGGTTGTTCGGATAATTGGATTTTCTTAACCTTACAAAGATGCACTTCTGCCGGCGAATGAATTATAAACGCAACACGCAATCTGTTGTAGTTTTTTTACGAAGGGAATAGGAAAATTAACGGCTGGCCCATCAGAGTTGATAGTTAATGGCTGATGATAATGTGCTATGAACCACAGGCTACAAACCCGCCACTTTTCAAAAGAAATTCTAATTTTGACCCATATTAAAAAAACGCATGAAGCTTATCGCCTGGATACTGATCGCCCTGAATGCCTGGTTCGGTATCCGGGCCCTGCTCAATGCCTTTCATGTATTGCACACAAGCAAGTATTCGCAAACGGCTACCGTAGCATTTGCCATTCTCTTTCTTGCTATGACTGCCGCCAGCATTTATTTTCTGCTGATGAAAAATGATATAAGACTGGCTTTCTGGACCGGCATCGGCCCCTGGCTTATTGCCGGGCTGTTCCTGTTATTGAATATGTTCACCCAGGATTACCGTTAACTCTGCTGCATGAAGACCTGCCTGTACATACTCATGATGCTGATGCCCGTTGCCGGACTGGCCCAGGATTTTGATACGGCTGCCTACACAATAACAGTGGACAGTTCCAGCGCACTCGATCATTTCTTTTCCCGTGACCCGTTATGGCGGGGTGCCGATGGAGCCGCTTCGGTTGACATAGGCAATGGAAAAATACTCTGGTTGTTCAGCGACAGCTTCATTGCAACCGATTCGCCGTTCTCACGGAAAAAATCGGTACTGGTACGCAACAGCATTGCCATGCAGCAGGGCTACGATCTCAAAACTGCTTCTATAAAATTTTACTGGAACAAAACGGGTAAAAAACCCCGTTCTTTTTTTGAAGCACCGGGTAAGGAATGGTTCTGGACCGGCCATGGCATCATGGTAAAAAACAGGTTGCTCATTTTCCTGATCAGGGAAAAACAAACAAAGCAGGGCCTGGGTTTTGAAGCCACCGGCTGGGCAGCCGTGCTGATCGATAACCCGGCAGACGATCCGTCAGCGTGGAAGATGAAATACATAAAAGCGCCGGAAACATTCGGACTCATTGCCGGTTCGGCAGCCCTGCTGAAAGACGAACATTATATATATGCGTATGGAGCCGTTGAACCTTCCAGCCACGAAGTGTATGTGCTGCGCTGGCCGCTGGATACTGTTTATAAGGGCGATCTCTCCAAACCCGAATGGTGGATCAACCATCAATGGACCAAAAGAACAAGGCGACTTCCCATACCTGAACCTTTGTTCTATGGAGAAACCGAATTTTCGGTTCACTACGACAGCTCACTGAAAAAATACCTCCAGTTTCAGTCCTTCGGTTTTGGTATGGGTTCCATCGGTGTGCGCATGGCCGACAGCCTGCAGGGGCCCTGGACCGGCCTGCACATTTTTGCGAGGTCCCGGCCCGTGGCAGTGATCAATCCCTTTATGTACTCCGTAAAAGCCCACCCGGAATTAAGAACAGATGGAATGTACCTCACGTATAATGTAAACAGCTTCGGCTTTAATGATTTGCTGAATAACCAATCGATCTATTTTCCCTTTTTTATGCGGGTGAAGATCAGTAAGCGTTGAAATAACTTCTGTTGTTTGCCAGGTTGATCAACCATTACAGATATGCATCAGATAAGGCTATTAAAAATAATTACCGGCAGCCTGTTGTTATGCAAGGGCTGCATGCGTTGTTTGTTTTTTAGTTTTTGATTTCTTTCCCGTTGTTTCATACAATCCATAGGCTTTCATTACCCGCAATATCTCCCCCACCCCCCATGCCTGTGCCACACAACCCCGTGGATGATGCGGCGCATTCCCGTCAAATATCTCAGATACGGAACCAACGCATCCTTCATTCAGGTGATACTTAAAATTGTCAATTATTTTTTTTGCTTTTTTAATTCTTAATTCTTCATTTTTAATTTTTAATTCCGTTCTCATAACAGCATCCACATAGGCCCCCAGCAGCCAGCTCCACACCGTTCCCTGGTGGTAGGATGAATCCCGGTGCCAGGCATCACCGCCGTATACAGCAACATAACGTTCATCATCTGCAGGCAGACTGCGTAAACCAACAGCTGTATATAATTTTTTTGTTACGGTTTTCAATACCGCCTTAGCCTGTTTGCCTTCGATGAGTGCAAAGGGCAGGCTGATGGCAAATAACTGGTTGGGCCGTACACTGGTGTCCTTGTCTTTCCCATTAACCACATCGTACAGGTACCCGCCTTCTGCATACCAGAATTGTTCGTTGAAACTTTCTTTTGCCCTTGCCGCTTTCTCCGCCACAACTGCAGCAGCAATTACTTCGCCGTTCAGGCCAAGCAGGTATTCATAAATACAGAGTGCGTTGTACCAGAGCGCCTGTATCTCAACCGGCTTGCCCCGCCTGGGCGTTACCACCCAATCGCCTACTTTGGCATCCATCCAGGTAAGCTGCACGCCTTCTTCACCGGAATAGAGAAGCCCGTCTTCGTCAACATGTATATTATAACGGGTACCCTTTAAATGCCAGTTGATGATCTCCTTCAGCACCGGCAAAATTTCTTCCAGTACAAATGCCATATCATTTGTTGCCTGCAGGTATTTATATATGGCAATGAAATACCAGAGTGTTCCATCCACGGTATTGTATTCTGGTTCTTCACCATTATCCTGGAAACGATTGGGCAGCATACCCAGGCTTACCATTTTTGAAAATGCGGATAATATCTTCTTTGCATCCGCATAGCGGCCTGTGCTTAAACACAGCCCGGGTAAGGATATCATGGTATCTCTTCCCCAGTCGGTAAACCAGTGATAACCGGCGATGATCGTCTTCCCATCTTCTCCGCGTTTTACAATGAACTGATCGGCTGCCAACACCAGTTGCTGAATGGTTTCATCATTGGGTTGATCATTCAGCAATAATTGCCGTCGCAAACTTTCCAGGGCAAGTAAATCGTTGGCATTCTTTCCTTCCGTGCCTGTATCGGATATAATAATGCCGAGCGAATCTCCTTTCTTCAGCTGTACAGTAAACAGCCCGTGGTTAAACAGGTCTTCGGTAAAATCCTGTCCCCGGTATTTTTCCACGGCATAATTAAAATTGCTGAACCAGCGGGGAGCATGTTCATAGGTGGCACCGGGGATGTTTATATATACATCCAGGTTTCCATCGGGTTTGTTGTGAAAAGTGCTGTTGCTGAAACCGGCATCCCAATGCATCTGTTCACCGGCCTGCTGCAGAGAGTGATAGAAGCGTCCCGCCATCAACGGCAGCAATTCCATACTGAATGAACTATTTGCCTTCAGCACGTCATAGATCAGCACCACGGTATTTTCCCCGTGGATCATGGCAATGGTCTTTTTTAGCTGAATGCCATTTACCTCATATATCCATTGCGGAAATAATTCTTTACTGAATGATTTTAGATATTTATTACCGTTGGGATGAATTGTATCGCCATAATCATTCACGCCCAGTTCAAATCGTTTATCCCCGGTGATGATGGTCTCATCCAGTTTGGAAAGCAATACCGTTCTTTCAGTTGGTGGTTTGGTGGCGGCTACCAATAATCCATGATAGCGCCTGGTATTACACCCGATGATGGAGGAGCTGCTCCAGCCGCCGAGGCCATTGGTTTCAAGCCATTCGTTTTGGATGGCTTCACTGTAATTATGTAAACGAGATTTGTCTTTTTTAAGTTTCATGATTTATTTTTTACCACAAAGACACAAAGATTTTACACGAAGGACACAAAGACAAACTCTGTATACTTTGTGCCCATCTTTGTGGCTTTGTGGTTAATTTGTCTTTTTTAAGTTTCATGATGTATTTTTTACCACAAAGACACAAAGGTTTTGCCTGAAGCACAAAAAGACAAACTCTGTATACTTTGTGCCCATCTTTGTGCCTTTGTGGTTAATTTGTCTTTTTAAAATTTTATGATGTATTTTTTACCACAAAGACACAAAGGTTTTACACGAAGCACACAAAGACAAACGCTGTGTACATTGTTCCCATCTTTGTGTCTTTGTGGTTAATTTACACCGCCAGTTCTTTTCCCTGTTTCCTGGCTGCAGGATTTTCTTTTAAACTGATCCGGCTGATCAGCTCCGCCACCACGCCCGTCCACCCCGTTTGATGCGATGCACCTACGCCCCTGGAATTATCGCCATGGAAATACTCATAGAACAGAACAAGGTCTTTGAAATGTTCATCATACTGGTAAACGGGATGATCGAGGTTGACTGGCCGCATACCGTTCTCATCTTTTTCAAAAATGGAAACTAGCCGCTTAGCCAGGTCATTGGATACCTGTCCCAGGTTTACATAATTACCTGAACCGGTAGGTAATTCTACCTGTAATTCATCCTTATGATAATCGTGTAATGTTTGCAAAGCCTGCACCAGCAGGTAATTCATCGGCATCCAAACCGGGCCACGCCAGTTGCTGTTGCCGCCGAACAGGGAAGATGTTCCTTCTGCCGGCTGGTAATCCAGTCCGAATTCCTGCCCATCTATATGTACGCTGTAGCCTTGCTCATGTATTTTAGAAATGGACCGGATACCACCGGGAGATAGGAATTCTTTTTCGTCGAGCAGGGCCTTCATCAATTTTTCCAGCCTTGCTTTGGGAACCAGTGATAACAATATATCGTTGTGGTCATTCAATTCTTCTATAACCAGGTATTGTTTGTTATGCTCCCGGTATTGCTGAAACCATTTCAGCCGCTTATGAAAATCTGGAACCTTGTCAAGCATTTCTTTTTTTAAAACCAGGGTGGCAAATAAAGTACTCAGTCCAACCAGGCTTCTCACTTTTACCGGTATATACCTTCCGTCGGGCATGGCCAGTACATCATAAAAAAAACCTTCTTCATCATCCCAGCTCCCGGTCCAGTTCTCGCCGATGCGGTTCAGCGATTCGGCGATGTAAACAAAGTGCTCAAAGAATTTTGTTGTTACATCCTCATAGGTATCGTCTTCCTGCGAAATTTCCAATGCTATTTCCAGCATGTTCAGGCAATACATCGCCATCCAGCTCGTACCATCTGCCTGTTCTAAAACGCCAGCACCAGGTATGGCGCTGCTGCGGTCGAACACACCGATATTGTCAAGACCAAGAAATCCGCCCTCAAAAACATTATTGCCTTTATGATCTTTCCGGTTTACCCACCAGGTAAAATTGATGAGCAGTTTCTGGAACACCCTTTTTAAAAAACGGGTGTCGCCTTTACCCGTTTTATCTTTCTCCATTTTATATACCTGCAGGCAACTCCATGCATGCACAGGCGGGTTTACATCACCGAATGCCCATTCATACGCAGGCAACTGGCCGTTTGGGTGCATATACCATTCACGCAGGAACAATATCAACTGGTCTTTTGCAAACTGCGGATCAACCATGCTGATGGGCACACAATGAAAAGCCAGGTCCCAGGCTGCATACCAGGGATATTCCCATTTGTCGGGCATAGAAATAATGTCTTCATTGTTGAGTGAATGCCATTGATGATTCCTTCCTGTCTTCCTGCTTTCGGGCGGTACGGGTTTACCCGGGTCTCCATTGAGCCACCTGGGTATATCAATATTGAAATACTGTTTACTCCACAGCATGCCTGCAAATGCCTGGCGCTGGATATTGCGTAGGTCGCCTGTTACGGCTCCGGATACGGAACCATAAAAATCATCTGCTTCTTTTATCCGCCTGGCAAATACATCATCAAATGCATTTCCAAACGGGGCCGTTCGCAGGATATGTTTACTCAGCCGCAGGCGGATGGTTACCGGTGATCGGGCAGGAACAGTATGCCGGTACAGAGGGGCAAACTTTGTTCCCTCCTTCTTTTCTTCCAGCAGGGAGTAATCATTATTGATCACGGCATGATGAAAACTGTCTTTTACAAAAGGGGTTTTGTTCGGCTGGTCATAAAGCCGTTCGGTATTGGTTTCATTTTCGGTAAAAAGGGTAAGCAATGGCTTTTCAAAATAAAGGTGATATCCGCCCACCCAGTGGTGGTCGGCCTTTACCATACCAAAATCATCGTTGCTCTCCTTCAGGTAGATCAACGGTTTTTCATGCATCATACCAAAGTCCCATAAGTTGCGCATCCACAGCGTGGGCAGTACGGTTATGTGTGCCGCTTCGGCAGCCCGGTTATGCACCGTGATGCGGATCAGCATGTCTTCTGTGTCATTCTTTGCATATTCTGTGAATACATCAAAGTATTTATTATCGTTGAATACGCCGGTATCAAGTAGTTCGTATTCAGGTTCAAACCGGTTGCGCTTCCTGTTTGTATTTACAAGATCTGCATAGGGAAATTCATGCTGAGGGTACTTGTACAGGTGTTTCATGTACGAGTGCGTAGGGGTACTGTCGAGGTAATAATATAATTCCTTCACGTCTTCGCCGTGATTGCCTTCATTACCTGTTAACCCGAACAAACGTTCTTTGAGTATCGGGT
The DNA here is from genome assembly GCA_044220615.1 of Ferruginibacter sp. Lineage (GTDB taxonomy): Bacteria > Bacteroidota > Bacteroidia > Chitinophagales > Chitinophagaceae > Ferruginibacter. The sequence goes on along the minus strand of JBGAQR010000001.1, from coordinate 44,820 downwards.
CTTTACCATTCCATAATGTTATACCAAAACAGATGCGCTGCATATCATCACTGATGCCGGCGATCCCGTCTTCTCCCCAGCGGTATACCCGGCTGCGGGCATGATCGTGCGGAAAATGATCCCAGGCGTTTCCGTTCCCGCTGTAATCTTCCCTTACCGTGCCCCACTGGCGTTCACTTAAGTAAGGGCCCCATTTTTTCCATTTGGGATCCTGCAATCTTGTTTCTTCGGCATTCATGCCCCCATCCCCTGAAGGGGGGTATGAAAGCGTTTCATCTTTATTCATTCCTGAAAGCATTTTTTTATATCTTATAGAGTGTTAAAGTTCCCCCTTTAGGGGGCGGAGGGGGTTATCCATTATCCTCAAATCCCGGGTACAATGTCATACCCCCATCCACGAACAAGGTAGTTCCGTTTACATAATCGCTGTCATCACTCGCCAGCCACACGGCAGCTTTACCAATGTCTTCCACCTGTCCTACTCTTTTCTGTGGAATTAATTTTAAGAGATCCTGCAGGTGCGCCTGTGTATCCCATGCATCATGATTGATGGGTGTGGCAATGGCGCCGGGAGCGATCGAATTGATGCGGATCATTTTGGGTGCAAACTCCTGGGCAATGGTCTTCATCATCAGCATCACGCCACCTTTGCTGGCTGCATAGTTGGCATGTCCTGCCCAGGGGATCACTTCATGTACACTGCTCATGCAGATGATCTTGCCGGCAGCTTTTGATTTGCCATTTACACCCCTTCTCAAAAATTCTTTAATGGCTTCTCTTGCACAAAGGAACTGACCCGTAAGGTTTACACCCAGTACAAAATTCCATTGGTCCAGTGTCATTTCGGTGAAAGGCGCATCTTTCTGCAGGCCTGCATTGTTAATAAGGATGTCTACCGTTCCAAATTGTTCTATGGTATCGGCAAACATCTGTTTCACTTCATCTTCTTTACTCACATCACATTTGTAAGTGATGGCCCTGCCGCCATTGGCAACGATCTCTTCCATTACTTTCTCTGCCATTTCCTTTGCCTGCGGAACAGGATAATTCACTACTACTGTAGCGCCAGCCTTTGCCAGTTCTTTGGAACAGCCTGCACCAATACCGCTGCTGGCACCGGTTACAATGGCCACCTGGCCTTCGAGCTTTTGTTTCATTTTAGTTTATATATTTTGTTTAGAATAACATAGCGGCCAATTGCCGGCCGAACCTGCTTCGGTTCTTTTCCACATTGGTGGTGATCAGCGATATTTCAAAGTCGGTGAGGATATTGGCAATCTGCTGGTATTTCCCGAGTGTATAACTTGTATAGTCAGTAAACTGATAGCTTTGCATATCCTGTTTACGACTGCCGGTAATGAAACAGAAATGTTCGGCCGATTGCAGTTTCCCCCAGGTGTTGAGTAGTTGCACGTCTCCGCATTCCTGAACCAGCTGCTCTAGCTTATACAGTTTCCTCATTACATCATTGTGTTTTATATTTTCACACAGATCATAGCTGCACCCGCCCTCACTGATGGAAACAGGTACCGGCACATCATACAGGTCTTTCGGGTAACAGTTATCCAGCGCTGCTGCGGGTGTTGTAAAAGAATACGCAGGATTGGAAAGGATCGCCTGCGGCAGTTCTTCCAGGAACCGGAACATATTTTTGCCGGCCTTATGAATGCCAAAGGTTTCATAATCGAAGAAGAGGTTAATGCTGCAGCTGCCATGGGCCTGGTCATGAAAAACACGTTCGGCAAAATTTTCTGCAGTAAGCGAATAACGGCTGCCCTTACCCTTTCCAAAGAAACAGGCAATATCTTCACTCAGCCCGGCATTGCGTAGTAATAACCCAAAGTCTCCATTACCCGGCGCTGCATACGTTTGATTGGGTGTGCGGCCATTGAGAATCGCTGCATTTCCATCAATGAGCATTCCTTTATATCCCATCCCGGCGATATGCTTCGCCAGTTCGTTATCATGAATGAGTTCTGTATTGCGGAATACCACCGGCTCGTAACCGAATATCTTTTTTACCAGCGCTTCATGCTGTTTCAGCTGGCGGTTGAATTCTTCTTTGGAGTGAAGCCAGCTGTATGAGTTATAAAAGGTTTCACCCAGTATCTCCACGCAGCCGGTATTTACCAACTGCCTGAAAGATTCCAGCACATCCGGCCTGAATTGTTCAAAGAGTTCCAGCGTGGTGCCGCTGATGGAAAATGCCATGCTGAATTTTCCATTTTGCTTTTTGATCTGCTCCAGCAATATCTTATTGGCGGGCAGGTAGCAGTTCTCTGCCAGTTCATCCATGGTTATGGCCATGGCAGTTCTGTCTTCATACAAATGAAGTTTGCCTATATCATTAAAACAGTAGCTGCTGAACTGGTAAGGCTGGTGTACTCTTAAACAAATATTTACAGATGGCATAGTATTCAATTTCATTTATCAAGTGATCGTTCGCTTTTCAAAGGGTACGGTATAAAGCTATTATGTGTTGGTTTTCCTGGCTGTCTGCTGTTTTACAATTAAGTTCAATTAACAAAACTGCGGTCGCTCAACTCAATGTGTTTGCGGTTATAATAAATTACCCCGCCTTCTTTCAGTTCATTCAGCAGGGTGGTTACACTCTGGCGTGAAGTGGAAATGATACCGGCAATATCATTATGGGTGAGGTAATTGTTGAGCCGTATCTTATCGCCGTCTTTGTTTCCTTCCCGTTTTGCCCAGTCGCGGAAGAAACTGATAAGGCGGCTTTTGGCATCTTTGAATACCAGGTTGGAATGCCGGTTTTCCAGCTGGCGGAATTTGCTGCTCACCTGCTGAACAAAGTTCATGGCCAGTACGGCATTGCCCTGCATCAGTTGTTTGAACTCCGTTGATTTAAAAGAACAGATCACCGTATTCTCCGTAAGCGCTTCGGCAAATTCATCATCCGAAACGGTTCCATCCAGGCTTACATCTCCGAATATTTCGGTAGCGGTGAGAATCTCTTTGATCAGTTCATCGCCGCGGTCATCCACTTCCGATATCTTGATCTTGCCTTTCACCAGCAGGTAGATGCGGCTTTCAAAGCCATCTTCCATATAAACACTTTCGCCTTTCTTTACATTCTTAACCTTTACCAGGTTTGCCATTTCCAGCAGCTGTGCATCGGTTAAACCTGCAGTAACTGCATGTTGCTTCAGATACAGGTATTTAATTTCAGTGTACATGATCGTAGGTTTTAGTTTAATGATATTAATTAGATGATCGTTTATTGTTCAGTACGTTCTCCAGTTTGGCTATGAGGGAGTTTTTGGAAGCCAGTCCGTTCACAAAATCAACCACTACCCCGTTCATGTAAAACAAAATGGTTGGCATTTCCATCAGGCCCAGTTCTTTCTTCAGTTGCGGAACATCTTCCACATCCACCCGGTAAAAAGCGGCTGAGCCGCTGTACATATTCGCCAGCTCTTTGTAAATGGGAACCATCATCTGGCAGGGGCCGCTCCAGTCGGCATAAAATTTCACTACCTGCAGGCCTGTTCCGTTCAGTACTTTTTCTGAAAAATTTTTTTTGTCTGTTACCTTGGTCATTTTCTGTTTTTTAATTTGGCACAATTGTTATAGCCAAACGGAATGCCAGTCTTAAAACAGCGCTTTTTGATCCTACAAAACACAGTACAGTAAAGGATTACATAAGAATCAGCAATAACAGGGAAAGGCGGTTTTGGGAAAATTATTTCCCAAAATTTTGGGAGATTCCCAACACATTGGGAAATAAAAAGTGCCGCACAATTTATGGCGACACTTGCTCATTAATCAAAACAACTATAAAACCAATCAGGCATTGTTATACACTTTTATCAGCGGCTCTCTTATTACCGAAGCAGCACCGGTGCAGTAAAAGTAAACCGCATCGGCAATGGCTTCCACCTTTACCCAGTTACCAGGTTCGGCATCGGGCATGGCTTTGCGGTTCTGCGGCGTATCAATGGTGCTGGGCACCACCACACTGGTAACCACATTATGCCCTTTGGCTTCATCATTCATTAACTCAGCCAGGCGGAACAGTAATGACTTACCCAATCCATAAGCCAGCATTCCTTTTCCATACCTGGCACTAAGCCCCGGTTTGGAACCGATGAGGAATATGCGGCCGCTCCCCTGCTGCATCATTTGCACAAAAGCCGGGCGGGCAACATTATAAGCCGTTTCAAAATTCAGTTTGTACTGTTTATAAATATCCGAGGTGCTGGTATCGGCCATCTTACCCATTGCAAAACCACCTACCGTTAATACCGCTGCATCAATCTGGCCGTACCGGGCAATTACACCCTGTACAAATTTTTCGGATCCGGTTTCATCCATCAGGTCTACGATCACTTTTTCCAGTTTTGCATCACTGATGTCAAAAATCGTTTGATCATTGGGAATGATCGTTCCCACCACGTTATATCCTTCTGCCAGGAATTTTTTTACCAGGGCCTGGCCCATATTACCCGAAGCGCCGGTTACGATGACCGTTTTATTATTCATATCGGATGATTTTTATTATTGCAGTAATGCCCATCCAAACAGATGGTTAAACTGCCTGCAATGTACCAAAGCATATTTATATTGGGCAAGGTCGGGCATTCCCGGTATCTCATAAACCTGGTTTCCGCCGGTTGCTTTCAGGGGGCCCAGGTCGATATAATTGACCGGGTTCATCTCCTTCGACAGGTACACCCGCAGGTCGGGACCGTTGCTGCTGCTGAAATTCATCAGTTTCAGTTCGTACCTGCTGCCGGTTAAAAGAACCCTTGCTTCCCCCGTAACCGAACCATAGGGGCCGTTATTAAAGATGCCTGTACGGACCTGCATGGCCGAGCTGTCGGTCATCTCGTTCAAAACAACCGAAGGGGTATTGTTTTTTTTACAGGACGAAAACATCGCAATCACCACGAGTGCAAATACGGAAAATTGTTTTTTCATAATGGTTTTTATTTTGAACGGATAATCTTGTTACATACTCATTCTTGTTCCCACAAAAAGCGAAGCTCCCTGCAACCCGGCTCCCTGTATTTTCACAGGCGACTGCCACCAGGATGCATCGATGTAAATAGTTTGCAGGAATTTGATTGTTGTTTTATACCCAAGCCGGAAACCTGCTTTTCCAAAGATGCCGCCTTTGCGGTTAACCTCCTGCCTGAATGTATTCTCTTCTTTCTTTACCAGCCTTGGTTCCCCGATATTAAGATAGCCGCCGCCGGCATAAGGCGATACAAGCCATTTAGTATGGCCAAAAAAGAAATTATATCCGCCGCTGACCGCAGCCATCACCAGGGAACTGCTGGTGCGCTGGAATAAATAAGGCGAAGCTTCATCCCGTTGCCGCTGATCGTATTTCAGACTGTTAAAATCAAGCGAGAGTTGAGCGAACCATTTATTTTTACCGGTATACTCAAGCCCTGAATTGAATGCGATGGTAGGATGAAGTACGTTATTGAGTTTGCCGGGAGATTTTATCAATCCAATACCGGTAGTAAATAAGAATTTATTTTCCTGTGCGGCTGATGTAAATGCAATGATCAAGGCCATTGTCAGCAGGTATCCTGTTTTCCTGGTCAGCTTCATACTGTTATTTTTAAGAAGGTTATTAAATTTACTGCCAGCTGAATTTGCCGCCGGTGCTTACCCTGATCTTATACAGGCTGGTATGCGCCGTCAGGTATAGCGTTTTTCCATCGGCATCGCCCCAGGCCATGTTGGCCGGGCGTTCGGGTGTTACGATCTTACCCAACAGTTTTCCTTCGGCCGATAATATCCATAATCCCCCCGGCGCCGATACAAAAAGATTTCCTTCCTTGTCCACTTTTATGCCGTCAAGCGCCTCGTCATCTTCGGTGATATTCCAGTTGAAGAATATTTTCCCGTTCTTCAGCGTACCATCGGCCTGCACTTCATAACGCCATAAGGTTTTGGTATGATGTATGTCACGAATATCCCAGTTGCTGACATAAAAGTATTTTTCATCGGGCGAAAAAGCTAGGCCATTGGGCCCGCCTAGGTCTTTAGATACAACCGATACCTTTCCATTGCGTATCATGAATACACCCGAATAGTCAAGGTCCTTTCTTACATCATTAAAAAAACCGGGTAAGCCATAAGGAGGATCGGTGAAATAAATACTGCCGTCGCTTTTTATTACCACATCATTCGGACTGTTGAATCGTTTGCCATCGATCTTATCTGCCAGAACAGTAAGCGGTCCTTTCTTTTCATACCGAACCACCCGCCGGTTGCCGTGCTGGTCAACAATGAGCCTGCCTTCCTTATCGATCGCTAACCCATTGCTGCCCGGTTGCCCGTATTCGCCAATATCGGCACCGGTATAACCACTATGGCTCATGTATATAGTAACATTATGATTGGCCGGATCATACCGGTAAATAGAATTTGTATTCGGGTCGCTGAATAATAAATACCCGTCGGGATGCCATACCGGGCCTTCGGTAAAAGAAAATCCACCGGCAATCTTTTCTACATTGGTTCCTGTGACGATGATTGAATTGAGTTTTTCATCAAGCATATAGATCTTGCCGATGTCCTTCCAGTTCTTATCAGAAGGAAGTTCTTTATAAAAATCAACCAGGGCATTCCGCACCCATATATAGTTATCCGGTATCCTGCCCATGGGCCCGTTGATGCCGAGGATGGCAATGGAAAATTTATCGCCTGGTTTTGCGCTGTTCGTTAATATCACCCTGTTCCTTGTATTGTACCCGGCAATAAGCCCGTTGCCGCTTTGCCCGAAACCCTGTGCCTGTTTTCCATTTACCCATACTTCGCTGTAGTCGTCCACTGTGATCTCAAACACCGCAGTAGTTCCGGTTGTATTTAATTTACCGATCATTGCGGGAATCACCAGTTCCACTTTATACCATACATAAGAGAGCAAACCGGTTCCCTGTCTTGATTCAAGCTCCGTGGGTTGTAACGACCGGAAGCCATTATCAAAATCGGCGGCTCCTATCTGCGGATGAATAGTATGGGTCTTTATTGCAGTGCCGGTGGGATACAGCGGCAATACATCACCGTTGGTTCCGGGGCCGGGCGCTTTAAAATCAGCATCCCGTATATGTGCCGGCTGTACAAACCATTTTGCATTTACCAGTGCAGCGCCTTCTACCGTTCTCAGATCAGCAACCGCCTGTGGCTTATCCACCGACAACTGTCTGGTTTCCTGCGCAAATAACTGGTAGGAGAGTAAAGAGAATAACAAGATGAGCAGGAAGACCAGGTAATACTTCAGTATGGAATATAATTTTATCATGATTTGAAAATTTGAAAATGTAACGATTTGAAAATTTGAAAATGCAATGACTTGAAAATTCTACAGCATCCCGACGCTTCATTTTCAAATTGGCGCATTTCCAAATCTTCAAATTGCTTAATCGATTTTTGCTTTGGCGCCTGCATTGGCCATGTCTTCATCCTGCTGGGCACTGGCGCTTCCGCTTACGCCAATGGCGCCGATCACCTGCCCCTGGTAAATAATGGGAATACCGCCTTGTAAAAAAGTATGGCCCACTGTTATCAATGCCTGCCGGCCGCCGTTAATAGAATTCTCCAGTTTAGAAGAGGGTGCTTTGAATAAGGCAGCCGTATTTGCTTTTTTAGTGGCCACTTCGGAAGCCGCTGCAAACGTGTTATCCAGGCGTTCAAGATAAACAAGGTTACCACCGGCATCCACAACGGCGATGGCGCCGCCGGGTGCATTATTGGCTTTGGCATATACCACCGCTTCGGCTACTATCTTTTTAGCTGCATCCAGTGAGATACTCTTTGTTGACAATACCTGTGCTTTTGAAGGGATAGAAAATAATACTACCGCAACCAGCAAAAGGGGTAAATGGTTCTTTATAAATTTCATGACTTGTGTTGGGTTAATGGTTAATAGTTAATGGTTAATGGTTAATGGTTCGGATTAGTGTGTTTTATTTAGCTGGTTCATCAAACCCTACAGATTTACCGGCAAGCTTTTTCACTTTCTTTGGCCAGTACATATCGGCTTTGGCTATATTATCAGCCAGGCCATCGTGAAATTTTTTATACGCATCCTGGCTGTGCTGCAGAATGAGATGACCGTCGATCACATCAAATATTTCGGGGTTGATGGGGCGGAGTTTGTTCAGGCTCATGGCATAGCCGCAATAAGCGCCATACAGGGGAGCAAACATTTCGGGATGGTCTTTGAACATGGCGGCATTCTTTTCGGAAGCAAACCAGTATGTGGCCCCATTGTAACGGGCCGTATATTTATCGCTTCCCATCAGGGCCCTGTTATCGGTAAAATAAGCTACGGCATCATAGCCTTGCAGGATTAAGCCGTCTTTATCGGTATTATTCAAAAATCCCTTTTCTTCATCCGTGGTGATCTGCTTTCCGTTCTTAGAAGAAACGGCCGGCCAGTATTTATCTGCTTTTGATAAATTTCCGGCCACGTCTTTATTCCATCCTTTAACAGCCCGTTCATTATGCTGTATCACGAGGCGGCCATCAATAATAGAAAATGTATTTACATCAATGGGCGCCACCCTTCCCAGTGAAACCGCATAGGCACACCAGGCACCAAACTGGGGTTTGTACTTATCCGGGGTGGCCTTGAAAAGGTCCAGGTGCTGCTGTGAAGCGAAATAGTAAACAGCGTCTTCGTAACTATACCGGAATTGCTCATCCCCCTTCACCGGTTTATTATCTGTAAAAAAAGCAACCGCATCATACCCGTCCAGGATCACGCCCTTATCATTGAGGTTATTGAAATATTTACCTGCATTCTTCTGGGCATGGCTGTTGAAAGCGGTGAACAACAGCAGGGCAGCAAAGCAAAACTTTAATACAATGGTGAGCTTATTTGTTTTTGCGTTGCGGTAATAAGAGATGGCTTTTAATGTTTTCGCCGATTTTGTTATTTGTTTCATGACTTCTGATTTTTGCACAAAAGAAGCATGTACAGCATCAGGATCATGTCGGGCATATTACATTTAACGCAGCAGGTAAAGAAAAATCCCCGGTAATTGTCGGGCATTTTGCTAACAGGGGGTTTTTGGGAGGGGGGTTGGGGGTTTGAAGTTTGAGGTTTGAGGTTATGTCCTAAATTACAAAGAGCTCTTGACCTGGCATGCTCCCAACCTCAAACCTCAAACTTCAAACATGAAACCTACTTACTGAATATCTCAACATCCTTCACCGACGTGGGAAACCACAACATCATCTCCCCCTTACCCCGGTTGGCCCAGCTATAATAGGGGATCAGTGTTACGGCTTTTTTTTCTGTAGTTACCGATTCGTCATTATTGATCATCAGTACAGGCGATTCTGTTTTTAATGTCATCACTCCATTCAGCAAGCCGGGTTTGAATTCGGTGGTAAAACCGGCAGCTGCCGGGATGATGATATTGGCTGCTCTTCCGCCATTGTCGGCCCACTCGGCACAATACATGATGGGCCCACGTTGCAGGGCGATCTTACCCATATCGTTCTTTACTTTCTCATTGGCCGTTACTCTTTTTATTTCCATGGGCAGGTTTACCTGCAGCACATCGTTCTTTTTCCAGGTTCTGTTTATTACGGCGTACCCATTCTCCATTTCATAGGTCATTGCTTCGCCGTTCACTTTAATCTCCGGCTTTGCAGCAACGGTTGTTTGAAATGTATACAGGTCAGAAGGAACAGCACTGTTCATTGCCCAACCGGGTATGCGTACCAGCATTTTAAATGCAGCGGGTTTTGCCGTACCGATGGTAAACCTAAGTTCGCCTCCCCAGGGATAATTATTCTGCTGGATGATCTGCACCGGTTTATTATTCACCATAACATCTGCTGTGCTGCTGATAAAAAGATTCACAAATAAATTATCTTCTTTTTGCGCATACATATAACCCGGCACGGCAGGCACAAAGCGACATACATTGGTAGGGCAGCAACTGCATTCAAACCAGCCGGAACGTTCCCGTTCAATATCCCCGTGCGAAAAACTGTTTCGTATCTCCATGGCATTGGTATAAAAAAATGATTTGCCATCCAGTCCTACCCCCGAGATCAACCCGTTGTACAAAGTTTTTTCCAGTACGTCTATATATTTAGAATCGCCGTGCAGCAGGAACATGCGGTAGTTCCAGTACACATTGGCAATAGAGGCACAGGTCTCATTATAAGCCGTGTTATTCGGCAATTCATAATTAGCGCCAAATCGTTCGCCATCACCGATGGCGCCCACCCCACCCTGCACGTATATTTTTTTTGATACCACATTATCCCATATCCGGTCGATGGCTTTTGTTAAGCTGTCATCACCGGTTAATGCCGCTACATCGGCAACGGCTGAATATAAATACCCGGCCCGTACGGCATGTCCAACTGCTTCCGATTGCTGCGCTACCGGTTTATCATCCTGCCAGTAAGAACCGTTTTTCCAGGAGTCATTACTCTTCGGATCATAACCCTTGTATTGCCCTCTTGCATTGATGAAAAATTTTGCCGTGGTTAAATATTCCTGTTTGCCGGTGATGCGGAATAATTTTACCAGGCCCATCTCCACGATCTCATGACCGGGCGCTACCGATCTTTTACCCGGACCAAACACGGAGCAAACCAGGTCGGCATTCTTTAAAGCGATATCGAGCAGGTTTCTTTTTTTGGTTGCCAGGTAATGCGCCGCTGCTGCTTCATACAAATGGCCGGCATTGTATAATTCATGGCTCAGTTCCCGTTCTTTTTCCCAGCGTTCTTTACCTACCCAGCCGCCTACATTTATCGGGTCGATGGTTCTTGCCGTATATAAATACCCATCCTGTTCCTGTGCATTCTTAATGATAACAATCATTGAATCCACATAGGCATCCAGTTTTTTATCAGGGTGTGTGGCCAGTGAAAAAGCAGCGCCTTCAATGGTCTTATAGATATCGGTATCGTCGAACGGATAACGGGTACAGAATTTTCCTTTCTTCTCTGCGGCCATCACAAAATTTTTCACACGGCCAGTGCTTTCACATCGGGCAAAGGAAGCAGGAATGGTGACCGTACGGTTGATCCCGATCCGGGGCAGCCAGAAATTATCGGAGAGATGCACCTGGGTGAAGTTCACTTCTTTCAGTGCATAATCTTTTTGCTGCGCCTGTGCAAATGTGGTAGTAACAATGCTTAACAGCAGGATGACTTTTCTCATCAGGAATGATTTAGAAAGGAAATTTCCCGAATTTTTGCGACAATTCCCGATTTGATGATTTGAAAATTTGAAGATTTGAAAATTGAAAGCCCGTACCAACCAAATTAATCTTCAAATCACCAAATTTTCAAATTGATCTGTATCCCCTATCCTGCATCCAGTATCTTGTATCCTGTATCTTGTATCCATTATCCAGCATTCTACTTCAACTTCCCCTGGTAAAAATCCAGCACCCTCGTACGTAACAAATAATCATACCGTGCAGAACTAAGATTGATGTTGGCCCGGTCGAGGTTATTTTTTACAATAAGATATTCCACGCTGTTTAAAGCGCCCAGGTTAAAACGGATCTCGGCCGCCCGGAAAGATTCTTCAAAAGCGCTCACCTGGCCGCCAAGAATATTGAAACGTTCCCAGCTGCTGGTCATATTAAGATGCGCCTGTTCAACGGCCTGCCGAAGCTGTATTTTGGTATTCTCCGCTACATAGCTGGTTCGTTTTTCTTCCAGCCTCGCCTGCTTTACCCTCGTTCTTGTTTGAAAAGAAGAAAAGATGGGCACCTGTAAACTCACGCCCACAAAGGTTCCCAGGTTATTGTTGTATTGCTTGAAGAAGTCGATCTTCTGGCTGTTGTAATTTGTTTGCTTGCTGATCACCGGGCTGTTGTTGCCATTCACCACTACATAATCGCTGGTAACAACATCGGTGGAGCCAACAGCGGTAGAAGTTCGGGCAGCGCTGGAAAAATTGGTACCCAGTTGCCCGAATAAAGAAAGCGTGGGGTATAGGTCGGCCGCCGCCACCCGTATGGCCTTATTGGCTGCCTTCGTTCGCAACTCTGCCGCCTTTACAAAAGAAAGATTTTGCAGAGCGGTACTATATATATTATCGGCAGTTTCTGCATACAGTTCCATCTTCATGTCAAACCCTTCCCGGTCTATCTGCATGTTTTTATCGTAAGGCACATTCATGTACTGCGATAAACTCAGTTTCGACATTTCCACGGCACGGCCCGCATTGATAACAGCCAACTGGTCGCTGGCGTATTGGCCCTTCATATCATATAGCACCGCCGGGGCAATGGCGCCTTCTTTATTCAACTGGTCTAAACGTTCCACCTGCTTCCCTGTTACCGCAATTTGTTTTTTGGTAAGCGCCAGCACGTCTTCATCATTCATCAGTTGAAGAAAGGCCAGTATCACATTCAGCGAAAGATTATCCTTTTCCTGCTGCAGTTCCATCTTTGATGCCTGGTAAGTATAAGAAGCCTGCTGTATACTGTTCTGTGTTTGAAATCCCTTGAACACCGGAACAGACGCACTCAGCGTTGAATTGGAAGAAGACAGTTGCTGGTTGATATAACTGTTGGTATAGGGATCGATGCTGCGGCCGTTGTTGATGCCGTAGTTTAGGTTTGCCGATACATTGGGTAACCGGTTCATGCGAGACTGGTTAAGGTTGAGCTTTGCATTCTGCTCCAGCAGTTCGCTTTGCTTTACCGGTATATTATTGGCCAGGGCCGTTTCCAGGCATGTCTTCAATGTTAATTTAGCCGGGGCTGTTTGTGCATAAGAATTCATAAGTCCTGTAGTGAACAGGCAGCACATCAATATAACTTTCGCTTTCATCATCTTTTGTTTAATTATTTTATAGTTCAATACGTCCATCCAGCAGGTTGATTATTTTAGAACCATAGGATGCATTTTTTTCTGAGTGGGTAACCTGTATGATGGTAACTCCTTCTTTATTCAGTTCGCTGAACAGGTTCATGATCTCTTCTCCCTGTTTTGAATTGAGGTTACCCGTTGGCTCATCGGCCAGTAACAATTTTGGTTTCGAGATCAGCGCACGGGCAATGCCCACCAGTTGCTGCTGCCCGCCCGAAAGCTGGCTGGGAAAAAGATCTTTCTTTCCCACGATGTTGAACCGGTCCAGCATGTCGGCCACCATCGCTTTCCGTTCCGTTGCTTTTACATCCTGGTATATCAGCGGCGTTTCAATATTCTCGTACACCGTCAGTTCATCAATCAGGTGATAGGCCTGGAACACAAAACCGATATACCGTTTGTATAAACCAGTACGTTGTTTTTCTTTCAGCTTATGCACCGGCTCGTACAGGAATTCGTATTCACCTTCATTAAATTCATCCAGCATACCAATTACATTCAGCAATGTGGATTTACCCGAGCCCGACGGACCCATGATGGAAATGAATTCGCCTTCCTTTACGGTAAGGTTGATGTCTTTCAAAAGAAAGATGCGGTTATTACCGTTGTTTACCCACTTAAAGATTTTTCTTAGTTCTAACATAATCTGTTTTTTATTCTGTTCTTAATGATTTTACCGGGTTGGCCATGGCTGCTTTAATGGCCTGTAAGCATACCGTAACTACTGCAGTCAGTATTGCCCCCATACAGGTAATTAAAAAGATCCACCAATCCAGTTTGATCCGGTATGCAAAATAATCAAGCAGTTTATTCATTCCGAGCCAAACAAGAGGAACAGCAATAGCCATGGCAATCACGACCAGGATGATGAATTCTTTAGATAACAAAGCAGCCAGCTGGTTTACACCGGCGCCGAGCACTTTCCGGATGCCGATCTCCTTGGTTCTGCGTTCGGCACTGTATGCTGCCAGGCCAAACAAACCCAGGCAGGATATCAAAAGGGTGATGAGTGAAAAGGCATCGAATAAATAGGAAGCACGGGTTTCCTTGTCATACTGTTTGGCCAGCTGCTCATTCAGGAAGCTGTATTCCATTGGAAGTGCGGGTTCGTATTTACGCCAGAGTTTCTGGGCATAAGAGATCACTTCCTTCGCATTTTCCTGGGAAACCTTTACATAGATTAATGAGCTTTCTTCCGTATCATACCGAAGCAGGACCGGTTCTAATTCTTTATGCAGACTTTCAAAATGAAAATCCCTTACCACCCCGATCACTGTTCCAGGCTGATCATGGAATTTGATCAACTGGCCCACCGGCTTCTTGAGTCCCATTTTGCGCACAGCCGTTTCATTCAGTATATAATTGCTGTAACCGGGGCTTGTCTTTGAAAAATCGGTACCCGCCACAAGGTCTGTTTGAAAAAAATTCATGAATTTCCGGTCGCAGGCTATTTCCCAGATCACCAGCTTCTCATTCTCCTGCTTTCCGGGCCAGTCAAGATCGGTTGTGGAATTGCCTCCATCAAAAAAAGACAGGTTTGAACAGGTAACCCCTTTCACATAGGAGGACTGTGTAAGGCCTTCTTTAAAATCCTGGGCATGTTCACTTATCCGCCATGCCCTGATAGCGAGTACATTGTCGGTGTTTACATGCAGGTCTTTATTCATCACATAATTCATCTGCCGGTGAATGAACACGGTACTCAGCAACAATGTTATGCTTACCACGAACTGGAGTACTACCAGTGATTTGCGCAGCAATCCTGCATTGGCCAGCAATCCATTTCCACGCAGCGATTGAAGCGGCCGGAAGGAAGATAGTAAGAGCGCAGGGTATAAACCTGTAAGAAGCCACATAGTTCCCATCAGCCCGATCTCCAGTTTCCACAATTTCCAGTCAGCAACATCATACAGCACTGTACTTCCCGAGGCCAGTTTATACAACGGTAACAGCAGGGCGCCAAAGATCAATGCAATGAAGCCCGCCACCAAAAGCAACACTCCTGCTTCAGTAAAGAACTGCCAGAAGAGTTGTTTTTTTTCGGCCCCGATGATCTTCCGGATGCTCACTTCCCTGATCCGCTGGGTGGCTTTGGCAGTAACCAGGTTTACGTAATTGATGCAGGCGATCAGCAACACAAATACGGCAACAATGAAAAATATTTCTACCATAATGAGCCGTCCCTTGGTTCCATCCGGCTTGTACAGATAAATATTTTTCAGCGGCACAAATGGAAAAGAAGTAACGGAAGAATTCGGGTTTGCCGTTTTTGCAGCTTTCAGCAGGGCCTGTGATGCATTTTCTGTGCCGGCGCCTTTTCGCATCAGGCAGAAGCTGGCGTAATTGTGATTCCCCCAGTCCTGTTCGATTGTTTTCCATTGCCCGTTGCCACGGAATTTCAGCCGGATGATATCCATCGAAAAGAGCATATCCGCCTGTATAGATGAAGAGGCCGGGAAATCTTTCATTACAGCACTCACGGTAAAAAGCGTATCCCTGAACAGGATCATTTTCCCCAACGGATCATCATTCCCGAAATACCTGCGTGCCGTTTTTTCCGTAAGCGCTACCGATAGTCCATCTGCCAATGGCTTTTTTTCATCCCCTGCCACAAGAGGGAAATCGAATATTTCGAACAAAGGGTTCTCGGTGTACCCTATTTTGTCTTCAATAAAAACTTTGTCACCGTATTTCACCACCTGTTTGGCGCCGTAGTTAACTTTCAGCAGTGCCACTTTCTCAATATCGCTTATGCTGTTACGGGCAAACACGGCAACAGGCGCCGGCGTATTTTCCCAAACAGCCTGCTCCGAACCGGTATTTATTGTTGCATTTACTTTATAGATCCGGTCTGCATGACGATGGTACAGATTCATCGAATACTCTTGGTATACCCATAACAGGATGATGAACCCGGTGGCAAGCCCCAGGCCCAGACCTGCAATATTGATAAAACTGTAGGTACGGTTGTGGAGCAGGTTTCTCCATGCAGTTCGCAGGTAATTTCTGATCATAAAGCTGATTTATTCGGTTCGTAATGATTTTACCGGGTTACTCAAAGCTGCCCGTATGGTGTGCATACTCAGGATCAGCAGTGCGATCAGCGCCATCAGTATGCCGCTCAATGCAAATACCCACCAGCTGATGCTGGTACGGTACGCAAAATCTTCCAGCCACCTGTGCATGGCCCACCAGGCCAATGGCGCTGCAATGGCAAAACCAACGATCACCAGCTGAATAAAATCTTTTGACAGCAATGATACGATCTGTGTGACTGAAGCACCCAGCACTTTACGAACACCTATTTCCCTGGTACGCTGCGTGGTGGTATAGATCACCAGGCCCAGCAGCCCGAGACAACTTATGAAAATAGCAAGGCCGGCGCTCCAGTTAAGTAAATGGGCGGTCTGCTGTTCCTTCTTATAAAATTTTGCAATGCTTTCATCAAAGAATTCGTATTTGAATTCTTCTTCGGGATAAACTTCCTTCCAGGCTGTTTCAATTCCCGCAATGGTAGCTTTCCACGAATCGGTATTACCTGCTTTTGGAGCAAGTGCCACGTGAAAGGCGGAATGCCTTTTTGCCTGGCACGAAAAAGCCAGAGGCTGTATGGCCGAATGCAGTGACCTGGTATTGAAATCGGCCAGCACACCCACGATCGGTATATTCCGGCTGCTGCGGTCAATGGTTTGTCCTACGATCTTTGCCGGGTCTGTATACCCCAGGAACCGGGCATAGGTTTCATTGATAATGTATTCCTTCGTGGTATCGGACTGTTCCAGGTTTCTTCCTGCCACTAGTCTCATTTTATATAACCCAAAATAAGCGGTATCGGCCTGCTTCACCTGCACCGAGGTTTCTATCTCTTTCCCGTCTTTTATGAATTTCATCGTGGATATACTGGTATTGTCATCGGCCGGCGCAGATCCGGCAAGGCTCAGCCGCTGTATTCCCGGGATGGCCTTCAGTTTTTGCTGCAAAACAAATTGTTTGTTATCGGGCTGCTGGTAATTATAGGGCGCCCTGAAATTAATGATGGCTTCTTTTTTAAATCCCATATCCTTATTCAGTGAAAAGCGGATCTGCTTGCCAACCACCATGGTTGCAATAATGAAAAACTGTGCGATCACAAACTGCGATACCGTCAATGTTTTCCGTATCCAAACACGCCTGCTTTGCGATGTATTTGCATACGCAAGGTTCTTTAACACCAATACGGGCTTATAGCCCGACAGGATCATAGCGGGATAAAAGCCCGACAGCAGACTTACCAGGATGATCAACGCTGCGATAAAAATAATAAGATGGGGCTGGCTGAAAAGATCAAACTGCAGCCCTTCTGGTATATAATCAGAAAATAGTTTGAATATCAATGGAGTCAACATAACAGATACAATGGTTGCCAGCAGGGTCAGCAAAAGGGTTTCACTCAAAAACTGCAGCACCAGGTGGCTTCTTGAACTGCCCATTGTTTTACGGATGCCGATCTCTTTTGCCCGTTGCGAAGCATGGGCCGTGGTAAGGTTAATGAAATTGATACAACCCAGCAGTAAAAGAAAGCCTGCAATAGCAAGTAATCCATACAAAGTTGGTTTATGCGCCTGGCGATCGCCAAAACTGCCAAAGTCGGCATTGAAATGAATATCATCCAGCGGTTGCAGAAAATGATCGGTTTGCAGGTACGTATTCTTCTGATGCTTGTTACGAACAACAGCCAGCTCCCTGTTTATTTTAGCGGTATCGGTCCCTTCCTTCAGTTTAACAAAGAACTGGAAGGAAGAACTCACGCTTCCCCATTCTTCCCAGCCATTGTTCTTTTTAAGTTCCTCGCTGAATGTGGAAAGGGAAATGAATTCTTTAAAAGCAAAATCGGTTACCGCATCAAGGTCTTTTACAATGCCGGTTACCGTTGCCTTTACCGAATCGTTGTAGTAAACCGTTTGCCCGATCGCATGGGTAATATCCGCATAAGGAAAATAGGTCCGGGCCCGGCTTTCGGTCAGCACTATTTTCCCCGGCCCGTCAAGCGCCTTGTCTGCTGAGCCTCCCAGCCATTGGTAGCTCACAAAACGGAAATACTGTTCATCTGCAAAAATGATCTTATCCTGTTTGCGGAAAACGTTCTCCTTTTCATTTTTCAAAGGCACGGTCACTTTCATCTGGTTGCCTTCCCAGAAAGAGGCAGAACGTTCAATTCCGGGTATTTCATTCCGCACAGCGGCCGGTAAAGGACCAGGTACGCCTCCATTCTTAAAATCCTGGTCGGGAAAATGCATATTGGTAACTACCCGGTAGATACGGTCTTTATCGGTAAAGAATTTTTCGAAGCTGAATTCAAAATGAACGATCAGGTAAATGACCAGTGCAGCGCAGATACCGATGGATAATCCGGAGATATTGATCAGCGAAAAGGTTTTGTTACGCCGGAAATTGCGGAAAGCAACGATGAAATAGTTTTTAAACATACAATTATTTTATTCTGTTCGTAAACTTTTTATCGGGTTGGTCAATGCTGCTTTTATTGCCTTAATTGTGATGGTGAACAAAGCCACCAGGAATATTAAACCGAATAACAGGATCATCAGCCCGGTATTTACCCCGTTGTTAAAAGCAAACAGGTTTATGAAGAAGTAGCCTAAAAGATATCCCAATGGAATACAAATTACGGCGGCAATCAAAATGAGTTTAATAAATCCTTTAGAGAGTTCTTTTACGATGGCGGCTACAGATGCGCCCATTACCTTTCTTATACCGATCTCCTTCACCCTTTTTTCGGTATGGTAGGTTACCATCCCGATCAGTCCCATAATGGCAATTATAAAAATGACAAAACAAACCATGCCCATAAACCGCATATCGGCCCCGGGATAATAGCGCTCGTACAACTCTTTTTCATAATTAGAGAAAGCCAGTTCCTCGTACGGATTATACTTCTTCCAGATCAGTTGCATAGCGGCCTTAAAAGGTTTTTCTTCCACCTCACTTTTTGTTTTGATGTTCAATACATGAAACTGGCCCGGGTTATACTGCATGATCAACGGCGATGTGCGGAACTGGTAAATGTAGTAACAGAAATCTTTAACAACACCGTTAATGAATACTTCATTGGTATCGTTTAAGAAAAATGATTTACCAATGGCCTCACGGGGGGTACCCAGGCCGAGTGCAAAAAGCGCCTGTTCATTCACCACTACCAGGTTAGAAACCGAATCGCCCATGTTTTGCGGAAGGTTCTTTCCAGCAACAAACTGCAGATTCATATTGCTTATAAATTCAGCATTGGCGGCATAATAACTGGCGGCACTGTTTGTGCCCAGTTTATCATTCTTTACCATACAACCTGCGCTGGTGCCGCCAAAGGGAGTGGAAACAAGTCCGATACGTTCAACATCCTTATGGGTGGCAATATCATTTTTCAGTAACTTATATTGCCCGTTGGTCGACAGGTTATAAATATCCCTGCGGTTAAAATTTCCATTATCGGTAGCCATATATTGAAACTGGCTGTACAGATTTGCTATCAGAAAGATAAAACAGGCAGTAACTACAAACTGGATCACCACCAGGCCTTTTCTGAACCCGATCTTACCGAATGATGCAGGACTGGTACTTCCTTTCAATACATTTACAGGCTTAAAAGCAGATAGTATCCTTGCCGGAACAAAGCCCGCCAATGCACCTACGAAAACGGTGAATAAAATAAATACGGCCCATAAAATAAGGTTGCTGTCTACCTCCCAAACGATCCACCGTACGTAAATGAATCGCTGCATCAATTGCAGAACAACATAACCGGTAAGCAACGAAAGGAAGGCAATTAAAATGGCTTCGCAGATAAACTGCCCGAATATCTGGTAACGCAATGCCCCTGTCACTTTCCGGATACCCACTTCTTTTGCACGGCTGAGCGACCGGGCCAGGGTAAGGTTCACATAGTTAAATCCTGCCAGCAAGATGATGGCAAGCGCCATGATGAGGTTTACCGATAACTCCAGCATGGATTCCACACCAAAATTATTTTTTAACTCTGTAAATGCCGGTGATATTTTTGATAACCGCTGACTATGGAACTGCATGCTTTGTTTTGCCTCAATATTTTCTTTGTTAGCGGCAGCAGCAATGGAGTTTATGGCAACATCCAGGTTTTTTTCCTTTGTATCCTCTTTCAGCAACACATACGTATACCCGGGCATATCTGTTTTAGCGATATTTTTATTCTCCCGCATGTATGTAGTCATAGAGATCATCACATCTGTTTGCAGGTGTGTTTTTGGTTTAAAGGGTTTTAATACACCCGTTATTTTAAGTTCACCATAGTCGTGATGAGAAAGTGTTTTACCAATGGGGTTTGCGTCGCCAAAAAAAAGAGTGGCCATTTCCTGTGTAAGTACAATGGTATTGGGTTCGGCCGGCAGCGTGCCTTTATCCAGGTAAAACCCGAATACCTGGAAGAAAGAAGGTTCGGTAAACAGGATATTCACCTTGATGGTTTTTATGCGGTTGGTAAGTTCCCAGCCAAAATCACCGATCACATAGGTGCACTGCTCTACAAAAGGATAATCTGTTTTTAATTTTGTGGCCAGGGCTACAGGTGTAGGGGCATATTTTGTCGTCTTTCCACTGGCATCCGTTACATCGGTTGTTATCCGGTATGTTCTTTCGGGGTGGGGATGAAAGTTGTCATACTCATATACATGTACCACCTGCATTAAAGAAAGCAGGGCGAAAGGAATGGCCAGCCCCAATCCCAGGATATTGATCACCGAAAAAAGTTTGTTCTTCCAGAGATTGCGCCAGGCTATTTTAAAATAATTCTTTAACATCAGTCTGTTTTTATTCGGTTCGTAAACTTTTAACGGGATTTGTATTGGCTGCTTTAATGGCCTGGAAACCGATGGTTATAAAGGCAATGGCAGCCGCCATAATACCTGCCAGCACAAATACCCACCAGCTGATATTTACCCGGTAAGCAAAATCCTGCAACCAGGTATGCATTACATACCAGGCAAGCGGCGAGGCGATCACAATGGCGATGATGACCAGTTTTAAAAAGTCTTTTGACAACAGCGCCACAATACCGGTAACGCTGGCCCCTAAAACCTTACGCACGCCTATTTCCTTTATCCGCTGTTCGGCGCTGAAAGTGGCCAGCCCGAATAAGCCCAGGCAGCAGATCAGGATAGCGATGAGTGTGAAGTATCCAACGATGGATGCCAGCCGGGATTCTGCATCATAATTCTTCTGAAAATCCTCATCTAAAAAACTATATTCAAATGGCTCATTGGGATTCAGTTTATGCCAGCTTGCTTCGATCGTTTTCAGTAATGAACCCATATCACCGGGTTTGGCATGCACCATCATGTAATTGAACTGGTCGTTGGTATTGTTTACCCGGTAACCATAAGGGGTGATCGGCAGGTGCATGTCTTCAAAATGAAAATCCTTAACCACCCCCACTATTTCAAATGCATACTGTGTACCCTGATAATCGAAATACACTTTCTTATTCAATGCTTCCTGCGGACTGCCTAAACCAATTTCTTTTATTGCTGTTTCATTCAATACCATGCGGTTGCTGGTATCTCCGGGGAATTCTTCGGCAAATAAGCGCCCGGCAACGGGTTTCATATTCAGTGTTTTCAGGTAACCGGCATCCACCCAGTTCATTCGGGTACGTTTGGCGTCGTTCATGTTTTGTCCCTCTTTATAAAACAGGTTATCCGAAGGGTTAAAAATACCCGGGTTGTACAACGAAGCCCCTGCATTCAATATCTGCGGTTGTTTTGCCAGTTCACTTTTAAAGGCGGTATACATCTTCTTCGCTGTTCCGCTTCGCAGGGGAACAACAATCTGTCTTTCTTTATCAAATCCCAGGTCGGCCGAACGCAGGTAATTCATCTGGTTTGAAATAACAACGGATGCAATGATGAGTACAACAGAAATGACGAACTGGAATACCACCAGCCCTTTACGCAACGATACGGCAGCAAGCGAATTAGAGAATCTCCCTTTCAACACTTTAATAGGTTTAAAAGAAGACAGGTAAAAGGCCGGGTATGTTCCTGCAAAAAGGCCGGTAATCACCGAAAGTATAAGGAAGCCGGCAATGATGAGTATGTTCTCTGTAAAAGAAAGAGTGAGGTGTTTTCCGGATACCGAATTAAAAGCGGGCAATAACAATTCCGTAATGGTAAATGCAAAGGCAAAGGCGATCAGGCTCATGAACACCGATTCGCCCAGGAACTGGCGTACCAAAGAATTTTTTTCTGCTCCCAGCACTTTGCGGATACCTACTTCTGCACTTCGTTTGGAAGAACGGGCCGTGGAGAGGTTCATGAAATTGATACAGGCGATCAGCAGTGTAAACAAAGCGATGGAGGCAAGGATGTATAAATAAGTGACACTGCCCGGGGCAGTTACATTGCTGTCCATACCCGAACGCAGGTGAATATCTTTCAGTTGGGTTACAAATTGTTTCTTACCAAAGCCCATTGCCTTCAGGTCGGCACCTGCATACTTATCAATAAAGGCAGGAAATTTTGCTTCCAGGTTCTTACTGCTGCTGCCGGGTTTCAGCTGCAGGTACGTGAAGAACATATTATTGGTGGCAAAGCTGGTTCCGTTTTCCCGGATATAGGTTTCAATATCTCCGCCCTTCATCGACAGGAAGAAACGGCCGTCGATATGCGATGGTTTACGATGGGGCCTGAACACACCGGTTACCAGGAAATCATTGTCGCCGTTTGAACTGCTGCTGATATGAATGAGTTTGTTGAGCGCCGGCTGGTTGCCAAAAAGTTTTTTTGCAATGTCTTCTGAAAGCACCGCTGTTCTGGGTTCATTCAGCGAAGTAGAAGCATTGCCTTCAATGAAATGGTAGGTAAACATCCGGAAGAAGGTAGAGTCGGCGAGGTAACCCTTTGTTTCATAAAACGACTTTGGTTCTTCATTCTTTCCGTTATACTGTAGCAGGGTTTTATCTTCAGCAAAGAGGCCCATCAGCCGGGTGGCCTGTTCCACTTCCGGAAAATCCATCTGCATCGCCTGTGCCAGGGGCGCCGGCGTGTTGGGCATTTTTGTTTCTTTTCCCTGCTGGATGAATGTGGTTCCTACCTGGTAAATATGATCGCCGTTCTGCTGGTAGCGGTCGTAGCTGATCTCATTAAGAATATACAAGCTAATGAGCATGCAGCTGGCAAGGCCAACCGATAAACCCAGAATATTAATGAAAGAAAAGACCTTGTTCTTCTTCAGGTTATTCCAGGCTATTTTAAAATATGTTTTTATCATGGCTGTACTTTTATTCTGTTCTTATACTTTTTACAGGATTCATCATAGCAGTTCTTAGTGAATGAAAACCCACTGTACATAAAGCGATCAACATTGTTACCAATGCTGTTATCACAAACACGTAGAGCCGTACAGGTATCCTGAAAGCAAAGTCCTGCAGCCATTTGTTTGCCGCCCACCATGCCAGCGGGGCTGAAATAAGTATGGCAATACCTACCAGTTTCAAAAAATTACCTGATACCAGTAATGTGATGCTGCGCAGGTTTGCTCCCAATACCCTCCTGATACCGATCTCTTTTGTACGTTGCACCGTGGTAAATGCAGCAAGGCCAAACAATCCCAGGCATGCCAGTATGATTGCAAGCCCTGCTGCCACACTGAATAAAGCGGCAGTACGTTGCTCTGCCTGGTAAAGCTTATCATAATCCTCATCAAGAAAATGATAGTTGAATGGCCTGTCGGGTACACGTTGTTTCCAGACCATTTCCAGGTTGCCCAATGTTTCTTTTATGTTACTTCCATTGATACGGGCCATAAATGTCTGTGAATAATTTCTGCCAAGGAAAATAAGCATCGGGCCGATGGGATCATGAAGGCTGTTGAAATTAAAATCCTTTACAACACCTACAACCGGGCCGGTTGAATTTTTTTCGATTGTTTTTCCGATGGCTTGCTCTGCTGTCCAGCCGATCTTCTTTGCCAGGGTTTCATTGATGATAAAAGACTGGTGATAATTTGCGTAATCATTACTGGTGTCCATCAAGGCAAAATCCGATTGCTGAAAATCCCTGCCTGCCAGCAGTTGCATCTTGAGGGTCTTGGTGAAGTCAAGATCAACAGGCATAGCAGTAAGGGATATTTCACGTTTCCCTTTTTCATCCATGGCTGTAATGCCATCGCCCCATTGCACATACTCAGGTGTTTCGTAAGAAGCCGTTACCGATTCAACACCCGGTGTTTTTGCAATGGCATCTTTTATGTTTTCAAAGTTCTGCATCATTTTACCTCCTATGGGAAGCACCACCACATGTTCCTTATCATACCCCAGGTTGGTTGTCTGCATATAATTCATCTGCTGCATGATAACAACCGTATAAATGATGAGGAATATGGAAATGCCGAATTGCGCCACAATTAAGCTTTTACGCATCATATTATTGCCGCCCGTAAATGTGAACCCTTTTTTAAGTACACCCATAATTTGTGTGCCCGACAAAACCAATGCAGGGTATAAGCCGGCAAAAAAACTTACCAATACACAGAATATTATTAAAGCAATAATGGGTATAGGTTGCAACAATATATCGGTGGTGAATTGTTTGCCGGTAACATTATTGAAATAAGGGATCATCAACATACTCAGCAGAAAGGCAAGTGCTGCCGCTATAAACGTAATTACCGAAGACTCGCCGATGAACTGCATGAACACCTGGCGTTTGGATGCGCCCATCACTTTACGCATCCCGATCTCGCCGCTGCGCCCTGTAGATTGTGCTGTGGCAAGATTGGTATAATTGGCACAGGCAATAATTAATATCAAAAACGCAATAACAACAAACATATAGATATAAGCAATGCTGCCATTGGGTTCAAAACCGGCAAGGGCAGAATGCAAATGCACTTTGGTAAGCGGCTGTAAATGATAGTTCAGATAATCATTGCCTTCCAGGCGGGCTTCTTTTCTGACATCAACTGTACCCATGTAGCTGTTTACCTGTTTCTGTAACCGGGCCAGGTCGTTTTTATCACGCAACAATAAATAAGTTATCCAGTTTGCGTTCCACCAGTTCTCCGTTTTTACGTTGTCGGAATAATTGAGGAACTGTGTTACCATGTCAAACTTTACCTGGGAATTCTGCGGGGCATCCTTACATACAGCAGATACCATCAGCTCTTTTCCCTTCACAGTAAGCCTTTTGTTGAGGGCGCTTTCATTTCCGAAATATTTTTTTGCTACAGCTTCTGTGATCACGATCTTATCCGGCTCATTTAAAGCGGTTGACGCATTACCTTCAACAAGGCGAAATGAAAAAACGGTAAAGAATGGCTCGTCAGCATAAAGTATACGTGGTTCATCAAAAACCCTTCCTTCGCTTTTTACCACGCCGCTGCTCACAAAACAGCGTACATATTCTTCCACCGCAGGAAATGTTCTTTTAAATTGCGGCCCGGCCTTGGTACCGGTAGTGGCAACCGCATTTACGGTTTCGGCATTCTTATACTCCATCGTAACACGAACGATACGATCTGCATTTACATTGAATTTATCGTAGCTGATCTCATGATTGATATATACACCGATCAGCAGGCAGGCGGCAAGCCCTACGGTTAATCCGAAAATATTAATAGCAGCATATAACTTGTTTTTCCGCAGGTTGCGTAATGCTGTTTTAAAATAGTTCTTTATCATGGTCATGCTTTTATTCTGTTCGTAATCCTGCCTATCGGCAGGCAGGTATCTTATCCGTATACACCGGAATCCCGTCACTGCTTACTCTGTCCGCAGCGATTTCACAGGGTTTGCCAGGGCCGCCTTAGTGGCCTGTAAGCACACGGTTATCAGCGCTACAACAAGCGCCGCTATAGCTCCTGCAACAAATACCCACCCGCTGATATGGATGCGGTATGCAAAATCCTGCAGCCATTGGTTCATCATATACCAGACAACAGGTGATGCTATGAGAATGGCCACCAGTACCAGGAGGATAAAATCCTTTGATAACAGTTTTGTAATGCTCAGCACACTTGCTCCCAGTACTTTCCGTACGCCTATTTCCTTGGTTCGTGATTCAACGGTGTATGTTGCCAGCCCGAACAATCCCAGGCAGGCGATAATGATGGCCCACACAGATGCGGTAGTGAACAGCCCGCTGTATTGCTGCTCCGTAGTATACTGTTTATTGAAATTTTCGTCTGCAAAAAAGTATTCAAACGGGTTATTGGCAAATGATGACTTGTAGATGGATTCCAGTTTTGCAATATCGCCCTGTATTTTATCTGAACTGAGCCGGAGGGTAAAGTAGGCGCTGTTGCTTTGCGGATAAAAAATGATCGGGTCGATGGCTCTTTGCAGGCCGGTATGGTGATAATTTCTCACTACGCCGATCACTTCAAGAGAACGTTCATCCCACTGGATCCGGGTGCGCAAGGCTTCTTCTGCCGATGCAAAGCCCAGCTCTTCAACAGCTCTTTCATTCAGTATCACTTTGCTGTTATCGTTCCAGTCAACCTTGCATTCTTCTTCTGTAAAATTCCGTCCTGCTTTAAGCGGTACCTGGTACGTACCAAAATACCTGTTATCGATAATAGCAAATGAGTACGAATCAAGTTCATCTCCTTTTTTTGAACCCGGTTGCGTAAAGCCGGAGGTGGCAAAGTTGTAATAATTACCCGGTATGGTTCCGCTGAGACAATAGTCTTTTACAAAACTCTGCTGTGCAATGCTGTTCCAAAAAGCGGTGCGGCGGTTTTTATAGGTGCTGTCCTTTCCTACTTCGGGGCCACGTATCACCAGCAGCTGTTCGGTATTTACTCCCAGGTTTTTGTTCTGCATATAATTCAGTTGCTGGTAAATAAGTGCGGTAGCCATCAGTAGGGCAATGGAAATACTGAACTGTACCACCACCAGCGATTTGCGCAACGTGGCGCCCTTCGTTGTTTTATTGAGTTTTCCTTTCAGTGTTTCTACCGGGTTAAAACCAGATAAACTGAAAGCGGTATACCCCCCGGATAACAAAGAACCAAGCAGTAGCAATGCCAACCCTAGTACCCATACCGGGTTATACAACAATGCTGCCAATGAAAGTTCTTTACCAATGATGCCATTGAACAAAGGCTGAACCAGCTGTACGATCACAAATGCAAGGGCAAACCCGATCAGGTTCATAAACAATGATTCGCCAAGGAACTGCCGTACCAATGACCATCGCGATGCCCCCACCACTTTCCGTACGCCTACTTCATTGGCCCGTTTTAATGAATTGGCCGTTGATAGATTAATATAATTAAACCAGGCAATGGTTAAAATAAGTAAGGCAATCACGCTGAGTATATAAACATACTTCAGGTTACCCGTGGTTTGATACGTATCGCTGAGTGAGGTGGGCAGGTGCATATTGGCCAGTGGCTGCAGCCGGAACTGCACCCCGTCCTTATCTTTTTTCAGCTGATCCCGCAGGGCAATCAGTTTTTTTTCTACTTTCTTATAGTCAGCCCCTTCGTTTAACTGAAAGAAGGTATTGATGTATTGTGATTGCAGGTTATCCAGCTTCGCCCAGTCATTCCCATTAAGATTGGCCGGGTTGTTTAATGTTTCCAGCGAGAACAGCATATCGTATCTTATATCGGAATTTACCGGGATCGTATACAGGCCTCCCACAGTAAATACTGATCTGCCAAACTGGTTATACAGGGTGAGTGATTTGCCGATGGGATCTTCCTTTGCAAAATATTTTACAGCGGCATTTTGTGAAATAAACACCATATTGGGTTTATTAAATGCAGATGCGCTGCCGCTTCGGAGGTCAAAGCTGAAAAAGGAAAAGAAATTCCCTTCTGCATACCCGATATTACTTTCACGAAACGATTCTCCGGTACCATTATCCCGGCTAACGATGCCCTGGCCTATTCCTTCTTCAAAACGGCAATATTCTTTTATCTCCGGAAAGTTTTCTTTTGCTTTTTGCGCCCAGCCCGGTTCTACCTGCGGCCATGTCTGGCCTTTGGCGTCTTCGTTAAGTAACCTGTAAATGGAAGCTGTATTTTTATGAAAACGGTTTACACTTTTTTCAAAACTTACATATTCCAGTATAAGCAGGAAAGCCGCAATACCCATTGCCAGTCCGAAAATATTAATAAAGCTGTACAGCTTATTGCGCCATAAATTCCTGAATGCTATTTTAAGATAGGTTTTGTTCATGAGTGTTTTTTATTCGGTTCGCAATGACTTAACCGGGTTGGCAATAGCCGCCTTAATGGCCTGGAAGCTTACCGTAATAAGGGTAATAGCCAGTGCAGCAACAGCCGCCAGTACAAATACTTCCCATTTAATTTCAGTGCGGTAATCATAGTTCTTAAGCCAGCCGTTCAGGTAATACCAGGCAATGGGGGTAGCAATGATGCAGGAGATAAGCACCAGCATAATGAATTCGGTGGAAAGCAGCCGCCACAGATTAACCACACTGGCGCCAAGTACTTTGCGGATACCGATCTCTTTGGTACGTTGCTCCGCTACAAAACTTGCCATACCAAACAGGCCCAGGCAGGAGATCAAAACAGCAAGTACCGCAAAATAAGATGCCAGTTTTCCTATGCGTTCCTCGGCCCTGAACTTGTTCCCGAATTCTTCATCAATGAATTTGTAATCGAACGGAACACCCGGTGAGTATTTTTTCCAGACCTGCTCAATACTGCTGAGCGATTGCCGTACATTTTGCTTTGGATTCAGTTTAAATACCAGGTTATACATGTTCTCGTAGGTATCTGTATGATAGAGCGTAGGCCTAACCGGGTAAAAAGGCGACTCCTGCATGATATCGCTGACAACGCCTATAATGGTAAATGGTTTTCCATCCCATTTTAAAATGGAGCCAACAGGGTCTTTGAATCCCAGAAATTTAGCCGCCGATTCATTGATGATGAATGCGGCAGAGTCGGTGGCAAAATCCTTTGAAAAGTCTCGCCCCTGTTTGATCTTCCAGTTCACTGTTTTACCAAATTCATACGATATCGTATTGTTGGGAAAATCAACCGCCAGGTTGGGGTCCTTTCCTTCCCATTCAAAACCGCCATTGGTATTCCATACCTGTGTTAACGGGCTGTTGGATGCAGCCATTTCTTCAATGGCGCCCGAGTTCTTTAATTCATTTCGTATCGCTTCATAATGATCTCTTATCTCCTTTTCCATATTAAGATTGATCAGCCCGTTACGTGTATAACCAATGGGCCGGTTCTTTGCATGTTGTATCTGCTGGTAAACGATCACGGTTCCAATGATCAGCATTACTGAAACAGTAAATTGTGTTACCACCAGCACCTTGCGGGGAATGGAAGCAAACCTTCCCACCCGGAATGTGCCTTTCAATACTTTCAATGGCTGAAACGACGAAAGATAAAGGGCAGGATAACTACCGGAAAGCAACCCGGTTATTAATATAAATACAAGGCTGAAGGCCCAGAACACGGGGCTTGTCCAGGCGATCTCGATCTTTTTTCCGGCTACATCATTGAACAAAGGCAGCAGCAGCGCCACCAGGATCAAACCCAATAGAAAAGCCAGTAACACCACCAGGTACGATTCGGCAAGAAACTGTTTTATCAATTGCAAACGTAACGAACCAATTGCTTTGCGGATCCCTACTTCTTTGGCCCGCTTTTCACTTCTGGCCGTAGCAAGGTTCATGAAATTAATACAGGCCAGCATCAGTACAAAAACGCCAATGATGCCAAATAACCATACATATTGAATGTTTCCGCCTGTGTTCACTCCATTTTTAAACTCATTATATAAATTCCATTTGCGCATGGGCTGCAAAAAAACGGCCCATTGATATTTTGCTTCCTCCTTGCTTACGTTGTTCAATTTTGTGTTTTTGATCTTTGCAGAAACTTTTTTCATATCTGCATTGTCGGCTATCTGTACAAATGTTTGGGAGAAATTGCTTCCCCATGGCTCTTCCATTTTCTTTGCCCATGGGTTTTGAATTAACCATAATTCCCATGGCATCATGATCTTTATTTCCCTGAATGAGGTATTATCGGGCAGATCTTCGTAAACGCCGGTAACCTTTACATCATAAGTTCTGTCAAATTTTATTGTTTTATTGATCGGGTCTTCTTTTCCAAAGATGGCTTCGGCAGCGGAAGCGGAAAGCATAATAGAGTAAGGATCCTTCAAGCCCGACCTGGTGCCTTTAAGCATTTTTAGTGTCAGCATTTCGGGGGCATCCGCCTCAAAAAAGTTTCCTACTTTAGAGATATGCTTATCTCCAACGGTAAGTAAATGTCCACCCGTCCAGGATGATTGTACCACATATTTAAAATCGCTCCCGTATTTACTCCGCAACTCGGGGCCCATTACTCCCGGGTTGGCAATCTGTGTTTCTACTTTTCCATTAAAGTTTACATGCTGCATCACCTGTGCTATGTGGTCGTAATTCTTATGGTATTTATCAAAACTAAGTTCATCGTATACCCATAAGCCAATCAGCATGGCTACCGCCATACCCACGGCAAGGCCTCCGATATTAATGGCGCTGTATCCCTTGCTTTTGATAAGGTTACGCCAGGCGATCTTAAAATAGTTTTTTATCATGGCTTAAAGATTGTTATTTGTTAAATAGTTAAATGGTCTGGTCTTTTACTCCACCAAAACAATTAAGCAGTGGAGCAATTAAACTATCCCTTGTTTTATCTATTCCGTTCTCAGACTCTTCACAGGATTTGCGATGGCTGCTTTAATAGCCTGAAAACTTACTGTCATAAGGGCTATCAACAATGCTGCAACCCCGGCCAAAACAAATACCCAGGCGCTGATGTTTATACGGTATTCAAAATCCTGCAACCAGTTGTTC
The DNA here is from genome assembly GCA_044220615.1 of Ferruginibacter sp. Classification (GTDB taxonomy): domain Bacteria; phylum Bacteroidota; class Bacteroidia; order Chitinophagales; family Chitinophagaceae; genus Ferruginibacter. The sequence continues at coordinate 14,116 of JBGAQR010000001.1, read as the reverse complement.
ATGGCCCACCAGGCCAGCGGGAATGCCAGCACAGAAGCGATGGCAACCAGCACCAGAAAATCTTTCGACAACATGCTTACCACATTGCTTACCGAAGCGCCCAGTACTTTGCGGATACCGATTTCTTTGGTACGCTGTTCGGCCATATAGGTAACCAAACCAAACAACCCTAAACATGCAATAAAAATAGCCAGTACCGCAAATACAACAGCCAGTGTTCCCGCACGCTGTTCATTGCGGTACATATCATTGAACGAATCGTTCATGAAACGGTAACTGAAGGGCATGCCGGGAGCCAGCGCTTTCCATTTGTTCTCAATCTGCGGGATGAGGATCTTTGCGCTGGCTGCGGATATTTTAAAAGACGCCAGCCCGGTACTCTTGCCCAAGAAGAAACACAGGGGCCCTAATTTTTTTCGTAATGATTCAAAATGGAAATTCTTAACCACACCAATTACCTGAACCGGAACCAGTGAACCGTCGCCGGGAATGCCCGTGGGCGAATAGATCGTTTTGCCAACAGGGTCATCATACCCAAGCATCCGGGCGGTGGTTTCCGTAATAAGCATGGCTGCCGAATCGGAACCGTACTCTTTAGAGAAATTTCTTCCCTTCACTATTTCCATGCCCATTGTTTTAATATAGTCATAGTCAATTCTCCATGTCTGCATATCGATCCCGTTCTCCGTATTCATTACCGCTTCTTTTGAAAACGAATTATCACTCCTGGAAGAGTTGGTAACAGGAAGATAGGAGCTGAACGTGCCGCTGGCTACGCCCTGCATGGCAAGCACATCATTCTTAAAAGCCTGTGTATTATTACCGAGTGCATAAGCGCCGTCGATGATCAATACCTGGTCTTTACTGAATCCCAGTTTTTTGTTCTGGATATAATTGAGCTGGCTGTATACGATAATGGTGCCGATGATGAGCATGATGGAAGTGGCAAACTGAAAGATCACCAGAGCATTCCTGAGTTTGCTTTTTTTGAACCCGGTATTGATGTTCCCCTTAAGTACAACGATGGGCCTGAACCTGGAAAGAAATAATGCAGGGTAACTTCCTGCAAGCAGGCCAACCACAAACGGAAGCAGTATCAGGAACGGAAGAATATAAGTTCCAAGCAGATCTTTTACAGAGAGTGATTTGGATGCAACTTCATTGAATAACGGCAGTACAAAGTAAGCGATGGCTATGGCAATAATGAGTGAAATAGCCGCCGTAATGGTTGATTCAACGAGGAACTGGCCGATCAATGTTTTTCTTTCGGTGCCCAGCACCTTGCGGATACCCACTTCCTTTGACCGTTTTGCGCTGCGGGCTGTACTGAGGTTCATGAAATTGATACAGGCAAGAATAAGAATGAACAAGGCAACCGCTGAAAAGATGTACACATACTGGATATTGCCCGACGGGCTGATCTCAAAAGTGAAATCACTGTGCAGGTGAATATCGGTTAGTGGTATCAATGTATACTCCAGTTTGTTCCCTGCCTTCCGGAAATCGTCCATGCTGCTGATCTTTACAAACTGCTGTGCAAAAGGCAGTACGTATTTTTCGGAGAACTGCTCAAAATTCTTTTCAAAGGCTTTATACCCGGTACCGGGTTTTAATAAAAGGTAGGTATGAAAATTATGACTGGTGAGTTGGCCCCACTGGTAATTCAAATTCTTCATCGAAAAAAAGAATTCAAAATTAAAGTGCGTCTCTTTAGGGATGTCTTTTATAACCGCTGTTACCTTGTAGGGAGTATTGTCATTGCTGTCGTCATTTTTAACTTCAAGATTCTTGCCTATTACATTCAGGGTACCAAAGTATTTTCGGGCGGCCGATTCGGTGATAACAACCGTGTTTGGTTCATTCAATGCAGTGTGGGTATCGCCTTCAATCACCGGCAACCGGAACACATCAAAGAAAGTTGAATCTACATTAGCCACACGGGCTTCTGTAATATATGCATTTCCTTTTTTGAGCAGTTTGGCGCCGTCGTTGTTATATACCCTGGTAAACTCCTCTACCTGCGGGTAGTCTTTTTTAAGAAGGCTTCCCATCATGTCCGAGGTTTGCGTAATGTGCATATCGGCGCCGCCAAACCGTATATCTGAGTTTATGCGGTAGATACGGTCTGCATTTTTAAAGTGCTTATCATAACTCAGCTCATCGGTAACATAAAGCGTGATGAGCAAACAGCTTGCAAGCCCGATAGCGAGCCCGAAAATATTGATCGCACTGTATCCCTTATTTCTCCAGAGATTGCGGAAGGCTATTTTAAAATAATTTTTAATCATGGCTATACTTTAAGTTGGTGTCCGGCCTCCGGTTATTGGATTATATGTGTTGCTGTTCTACAGCATGATGTTCTCGATCACTGCCTGTCCATCCAGCATACGGATGATGCGGTGGCTGTAACGGGCGTCGTGTTCCGAGTGGGTAACCATTACCACGGTTGTTCCTTTCTCATTCAGGTCGGTAAGCATCTGCATCACTTCATTGCCGTTTGATGAATCCAGGTTACCGGTAGGTTCATCCGCTAGTATCAGTTTGGGATTATTCACCACGGCCCTTGCTACGGCCACCCGCTGTTGCTGCCCGCCCGAAAGTTGCTGGGGATAGTGATTACGGCGATGCATGATCTGCATCTTATCCAATACCTCTTCTACCCTTTTCTTCCGGTCGGCGGCTTTAACACCGGTATATATCAATGGCAGTTCTACATTTTCAAAAACGGTAAGTTCATCGATGAGGTTAAAACTCTGGAACACAAAACCAATATTGCGTTTGCGCAGATCGGCTCTTTTCCGTTCATTGAAGTGAGCCACTTCGGTGCCGTTAAAAACAAAGCTGCCTGCATCGGGATCGTCGAGCAAACCCAGGATGTTCAGCAAGGTTGATTTGCCACAGCCCGACGGGCCCATGATGGCTACAAATTCTCCTTCCTTTACTTCAATGGAGAGCTTGTTCAGTGCAACCGTTTCCACTTCTTCCGTACGGTAGATCTTTTCTAAATCGGTAATCTTTATCATAGCTATCATTTATGTTTTTGAGAATACTGTTTGTTTATAGTTGTGTAAAAGGATTCATGAAAATATTATAGGAGGCATCCATGTCTTCCACATCGCTGCCCTGTACGTTCAGCATCCTGCATTTATTCATGGATGCACCGGTACCGCAGGCTTTTACCCCGCTGTTCTTTACCGAAGTAAACAATACGCCTGAAAGGATCATCAGCGCCAGCAAGAGAATTTGTTTTTTCATAACTGAGTTTTTATTGATGGATGATGTTATTCTTTTTTCAAGACCAGCTCCTGCATTTTTTCATAATTCTCGTAGCTGGATGTTACTACCTTATCGCCTGGCTTAAGCCCCTGCATGATCTCGTAATAATCAGGGTTCTGCCTGCCTAATTGTATATCTATCTTATAAGCCACATTACCATTTTCTGAAACTTTAAATATCCAGTTGCCCCCCGTTTGCTGGTAAAAACCGCCCTTGGGTAAAAGCAGGGCCTGTGTTTCATCGCTCAATGCAAGCCGTATCTGCAGGGTTTGTCCGCGGCGTATGCCCTGCGGAACAGAATCGTTGAATTCCATATCTACCTGGAAGCGCCCGTTGTTAATGGTTGTAAATACTTTTTTGATGGTAAGCTTATAGGCTTTACCTGCAAACGAAGCCTCACCCAGTAAACCGTTGAATATCCTGGAAAGATAATGCTCGTCGATATCAACCCTTACTTTAAAGCCGCTCATTACATCAATCTGGCCAAGCCGTTCTCCCTTATTCTTCGATTGGCCGATCTCGGCATCCAGGGAAGTGAGTTGCCCGTCAACCGGCGCCCGTACAATAAGGTCACCCACTTTCTTACGCATTACCTGCAGGGCATTTTGTGTACGTGCGAATGATTGTTTTGCCTGTTCCTGTTCCTGCCGGGTTGATATTGTATCTTTTTTCAGCACTTCATCCGCCAGTTTCTTCTTCTGCAGCTGGTAGTTATAATTATTCTCCGATTGTTTGAATTCCTGCGAACCGATCACTTTCTGGTCAACCAGTTTTTTATTTAGTTTGTAAATACGTTCTGCCTCTTTTAACTGGTTATCTACATCGGTAAGCTGGTTTAATTTGCCAATGGTATTTTGTTGCGCTGCATTCCTTGATATCTGCATCTGCGTAAGCAGGTTAAATACCGAGGTCTCCTGGTTCACCAAACTTAACTCAAGGTCGGTATTACTCAGGCGCAGGATCGGCTGGTCTTTTTTCATGATAGCGCCGTCTTCTACAAATTTTTCTTCCACCCGGCCTCCTTCCAATGCATCCAGGTAAATGGTGGTCATCGGAAGTACCACCCCGTTAACCGGGATGAATTCCTGGAAAGCTCCCTTCTTGATCTCACTGATGGTGATGCGGTCTGTATTTACATTCAACCTCGATTTACCGGAAGTAAAATACCAACTGGCAAAGATGAGACCGGCAATACCAACAATACCTGCCGTGAGCATGATCTTCTTTTTTCCAAAACCTTTTTTTTCAATGACTCTGTCCATTATTGTCTTTTTATTTTTTGGTAACCGCCCTTCCTTGTATATATATGTATACGCCGGGGTGAACTTTAGTACTCAACGCTGTGCCAGAAGCTATATAACTGGTTTTCAAAACCTTAACCACGGCCCCAGCATAAACCTGTTCGGATACGATACAGTAAGTGTCCGGTTTTGATACAGTTTTGCCTAGATAAACCTCCGGGTTACCCTGGGCTTTAGCCGGCGCTGGATATTCCACAGGTCGGCAGTACTCAGGATACGGTCACGGGATTTTTTATACCCCTTGGCCAATGTTTCTTTTACTTCGGCTGTAAGGTTTACTATACTCTCTTCGCTGAGCGGAGATAATAAACGGTTTGATTGCATTTTCATGGCTATACTTTTTAGTTGTTATTGATAAATATTTCTGTACAGCAGGTATTCAACGACGTGCCAGAATGTAACAACCTGTTTTTCAACAGCATTGGATTTTGGCAATGAACATTACTGTCCGCTTTTGATACAGCCTGTATCCGGTTTTGATACAATGTTTCCGGGGGCAATATTTTTCCGGTTCATTCTGTGATAAATGCTTTTAAATATGGTATACTTGCGGAAGATTACAAACAAGAACATGATTCTGAAAAGTGCAAGCATACTGGTGATCGATGATGATACGGATGTACTCACCGCTGTTAAGCTCTTGCTGAAAACAGAAGCAAAGGAAGTGGTGACGGAGAAAAATCCGGAGCTTATCCATTCCTTACTGGCTTCTTCCCGTTTTGACCTGGTATTGCTTGATATGAATTTCAAAAGCAGCATCAATACAGGAAACGAAGGCATTTACTGGCTGAAAAAGATAAAAGAACTGGATGCAGATATCTCTGTTATCATGATCACTGCTTACGGCGATATAGATCTGGCTGTTCGTTCGCTCAAAGAAGGCGCTTCTGATTTTATTGTAAAGCCATGGCATAATGAAAAACTGCTGGAAACGATAAAGGGAATACTAAAAGCAAAGGGGAAAACGGCAGCAGGAGTTCCGGTACTGAATGCCCCTGCTATCGGAAAAGAGATGATCGGCGAATCGGAAGTAATGAAAGACATTCTTTTCAAGATAGAGAAAGTGGCGCCTACCGATGCCAATATTTTCATACTGGGAGAAAATGGTACAGGCAAAGACCTGATCGCAAAAGCCATTCATGAACATTCGCTCCGTAAAGACAAGCCGTTTGTAAAAGTGGATGTAGGCGCCTTGACTGAAACACTTTTTGAAAGTGAGCTGTTCGGACATAAGAAAGGCTCCTTTACCGGCGCCGGTGAAGAAAGGGCAGGAAGATTTGAAGCGGCCAACGGCGGCACCTTGTTCCTGGATGAGATCGGAAATATTTCGATGCATCAGCAGGCAAAGTTGCTGAGCGTTTTACAGAACAGGCAGGTTTCCCGGGTAGGAAGCAATGACCTGATCAATATTGATATCCGGCTTATCTGCGCCACCAACCTGTCGCTTGCCGAACTGGCCAATGAAAACCGTTTTCGCAAAGACCTCATATACCGTATCAATACCGTAGAGATTGTGGTGCCGCCCTTGCGCAAACGCAGCGAAGACATTGTGTTGCTGGCAAAACATTTTGCACAAACCTATGCGGCCAAGTATTTAAAACCGGTTCCGGATTTTGATGCAAAAGCGCTCGAAAAATTAAGGCAGTATAACTTCCCCGGCAACGTACGGGAGCTTCAATATACCATGGAACGTGCCGTGATCATGATGGAAGGAGAAATGCTTTCTGCCAACGACCTTATTTTCTCTCCCATTGAATCAGCCGTTCAGGAAAATGCCGAGATAAAAGATATGAACCTGGGGGTGGTGGAGAAGAACACCATCCTCCGGGTGATCGAAAAACATAATGGCAATATTTCAAAAGCAGCTAAAGAACTGGGCATAACCCGTACGGCGCTGTACCGCAGACTGAGTAAGTATGAAATATGACCGAATTTTGATGGGTAGATTAAACTGTAAAATTAAAATACAAAAAGCCGGTCCCCCTTCTCTTTTGGAGAAGGACCGGGGAAGAGGCTATGACCTTTAAGAATTACGACTGGAGCCTGATCGTACGCATCGCATTGTTGTTTGCAACCATGTGCGGCGCTGCATTGCTGTTGTCGAATGGCCTCTACCTGATCATGGGATTGGTGTTGGTGCTGGTTATCTTTCAGTCTGTAGACCTGTACCGGTTCACCAATAAAAGCAAGGAAGAACTGGAACAGTTTGTAGAATCGGTTCACTACCGTGATTTTTCACGCCACTTTGATGAAAAGAATGCACCGGTTGCGGTACAACCCATGCGCAAGGGATTTAACGAGATCAACAGCACGTTCAAGATCATCAGCAAAGAACGGGAAACACAATACCAGTATCTTCAGAAGATACTGGAACTGGTTGACACAGGCATCATCTCCTACGATCATAAAGAAGGAGAAGTGATGTGGATGAATGAATCCTTCAAGCACTTATTAAGTATCCCTTACCTGAAGACCATTCATTCACTGGAGAAAAGAGACCCGGAATTATATAAAGAGATTGTTTCGGTAAAGCCCGGTGAAAGTAAGGTATCATCCATCACTACTGATAAGAACACATTGAAGGTTTTACTTTCCGCCACTGCTTTTCAAACGGATGGAAAGGTTTATAAACTGATCGCTTTCCAGAATATCAATGAGGCGCTGGATGAGACCGAGTCAAAGGCCTGGCAGAAATTACTAAGTGTAATGACGCATGAGATCATGAATTCTGTAGCCCCTATTTCTTCGCTGGCCGAAACACTAAAGAACAGGTTACAGGCTTCGTTAAAAGAACTGAACAATAACTCCGGCTCTCTCGACGATCTTGAACTCGGTATCGATACCATCAAAAGAAGAAGTGAAGGTCTTCTCAAATTTGCCGAAACCTACCGCAACCTGAACAAGATCACCAATCCCAATCTCAAAAAGATTTATGTGAGGGATATGTTCGAGAACCTGCACCGCCTGATGCAGCCTACTTTTGAACAAAAGAATATTGAACTGGAAATTATTTTAAAAGACCCGGAACTTACTTTGGAAGCCGATACCGATCTTATTGAGCAGGTATTGATCAACCTCATCCTGAATGCCGCCGAAGCAGTGAAGGAGGTAGCCAGCCCCCGTATACAGCTATCCGGTTATATCACCGCCAGCAATAAAGTTGTAATTAAAGTAGCCGATAACGGCATCGGTATTTCGCCCGACCTCATGGAAAAGATATTCATTCCTTTCTTCAGCACCCGTAAAACCGGCAGCGGCATCGGGCTCAGCCTCTGCAAACAGATCATGATGCTGCACAAGGGAAATATAAAAGTGCAGAGTGTGGCAGGGGAAGGAACTGCCTTTTTACTTTTCTTTTAGGAAAGATTCCCATTCACCTTACCCATAAAAAAACCATCCGCATGTACGGATGGTTTTAAATATGCTCAATAGTATGTTACAGCTTTTCGAACTGAACAATTCCTTTTTGTGAACCATTGCTTTGCTGTACCCTGATCAGGTATTTTCCATTTGCCAACACAGCTCCAAAATCGAACCGGAATGATTGCACATTGCGGAGGTCAACCTCTTTCGTTATATATACCCTGCCCGTCATATCCATTACGGTGAGGTTATATTTTCCATTGAACAATCCTTCTTTGCTGGCGATGGTAATGTGATTGACATCGATCACCGGATTTGGATATCCGTAGATCACAAATGGCGGCGATACCTTACACTTGCCATTTACCGGTACGATATCGCTGTATTTAAAGCTGGCATCTCTATCCACCATCTTCAGGCGCAGGTAGAGTGTGTTCCCCTGCAATTGGTCTGACAGGTAATTTATATCGAAAGAAGCGCTGTAATTGGTCTTGTTCTGTGCTGTTACATTCGATACAGAAACGAAATTAACCCCATCTTTGCTCACTTGTAATTCGTAATGATCGAAGTTTATCTCATTCTGTACAGTCCAGTCTGTTCTGATAATACAATCTTTTTTAAGCGCTTTGAAACTGGTGAGGGTTACCGGTGTGGGCGATCCTATGATAACCGTATAATCAATGAGTGCGCTATTGTTATTTGGGTTTTGATCTATAAGCCTGTAAGGGTTACCGGGTGGGTTTGCATTAAGAAACTGCCCAGAAACCACAGAAGTGACTTGCGTGGGCGTGGCCGGCGGTATCATAGCTTTAACACGGAAGATCGCTATTCCATCAAAAAAAGCCGGGAGAAAATCATGGAGTACGCCGACAATAAAGGGCTGGCTCTGCGAATTATCGTATGACCAGGTAAAGTACTCATTATAAGGGGCAGTACCCAGGTTGAACGTAGGATCGAGGATCATATTCAGGCCCAATCCTAATCTAATATATGCCGTATTCGGAGGGATCGCATTTACCGGGTGCAGGTTCTGAATAGACAATTGTACAAGATAAAAACTGCCGTCAACGAGATTATTCGCATCAACGGGGGCGCCGCCCAGGTCCGTAATATCAACATAACTAAGCGCCGGGTCGGCAACAACATTGATCTGTGCATAGGTAGAATTTCTTCCGGCTACCAGCAGAAAGAAAAACAGGACGAATGACCTCACAGTCAGTTTGGTTACTATTCTCATGACAGCTTTCTTAAATGGTTTATGACTCAGATTCATGGTAAAGGTATTCATTTTTAAATAATATATCTTTCAATTTACTGTCTTACGAAACGCAAATTCCGGGTAGCTCCGTCCTCTCCTGTTACACTCAGCTGGTAGCTCCCTCCCGTTAAAAAGCCGATGGGGTATTTCACCTGGTCCTGGTTTACCAACTGCACTTCCTTACGGCTGATCTCCTTTCCATCGCTGTCCAGCAAACGGATATTGTATTTGCCGTTGAAAATTCCTTCTTTGGCCACCAGCCTTAATTCTGCAACGTCGCCGGTAACCGGATTAGGATAAAGAGAGATATCAAACCTTCCGTTACAGATATTATTTACTGTAACGGGAAGAGTATACACAAGCTGGCCGGTTTGAGCTTCTGCCTTTATCCTGATATCCAGGCGGCTTCCGGTAATGTTTTCAAGCACTACAAAATAATTCCTGCTTCCATTTACCGGAATGGTTTTTAAAGGAGTAAAATTGATTCCATCCGGCGCCGTCTCTATAACGAACCCGGTTAATTTGTTTTCCTCGGAAACCTGCCAGCTAAGGTCAAGGTTACAGGAGCGGGCAATAGCTTTAAAGTCGTTGAACTTTGTTGACAGGGGTTGCAGGTTTGCATAATCACTTACAATAATATTGTTAGATGCATTCAAATCGGATAAAATGACCCGGGGGTTTTTATGATTCGTAACCAGGAAATGTCCTGTTATGGTTGACTGTCCCTCTTTGGAAGGCATCATAGAAAAAACCGCTTCTGCTGTAAAGCCGGCGGGCAGGTTACGGATCAGTTCACCCGTAATGATCGCCTGGTTGAAGGGATCGGTAGACTGGGTCCAGCGAAAATAATCCGCTAATGGCGCATCATTTCCCTGCAGATCGGTAGCAAGAAATGCATGGGTTCCCAATGTAAGCTTAAGCCGGCAGGTTCCCATGGGCACTTCATTATCCATATTGGTATTAGCCACCTTAAAATGAACTTTTGTGATCTGGCCCACTTCAAGTTTATCGGCCCGCAACGGTGCGTTTTGCAGATTGGTGAATTGCAGCTGATCAAGCAACAGGTCGGTATAAACACCCTTGCGTTGTGCATGGGCCGAAACCGCCAGCAGGGCAAGAACCATGATCATTATCTTTTTCATATCCATTTTTTTAAAACCCGGCTGCAACAGGATCACTGCGGCAGCCGGGTGATTTATTAGTTACCTATGAACAACAGTGAGTTTGAGTTATTATTGAATAATATCTCAGATGTAGCCGGTAATATCACAGCATTCAGGTTAAACCTTGTTTTATTGGTTGTTACACGCTGCAGTTTGATACTGATATACTGCAGGTCATAACATGTGAGCGGCGCATTCCTGGTGAACTCCACAAAACCTCCGGAGTTGGTCATCGTCCAGTTACCATTCTCAACAGGATATGTATTGAATCCTATTGTAACCGACGTTTCAGAAGGATTGAACACAATGTTATATCCCGACACTTTGAAAATGCGCAGTTTAACAGGTGTACCAGGCTTACCACCAACTTCTCCAACATTATATACTATATCACGTTGTGTTCCGGTTGTAGGGAAGATGTTATCGTTGTTATCAGATCCCAGCGACAGATCGGTATTGGCCGGACCGGTCAGCGTAAACGTGGTCTGCTGCTGGCAACCATTTGCATCTTGTACATACATGGTGTGCAGGCCTGCGGCAAGGTTAGTGAACGTATAGGTTGTTCCGTTAACAGGTGTTGGTGTTAACCAGCCACCGGCATCGATCTTGAACTGGTAGTTAGGTGTTCCGCCACCGGCACTAACCGAGATACTACCTGTAAGGTCGCAACCGGTTGTTGGATTCACATGGGTTGTTTTCGTGATCGTGAGCAATGTTGGCTGTACCACGGTAAAGTTTCCTGTTACCGGTGTACATGCATTAGCATCCGTTACACTGTAGCTGTAAGTGCCTCCCGTTACCCCTGTGAAAATACCGGTGCCGTTTGTAATACTGTTGAACGTATATGATAAGGCCCCCGTACCTCCCGCAGCTGTAATAGTAACAGTAGCTGTTCCACCATTACATAAGATGGTGGTTTGTGAAACACTGCTTACACTGACAGCCGTTGGTTCAGTAACTGTAAAGGTTCCTGTGGCGGCTGTACATCCGTTAACATCAGTTACACTGTAAGCGTAGTTAACGCCGGCAGGTATACCAGTGAATACATTGTTGTTTACCTGTGTTACACCGTTGAATGTGTACGACAAAGGCGCTGTACCGCCGGCAGCTGTAATGGTTACAGTACCGGTTCCGCCATGACAGGCAATCGTACTTTGCGTAACATTACTTACCGTAATTACGGCGGGTTCAACTACCGTAAAGGTTCCTGTTGCTGCGGTACAACCGTTGGCATCGGTAACACTGTAAGGATAGTTAACGCCGGCAGGTATACCGGTGAATACATTGCTTAAGTGTGTTACTCCATTGAATGTATACAGGTAAGGTGCTGTTCCGCCTGCTGCCGTGATCGTTACATTGGCAGTTCCGCCATTACAAGCGATCGCCGATTGTGAAACATTGGTAACGCTGATCACTGCAGGTTGCACAACAGTGAACGTTCCGGTTACAGGTGTACAGCTGTTAGCGTCTGTTACGCTGTAATTATAGGTACCGGCGAGCATTGTCGGGAAGATACCTGTTGCATTGGTAACTCCATTGAATGTGTAAGACAATGGCGCTGTACCGCCGGCAGCTGTTATTGTTACAGTAGCCGAGCCTCCATTACATGCCACGGTTGTTTGAGATATGTTGCTCACATTGATGGCCGCCGGCTGAACCACGGTAAATGTTCCGGCTACAGGACCACAACTGTTGGCATCTGTTATGCTGTAATTATATGTTCCTGCCGTTACTCCTGTGAATACACCTGTTGCATTGGTAACCCCATTGAAAGTATAAGACAATGGCGCTGTACCACCGGTAGCTGTTATTGTTACAGTAGCTGTCTGACCATTACAGTTTATCGTGGTTTGACTGATGCTGCCCAGGTTGATAGCTGCCGGTTGTGTTATCACTACAGGGTTGCCTGTGTAAGTAATTTCCTGGCTGGCAGCATCTCTTACTTTGATATTGTAATTACCTGCTGCTACCCCGGTGAATGTATACGGGCTCGCCTGTGCAAGCACCCATGTGGCTCCATTGTCCTTACTGAAATCGTAAGGTGAAGCACCGCCGGTTACCGTTACTGTAATAGTACCGTTGTTGATGCCGTTACATGTTACGTTGGTAGACGTAACGCTGTTGATCACAAAGGCGTTCAGCACAGTGTAATTGATATCACCATGGTTATTGGTTGTATTTGCATCAACCAGGAACTGGCTGGCGTTATTATGATTGGTAACCTGGAAGTCGGCATTCACGATCGATGTACCTGCAATAACTGCTTTCACATCAAATATCGCTATCTCATTTCCGTCGCCACCAAAGAAAGCTGGCAGGTCTGCGATCTGGTCTCCATAAATCACATCGTTACCGGCTTCAACCACTTTGGTCCAGTTGAAATAAGCGCTCAATGGAGCCGTACCCAGGTTAAACCCTGTATTCAGTTGCAGTTTAGAACCCAGGTCAATACGGATCCTGGTTGTACCAGCCGGTATGCTATTCGAGAAGTTCAGGTTCTGTACCGGTACTTTTACCTTATTTACCGAGTTAAACGGTATCTGGTTGGCATTGATAAGAACGTCTGACATATCGGTCATATAAACTTCCACGATCGCAGGATCTGCAGTAACCTGCAGTTTAAACGTTGCGCTGATCGTATGATTGGCCGTTACATTGGTGAATGTATAGCTGGCCGGAGTTCCAACGCTCACGCCATCTACCAGTACAGATCCTATCACATAACCTGCATCAGGGGTAATGGTATAAATCTTATTGGTTCCGCAGTTCACAGTTGATATGCCTGCCGGTGTTACCGAACCATTAGCACCCGCACTTGCCGTGATGGTATAGGTATCGATCGCAAATGTTGCACTGATCGTACTGTCGCCCGTTACATTATTGAAGGTATAGCTTGATACAGCGCCTACTGATACACCGTTCACCAGCACATCAGCTATATGGTAGCATGCATTGGCGGTAATAGTGTACGACTGGCTGCCACCGCAGTTAACCGTTGTTGTTCCTGCCGGTGTTACTGAACCATTAGCACCTGATGTGGCTGTGATCGTGTACGTATTGATCGCAAATACTGCACTGATCGTGCTGTCGCCGGTTACATTGTTGAAGGTATAGCTTGATACGGCGCCTACTGATATTCCGTTCACCAGTACGTCAGCTATATGGTAGCAGTCATTGGCAGTGATCGTATAAGACTGGCTGCCGCCGCAGTTCACTGTAGCTACTCCCGACGGTGTTATCGAACCATTGGCGCCCGATGTGGCCGTAATCGTGTACGTATTGATGGCGAAGCTTGCACTGATCGTACTGTCGCCAGTTACATTATTGAAAGTATAAGTTGATACAGCACCTACCGATACGCCGTTCACCAGCACATCTGCTATATGGTAGCAGGCATTGGCCGTGATCGTATAGGTAGTATTGCTTCCGCAGTTAACTGTTGTTACTCCTGATGGCGTTACTGAACCGTTGGCTCCCGATGTGGCCGTAATCGTATACGTATTGATCGCAAATGTTGCGCTGATCGTACTATCGCCCGTTACATTATTAAACGTATAGGTTGGTACAGCACCTACCGATACGCCGTTCACCAGCACATCTGCTATATGGTAGCATGGGTCAGCCGTGATGGTATAGGTAGTATTGCTTCCGCAGTTAACTGTTGTTGCTCCTGCCGGTGTTACTGAACCATTAGCACCTGATGTGGCTGTGATCGTGTACGTATTGATCGCAAATACTGCACTGATTGTGCTGTC
>JBGAQR010000005.1:285000-437081 GCA_044220615.1 Ferruginibacter sp. | reverse complement strand
AGATCTCCCCAGAACTTACTGAAGTCCGCTTTAACTGGTAAAACAAAGATGAACAACTATACTCAAAACGTAAAACACAGTCATCTTATCCCGCTGTGAATAACGTGAAAAAGAGTCAACCAAAATCAGGACGACGCATATACTTTTAGAGCTTTTCGCTTCAATATCGTACTTTCGACCTTTATACTCTAACATTGCCAAATATCTACATAATAGCTGGGTGTAATGGAGCGGGGAAAACCACCGCCTCTTATACAATACTTCCTGAAATGTTAAGTTGCAATGAATTTGTTAATGCAGATGAAATTGCAAAGGGACTATCACCATTTCAACCGGAAAAAGTAGCATTCCAAGCTGGACGAATAATGCTGGATAGGATTAATGATCTTCTTAAACAGAAAGTCAACTTTGCGTTCGAGACGACGCTGACCACATTGTCATATCAAAACGTCATTAAAGCAGCACAAAAAAAAGGCTATAAAGTTAATCTACTATTTTTTTGGCTGAATGATGAAAAACTAGCCATTGAACGAGTAAAGATTCGTGTTAAGGAAGGTGGACATGATATACCCGAAGATGTTATAATCCGCAGATATCGCAAAGGCATTAAAAATCTATTTAGAATATTTGTACCTTTATGTGACTATTGGTTAGTTATTGATAATTCCAATAACCCTTACAAACTAGTTTGCGAAGGCACTAAGAAAAGTCAATCGAAAATACTTGATAATGGTTTGTGGAATAAGATACAAAAGCAATCAAAATGAGTAGTACTGAATTACGAAATAAGATCAAGAAAGGCTTAGATCTCTCCTATAAACGCCTACTAAAATCTAAAAGCCAGTCAAATGGTATTTTAGTTCTCTCCGACAATGGCAAAATAAAGAAAGTTCGAGCAGTCGAACTAATAAAACGTTAGTACAGCACATAACATGGGTTTGCTGCTATGGGGGCAGACGGAAGTAAATCCAGGCATTACTCCCCTATTCATTTTTGGCTATGGGGTTGACCGTTTATTTATTGGCTTCAAATTTTAAATAATAATTCGTTTCTTTAATCAGGTTTTGCAGCCGGGCGGACTCAGCAACAATCCCCCACAGCAGCAAGCCCTCAACGTTAGCGGGAATTTTAGCGACACACTACAAGCTGACAATTCGAATCGACTTTCCCACAATTTAAAAAAATTGAAAAAAAAATTTGCGAAACCGAAAAGTTGCGTATATATTTGCAACCGAATAGTTGCATACTTAAAAGATAACCAAAATGAGGCGAGACATTTTTCAGGCAGTTGCAGATCCAACCAGACGGGCAATAATCGTCTTAATTGCATTACAGGCAATGACACCCAATGCCATTGCCGACAACTTCAATACAACACGCCAAGCCGTGTCTAAACATTTACGCATTTTAACAGAATGCGAACTTGTAAAACAAGAGCAAAAAGGCAGGGAGATTTATTATTCACTTGAAATTGACAAAATGAAAGAAATAGATAAGTGGATAGAGCAATTCCGGAAGATTTGGGAAACCCGGTTTAATCAATTAGACAATCTACTATCAACAATTAAAAAGAATCAAAAATGTTAAACGAAGAGCAATCCCGCCGGGCGGGAAAAAATTTGCTATTTAACTTTATGGTTGACGAATCAACCAATTCGGTTTTAATAACCAGAGAATTTGATGCAGAACTTTCATTAGTTTGGGATGCATTTACCAAACAAGAAATCCTTGATCAATGGTGGGCACCAAAACCGCTGGTTTCAAAAACCATAGCAATGAACTTTGAACCAGGTGGACGAAGATTTTATGCGATGGTATGGCCTGAAGGACAAGAACATTGGGGAGTGAAAAAATACACTTTAATAAATCCCAAAACTACTATAAAATGGTTGTCATCTTTTACCGACAAAAACGAAAACATTAATACCGAATTACCAACTTCAGAATGGGAATTGAATTTTAGTGAACAAAACGGAATTACAAAAGTAAGTATTGTCATAAAAAACAAAACACTTGCTGACATTAAAATGATCATACAAATGGGCTTTAAAGAAGGTTTTACAATGACATTAAACGAATTAGAAAATTTATTATCAACATTAAATAAATAACGTAATGAAAAAGCATACACTTAAATTTTTGACCGCATTAGCGATAGCGGGCCTGATGGGTTGTGGGGATTCTCAGCAGAATTCTCACAAAAAAAGTAATTACGATACAACTTCCAATCAGACTTTAACAAAAAAGCCTGACTCTATTATGCAAAAAATAACGCCTTGTCTTTGGGTTGATAAAGATGCAAAAGCAGTTGTAGATTATTATCTTTCCATTTTCAAAGATGGTAAACTGAAAGAATATCACCAATATAAGAATCCACTAGAAGCAAAAGAGCAAGGTGGTCAGGATAACTTCGAAACTGCGGTTATGAAAATTGGTGATATTGAATTTAGCATTTTAGCTGCAGGCCCATACTTCAAGTTTAATGAATCTGTTTCGTTTGTCATTAATTGCAAAGACCAGGCAGAAGTAGATTATTATTGGAATGCTTTGACCACAAACGGTGGAGAAGAAGGCTCTTGTGGTTGGTGTAAAGATAAGTATGGTTTATCGTGGCAGGTTGTTCCGGTTGAATATTTTGACCTTATTAACAGTGAGGATCCGAATGTTAGAGAAAAGGCAATGAAGAATACATTAAAACAGAAAAAACTAATACTATCAGAACTTAAATGAGCAAAATAATACCGGCTAAGAAGGACGATCAGAATTTGGATACGAATAAGAATTAAAACTGTCATAACATCGTATTGGCAATAGTGGGACTAACAGTTGTAAACTATAATGGCCTCAGAGTCGAACAAATCAAATACGCCCAAATGTTAAATAGAAGCTTTACGTCTTTCCCAATCTTGACAACAGATAGGCTTACGCTCAGACAACTGGCAAGTAATGATGAACGAGAAATTTTCTCTTTGCGTTCTGACAGTGAAATAAATAAATATCTGGACAGACAAACAAGCACATCTATTGATGATGCAAGAAATTTTATAAATAAGGTAAATGAGAATATCAGCAAAAAAGACTCCTTATATTGGGCAATAACTTTGAGTGAAAAGAATGTATTGATTGGGACAATTTGCCTTTTTAGCTTTTCAGATGAAAATGACAAGTGTGAGATCGGGTATGAACTTTTAACAAACTATCAAGGACAAGGAATAATGAAGGAGGCTGTAGAAAAAGTCATTGACTATGCATTCAATACAATTAAAGTTCAAACAATTGAAGCAATTTTTCACAGAGATAATCAGGGTTCCCTAAAGCTGCTGGAGAAATTCGCACTTAGGGATTCAAATGAACCTGGTAATGCAGACCCTGACTTAATATATTACCATTTGACAAATTCAGTTGTCAATACCAACTAAAAATAATTGCGAAGCCGAACAGGTGCATATGTATATACACCCGATTGGCTTTCTAAATAAATACTTAAACAATGAGAAGAGACATCTTCCAGGCAATAGCCGACCCCACAAGGCGGGCAATTATTACCTTAATTGCATTGCAGGCAATGACACCCAATGCTATTGCCGACAACTTCCACACTACCCGGCAATCGGTTTCAAAACACCTTCGTATACTCTCCGAATGTGAGGTGTTAAAACAGGAACAGCAAGGCAGGGAAATTTACTACTCACTAAAAGTTGAAAAAATGAAAGAGATTGATAATTGGTTAAGTCAATTCAGAAAGATCTGGGAAGCCAGATTCAATCAACTTGATCATGTATTAGCAACAATTAAAAAATAAAAAAAATGAACGATTTACTATTTGACTTTACCCTGGACAAATCAAAAAAAACGGCATTCATAAACAGGGAATTTAACGCAGATATTTCGTTGGTATGGGATGCTTTTACCAAACCTGAAATTCTTGACCTGTGGTGGGCACCTAAACCCTGGTCCTCAAAAACAAAAGTGATGAACTTTGAACCAGGCGGGCGCAGGTTTTATGCCATGGTAAGCCCTGAAGGACAGGAACGCTGGTCCATTCAGAAATATACTTCCATCAGTCCTAAAACCAATTTTAAGTTTTTAAATGCTTTTGCAGACGAAAATGAAAATCCTGAATTACCTGGCTCCGAATGGGATCTGAATTTCAGCGAAGTAGGACTTTCGACTTCACTCAGGAGGACAAAAGTGAGTGTCGCCATCTATAATGAATCGCTTGAACGCATGGAGAAGATGATCGAAATGGGCTTCAAAGAAGGATTTACAATGACAATGAATACACTCGAAGGCTTATTGGCAACTTTATCCAAAAAATAAATAACATGAACATACAAGAAGAGATCAAAAAATATATTTCCAGCCAGCCCGAATCAAAACGTGGGGAGATGCAGGAGTTGCATCAACACATACTTAAGCTGCTGCCAAAATGTAAATTATGGTTCTTAGATGGCAAAGACGATAAAGGTAAAATTGTTTCTAACCCGAATATAGGGTATGGCTCTTACAGCATAAAATACGCTGATGGAACAACCCGGGAGTTTTATCAGATTGGCTTGAGTTCGAACACAACCGGAATCTCTGTATATATCATGGGCATTAAGGATAAGACATATTTAGTCCAAACGTATGGGAAAAAAATAGGCAAGGCCAGCGTTACCGGGTATTGCATCAGGTTCAAAACTATAAAAGATATAAACCTTAGTATACTTGAAGCGGCAATACTGTCTGGAGTTAAGGCTACGAATAAATAGAATGCCTCAATAAAAAATAATCACCCGAATAAAAATTAATAATCAAAAAAATAAAATTTATGGCAAGTATCAACCCTTACATTCACTTCAACGGAAACGCCGAAGAAGCCTTTACATTTTACAAATCTGCATTTGGCGGAGAGTTCGCAACCATAGCCCGGTTTAAAGACCTTGCAACCGCTGAATTCCCTATACCGGAGACTGAGGCTAATAAAATTATGCATATTGCTTTGCCTGTTGGAAAAACTGCTGTGCTGATGGGAAGTGACACTCCTGAGTTTATGGGAAAACATAATGAAAATGAAACCAGGAGTAAAATTTCAATAAACGCAGAAAGTAAAGAAGAAGCAGATAGATTATTTACCGGGCTTTCGTCAGGCGGAAAAATTGAAATGCCTATTGCTGACAGTCCCTGGGGTTCCTATTTTGGCATGTTCAGAGATAAATACGGTATAGAGTGGATGGTGAGCTTTGAATCAAAGTAATTACTAAAAAGCCTGTAACATGAAAATATTGCTCAACTTCTTTTTTGTCTTTTTTGCTTTACAAACATTTGCTCAGCAAACAAATGCCAATGAAGATTATTCAGCCTACCTGCCGGAAGTAAGAGCCTTTAATAAGCAACTTGCACAACTTACACGTATGCAGCAAGCATCTTCCATATTAACCAAAGAAGGCTTGGCTGTTGCACGGAATGCAATGGCAAACATTCCGGTAAAAACCCAGCTGCAACCTTCGGTAAGAAATATTCCGGGTCCTGCGGGAGATCTTACACTCAGGATTTTCAAACCCGATACGATCCGTGCAGTAGTGCTGGAGATTCACGGAGGAGGATGGTCTGTGGGAACAGCAGCAAGCGACGACATTCAGAACGACAACATGGCAAGAACCTGCAAAGTAGCAGTAGTGAGTGTTGACTATCGGTTGGCTCCGGAACATCCTTTTCCTGCCTGCATAAACGATTGTAAAGCCGCAGCAAAATGGCTGGTGAATAATGCAATAAAAGAATTTGGCACTGATAAGCTATTTATTTCAGGTGGCTCGGCCGGTGCACAGTTAAGCGTAGTAACCGCCCTCTACATCAGGGATTCGCTGCACGCTGTTGAGAAGGTAAGAGGTTTAAACCTTATCTATGGTTGTTTTGATCTTTCACGCACTCCATCAAGCAGGATGGCAACAGACAGCACCCTCGTAATCAATAAAAAATATATAGATGAGAATTATGAACTCGTATTTCATGAATGGAGCCAGGAACAACTACGGGATCCGCAATATTCACCACTGTATGCTAACCTTCACCATTTACCACCTGCATTATTTACAATAGGCACATTAGACCCCTTGATAGATGACACCTATTTTATGGAAGCCAGGTGGAGACTGGCGGGCAACAAAACCTTTTTGGCAGTCTATCCCGAAAGTCCGCATGGTTTTACTTTCTTCCCTTCCCAAATGGCAAGGGCTGCAAACAAAAAAATGTTTCAATGGATAATTGCTTTATGTGAAAAAAATGACTGAAGTCTTTAAAACTAATGTGCAGAAAAAAGTGCAAAGCAAAATGCTGCTTCGAATTTTGCTTGAAGCTTTCCCATTGTTTAAAATAAATTTTGACCTTTCAGATTGTGATAAAATACTTAGGGTTGAAGGAGACAATGTGGAGGCATTCAGAATAATGACCCTCGTTGAGGAGTATGGATTTAAATGTGAGACCCTGGATTAACAATATGCCAATTTGCTGATTTGAAAATTTGAAGATGACAGAACCCGTTAAGCATGTAAGGTATTCAAGTCTTTGAATCCCCAGGTCTTCAAACTCCTTCAGAAAAATGAGAAGAATATTCCATTTGGAAGATGGAAACCGTAAGCCGTACCTGTTAAGCTTTCTTTGGCGTTTTACAACTGCCAGGCATCTACCATGATCCTGGCCATTTATTACTTGGCTTTCTATTTTAGATAAAATTTTCGTTCCTTTATACCCATTGCCATAGGATGAATTTCCGTAATAAGCGGGACCAGTGGGTATCAAATCCTCTACTACGCAAACGCCCTGATATCAGTGGTAAGTGCTTAACAGAGGTAATATGCTGCTGACAAGTTAATTTAACTGTATAACCAATGAAAAAAATATCAGTAGCGATAGCACTACTTGCTATTTCGTTTTTATCAGGTTTCACTTTTAAAACAATAACATCTACTACAAAAACTCACAAATGAAAAAAGTAACAGGAATCGGAGGCGTTTTCTTCAAATGCAAAGACCCCAAGGCTGTAAACGAGTGGTATAAAACACACCTTGGGTTTGATACAAGCCCATATGGAACAAGCTTTGAATGGCAGCAGGCTGATCCTGTATCGGGAGAAACAAAAAAAGGGCTTACCCAATGGAATCCCTTTGCAGAAAATACAAAGTATTTTGAGCCTTCCACTAAAGACTTTATGCTCAACTACAGGGTAGACAATCTGGAAGCATTGGTGGAGGAATTAAGAAAGGAAAACGTAACGATCGTAGACAAGATCGAGACATATGATTATGGAAAATTTGTTCATATTATAGACCTTGAAGGAAATAAGATACAGTTGTGGGAACCTAAAGACTAAAACAGGACAGAACTTCCGGTGTTGGTACGATGCAAAACACCTACACTAAAACGGTTTCCGCTGCTACAGGGTTTTGCAGCAGGCGTAAAACAAACCTCAGTTACTAAAAAAAAGACATGAACAAATACTCATTCCTTTGCAACAGTACTGACCTTTAACAGGCAAGTCAATTTGAACAATAAAATAGCATGCAATGGTTTCAGAAATCATCTCCCCTGCACCGGATTGTGAAATTATAAGCACACGAATTGTGAATGCACCCAGGGAGATCGTTTATACTGCCTGGACCGACCCGGTTCATTTAAAAAACTGGTGGGGGCCAGCCGGCTTTACAAATACCTTTATTGAGTTTGACCTGCGGCCCGGCGGCAGGTGGCGCTTTATCATGCATGGCCCCGATAAAGGAAATTACCAGAACGAATGCGAATTCATAACAATAGACAGGCCATCGCTTATTGCCTGGAAACGCCATTCCAAACCACTGTTCCAGGTGGTTGCCAGCTTTGAAGAAGCAGCAGCCGGAAGCACAAAAGTGGTTTTTAAAATGATCTTTACCTCAGCGGATGAATGCAACAAGGTAAAAAAATTTGTTGTTGACAAAAATGAAGAGAATTTTGACAGGCTCGAAACTGAATTAGCTAAAATGATCCAAGGACCAAACAAGATTTAGTAAAAATAATATCTCACCGTTGATAAAATGAATGCAGGGATTGATGTATTTTTAAATAAATAGCCAGTATGAACAGCACTAAAAAGAAGTTGACAGCAGAACAACGATCCGCACTGCTGGGCACATTGAAAGCCCGCTTTGAAAAGAACATGAACCGCCATAAGGGTGTTGAATGGGCAAAAGTTCAGTCACGGATAGAAGCCAATGCCGACAAACTCTGGTCGCTCAGTGAAATGGAAAGAACCGGCGGCGAACCGGATGTTGTTGGCCATGATAAAAAATCGGGTGAATACATTTTTTATGACTGCTCGGCCGAAAGCCCCAATGACCGCAGAAGTATTTGTTACGACCGGCAGGCACTGGACGCAAGAAAAGAACATAAACCGAAGAACAGCGCACTTGATATGGCTTCTGCCATGGGTATTGATATCTTATCGGAAGAACAATACCGGGCCTTGCAGCAACTGGGCAATTTCGATACAAAAACATCGAGCTGGATAGAAACCCCTCCCGCTATCCGGAAACTTGGTGGCGCCCTGTTTTGCGATCGTCGCTACAACACGGTCTTCCTGTATCACAACGGTGCAGAATCCTACTATGCCGCCAGGGGATTCCGTGGCTCACTAAAGATTTGAATTCTTACACCGCAAAATAGTCTCTCATAATTTTGAAACGATAGCCAGATGACAGCGACATTTTTTGCCAGACAATCCGATCTCAGGAAATGGTTGAAGAAGAATCATAAAAAAGAAACGGAGCTGATCGTTGGGTTTTATAAAGTGGGCAGCGGAAAGCCCAGCATCACCTGGCCGCAGTCGGTAGATGAAGCGCTTTGCTTTGGATGGATAGACGGCGTTCGCAACTCAATTGACAAAGACAGCTACCAGATACGCTTTACGCAACGAAAACCCAAAAGCATATGGAGTGCTATCAATATCCGGAAAATGGAAGAACTGACCAGGCAGGGACTTATGCAACCAGCAGGACTTGCTGTTTTTGAAAAAAGAGAGGAATGGAGGTCTAAGATATATTCGCATGAAACCAAAGAAGTAAGATTTTCCCGGCCCTTTGAATCCCGATTCAAAGCCAATAAAAAAGCCTGGAATTATTTTCAATCACTTGCAGCCTCTTACAAAAAAATTTCAATGCATTGGGTAATGAGTGCAATACAGGAAGCCACCAGGCTAAAACGCCTGGATGAACTTATTAAAGACAGTGAAGCAGGAACGAACAAATGGAAAGACAATAAGTACAAGAAGAAATAACAAGTAAAGGAGCAAGGCTCCGCCATATAATTATATTCAATTCAAAAAAGACAGGCTATCTTACTTTTTCGCTTCCATCATCTTATCGTATACTTTCTGAATAGCTTCCAGCTTTGTTACATAAATACTGCGGCCATGGGTACCTATCACCAGCTCGTTTTCCCGTTGCTGGATAGCAATATCATGCACAGGCACACGGGGCAGGCTGTTGTCTAAGGTCATAAATGTTTTTCCCATAGTGAAAGATGCATAGAGTCCATTGTCGCTCCCTACATAAATGATATTTTCTTTTTTTGGATCTTCCTTTACCACGTTGAGCGGCTCGGTGGGCAGATCATTTCCCAATTGCATCCAGGTGGTTCCGTAATCTTCGCTTACAAAAAGATAAGCGCCGAAATTATCATTGCGGTAACCGTTCAACGAAGCATATACCCTTCCCTCTTTATATACAGAAGCTGTAACCCGGCTTATATACATGCCCTGTACCGTTTTTGGTAAACTGCCGCTGATCTTTGTCCAGGTATAGCCGGCATCCTTACTTACATGAATATTACCATCGTCTGTTCCGATGTAGATCAATCCAAACTTCATGGGCGATTCAACCAATGTAGTAGCCGTGCCAAAGGGAATATCTCCTTCTTTTGCGCCACTGGTCAGATCATCACTCAGAGCTTCCAGTTTTTCTCCCTTTTGTAAACTGCGGTGAAATTTATTCGTTGCATAATAAAAAACATCCTGGTTGTGTTTACTCAGCCAGATGGGCGTTTGCCAGTTGAAACGAAGTTTCGGTTCTCCCAGGTTATTCCTTGGATAAATAGACATGCCTCTTCCCCCGTCCGTACTTCTTCTTCCATAAAATCCAAACTGCGAACCGGTGTACACCGTTTTATTATCCCTTGTATCTGCTTCTACCTGCATGCCATCGCCGCCGCCGATCTGCTTCCATGGGTACACGCCTTCATAATCCCACTGGTCAATGTCTTTTGAGCTGGAAGGACCGAACCAGGTACCGTTGTCCTGCAGGCCGCCATAGATATTATAGGGTTTTGCATCATCCACGGTGATCTTATAAAACTGCCCCACAGACGGCGTATTTACTTTGAACCAATGTTTGCCGTTATCGTACGTAACATTACATCCCCCATCATTTGCTGCTACCCAATGGCCATCCCTTGCCGGGTTCATCCAGCAGCCATGCCAGTCGGCGTGTGTGGCATCGTTATCGGTAGCTTTAAATGTTTTGCCCCCGTCTTCACTCAGCATTAAGGTAAAGCCGCTGATCACCACTTTATTCTCATTGGTATTGCTCACCGATATCTTTCCGAAATAATAACCATAGGTGTTGTAAAGGTTCAGTTCTTTGGTATTCACTTTTTTCCAGCTGGCACCGGCGTCATCGCTCCGGTAAATTTCGCAACCGATGATGGGTGTTTCAAAAAGCGCTGTGTTGGCATCAAACAAATAATCATATACAGCCGTTGGTTTCACTTTATCTGTACGCACCATTTCTTTTACTGAAGCTGCTTTGTATTTTTCGGGGAACCCGTTCTTCTTTAAAAAAGTATCCAGCTTGTTATCATCCAGCGCCAGGAAACTTTCTTTTGTCAGTTCTTTAAAATCTTTCAGTACATAGTTTGTATCGGTTTTCTTCTGTGCCGTATCGGGGCGATGATCCTGGTTATCCAGTGTGGCATAAATGATATTTGGGTTGGATGCAAACACGGCCACCCCTATCCTGCCCAATCCATTACCCGAGGGAAAGCCGCTGCCGGCAACTGTTACCGGTTTCCAGGTATTACCTCCATCAATACTTTTATAAATGCCCGATGTTCTTCCTCCTTCTTCAAAATTCCAGGCACGGCGGGTGCGGTACCACATGGCTGCATACAACTCATCGGGATTTTTAGGGTTGATGTCCATATCCACAGCGCCGGTATTATCATCCACGTACAGGGTTTGTTTCCATGTTTTACCGCCGTCGGTTGTTTTGTAAACTCCTCTTTCTTTATTGGGAGAATAGAGATGACCCAGTACGGCCACCCAGGCAATATTCTTATCTGTCGGATGCAGGTTGATCTTACCGATATGATGGCTTTCGGGCAGGCCGAGGTATTCCCATGTTTTACCGTTGTCGGTACTTTTATATACGCCCATGCCTGCATAAGAAGAACGGCTGCTGTTTACTTCTCCGGTTCCCACCCAGATCGTTCTTGTGGGCCAGTCAACTGCAATATCACCAATACCAAATACATTCTCCTTTTCAAAAACCGGCACCAGGCTCTGGCCATTATTGGCAGTATACCAGAGCCCGCCTGTTGCATAGGCCACATAAAATTCGGTGGGGTCTGCCGGGTTCACATCCATATCCACCACCCGGCCGCTCATGATGCTGGGACCCACATTGCGGAACTTAATATCCTTTAAAACACTGTTCTCTTCCAGCAATTTTCTTTTCTGCCAGCCGTTCATTCTTTCAGTGGCAGTACTTGGCCTGATTTGTGCGGAACTGTAATTAACATTTACCAGAAAAAGGATTACTGTAAATTTGAGTATTCTTTTCATTGCAGCAGGTTTTGGTATTGATAACATTAAATGCATTAACATGCGGATTTTAAAAATACGGCAATTGTTCCTACTTACCATCATCCAGTTTTTGTTTTTGATGAATGGGATGGCACAGTATAAAACCTACAAACTGTCTGAAACCGGTGATACCCTTAATGCCCTCGACAACAGTGGAAAAAAACAGGGCAAGTGGGTGATACATGTGGATGAGATACGTGGCGAACCCGGTTACGAAGAAGAAGGCATTTTTAAGAACGATAAGAAGGAAGGCGTATGGCGTGTGTACAATTTAAACAGCGACCTTATTGCCGTAGAGAATTTTAAACTGGGTGGCAAGCATGGCATTCAGCAGTACTATACTTACCTGGGCGAATTGTACCGGGAAGAATCCTGGCTGGGTTATGATCCAGAATCTCCCTACGATACCATACCGGTATATGGCCAGGGCAATAACGAAATTGTTGATTTTAAAATTGTAAAGGCCGAGCCTTATAGTGTAAAGCACGGCGACTGGAAATTCTACGACCCGGCATCGGGTGGCCGCATCATAAAAGTGGAAAGCTATTTCAAAGGGCACCTGCAAAAGGGTGCCGGCGATGCTGTTAATGTAACTCCCGTACCTGTAGATAAAAATAAAAAGGTTGAAAAAACCCCCGAGATGATAGAATGGGAAAAAAAGAATAAGGGTAAGAAGAATGCACTGCGGGATGGAAGAACAACCGGGGGGTAACCCTCTTTGATGGCATATCTGGTTACTATCACTCCAGACCAGGCAGGCACTGGTTACCGGAACATATCCCTGCAGAATTTAATTTGCAATTCTTCGCTGTAATTTTTAACTTGTATTCAGTAATCCCTTTTCTCACCAAATCATCCGAATGATTAAATTTTACACTCCCCCTTTACATAATGCAATCCTTCATTTAAAAAAACAGTTCTTGCGAACGGGTTTATTATATGCAGCATTGCATGCGGGCATGGGTGTTTATTCACAATGCTCACCTCCCCCTGCGCCGGTAGTAACGCCCAACCCGGTTTATATGTGTGTTGGCGATGCAGCGGTAAAAGTAAAAGTTGCAGTTCCTGTTATAACAACCCCTTTTTGTTCGGGACCAATAAACCTGACAATACCGGATAATAACCCGGCAGGCAGTTCAAACAATATCAATGTTTCCGGCATTCCTGCCTGTGTCGTTACGGAATTGAAAGTTATTATAAACATGCAGCATACCCGGGCAGGTGATATGGTGTTTGTATTGAGAGCACCCAATGGCCAGGTTCTGAATCTTGATTACAATCTCTCTGCCACCGGCGGCAGCGCAATAACCACCGGTTTTACCAATACCATCATCAGTTCTACGGGAACCGTAGCATTGAGTCTTGGCACGAGTCCATATACGGGCACTTTTAAAGCCGATGCACAACTGGTTGCTGCAGGTGGTTTCGGCGCT
The DNA here is from genome assembly GCA_044220615.1 of Ferruginibacter sp. Classification (GTDB taxonomy): domain Bacteria; phylum Bacteroidota; class Bacteroidia; order Chitinophagales; family Chitinophagaceae; genus Ferruginibacter. The sequence goes on along the minus strand of JBGAQR010000005.1, from coordinate 423,779 downwards.
GCCGGACCAACCGGCATGCTGCCCACAACGAACAACTGGGCAACTCTTTTATCAGTACCAAGTGGAAACTGGGCCCTTGGTTTTTACGATGCCGTGACCGGGCAAACAGGTACGCTCAATTCCTGGTGCCTGAGTTTCACGTACTCCTGCAACCCCGGTTTAGTGAGTACTCCTGCTACCTGGACACCCTTTGCCGGATTGTATTACGATCCCGCAGCTACCGCACCCTATACGGGCATACCTGTTGATTCAGTATATGTACGCCCTGTACCTGCAGGTATATATACATACCAGGTAACCACTCAAAACCTCCCTGCGGGTTCACCCTCCTGGTCGTTCAGCAATACAACGCCCATTTCCATTCCTGTCGGAGGAGCAGCTTCTGTTTATCCTTCAAATGTGATTGTGGCTGGTCTTCCTATGACAGGATTGAAAGTAAAATCAGTTGTACTTTATAATCTCAGTCATAGCAAACCCGAAGACCTTGACATTGTTCTTTTATCGCCGTCCGGGCAGGCGGTGCTGCTGATGTCGGATGTGGGGGGAACCAATGCGGTCAATGGGGTAACCTATACGATTGCAGATATTGGTCCGCCAATGTCAATGATTACAAATACTACTGGTATCTACCGGCCTACCAATGCCGGTGTTCCCGATATTTTTCCTCCCCCGGGACCTAATATCACACAAGGATCACCGGCATTGAGTATGTTCGGAAATGCCAACATGAATGGGACATGGAATCTGTATGTTGCAGATGATGATGGAAGCGCCGGCCTGGGTTCAATTGCAGGAGGTTATACCATCAATTTCGATACCAGTACTTCTGCCTGCGTTTCACTTCCAACAAACCTGGTCGTTAATGTAGGCGTTTCAACTTTTATCACTACACAACCGACGGATCAAAATGTTTGCCTGGGCAACAACGCCCATTTCAATGTGGTTGCAACCGGTGGCGCATTAACATACCAATGGCAGGTAAGCACAAACGGTGGAGTAAGCTGGAACAACCTGGTCAATGCGGCTCCTTACACCGGTGTAACCACAAACAGTCTTACCATTACTGCACCACCACTCAGCATGAATGGTTTGCGGTACAAGGTGGTGATCAATGGCAATGCAGGATGCGGTGGTGCAACTTCAAACTTAGCAGTACTATATGTAAACCCTGTTCCTGCAGTAACGATCTGGGCTTCCCCCAATGTAGAAATATTACCTGGCGAAACAACCACTCTCTACTCTTCTGTATCGCCCAACCCTGCAGCCACTTATACCTGGATCCGTGATGGAATTGTAGTGCCTGGTGCCAATGCAGATACCTTGCTGGTGGATTTCAGCGGGTTAGGAGATTACCAATTGAGTGTAACAGATATCAACGGATGTTCGGGTCTTTCCAATATTGTTACAATAAAAGACACTGCAGGTAAGATATTCATTTACCCGAACCCCAGTACCGGCCGGTTCCTGTTACGGATGCATAGTCAGCCAAATACCATGGTACCGCTAACCATCTCTGCATACAACAACACGGGCCTAAGGGTACTCACCCGATCATATACGCAAACTGTCTCTTATGAAAACATAGAGGTGGACCTTCGCCGGTTTGGCAAAGGATTATTTTGGGTAGAGATACTTGACAACAATAATAAACGGATAAGCATGACCAAAGTGCTGGTTCAATAGATTGATCTTTATTACCTAAAAAAAACTCCGGTCAAACCGGAGTTCATACCCAGACAAAATAAAAAACAACTCTTTTATCAACCTGGTTCCTTTCGAACTAGTCGCAATATTTTTTCAGGTATTTTTTTGCTTCTTCATGCCCCATTTCCATAGCTTTCTTCAAGTCGGTACAACCTGCCGGTTTATTGCCTTTCACCACTTTAAGCAATCCCCGGTTATAGTAAGCGCTTGCATCAGTGGGGTCAACTTCTATAGCAAGGGTATAATCAGCCATTGCTCCCTTATAATCCCGCAGATCGGCCTTGGCATAACCCCGGATCTTATAGGCAGCAGCAAAGTTTGGGTTGATCTTAATAGCCTGGTCAAAATCGCCGATGGCACCCAGGTAATCTTTTAGTTTATACTTTGCATAGCCCCTTGCCTTGTAAGCACCGTCATTTTTACCGGCGAATGACAGCGCCCAGTCGCAATCGTCGATGGCTCCCTGGTAGTCCCGTAAAGCAGTCCTGGACAAAGCTCTCATCAGGTAGGCTTCTGCATGATGCCCGTCTATTGTGATCACCTTCGTGTAATCCTCTGCTGCTCCTTTGTAATTCTGCATGCTGTCTTTTGCAATACCGCGTTGGATATATGCACGGATATTTAAAGAGTCGGCAGCGATGGCTTTTGTGTATTCGATAATGGCTGACTTAAAATCGTGCAGGCTGTCTTTCTGCATCCCTGCTTTCAGAAAATCCTCACCGGTTTGGCAAAGCCCGGTAAACGGTGTATGCCACAACGCTATCCAGAAAAAACACTTTGCTATTTTTTTTGTCTGTGCCATTAATCCGTGAATAAGAGCCTCCCCATTTTATTTCAGCGGGATAAGGCTAACTGCGCATCCGCCACTGGTTGCCAGTTTTAAGGTTAATGTTGTTTTGCTGTCCACCACCTGTTTGGTTATTTTATAGGCCGCCGGGTTCTTATCATAGCTGGCGTCATCTGCATCGGCATAAATGGTGGCGTTGTATTTTTTACCGGCATCAAGGAAACTGAGATCAACAGTTGTGGTTCTTGCATTCTCATCGGTGATGGAACCAATGAACCAGTTGTCTTTTCCTTTTGCCTTTCTTGCCACGGTGATATAATCCCCGGGTTCGGCTTCTAAATATTTACTGTCGTCCCAATCAACTGCCACGTCTTTAATGAACTGGAAGGCATCCATTTTCTTTTCGTAAGCCTCGGGCAGGTCGGCAGCCATTTGCAGCGGACTGCAGATGGTTACATACAGCGCCAGTTGTTTTGCCAGCGTGGTGTGAATGGTTTCCTTTTTATTCTTATCCCAATAATTTAATTCCAGTTGAAAGATGCCCGGTGTATAATCCATCGGGCCGCCCATGAAACGGGTGAAGGGAAGGATGACATCATGATCGGGAAAATTACCATTGCTCCATGCGTTGAATTCCATTCCCCTGGCCGCTTCACAGGCAAGCCAGTTAGGATAGGTACGATGAAGCCCGGTAGGCCTCACCGGTTCGTGTGCATCCAGCATGATCTTATACGAAGCTGTTTTTTTAGCCACCCGCAGGTAATGATTTACCATCCATTGCCCATCGTGGTGTTCGCCACGTGGAATGATGTGACCAACGTATCCTGTCTTTACCGCATCGTATCCGAATTTTTTCATGAAGCGGTATGCCGTATCCATCTGGCGTTCGTAGTTGGTAACAGAAGCCGAAGTTTCGTGGTGCATGATGATCTTCACTTTTTTAGAAGCGGCGTATTGCTGTAATTCCTTCACATTAAAATCAGGATAGGGCGTTACAAAGTCGAACACATTTTCTTTAAACTGGCCAAACCAGTCTTCCCAGCCGGTATTCCATCCTTCCACCAGTACGCCGTCGAAACCATGTTTTGCTGCAAAGTCGATGTAACGTTTTACATTGGCTGTGGTAGCACCGTGCTTACCGGTTGGTTTCAAACCGGCGGCATCAAAGCTGGTGGCGTTCTGGCTGCCTGCATAATCCCAGGTTGATTTGCCGATGTGCATCTCCCACCAAACGCCTACATATTTTGTTGGTTTTATCCAGGAAGGATCTTTAATGGTGGAAGGATCGTTCAGGTTAAGGATGGTATGCGAAGCAAGAATATCGGTTGCTTTATCTGAAACGATGATAGTACGCCAGGGTGTTTTAGCGGGTGCCTGCAGGTAAGCTTTGTTGCCCAATGCATCGGGAACAAGTACCGAAGTAAGCGTGAAATCTTTTTTATTAATGACCAGGTTCATGGCAGGATAATTCACCAGGGCCGCTTCATGAATGTTGATGTACAGTCCGTCCTTTGTTTTCATCATCAGCGGTGTTTGTGCCGAATTCGTATCAAAGAACTGGTGTGCATAGATATTGGCCGCATATTTCGGGTTCTCGCCATTCACTTCACTCAGGTTAGATGTATTCTGGTTGAATTCATTGCTGTCGAAGTCGCCGGGTATCCAGAACGCTTTATGATCACCGGCCAGATGGAACTGCGTTACTTCGTCTTTTACAATAAAATGAGTAAGATTCTTTTGTTCCGGAAATTCAAAACGGAAACCAAGCCCGTCGTCAAATACTTTAAAGATGATGTTGAAGTTAATGGCCTTCTCTCCTTTTTGAGAAAGAGAAACATTTAGCTGGTTGTAATTATCCCTGATCTCTTTCACATCGCCCCAAACAGGTTTCCACCTGGTATCGCTGCTGGTTTGTGCCGATGCAGTGATGGTGAGTCCTTCTTTAAGGGTAGGCAATGCCTGGTCGTTGGTGGTCGTCTTCAGATCAAAGCCCAGCGAAGAAGGAAGTACTACTGCCTTGTTCTTGTAGCTTAACTCATACATGGCCGTCCCCTTGTCGTTCAACCAGAAATTCAACTGAATATTTTTGTTGGGGGAGTTTACAACCGTTTTTGTTTGAGCATAAATTCCAAATGCAGAAAAAAAGCTGATACCAAGCAGCAGGGTCTTCTTTAAAAGCATGTCAATCGTTTTAGGGCATAAATCTAACACAATTAATGTGTAAAATTTACACACGCCTAGTTTTTGTTGAAAAAATTCCGGAAGAAGAGCAGGTGAAAAGGAAGAGAGCTGCGCCAGTAGTTCCAGTCGTGGATCCCTGGCTTTTCGGCATACTCATGCGGTATCTTAAGTGCCAGCATTTTCTGGTGAAGCAGGCGGTTGCCGCCAGTAAAGATATCGCCAACACCGCAATCGAAAATGATTGTAACGGGTGTACCGGTATATCTATCAATGATGCCGGTGAGGGAATGATCGGTCCAGTTTTGCGGATGCAGCAGCGTATCGCCTATACGCAGGGGAACATCAAACCGGTAACCCACTTCTTTCATATCCATTCCGCCACTCATGCTTCCGGCGGCGCCGAAAATATCCGGGTGCCGGAGTGCAAGAAATAAAGCGCCGTGCCCGCCCATGCTCAGCCCGGTGATGGCACGATGTTTTGCATCGGCAATGGTACGGTAATGCTGGTCGATATAATGTATCACTTCTGTACCAATATAAGTCTCGTAACGATAGGCCGTATCAACCGGGCTATCAAAATACCAACTGCTTTTTGCGCCATCCGGACATACAATGATCAGTTGATAAGTATCTGCATATTCTTTCAGCTTTGGCTCCCGGATGATCCAGTTGCTGTACCAGCCATCATACCCGTGCAACAGGTAAACAACGGGAAACCTGTTTGCCTTTTTCTTATAGCTGCCCGGTTTTATAACTACGGCCTTTATTTCCTTTTGCATGCTGTTGCTGTAAATGGAGATAGTATCAACCGTAGCGGCCCGGGCGGGGAATACAGAAAGTACAAAAAGTATATAAAGTAACAGGCGAACAGGAACCGCCCGGCAGGTCTTCTTCATCATGCAAACTTATTTGAACTTCAAGCTAAGTTCTTTCACTGTTTTTTCCAATTCCTCGATCTTATTTTGTTGCTCTTTTACAGCGTTGATGAGCAGGAAAACATAGGCCTGGTTATTCACTTCCCGCAGGTCGGTAAAATCGCCGTACTTTTTTTGCGATACCATATAAGGTGCTACCTTTTCCAGGTCCTGCGCCACAATGCCTACCTGTATATCATTTGAATGGTAAGGCGCTTTGTCATTATATGCATACATAACCAGGTGGATCTTTGTGATAACATTCAATCCATCGGTGAAACTACCGGTAACATTCTTTACACGTTCATCGGAGAAAACACCCCAGTTGCCTGTTGAATTATTGGCCGTGCCATTTACAGAGAGTTTAGCTGTAGGCCCGGTTGTGCCAATGCCTACACTTCCTTGATTAATGACGAGCCCGGTTTCGAACCAGCTTGTTGTATAATCCTGTATCTGGAGATAACTGCCGCTTCCATGATGTTGTATCCTGGCAGCATCCACTCCGGCTTCTTTAAAAAGCAGCCCCACAGGTAACCCATATGCTTCAATGGTAACCTGGTGTTCGCCTGCTCCCTTCACATGCAGTACATCAGAAGGATTAGTAATACCAATACCTACGCTGATATTTGTGTAATCGCCCAGCACCAGGCTATTGCTTGAAGTAACTATTGCATTATAACCGATAGCTGTTGCGTTGGTCAAACCGCCGGAATTATTGCCTGCCTGGTAGCCGATGAATGTGCAGTTTGTTCCATTGCCTGCATTAAGTCCTGAATTTGTTCCTACCGCCGTGTTGCCATCATTATTGGTACCAGCTAACGCATTATAACCAACAGCTACATTATTACTGGCGTTATGGTTTGCCCTTAATGCGTTGCTTCCCACAGCAGTATTGGTTGAGCCTGTAGTGCTTTCTGCAAGTGCTAAAGATCCCACAGCGGTATTGTCAATTCCGGAGGAGTTATAAGGTAGTGTTGAATTGCCGACTGCCGTATTATTAAAGCCGGCACCGGATGCCGCCATGGCAGAATAACCAATGGCTGTGTTGTACGACCCGTTACCGCTATTGAGGGCCTGGTATCCCATGGCCACATTAAAACTTCCGGAGCCGTTTCCTTTAAGGGCCTGGGTACCGGTAGCCGTATTATAGTTGCCATTGAAGTTGGAATAAAGCGCCTGGTAACCGATGCCGGTATTCTCATTACCGCCCAGGTTATTATACAATGCTTCTCTTCCATAGGCTGCATTCTTATTGCCATCAAAGTTTTTAGTAAGCGCCTGGTATCCCATTGCGGTGTTATCGTTTCCTGTCATGAACGGCGAGCCATCGAGTGCATAGGCACCAACGGCCGAATTGTTCGACCCCGTTGAAACATGCGTCATTGCATTAAACCCGAATGCAGCATTCATTCCGCTCTGGCTGCTGAAAGCGAGTGCCCAGGCGCCTGTTACGGTATTAGCATATCCATCTATGCTTGAAGCAAGCGCATAGGTACCCGTTGCTGTATTGCTGGATCCTAAAGTATTAGCATAAAGAGCCTGGTAACCGATACCGGTATTCTCAGTGCTTGTATTCACATTGCCGGCCTGGTAGCCCATGAACAGGTTACTGCTGACATCGATCAATCCTGCTTTTTGATTATTGACCCGGAAACCGAGCGCTATGTTATCGGTAGTGCCGATGAAATTTGTTGCTGCCGATGTTCCGCTGTTGCCGGTTAATGACCAGGCAGTACCGGAAACAACTTTGGTCCATGCCGAACCAGCCCAATAATAATAACCGGGTGTTACATTACTTACGGTTGCTGTATTGTAGATCAGCAAACTGGTAGCAGGACTTGCAATGGTTGTTACATCCGACGTACCTGTTAAGGCAATCCTTGGTATCAGCATCCCTTTGCTGGTGCTGCTTACATCCAATATGGAAGAAGTATGGGCAGTAGCGCCCGTGGTATTAACGGCCAGGCTTTGTGCCTGTACCGGCAAATGATACCCTGCAAAAAAAGAGAACAGTATACTTACTGTAATGCCTTTCAGGTTTTTAGAAAAGATATTTTTTATCATTGAAACTGTTTTAATGATCCGGACTTTCAATACAGCATCAAGATAAAAAAAACTTCATTCCCCTTCCTCCCCTTTTTCAGGGATAAAAAAAGCTGTTCATTTCTGAACAGCTTTACTCTTTTTTTGATCGATGTATTTAGTTCTTTATTTCTTTCTGCATCGGGTTTACACCGCCGGCAGCTCCTCTTGGCTGTCCGCCACCGGTTTTAAACAACTGGAATTTGCTTGGCTCGGCAAATGCAGGCCAGGTATTATTAGCGGTATTGATATCGGCTGTCTCCCTCATCGGGTCAACAAGAATAGAAGCAACTTCTTTATCCTTCATGAAGGTCTTGATCACTTTGTTCTCATTCTTGCGCCAAACATTCACGCCTATCCTGTCTACCTGCTTTGTTCCATCTTTAAAGGTCCATTCAACAATGATAGGCATCACCAGTCCGCCTTTATTGCTGAAAGTAAGTTCATACATATACTTGCTTCCTGCAATGGAAAAGCGTTCGGCTTCTGTATAGTTATTTGCTACAGGCGCCGGTGTTGTTATTTCAAATGCAGCGGTATCCACTTTGGCAAGGCCACGATCGTACCTCCAGTAAAAATCCCTCAGAGATTCATCGGCATCGGTGGCAAAAACGATCTTCTTGTCTTCCCGGTTGCGGATCTTGGAGATATCATCAAAGGTATTCAACTGCGGTTTTGCTACCGGAATCTTACGGGTATTTGATGTAGCGTTAGGCGCTGTTGGCGCTTCGGTATTCAATACCGACCATTTAACGGTATCCAGTGCAATGTCGCATGGTTCGGTTCCATAGAACCATCCTCTCCAGAACCAATCCAGGTCTTCGGCGCTTGCATCTTCCATGGTGCGGAAAAGATCGGCAGGTGTTGGATGTTTAAATGCCCAACGTCTTGCATACTCCCGGAATGCATAATCAAAATTATCCCTGCCCATGATGGTCTCACGCAGGATGTTTAAACCCGTAGCCGGTTTGCTGTATGCATTGGGACCAAACTGGATGATGTTCTCACTGTTGGTCATGATGGGCTCCAGCTGGTCTTTGGGCAGCTTCATATAATCCACGATCTTATAAGCCGGGCCTTTACTAACGGGATATTTATTATCAAACAATTCTTCTGTTAAGTATTCAACAAAAGAGTTCAGTCCTTCGTCCATCCATGTCCATTGCCTTTCATCGCTGTTGATGATCATGGGGAAGAAGTTATGACCTACTTCATGTATCACCACGCCCAGCATACCATTCTTGGTTCCTTCGCTGTAGGTGCTGTTGGCGCTGTAAGTGCCGGTGGCATCTTTTTCGGTACGGCCAAAGTTGAAACAGATCATCGGGTATTCCATTCCATTGGCTGCTTCTAAACTCTGTGCAACAGGGTATGGATAAGGAATGGTGAATTTAGAATAGCTCTTGATGGTATGCGCTACTGTTTTAGTGCTGTACTTCCGGTACAAGGCATAGGCTTCTTTTCCATAAGCGCTCATGCACATTACTTTCTTTCCTTCCACGGTGGCCGGCATGGCATCCCAGATGAATTTGCGGGAAGAACCCCAGGCAAAGTCACGAACCATATCGGCTTTAAAGATCCAGGTCTTCTTTGCCTTTGATTTTGTTTTTTCTTTTTCTTTTGCTTCATCCAGTGTTACGATCTCGGTAACATCTTTGGCTGTTTGCGCTGCATTCCAACGTTGTAATTCTTTGGCAGAAAGAACAGCCGGGTAATTCTGGCATTGGCCGGTACTCATTATCACGTGGTCGGCCGGAACGGTCATGGCCACTTTATAATTTCCAAATACCAGGGCAAACTCACCCGAGCCTACAAACTGGTGGTTCTGCCATCCCTGGAAATCGCTGTACACACATAAGCGTGGAAACCACTGTGTCATGGTATACAGATCATTTCCGTCTTCAGGGAAATTCTCAAAGCCACCACGGCCACCGTATTTGGTTCTTTCAATGATGTTGTAGTTCCAGTCAACTTTAAATACAAAACTCTGACCTGGTTTTAATGGCGTTGGCAATTCAACCCTCATCATGGTTTTGTTGATGGTATAGGTAAGCAGTTTACCTGCTGCATCAGCCACCCGCTGGATATTAACGCCGTACTCCCTGTCCTTATCGATCTTACCGCCATACCTTGATATGTCGGCTTCGGTAATGGTACGGGGCATGGCATTGCTTCCCTGGTAACCGGAGTTATTGGTATTGCTGTGTTCGTTCTCATCCAGCTGAAGCCAGAGGTAGGTGAGCACATCGGGAGAGTTATTAAAGTAAGTAACGGTTTCCTTTCCTAACAAACGGCGGTTGGGTTCATCCAGTTCGCAGGTAATATCGTAATCGCAACGCTGCTGCCAGTATTTAGGACCTGGGGCGCCGCTTGCAGTACGGTATTCATTCGGTGTGGGAAGAATGGTACCCAGTTGTTCAAAACGGTTACCGTGATTACTGCCCGGGTTGTTCTTGATGTCCTGGGCATTTGTGCAAATGCTTACGAACAACAGAAGCACAATGGCTGATACTTGTTTCATTTTATTCTATTGAGGTTTTGATTTGTTTTAAATTAAGATGCAGGAAACTGTTCTCCTGCTATTAATATTCCTTTTATCAAAGCAATGGCAGATAAAGCCCATACCCACCATTTCCGTTTAAGCCCGGCAACATTCACAACCACGTAGCTCAGCAATAATATTCCCGTTACCACCACGATCTGCCCGGCTTCCAGCCCGATATTAAATCCGAATAAACTCCAGCCCATGCTTTCGTCCTTCACCATCATGAAGCGGATATAATTTGCAAACCCAAGACCATGGATCAACCCAAAGAACAAAGCTAAAAAATAATTGAGCCGGAGTGACCTGGGTTCATAATCTTTCTGCAGGAAATTAAAGAGCGCAGTTACAATAATGGTACAGGGTATTAAAAACTCCACCCATTTACCGTCAACCCTTATGATATCATACACACTCAATGCAAGCGTGAGTGAATGGCCGATGGTAAAGGCCGTTACCAGGATCAATACCTGCTTCCAGTTGCCGATCAGATAGATAGCACTCAGGGCCAGTACAAACAGCAAATGATCCCAGGCATCGGTTGAAATGATATGACCCCAGCCTAAATCAAAATAAAAACCCAAATTCCTCATTAACCTGTTTACAATTAGATGTTTGTATTAGCTTTGCTGTTCAAATATCTTTAAAGAAACGATTTTTTACCAATCTCTTTGCTAAATGGCAGGTATTTTATTTAAGTGGTTGATGGCTGGCGGTTTTTTACTCTCCGCTGCTACCCCGGCAGATAATGTGATCCACCCCATCTATGTAAGTGTTACGGAAATTGAACACAACAGCAAGGACAAAACCCTGGAGATAAGTTGCAAGATATTCACCGATGATTTTGAAAAAGCATTGCGGCAGCAATACAATACGCATGTAGACCTGCTGAGCCCCAAAGAGAAACCGGCGATGGAAAAACTGGTGAGTGCATACGTATCAAAGCATCTTACGATAAAAGCGGATGGCAAACCGGTTGCACTGCAATACCTCGGTTACGAACAGCAGGAAGAAGGCATTGTTAGTTTTTACCAGGTAAATAATATTCCTTCAATAAAAAAGATAGAGGTTACTGATAATATCCTGTTTGAATACAAGAAAGAACAGATCAGCATCATTCATACCATAGTGAACGGGAACAGGAAAAGCACCAAACTTATAAACCCGGAGGAAAAGGCGGGGTTTGAGTTTTGAGTTTCAGGTTTGAAGTTTGAGGTTTGAAGTTGGGTGTATGCAAGTTTGTAGTTTGTAGTTTATGGTTTGTGGTTGGGCGTATGCTGGTTGAAAAGTTCTTAAACTTATTTACTCTCTATAACTTCAAACCTCAAACTTCAAACTAGTTGGATGTATGCTGATTGAAAACCTCTTAAACTCATTTTACTCTCTATAACTTCAAACCACAAACTTCAAACTTCAAACTAACTACTCTTCCATCTCCTCTTTTATCTCCTCCGATATCTTCACCAGCAGTTTATCTATCCGCTGGCCATCCATATCAATGATCTCAAAATCAAAACCATTCCATTCAAAGCGCTCGCCGGTTACGGGAATATGTTTCAGTTCGTGCAATACAAAACCGGCCAGGGTATCAAAATCATGTTCGCCTTCATTCATCCATTCGGTCTTTTCAAAATGACTTAAAAAATCATAGAAGGGTATCTGGGCGTCTACCAAAAAGGTTCCGTCCTGCCGGACTACTATTCCGTATTCTTCCTGGCCCGTTTGCGGCACATCGCCTACAATGGCTTCCAGTATATCGTTCAGGGTGATCATCCCTTCCAGCGTACCGTATTCGTTCACGATAAAACAACTGTGGTTCTTCGTCTCTTTAAATTTTTCCAGCACCTGGTAAGGCGTATTGTTTTCGGGAACAAACATGGCAGGCTTGGCAATATCTTTAAGTAAAGTAGAGGGTGATGCTTTTACAATATCCTTTACAAAGATCACCCCGGTAATATCATCTACCTGCTTATCACAAACCGGATAGGTAGAATAAGTAAATACCTCAAAGCGCTCTTTGAACGACTGTACGGTATCCATCTCGTTGAACCAGATGATATCGGTACGATGCGTCATCAGTGAGGTGATGTTGCGGTCGCCCAGGTGAAATATCCGTTCAATGATATCCTTTTCCTCTTCTTCAATGGCGCCGTGTTCGCTGCCTTCGCTGATCATGGCCTTTATCTCTTCTTCCGTTACCTGGTTGTCTTTCACTTTCAGGTTAAAGAGTTTCATGATCAGGTGGGTGGAGGTGGTAAGCAACCAGATAAAAGGAAACGTGATCTTACTCAGCCAGCTCATCGGCCTTGCTAAATTCTTAGAGATATATTCCGGCCGGGCAAGGCCGATCCTTTTTGGAACCAGCTCGCCCAATACCAACGAGAAATAAGTAAGCACCACTACTATTATGGCGGTGGCTATTCCTTCGCTGTAATGTCTGGACCATTCGAAGCGGCTGAAGTATTCTGCGATCGGTGTCTTTAATTTTTCGCCGGAGAAGATACCCATCAGCAACCCGATGAGTGTAATGCCCACCTGTACCGTAGAAAGAAATACATCCGGGTGGTTGGCAAGCTTCAGTGCGGCTTTTGCTTTCTCGTCGCCTTTATTCGCCTGCGCTTCCAGCCTGGCTTTCCGGGACGATACCAAGGCAATTTCTGCCATGGAAAAAACCCCGTTAAGCAGGATAAGCCCGAATATGATCAATATCTCTGTCATGTATTATAGTAAAGCGTAGGTTCTGTTAAACGATCTGCCCGACAAATATCCGATAAGTATTCCAATTAGGGCCCCGGCCGTTATATCCAGCGGGTAATGCACACCTACATATACCTGGGCGAATGAGATACTGAATGCCCAAAGAAAGAACAGCGCCGGCCAGTATTTAAACCGGTCTTTCAGCGTAACATATAAGAACATGGCAATACTGAAGTGATTGGCGGCATGCGACGATGTAAAGCTCGAACTCTGTGGCCTGTACCCTACCAATACATGTACCCAGCCCGCAATATCGGGCTCATTACATGGCCGCAGGCGGATGATATTTTCTTTGATGATCTTACTGCTTATAAAGTCGCTCATTATAACCGTACCGGCGGCAAATAAGATCAGCCACCAGCCATTTTTGCGGAAGTTGATGAGTATAAACAAAAGTAAAAAAAGATACAGCGGCAGCCACATGGTGGAATTACGCAGCCAGGGCATCAGCCAGTCGAAGAAAGAATTACTCCACTGGTTGTTCACGATCTTAAATAAATGCCGGTCGTAGGCAAGAAGTTGTTCTGTCATTCCGGGTGCGGCCTTAAAGAAGCCGCAACCAAAAATAATTAAACTAATTTTGTTCACTCATTAAATATTGTGCATGCTTTTTCTGCAAAGGATCCCCCGGCTTTTACGCTGGATATTTTCGGTGCTGTTGATATTACTGCTGGTAATGACGCTTGCCCGGTTCCTCGTGTTCTGGAAATTCAACCCGCCGGGTAAGGCCTTCTCCGGCTCGGCCTTTATCATGGGTTTTCGCTTTGATGCCCGGGTATTAGCCATCATTGGATTGCTGATGCTGTTGCTTTGCGCCCTTCCTTTTTTAAATCCTTTTAAAAACGGCAATGCCCGCAAACTCTGGAACATTTTGTTGCCGGTTGTTTTCCTGCTGATGCTTTTTGTGTTTGCCATCGACTTCTATCATTTCGATTACCTGCACCAGCGGCTGAATGCCACCGTGCTCACTTACCTGCAGGATGCCGGCATCTCGTTCAACATGATGTGGCAGAGTTATCCTCTGCTGAAAATAAGCATTGGGCTGATACTGGTTTTTGTTCTGGCAAGATTCCTCTTTGGCAGGTTGCTTGCCCGTTACCAACAACAGGATAGTTTTTATAAACGGAAAGGGATCCTTGCATATGTTGTTTCTGCCTTTATCCTTGCTGCATTCATCTTTGGCAAACTGGGCCAGTTTCCGCTGCGCTGGAGCGATGCCTATACATTAAGCGATGATTTTAAAGCCAACCTGGCGCTGAATCCCTTCCAGAGTTTTTTAAGTACGCTTAGTTTCCGCAATTCATCTTACGATATAAAGAAAGTGAAAGAGGCTTACCCGATGATGGCAACTTATCTTGGCGTAACTAAGATGGACAGCACTGCACTGAATTATGAAAGAACTATTTCAGCAGTGCCAACAAACAACAAACCCAATATTGTACTCGTGATCTGCGAAAGCTTCAGTGCGTATAAAAGCAGCATGTATAATAACCCGCTGAACACAACTCCCTATTTTGCTGAATTGTGTAAGAATGGTATTTTCTTCGACCGTTGCTTTACCCCTGCGTATGGCACGGCCCGTGGCGTATGGGCCACCATCACCGGAATACCCGATGTGGAAAGTCCGAAAACAGCCAGCCGTAACCCCAATGCCGTTGATCAGAATACGATCATCAACGAATTCAAAGACTATAACAATTTTTATTTCCTGGGCGGAAGCGCCACCTGGGCCAATATACGGGGCGTACTCACCAATAATATCCGCAACCTGAAATTATATGAGCAGGACGATTACCATGCAAAGAAGATAGACGTATGGGGCATCAGCGATAAGAACCTGTTCTTAGAAGCGAATAAGATCTTAAAGCAGCAAACCAATCCCTTCTTCGCCGTTATACAAACCGCCGATAACCACCGGCCCTATACCATACCCGAAGAAGACAAGGGCGAGTTTAAACTATTATCCTTTTCAGCCGATTCCTTAAAACGGTTTGGTTTTGAAAGCAACGAAGAGATGAATGCCTTCCGTTACACCGATTTCGGTTACCAGAAATTCATGGAAGCGGCAAAGAAGGAAGCGTACTTTAATAATACCCTTTTTGTTTTTGTAGGCGATCACGGCATACGCTACAACGGCACGCTGGAATATTTCCCCAAAAGCTGGACCGAGCAGGGCCTCACCTGTGAGCATGTGCCCCTGTTGTTTTATGCACCAAAACTGCTGAAGCCAAAAAGGATCAGCGATGTTTGTTCGCAGGTTGATATTTTACCCAGCATTGCATCCGCTGCAGGTATTTCGTACAAGAACAATTCCATGGGAAGGAATTTATTTGATACTACATCTGCACAATACAGAACAGCACCGCCTGCAGAAAGATTTGCCTTTGTGATAGACCACGATGTAAAAACCATTGGCCTGGCCGGCAATAAATATTATTACCTGAAGAATTTTAAAACGGGTAAAGAGGAATTCGTTTCTATGATGGGCAATGAACCCATCCCGGTGAATGCCGGAACCGACAGCATCAAAAGATCGCTGCAACGCCTCACCGATGCGTATTACGAAACAGCCAAATACCTGCTGCTGAACAACAAGAAAAAGCAATAACATACAGCATCTGTGCAGACCCGTTCATCCGCATTCTATCACCAGGTTATTATTATATTCGCTTACTTTGTTCAGGCTTAAGAAAAAACACAGGCATGCTCATCAACTGGCGGGTTCCTAAAACAATTCAATGGATAGTGAAGTTGTTCTTCATTTACCTGTTCATATTTACGGCATTCCGTATCGCCACGGTTATCTTCTTCAAACCCAAATCAACCGGTGTTTTTGAACTGATCCCTGCGTTCTGGCTCGGACTTAAATACGACCTGCGCTGGATCGCCATCATTTTATCGCCCATTGCTTTATTCTCTTTATACCCACGCCTGTCGCCCTTTTACAGCGAATACAGTAAAAGAAGATGGACCATCTACCTGGGCATCATCACCCTGCTGGTATTGTTTTTTTATGGAGCCGATTTTGGCCAGTTCGCTTACATCAATGCCCGGCTGAATGCCGATGCACTGATATTTGCCGAAGACCCGAGGGAAAGCCTGCAGATGGTTTGGCAGAGTTATCCCGTGGTTTGGATATTGATCGGCCTTATAGGCGCCGTGATCATGATGACCTGGATGTTCCGCCGGATGCACGTGGATGTGGAAGAAAAGAACCTGAACATTCACAAGTTCACCTACCGGCGAAGGTGGCATGCCGCCGCCCTGCTATTGATGGGATGGTTCATTTATGGTTTTCTTACGCTAACACCACTTGATTTTTTTCGTGCCTTCAACTTAAATGATGAATTTAAAAGTAATCTTGCGTTGAACCCATTACAGAATTTTTTTACCACCCTCCGTTTCCGCAAACCCGATCATAACGATCATGCAAAAGAATATTACCCGCAGGTATCCCGTTTTTTGAACCTGGATAAATACAACCTGCCTGGTCAAAACTATGGCCGGTTAGTACAGCCCGGCAGCCGTGCCATCGAAAGTCGGCCAAACGTGGTGCTGGTGATCTGCGAAAGCTTCAGCATGTACAAAAGCAGCATGAGCGGCAACCCGCTTAACAGCACGCCTTACTTTAATGAAATGTGCAGGCAGGGTATCTTTTTCGATCGTTGCTTCAGCCCGAGCTTTGGTACGGCCCGGGGTATTTTTGCCGCCATTACCGGCATACCCGATGTGCAGCTTTCGCAATTTGCTACCCGCAACCCCGAATCGGTGAACCAACGCACCATCATCAATGACCTGGAAGGCTACGAAAAATTCTATTTTATCGGGGGAAGAAGCCAGTTCAATAATTTCGGCGGGCTCATCTCCAATATAAAAGACGTGCAGGTATTTGAAGAAGGAAAGTACAAGGCAAAGAATATAAACGTATGGGGCATCAGCGATAAGAATCTTTTTTTAGAAGCCGATGAAGTATTGTCGAAACGGGAAAAGCCTTTCTTCGCCATCATTCAAACAGCCGATAACCATCGTCCTTATAACATACCGGTGGAAGACAGTGATTTTGTAAAACAGGTGATCGCAGACGACAGTTTGCAGAAATACGGTTTTGAATCGCTGAAAGAATACCATGCGTTTGCCTATACTGATTACTGCATTAAAAAATTCATGGAAAAAGCGAAGACACAGCCTTATTTCGAGAATACCATTTTCGTCTTCACCGGCGACCATGGCGTGGAAGGCAATGCGGAGGCTATTTATCCCAAAGCCTGGACCGAACAACGGCTGAGCGACGAGCATGTTCCGCTGCTGTTTTACTCACCCTGTCTTATTTCACCGCAACTGAGAAAAGAAACGGCATCGCAGGTGGATATACTGCCTACCATTGCCGGCATGCTGGAACAACCTTACCTGAATACAACACTGGGGCGTGACCTGCTGGATAAAGAAAAGAAAGAGAATGCCGCCTTCATCATTTACCATGCGTCCGGCTGGATCGGCGTGGTAACAGATGACTACTTTTACCGGAAGAACATCCGCATTAAAAAAGAGGAACTGCTTCCGGTTCGTACAGATGTTCCCCTGTTAACTCCGCTACAACAGGATTCTGTAAAGAAGCATTTATCGCAACTCACTTCTGCGATATATGAAACATCGAGGTGGATGCTGTTGAACAATAAGAATAAATAACCGCAAAGACGCTAAGCCGCAAAGTGAAAAAGATCAGCGCCTCCGCGTCTTTGCGGTAAAATCAGCTTTCTCAGGTTTTGATCTTTTTTGCGATCATCACCATACGCGGTGATTTTTTTACATGGTAGTTAGCGAAAGAATAATCACCAAACACTTCCTGTATCTGTAATCCCTGGTAGGCAAACATCTCGGTAAAATCGCCCAGGGAGAATTTGGCAACCTTTTCGGTATAGATTAGCGGTTCGTCTTTGCTTTCATCTTCTACAATGATCTTCTTGTAAAAATGGGTCTCGTCGTACCATTTGGTGATGATGAAGTTGATGCCGTCGATCTCTTTTTCAGTCTGGTGTACCAGGTGATCTTCGGCATAATGCACATTCAGAAAATCCATAACGAAGATGCCGTTTGTTTTAATGGCCTGCGCAATGGTGCGGATGGCATCATCGTGTTCACGCCTGGTTCTGAAGTAACCAAAACTGGTAAAGAAGTTAAAAGCGTAGTCGAAATAATTTATCCAGAAGGGCAGGCGCATGTCGTGCTTGTAAAAATGCAGGGTCTCGGTTTCCGACTGCAATGCTTCATTAATACTGTCATCACTCAGGTCAATACCCGTTACATCAAATCCTTTACCGGCCAGTTGAACCGAATGTCTTCCTTTACCGCAGGCAACGTCCAGCATCCTGCTGCTGCCGGCCGGTTTCAGGTAATTGATCAGGTTGTCGATAAAGGCGGCGGCTTCCCGGTCATCCCTGTTAAAATAGAGCATGTGATAGTAAGGAGAATTGAACCAGTCTTTGAACCAGGTTTGTTGCATGCAGGCAAAGTTAAAGGAATACTGTTTAGAGTTTAGGGGTTTAGTATTTTGAGCCTCTTTGCCTAAACCCCTAAACTCTAAACTTCCTTATCTTTGTCCTCCCTAAATTGGAATCGGAATGGCATTGATAAAGAGTATTTCAGGCATCAGAGGAACCATTGGCGGAATAACCAGCGAGAACCTTACCCCGGTTGATATTGTGAAGTTTGCAGCAGCATACGGAAGCTGGCTGTTACAGCAAGGCAGCAATACCAAAGTGGTTATAGGCCGTGATGGCCGCATGAGTGGCGAAATGGTGAGCAGCCTGGTAGTGAACACCCTCATCGGCCTGGGGCTTGATGTGGTTGACCTGGGACTGAGCACCACCCCTACCGTAGAAATGGCGGTGAAATTTGAGAACGCTGCCGGCGGCATTATTCTTACCGCCAGTCATAATCCCAAAGAATGGAACGCTTTAAAGTTGTTGAACAGCAAGGGCGAATTCATAAGCGGCGATGAAGGAAAGTTAATATTGAGATCAGCAGAGAAAGAAGACTTCACATTTGCTCATGTTGACAAACTGGGTGTATATACAAAAGACGAAAGCCTCTTAAAGAAACATATTGATGCAGTGGCTGGCTACGAACTGGTAGACGCCGGGCTGATAAAAAAGCAGAATTTTAAAGTAGTGGTGGATGCGGTGAACAGCACCGGCGCCATTGCTGTTCCTGCCATGCTGAAAGCATTGGGCGTAACCGATGTGATCGTACTGAATGGGGAAGTGACCGGCAATTTTGCCCACAATCCCGAGCCATTGCCCGAGCATTTGACCGACCTGAGCAATGAAGTGGTTAAACACAATGCTCATTTGGGTATTGCCGTTGACCCCGATGTTGACAGGCTTTGTTTTGTTTGTGAAGACGGAAGCATGTTTGGTGAAGAATATACCCTGGTGGCTGTAGCCGATTATGTATTGAGTAAAAGAAAAGGGAACACCGTTTCCAACATGTCATCAACCAGGGCATTAAAAGACGTAACCCTTAAACACGGCGGTGAATATTTTCCCAGCATGGTAGGTGAAGTGAACGTGGTAAACCGGATGAAGGAAGTGAATGCGGTGATCGGCGGCGAAGGAAATGGCGGCATCATTGTTCCTGACCTGCACTATGGCAGGGATGCGCTGATCGGCATTGCGCTTTTCTTAACGCATCTTGCAGCAAGCAAAAAAAGCATCAAGCAGCTACGGAATACCTATCCGGATTATTTCATCAGCAAAAATAAGATCACGCTGGAGAATGGCATCAATGTAAAAGACATTTTTAAGAAGATAAAGGAGAAGTATAAGAATCAACCCATAAATTCCGAAGATGGATTAAAAATTGAGTTCGACAACGACTGGGTGCACTTGCGTACCAGCAATACCGAGCCCATCATTCGTATTTATGCAGAAAGTAATTTTGAAACAACTGCCGATAATATTGCAAAGAGACTGATGCAGGATATCGGGAGTATGATGGCCCCCTCCGCCCCCTAAAGGGGGAACCTGGAGTAGGCAGAAAGTAAGAACACTAACTTCTTAATCAGTGAGCATAAAAGTTGATTGAGAAAATTATAAACATTAAAACTAAGTTCCCCTTTAGGGGACAGGGGCTATGAACAGAATTTATTTCGACAACGCCGCCACCACCGCACTTGATCCACTGGTGCTGGAAACGATGATGCCTTACTTAACGGAAAAGTTTGGCAATCCTTCTTCTATCTATTCGTATGGAAGGGAAACGAGAATGGCGATAGAAACGGCGAGAAAATCGGTGGCTAAAATTCTTAATGCACATCCTGCCGAAATATTTTTTACCAGCGGCGGTACCGAAAGCAGCAACACGGCTATTACCGCTGCCATAAGAGACCTGGGCTGCAAACACATCATCACTTCGCCCATTGAGCACCATGCTGTTTCACATTCGGTGGAACACATTGACAACATGGATGCAGCTAAAGTAAGCCTGGTGAAATTATTACCCAACGGGCATATTGATCTTGACGACCTGGAAAAATTACTGGCCGGCAGCGAAGAAAAAACACTGGTTACACTGATGCATGCCAATAACGAGATCGGTAATATTCTCGACATGAAGGCGGTGGGTAATTTATGTAAACTGTACAATGCCATCTTTCACAGCGATACGGTGCAAACCGTAGGGCATTTTCCATTCGACCTTAGAAATACACCCGTTCATTTTATTACGGGCGCTGCTCATAAATTCCACGGGCCAAAAGGTGTGGGCATTTTATACATCAATGAGAATGTAAAAATAAAACCACTGGTACATGGCGGTGCACAGGAACGCAACATGCGGGCAGGAACTGAAAATATGTACGGCATTGTTGGCTTTGCCAAAGCGCTTGAAATGGCCACGGCCAGTTACGAAGCAGACAGTGCACACATTGGTACACTGAAATATTATATGATGGGTGAGCTGAAGAAGAATATCAAAGGCGTATCCTTCAACGGTGATGTATTGGGCAGAAGTTTATATACCGTACTCAGTGTAAGTTTTCCAAAAACAGAAAAATCGGAGATGATCCTTTTTAATCTTGATATCAACAATATCTGCGCCAGCGGCGGCAGCGCCTGCACCAGCGGCGCCGACCAGGGCAGCCATGTTATCCGGGCTATCAATAACAATCCCAACCAGGTAACGGTTCGTTTCAGTTTCAGCAAGCATAATACCAAGGCTGAAGTAGATGCGGTGGTGGAGAAGCTGAAGGAGTTGGTGTAACGGAAAGCCGATGCAGGATATCGGATATCGGATACTGGATACAAGATGCTGGATACTGGAACCAGTTTCTCAATCAGTTGTTTCATGCTGAGGTACGACCTGTCCCAATCATTCCGGGAAGCATCTCTTTCTATTTACCCCTCCGGTAGATTTATACTTATCCACTTCAGGCATTGATGAATGCCATTTTTTTCTTAAAAAATCACATTTATTAGCCGTCTTCCCGTTTCATGTATATTTTTATTTGACAGAAAATAATTTTATGAAAACACTATTATCCATTTTATGCCTTTTGTCTTTCTCAGGCGGTTTTTCACAAACACTTTCTCCGGCACAGGTTCCGGTAAGATCACTTAACCAATTGAGAGAGTTAAACCCAACAGACAGCGCAACCTTGTATTACCTGCTGCAAAAAGGCAAAGAAGGTGTTTGGCGGTATGATGCAACTGATGTTACCAGCTCCGATAATACCGGCACCATTCTGGTGGCAAGCGGAGGCAAACGTTTAAAAAGAGTGATAAACGACGGCATCCTGCATGTAAACTGGTTCAATGTATTTGCTGATGGAAAGAACGACGACAAACCTGCTATTGATAATGCCCTGGTCTTTTATAAAAAAAATGCGGGCAGTATTTCATGGATGCAGTTTGGCAGCTCACAATCAGAGCTTGTTACGTACCGACTCAACGATTCACTGCGTATTGATTTCAGTGCCGATATTCGTGGTGGTTCAAATACCCTGCTGTTATTTACAAAGAATAAAGCCGGTTTAAAACTGCGTTCATCTGAAACCGTTTCATATGTTCCTACCATTTACCTGAGCGGATTGAAAATTCACCAGGGATACAGTACGGAAACACTCAACAGCAATGAGACAGGTGTTGAGATAAATTGCATTGCACATCTCAAAGACATATCCATCAGGAATTTCCAGGGCAATGGCGTGCTGATCTGGGGTGATGGAGGCACCAAACCGCCTACCAATGCCGATCTTTCTACATTCGACCGGGTGAATGTAACGGAGTGCCGGGGAAATGGTTTTGTGATCTATGGGGCCGATGCCAACATCATTAATTTCAAAGACTGCCAGGTAATATCCTGTGGTGGCGCCGGGTGGCTGGATAACAGCTTTCTTGGAAATAACTATGTGAACTGCCAGGTAGCATCCTGCAGCAGTCCTGAGCTTGCCTGGAACCGAGGATTATGTAAATATGGAGGCAAGGTTTATTATGCATTACACAATGGCAATAACAAGGGAGCACAGACTAAACTGGGCCGGCCGGATATCAGCCCCATAGATTGGGCCCTGGTGCCGGATCAAAGCTGGATAGCATTTCCGCATATTAAAGCCTGGGGCGCCGATAATTTTTACCTGGCAGCCGGTGGTTTTTTGTTAGACCTGGATAATACAGGAAAAAATCAGCGGGGAGCGCTCATTAACTGCTATACAGAAATGGATTGTCCGCCCAGTTATTTAGGATATACCTGCATGAAAGTGGGTGGCAACATCACCAGCTTGCGGGAAGGACTAAGCATGTCTGGCTGGTTTGGACTTCTCGATATCAATACAGGAATAAAGGTAAGCAACCCGGTTACGTCACAAACCACCATGCAACGTAACAACGGCTTTGCATGGGTAAAAAGATTGGGTGAGCTGAACGGCGCTGTGAATGTTTACGACACAACCAATAATTTTTTGAGCTGGTACGATTGGAGAACCTACGATCCCAATACCACCTTGCATTCTTATGGCGGCAATTTCATTTTACCAACACAAAACACTGAACCGGCTTATTTCGGAAGAACTGCACTTAGCAACAATTCTTATTTTGCTCCTTTTGCCCAGGAAATATACCTGAATGATAAAACGCCCGGAGGCAACCATCATAAAAAAATATCCATGGCAGAAAAAACTCCGGCAGTAGCTTCAAGCGATATGAGCGGAGACATTGTTTTGAATTCCGTTACCTCACCCGGAAACGAAATACTCGGCTGGCGCAAGGTTGGAGATGGTGCTACCGGCGCCTGGGAACCAATGGTATTGGCAGGAAGCGGAGGTACGGTATCAAGCCTCGATATCAATGGCAATAAGTTCAGGGTACGAAATGCCAAGACACCAGCTTCTTCAAATGATGCAGGCAATACCGGGGAAATATGCTGGGACAGTAAGTATATCTATATATGTGTGGCGAATAATAAGTGGATGAGAACGACGCTTACGAGTTGGTGAGACTGAGGCTGGATAAGGAATGCAGGATACTGGATACTGGATACAAGATACTGGAACCAACTTCTCAATCAACTGTGTCATGCTGAGGTGCGAAGCATCTCACTCTACACAACAATGTATTTTGTTCCAAGCTTGAGTAATTCTATTTAACTTCATTGGCGTCGCACTCTTGTACGATATAACTTTATTAAGCTTTTCTTAAAGCGAGTCGTGATGAAAAAAATAAATTACTTAGTGTCGACTTTATTCTTTTTCTCTTTCATCATTTTTGTTGGCATCGGGCATGGTGTTGCCCATTTAGGTTTAATGGAGTTATCTTTGATACCTTCATTACTCAGTTTCAATCTCTCTTCATCAGGTAAAGAAGAAATTCTGCTTTCCATTTTTATCTTAATTGCGTTATGTGGTCATATTCTACTTTTTCTCAGCTTAAGAAGAAAAAAGTACAGGCAGAAATTAATTTTGATCACTTTCGGTCAGATAATGCTGCTAAGTACAATAATTTTCCTATGCAGTGGTTTCCTGGAAAATAGCACAGCAAGATTTACATTATTCTGGAGCGTACCGGCTTTGATCAATATGGCTTTCTTGACCTTTGATTTATATTTCTATAAAAAAGAAGATAGTACTAATTGATCAATAAGCGAGGTGAAGAAATAGCTGTTTAAAAATGATACCCAAGCTTCTCTTCCACTTCCTTCGCCAGCACAGGCAATTTCTTTCTATCCACTAAATAACTGTTCAATTGAGCGATCTCTTTAAAGATATAATGCCTGTCCATTGCCCCTTTTAAATAACCGGCTCCCGTACTGCCACCGGTGCCAATGCGGCTGCCGATCATGCGCTGCACCATATTGATATGACGGTAACGCCAGGCGCCTAACTGGTTGTCTATTTCCAATAAAGTATCTAATAACTGGAACGGCAGCTCCATCATAGGATAACCGTGGTACAGCATAATGAACAAGGCCGAACGGTTTGCTTTGGGTGATAAATTTCTTTCTGCAGATGAATTATTAAATACTTCTGAAAATGAAGTAGCATTGCCCTTTTCTGCATCTGCCAGGCTGTTCACATATACCTGTTCATAATTTCTCCAGAATGCTTCGGTGATAAAAGGCATTCTTTCCAGCCAGGCATTGATGAGTTCGAGTACTGACTTACCATCTTCTGCATCTTTTATAATGGCGATATCTTTTTCTTTTAATTGAGAAAGATAATAATTCTGTCCGTGCCGGTGTTCAAATTTCAATCCCAGTTTTGCTTCCAGAACTTTGAATTGATAACTCTGGAAACCCGATGCCGGCCGAAGCATATCCCGGAAATCGAGGAAATCCATTGGCGTCATTGTTTCCATGATGTCAATCTGCTGCACCAATACTTTTAAAATAGTAACCACCCGTTTCAGCCGGTGTACCACTGTTTGCATTTCGGGCGAATTATCATTTACCACCGGCTTGTTCATTATTCCGATCACCGAATTCACTTCAAACAAAACCTGTTTGAACCAGAGCTCATAGGCCTGGTGAATGATGATGAAAAGCATTTCATCGTGTGCAGGTTCCCTGCCGGCTTTAAAACTTTCCGGTTCCTGCGCCCCGGTGATCTTATCCAATTGTAAATAATCTGCGTAGTAAACGGCTTTGTCCATACCAAGGTTTTATGGGAGCAAACTTACGGATTCAAAACGATACGGGATGCCAGATGCAGGATACCGGATTCAAGATTCAGGATAAGCATTTAATTACAAAGATCTTCAAGCCCAAGGGCTGCATCCGGTATCCTGCATCTTGTATCCTGTATCGGGCATCCTCTTTTGTTAACCGCTTGCAAACAATCTTCCCTTTAACAAATCCTTCTGCAAAGAAAAAGATCGTGGCATGTTATTCTAAAGAAGCAACGCCAAGCAGTTTATAAAACCCTGCGGCAATTATGAAAAGAATCTTTCTTCTCTCTGTCATCAGCATCACACTGATGCATTTCGCAAATGCACAGGTCAGGTATGGCCTGATAGCCGGCGCCAATTTTACCAAATGGCAGGGCCAGGATCTCCAGATCGTAGAAGACCTGGTTGATAAGACCGATGGCTGGCTGGAAACAAAAGGCAAAACAGGCTTTCATGTGGGCGGTTATGTGAACATCCCTCTTTCTGAAACATTTTCTTTTGAACCCGGCCTTGCTTACTCAAAAAAAGGATACAGTATCAAAGGCGATCTGAAGATCGATGCACTAAAATTCCTGGCCGTTAATGCAAGGGCGCAGGTACAGCAACATTACATCGACATGCCACTTTACCTGAAAGCCAATGTTGTAAAAGGACTGAGTGTATATGCCGGTCCACAGGTTTCGTACCTGGTTCGCAGTACACTAAATGCCAAAGTGGGCGTACTGGGCATTTCCTTATTCAACAGGGGTATTGGCATAACGGAACGTTTTAATAAAGTCGACCTCGGCCTCTCTGGCGGCATAGGCTACCAGTTTGATAACGGCATCAACCTGCGTGCAGGCTACGATCACGGTTTATCAAAGCTGGATAAGAACAATAATTACGATGCCTATAACCGGGTGGTAAAGGTTTCCATAGGCTATACTTTTTAAATCCCTGTGAACAAGAAAAGATGCGGCTCCCCCAGGGGAGTCGCTTTTTTGCCCCTATCCCCTGAAGGGGGACCGGAGTATTTAGCTTCAAACATTATACTATTTTCAAAATCAGTTTAAGTACTGATTTTCCTTAAATTTGCCCCCCGATTAACCAATTAACGGATCAACTAATTAACCAACATAATGGGAAGAATATTTGAAGTTAGAAAGAGCGCCATGTTTGCCCGCTGGGACAAGATGGCAAAGAATTTTACCCGTATCGGTAAGGAGATCGCTATTGCGGTAAAGGCTGCCGGTCCAGATCCTGACAATAACCCCGCCCTGAGAAGATGCTACCTGAATGCCAAGGCCTGTAATATGCCTAAGGACAGGGTTGAGGCTGCCATTAAGAGAGCCATGGGTAAAGATACCAGCAGCTACGAAGAGATCATGTATGAGGGTTATGCCCCCCATGGCATCGCCGTACTGGTAGAAACAGCAACTGATAACCCCACCCGAACAGTTGCCAATGTGCGGATGCATTTTACAAAGGGCCAGGGTTCATTAGGCACCAGTGGATCGGTGGCATTTGGCTTTACACACATGAGTGAATTTAAAATAAAGAGCGCAGGTTTAAATGCGGATGACCTGGAGCTGGACCTGATAGACCATGGCCTGGAAGAAATAGGTGAGGATGCCGATGGCAATATCATTATCCGTACTCCTTTCAATGAATACGGAAATATGAGCAAGGCATTGGAAGAAAAGAAAGTGGAAGTGATAAGCGCCGAACTTACCTGGATACCTTCGAACACAATTGAATTAAGTGAAGACCAGTCGAACGAAGTTTTAAAAATGGTTGACAACCTGGAGCAGGATGATGATGTGCAGAAAGTATATCACAACCTGAAATAAAATTAAAACCGGCATCTTTTCAGGATGCCGGTTTTGTTTTGAAGCATTTTACTTACCCGAAACCCGGAACGATACTTTACAAACCACGCCCCAGGAACTGATCTTCCCGTCTTTTACATGCACTTTCTGATCTTTGATCCATACCGAATCAATGTTGCGAACGGTTTTACTCACTTCCTTAACGGCCTGTTTTACTGCATCTTCAAAACTCTTGGATGAGGATGCGATCACTTCGATAACTTTTACGATTGCCATGGTATTTGATCTTTAATGTTAACAATGAACCTATAAGATACGAACAAAAGCAACGTAATGAATAGTGTTTTTGAACCCCGGTAGTTATGATCTAAGTTCAATCTCCCCTTTCATATAATAACCCCCCTTCCCTTTCATGATCACCCGGTCTCCTCTTTGCTCACACCAAAGTTCTCCGCCCCGTTTAGACAGTTGTAATGCGTGGAGGTTGTTCTTATCCAGTTTCTCACTCCAGAAAGGTATCAGCTGTGAATGAGCCGAACCGGTTACCGGGTCTTCATCGATACCGGCGCCGGGTGCAAAAAAACGGGAAACGAAATCAACTTCCTTCCCGGGGGCAGTAATGATCATCTTATCAATATGCTTTTTCATGAGTGAAAAATCGGGGCTGCAGTTCCGTACCAGGTCTTCGTTCAGTAACTCAACCAGTATGTCACGATGCTTATAAACCCCAACAATTTCAGCATTGCCAAGCATGGCAGAAAGTTCATCGGGATAAATATCCAGTCGTTCGGGTTTCCAGGAAGGGAAGTCGAGGCAAATAAGATCGTTCTCCTTTGTTACTTTTAAAATTCCACTTAACGAACTGAATCGGATCTCCTGCTTATCAAAATTCAGGATATTGAAAAGCACGTAAGCGCTTGCCAGCGTAGCATGGCCGCAGAGGTTGATCTCCACTTCGGGAGTGAACCATCGTATTTCAAAGTCGGCCGTTTTATTTTGTGAGGGAACAAAGAAGACCGTTTCAGACAAATTGTTTTCCATAGCAATCTGCTGCATCAGCTTTTCATCAAGCCATTTTTCCAGGGGAATGACTGCAGCGGGATTGCCTCCGAAGAGTTTACCGGCGAACGCATCAATTTGATATAAGGTTAGTTTCATTTTATTCAGCCATCATTTCTTTGATCACGGCAACAATATCTTCTGTGTTGGGCTTACTGAAATAATCACCGTCGCTTCCATAACAAGGCCGGTGTGCTTTTGCGGTGATCGTTCGTGGAGATACATCCAGGAATTTATATCCTCCCTGTTCTTCCATCACTTTATTGAACATATAAGCCGCTGCGCCACCGGGTACATCTTCATCAATGAAAACAATACGGTTTGTTTTTTTGAGCGACTTAGCAATTACATGATTGATATCGAAAGGCAATAAGGTCTGCACATCCACCACTTCGCAACTGATGCCCATCTTATCCAGTGTTTCTGCCGCTTCGGATACAATACGCAGCGTAGAGCCATAGCTTACCATGGTAATATCGGTTCCTTCTTTTATTATTTCAGGTATGCCCAACGGCACGGTATACGCCATCAGGTTGGCAGGTAGTTTTTCTTTTAAGCGATATCCATTTAAGCATTCGATCACCAGTCCGGGATCATTACTTTGCAATAAGGTATTGTACATACCTGCTGCCTGCACCATGTTACGTGGCACACATACATACATGCCCCGGAGTGCATTGATCACTACGCCCATGGGAGAGCCGCTGTGCCAGATCCCTTCGAGCCGGTGGCCTCTTGTTCGTACTATCAACGGGCAGCTTTGCTGCCCGGCCGTACGGAAATGTGTGGTACAAACATCATCGCTGAGGGGTTGCAGCCCGTACAATAAATAATCGAGGTATTGAATTTCTGCGATGGGCCTTAATCCTCTTAATGATAAACCGATCCCTTGTCCCATGATGGTGAGTTCACGGATACCGGTATCAAAGATCCTGGCTTTGCCGTGCTTTTCCTGCAGGCCGCTGAAACCCTGGTTTACATCACCGATATGGCCAAGGTCTTCTCCAAAAGCGATCACTTTATTATTAGTGGAAAATAATTCATCAAAATATTTATTCAGCACTTCGTATCCGTTCACCAAAGGAGATTCATCAGTATAATAAGGATCGATGGCCGGAACTTTTAAGGCCGACCTGGGTCCGTCGTTATATAAATGAGTATTATAGAGGCCTGCATTTTCGGTTTTAAAAGACCGGTATAACTGCCTCAGCGGTTCTGCAGAAGAATTACCTTCTGTCATATCAAGAACCGTTGAAAGGGCTTTCATGATATCCCTGCGCATGGGTTCCCGCAAGGCAGACAACTCATCGGCCATTTTTTTTATAGCCGGGTTTGTCTCTTCCAACAGTCTTAGTTTATCCGTTGCTTTGGCAACCATTTGTTTAATGGGTGCAAGATATTTTTCCCAGGCCTGTTGTTTACTTTCTCTTGCAAACTGTTTGGCATTCTCTTCAATACTATTCAGTTCTTCAGGCTCTGCCAATGCATTGGCCAATATCCATTCCCGCATTTGCTTCATCCCATCCCATTCTTTTTCCCATTCCAGCCGTTCAGGTGTTTTATACCTTTCGTGGCTGCCGGAGGTTGAGTGCCCCTGCGGCTGTGTAATTTCTTCCACATGAAAAATTGCAGGCGTATGGGTATCTCTTATCTTTTGAATAGCGGGTTCCAGTATCTCACACATACCGGCATAATCCCAGCCTTTGAGTTTATAAATATCAAGGCCGTTTGTTCCGTCTTTTTTCTGAAAGCCTTTCAATGCATCGGAGATAGAAGCCTTGGTTGTCTGGTATTTTTTAGGAACGGATATGCCATACCCGTCATCCCATACAAACACTGCCAAGGGAACCTGCAATACACCGGCTGCATTTACTGTTTCCCAAAAATGACCTTCGCTGGTAGATGCATCGCCGATGGTGCAAAAACAAATTTCATTTCCGTTATTACTTAAATGAGTTAGTGCATGTGTTTGCTGTATGTTGCGAAATGCCTTGGATGCAAATGCCAGTCCCAGCCCCCTTGGCATTTGCCCGGCAGTGGGTGCAATATCACTGCTCACATTTTTGCGTTCGGTAAGGTTTAGCCAATCGCCATTCTCATCCACCATTTTGGTAGCAAAGTGAGCATTCATTTGCCTGCCGGCGCTAAAGGGGTCGTTGGCAACATCCGGGTCGGCGTATAGTTGAGAAAAGAACTGTTCAATGGTAGCCAACCCGCTGGCAAACATAAAGGTCTGGTCACGATAATATCCCGCCCTGAAATCGCCGGGCCGGAAGAATTTGGCCATGGCTACCTGGGCGATCTCCTTGCCGTCTCCAAATATCCCGAACTTGGCTTTACCTGTAAGTACTTCCTTACGGCCGAGCAAACTGGTTTCCCTGCTTTCACAGGCAACACGGTAGTCTTTTATCACCTCATTTCTGAACTTATCAAAACTCAGTTTTTCTGCCAAAGCAGCCTCGTTATTATTGGTAGTATCCATATATTTTTAATGTAGTACAAAAATATAAATTAAAGGGGAGCTTTGTTAAAAATCTCCTAACAGACCTGCAATTTGGAGGCGTTAAATCCGTTTTAGTATCTTTGGAAACGTTATTTAAAAAACACAATATGAAAAAAATATTTACACTCATCCTGGTAACAAGTTGCCTGTCTGCCGTACATGCACAACAATTATCTACGGCAGCCCCTGCGGCCAAGCCTGTAGCTGTTTCGGCTGATGCCGGTACTATTGCACAAGCCGACAACCTGTTGGTTTTAAAAGAAACGGAATACGACTTTGGTAAAATCCCTCAGGGAAAACCCGTTACCCACATTTTTGAAGTATTCAATAAGAGCAATGCCGAACTGAAGATCAGTAACGTGCATGCAAGCTGCGGATGCACTACGCCGGAATGGGAAAAAGATAAAGTGATCGCTCCGGGCGGATCTACCAAGATCACCGTAGGATATAATGCCGCTGCAGAGGGGCCATTCACCAAATTCATTACGGTTTCTTATAACGAGGGCCAGGCCAAACAGATCACCATCAAAGGGGAGGTTTGGAAAACTCCCGGAAGTTCCGCTCCTGAAAATAAAGGCCTGAACGATCTTAAAAATTAAAATCTAAAAACTAAATAACCATGAAGAAGTTATTGTTACTGGCAACCGCATTTACTTTCAGTTCTTACCTGTTTGCTCAAAAAAAGGTAGCTGATGTTGCAAAGTTTGAAACCGAAGTGATTAACCAGGGTAACCTGAAACAGAACGACCCCAAGGAAGTGAAGTTCATTGTTACAAACATCAGTAATGAGCCCCTGATCATTGAACAGGCAAGCCCAACCTGTGGTTGCACGGTAGGTGATTACACCAAGTCTCCGATAGCACCGGGTGCTACTGGTTTTATCTCTGCTAAATTCAATGCAGCCAATATTGGTCATTTTGATAAGCACCTTACAGTGAAATTTGCAGGCGTAGATGAAACAAAAAGCATCACCATCACCGGCAATGTATTAGAAGCTGCTGAATACAATAAGTTGGCTGCTGAAACGAACGAAGCCAAGAAAAAGGCTGAAACACAAACAGCTCCACCAGCAACTAAATCAAATAAACTTGGTAATAAGAGTTCTGTATCAAAGAACAACAACTAATTTGTTTTTTATAAGAAAGAATCCCTGCAATAGAACTGCAGGGATTTTTTTTGCCCGTTATACCGACAAAGCATAAAAATCATCAATGCGATTGATAGTCAGGAATTAACAATAAAGTGCAAAATTCTGCGTTTATAATACCGGTACTGTACAAGCGTTTCAGCACCACAAAACCGATCCTATGAATACCATATCAAATAACACCCCTGTACAAAACAGGTGGTTTCTTAAAAGTACATTCAGCCACTGCAAACCCCCATTAACCTTTATTGCTGTTGATTGACCTTGCCGGTATTCAAAAGGCATTCATTCCGAATAATCAATCCAGATCTCAAAAATCGTGTGCTAACAAACTAAAGATTTTTTGTTTTTATGGATTGTTTGGATAACAAAAAACCCTTCTTTCCAGAGGGGTTTTTACTTTTTTATATGACAAGGCTCCTTATTTATCGTCGGGATTAATAAAGCTGAAAACGATGGCTGCCAGAGCGCCGCCACCTAAGGGACCTACAAAATAAACCCAAACATGATCCCAGCAAAAGCTGTGCTGCACACATAACCCAATTGCAACGGCCGGGTTAAACGCTCCACCCGAGAAACTACCTAATGCAGTGGCCATAGCCAATACAGTACCGCCAATGGCAAGCCCATAAAAACTATTTCCGCTGGTTCCTTTAGCCGTGGCCACATTCAATACCACATAAGCCAATGCAAAGGTTCCCATCAGTTCGGCAATAATGGCTTTTGTGCCCCATCCTTCTGTTGCTTTACATTCTCCACTGCCTTCATTAGAAAAAACATACATTACTATCAGGGCGGCTATTGCTGCTCCCACAAACTGGAATATCCAATACATTACGGCGTCTTTCATTTCTATTTTACCCCGCATCCATACCGATAAGGTAACGGCCG
The DNA here is from genome assembly GCA_044220615.1 of Ferruginibacter sp. Classification (GTDB taxonomy): domain Bacteria; phylum Bacteroidota; class Bacteroidia; order Chitinophagales; family Chitinophagaceae; genus Ferruginibacter. The sequence goes on along the minus strand of JBGAQR010000005.1, from coordinate 391,249 downwards.
GGTTATAGTGAGCGCCCGATACATGGCCTCCGGCATAGATCATTATCATTAATGCCAGGGATGCCCCTACAGCACCACCCAGTATCGCCCCCATTACCAGGAACAGGGTTCCTATCAGTTCTGTAATGTACTTGTTCATAGTTGAGATGTTTTGGTTATAAATATCTTCCTGCTAATTAAACAAAAGCCCTTAATTGCTGTTAACAAGTTTTACACAAGAACTATCTTTGCACAAATACACACAGATGATCATTGAATCCGGCAAACCAGCACCAGATTTCACCTTATTTGATACCGATAAGAACAAGATCACTCTTTCGGAACTGCAGGGAAAGAATGTATTGCTTCTTTTCTTTCCGCAGGCTTTTACCAGTACCTGTACCAGGGAACTTTGTGCTGTACGAGACGATATCAGCCGGTACAGTAATGCCAATGCTCAGGTAATAGGCATTTCTGTAGATTCTGTTTTTACCCTGAAAAGATATAAGGAGGACCAGCAATATAATTTTCCCCTGCTCAGCGATTTTAATAAAAAGGTATCTGCCCTTTATAACAGCCTCTATACTACCTGGATACTGGAAATGAATGGGGTAAGCAAGCGTTCAGCCTTTGTGATAGATAAAGGCGGTATTGTTCGTTATGCCGAAATACTGGAAAGCGCCGGGGAAGTACCCGATTTTAATGCCATAAATAAGGTCCTGGATTCCCTCAATTGATAATAAAATGAGGTATTAGTACGTTTTACTATAAGACAGCTCAGTTTAAGCTGTTTTAACATATTTGAGACGGAAATAACCGTTTTGGAAATGTTGGTTATTTGAAAGATTTTGCTATTTTTACTTTGTTGAAGAAAATTGTTTACATATCAATTTTACTTATTGGATTAACTTTTACTTCTTTCGCTCAAAACAGACCATCAGGAACCGGAGAACCGGTTGCAAAGTTGCTAAAGCCGTATCCAATACCCGCCACATCGGTGATCAATTTTGATTTCGTATATGGCTATGATAAGTCGTATTCCCTTCAGATATACAATTTCATGGGTAAGAAAATTAACGAAGTAAATAAGGTATTGCCAAAGATCACTGTGCCGCTGGATGAATTTTACCGCGGCATTTATATCTACCAGCTCCGGGATAAGAACGGAAAGATTGTAGACTCAGGAAAATTCCAGGTAGTTAAATAACTTCCCTCCGCTTTTTTTACATCACCTGCACTATTAAGAATTTAAGGTATTGTGTATTCTCCTGTCCGTGTATAACCGGATGATCCGCCGACTGTGCGTTAAAAGTTACCTGCCTTATTTTTCTTTTGGCGTCATTCGCGGCCATCTGTATGATATCGAGGAAAAGTTCGGGTTGTACCAGGTTGGTGCAACTGGAAGTTACCAAGAAGCCTCCCGGCTTCACCAGCTTCATTCCACGCAGGTTGATTTCTTTATAACCGGCAACAGCTTTATTAATAGTTGCCCGGCTTTTGGTGAACGAAGGAGGATCAAGCATCACTACATCCCATTGCTTGCCTTCTTTCGACCATTCCTTCAATACATCAAATGCATTTACACATTCAAACCTGCAGGCATTTTCAAGGCCATTAAGCACAGCATTTTTATTGCACATATCTATGGCACTTTGAGAAATATCCAGCCCTAATACAGACCGGGCGCCGTAATAGGCCGCACTGATCTCGAACGAGCCGGTATAACAAAAGGCACCGAGCACATCGGCGTCTTTCACTATATGCTGAATGGCCCGCCGGTTATCCTGCTGATCCAAAAAGAAGCCCGTTTTTTGCCCATTGGCAATATCCACATGAAATTTTATTCCCCGTCCGACCGGGTCATCCGGGCGGGCATTTTCAGTAATGACAATATTCGTATCAAACTCTGCAGATAAAAAGCCTTTTCGCTGGTCCATCCCTTCCAGTTCCCGTACCGGAACGTCATTTCGTTCATATATGCCTTTGGGGCTGAATATTGTTTCAAGCGCTTTTACAATGGCTGGTTTCCATACATCCATTCCCAATGCCAGTGTTTGTATCACAAAATAGTCATTGAACTTATCAATGATCAGTTGAGGCATATCATCCGCTTCACCGTATACCAGCCGGCAATTCTCTGTATATCCTATCCTCTGCCGGTAATCCCATGCAGCCCGTATTCTTTTGGTAAAAAAATCCTCATTTATTATTTCCTCCTTATCCCGGGTAAGCAGCCTTACCATGATCTGCGACTTAGGGTTTATATATCCCCTGCCCACAAACTTCTTATCGTGGGTATATACATTCACGATCTCCCCGGCCTTTGCCGCAGCGTCCAGTGCTTTCCCGGTATTTACTTCATTGGCAAATATCCAGGGATGCCCCAGTTCTACCCGGCGGCTGATCTTTTTATTCAGAAAAATACTCTTCATGTCGCAAAGGTAACATCCCTGTCATAGAGTATGCCGCCATCCGTTGCCAATTCAATGGATTTTTGTCAATTTGACCGCAATATTGGCCTTGGCAGAATGTTTGACTGTTGTACCTTCGCAGCCAATTTTAAATCCCGTATATGGAAGAAAAAGAAACAATGACGCCGGAAAACGAAGAAATGAACATTAATGCCGATGCCGACATTCCCGGAAACACTCATTTGAGTAACCCGGGCAGTGAAGATGCCCTGCAAAAGATCCAGTCCGAATTACAGGAACAAAAGGATAAATACCTGCGCCTTTTTGCTGAGTTCGACAATTTTAAACGCCGCAATGCAAAAGAAAGAATAGAACTTATACAAACTGCCGGCAAGGAGGTGATCGCTTCTTTACTGGTAGTACTCGACGATTGTGAAAGAGCCGAAAAACAACTGGAAGAGAGCGACGATATCGTAAACAATAAAAAAGGGGTTCAGCTTGTATTCAATAAACTGAGAAGTACATTGCAGTCGAAAGGATTAAAAGCAATGGAAAGCATCAATACCGATTTTGATGTGGAGAAGCATGAAGCCATCACCGAAATTGAAGTACCGGAAGATAAAAAAGGTAAAGTGGTGGATGAGATTGAAAAAGGATATTATCTCAACGATAAAATAATCCGTTTTGCAAAAGTGGTGGTGGGTAAATAATGCCCCTATCCCCTAAAGGGGAACCGGAGCAAGAAAATCAAAGTAGTTTTATACAATACCAAGATCTAAGAAATGTCGAAGAAAGATTTTTACGAAATACTGGGTGTAGCCAAAGGAGCAAGCCAGGATGAAATTAAAAAAGCATACCGTAAGGTGGCCATGCAGTTTCATCCCGACCGTAATCCCGGGGACAAAGCCGCTGAAGAAAAATTCAAAGAGGCGGCAGAGGCCTACGAGATCTTGAGCGATGCAGATAAGCGGGCACAATACGATCGTTTTGGTCACCAGGCATTTAGCCCGGGCCGTGGAGGAGGTGGAGGTTACAGCGGTGGTGGCGGTATGAACATGGACGATATCTTCAGCCAGTTTGGTGATATTTTCGGAGATGATAATCCGTTCGGCAGTTTCTTTGGGGGCAGCAACCGCAGAAGTTCGGGTGGAAGAAGCCGTGGCCAGCGGGGCAGCAATCTCCGGGTTAAAATCAAATTGACTTTTGAAGAGATCGCCAAAGGAACACAGAAGACCATCAAAGTAAAAAAATATGTGCTGTGCAACACCTGTAACGGCAGTGGTGCAAAAGATAAGAACAGCGTGCAAACCTGCGGCACCTGCGGCGGAAGCGGACAAGTGCGAAGGGTACAGAATACATTCTTAGGACAGATGCAGACCGTAACCACCTGCCCAACCTGTAATGGTGAAGGAAGTACGGTTACACATAAATGTACAGCCTGCAAAGGCGATGGCAGAGTATATGGCGAAGAGACCGTAACCATTGATATACCGGCAGGCGTTCAGGAAGGCATGCAGCTAAGTTTAAGCGGCCGGGGAAACGCCGGGGAAAGAGGTGGCGCTTCCGGCGACCTGATCGTATTGATAGAAGAAGAAACACATGCCCAATTACACCGGGATGGCCTGAACGTAGCCTATGACCTGCATATTTCCATACCTGATGCCGTATTTGGAACGCAGGTAGAAGTGCCCACCATTGACGGAAGGGCCAAGATCAAGATACCGCCGGGCACACAAAGCGGGAAGATCTTCCGGCTGAAAGGAAAGGGATTTCCTAATGTGAACAGTTATGAAAAAGGCGACCAGCTGATACAGGTGAATGTATGGACGCCGCAGCATGTATCAGACGAAGAAAAGAAAGTGCTGGAGAAAATGCAGCAGTCTGAAAACTTTAAACCCAGGCCGGAGAAGAACGATAAATCCTTTTTTGATAAAGTAAGGGAAATGTTCTCCTAATCAGCCTTCCCTTTTTTCTTTTTCTTTTTGGAATAAATGGCTTCGGCCTTGTCAACCAGTTGCAGAAATTCGGCCTGCAGGAATATATTGGGGTCATACGATTCCGATGCAATGGTTTTTAAATCCACCCAATCCACATTCTTAATATACTTTGATTGTTTCACCTTTAGTCCGAACATAGCCACAGCGGTTGCAAACTGAAGTTCTTTATCAATATTTTTGAACTCTAAAAAATTTGCCGGGCAATCTCTTATAAAACGCAGGTGGGTGGTATCGTTGCAAAGGCTGTAGCGCATATTTACGGTAGCTATTTTATCCTTTATAAACGTAACCTCTTTAAAAAACTGATCAGATGCCGGAACAATCTCAAAGTACGCCAGCACACTATTGCCACTGCCTAACTCTCCCCCTTCCAGGTCTATACTGCTGTCGGCTACGGCATCACGGCGGTTGTCGAACCCGATCAGGCGGTATTCTTTAACAAGGTCGGAGTTGAACTGTATATTTAAAAAAACATCATCAGCCACTGCATAAAAAGTCTGGGTAAGTTCTTTCACCAGTATCTTTTCTGCTTCCCTGATATCGTCGATATATGCATAGTTTCCATTCCCTTTTTTTGCAAGAGTTTCCAGTTTTGAATCCTTGAAATTCCCCATGCCTACCCCCAGACAGGTAAGATATACACCGCTTTGTCTTTCTTTTGTTATCAGTTCTTCCAGTTCCTTCTCAGAAGAAGCTCCTACATTAAAGTCTCCATCTGTGGCAAGAATGACCCGGTTGCTTCCCCCTTTGATAAATGTTTTGTTGGCCAATGTATATGCCGCCATGATCGCCGACTGGCCAGGGGTATCGCCTATTGCCGTAAGTTCTTCAATTGATTTGATTATTTTTTCTTTCTCAGCGCCGCTGGTAGGTTGCAACCAGATGCCGACTGTTCCTCCATAGGTAACAATTGAAACGGTATCGATCGGTCGCAGGTTTTTTACAAACAACTGGAAAGCCGCTTTTAATAATGGAAGCCGGTTAGGCATATCCATGCTGCCGGACGCATCAATGAGGAAAACAAAATTACCGGGCGGTATTTTGTTCAGGTCGAGTTTACGGGCATTCACATTCAGTACCAGTAACATCTTTTCTGCATCCCATGGACAAGAAGTGAGTTGCGATTCCAGGCGAAAGAGATCATTCTTTTCAGGTTCCCGGTAATGCAGGTTAAAGTAGTTCACCATTTCTTCCATCCGCACGGCATCCGGAGGAACCGTACTGTTCATATTGATGAACCGCCTTACATTACTGTAGGATGCTTTATTTACATTTAACGAAAAACCAGTGTTTGGGTATTTCACCGCATTCACATATTCATTCTCTACCAGTTGAAAATAGGTTTCATTATCTATGTACCATTTAACCCTTGCCGTCTGGTTCATGTTTTTTGTAACCGAGATCAGTTTGGGCCGGTTGCGGTTCACATTCGAAGGCAGTACTTTCATCATGATATTCTGCCACAGGTCGCTGTTCACTTTCACCGATTTGGGTTCATATCCTTCCAGGGTTAGTGTAAGAGAGTCATAAAGCTTATTAGTAGTAATGCCAAAGCCTCCGGTTGTGCCACTGAAAAAAAGCTGGTTCCTTGAATGCAGGAGAATCTTTACGCCCTGTAACGGCTGGCTTTTTTCATCGGTGATCTCACCGCGTAAATAGTACTGTGCATTTGCGGAAAATGCAAGCAATAGCAAGGAAATATAGGCAAACTGTTTTTTCAATAGCAGGCTATTTATAAAAAATCGTTGGTCCCTTCCAAGACGTTATTTACACCAATAATGTTGCCCGTCAGTCGCCAACCAATTGGTAAATTTCTTTCAGGTTGCGGCCGTGTCCGTCATAATCCAGTCCATACCCTAATAAAAATTTATTCGGCACATTAAATCCAAGGTAATCAATCGTCAGCGGAAAATTCAATGCTTCCGGTTTATGCAGCAATGCGGCGATCTTTAAACTGGCGGGTTGCTGGTTGGCAAGCTGTGGTAAAAACTCGTACAGTGTTTTGCCGGTATCAACAATATCCTCAACAATGATCACGTGCCTTCCCTTCAGCGATTCATCGAGGCCAATGGATGTTACTACATTGCCGGTGGATTTTGTGCCTTTGTAAGAAGCCAGTTTTATAAAACATATCTCTGCATCAACGGTAAGTTCTTTAAAAAGATCGGAGGCAAACATGAAGGAGCCATTGAGTATGGCAATGAACAACGGGTTTTTGCCGGTGTATTCTGCATTGATCTGGGCCCCAAGCCGGGCCACCTGTTCCTGTATCTGTTCAGCCTTTATGTAAGGCTGGAATTTTTTGTCCAATACCTGGATCACCATGAGGGTTAAAGTTTAATGCCTGCCAGCAGGCTATGATGAATTACTTCGATACGATAATTTCCTGCCCGATCCTCAGATCATTGCTCTCTAAATTATTCCATTCCTTCAGTTGCTGCACGGTAACATTATATTTCCGGGCAATAGCATACAATCCTTCCCTGGGTTCTACCGTATGTGTTCTTACTTTCTGATCCCCGGCAAGTAAGCCTTTAACCCCTGGCTGAAGAAGCAATCTGGTACCTGCCGGCATCAGTTCTATTCCCTGCAGATCATTATATTCACGCAGGTATTGAAGCTGGATACCGTTCTTTTGCGCCACATCATGTACTCTTTCCCCCGGCTGTACAATATAATATTCTTTCTCGCCTGTTTTTGACTTTTTTTGCAGGAAGATATACTGGTCTTTCTTTAAAATACCTTCCTCAGCAAAGTCATTAAACTCCATCAGTTTGTTCAGGTTGATGTTTTGTTTTGTGGCCAGGGCAAGTAAGGAAGTGCCCTTGTTCACAAAAACACATTTTACCTTGTTGATCGTAATGATCTTACCCGGCTCCCCGGTTATTACAGCCGCTTCATCTGTAGCAACGGTTTTTTCGTCTTTTACTTCCGGCGAAGTGGATTTACTCCCTTTTTCATCATTTGCTTTTGAGATATCAGATGCCGGAATTTCATTCATGGCCAGCAGGGTATATTGCTGCAGGTTGTATTGCTCAATGTATTTGATAAGTAACTCCGGGTATCTTGGGTTGGTGGCATACCCTGCCTTTTTCAATCCCTTCGCCCAGCCTTTGTAATCATCCGCATCCAGGCTGAATAAAGAAGCGTATCTTTTGTTATTGCGTAAAAAATCACTGTGATCACGGTAACTTTCAGCCGCATCGGTATAGGCCCTGAAACATTCGCCTTCGGCATCGTCATCATGGTTCACACTTTCACCAGCCCAGGTACTTTTACATTTAATCCCAAAATGATTGTTTGATTTTTTTACCAGTTCTCCGTTACCGTTCTCCGATTCAAGAATGCCCTGCGCCAGGGTGATGGCAGCCGGAACACCCGACCGTTTCATCTCACTCATCGCAATATCCTTAAACTGGCTCACATACTCGTCAATAGATATCCGTTGCGCTGTAGTTGCGCCCGAAATGAAGAAAAAAAATACTGCTATAATAAATCTATTCATGTTCTTATTGCTTTTGCAGCAGCAAGAGGCCATCTCTTACCGTTAACATAACCTGCTGCACCCGGTTATCGTTTTTTATATGTGAATTAAACGCAGCGATGGCTTTTGCATTTTTCCCCTTTACCTCTTCTTCCAGCACTTCGCCGTGAAAGAGCACATTATCTGCCAGTATCCAGCCACCTTTTTTTAACCGGGACAAAGTTAATTCGTAATAGTTAATATAATTCACTTTATCGGCGTCAATAAACACCAGGTCCCATGTTTCCATAAGCGCTGGAATGATCTGCAACGCATCGCCAACGTGTAATTCTATCTTATCCGTTGCTCCCGCTTTTTTAAAATATTCACTGGCAGTTCGGGCATCTTCTTCCCTCAGTTCAATGGTATGCAATATGCCTCCCGGCTGCAAACCCTTTGCCAAACACAGTGCGCTAAACCCGGTAAATGTTCCTATCTCCAGTATCTTTTCCGGTTTTATCATCCGGCTGATCATTTCCAGTACTTTTCCTTGCACATGCCCGCTTAACATTTGTGCATGCGGATGATTGGCCATGGTATGCGCTTCAATTTCCTGCAACAGCTCATCCAGCTGGGTGCTGTATTGCTTCGCATATTCTTCCGCCTTACTATTGATCAGTTCCATCAAACTCGTTCTCATTTTGATTCTAAAAAACACATGCCACCCTGCACTTTTAAAAGCGGAGAATGGCACTTACTAACGTATGCTAAGTTACAGAGAAATATCGGCTTTGTTGTTTCCTTTTTCAGAGATGAGCAACAATCCCAGGAAGGTGAATACTCCATTTATCAGAATCAGTTCATTCCCGATCTTATACCCATTGAATATGTTTTCTGATATCGATTTCAGTCCCAGGGAAACATGCAGTTTCTTTTCGTACCACTCGGGGCTGCTCAGCATATCCAGCCCCAATGCCAGCAATGGGGCAATGATACAAACTGTCCAGATCAGTTTATCGTTCAATTGCCGTTTTGTTAGTATGCCGAAAGAGAACAGACCCAGCAGCGGTCCGTAGGTAATACCTGCAAATTTTAAGATGAAGTCGATGATCAGCTTATCATTGATGGCTTTAAAGATCAGTACCATCAGAAAGAACACGATGGCAAAAGTGAAATGCACTTTCAGCCTTGTCCGCTTCTTTTCTTTTTCAGTTCCGGTTTTTTTATTGATCCCCAGTATGTCGATACAAAAACAGGAAGTGAGTGAAGTAATGGCGCCATCCACACTCGGGAAAAGCGCCGATATGAGGGCAATGATGAAAATGATACCGATTGATCCGCTGAATGCATCGCTTAAGGCAATGGTTGGAAAAAGATCATCGGGAGCCACTTTAATATTATTTGCCCCGGCATACAGGTAAAGGATGCCGCCTAAGAACAGGAACAAAAAGTTCACCAGCATCAGTACGGCAGTAAACGACATGATATTTTTCTGCGAGTCTTTAATATTCTTCACACTGATGTTCTTCTGCATCATCTCCTGGTCAAGCCCCGTCATGGCAATGGCAATGAACATGCCCCCTATTATATGTTTCAGAAAGAATGACCCGGCCTTTACATCGGTATTGAATATTTTGGTATAACCCTTCTCATTTAAAAGCGATAAAGTGCTTCCAAAATCAAGCCCCATGGACCTGATGATGACAATGATGCAAACCACCAGGCCAAGCAACATGCCCGTTGTTTGAAGCGTATCGGTATAAATGATCGTTTTTACGCCGCCTTCGAATGTATACAAAAGGATCAGCACAAGGATCACAAAGGCAGTTACTTCAAAAGGTATCTTCAGTTTATCGAAAATGAAAAGCTGGAGTATACTGATAACAAGATATAACCGTGCCGTGGCGCCCACCACCCGGGAGAGTATGAAGAAAAAGGCGCCGGCCTTATGGGCATTTATTCCAAACCGTTTTTCCAGGTAGGTGTAAATAGACGTAAGATTCATCCGGTAGTACAGCGGGATCAGCACAAAAGCGATGACCATATAACCTACCAGGTAACCCAACACGATCTGGAAGTAATAAAAATTTCCACCTCCTACCCCACCCGGCACGCTTACAAATGTTACCCCGCTGAGGGAGGTGCCGATCATGCCAAATGCCACCAGCATCCAGTTGCTGTTGCGGTTGCCTATAAAAAAAGATTCGTTGTTTGAATTGCGGGAAGTGAAATAAGCAACCCCCAGCAACAGCGCAAAATAACCTAGTACAAATGAAAACAACAGGATGGGCGACATATACAGCGTTTACGTAAAAATAAAATTCAATTTAGATAAAATATCGTGTCTTTGCTGGAAATAAACAATAAAGTTTTATGCAGATAAAGGCCCTGGCAGTTTTTTGTGGTTCTAAAACCGGTAATAATCCCTTGTTTGAAAAACAGGCGAAAGAGCTTGGTTATTTGCTGGCCGAAAAAAACATCACCCTTATTTATGGCGGAGGCAATGCAGGCATCATGGGTATTATATCCAATGCCACACTCGAAAAAGGAGGCAAGGTAATTGGCATCATTCCGTCCATATTAAAAGACAGGGAAGTTCATCATGAAGGGATCACCGAACTGATCATTGTAGACAATATGCACACCCGTAAAAAAATGCTGTACGAAAAATGTGATGCGGCCATCATACTGCCCGGCGGCTTTGGAACCATGGATGAATTTTTTGAAATGGTTACCTGGAACCAGCTAAGCATTCACAATAAAAAAATATTCATTCTCAACAGTGCCGGGTTTTACGATCACCTGCTTGCTTTAACCAAAACAATGCACAATGAAGGTTTCCTGTATGCCCAGGCGGAAGAACGGTTGCTGGTGATCTCTACTCCGAGGGAACTGGAAGATCATCTTAAATAATATTACCTCCTCCGGCGACCGCCACCCTGGAAGAGTGCAATATTATATCCTGCCCGTATGATGGGTACCCGCCTTCCTGCCCCATCAACATAAGGAGAATTCTTGTCGCCGATCAGGTCTACCGATATGGATAGGTAGTAAAAGCTTTTGTTATCCTCATCACGGCCACCGGCATACCCGGCGCCTACCAGGAAACTATTTGCATCAACCCGGTCGGTACTTGGAAGATAGATAACTGAATTATTCGCCGGGATATATCTTGCCTTTACAAAATTGTGTTCAAACTGTGCCTGTGCAAATGCGAACTTAAATGGATAAACCCTCACAAAAGCACCCGGGCCATAAATGGTTTGCCGTACCCTGTCGCCATATTCCGCATAATCACGCTGTGCAATATAGTTGAAGTTAAAGGATGCAGCCACATCAATGTATTTATTGAGGCTATAACCAAAATATGGGCTTATGCCTATGGCTGTATAAATATTACTAAAGCCAAGTGTAAGGTCGCCCCCTACAAACAGGTTCTCTTTTTTAAATCCGCCTTTTCTTTCTTCGTCTTCATCCTGCGCCACTGAACTAAAGGAAACTGCCAGGAGTAAGATGCCGAACAATAGTTTTTTCATGTGTTGTTTTTAGTTTTCAATTATTGACAAGACCCGGATACTAAACGCTGCAATGATTAATCAACGTCAAAGATCTTACCACTGTTTAAAATATTATTGGGGTCGAATGTTTTTTTAATCCCTTTCATCAGTTGCATGTTGGTGTTGGCAAACACAATGTCCATGTATTCCTTCTGAATAAGGCCAATGCCGTGTTCTCCACTGATAGTACCGCCCAGTTTTTTTACCAGCTCAAACAGGGCTTTTAATGCCGGTATCACATCCGGGTTATTTAAACTGTAAATACTGCCCGGCTTTTTTATGCGGATGTGCAGGTTGCCATCGCCTGCATGACCGTAACACACCACATCAAAATGGTATTCTTTGCCCAATTGCTTTACTCCCTTTATCAATGCCGGCAGTTCGGCCCTGGGTACCACGGTATCTTCTTCAATGGTATAACCGTCGATCTTTACTGCTTCAGCCACACGACGCCTTAGTTTCCACAATTCAGCCTTTTGTTGTGCATCGTCTGCAAAGAAAACATCCCCGCAATCATATTTGGTAAGCAGTTCAGCAATGGCTTCCATCTCACTCATCAACGTTTCCATATGGTTGCCGTCTACTTCAATGATCAGGTGTGCTTCCATTTCATCTGTAACCGGCACTACCGAACTGTCAACGAACTTACTTACGATCTTCAATGCATTTATCTCCACCAGTTCCATAGCGCTGGGTGTAAAACCTGCCCTGAATATGGCGCTCACCGCTGCACCGGCCTTTTCCAATGAATTGAACGGTACCAGCATCAGCAGGTCGTACTTCGGAAAAGGCAAGAGCTTCAGAACGATCTTAGTTACAATGCCCAAAGTTCCTTCACTACCTACGATCAATTGTGTTAAATTATAACCGGTGGAATTTTTTAACACATTGGCACCAGTCCAGATGATCTCACCGTTCGGCAACACTACTTCCAGGTTGAGTACATAATCTTTTACCACACCATACTTAACTGCCTTGGGTCCGCCGCTGTTCTCCGCAATATTTCCACCAATAAAACAACTACCGCGGCTACTGGGGTCTGGCGGATAGAACAACCCTTTTTCCTTAACGGCATTCTGCAACACTTCGGTAATAACACCAGGCTCGGTTGTTACCTGCAGGTTTCGTTCATCAATTTCCAGGATAGAATTCATCCGTTCTGTAGAAAGTAATACACCCCCCAGTTGTGGCAATGCCCCGCCGCTTAACCCCGTTCCTGCTCCCCTTGGTGTAACTGGTATCTTATATTCAGTGCAGAGCCGCATAATGTCGCTTATTTCGGCAGACGAGCGGGGTTTAATCACAATACCCGGAAGGAAATGAAGGTTCTCGGTTTCGTCGTGGGCATAGTTATTCAGGCTTTCTTCATCGGCAAAAACAAAGGCATCCCCCACTATCTTTTTGAACGAATCAATATACTGCAACGCTTTGTCGGCTGTTGCTGCTGCATCTGGCATGTAACATTATTTGTGTAAAAATCGTATAAAATGATGAGTTGATAAAAACTTGTTGGCCGGTAAAGCCACCCTTTAAAAATGTTAAATTTTATTAACGCCGTGTGATTGTTGAAAGGGAAATATATATTTGTTACGAATTTATTCGTATTAATTCTTTAATAACTAAAAAGTAAAGCCATGAAACAATTTATTTTAAAAAACAAAAAAGCCCTGGGCACCCTGGCAGCCTTACTGCTGGTAGGTGGCATCACCATGTCGTTCCAGGACTCGCCATTCAGTTACAACAGACTTTCCGTACAGGAGAGCAGTGACTTTTACAAGCACTGTAAGGACACTGTACCCGACAGGAATTACAATGGTTCCATTAAAATGAAAGACTTTGACAAGCTGCAAAGTGAACTCGACCGGTCTTTATTGCAGGTAAGTGAGGAACTGAAGAAGATTGATTTTTCTAAAATGGAAAAAGAGATAGAAGCTTCTTTGAAAAACATTGATGCCGAGAAGATAATGAAGGATGTAGAGCGCTCTTTAAAAAACATTGACCTGGATAAAACACTTGCCAGCGTAACATCTTCTTTAAAAGACCTTGACCTGGATTTTAAAGGAGAAGACATAGAGAAAGCCATGACCGAAGCAAAAAAAGAAATTGAAAAAGCAAAAAAAGAGATCAGCAAAATAGATAAAGAGGCCATTAAAAAAGAAGTAGAAGAAGCAAGGAAGGAAGTGGAGAAAAGCAAAGCGGAGATCAACAAGATAGACATGGACAAAATAATGAGCGAAGCAAAAGAAAGTATCAATGAAGCGAAAGAAGAACTGAAGCAGACAAAGGATCTGATCACAGAACTGGAAAAAGACGGCCTGGTAGATACAAAGAAAGGATTTGAACTGGAGTACAAAGACAAATCACTTTATATTGATGGCAAGAAACAATCAGCTGAAGTAACCGATAAATACAGGAAGTATTTTAAAAAGGATCATTTCAAGATCAACATTGAAAAAGAATAAAAAGAAGTATCATAAAAAAGCGTCCCGGAAATTTCCGGGACGCTTTTTTATTTCAATGAGATCAGAACTTGGGGCATAATGACCGGCGGTCCACATTATCGGGATAGAATCCTTTTTTAATGATGCTTAATTCGCTGGCACCCCGGTAGCCATTAAACTTGCTTAGGCCCGACAGGGTTACATCATAACTGAATGCAAACTGGATCTTCCTTAATTCAAAACCAACCATTGGAACAATGGCATCCCCAAGCCGGTAATACAACCCTGCGATCAATTGCTTTTCGCCATACTCACCCAGGTTGTAATTTCCGTTTATTCCCAATACCAGTTCGGTGGCCCTTGCCTGCATAGAGAAATAAGCATTTGGGTTTACGATCAGGCGGTCGTTCACTTTAAAAATGCCGTTCACAAAAGCGGTATGGCGCATGGGTATGCGGCCGTTATTGGAACTATCATTAAAGAAAGTTTCTTTTGGCCGGTTCACGTGCTGGATGGAGTAACCGGCATTTACATACACATTCTCCTGCGGAAAGTATGCATAGTTCATTCCTGCATGAACATCTAAATAACTTACATTATTATTGGTAAGCACCACAGAAGTAGGCAATGTGTTATCGAAGAACTTACCATCAAACTGGTCGGGGAATTTCAAACGGGTTTGATCGATACTCTTATTAGCCCAGCCGATATTAAACCCGGCCGATACCAGGCTGCTCAATCCCAGCATCTGGTGATAGGCCAGTGATCCGTAAATTTTTGTACTGGTTAAGCTACCGCTTCCTGCTTTGTCGTTAAGTATTACTGCACCCAAGCCCAGCCAGCCGTTCTCCAGCCTGTTGCGCATCAATTGAAAATCGGCGAAGGCACTCATGGTCTTATAAGGAGCAGACATGATGGAACTCCATTGATTGCGGTAATGAGCGCCGATACGGAAATCGGCATCGGGAATAAAACCGGTGTTGGCCGGGTTGGTGGTAAGCGGCGTATTAAAGAACTGCGAAAAATGCAGGTCCTGCGCTGTAACAGGAATTACTGCCAGTATATTAAAAACAAGAATCAGTAATATGGTTGAACGTCGTTTCATTTGTCTTTGTTTTCATTCATGCATCAATGGGTTCGTTCGTTTATCTTAAGAGGGTTATATCGCCTGTTTTTCGCACTTTGGTTCCGTCGGTAAATTCGGCATCAAGCGTGTACGTATATACATCCATTGCCTGCACTTGTCCACGGAATGTTCCATCCCAGCCCTGGGTCCTGTCGGAAGTGGAGAATACCACCTGGCCCCAGCGGTTATATATCTTCCAGCTCATTTTACCAATACCAAAACCTTCCACTTTCACAATGCCGTTCTTGCCAAACCTGCCCGGCGTAAATGCATTAGGCACATCAAGCAATGGCCTGATGAGTATGGGCACATCCAATGTGATGCTATCCACACAATCGGCCACATTAAATGCATACAAGGTTGCTTTATACACACCGGTGGCATTATACAGATGAGATGGATTTACAGCGGTTGAACTTTCTCCGTCGCCAAAATCCCATAAATACCTGTTGGCGCCTATTGATAGGTTGGTGAACCGGGTGATGGTATTTTCAATCGGCGGGTTTGGTGTCCACGTAAAATTGGCCGTAGGTATCGGGAACACTGTAATAGCAAAGAATGCCGATGTATCCCGTTTGTTACAGGTGCTGGTATCAATGGCTATTAACCGAACATTGTAGGTGCCCACTGCCGTGTAGGTGTGCGTGGGTTCAAAATCGGTTGATGTTCCGCCATCGCCAAATTCCCATATCCATTCTGTACCTCCCTGTGAAATATTTTTAAACTCCGCCGTATATGGTACACAGCCACGGCTGGGTGTGGTGAATATGGCTTTTACATTCGGACTGATACGCAGCGTCTTTATTACCGTGTCGGGTGCGTTGCAGAACACAGTATCGTCAACAATCATGGTGATCACATAGGTACCCGTTGAAGGGAATGTATGTATGATGGGTGCAATGCCGCTTCTTATCTTGGGTGAACCATCGCCAAAATCCCAAAGGAACGATTGGTTGGTAAATACAGGTACCACGGCTGTAGTAAGGTTGATGAACTGGTACCGTAAGCTGTTGCAGGAATCCAGCTTAACAAAATTAAAATCGGGTGTAACATTATTGTTACCCACTTTTACTGTTACAAAAGCAGTATCGGCTATATTACATGTATTGGAATCAATGGCTACAAGCATCAGTTGGTAAGAACCCACCTGGGTATAGGTATGCAATACTGTATTATTAGGAGCAAATGTAGTGTCGGGCTTAATGGTACCGTCACCATAATGCCAGATATACATTTTTCCCTTTGCCAATGTATCGGTGAATCTGATGGTAAGCGGAACGCAGCCAATAGTATCTACTACACCATCTATAGTAGCCTTTACACTGGCACCTACGCCCGCGAAATTCATCTCAATTTTTACAGCAGCCTGGTTGCAGTTCACCGAATTATTTGTACGTGACCATGCGCCCGGTGTTGTTGGAAACAACGTACCGTTTGCACCACAACCGCATATTCCCTGGTAAATGATACCATTGGCATCAAACCTGCTGGTGCCTCCATCCACATGATCGCCCACGCTGCCGTTCTGGCCAAAGTGTGTTCCAAACAACTGGCTCTGTGCATTTTTTTCCAATACAAAAAAGTAAAAGTCGGCCCCATCAGCAGCCGGTATAGCCGGCAGCGGACTTACTTCGGGCAAGCCGGCTGTACCGGCAGAAGCGAATCCTTTAAGGTTATTTATTCCCCCACCCCAGCCGGAAACATATACATTCTCACAACGGTCTACCAGGAAAGCAACGGGTGAAAGATTGGGAACCGATGCATTGGTTCCAAAAACAGTAGAATAAACAAATACCGAAAGGTCGGGCTGAAGTTTACAGATAAATTGCTTACCCCCTGTATTGTTGAATGGAGCATTTACAATCGGCCAGCTTCCGGTGCCTGTTCCAGTGGTGGTTCCCATCACATAGGGAAAACCTTTCCGGTCGAACTGAACGCCGTAAACCAGGTCGGTACCAGGTGTTCCAAGGAATGTTGTTCTTATTATTGCGGATCCGTCATTTGTGATCCGGGTTAAAAAGCCTTCTACCCCGCCCTGGCTGGTTTGCTGTACAGCGCCGAATGTGCTGCCGGGTAAATTATTTCCGTCTGTTGCTCCACCTACATATATATCACCGGAAAGCGGATTTTGAGATAATACAAAACAGGCATCATCACCACTGCCTCCAAAAAAACTACTGAATGTGGTGCCGGAAAGATTGGGAGGGAATTTAAGTATCACCCCGTCTTGTGGAAAATGATTTAAGCCACCTGAATTACCTCCACCAAATGTTGACTGAAAAACACCTACGGTAACAGGAAAGTTAGCAGACTGTGTACAGGAAGCCACATAAATATTACCCCCGGCATCTGTTATCACTTCGCTACGGGCATCATCGCCGTAATTACGCCGGGTAGCTTCTGGGCCATCCGGTGTTACATATTTTCCCCGAACATTCAACCCATCGTTTCCCGATCCGCCTATCTTGACGGAGCCCACCATAGCAGTTCCGTTGGGGTTTAATTTTGTTACCACAATATCATAACCGCCGCCGCTTCCTATGAGGAGCCTTGTTGTTGGATAATTTAATGAATTACTTCTTCCTGCAATTATCAGGTTGCCCTGCGGATCGCAGATCATGCTATGCGGTTGTTCATTTCCCGAACCGCCCAGGTAAGTGGCGTATACCCTGTTTGATCCGTTAGAAGAATATTTTATAATGGCAATATCATAAGGTCCATTGCCGTCTTCATTAACACCGCCACCAAATACGGTTTGTATCGAACCGGCATTGGTGGGATACCCGCCTGAAAAAGCGATACCACCTGCATAAAATGTTCCATCAAGGCCGGGTGTTGCCGTATAGCCCCAGTTATCGGCCGTGCTGCCGGTAAAGGTGGAGAATATCAAGGTGGGATCGATGATGATGGTTGTTTTTGGATCGTAACCACTTACTTTAAAACATACAATGTTATCCTTTACCACATATTTACAATCCACGGCCTGCTTTTGACCCTCCAGCACCTGGTAACTGTAGGGATATAATTCTTTTACATCACCCACCGAGGTTTTTATCATCAGTTCTTTATTCTTCACTTCTATCTTATCGGCCCCGGTATACTGCATGGCAATGGCATTGATATTGCCGCCGGGATGAACAATGATATCGTATTTCAGTTTTGATGCATCGCTGTAATAGCGTACATCAATATTGGGATATACATTCTTATAGGTTACGGCCTGCGATAACTGGCAGCCAGAAGCCCACTTGCTTTGATCATTGCCCAGGTAATAGTTATTTTCATAAGGCTGTATTTTATCCGCCACAATCTGTTCAGGCCTGAAAGAGGAAGTGCTTAAAAACTTAACCTTATAGGCATGAGAGCGTAGTGTTATAGGTTGCCCGCTGGTAGGATTGGCAGGGTTATGGCCATGCATCTGGTCCGACAGGTTCTTAAGGTCATCGGTATTGTGTATCAGAACAGTAAAGCCCTGGTTCTCCAAAAAAAATGATCCGGTGGAAAAATCGCCCCGGTACACCACCCGGCTGTCCCACTGGCCTTTATTTTGTATGAACTCAATCTGGGCTGTTGCCGTTTTTGTACTTAATAAACCCGAAAGAATGAAAAAGGCAGGATATGATATTTTACGCAGGATCTTCAACTGTTTCTTTTTTACAATGTACTAAAATAAAACCAAAATTTTACGGGTTTTGTTCGCCCTGTTAATATGATTCTAATCTACGAGATTTTGCTCCACGCTGTTTTACCTTTTTGCTGCTGAAGATGGATTTTAACAGGTGCATTAACTTCTTCATTCATATCAGGATCGGTATCCAGTATATTCTCCGCAGCAGCTCTTGCAGCTTCCAGCATGAGTTTATCATGGACTATGTTTGCCAGTTTAAAGTTTAAGAGTCCGCTCTGCCGGGTGCCTTCAATATCGCCGGGCCCTCTTATCTCCAGGTCTTTTTCTGCTATTTTAAATCCGTCGTTGGTGGCCGTCATGATCTTTAATCGTTCCCTGGCATCGTTTGATATTTTTGGACCCGTTAATAATATGCAAAAACTTTTTTCGGCTCCTCTTCCCACCCTTCCCCGCAACTGGTGCAATTGCGACAGGCCGAATTTTTCGGCGCTCTCTATCACCATCACACTGGCATTGGGTACATTCACGCCCACTTCAATCACCGTGGTACTTACCATGATCTGCGTATCGCCTTTTACAAAGCGTTGCATGTTGGTTTCCTTTTGCGCTGCGTCCTGTTTTCCATGCACCATACTTATCCAGTATTTAGGTTCGGGGAAAAAAGATTTTACTTCCTCATACCCCTTCTGCAGGTTCTCATAATCCACTTTGCTGCTTTCTTCTATCAGCGGATAAACAATGTATGCCTGCCTTCCTTTACCGATCTCTTCTTTTACAAAGTCCATTACCTGGGGCCGGGTGTTTTCCGAACGCTGCAGGGTAAGCACCGGTTGCCTTCCGGGCGGCAGTTCATCAATCACGCTGTAATCAAGATCGCCGTAAGCCGTAAGGGCAAGCGTACGTGGAATGGGTGTTGCCGTCATTACCAGTACATGCGGTGGTATGGTATTCTTCTTCCACAACTGCGCTCTTTGTGCCACGCCAAATTTGTGCTGTTCATCTATTACGGCAAAGCCCAGGTTCTTAAACACAACATTATCTTCGATCACGGCATGGGTGCCTATTAAAATATGCAAAGAACCATCTTCACAAAGTTTCAGCACCTCTTTTCTCTCTTTTGCTTTGGATGAACCGGTGAGCATTTTTACACAAACCGGCATATCTTTTAAAACCGAAGTGATGCTGTTGAAGTGTTGTTGCGCCAGTATTTCGGTGGGCGCCATCAACACCGCCTGGAAGCCATTATCCGCTGCAATAAGCATCAACATTAATGCCACAATAGTTTTTCCGCTGCCCACATCTCCCTGTAAGAGGCGGTTCATTTGTTTGCCGCTGCCTGCGTCTTTGCGTATCTCCTTAAGCACTCTTTTTTGCGCTGTGGTAAGTTCAAAAGGCAGGTAATTATTATAAAAAGTATTGAACAGATCTCCTACCTGGCCAAACAGCAAACCCTTGCTGTGCCTGTGCCGGGCAGACCTTATCAGCCCCATCCGCAACTGGGCAAAAAACAATTCTTCAAATTTCAACCGCCGCACGGCATGTTGGTAATGCTTATCCGAAGTGGGAAAATGTATTTGCCTGCATGCGCTAAAATGGCTGATGAATTTGTATTGCTTAATGATGGGTTCGGGTAAATTTTCGGGCAGGTCTTTTTCTGTTACCAGTTGAAGCATGGCCGCAGTAAGTTTGCCAAGCACCCGCCCATTCAGTCCCTTTACTTTTAATTTTTCAGTAGTTGGATAAACAGGCTCCAGGAAATTTTTTCCATCGGCCTTTTGCGGGGTAAATGTTTCTATTTCGGGATGGGCTATCTGCGGCTTACCCATGAAGAAGCCCAGGCGGCCAAAAACCAGGTACTGTTGTCCTTCATAAAGGGCTTTTTGTATCCAGTTTATCCCCTGGAACCATACCAGTTCTATTTCACCGGTTTCATCTTCAAGCGTAACCACCAAACGTTTGGTTCTTTTTTCACCCAGTATATTTATTTCGGTGATCTTACCGGTCACCTGTGCATATTCGTTGGCTGCAGAAAGCCCGGCGATCTTATCCAGTTTTGTTTTATCTAAATGGCGGAAGGGATAATGCTCCAGCAGGTCTTTAAACGTAAAGATGCCCAGCTCCTTTTTAAGCAGGTCGGCCCTTAATGCGGTTACGCCCTGTATGTACTCGATCGGATTATTTAATATGGAGGAGGCCTGGCTGATAAACCCTGTTTTTACAAATATACAATCAGCATTACTGCTATCCTTGTTGGAAAAGTCAGGGCTATCTTGTTTTATTCCGGTAATGTCCCGGTTTTTTGAATCGCCTGTTTCCCTGGGGTGGCCTGGCTGAAGAAGTATTATAGGCCGGGGTTTCACCAAGTTCGGGCGGGACAACGGCTTTGGGTACAACGTTGCCGATCAGTTTTTCTATACCCTGGAATTTACGTTGCTCTTTCTGGCTGATGAATGTATAAGCGGTTCCGTCCGCTTCGGCCCTAGCCGTTCGGCCAATGCGGTGAACATAATCCTCGCCGTCATGCGGAACATCATAATTTATCACCAGGTCGATATTATCAATATCAATACCCCGGCTTAAAATATCGGTGGCAACAAGTATGGGTAGCCTGCGGCTTTTAAACTTCATCAGTACCTCTTCCCGTTTATCCTGCTCCAGGTCGCTGTGAATTTCGTCGGCCAGGAACCTGGCCCGTTTCAGGTCTCGGGTAAGTTGCTTAACGCTCAGCTTACTGCTGCAGAAGATCAGCACCGATTTAAAATCATTTTTCTGAAGCAGGTATTTCACCAACGGAATTTTCTGGGTATCGTATACCACAAATGCTTCCTGCTTTATCCGTTCATTTGGTTTGCTGATGGAGATATTTATTTCGGCAGGCTGATGCAATATCTTGCGTGCCATTTCCCGTATCTTATGCGGCATGGTAGCCGAGAACAAAAGATTCTGTCTTTTTTTAGGCAGGTGATTTATGATGAACATGATGTCGTCGTAAAAACCCATATCCAGCATACGGTCGGCCTCATCCAGTATTAAATATTTCAGCCCGCTTAATTTTACATAGCCCATTTTTATATGCGCCATCATTTTACCGGGAGTACATATCACCACATCAGCACCATGACTCAATGCTTTTTTTTCCTGCACAAATGCATTGCCATCTCCTCCGCCATAAACGGCAATAGAGCTTACCGAAGTAAAGTAAGAAAGGCCTTCCATGTGCTGGGCTATCTGTATGGCCAGTTCCCGGGTGGGTACTATCACCAGGGCATTGTTGGTATGATCTTCGTGCGAATCGGTGATGATTTTATTAATAAGCGGAAGTAAAAAAGCGGCCGTTTTTCCGGTACCGGTTTGTGCAGAAGCGATCACATCTTTTCCGGCCATAACAAGGGGTATTACCTGTTCCTGTACCGGTGTGGCGTCTTCATAACCCGAAGCATCTATTCCTTCCATCAATCGCTGGTCAAATCCAAAATCTGTAAATTTCAAAATATCGTTTTTAAAAATCGGGTGAAGATAGCAAATATAGCTACACCAGCATAAGATATACCGGAATATAAATGCTGCTAAGCCAGGGCTGTATCCGCAAAAAAGGAGGAGTTGCACACTAACCCTGCCACTAACGGGTATCCAAAATTTTATTTTGTTATCGGTTTATAAATGTATAAGTTTAAATAAACAACTATGAAGTTGAGCAGTCTATACCTGTTATTGATTCTGGTCTTTTCGGGGGTTACCTGTAAAGAAAAAGGAACCGATCCACAACCTTCTCCCCCCAGTACTTCCTTTTTTGCCAAAGGTGCAGATGTAAGCTGGCTGACCCAGATGGAAAACGGAGGAGTGAAATTTTACAACAGCAGCGGTACTGAAACAGAATGCATGTTACTGCTTAAGAATCTTGGTATG
Organism: Ferruginibacter sp.; assembly: GCA_044220615.1. Classification (GTDB taxonomy): domain Bacteria; phylum Bacteroidota; class Bacteroidia; order Chitinophagales; family Chitinophagaceae; genus Ferruginibacter. The sequence continues at coordinate 368,741 of JBGAQR010000005.1, read as the reverse complement.
AATTCCATCCGGCTACGGGTTTGGGTAAACCCGGTGGGTGGATGGAACAGTGCAGCTGATGTAGCCGCCAAAGCCATCCGGGCAAAGAACCTGGGAATGAAAATAATGATCGACTTTCATTACAGCGATACCTGGGCTGATCCCGGTAACCAAACCAAACCTGCTGCATGGGCAGCACAGGATGTTGCCACCTTGCAAACATCCGTTTACAATCATACATACAGTGTGATGAATACGTTGAAAGGGAACGGTATTACACCCGATTGGGTACAGGTAGGAAACGAGACCAACGATGGCATGCTTTGGCCCGAAGGAAAAGCTTCGGTGAACATGGCCAACTACGCCAAATTCTTTATTGCCGGTTACAATGCGGTTAAGGCAGTAAGTCCTTCTTCTAAAGTGATGGTACATGTTTCCAACGGGTACGACAATGCCTTGTTCCGCTGGAACCTTGATGGATTGAAAACCAATGGCGCCAGCTGGGATGTGATCGGTATGTCGCTGTACCCGTCCGTGGCAAACTGGAGTACACTTAACAGTCAATGCTTAACCAATATGAACGATATGGTTGCCCGTTACGGATCGGAAGTAATGGTTTGTGAAGTAGGTATGAGCTGGGATCAGCCGGCAGCATGCAATGCATTCATAACAGATATCATCGCAAAAGTAAAATCGGTAAGCAACAGCAAAGGTATCGGCGTTTTTTACTGGGAACCCGAAGCATATAATAACTGGCAGGGCTATACATTGGGCGCTTTTGATAATTCAGGCAAACCAACTGCTGCACTGAATGCTTTTAATTGATTTTTTTTACCGCACAAATGCGAATCATGAAACGGATAAACACCATTTATTTCTTTATAGCGATGCTTGTTTGCAGCATGAACAATATGAATGCACAACAGCGTAAAAGAATAAATTTAGACGACAACTGGAAATTTGCCTTTGGCAATGCCAATGACCCGTTAAAGGATTTTAATTACAGTGTTGCTACCATTTTTGCAAAGACCGGCTCTGCACAGGGAACCGCCATTGATCCAAAGTTTAATGACAGTATATGGCGCAAGCTTTCCTTGCCACACGACTGGGCGGTGGAACTCCCCTTCGTTTACTCAAAAAGTTTTGATGAACAATCACACGGGTATAAGCCCGTTGGCGGCGCCTATCCCGAAACAAGCATCGGCTGGTACCGGAAACATTTCACGGTTAACCGGGCCGATTCGGGCCAGCGTTTTCAACTGCAGTTCGACGGAGTTTACCGGGATGCCAGCTTCTGGTTAAATGGTTTTTACCTAGGTAATAATAAAAGCGGTTATGTGGGTACCTCGTACGATATCAGTGATTACATAAGATATGGAGGAGAAAATATACTCACTGTTCGTGCAGATGCAACGCAATACGAAGGCTGGTTTTACGAAGGCGCCGGCATTTACCGTCATGTATGGCTGAACCAATACAACCCGGTTCACCTGGATGAGAACCCGGTATTTGTTCATACCACTGTTCAAAAGAATATGGCTACGGTTTACGTGGAAACGTCTGTTCAGAATGAATCCAACGCCCCGGCAACTGTTTCTGTATCGGCGATCATTACCGACCGGGAAGGAAATAAGATCGGTGAAACAATGGCAAGCAGCATTTCTCTTGCAGTGAATGAAAAAAGAACGATAAAACAATCACTTAAGATCAGTAACCCGAAACTATGGTCTTTGGAAGACCCTTATTTATACCGGGTCATTCCTGTTGTGAAATCAGCCGGCAAGATCATTGATACAGATAAGATGCGGTTTGGAATAAGAACCATCGATATCAGAACCAACGGCGTTTTTCTTAATGGAAAATACCTGAAGCTAAAAGGAACCAACAATCACCAGGATCATGCGGGTGTGGGAAGCGCTCTTCCGGATTACCTGCAGTACTATCGTATCTTCTTACTGAAGCAAATGGGCTCCAATGCTTACCGAACAAGTCACAACCCGCCCACCAAAGAACTATTGGATGCGTGCGACAGCCTGGGCATGCTGGTATTGGATGAGAACCGGCTACTCAACAGCAGCCCGCAATATATGAATGACCTTGAATGGCTGATAAAACGTGACAGGAGCAGGGCTTCGGTATTCATGTGGTCGATAGGAAATGAAGAACAATGGGTACACAGCAACGGAACCGGGAAACTTATTGCTTTATCATTGCTCGCCAAACAAAAAGAATTAGATCCAACAAGACTTAGTACGTATGCTGCCGATAACGGCAGACAATTTTTTGGTGTGAACGAAGTGATCCCGGTGCGAAGTTTCAATTACCGGCACAAAGAAGTGGAAAGATACCATAACGAACATCCGGATCAACCACTCATGGGAACAGAGATGGGAAGTACGGTTACCACAAGAGGGCAGTATGCAAGAGATTCGGTGATTGGTTATGTACCCGACCAGGACATCAGTTTTCCCTGGTGGGCCAGTACGGCAGAAGCCTGGTGGAAAATTGCTGCTGCAAACGATTACTGGCTTGGTGGATTTGTATGGACCGGGCTCGATTACCGCGGCGAACCCACTCCGTTCACCTGGCCCAATGTGAGTTCACATTTTGGGATCATGGACATATGCGGGTTTCCAAAAAATATTTATTACTACTACCAATCCTGGTGGACGGATAAAGATGTATTACACATTTCGCCACATTGGAACTGGAAAGGAAAAGAGGGAGAACCCATTGATGTTTGGGTAAACAGTAATGCCGATGATGTGGAATTATTTTTAAACGGAAAGAGCTTAGGTAAAAAAGATATGCCCAGGAACGGGCACCTGAACTGGATGGTAAATTATGAGCCGGGAAAATTAGAAGCCATCGCATACAAAAAAGGGAAAAGATTACAGGCGAAGGTTGAAACAACGGGTAAGCCGGCTGAGGTTGTTATAAGCCCGTACAAGACCACAATGTTTGCCGATGGAAAGGATGCAACGGTGATCAACATCAGTGTTATTGACCGGGAAGGCCGTGAAGTGCCCGATGCCAATAACCTCATTCGTTTTTCATTGCAGGGCGATGCAAAGATAATTGGCGTTGGTAATGGCGATCCCAGCAGTCATGAACAGGATAAGTATTTTGATACAACAGCACAACGTCATTTGTTCAACGGAAAATGCCAGGTGATCGTACAGGCAGGCATTACCACATCCATGATCCATTTTGAAGCAAAGACAGACAGTATGTGGACGGGTGCCACAGATATCATGACGATCCATCCGGCGCCGGTAACAGATGTAAGAACCTCGGGCAATACATTTCCTGTATTGCCATTTAAACCAACACAGGTAGATAAAATGCTGGGTGCCGATATTTCCTTCTTGCCCGAACTGGAAAACAAGGGCATGAAATTTTATGATACCGATGGTAAAGAAAAAGATGCCATCAGTATCCTGAAGGAGCATGGATTGAATTATATACGGCTTCGTATTTTCAATGACCCGGCAAGAGACAGTGGTTATTCCCCAAAATCCGGGTTCTGCGATCTGCCCCATACCCTGCAAATGGCAAAACGTATAAAAGCAGCCGGTATGAAAATACTGCTCGACTTTCATTACAGCGATTACTGGGCCGATCCGCAAAAGCAATGGATGCCCAAAGCATGGATCGGTAAATCTATACCTGAATTAAAACAAGCCCTGTATGAATATACAAAAATGGTGGTGCAGGCTTTAAAAGACCAGGGCACGGCGCCTGATATGGTACAGGTTGGCAATGAAATAAATCATGGAATGGTATGGCCTGCAGGCAGTGTAACCAATTTTGATAACCTGGCGCAGTTGTTCTTTGCAGGCGTGCAGGGCGTTAAAGCTGCTTCGCCATCAACCAGCATCATGTTGCATATTGCATTGGGCGGCCAGAACGATGAGAGCAAATTTTTCATCGATAATATGATCAGTCGTGGGGTACAATTTGATGTGATCGGTTTGTCTTACTATCCTAAATGGCATAATACCCTGGCCGACCTTGATTACAATCTTACTGATCTCTCTCATCGCTATAATAAAGATGTGATCGTTGTGGAATATTCTCATGTAAAAAAAGAAGTGAATGAATTATCATTTACCGTGGCAGGCGGCAGGGGCAAGGGCAGTTGTATCTGGGAGCCGCTGAACACCTGGGAACGTTTCTTCGACAGGAATGGGAAAGCCAATGATCACCTGCTTTTATATGATGAGCTGAATAAAAAACACCTGAAATGATCCGGGCCAGGCCAGCATGGTTTTTATGGGATTTTAACAGCCCGATCATCTACCTTTGCCAGCATGAGTTCTAAAACGATAGAAGTAGGAAAATACAACACGCTGGAAGTGATCAGGGAAGTTGATTTTGGCGTTTACCTGGAAGACGGGGCAGAAGGAATTTTACTGCCAAAGCGCTTTGTTCCTGCCAACACAAAGACCGGAGATAAAGTGACCGTATTTTTATACCACGATAGTGAAGACAGGCTTATCGCCACCACGCAAAAACCAAAAGGCATATTGGGTGATATTGTAAAACTGAAAGTTGTTTCGGTTACTCCACAGGGCGCTTTTTTAGATAACGGGCTGATGAAGGACCTTTTTGTACCGTTATCCAAACAGCAGCACAAGATGATACCTAACGGCGAGTACCTGGTAAAAATTTACCTGGATGAACAAACCGGCAGGCTGGCCGCTACGGAAAAGATAGAACCCTACTTAAGCAATGATCCTTTAACAGTAAAAGAACTGGAGGTTGTTGATCTTCTTGTGTATCGCCGCACCGATATTGGTTACGTGGTTATCATCAACAACAAGCACACCGGCGTTTTACACCACAATGAAATATACAGGAACATTACTGCCGGTGACCGCTTTGCCGGTTTTATTAAAAAGATATACCCGGCAGACAATAAGATAGATGTGGCAGCAGGCAAACCTGGTTATCAACGGGTGGAAGATGAAGCAGAAAAAATACTCCGGTTGCTTAACGAGAACAATGGTTACCTCCCGTACTATGATAAAAGTGACCCGGAAGAGATCTACTCCTTCTTTGGTATGAGTAAGAAAACATTTAAGATGACTACCGGTAACTTATACAAACAACGAAAAATAAGTTTTGAGAAAACAGGGATTAAACTCGTTTAAGGATCTCATTCTTCATTTTTAATCATGCATTATTAAATGGCCCGGATAAAAGTTGACCTCCACGATATTTACAACAACAGCAAAGCAATAGATAAAGCTTTGCAACAGGCATTTGATGATGCGGTAGATAAAAAGATACGGGAAGTAGAGATCATCCCCGGCAAAGGAAGCGGGCAGTTGCGAAAAAAAGTGGAACGCTTCCTGCAGCAGCCGCATATCAAACCATTGTATCACCGGATAGAGAACGATAGTAAGAATTTCGGGAGACTGTTTGTTTATTTCCGGTTTTGATAACTGATCATTTCTTTCTTCTCCTGGTCTGCTGCATATCTCTTCGCTTGTTTTTCATATAACATATTTTAACAGTTTTACCACGTAAAATAGAGCCTGGTCTGTACAATATTTACCTCCCTGTTTAAGTTAGTATCTTAAGTATTTTAAATTCCGTAACCCCTCACATTCACTCATTAAAAAAAATAACCTTATGGAAACTAATCAATCAAAATCTCATTTAAGGGCTGTAGTTCAGCAAGTTACCAACAACGCCACTTCCTGGATAGGCCAGTGGAAAGGAGAAGCCAAGAACAGGGTAAGTGGCCAAACATTCCTTTGTCCTTCAGAAGGCGAACTGGATTGCATAGAGATATTCTCATCACATGTTACCAATAGCGGACCTGTTAACCTTACCATTCATGCATTTAATGCCGAAACAAAAGCCTGGGGTCCTGTATTGGGAGCTTCAAAGGTTGAGTTCAATAATATGGATACAGGTAAATGGGTATCGTTTCCGCTCAACGGGTTACGTCTTCAAAAAGGAATGACCTATGGTTTCCGCTTAAAAAGCGAAACAGGACTTATTGGTGTGGGAGAAGCCGCAGGAAGTGTTAATCATCTTCCATACAATGGTGGCCAGGAATGGGCTGCTGCATCGGAAGAACTACCAGGAAGTTTCTATACCTACCTGAGTCTTGCATTTAAGGTTGCGCTGAGAGCATAAACTTAATTAACCGGTATATAAGAAAAGAGCCATCCCGACTTTGTCGGGATGGCTCTTTTACAAAACACATGAAAGATCAAAACTTAGTTTATGGTTACCGTTTGCAGGTTCTCATTTAAAGTAATGGTGTATGTTCCTGCAGTAGCCGGGGTCTTAAAATTAGATCCTCCTTCCCACTTAATGGGTCTTGCTGTTCCGGTTGCCTGGCTTCCGCCGCTGTTATCTTCATAATCGAAAGCGCCCCATGCGTTACCAGCCAGGAATTTAATATCCTTATTTGCTTTAAGGGTAATGCTTATTGTCCAGATACCATTTCCGCTGTATGTCATTTGTGGCGATGTTGGCGGATCCCAGTCGTTAACACCTGGCTGATTGATACCATCTCCTACCACCCTCATTTCAGTTCCGGAGCTTGTAAAATATTTTACATTATCCCTGTCACGTCCATCCCAGATAACACGGTACCGGCCTGCAGCAGGATAATCATTGAAGTTGGCTCCGTTGGTTTCCAGTGTACTTCCATCACCACCCGGTGTACCATAACTTCTTGTTTCATCAACGGTATTACTTCCGCTGTTCCAGGCATTGTTATCGATCAGCTTCCATCCACCGTTAGTAAAATTGGTAAGACCAACGAAGAGGTTGGTTCCTGAGTTACCCAATGCATAGGTTGGAAATACGCCCGGAGGATTCCATCCTGCACCGGTTGCTCCGCCCACAAATCCCATCCTGCCTGCCATGATGTTATATTTGAGAGCGCTTATATCAACAGAGATACGATAGTAGCCTGCAGCTGGCACACTAAGGTTAGCGCCGCCAGAAGATAAGTTACCTCCGCTTCCACCATAGTTTACTGCCCAGCTTCTGCCGATAGTGATCTTGAACTCGGCACCGGCAGGTAAATAAATATAGGTATAGTACATCTTATTGAATACTGCAGAACGAAGGTCTCTTATTAATTCAGGAGCCGTTCCGGGATCCCAGTCATTTCCGTTACCGGTTGATCCCTGGTAGCCACCTGGCAGGTATACCCGTAAAATAGGTACATAGCTCTGTATGGTAACCGTAACCACATTGGAATAAACAATTGTTCCGTTCGACAGAACACCTTTGATACGGTATTCCACCTTACCTGTGTTACCGCCCGGAATTCCGGAATTTAATGCCGTGGTATTCATTTCGCCCTGCGTTAATCCCTTTGCCAATATTGATGTTCCCACTGCTATATCGATTGGTGCCACAAAATTTTTGCCGGCAGAATCGTATTGCAGTGTATAGGTTATACTTCCTGAATAACCGGTGAAGGTTGGTGTCCACCAGAAGATATTTGATGGCAAGGCCGCATTTGGCAATGTACAAACCACGGAACTGTTTTGAGAAACCAGGATAGAAGGATCTACATATGGGGTCACTTTAATGGTGAGCGTATTGGAATAACGTCGGTCGTTGTTATTCTTGTAGGATGACACCAGCATCACATCAATCGATTGTAAAACACCCACTTTAAACCCTATGTTCAATAGATAGGCATTCAGTTCGCGGCCAGTAAGGCCGGTGGTCAAAACTCCATTCACCGTTTTTGTATTATTAACTGCTCCAAAGTTTTTACCGGTAGAGTCGATAATCAACACAAACTTGGTATTGGAGAAATCTGTTGCATGTTTCGGATCGGTCCACGTAAACGTGATCACCGTATTATTCGAATCCGCAAGAGTTGGCGCTACTGTGGCAACTGAACTGCTTAATACCGGGAAAATACCTTGTTCATACACCGGCAAATCAGCTGCAGATTCACTTACGTCAATTTTTTTGCAGGCTGAGAATGCCAACAGGATCATCAGGAAGGCTGCCAAAATTTTTGAAATATATTTCATACAGTTTTTTTTAGTGTTTATTAGTTTATTGAACCGAATATTTACCGGTTTTGAAATCCACAGTTACTTTATAAGACCCGGTTGCACTCGGCGCTTTCATATCGCCGCCATTGGGCATAAAATCATCACCGTTCACATTGTTGGTGTTATTGGGGCCTGTAAACCCATATTTATTGCCCCAATCTCCATACACCGGAACAAACAAAAATGAGTTATTGGCAGAAAGTGTAATAGTGAGTTCAAATTTAGAAGCGCTCACTTTAGTAAACCGCTGGCTTACCAGTTCCGGATCGCCACCTGCCATCCAGTTCCCTGGTGTGGCACTTCCGGTGATGTACAATTTTGCAGGAACGGGATATACTACATCGAGGTAAGGAGTAACCACCACTTTGATCACATTGGAATAAAGCGGGGCACTCAGGTTGGCCATGGTAGACCGAACCCTGATCTCTATGTTATGAGCCATGTTTTCCACTAATCCCATACCCAGAAGAATTGTATTCAGGTCCTTAACAGTAAGTGTTACGGAAAGATCTTTAGAGATCGATTTCTGGCCAATGCTCGGGTTGGTGAAATTAGAACCAGTAGTATCGAACTGGAGTGTATAGGTAATGTCCTGTGAACTGATACCCGTATTGAACTGGTAATTAGGATTGGTCCAATCAAACTTCATCGCTTCATTGTCTTTGTTCGCAATCAACAATACCATCGGCGTGGTTGGGTTGGCATTCAGCGATGGTGGAGTGCCACCAATATAGTATACTTTGTTCTCGTTTTTTTTACATGACAAAAATGAAATTGCTGCAACAATTGAAAACAGTAATGTCTTAAAAGTATTTTTCATATAGTATGCTTTTAAAAGTATGCGATTTAGAATCCCGGGTTTTGAGATAAATTAGGATTACTGTTACGGGCACTTGATGGTATTGGGAACAGGTTGTACTTGCTTTCCACACCTGTGCCGCTAGCTACACCACCTTTCCATGGCCATACATAAGTGCCGCTGGTAAGCAGGTTATACCGGATCAGGTCTGTTCTGCGGTGACCTTCCCAATACAATTCCCTTCCACGCTCATCCAATATGAACTGCAGATTCAACTGACCGGCAGTGATATTACCACTCGTGTTTCCGTAAGCACGGGTGCGTACATTATTGACGTACTGAAGAGCCGTAGCGCTGCTTCCGTTGCCTCCCCGTAAAACAGCTTCGGCATAGATCAGGTACATTTCAGACAAACGGAATACAGGGAAATCTATATCGGCGAACGTACGGTTGTTGATGTCGCTGATCTCCCCATTATCCGACCGGATGTTCTTATATTTATTGATATGTAAACCGCTGCTTGCATCCGGAAAATTCACTTCACTCGCATTGGGCAGAACAGGTAATTCTATTTGTGTAGCGCTCACACCAAATTTTGATGTTGTGAACATCGCTCTTTTATCGGTTGTGCCGGTAAGATCTGAGAACAGGTTGGCTAATCCTTTTGTAGCTACATATCCTCTCCAGCCTGCGCCACCTGCGCCTTTGAAATAATCAGATCCTTTGTCATCCCCGCTTGAGCAATTCACGAGGAACGTGGTATTACCATAGCCTTGTGTTTTCAAACCGTCGCAGGTAATGGCCCAAACGATCTCATTGGTCCTTTTATCATTGTCGGCCATGAATAATTGGGCATAACCATTGTATCCATTTACAGTTGCACTGTTCAGTGTGTATCCTGCATTGATCACTTTTTGTGCATAAGCCACTGCTGAATCATAATAAGAGGTGGTGGAGGAGCCCAGGTAAATATTTGCATTGAGATAAATACGTGCCTGCAATGCCCAGTTCGCTGCCTGATCTACCCTGCCATACTCGGCGGACCTTGCTGCAACCATCGATCCATCAACTGCTCTCAGTTCGCTCATGATATAAGCGAAAAGATTTGCACGGCTGATTTCCTGCGGTGTTTCATTCTGTGCAACACCATATGATTCTGTGATGAATGTTGATTTACCGAAAATGTCCATCATTGCCCAGTAGTTAAATGCACGCAGGAAACGTATCTCGGCACGTGATTTACGGATGGCATCTGCATCTGCTCCGGTGATGGTACGTTCTGCCAGCTTGTCGTCAGTTGATTCTCTGAGGTATTCATTGATCAGGGTAATGTTCCAGATTGGGCGGGCATACATTCCTTTCAGAAATGGATCATCTGCGGTATAAGAGAAGCCATGATAGTTTTTGATGGTCTGGTCGTTCCAGAAACAAACCGCTTCTTCTGTCGGCAATTCCTCGCAATTGAAGAACATGCGGATGAATGCGATCTGTGATCCTTCATCCAGCCCACCCGATATGTCAGGAGCCCCGTTTGGTCCGGTATTGCCACCGATCGACATTCCGCCGTAAATTTTTGCCAACACTCCTTTATACCCAGCCGGTGTTGCGTATACCTTCTCAGGGGTAAAATCGTTCTGCGGGAGCAGGTCGAGTTTTTTGGCGCAGGATGCGAGTACAATGGCGGCGGTCACCATTATTCCTGCATATTTTATTGAATTATTTTTCATATAGAATCAATTTATTTTTTGGTTAGAATCAAAAGTCAAGGTTTGCTGATAAAGAGAATACTCTCGGGCGTGGATAAATATTATTATCTGTTGTACCTGAGTTCTCAGGATCAAGCCCTTTGTATTTCGTGATTACAAACACATTCTGAACACTTGCACCCAGCCTCAGGGTTGCCTTGCTGCGGATGATCTTTCCAAAATTGTATCCGATATTGATGTTATCCAGGCGTAGGAAAGAGGCGTTCTGCATATAGTAATCAGATAAGTACTGCTGATTTCGGAAACCGGTATTCAGGTAATCTTTCGATCCGTTGGTAAGCAGGGAACCATTCTGGATGGCATTAAGTACTCCTGTACGTGATGCGTAGTTATTATACAGGTAGTTATTGTATGTGCCATGCGCTGCAAGTCCGAGTAACCATTTCTTATATACAACCTGAGTATTAATTCCAAAGAACAATGGTGGGTTATTTGTTTTACTGTAATAATAACGATCATCTGTAACGCCGTTCCTGTTCAGGTCTTCATAAAGTCCTTCAATAGGCATTCCGGTAACTGCATCATATACCTGTTGCCTGATATAGGCAGTACTAGGAGCATATCCCACTTGATGATAGAACAGGGTATTACCGGTACCCCCGCTGATGTTTCCTGCTTCGTTACCAATGAAGGTTGGATCAACAATTGCCTGCAGTTTCGTGATCTTGATATCCTGCATGGTGATGTTGAACCCGAAATCCCAGGTCAGGTTCTTTTTACGAACGGGAGTTGTATTCAGGTTGAATTCGATACCGTTGTTCTCCATGTTACCGATATTTCTCAGCAACTGGATATCGAAGTTCTGACCAGGTGCTTGTCCTACACTGGCCAAGAGGTCTTTGGTTTTCTTTTTGTAAAATTCAATCGAACCGGAGATCCTGTTATTGAGGAAGCCAAAATCGATGCCCAGGTTCTGGGTAGTGGTGGTTTCCCATTTCAGGTTCGGGTAATAAGGGCTCGGGCGGTAGAAATAATAGAAGTTATTTCCGAACTGGTACTGGGCCGTATTAGAACTCTGGCTATAATTTGCCAAATAACCATAGTTACCGATGCCATCCTGCTGGCCGGTAACACCCCATCCAAGCCTCAGTTTCAATTCATTTATGAAATGAACATTTTTCAGGAACTCATCCTTGATCTTCCAGGCAGCGGCCACGGAAGGGAAATAACCAACCCGGTTATCTTTCGAGAACCGTGAACTGGCATCTCTTCTTAAGGTACCGGTGATCAGGTATTTGTTATTGAATGTATAGTTGAGCCTTCCGAAATAGGATTCGATCCTGTTCTCCTGTTTGTCGGTGGCAAATACAGGAGTGCTGCCTGCAATCAGTTTGCCGGCCTGGCTGTATGATGCGTAGTTAAATACATCTGTTTCGAAGGCCTGGTATCCATGTCCGAGAAGCAAATCAAATTTACTTTTAAGGCTCTTTAATTCTTTAGAATAAGACAACGACACTTCATAGAGTGTGTTTTGTTTTTTCTGCTTGTATTGTACATACCTTCCGCCGGTGCTTTGATTGGTCACGAGGATCGAGTCGGTATTATCATTTCCATTCTGGGTAGTAGCATCGATGCCGATGTTGGCGAGAATATGCAGATCGGGCAGCCAATGCAGTTTATAATCAAGCTGCACATTACCGATGATCCGGTTGATCGTTTCGATATTGCTGCGGAATTTCAGTAAACTCAGTGGATTGGGATTGGATGCATTACCGTTGTTGCCCTGTGGCTGACCGTTACCATCCAGCCACTCAAAGTATCCGCCGTATTTATTGGGTGCATAAACATCCTGTGTTGGGTCGAAGGAAGCCGCTGCACCAACTGCATCACCATTTGCATGGTGGTACTTGGTGTTAGCATACTTCGCATTGATGTTCACAGAAAGATGATCCTTCAATAATTTTGGAGAAAGGTTGAGCCCTACAGTAGCCCTGTTGAATTTATCGTTAAGCAGGATACCTTCCTGGGTCAGGTAACCGGCAGAGAGACGGAAAGGAAGCACATTCTTGATAGAACCGGAAGCACTGAGGTTATTGTCCCAGCCGAAAGCCTTTTGATAGATTAGGTCCTGCCAGTCTGTATTTGCCTTACCCAACAGTTTCTTGTACCCGTCGCTGCCCGTTTTGGTTGCGTCGGCATTTACAATGCTGCGTATCTCATCTCCGCTGAATACGTCTACTTTCTTGGCGATTGAGCTCAATGAGAGCGTTGTGTTATAGTTGAATTTTATTTTGCCGCTTGTTCCTTTTTTTGTGGTGATGATCAATACCCCATTGGTTGCTCTTGAACCATAGAGTGCAGTTGCAGAAGCATCCTTCAATACCGTCATTGACTCGATATCGTTTGGGTTGATACTGTTAAGCAGGTTACCTCCTCCATTGATGCTGTTTCCTTCCACCGGCACGCCATCGATCACGATCAATGGATCGTTGCTTGCATTCAGTGAAGAAGTGCCCCTAATGCGGATACGGCTTCCTCCACCAGGAGTGCCACCACCGCTGGTCACCTGCAGACCGGCAACCTTGCCCTGCAATAATTGCTCAGCTGAAGGGATGAACCCTTTTTGAAAATCTTTACTTGAAATAGATGTAACGGCACCCGTCAGGTCTCCTTTTCTTTTAGACCCGTAGGCAACCACCACTACTTCATTCAGTTGCTGATTAACCTGTGAAATACTTACATCGATGGATGTCTTTCCACCCACCAGTATTTCATAGTTTGCATACCCAATAGAAGTGAAAACCAAGGTTGCACTTCCCATTGCTGATATTTTATAAGTGCCGTCAGCAGCAGTCTGTGTTACTGTTTTTGTTCCTTTCACTGTAACGGTAACACCCGAAACAGGCGAACCGTCTTTAGAGTCTGTCACCTTACCCGTAACCACATCTTGTGCCAATGCAGCAACAGGAAACAACAACACGAAAAGAGAGAAAGAAAAAATGCAAGAGAGTTGTTTAATACTGTTTCTCATAATAACAAGCGTTTCGTTTTAAAAATTTGCAATCACTTTGCGTACTTTTTACACACTCAAAATGTGTAAAACTTACGCAAAGTAGGGCTTTTTTCGTTAATACCAATTTTTTGTTAATTATTTTTTTTTGAAAAACCCGATTCCTTAAACCCTTACGGGCCGGGGAATAGCTGTTTTCCGGGATTTACCTGATGAACCTGCCGGAAGGGGCTTTTAGAAGTCTATCCCCACCCATTTTTTCTTCTTTTTGGCGTACTTGTCAAAGTTGAACTTATACAATTTGCCGGGCCGGTGGGGCACGTCCTGTTCCATTTCATCGATATCGATCAGGAAATCCATCGCAAAGAATTTCTTCCTGAAATTCCGCCTGTCCATCTTTGTATCCAGGATGGCTTCGTATAAATTCTGAAGGTCACGCAATGAGAATTTTTTGGGCAGCAGGTTAAATCCGAGCGGATGTTCCTGTATCCTTTTCTGCAACCACCGGTAGCAGGCTTCAAAAATCTCCTGGTGATCGAAGGCCAGATCGGCAACACTCTGCACATCGTGCCAGTGCAATTCATTATCCAGTATTTTCAGCTTATGGTGTTGCACGTTTATAAGCGAGCAATATGCTACGGTAACCACCCGGCCAGCCGGGTGTCGGCTTACAGAACCAAACGTATGAACCTGTTCAAGGTAAACATCATCAAGGCCGGTTCTTTCTTTCAGGATGCGATAAGCAGCATCATGAATATCTTCTTTTGCAGCAACCAGGTCTCCCAGCAACGACCATAGCCCCTGGTATTTTTTCAGGTCACTCCTGATAAGCAGTACTTTCAGTTTGTTTTCATCGAACCCGAAGATCACACAGTCTACTGACAAAGCGATTCGGTTACTGCCTTGCACTTCTGTTTGTATGGCCTGAAGAGTTTTAATATTCATTGCCGGGTTGCCATTTGTTGCGGATGCCATAGTCTTATATTTTATTTCGCTTGATATTACTTAATGAATTTTATAAAATGTCCCTTACCGTTTTGTATCAGCCTCAGGAAATAACATCCCCGGGCAATGACAGTAAACTGGCCAGCCAGCGATATCCGGTATTGTCCGGCCGTTTGTGGGGCGCTGAAAACTGTTTTTATACGTTGCCCGAATGAATTGAACAATATGATCGTTACTTCTCCTGAACCGGGAACGATATAATCCAATGAAGGATTCTCATTAACAGGATCCGGCGATATTTTAAGCCCAAATCCATTTCTGATATTCGTTATCTGGCTATTGAAAGTATTAACAGTGAATTGCCCCGTAGTATAATTATTGATCGGGGTATTTGAACAGTTCACTGTTACCCGCCAGTCGTAGGTTACACCAGCACTGAGATTAGATATCAAGACAGAACCCGTGCTTACTGAAGTTGCGGCATTGATCCAGACAGACGAAGTCGCCGGCTTATAATCTACGGTATAAAAATTACCGGCACTTGTTGCCCAGTTTAAAACAGCCGAAGTTGTTGTTATACCCGTAACATTCAAACCAGTTGGGGCTGCTGGTGTAGCAGTAACCACAACGGTAATAGCGGCCCGCTGGCTTTCACCACAACTTTGGGTTTGGCTGACATAATAGGTTGTACTTCCCGCCGTAGCGGTAGATGGAGTTGGTGCGGTGGCAGTTCCTGTTCCACCAGTTGCCGTGGTATACCAAAGAAGATTTGTACCTCCTGCTGTAAGTGGTAATGCAGTTGAGTTGCGGCAGTATGTAACCGGACTGGTAACCGTTGGAGCAGCAGTAGTAGCTGTTACATTAACTACGATGGCAAAACGTGGGCTTTCGCATCCAACCGTTTGACTTACATAATACGTTGTACTTCCTACTGCAGCTGTTGAAGGAATTGGAGCCGTTGCACTTCCTGTTCCACCTGTTGCAGTAGTATACCAAAGAAGGTTTGTTCCTGAAGCAGTTAAAGGAACAGCAGTTGCTCCCAGGCAATAGCTAACCGGGGTAACCGCAGTGGGCGCTGCAGTAACACAAGCGGGTACGCTGACATAAATATGATATTCGCCCGGCTGAAGGCTGATGGTTTGTGTTGTAGCAGTTACTGAAAAATTTGTTCCGGTAGCGCCATTGATGCCGGTACCGGTACCATTGCTGATATAATTTGTCCAGCTGCCTGTTGATTGAAAAGTAACCGACCTGGATTGAGCTACCACATCAAGATTGGCAACTACTGTAATTTTTAATCCGCTGCTGTTGGGATCAGCGATCTGGAATAATTTATAAAGGCCTCCTCCATTATTGAAATCATACGTGAACGATGTATTATTGAAAATGGCAGGATTATTCAACCGCAAGGCAATTATACTTTTATAGGTATTGTACAGGTGTACCCTGTCCTGCATGGTCATGTACTCCCAATGCGGGGGTTTATTGGCCACATTTGACCCTCCAAAGTTTATTGGAATATCGTATCCCCTTTCTTCAAACTGCCATATCATTTTAGGACCGGGTACCGTGAAGAATACCGTAGCTGCCGCTTCTTCTCTTGCCAACGCAGTTGAAAGTGTTTTTACATTATAACTTCCGGATGAATTACCAAAGGTTAAGTTCTTATACATCGTACGCTCTTCGTCATGACTTTCCATATAACCTACTTCGGCCGGGTTATTAAATGCTCTTTTAGGATCGCTGTAAACTACCGGTGAAATATCCGAATTGGAAGGATACCCCATCGTACATTGGTTGTAAGTAAAATTGTTATTGCCCCAAAGCATAAATCCGTGTGCTGCATATTCCTGTTCTTCCTGGCAGGGAAGTGTGCCAAGGAATTCCAGTATCATATAAGTGCCCGGGTTTGCCGGAACAGTTCCATCATAATACCGTTTCAGGTTTGTTACCCGGCTGGCGTCATAATTTTCAATAGTGGTGGTATTGCTTGCTGTTTGTGTAAATCCCTTCGCCAGGTCGAACCGGAAGCCATCCACTTTATATTCGGCTAACCAATGACTCAAAGAACGCTGCACCAGGTATTGCGTGGCTGCAGAAGTATGATTAAAGTCGTTAAAGAATGCATACGCATGCGGCGCTGTTGTATTTAACCAGGGATTGTTTGCCGCAGGGCGGTTGTTCACGGGGTCCCAGTACATTTTTGCCTGGGGTGCGTTGCCCGTACAATGATTATACACTACATCCAGTATAACTGCAATGCCATTCTGGTGGCATTTATCAATGAACTCTTTCAGTTTGTTCTTTGTTCCATAATATTTATCCGGCGCAAAATAAAACGATGGGTTATAACCCCAGCTTTCATTGCCATCGAATTCATTGATGGGCATCAGTTCAATGGCATTGATACCGATATTCTTTAAATAGGCCAATGAGTCGATCAGCGACTGATAACTGTGCTGTGCCGTAAAATCACGTATCAGTAATTCATAAACAACTAGGTTTCGTTTATCCGGTTTGATAAAATTATTCACCTGCCAGTTGTATTGCGGCTCGGCTGTTTGCAGTACACTCACAATACCCGTAGTTAAGCCAGTTGGATACGGCTTAAGATTGGGATAGGTTACCGCATCAATGAACCCATCGTTGTCGGGGTCAAGCACTTTTTGTGCATACGGATCGGCCGTTTTGATATTGTTATCAATGAGGTACTGGTAAGCATATTCCGTACCCGGAGTAAGGCCATTGATGGTTAGCCAGAAATAATTACCATCAGAAGTTTTATTCATCTGGTTAGAACATAGAACAGCCCAGTTTGAAAAATCCCCGATCACCACTACATTGTTTTTTGTGGGCGCATACAATACCAATGTAACAGAGGTATTGCCGGGAAGATAGTTGATCCCTTCCTGAACACCTGCCGGCAAAGGCGCTACCGTGGTAGTTGGAGGAATATAAAAACTGAATGAATCTTTTACAGTAACCGAGCCGTTATTACCTTCTAAAAAAACCTGTTGGGCGCAGGCTGTAGCAATAACAGGATTGGCAGAAATGGTAGTTGTATTTGTTGCCGTTTGAATGGTATTGCCATTCAGCTTTAAAGTGAGGTTCGAGTTGACAGATGCAACACCTGTGATACTTATACTTCCTCCTACATTTACACTAATGGGTTCTATCCAGGGAATATATCTTGGTTCAAAGGGAGGAAGATTTATCCGGACGCCATACTCGCTGCTGCCATACACCGGGTTATACATATCGCTTCCATCGGAATTAACCTGTTTTAAACTTCCGGTTGCATTCCTGAAAATGACACAGACCTTTTTAATTGTTTCCCCTGCAGGAACTGCAAAAAAAGTGCGGATGTTATTGATCGTGTATTGGTACTTATTAGCTCCAAGCGGAGTTGCTTTGGCTGCAGGATCAGCAGTACCCCAGGTAAACTTAACATAGCGCCAGTCTGTAGGACTTGTACTTAAATCAGTGATCAGTCCTACATGAACATATACATTGGCGGAATTCC
The DNA here is from genome assembly GCA_044220615.1 of Ferruginibacter sp. GTDB lineage: Bacteria > Bacteroidota > Bacteroidia > Chitinophagales > Chitinophagaceae > Ferruginibacter. The sequence continues at coordinate 350,728 of JBGAQR010000005.1, read as the reverse complement.
CTCCTTCAAAATTCAAGAGTCCCTGGTTGCCTTTGTTACAATCAACCGTCATGGCCAGGGTTGAATTATCTACCGGGAATTCAGGCGTCCAGCTTAATAACCGTTGCGCTGGTAATGTATGGGCAATAGAAAATACAGTAAGGAGAAGGAATAGCTTTTTCAAGTGCAATCGTTTTAATGTGTAAAATAAACACATTATTTTAAGAATTGCAAAATAATTCAATGACGGGTATTGAGAAACCTGGTTTTGCTACTTCCAATACATGATCCCGGGATATTATTTCAGCAGTTCAAATACAACACTGTCATATGATTCAAGAGAAAGGTCGCCCAGCTCGTTTGTTGTTCCGGTAAGTATGTTTTTTACCCTCGTAAATCCATTTGTTCTTTCGGCAAACCGTTTCATAGTAACATTCTTCTTTTCCTTTGCCGTATTCATGATCACCATGATGGTCTGCTCGTTGTTGTAGCGAAAATATACATACACCCCGTCCTGTGGCAGGAACTGCATCATTTTTCCTGTTGTAAGTGCCGATGAACTTTTACGATAGTTTGCCAGCCGGGCTATATGGTTCCATATATCTCTTTCCTTATCCGTTCTCCCGGCATTGGTAAATTTATTTGCCGGGTCGGATGGCCAGCCACCGGGAAAGTCCTGCCGAACAAACCCATCGTTCGGACTGGTAACCCCGGTCATACCTATTTCGCCTCCATAATAGAACTGCGGAATGCCGCGGCAGGTAAGTAACCAATTGATGGATGTTTTATACTTCATTGTATTCTCTCCTATTACCGAATAGAAACGAGAGATATCGTGGTTATCTAAAAAGATAACATTACGCATGGGGTCTTTATACACAAAATCCTGTGCAAGTACGGTATACAGTTTATTCACCCCATCGGTCCACCCAAAATCTTTCGTCATGGCATCGGTGATACTCCACAGCGTTTGAAAATCGGTTGGCGCCTGCAGGTTACTTTTAAATGGGGTGTTGTAATTATTCTGAACAAAATAACTCTGGTTGATCACTCCATGTACCCAGGTTTCTCCAAACAGGGTGATCTTTGGATACTCATCCTCCAATGCTTTATTGCAACGGTTCATAAATTCCAGGTCGTTATAGGCATAGGTATCAATACGCCATCCGTCGATACCAAACTCCTCCACTGTCCACAAAGCATGTTCAATTAAAAAATTTGCAACAAAGGGGTTGTGTTGATTGAGGTCGGGCATCATTTTAGTGAACCAGCCATCGGCCATTATCTTCTTTTCCATGCTGCTCCCGTGCGGATCAAACAAGGTCTGGTCTTTATAGCTGGTGTTGGTATACTCGGGCCATTGGTGCAGCCAGTCTTGCATGGGCATGTCTTGCACGGTAAAATGATACAGGCCAACATGATTATATACGGCATCCTGGATCATTTTCATTCCTTTCGCATGGGTGGCGTCTATCAGATCATGATACGCTTTATCGCCACCCAACCGGGGATCAACTTTATAATGATCGGTAAATGCATAGCCGTGTTCTGTACGGTCGGGCATATCATTCTCCAGAACAGGATTAAGCCACAGCGTGGTAACCCCTAGCGATTGAAGGTAATCAAGATGATTTTGTATTCCTTTCAGATCGCCGCCATGCCTGTTATAAACTGTATCTCTTTTCAAACTCTGGTCTTTCATCCCGGGGATGCGATCATTGCTTTCATCGCCATTACTAAAACGATCGGGCATGATGAGGTACATAAAATCTTTTGAGGTAACACCCATTGCATAGGTGGTACCATTGCCTGCCCGGCGGGGTTTTAATTCATATTTAAGATCGATATTTTTTACAAAGGGAAAACTAATCTTGCCAGGTTTAGCTGTTGCATCAATTACCAGGTCAAGAAAAACGTAATTGGGATTTTCAACCCGGTTGATCTTAACAAGGCTTACGCCTGCTGCCAGCTTTATTCCTGCCGGCCCCATTTTTATCATGGGAAAATGATCGGCGATTTTATCTCCATGTACCATCACCTGCACTTTATTCCACTTCATACCTGTCCACCAATGGGTGGGGTAACATTTATATCCATCTTGCGAAAAAACTGCACAACAAAAAACGATGCTTAAAATGCAAAGTGTTATTTTTTTCATCTTTAATCTTTTTCTTTAATAAAGAAATAACAGATCAGCGCTGCAATGATCATCAACCCTCCTCCAATTTGAACTGCAACCAAGCGGTCATTATCAAGCAGGTTCTTCATGATCCAGCCAAAACAAAAAGAGGCAATGATCTCAGGAAGAACTATAAAAAAGTTAAAGATGCCCATGTATACACCGATCTTATTTTCAGGTAATACCCCGCTAAGCATGGCATAGGGCATCGACAAAATACTTGCCCAGGCAATCCCTACCCCGGTCATACAACCATATAACATGTATTTATTTTCAACAAATGCCACACTTATTAGTCCTATTGCGCCGCATAGCAGGCATATACTGTGAGTGAGTTTCCGGCCGAGCCTTGTTGCAATGCCGGGTAACACAAAGGCAAACAAAAATGTAACTACATTATAAAAAGCCAGCGTAAGGCCGCCGAAATTAGTTCCTTCTCCATAAAGAGGGTCTGTTACATCAGTTGCATGAAAAACATTACGGGCAACAGCAGCATTATAATAAAACCACATCAGAAACAATCCCGGCCATGTGAAGAATTGAACCAGCGACAATACCTTCATTCGTTTCGGCATATGGCCAATGGCACTTAATATCTCATTTATGCCGGCTCCAAAACCCCTGTTTGATTCTTTTACCTTTTCTTTAAACCCGATATTGGGCGGCGGATATTCTTTTGATGTAAAAACAGTATACAAAACTGCACTTAGAAAAAAGAAGGCACCAATATAAAAACTCCATTTTACATTATCAGGAATAACACCACTGGCAGCAGTCTCGCTGAAATGGAACCAATTCGTCATCATCCAGGGTAATGCAGAAGCTATACTGCCTCCTAACCCGATCATCAGGCTTTGCATCACAAATCCCTGGGTACGCTGTTTCTCATTCAGCTTATCAGCTACAAAAGCCCTGAAAGGTTCCATGGCAACGTTCCCAAAAACATCCATCACCCAAAGTAACCCCGCGGCCATCCAAAGAGCACTGCTGTGTGGCATGAACACCAATGCAATCGTACTAAACAAAGCACCTATAAAAAAATAGGGTCTTCTTCTGCCCCACTTTGGGTGCCATGTTCTGTCGCTCATATAACCAATGATAGGCTGCACGATCAACCCGGTTAAAGGAGCCGCCAAAAAAAGCAGGGGTATCTCATCGGCATTTGCATGAAGGTGTTCATAGATGGGCCCCATGTTGGCACGTTGCAGATCCCATCCAAACTGGATCCCAAAAAAACCAACACTCATATTGATTATCTGGGACAGACTTAATTTGGGCTTTTCCCATTGGGCGATCTCTGACATAGCAATCGTTTTGTTTGGTTATGGCAATTGTGTAAAAAGTACACTTTCTAAAAATACAATAAAATACCAACCGGCAAAAAAATATTCCGGCCTGGTATTCATGTTCGGTCAGCACATTATTGATAGTTGTATACGATATGGCCCCAGGGCTCAATACTAAACTCATGACCCGTATCCACTTTCTCTTTCATACCCAGGAATACGTTCATTGGTTCGCCATTTATTGCCGCATCTTTTATAGTAAATTTCTGAGGTTGTTTAGACAGATTTAAAACAACCACTACCTTATGTCCTCCAGCTTCCCGCAGGTATGCGAATACGGCTGTCTCATCAGAGCTTGCCAGTTTTTTATAAGAAGCTCCTGCTGCAAGTGCCGGGTTGGCTTTCCGTAACCCAAGCATTATTTTATAAAAGCCTGCCATTTCAAATTTTGCGCCCCAGGAGATGGTATCTTTCACAAAAAATTTCAAGCGCTTTCTATTCATGGCTTCCTGCCCGGAGTATATCAATGGAACACTTTGATACATGGTTTGTGAAAACACGGCAAAGGTTTTATATGCATTTCCATATTTTTCAAACTCGGTTCCGTTCCAGCTGTTCTCATCATGATTGGTGGTAAAGTACATGCGGTAGGCGCTGGTTGGAAATTTAGCAATAGTTGCATTGAGGGCAGAATCAAACTGAGCAAGTGTTTTTTTACCGGAATACAGTTCGGTGGTGGCTCTCATCATGTCCCAGGCATAGGTCTCATCAAATCCTGCTTCATGCAGGTTGGCTTTCTCACCTTCGGCAAGCATGAAAACATTTTTATACTTACGCAGGCTGTCAATACATTCTTTCCAGAAATCAACCGGCACGTCTTCGGCCACATCGCAGCGGAAACCATCAATGCCTGTTTCCACCACCCAGAATTTCATCGCATCTATCATGCTGTCTCTCAGTTCCCGGTTTTGATAGTTCAGCCTGCGTACATCCGTCCAGTCGTAAGGAGTTACTGTTTTACCGGCTGAATCCCTGATGTAAAATCCGGGATGTGCCTGCATCCAATGATTATCTACAGCAGAATGATTGGCCACCCAGTCGGTGATCACTTTAAAACCCATTGCCTGTGCGTTTTTCACAAAAAATATCCAATCGGTCATTGTTCCAAATTCTTCATTAAATCCTTTGTAATCTTTTACGGCATAGTAACTACCCAGTTCTTTTTCGGTCATCTTTCTGCCTTCTATTCCGATAGGTGTAATGGGCATGAACCACAATACCTCCACTCCCATTTCCTTCAGCCTTGGTAAATGTTTTTCAAACTCCTTTACAGAGCCGGAAGAGGAGTACTGTCGGAGGTTCACTTCGTAAATATTGCTCTGGGCGCTCCAGGAAGGATGAGAAGAATTTTGTGACAGCACTACTGCAACCTCCGGTTCTTTCTTTTTTTCTTCGTTGCAGCCAATATTCAAAACAACCAGCAATGTAAATAATATTGAAAGCAGGTATTTATTTTTCATAAAAAGGTTTTTGGGGAAGGTAAGGATTTTTTTAACCCACCGGAATTAATGTGTAAGATCGGGGATATTGCCGGAGACAGTTACTTGCCGATACAGAACTTAGAGAAAATATAATCCAGCACATTTTCATTGGATATGTCACCGGTTATTTCAGATATATAATGCAGGCAGCGGCGGATGTCGAGAGCCAGCAGGTCGCCTGGTATTTTTTTATCAAGACCGGCCTTTATATCGGTCAATGACCTGTCTACTTCTTTTAATGCTTCATAATGCCGTGCATTGGTGATGATGGTATTCTCCGCATTGATATTTCCCTGGATCACTTTATCAGCCAGTCGTTCTTTAAGCATATCGATATGCAGTTTCTCTTTTGCCGAAATGAACAGGATATCTTCTCCTGCAAATTTTTGTGCGGCTGTATCCGGGCCCAACACATCGGCCTTATTACCTACCAACAAATAATCTGGATTGGCATCTCTCAGCAGTGCCATCGCTGCTTCTACATCGGCTCGGCTTTCTGTGTTCACATCAAAGATGTAGATCACTTCATCCGATTCTTTTATTTTCTCCCTGCTTTTTTCAATACCGATCAGTTCAATCACATCGTTGCTGTTATCTCTTATGCCGGCTGTATCAATCAGGCGAAAAAGTATTCCGTCGATATTGATCAGTTCTTCAATGGTGTCCCGGGTGGTGCCGGCAATATCGCTTACAATAGCACGATTCTCATTCAGGAGTGTATTCAGCAAAGTACTTTTACCGGCATTCGGTTTTCCTACTATGGCTACACTCACCCCGTTCTTGATCACATTGCCGAGCTTGAATGATTCAAGCAATTGTTTGGTTACTGAGTCCGCTCCTTCTACCAAAGCATAGAATTTGGTACGGTCTGCAAATTCCACGTCTTCCTGGCTGAAGTCAAGTTCCAGTTCTATTAATGCCGAGAACTGGATAAGATTCTCCCGCAGGTCTTTCAACACGGTGCTGAATCCTCCCCTGATATTATGTAAGGCTGCTTTTTGAGAAGCGGATGTATTGGATGCGATCAGGTCGGCCACCGCTTCGGCCTGTGTAAGATCCAATTTACCATTTAGAAATGCACGTTGTGTAAACTCGCCGGGCTTTGCCAGCCGGGCCCCGTTTCGTATACATGCCTGCACCACCTGTTGTTGTACAAACGGGCTCCCGTGGCAACTGATCTCCACCACATCTTCGCCGGTATAGCTTTTGGGATTTTTAAAAAGAGAAATAACCACTTCATCGATAGCATTCCCTTTGTCTTTGAGAAAGCCTACGTGGATGGTATGCGATTGTTGCTGGGTAAGGTCTTTGGATGGAAAAAGTTTATTAATAATGCTGATGGCATCCTTACCACTCAGCCGTATCACCCCTATGGCGCCAATGCCCGGCGGCGTGGCCAATGCCACAATCGTGTCATCCCAACCTGAAGTATTGTTCAGCATCCGGCAAAGATACCCACTCCGCTTTCTTCCACAAAGCTTTATGGAAGCTGCAATATTTTTTTATCTGCTGCGTCTGTTTCTGAAATGTAGTAATGTTTTATGTCGTTGATGGCAACTTCATCCATAATACGTACAAAATCCTGCATGGTTGATTCTTTACCTGGTTTTATGATCAGCACAAAACGGTCGGTACTACCCATTATCCGCCCTACTTTCTCTTTCTTGGTCAGCAATACATCCCGGATGCCCTTTACAGAAAAAGATGTTTGCTTTACCAGCGGGTTGGTCTCGGGCATCCCTTCATAATAACGGATCTTGTTATCCTTATCAAGAAAAATGGTGAGCACACAGGAGTTGCATATCTCATCCCGGATTATATCCGTATCAATGGGTTCATGAAGCCCCACAATTTTAGGTTCCATCATGGTACTGGTAAACACAAAAAAAGTAAGGAGTAAAAACCCCAGGTCTACCATGGGTGTAAGGTCAACACGAGTGCTTTTCTTTTTCATCCGTTTATTTCCGGAAGAAGATCTTTTGATTTCAATTTCTGCCATAACATTAGTTTTTATTAAGACGGTAGAAGCAGGTGTTTCCACAAAAGAATTGCCCCGGACTTAAGTCCGGGGCAATTCTTTTTAATCCGCTTTTATAACTGTTGATCTTATTCTTCCACAACCCAGGTAATGGGTTGTCTTCTGTATGCATTTACATTACGCCCGTTTTGAATGGCCGGGGTCCAGTTCTTGGTCTTTTTAATTACCCGTACTGCTTCCTGACACATACCATAACCGGGATCGTTCTCGCAGGTTACATCACTTAAACTTCCATCCCTGCTTACAATGAACTTAACGATCACCGTATATTTTCCGCCGGGAGCCCCGTTATCGGCAGGCGTCTGGTTATTCAGATTCTTATTCAGGTAATTGATCCACGCTGCCTGTCCACCTGGAAATTCTGCTTCCACTTCCACTTTAGTGAATATCTTGTTCTCGTCATCATCTTTTTTTACTTCTACCACTTTGGTTCCCGTTTCTTCAACCGGCGCCTGTACAACCTGTGTTTTATTTTCGCTTTCCACAGTTTTTGTACTGATCACCTGGTCTTCCTTAATCTCCTCGATCTTTTCATCAGGTTTCACCTCTTCATCCTTCACAATTTTTGGAGGAGTGAATTTCACCTGGTTGATCTCCGGTGGTGGTGGTGGCGTAGGAGGAGGTGGAGGAGGTGGAGGAGGTGGTGGTTCATCATTTTTAACCTCAGCCATCTGGGTATCCACTACCTTAAATTCCTTTGGGCTGTTTTTTTCTATGATCCCTGCAAACACGGTTCCGAGCAGTATCAGTAATAATGCCGACCCGGTTATGATGAGGGCTTTTGTAAGCGTCTTCTTATAGGACTTTCTCAGCTGGTAAGCACCGTATTCTTTGTTCTTACCGTCGAAGATGATGTCCAGTATATCGGCACTTAAGATTTTATTAGCTTCCATTATAATCTCTTTTGTTAATTAGATTCGAAATAGGGCTTATTCCATACTACTTGATGCCGTTTGCTTCTTCTGTTTGTTTAATAAGCATCTCCTCTACCGGCGTCATATCCACTTCGGCATAGTGTCCCGGGGGAACAGCCGATATGGTCATTTCATCCAGTATGTCGATGGCATTTTTAAACGTGGAATTCTTATCTGATTTGATAATATACATCAGGTCATCAATAGGCGTACCGTTCTTTTTATCAAGGATCAGTTTGCGCATCTCCTTAAAAGTGGTTGATTTGAACTGCTCACTCACTGTATTGGGATCCAACTGGCCATAATAATAGTACACCTGGTTTCCTTTTCCAAGCAGGATGGTCATAGCACCTGAGTTCTTCACCTTCAATTCCTTATCTTTTTCATCTTTTGGTTCATTCATATTCATGGCCGTTGACTGGCTCATGGTAGTGGTGAACACGAAGAATGTAAGCAGGAGGAATCCAAGGTCTACCATCGGTGTAAGATCTACACGGGTAGAAAGCTTTTTTCCTTTTTTGACGCCGGGGCCTTTCTTATGTCCGCCACCCGACGAGGTATCCATTTCTGCCATAGCAAATTCTTTTTAGTTGTTAAAACTTTATTTTTCCTTGTTCTTACCTGTCTTATAAAGTTCAGATCCTACCGGAACGGTTTCCCCTTCGGTCACGATCCTGAATTTATATATCTCATTTGCCTTCAGCGCATTCTTTATATTCTTGAATACAGGATATAAAGCTTCGGCATCTCCTTTAACGAGCAGCATCTCCTGCAGTTTACGCTGGTCTTCGCCTGCATATACATTGGTTACGCTGCGTATCCAGTAACTCAATTCGTTATTGGTTGTATCCGAAGGTATCCCTGCCAGGGTAGTGGCCGGAATTTCGCTGGTGGCATTCAGGTATGATTTCAATTGATTCAATGGAACCCCGATATAATCAGATTTCTTAAGCTTTGCAAGCTCGGTAGCCGATAACTGCAGGCTCCTGGTTTTATTGATATCATCAATGATCGCAGCCTTCTTGGTATCGTCGCCCAGCATTAAGAACACTTTTCCCTCTTTGGTAAGGGTAATGAGGATGGATTTATCCGGGGCTGCTTTGCTGGAAACAGAAGTAGGCGTTTTAACAGCCAGCACTTCCGGTGGCTTTTGCTTGGTTGCCAGTATGAAGAACGACAACAGCAGGAAGGCCACGTCACACATCGCCGTCATGTCGATGTTTGTGCTTTTCCTTGGTATTTTAACTTTTGGCATATCTAATCTGTTTTCAATTTTTACTTAAGATGCAAAGTCATGATCAATCCATACAATTACTTGTACAGAGATGCAAACGTTTGAGTTAAAGTAAATCCTGATTCGTCAATACCATAGGTGATACCATCTATCTTGGTAGTGAAAATATTGTAGAACACAATGGCAAATGCGGAGGTGCCGATACCCAGGGCCGTATTATACAAGGCTTCTGAGATACCAACTGATAACTCGTTGGCTGCTCCTGATCCGCCACTATCGGCTCCCAGGTTACCAAAGGCACGTATCATACCCAATACCGTTCCCAACAGACCCAACAGGGTGGCGATGGATGCGATGGTAGATAAGAATACCAGGTTTTTTTCAAGCATAGGCAACTCCAGAGAAGTAGCTTCTTCCACTTCCTTCTGAATAGCCATTACTTTCTGGTCGGTAGTAAGCTCTGTGTTGGTAGTCATTTCTTTGTAGCGGTGTAATCCTGCTTTCATTACGTTGCCTACAGATCCCTTTTGTTTATCGCACTCTGCCAGTGCAGCATCAATGTTTTTATTCGCAAGCTGGTATTGAACCTTACGGATGAAATCGGCATTATTCCCTGTACCGTTTGCTTTGGCAATGGTAAGGAACCGTTCAATAACAAAAGTGAGCATGGTTAAGAATGTTCCGATCAGGATGGGTACAATTATACCACCCAGGTACATTTTACTTAAAGCAGTTTTTGGGTCTTTATGACTGGGCCAAAACCAGCCTTCGGTAGCTGGTTGTCCAAAATTACTGGGATTACCTAATCCAAATCTCCAGATCAAATAGCCGGCAACCAGGCAAATAACGGGTGCTAACAATGAAATAGCGTTGCCGGATTTTTTTGCCTGAACGGATGTGGATGGTTTTACGGTTGCTTTTGTCTCTGCCATAAAATTCAAATTTTTAGTGTGTTTAAAGTTTGGTTCTCTGTTTAATGATAAATTAAGATTTAACTATGTTGAACATCATCAACCATCCTTTACCATTGTACTGCCCATGCAGGCGCACAAGGTAAATAAATAATTGAAGGCCCCAACTTACGAAATTTTTATTTTATAAATATTTTTTTACGATGACAAAATGGGGCATTTACATAAATTTATTCCGAAAGTGGATAAAATATTGGAAAAAAACGAACCGGGAAGCCTAGTATAATATGAAAACGGATGCACTATTCATAGCGAAGCGCCACAATGGGATCAAGTTTAGAAGCTTTGTGGGCCGGGTATAATCCTGCTGCCAGCCCTACCATTGAACAAACAAATATCCCTGCTATTACCCAACCCCATGGTATCACCACACCCGACTTTACCAAAACAGCTACCCCGTTACCCAGAAGGATTCCCAGGATGATACCTACTACAGCGCCTATCAGGCTTATCAAAATTGATTCTCCCAGGAACTGGAAACGGATATCCCGTTTGGTTCCGCCAAGCGCCTTTACCAACCCTATTTCCTTTGTACGCTCATTTACCGCCACCAGCATGATATTCATTAACCCAATGGCGGCGCCAATAAGGGTGATGAATGCAATACCGATCGTTCCTTTTTCGAGGAAGCCCAGGTTAGTGATCAGGCTTTCGGCAATGCTGTCACTTTTATCAATATAGAAATTATCTTCTTCCTTCACATCCAGTTTACGCACCGGCCTGAATGTTCCCTTCGCTTCCCCGATGGCAGCATCCATCATCTTTATATCATTCACCATCACGCCTACATTAAAAGAAGATGTTTGATTGGCATAGAGCCGCCTGATATTGTTATAGGAAGTAATGACGATTCTGCTGGTATTAAAAAAAGCGCTGGAACTTTTTTCTTCCAGTACACCGATCACCCGGTAAGGAATATGATCCACACTCACTACTTTGTCGATCGCCTTTTCCGGATTTTCGGGATACAGCTTTTGAGCCACACCGCTCCCTAATAAACAAATACTCTGGCCCGATTCCACTTCTGTGGGAGTAAGGTTTCTTCCATACGCTATCTTATACCCGTTCAGCTCCAGGTAATTTTCATCTCCGCCCAGTATAAACACATCCGGATTTGTTTTCTTCCGGTCGTTATTTACCACGATCCCTCTTGGGCCGTTCAGCGCCAAGCCAACCCTGGCAGGAAAATTATACCGGTCCTTAAAAGCCTTTGCCTCATCATAGGTGATCACTTTTCCCATGTTCGATTTTTTTTCCTTTAATGCCGATTTACGGAGTTTGGTATTCTCCCGTTGCCGGCCACCCCCGATCCGTACATTTCTTTCTTTATAACGAACGCTGAATGAATTGGCACCCATGGTTGAAAAGCTGGTGGTAAGACTGGCACTTGCTGCCTGTATGGAAGTGATGATACCGATAAGTGCCATGATACCAAATGCGATAATGGCAACGGTGATGCCGGTCCGCAATTTATTGCCGGAGATATTACGCCAGGAAAGTGCAAAGGTATCTTTAAGAGTCATGAGCTGTTATTCTCCCTAAAGTTAACAAGAGATAGGCATTGGGCTGCAAAACTTTTATAAACGGCTAACCGTTTATTTAAAAATAAAGCCAGTCGGTAATAAGATTAGGGAACATGCCCAGTACAATGATGAGTACGGCTGTGATCACCAGCAGTACCTTAAAGGCAGTGGTTATGCCGGAGCTATCCATGCTGTCAGCAGCAGTGCTGTCTTTAAAATACATGGCCTGTATCACCCGGAAATAGTAATAGGCGCTGATGGCTGCACACAAAACAGCCAGGATCACCAGCCAGATGTGCTGGCCGTTTTGCACGGCCGCCAGCAACATATAGAATTTACTCTGGAAACCAGCCGTAAGCGGAATACCGGTAAGCGATAAAAGGAATATGGTTGCCGTAAGCGCCAGCACCGGTTGCTGTTTTCCCAAACCGTTGAATCCATCGATGGTATAATCGTTCATTTTTACCAGGATGGCGAAGATGCCGATACTGGCCAGGCTGTAAGCCGCTGCATAAAGTACAAGGCCCTCTTTTGCCATGCCGTTCAATGCAAATAAAGAAAACAGCATGAAGCCTGCCTGGGCAATACTGGAATAAGCCAGCATCCGTTTTACGCTTTGCTGAAATACGGCAGTAAGATTACCGATGAGCAGCGTAGCCGCAATAAGTATCACAATCAGTTTCTGCCACTGGGCATGCATGGTACCAAATGCATTTTCAAACAGGCGCACAAAAGCGAAGAAGGCCGCCGCTTTTACAACCGTAGCCATGAACGAAGTGAAAACCGTTGGCGCTCCATCGTACACATCGGGAGTCCAGAAATGAAAAGGAGCTGCAGAAACTTTGAACGACATCGATATCAGCAACAGCACCAACCCCACGGCTATCATGGGCGGCATAGGGCCGCTTCCTGAAATGATATTACTTATATAGAAAGAGCCAGTCTCACTTCCTCCATAAAGAAAAGCAATACCCAGCAACATGATGCCGGTGGAGAAAGCCCCCATTAAAAAATACTTAAGGGCCGCTTCATTGCTCTTGAGGTTACGCTTGTCGCTGCCGGTTAAAATATACAAGGGAATAGAAACGATCTCAATACCAATGAACAGCATCAGCAGCGTATTAAATGTTGAAATGAGTGTTACCCCGCACAAAACAAAGAACAGCAGTGCAAAATATTCCGATACATGCTCCCCTACTTTTTCAATATCCCTTCCGTTGAGTAAGAAGTAAAGCAGGGTACAGCCTAATGCTATATTGATGAACGTTAAATTAAAGCTGTTGAAACGTAGCATGTCCTTTACACCTATAGAAAAGAGCGGCATTCCGCTGTTCAGTTCCATGCAGTTCAGCACAAGTGCCAGCACCAGGCCGGTTATGGCCAGGTATTTTGGGGTGGACTTACTTTTAATAAAAGCGCCGCCCAACATCATCACTACTCCCCATGCTGCTGTTAAAATAATTGCGTTCATACCTCTATTCCGCCAACCGGCGGACCACCATTTGGTTTTGTTATTTAAATCTTGTTAATATAGCCATTACGGTATCCTTCGTTAAATCAAGTAGTGGCTGCGGAAAAACACCAAACAGGAAAATAAAGATCACCAGCACACTCAATACTAATTTCTGGTTCAATGAAATTTCCTGTACCGCATTGGTAACTGCATTCGCTTCTCCGTAAAAAACCTTTTGCACCATATTCAATGTATACACGGCAGCCAGTATGATGCTTACCAGGGCCACGGCCGTATAGATCATATTGAATTTGAATAACCCGCTGAACATCATAAACTCTCCCACAAAAGCATTGGTCAGTGGCAGTGCAATATTTGCCAGGGCAATCACTACCAAAAAAATGGTAAGTGCGGGCGCTTTATGAGCAATACCACCCAGTTCGGATATTTTACGGGTACCGGTTTGTTTTTCCACCAGGTCAACCACTATCCACATGCCGATGATATTGATACCATGGCTGAACATCTGTATCATCACTCCCTGTAAACCAATACTGCTTTTGGCAAAGATGGCCGCACACATCAACCCGATATGTGCAATGGATGAATAGGCTACAAAACGTTTGAGGTCGTCTTGTTTAATGGCGATGAGGCTTGCATAGATCATCCCTACCACCGAAAGTCCGATCACTATATTATCAAACCGGGCTGCTGCCGCAGGAAAAACCGGCACCAGCCACCTGATCACGGCAAAGATGCCCATCTTGACCATGATACCGCTCAGCACCATGGTAGTGGAAGTAGGCGCCTGCTCATAGGTATCGGGCTGCCAGGTATGAAAAGGAAATACCGGCATCTTAATAGCAAACGCAACAAAGAATAACCAGAACACCCAGTTTTGTTCATTGGCAGTAAGGGTAGCGTTATAAAAAGCGCTCATCGAAAACGAATGCTCGGAATAAGCTGTTGGATACGTATGTGTGTACACATACATGATGCCGATGAGCATCAACAAGGAACCGGCAAACGTATACACAAAGAATTTGAAAGTGGCCTGTATCCTTCGCTCGCCGCCCCAGCGGCTGCATAGGAAGTAAGCAGGTATAACCGCAAGCTCCCAGAAGAAATAAAAGATCAGTACATCCATGGCGGTAAACACACCCATCAATCCCGCCTGCGTTAACAGCATCAACCCGTAATATGCATTGGCATTTTTAAAATTCGGTTTACTAGTTGCAATAAAGATGAGGGGGAAGGCAACTGCTGTTAAAGCCGTAAGCATATGCCCCATTCCATCAAGCCCCAGGCTAAGGTTACTGCCTACATATTTCAGCCAGAAGTAACTTACATTATTGATGTAAAAATGTTTTGTGTTATCTGAATAAACCAAACTTGTTATTGAAATGCCCAGGGTGATCAGCGAAGCGATCAATGCCCAGGTCTTTACCTTCTTCTCATCTCGGATGATAAAAGCAACCACCCCTGCCAGCAAGGGAAACCAAACGAGCAGCTCCGGGAATGTTATCCAAATATTTTTCGGGTCCATATCTTCTTACAAAAACAATTGAACGATGAATAAAATTAAAATGCCCAGCACCATCATCAGCACATAAGCGCCTACCTGGCCGGATTGCAGCAAACGTATCTGCCGGCTGCTGTAGTTAACCGCTTTGCCGATGCCGTTCACAAAACCATCAATGCCTTTCTTCTCTACCACGTTGTTAAAATATTTTCCAATGGCCAGCACCGGTTTTACAATGATGTTATCATACAGTTCATCCACATACCATTTATTCTCCAGCACTTTGCCAAGGCCTGTTTCTTCTTTACCTGTTTTCTGGTATTTGCTGAATTTATTCCAGGCATATAATAAAGCGCCCAGCGCCAGTGCAACCGAAACACCCATTAACAGGTATTCGGTTGAATGAGACATGTGATGTTTTACGGTGAGGGCGTTGCCCTGTGCAAATACCGGCGCCAGAAATTCTTCCAGCCTGTGTCCGCCATGCATAAATATCTCCGGTATGCCGATCCAGCCACCGATAACAGAAAGAATGGCGAGTATGATGAGGGGTATTGTAATTGCTTTCGGACTTTCATGTAAATGATGCTCCTGGTCATGCGTTCCCCTGAATTTTCCGAGGAAGGTCATGGCATATAAACGGAACATATAGAATGCGGTCATGATAGCGCCTCCAACACCCACCACCCAAAGGATGGGGCTTTTGGCATAGGCTGCAGCCAGTATCTCATCTTTTGAAAAGAAACCGGAGAAAGGAGGCATGCCGGCAATGGCCAAACATCCCAACAGGAAAGTGATATGCGTAGCGCTCATGTATTTTTTCAATCCGCCCATGTTGCGTATATCCTGTTCGCCGCTCATGGCATGAATAACACTTCCGGCCCCCAGGAACAACAGCGCTTTAAAGAATGCATGCGTCATTACATGAAATACAGCGCCGGTATAGGCGCCAACACCCAGCGCTAAGAACATATATCCCAACTGGCTAACGGTTGAGTAAGCCAGCACTTTCTTAATATCATTTTGTTTCAGTGCAATGGTAGCGGCAAGAATGGCCGTAGACAATCCAACAATGGCAACCACGTTTTGAGAAACGGGCGCCATGGTATATAATATATTGCTTCTTGCGATCATGTAGATACCGGCTGTAACCATGGTGGCAGCATGTATCAGGGCGCTCACCGGAGTTGGACCCGCCATCGCATCAGGCAACCAGGTGTATAAAGGTATCTGGGCGCTTTTGCCCATGGCGCCAACAAATAATAAAAGAGTAATACCGGTTACATCAGTTGCTGATAGTTTAGAAACGTTCGCAAACACATTATGAAAGTCAACCGAACCAACTTTTGCAACCAGCCAGAACACCGCCAGCAAAAATCCCAGGTCGCCAATGCGGTTCATGATGAAGGCCTTCTTAGCCGCCACATTGTAATTGGTATTTTTAAACCAATAGCCGATCAATAAATAAGAGCAAAGCCCCACACCTTCCCAACCAATGAACATGATCACATAATTGGCTCCCATTACCAGCAAAAGCATGGAAAACACAAACAGGTTGAGGTAGGCGAAATATTTTGCAAAATCCTTCGGCTCTTCGTCGTGCATGTAAGCCGTTGAATACACATGTATCAAAAAGCCAACACCGGTTATTATCAATAAAAAGAGGGAAGAAAGCTGGTCTACCTGGAAATCGAAACCGATCTTCAGTGCATCGGTGTTTATAAAATCGAAATAATGGGCAACGTATGTATTGCCTCCTTTAACGCTGAAGAAGACGTACACACTGATGAGGAATGAAAGAAAAACTGTGCCGCTGCCAATGATGCCGGCCAGGCTTTTGGAAACCTTCTTGCGGCCCAGGCCATTGAGTAAGAATCCCAGCAAAGGCAGCACGGGAATTAACCAAACCATGTGTAATACATTTCTCATACCCCTATTCCGCCGGTTGGCGGAGAATTTTTGTTTTTATTTCAAAATATTATTAATACTCCTGCCTTTCTCTCCGCCAGTTGGCGGAGATGGGGCCTAATTTTTCAACCTGTTTAAAAAGTTTATATCCACCGAGTGAATATTACGATACATCATGACAATGATCGCTAATCCCACACTTACCTCGGCCGCTGCCACCACCATGATGAAGAACACGAATATCTGTGCATCACTTACCACATTGGGAAGGCTCTGCGCCACCGGCGAAGCGGCATGCATTTTTGAGAATGCCACCAGCAACAAGTTCACCGAATTCAGCATCAGCTCTATGCACATAAAGATGATGATGGAATTGCGGCGGGTAAGTACCCCCACAATGCCGGTGCAGAATAAAGCCACTGCCAAACCTATGTACCATTTAATTTCCATACTAGTTCACTAATTAATCGAATTACACCAATTACACGAATTATCTACTATCCATTTTAAATCACTTCGTGTAATTCGTTTCAATTCGTGTTATACTTTTTCTTTTTTACCAACTACAACAGCCCCGATCATTGCACTTAAAAACAATACGCTGCTTATCTCGAAGGGGATCACATAATCGTTGAACAATACCTTGCCAAGCTCTTTAATAAGGCCGCTGTTGCCACTGCCCATCTGCATTACATTATTTGCAGAACTTGATTTTGTTATGGCGGAAATCAATACCAGGAATAAACAACCACCGGAGATCAATCCTGCAAACTGCAAAAGGCGGTTCTTTTTTGGTTCCGACTCGGCATTGAGGTTCATCAGCATCACCACAAACAAGAACAACACCATGATGGCGCCGGCATATACAATAATATTTACGATGGCCAAAAACTGTGCATTCAACAGGATGTAATGACCCGAAATGGCGATAAAAACCACGATCAGCGACAGGATACTGTGCACCGGGCTTTTGCTGGTAACCACCATAATGGCAGCGCCAAGCGCCAGCAGAGATAATCCCCAGAATAATATTTCAGTAATGCTCATAAACCTTAATTAATCTTTTCTCTTTTCACCCGGTTACCCAATGCCTTCTTATACGCTTCGGGTTCGTTGATGGGATGAGGGATCAGTAATTCGTTTTTGTTATAGATAAATTGTTTGCGCTGGTAATCCGCCGGCGCAAATGTTTCACTTAAATAAATGGCGTCTTTCGGACATGCTTCTTCACACAAGCCGCAGAAAATACAACGCAGCATATTGATCTCGTATTTGGCTGCATATTTTTCTTCCCGGTATAATTTCTCCTCCCCGGTTTGTCTTTCTGCCGCTTCCATGGTAATGGCTTCGGCGGGACAAGCAACGGCACACAACCCGCAGGCCGTGCAGTTCTCTCTTCCTTCTTCATCCCTGTTTAGAATGTGCAACCCCCGAAACACCGGGCTGAACGGACGTGTCTTCTCCGGGTAATTAATGGTGGGCTTCTTCTTGAACATGTGCATGAAAGTGATCATCATGCCCTTGAAAATAGAAACCAGGTAAAGCCGCTCCAGGAAACTCATTTCCCTGCGGTCGACCTGTTTTACCCTTGTAGTTAATGCTTGCATATTGTTTATTAAGCCGGCTTCGATAAACTCAGCCTGACAATTCGTTTGATAAAATTAAAAATGCCAATTGTTTTGTTTGAATAAAACCAATGCGCCTGTTACCAGCATATTTGCCAATGCCAGTGGAATTAATATCCGCCATCCCAGGTTCATCAGCTGATCGTACCGGAATCTTGGAATGGTCCACCGTACCCACATGAACAGGAAGATGAAGCAGCATGCTTTTGCCATCAGCGCCATTATTCCGAAAAAAGCCATCCAGTTCTGGTTATAATCTGCCTCATTTAAGAACGGTATATCGTATCCGCCAAAGAACAAGGTACTCATGATCACACTGCTTACAAACATATTGATGTACTCAGAAAAAAGGTAGAAGCCCAGTTTCATGGATGAATACTCCGTATGATAACCACCGATCAGTTCGTTCTCTGCTTCGGGCAGGTCGAATGGCGTACGGTTACATTCTGCAAATGCGCAGATAAGGAATATCAGGAATCCCAGCGGCTGGTAAACGATGTTCCATAAACCGCATTGCTGCTGCAATACCATTTCTTTCAGGCTGAGCGTTCCGGTAACCATCAGCAGGGCGATCAGTGAAATACCCATGGGCAGTTCGTAACTGATGATCTGTGAGGCTGCCCTCAATCCGCCCATTAAAGAATATTTGTTGTTGCTTGCCCAGCCGCCGATCATAATGCCGTATACGCCCATGCTCACCACCGCAAACACATATAATATACCTACGTTCACATCGGCTATCTGCAAACTGATATCCCGGTCGAAGAGGTGTACGGTATTTCCCCAGGGAACAACGGCGCCGGTCATGATGGCCGTAAGCATGGCCAGCGAAGGGCCAAGTATGAATAAGAATTTAGAAGAAAAATTCGGGATGATCTCTTCTTTGAAGAATAATTTCAATCCATCGGCTACCGGTTGCAGAATACCAAAAGGTCCGGCCCGGTTGGGTCCACGCCTGTCTTGCAGAACTGCTGCTACCTTTCTTTCAGCAAACGTGGTATACATGGCAATGAGCAATGATGCCATCACCACGATAACGATGAGAACCAGTTTCTCCACTATTAAAAGCCAATCGATCGCTAAAAGCATATTCCTTTATTAAAAATGTTCTTCTTTTATTTTCCGTTCTTTGAAAAGTCATCGCTGTGCGCCGGCCGGTTGATCGCACTTAAATTGATGCCGGGATCATTCACTCCACTCACCTTGTGAATATCCATCAGCAGCTTTGGATCTCTTCCACCCATCACTTCCTTAACAGTATCTTTCGGCATTTCCAGCCCGCTGTATTTATTGGCGCCAATAACCGAATGCCGGCTGATGGTTGTTAATCCTTCTACGGTCCAGTCAGCCGTTTTCTTTTTATCAAAGCGGCAGGTATTGCAGATCCATCCGGGTTTACCATCATAACTCTGCACTTCGCCCCATTCGTCTTTACGTGCGGTAACACGGTACACTTCATCGCCACGTAACCATAAGGTTGCTTTGCCGCAGCATTTAGGGTTTTCGCAATTGCGGTGAGCATCCACCGGTTTGGTGAACCAAACCCTGTTCTTAAAGCGGAATGTTTTATCGGTTAATGCACCTACCGGGCAAACATCGATCATATTCCCGCTGAAATCATTATCAATGGCTTTGGAAATATAGGTTGATATTTCTGCATGATCGCCGCGGTCTAAAATACCATGTACTCTTTTATCGGTCAATTGATCAGCAACATAAGTGCAGCGATAACAGAGGATACACCTTGTCATGTGCAACTGGATGTATGGGCCGATATCTTCCTTCTCGAATGTTCTTCTTTTAAATTCGTAGCGTGTGCCTTCTTTACCATGGTCATAACCGAGGTCCTGCAAATGACATTCGCCGGCCTGGTCGCAGATGGGGCAATCCAACGGGTGATTAATGAGCAAGAATTCAACCACGCCATTTCTTGCATCCGTTACTTTATCGCTGGTAATATTTTTTACCACCATGCCATCCATTACATTGGTACGGCATGAGGCAACTAATTTAGGCATAGGCCTTGGGTCGGCGGTTGAACCGGCAGCCACTTCCACCAGGCAGGTGCGGCATTTACCGCCACTGCCCTGTAACTTGCTGTAATAGCACATGGCAGGCGGTGTAACGTCTCCACCGATCTGCCGGGCTGCATTTAATATAGTAGTACCCGGCGCAACTTCGATCGTGATGTTGTCGATGGTTACTTTAAAATTTGCAGGTGCTTCTTTTTTTATTTCGTCTGCCATATTTGTTTCACGCAATGTTCGCAAAGGAGCAAAGGCGCAAGTTTTATAGTTTATTTACAATACGGTGTATTCCATCTTTAATAAGCGGAACATTAAAGTTGATCAACATTCCTAATTTAATATCTGTTAGTTTCAAATAAGTCAGCAATTGCTTATAATGAATTTCAGCTAATGCCTCGATCGATTTCAATTCCAAAATGACTTTATTCTCAACTATTATATCTGCCCTGAATCCGATTTCCATTCTAATTTCATCATGTATCAAAGGAATCCCTTGCTGCCGGGTGAAAGGGATTTCTAATTTATTTAATTCATGACAAATTATTTCTTCATAAACATTTTCAAATAATCCCGGCCCATACTTTTTATGAACCAATACACATAAATCAAAAACTATTTTTGATATCTCGTTTTCTGTCATACTCTTCTTTGCATCCTTGCTCCTTTGCGCTCTTTGCGTGAAATCTATGCCGGTACTGGCACATGAATCGGATCCGCATAATGCGCCAGTCCGTAATTCTTCCTTAAACATTCATCCGGATTGTTCACGTGCCACTCAAACTCATCACGGAAATGGCGAATGGCTGCCGCAACCGGCCAGGCTGCTGCATCGCCCAGCGGACAAATGGTATTTCCTTCGATCTTGCGCTGAATATCCCAAAGCAGGTCGATATCACTCATCTTTCCTTTGCCATTATCTATATTCAGTAATATTTTCTCCATCCATCCAGTTCCTTCGCGGCAGGGTGAACATTGTCCGCAACTTTCATGGCGATAGAACCTTGCCAGCGTGTATGTATGTTTTACCACACACTGTGCATCATCCAGTACAATAAATCCACCGCTGCCCATCATACTTCCTGTTGCAAAACCGCCATCGCTTAAACTTTCATAGTTCATCAGCCGCTTCTCTCCCTTAGCTGTAGTAAGTAATAAATTAGCCGGCAGAATTGGAACCGATGAACCGCCGGGGATACAGGCTTTTAATTTTCTTCCTTTGGGAATACCACCACAATATTCATCACTGTAAATAAATTCTTCTACCGAGATGGTCATATCAATTTCATAAACACCCGGCTTGTTGATATTACCGCAGGCGCTCATCAGTTTGGTGCCGGTGCTTTTTCCCACGCCGATCTTTGCATATTCTTCGCCGCCATTGTTGATGATGGGAACAACGGCTGCGATCGTTTCCACATTATTAACCACCGTAGGTCTTTCCCAGGCGCCTTTTACAGCCGGGAACGGTGGTTTAATTCTTGGATTACCCCGCTTGCCTTCCAGTGATTCTATCAGGGCAGTTTCTTCGCCGCAGATATAAGCGCCGGCGCCGCGGTGAACATAAATTTCACAATCGAAACCGGTGCCTAAAATATTCTTTCCCAAAAAACCATTTTGTTTTGCTTCGGCAATGGCCTGTTCTAAAATATCAACGATCCAGTGGTATTCGCCGCGTATGTATATATAAGAAACATTGGAGCCAAGTGCAAATGACGAAACGATCATTCCTTCAATTAAGATATGCGGAATGAATTCCATCAGGTAACGGTCTTTAAACGTTCCCGGCTCACTTTCATCGGCATTTACCACCAGGTGGCGGGGAACGCCTTCGGGCTTTGCAATAAAACTCCATTTTAAGCCTGTAGGAAAACCGGCGCCGCCTCGTCCACGCAAGCCGCTCTTCTTCACTTCTTCCACGATATCTGCCGGCGCCATCTTTAATGCCTTCTCCACGCTGCGGTATCCGCCCTCACGGCGATAAACGTCGTAATAGCGGATGCCTTCCACATGTGCTTTTTCTAATAATAATTTTCTACTCATAGCCCCTATCCCCGCCAGCTGGCGGGGGACAATTACGTTTTATAATTTATTTTTCGTTACCAACATTAAAAATCGTTTTTAGTTGACTGGCTCTAAAGTCCCCTTCGGGGGGATTTAGGGGGCCTTCACCGCCTGCCTTGCAAACAACACCCACCGTTTACTTTTTTTCACCCACACTTCCAGCACTTTTAAATGATAGGTATTGGTTCCGCCCTTCATGGTTGCTGTTATATCTGCCACAAACCGGACATTGGCCATATTACCATTCATAGAAACCGTTATACTGTCTTCTTTAAAACCCTGGTAACTGATATACCCGGTTTCCAGGTCTTTGATCACATCGGCTTTTGTTTCCACCCAGCCATTGCTGTGTCCATAGCTCAGCACTTTATCTGTTTGCTGGTTGATAGAAACCGTATTCTTATTAACCAGGGCCTGGTGAAATTCCTTCATTGTTTGCACCAGCTTTGCTTCATCTGCGGTTTGTGCAAAGCCGTTGACTGCAATAAAAAAGAATAATATGGTTAAGAACTTCTTCAATGATTAATTTGCTTTTGCACGGTGCTCTTCAATGATGGCGTCTATCTTTTCTTTTGTCAGGTGTTCCCGGTAGTTCCTTCCCAGCTGCATCATGGGAGCATAACCGCAGGCGCCCAGGCATTCCACTGTTTTTAAGGTGAACAGTCCGTCTGCCGTTGTTTCACCCACTTTGATGTTCAGTTTCTCTTTGATATACCCAATGATCTCATCGCTGCCGTTAATCATACAGGGCCCCGTTTGGCAAACCTCGAACATGTATTTGCCTACCGGCTTTAAATTATACATGCTGTAAAAGCTGGCCACTTCATATACTTCAATGGGTTCAATTTTCAAAAGCGAAGCCACATAGTCCATCACCGGCACATCCAGCCATCCGCCGAATTCTTCCTGAGCCAAATGCAATACAGGAAGCAGGGCGCTTTTGTGTTTGCCCTCGGGGTAGCGTTTTACTATCTCCGCAACTTCAGCTAACTTTTCTTTTGAAAATTCAACACTCATAATTCTTAATTCATAACCTGTCTACCGACAGGCAGGTTCTTAATTAACTAAGCATCCATTTCTCCTGCTATCAGGTTTAAACTACTCATGGTGATCACTGCATCACTTAACATTCCACCTTTCACCAGTTCTTCAAAGGCCTGGTAATAAATAAAGCAAGGCCTGCGGAAATGTAACCGGTATGGTGTTCTGCCGCCATCACTTATTAAATAGAATCCCAGTTCGCCATTGGCTCCTTCTACGGCACTATATACTTCACCTTCGGGGATGGCTGTTTCACCCATCACGATCTTGAAGTGATAGATGAGTGCTTCCATCTTGGTATACACATCTTTCTTTTCGGGTAAATAGTAGGCAGGGGTATCGGCATGAAACACTTCGGCCTCTGCTCCTTTGAATTCCTGCACTTTCTGGTAGGCCTGTTCAATGATGCTGAGGCTCTGCCACATTTCTTCGTTACGAACCAGGAAACGATCGTAACAATCGCCGGTTGTACCTACCGGGATTATAAAATCAAAATCTTCGTAACTGCTGTAGGGTGTATGCACCCGAACATCGTAATCAACCCCGGCGGCACGCAGGTTTGGCCCGGTGAAGCCGTAGTTCAATGCCCTTTCAGCCGCAATGGGACCGCAACCGATGGTACGATCCATGAAGATGCGGTTACGGGTAAAGAGGTTTTCAAACTCCTTTAGAGTACGGGGATATTCTTTCAGGAATTTTTCGAGTTTTTCGAATGCCGCAGGAGTGAAATTCCTTTCAAAACCGCCAATACGCCCAATAGTAGTAGTAAGACGGGAGCCACATATTTCTTCATATATCTCATAAATTAGTTCACGGTATTGCATTACATACAGGAACCCGGTGAAAGCGCCGGTATCCACCCCAACAATGGAGTTACAGATCAGGTGATCGGCAATTCGTGCCAGTTCCATGATGATCACACGCAGGTAATCTACCCTTTTGGGAGTTTTAATACCCAATAATTTTTCACAGGTTAAATGCCATCCCATGTTGTTGATGGGAGATGAGCAATAATTCAGCCTGTCGGTAAGCGGGGTGATCTGGTACAGCGGGCGGCGTTCTGCTATCTTTTCAAAAGCCCGGTGAATATACCCTACGGTTGAAGTGGATTTGAGGATGCGTTCGCCATCCAGCTCCAGTATATTCTGAAACACGCCATGCGTGGCCGGGTGCGTAGGCCCCAGGTTCAGCGTGGTGGTCTGCTTTTCGATACTTCCTTCGGGTAAAATAATATGTTCACTCATAAATAATCAATTTGAAAATTTGATGATTTGGTGATTTGGTAATGGCTTCAGCACATCTTCAAATTTCCAAATCTTCAAATCAACTCATCTTCCAAACATCTCATCATCCTTATCTATCCGCAACTGGTCTTCTACCGGGTATTGTTTCCGCATGGGGAAATAATCCATCTCGTCTACATTCAATATACGTTTCAGGTTGGGATGGCCAATAAAATTCACCCCATAAAAATCATAGGTTTCTCTTTCCATTACATTGGCCGACTGGTACAGGGCTGTTGCACTGAACACATCCGGCTTTTCTATTGCGGTGAATACTTTAAAACGTATCCGTACATTGTCTTTTAAATTATGCAGGTGATACACAACAGCCAGTTCTTCTCCTTTACGGTCGGGATAATGAACGGCCTGCAGGTCAGTAAGAAACTGAAACTTTAATTCCGCATCATCAAATAAAAACTGGAGTACTTTTAAATTAAGATCTTTTGGCGCCGTAAAAGTGAGCATACCATAAGGTTCCTGCCAATTGGTTAGCTGGTCGCCGAATTTTTCTGTTAGTTTTAGTTGTATCGTTTCGTTGGTCATAACCCCAAACCCCTAAAGGGGCTTTGCATCTTTTAATTTCATTAAAGTATTTTACCCCCAGTTCCCCCTTTAGGGGGCGGAGGGAGTTTATTGAATCCCATATCCTGCCAGTAACTCTTTATACTGGTCACTATGTCTTCTTCTCAATCCTTCTGTATTTACCAGTTCCTGTATTTTGATGAACCCATCCAGTATTGCTTCGGGTCTGGGTGGGCAACCGGGCACATACACATCTACCGGTATCACCTGGTCAATTCCCTGCAAAACAGAGTAGGTATCAAATATGCCGCCAGATGAGGCACAAGCGCCTACAGCCATCACCCAACGGGGTTCGGCCATTTGCAGGTAAACCTGCCGCAACACAGGGCCCATTTTTTTTGCAATGGTTCCCATCACCAATATAAGGTCGCACTGGCGTGGAGAGAAGCTCATACGCTCGGCGCCAAACCTGGCCAGGTCGTAATGACTGGCGGCTGTAGCCATAAACTCAATACCACAGCAACTGGTAGCAAAGGGTAAGGGCCAGATGGAATTTTTACGGGCAAGGCTCACCACTTTTTCGAGATTGGTTGCCATGAACCCTTCGCCCATATATCCTTCGGGGATCCCTTCGAATTTGATGTGGTTGTTATATTGTACCGGACGAGACATCTTAATTACTTGATTTGATGATTTGGTAATTTGGTGATGATCTAATACCTGCTGAATTCAAGGTCTCTTATCATCTTCAAATTTTCAAATCGGTTAATTACCAGATTCTATTCTTCCCACTTAAGGGCGCCTTTCTTAAAAATATACACTAAGCCTGTTATAAACAATGCCACAAATACCACTACGGCAGCAAATCCGCTCCATCCCAGTTCCCGGAAATTAACCGCATAGGGATAAAAGAAGATCACTTCCACATCAAACAACACAAACAATATGGCAACCAGGAAATACTTAATGGCCATTGGCTGGCGGGCATTGCCTTTTATCTCTATACCGCTTTCAAAATTCTGGAGTTTATCGGATGTTTTTCTTTTGGGGCCTAAATAATCTGATCCGATAATGATGGTAGCTATTAATCCAATGGCAAAAATCAGTTGGAGAGCAATGGGCAGGTAATTTGCCGCATTGTTAACATCGGTAGCCTGTAACAGAAAAAAACGCATTGGATTAATTATTCTGATTACCGGCAAAAATAAGGCAGCAGAAGCAATATTCAATAGATTGAAAAATAAATCCCCGTTACTGAATCAATAACGGGGATCACTTATTTACCTTTCTTTTTTACTTTTTTTTTGGAGCGGTGCCGCCGGTCTTTGGCGGTGCTGGTTTACCCGGAGGCGTGGGTGTTTGATTGATCACTTTACCGTCCTTACCGATCATGGTTACTTTACCATTCTCAACAATGGTGGTAATACCGTCTTTTACGGTGGTTACTTTACCACCCTGTATAACCGTAGTTGATCCGTCGTTGCCTACCGAAGTAATAGTACCATCTGGTGCAATAGACACTTTATCGGACTTTGTTGCCGGTTTTGTATTGGGCTTGAACGTTATTTTAGAGATCACATCCTTATTGGCCAACACTTCTGCGTCAGCAGCGTCCACCAATAGTGCCTTATCGGCAAAGCTTAAAGCCAGGTCTTTATTCTTTTCAATATTCGCCGAGTAAGCGATCATGTATTTATAACTACCCAGCAACTGTGCGGCGATCTTTGATTTATCGGGAGCTGCCTCACCTACTGCGATGGCTTTTGCAAATGCATTATTGGCAAGACCATAAGCCATTACGGTATCAATACCCCAGTAAGACTTACCCATCATATAATATCCGAAGATATCATCGGGATATTTTTGGGTGTAGATATCGAATACCTCGCTGGCTTGTGCAAACTTACCAATACGGAAGAAGCTATACCCGGCATTATATATCTCTGTTTTGGTGGGCGTTTTTTTAATGCCCAGCACTTTTTTATACCACTCCCCGGCTTCGGCATACTGCCCTCTTTTTTCATAGGTGGAAGCCACTGACTTTAATAACGCCACTTTACCTGCTTCGGTACTGTCCTGGTCAACTGCCTGTTGAATAAAACTTCCGGCCAATGCCTCGCTGCCAGGGAATTTAAGCAATATTTCGCCATAAGTAAACCGGTCACGAACACCAATCTTTTCAGGTTTTTGATTTTTGAAATACTGTTCAAATGCATTCTTTGCGCCAACAGAATCGTTCAGTTTGTATGCTGAATAAGCTATCAATCCATACAGGTTTGGATATGGATTAGGAGTAGCGGCTACACAAGCGTTTGCTGCCGAAATAGTTTCTGCAAACAAACCCTGTGCATATTTCATCTGTGCCTGAAGGAAACAGGCATTGGTTTCATCTGAACCTTTTGCCGTCAGGTATTTGTTCAGGTACATGGCAGATTTAACAACATCTGTTTCATAAAAATACTGGTGCAGTTTCCAATATACGGTTGTATAATTCGGGTCAAGCGCTATCGCTTCTTCGTAATACCTTAAAAAGATATCCCGTTGTGTTTCACCCTGCGACTGGTAGATCCTGCCAATGCGGTATTTTGCCCTTGCATACCTGGGGTCTATTGCCAATGCAGCTTCATACGTACGCTGGGCAGTACCGCCATCGCCTGCTTTGCGGTATGCATCGCCCAGGTCGGTGAGCACCCTTGGATCTTTAAAGCCTTTAATATTAGTAGCCTGCTGCAGTTTTTCCACCGCATAAGCTGCATCCCCGAGTTTGGAATCAAAATCACCGTTTGCAAAACCAACCGCATCCAGCACATCAATGCTTTTGCCTTTGCTCAGGCTGATGGCCGTTTCAAAATGGTTGCGTGCCTCCTGTGTCTTTCCTTCCAGCAGTTCTATATGCCCCATCCCTGCATTCAGCAATGCACTGTTTGGATTTGCTGCCAGGCCCTTTGCATATACCGAGCGGGCGCCGGCAATATCTTTATCTTCATCGGGAGCTATTAATGTTTGTCCAAGCCAGTAAGCCGCTTCTTCATTGGCCGGGTTGGCATTCACTAATCCCTGGAACACATTCTTTGCACTGATGTATTTATCGTAGTACAAAAATTTCTTTCCATCGTCAATGCTTTGTGCATTAACCATGTTCACAGCTATCAGGCTGCTTAACAGGATCAGTGTAAATTTTAACTTCTTCATTTCATTTGCTGTTTAAGTCTTTACAATAATATTAATTTTCCAAAACATCCCGCCGTTATTTACTAATAAACTTTCTATAATTTTTTTGTCATCTTCACATTCCTCACTTCAAAGTCCATTATCGTACCCAGGTACGCTCTTTTAAAAATCAACTGGCCCCTTTCGTTTCTCATAAAATTTGAAAAGCCCGTACCAAGCCCGCCATAACCTTCTTTCACGATGTAATACAAACCACGTACCAAAGGGTACCTCCTTGTTAAGATGCTTGCCTGCAGCGGTTTTACATAAGGCGAGTCAACACAAAGGTCGCAGGAAACGTAGGCTATTTTTACTTTGTTTAACATATTCACCTGGGCTGTATCTTCCGGGTTGCCGATCCAGCTTACGCCTACAAAACCAATAGCATCTTCATTGGCTGCAACGTAGTTAATTACATCCTGACTGTTTTTTACCGCCTTCACCACGCTGGTATCAAATGTTGCTCCTTTAAGGATACTATCCATAACAAACCGAACGGTGCTGGTTGCATTTAATCCGTCGAAGATCATTTTCTGGTTCCTGTTCCCCTTGCCCGAAAGCTGTTGCTTTAACCGTTCAGGCGTAAACAGGGTATCGCTGCTTTTACTGTTTACAATAATGGTGATGGCATCGTAGGCAACTGTGCTCCAGCGTGGAGAGTAGTTGAGGCTGTCTTTGTAAAACTTATCTTCTTCAACAGTAAGCCCCCGGGTAACAATGATCATGCGATTGGCCGTATCTGAAAAGAAATCCTTAAAGCAGTTTGCTTCTGTTTTATACTCGGCAATGATCTTTGCTCCGGGAAATGATCTTTCAAAAACCTTTATCTGCTCTTCGATAACCGGTTTGAAAGATTCATCCACGCTGATGTGGATGGTACCGTTTTTCAGTGAGTACAGCGGATCTTTTTCTGTCTGGTTACATGCCGATAAACAAAACCAGGTTATCAAGAAGCCAAAACCAACTCTCTTCCAATGCCGCAAAATATCTTTATTCATCAATGCCTTAAATAGTTTTTTCGGATGCCCCGGTAAATTCTGAACAGGCCGTATAAAACACAAACAGCACCAAAGATCATGAGGATGTTTTCATCGTATTGAAGCGCCAGGTCGGGGTTGAATTTTTTAATGAACAGGAGAAAAACGCCCATACCGGCCCATAAAATGCCCATGCCAATATCCATGATGCTCTTCATGCGGATATATCGTTTATCCCTTTCGCTCAGTTGTTCTTTTTCAAATTCTTCCAGCGCCATACTTTATGATTATGCCCCGCCATTGGCGGGGCTGTGAAATTAGTAAATTAATTTTTTAATCAGTCGGCGCCGGTAAACTTTACCGGGATACTATAATATACCGATACATTCTCGCCCTTTGCCTTACCCGGTACCCAGTCGGGCATTTTCTTCAACACCCTTATTACCTCTTTATTAAATATATCTCCTCCATCCTGGGTGATCTTGAAGCCTTTCAGCTTACCCTCGTACCCCACCACAAAAGTAACTTTCACGCTTACCGATTCTCCTTCCGCCATCTGATCGGGATTATTCAGGTGCTTGCGCAAAAAACTCAGCAGCGCCTCTGTTCCCCCGGGAAAAGAAGGGGGTTCATCCACTTCGCCCAGGCCTAGCGGTACCAATGGGTCAATCTTTACCGGCTCTGGTTTACCTGTTCCGGGATCGGGCGTTGTTGGGGGTATAGGTGTATTAGGACTTCCGTTTACCACCACATTGGTATTGCTGATAATTGTTCTGTCATCTATCATCCGAATAGAATCTGTTTTAACGGTACGGTCAACAATTTTAATGTTGGTAGTAAAATTAGCGGCGTTAACCGGGGCTGCAGTCCATGGTTGTTTAACCGGCGGTTTTGGAGTTTCCGGTTTTTTAGGCTCCTCCTTCGGTTTAACAGGATCTGTTTTGCCTAACTCTGGCCCCGCAATTTCATACAAACGGCCTGTAACATTATTCTTGCTTTGAGGGATAAATGTGAATGCCATAAATCCACCGGCAGCTAATATCATAATGGCCAGGGCTTTTTTTACCCGGTTCCCGTAAAACTTACGAAGCACATAAGCTCCATAGGCTTTGTTTCTTTTTTCGAAAACAATGTCAAGGACATCGCTTTTCAAGATCAGGTTGCTGTTCATATAGTTGGGTTTTGAAGTCAGAAAATAAATTCAAAACCGGCGCCGTGTTCGGTAGTAAGATGTGATAGTATGGAGATTCCATAAAGAAAGAGCGGGGAATAGCTACAAGGAAGAAGACTCAAGGAAAGTAGCCACAAGGGACAAGCATAATATAAAGAAGACCTTATTCATTAAACTGCCCCTTGAAGCTTGTGGCTTGCAGCTTATCTTTGCGCCATGAAAATTTTAATGGTTTGCCTGGGCAATATCTGCCGCAGCCCGTTGGCAGAAGGTATTTTGCAGGATAAGGCCCGGAAGGCCGGGTTGAACTGGACCGTGGAAAGCGCCGGCACCAACGGGTACCATACCGGCGAACCGCCGCATCATTTAAGCATTAAAGTGGCCAGGCAGAATGGCATTGATATCAGCCAGCAACGAAGCAGGCGCTTTGTTGCCGGCGACTTTGAACAATACGATCTTATTTATGCCATGGCAACCGATGTGCTGGAAGAGATGAAACGCATCAGTCGCAATAAATTCGACGCAACTAAAGTAGATTTGTTTTTAAACGAGGTTTACCCGGGGCAAGACCGTGATGTGCCCGATCCCTGGTATGGAACAGAGCAAGGATACCATGAAGTGTTTACCATCATTGAAGAAGCCTGCGAACTAATCGTGAGGCGTGAAACGTCAATCGTGAGTGATCAAGCGTAAGAAATAAAATTTCTCTGCTTCATTATTGAAATTCAATTTTATGTTTTTAGATCTGGCACATACCAAACTGGATGTTTTTAAAACAGGCAAAAGTTTTGTGTTGGCCTGCTACAAAATATCCAGATCACTACCACATGAAGAGCGGTTTAATATGGTTCAACAATTAAGAAGAGCGGCTCTTTCGGTTCAGTTAAATATAGCTGAAGGAAGTTCAAGAAAATCAGTAGCTGAAAGAAGGAGATTTTACGAAATATCCAGGGGTTCATTAATTGAAATAGACACTATTTTTGACATTGCAGTTGATTTAGAATATCTTAAAAAAGAAGAATTAACCGAAACCGGAACGTTGATGTTGAAAACTTTTCAAATGCTTAGCAAAATGATTGTTTACTAAACTCACGTCTCACCATTCACGACTCACGTATATGACCAAACCATCCATTCCACAGGGCACAAGAGATTTTTCTGCAGAAGTTGTACGAAAGAGGAATTATATTTTTTCTACGATAAGAAATGTATTTGAACTCTACGGTTTTCAACCGCTGGAAACACCGGCCATGGAAAATATGGAAACACTGATGGGGAAATATGGAGAAGAAGGCGACAAACTTATTTTCAAGATTCTGAACAACGGACTGGATAATCCAGAAAAAGAGAAACAACTAAGAGAAGATTTTGAGAAAGTATTGCAGGGGAAGAATACAAAGGGTATTACTGAAAGAGCATTAAAGTACGATCTCACCATTCCCTTTGCCCGCTATGTGGCAATGAATCATACCAAACTCACATTCCCGTTCCGGCGCTACCAGATCCAGCCGGTATGGCGTGCCGATCGTCCGCAAAAGGGCCGCTACCGTGAGTTTACACAATGCGATGCCGATGTGGTGGGAAGTCTTTCCTTAGTGAATGAAGTGGAGCTGGCTAATATTTATCACGAAGTGTTTGTGCAGTTGGGGATTAAGAAATATGAATTAAGAATTAACAGCCGTAAGATCTTAACAGCGCTTGCTGAATTATGCGGCGGTGCAGATAAGATGACAGAAATCACCATTGCCATTGATAAGCTGGATAAGATCGGGCTTGATAAAGTAAAAGAAGAACTGCAGCAACGTGGCTTGAATAATGAACAGGTAAAAACAATTGAACGCTATCTCAGCATTTCCGGAAGCAACGAACAAAAACTATCGGCGATCCGGTCTTTGATCGGCTCAATAGAAAGCGGCAGGCAGGGAATTGAAGAAGTGGAATTTGTATTTGATCAAACAAAAAATACAAATCTCATCATCGACTTTACATTGGCAAGGGGATTGAATTATTACACGGGTATCATCTTTGAAGCAAAAGCGCCTGAGGAAGTAAAGATGGGCAGCATTGGCGGCGGCGGCCGTTACGATGACCTTACCGGTTTATTCGGCGTACCCAATATCCCGGGAGTTGGTATCTCATTCGGCGTAGACAGGATATATGATGTGCTGGAAGAAATGAACCTGTTCCCGGAGAATTTACAGGTAAGCACAAAAGCACTGTTCTTTAATATGGGTGAAGCAGAAAGCCGCTTTGCTTTCGGCATCATGCAACAACTCCGAAGCAGCGGCATTGCCTGTGAATTATACCACGAAAATGTGAAGATCAATAAGCAATTCATTTATGCTGAAAAGAAAAACATTCCTTTTGTAATAATCATCGGCAGTAAGGAAATGGAAGAGAAGAATTGTTCAGTAAAAAACCTGGCTACAGGCGTACAGGAAGTTGTTGCGCTTGAAAAACTGGTTGACTACCTGAAGAATTTGTAGCTCCCCTTTTCAAATGAAATGTCAGCCTGAGCTTGTCGAAGGCGGGTTAAAAACGCTTTATACTCATACCGGTTTCGACAAGCTCAACCTGACAACAGTTTTAGTTAGAGATTAATTGAACCCTTATAACCCTTCATAAATAACCGCAGCCCCTTGCCCCACTCCCACACACATCGTAGCCAACCCGTATTTTCCTTTTCGTCTTTTCAATTCATGAAGTAAGGTGGTGGATATCCGAACACCGCTGCACCCCAACGGATGCCCAAGTGCAATCGCTCCTCCATTCACATTTACTTTCTCCAGGTCTAACCCAAGATCATGTATGCAGGCAATGGATTGTGAGGCAAACGCTTCATTCAGTTCTATCAGGTCGAGGTCGGTCACATTCAGTTTTGCTCTTTCCAATGCTTTGTTGGTAGCCGGCACCGGGCCAATACCCATGATGGCGGGATCAACACCCACTACCGCCATGCTTACAATTTTTGCCATGGGCTGCAGTCCGTATTTTATCACTGCCGCTTCGCTGGCAAGCAACATAGCGGCTGCCCCGTCATTGATGCCACTGCTGTTGCCGGCAGTAACGGTTCCGTCTTTGGCAAAGGCAGGTTTTAATAATTTCAGTTTCTCTAAACTTGTTAAACGGGGATGTTCATCCTTATCAAAATCAAACACTTCTTTTTCTATCTGAACCTGCACCGGGGTTATTTCATCCTTCCATTTATTTTCTGCCAGGGCACGTTCGTATTTACGCTGGCTTTCCAATGCAAACTCATCCTGCGCATGTCGACTGATGTTCCAGCGTTTGGCAACATTCTCTGCTGTTTCGCCCATGGTGTAGGGATAATACATTTCGGCAAGCCGCTTATTTACAAAACGCCAGCCCAGGGTTGTATCAGCGATCTGCGGATCTCTTGCAAAAGCGCTGTTACTTTTAGGAACCACAAAGGGTGCCCGGCTCATACTCTCCACGCCGCAGGCGATGAACAGGTCACCATCACCGCAGGCAACGGCACGGGCCGCATCCATAATGGCCTGCAATCCGCTGGCACAAAGCCGGTTCACCGTATTACCCGCCACCGTATTTGGTAAGCCCGCCAGCAATGCCGCCATACGGGCCACATTGCGGTTATCTTCCCCGCTTTGGTTGGCAGCGCCGGCAATCACATCTTCAATGGCATTTACATCAATGCTGGGGTTACGGCTCAGCAGCACTTTAATTACATGCGCCAGCAGGTCATCCGGTCTCACCCCGCTCAAAGAACCTCCATATTTTCCGATAGGGGTACGTACCGCATCAATTACATAAACTGTTTGCATAGTCTGTTTTTATTAGTCGGGCCCTGGACTCTTGTACAGCAGAACAATACCGTACCTTCTTAACAACACAAATATAGAGGCTAAAGTTTAGATATTTCCAGCAACAGATCTCCGTTACTTCCGTTGCTGGTGCAAATGTATACAGTACCTGCCGGTGAGATGCAGATATCCCTGAGCCGGCCAAAACGGTTTTTAAAATAAGTCTGCTGCCCAACAACCGTTTTGCCATCCGCATTCAGCTTAAGCGCCCGCAGGCTGGCATCCTTCAGCGTAAGCATCAGCAAACAATTCTTCCATTGTGGTATGCGGGTGCTATTGTAGTAGTCGAGCCCGCAAACAGCAAGTGTGCTGCTGCCGCTGCTCCAGATGGGTTCCTTTACATTGGCAACGCTGCAAAAACTGATCTCATCCACCTGGTTGCAGGGGCCATTCACCGATGGCCATCCATAGTTGCGGCTCTTTTCAATGATGTTCACTTCGTCTTCAACATCGGGCCCGTGTTCACTGGCATACATGATCCCATTCACCATTACCAGGCCTTGTTGATTCCGGTGCCCGTAACTCCATACCGGTGAATTAGAAAAAGGGTTATCGGCAGGGATGCTTCCATCCAGGTTAAAGCGCAATACTTTTCCTGAAACAGATGATACAAGCTGGGCATTGGGCTTAACCGTTGCATCACCGGTTGTCATAAACAGTTTGGGATTATTTCCCACGGAAATTAAAAGTCTTGACCCGTTATGAAAATTGGCGGCCGGAATATTCTCTAAAATTGTTTTTACCGGCCGCATGGTTCCGTTCTCAAATTTCATCTGTACCAGTTTCTCCAGGTATTCGCCGCCAGCCCGGTAATTATATACTACGTAAAACAAGCCGTTGCTTAAAAAATCGGGATGCTGCACCATACCAAGTAACCCGCCCTCGCTTTTGCTGACCACTTCGGCAATGGATGCAGAAAAAACAGTTGCGCCTGTTTTGGGATCAACCTTACTGATCTTACCTCCCCGCTCTGTCATCCAGATATGATCGTCTTTACCCCAGAGGATTTCCCAGGGATAATTGAGGCCGCTTTTAAGTGTTCGGACCGAATCGGCAGGCGTATCAGCAGAAACTTTTTTTCCGGGAGCAGAATTGCAACTGCTGCAGGAGTAGGAGAAGATTACGAGCAAAAGAAGGTACTTACGCATGGGATAATATGTTTATGGAAGCTACATTTTTTTTACTCATTCCTGCCAAACCTTTTGACGAATGGATATAAGGGTAATACGAAGTACCTTTGCAACATGACCGCAGTTAAAAATATACGCACCCTGAGCCTGCCCGAACTGAAGGAATATTTTGAATCCATCGGCGATAAAAAATTCCGTGCCATTCAAACCTACGAATGGATATGGAAGAAGAATGCCCAGAGCTTTGATGATATGAGCAATCTTTCCAAGGAACTGCGGCAAAAACTGGCGGAGAACTTTTCACTGCCTGCCATTACGGTTGATACCAACCAGCTGAGCGGCGATGGTACTGTAAAATCAAGGTTCAAAACCTTTGATGGTCATTTTGTGGAAGGGGTTTTGATACCAACAGAAAAAAGACAGACCGCCTGCGTATCATCGCAGATCGGTTGCAGCCTGAGCTGTAAATTCTGTGCAACGGGTTATATGGACCGCAAACGTAACCTCAATTTTGATGAGATATACGACCAGGTGGCTTTACTGAACCAGCAGAGCGAAAAAGTATACGGCACCAAACTCACCAATATTGTTTTCATGGGTATGGGCGAGCCATTGCTCAATTATAAGAATGTATTGCAAGCAATTGAACGAATCACTTCAAACGACGGCATGGGTATGAGCCCGAAGCGGATAACCGTTTCCACCGCCGGTGTGGCCAAACAGATCAGGCAATTGGGCGATGATAAGGTACGCTTTAACCTGGCGCTTTCATTGCATGCTGCCAGTGATGCAAAACGGGATGCCATCATGCCCATCAACGAAAGCAATAGTATTGAAGTGCTGATAGAAGCGCTGAATTATTTTTATGAGCAAACCAAGAACGACATCACCCTGGAATACATTTTATTCAAAGACGTGAATGATTCCATTGAAGATGCCAACGACCTGATCAAAATATACCGGCAGATACCTACTCATCTTATCAACGTTATTGAATACAATCCCATCGATAATGCCTCCTTTATGAAACCCGATGAGGATAAAACCCAGCAGTTCACCGATTATTTAGCCAAACACCGGGTGAATGTACGCCTGCGCAGAAGCCGTGGTAAGGACATTGATGCGGCCTGCGGGCAACTGGCAAATAAAAAATAAATTCCGGACAGCTATAAATACGTTAAACCACAGCGCTATTCAGCAGTCAGTGAAGTTCACCAAAGATCACTGCTATGAAATACGTATTATTCACCTTGATAACACTGATCATTTTCCCTCTTTATACCAGTGCACAGAGACCCGGAACTCGAAGACCAATTCATGCAACCACAATCTCTTTAAAGAGGCAACAGCCAAAAAGAGATGGTATAAGAATGCACCGGCGCAATATGCAGATAAGAAGACATAACCGTGTAAAACAGGAATTGAATAGTATGGAGCAACCCAAAAAGGACACCCTGTAACAGTTTTCTTTTGCCAGCAGACTTCTTACCGGCAGTAAAACAGTATCTTTGCCCCTCACTCCTGTTGAAATAACAGTAAAACACTTTCGCTCATGAGCCAGGCCCCTTTCCAGAAATTTGTTGCTAAGAAGAAGAACAGCGTTGTAAAAGAAGAGTTACGCCAGCAAAAGAAAAAATACCGTAAAGAACGGAATGCCTTCTTTGAAAAGAAAAAAGAAGAAGAGTACCTGGCGAGGCAGGCGAAGAAAACGGGTAAGCCCGCAGCCAGTAATATCAAACCGGCTAAAGGCGGCTCCAAACCTCAAACTCATGCTGAGCATAGCCGAAGCACAAACCATAAACCTCATCCCGCCTCAGGCGGGACTAACTCCAAACAAGAAGCCTTCGCTTCCATGCCCCTCAACAAATTCCTGGCGCATTGTGGAATATGTTCCAGGAGGGATGCCGTAGCATTGATAACAGGCAGTAAAGTAAAAGTGAATGGGAAAATAAATATTGAACCAGGATATAAAGTTCAGTCAACCGATGAAGTCGTCTTCAACGGCAAGAAATTATTTGTGACCAAGAACCTGGTGTACATATTACTGAACAAACCAAAAGATTACCTTACCACCACCGATGATCCGCAGGGAAGAAAGACGGTATTGCAACTTATAAAAAATGCCACTACCGAAAGGGTATACCCCATTGGCCGGCTCGACCGGAACACATCGGGTGTTTTGCTGCTCACCAATGACGGCGACCTTACACAAAAGCTATCGCACCCCAGCTACGAGATAAAAAAGATCTATGAAGCAAAACTGGATAAGCCCCTGG
Organism: Ferruginibacter sp.; assembly: GCA_044220615.1. GTDB lineage: Bacteria > Bacteroidota > Bacteroidia > Chitinophagales > Chitinophagaceae > Ferruginibacter. The sequence goes on along the minus strand of JBGAQR010000005.1, from coordinate 313,015 downwards.
CAAAAGCGGATTTTGATAAGATCTTAAAAGGATTGAAACTGGAAGACGGGATGATACATGTTGACAGCCTGGCTTATGCCGACAGCAAAGACAAATCCATCATCGGCATTGAACTGCACAGCGGCCGTAACCGTATTGTGCGCCGCATATTTGAACACCTGGGTTATGATGTGAAGGGGCTCGACCGGGTGATGTATGCCAACCTCACCAAAAAAAATGTGGAGCGAAGCAAGTGGCGTCACCTGAGCGAAAAAGAGATCAGGCTACTTAAATACATGAACGCTTCAAAAAGGAAAGTGAGTGAAAAAACTGAACCCTGAGATCATTTTTGAAAATGATTCTTTCATTGCAATAAATAAACCGGCAGGCCTTTTGTCGATCCCCGACAGGGAACAAACCCAAACCTCATTAAAGGATATACTGCTGGCAAAATACGGAAGTATTTACACCGTTCACCGGTTGGATAAGGATACCAGTGGCATCATCCTGTTTGCCAAAACAGAAGCAGCTCATAAATATTTTTCTCAACTATTTGAAGAAAGAAAAATTGAAAAATATTATATAGGACTGGTGCATGGATCCCTGGCTGAAAAAAAAGGGACCCTTGATGCACCCATCAGCGAACATCCAACTCAAAAAGGACTGATGGTTGTTCACCGCAAGGGAAAACCTTCGGTAACCGATTATGAAGTGATGGAGGACCTTAAATATTTTTCGCTGCTGCAATTTCAACTGCATACCGGGCGCACACACCAGATACGGGTTCACTGCAAGAACATGGGTCATCCGCTTGCCTGTGATGAATTATATGGCGATGGCAAACCCATCCTTCTTTCTTCCTTAAAAAAGAAATTCAAGCTAAGTAAACACGATGAGGAAGAGCGCCCAATGCTGAACAGGCTGGCCCTGCATTCGGGACGGCTGAAGTTTACCGATGCGGATGGAACGGTCATCGACCTGCAGGCAGAACTTCCAAAAGATATAAGGGCCTTGCTCCAGCAGCTAAGAAAAAACCTATAAGGTTTTAAAGCCCTATAGGTTTATATGTAAGAAGATAAAAGGCCAGGCAGCTCAAGCGTCCCCGACCGGTACTAAATATTTGGTTGCGGTGTATAACGCAGATAAGGTTTTACGATCTCCACTCCTTTCGGGAATTTTTTAATGGCATCTTCGGTACTTACCGCAGGTACCACAATCACCCTTTCGCCTTCGGCCCAGTTAGCCGGCGTAGCCACACTGTAGTTGGCGGTGAGTTGCAGAGAGTCTACCACCCGCAATACCTCTACAAAATTTCTTCCGGTAGATGCCGGGTAAGTGATGATCAGTTTTACGGCTTTATCCGGACCAAGGACCACCAGCGAACGAACGGTTGCTGTTGCCGATGCATTGGGATGAATGAAATCGTATAGCTCAGCAACCTTCCTGTCGTCATCAGCAATGATCGGGAATTCCACGCTGCAATTCTGTGTTTCATTGATATCGCTGATCCAGCTTAAATGTTTATCCACGGGATCAACACTTAATGCCAGCACTTTTACATTGCGTTTGGCAAATTCGTCTTTCAGTAAAGCAGTACGCCCGAGTTCGGTAGTACAAACAGGTGTGTAATCTGCCGGGTGAGAAAACAAGATGCCCCATGAATCACCTAAGTATTCATAAAAGTCAATTTCGCCCACCGAAGTTTTTGCTTTGAAGTTGGGAGCAATATCCCCTAATCGTAAACTCATAGTGATAAATTTTAAGTGTGTAAGAGCTTATGAAAGTACAATCTTATTTTTTATTAGAAGAGGCCCGGGTAAGCAAATTTTTCCCAAAACGGTTTTTAACATTATCGATGGCTTTGTACAGGTCGTTCTTCTTTTCCACGTCATCAAACAGGTTGGTCTGAATGGCGTCGTTTGTTAATTCACTCAACCGTACGCCAAGCAATCTTACCGGTTCGCCTTTATGGTATAATTTATCAAACAGTTCCTTCACCACCGGTATGATCTCATCATCGGCGCAGGTGTAGGGGATGGTGGTTTGGCGGGAGGTGGTCTCAAAATCCGGGTATCTTATTTTAACCGCTACGCAACCGGCCACTTTTCCATCCTGCCTCAGTTCGAAAGCGATCTTTTCGGTAAGCCGAACCAGTTCGCTTTTCAAAAACCGCATATCGGTCTTATTCTCATTGAAGGTATTTTCGGATGAAACGGATTTTGCTTCGTGATACTGGGTTACTTCCCGGTTATGTATTCCCTGGCTTTTTTGCCAGAGATCGGCTCCCCATTTACCAAGCCGTTCTTCCAGTTCTTCGGGTGTTCTTTCGCTCACATTCCTGATGGTAATGATGCCCATTGATCTCAGTATCTCGTAGGTGTGATCGCCCACCCCCGGAATTTTATTTACCGGCAAAGGCGCCAGGAATTCTTTTTCTTTTCCGTAAGGGATCTGTAAATATCCATTGGGCTTGGCCTCATTGGTGGCGATCTTGGCCATCATCTTATTACTGGCCAGCCCGAAAGATATGGGCAAATGAGTTTCATCAATGATCTCCTGCCGCAGGTTGATGGTCCATTGCAGCGGCTTAAAGAATTTTTCCATGCCGGTGAGGTCGATATAAAATTCGTCTACCGATGCTTTTTCAAACAGCGGCGCTTTGGCAGCAATGATCTGTGTTACCCATCGACTATAGCGGCTGTAATCGGCACGGGAACTGTTGGAAACAATTAACTGGGGGCAAAGCTGCAATGCTTTTTTGGAAGGCATACCGGAATGAATACCAAAGGCACGGGCTTCATAACTGCATGCAGCCACTACGCCTCTCTCCCTGCCTCCCACAATTACAGGCTTGCCTTTTAGTGAGGGATTGTTCAATATCTCCACCGAAACAAAAAACGAGTCGAGGTCAAAATGCGCTATGATGCGGCGGGGTTCTTTCATAAGTTAAACCTATAAGGTTTGTAAAGTACCTGCGTTAAAAAGAGTGTTAACTTCTCAGAGTAAACTATATTATAAAGACTGTGATTAAACCTTATAGGTTTTATCGCTCATCAGCGATATATATCCAGCAACCCATCCGGCAATATCACATATACTCTTCTGTTCTTTTTATCCACTTTGTCCAGGCTTTCTTCATGAATGGGTATCAGCGCTTCTTTACCTTCGATGATCACTGTACACAATAACTGGTGCGGTTGTTCTATCACTTCTGTTATCTCGCCTATCTCATTGTCTTCATCATCGATCATCATAAAGCCGAGTAATGCGATGGGTGATGATTTTGCTGCAAACTTTTTGAAATCGGTTTCCGTGATCCACACTTCTTTGGGAGTGAGTTTACGGGCAACTTCCATAATGTCTATACCTTCCAGTTTTATGACCGTTTCATTTTCGCTGCGGATCTTTGTTGACTGGATAAAGTATGGGATAAAATTATCTTTCTTCTCTTCCAGGAAGATCGCTTCCAGGCCTTTGAGTGATGTTTTTGAACCCAGGCTATGCTGCAGAACCAGTTCGCCTTTAAGGCCGGTGCTGGCAGCCAGTTTTCCTATTTTAAAATATTGAGTCATTGGGGATGCAAGATACGAGATACGAGATACAGGATACAAGATACATGATCCAGGATGCAGGATACGGGATGCAGGTATCTTGGATCCTGGATCATGTATCTTGGATCTGGGATCATGTATCCTGCATCTGGCATCTTCTCTCATAAAAAAAAGTCCCGGCAAAAACCAGGACTTAAAAGAATTTTACAACAGAGGTATTTATTCTTCTGTTTTAGTTTCTTCAGACGGTGCTTCTACCGGTTCAGAAGCTGGTGCCTCTGCTTTAGCAGCAACCTTTTTTACAAACGGTTTGTCGCCACGGCGGTCAGTCTTACCCTTTTTGTGGGTACTTTGGCGCCTTGCAACATGTGCGTCGTGCTCGCTGGTCCATTTCGTGAATTTTTCCATAGCGGCAGCTTCATCAAATAAACCGAGGCCTACACCACGCAGTAAATGTTTCAGGTACAACACTCCTTTGAAAGAAAGGATACGACGTACAGTATCGGTGGGTTGAGCACCTTTCTGCAGCCAGTCCAATGCCTTCTGACGATCGATCTGGATAGTGGCCGGAACGGTCAGTGGGTTGTACGTACCTAATTTTTGAATGAATTTACCGTCACGTGGGCTTCTGCCATCTGCTACGACGATGAAGTAAAAGGGTCTTTTTTTTGAGCCATGCCTTTGCAGTCTCATCTTTACAGCCATAAAATAGAAATTTTTGGTTGTTATTAAATAGGGTTCATCCCTAAAAAGGGACAACGAAGATAATATCCGGGAACTTAATTGCCAAATAATTGGTTTCCACACCCCACAGATAACAGGATTTTATAAGATCAGTGACCTTGCACTGACAATATCCCCTGATTATGATAAAAATCCGCTATTTCAAAAAGTCTTTCAGCCCTGCTTTTATCTTACCAATGGCTTTTAAAACGGCCGGTTTTTTCAGCAGGTGGGTATAGGCATCCACTAAAAAATCAAAATGCTCCAGCTCGGCGATCTTTTTGTTCTGTGAGCCGGCTATACTCCAGGCCTTCAGGTAATACCCTGTAAGCACTTCTTCATTCAGTTCCTTTGTACTCTTTCCCTCCAGCAGCCATTTACAAAGACAAGCGCCGGCAATACCTATCTCAACCAGCACGCCCATTTCGGCATCGCCCTGGTCTTTGTTCTTGATCGCTTCTTCCAGCCGCTCCTTTGCATATTTTAAACTGGGCCGCTTAGATCCCTTGATATGCTGCAGGGCCCATTTTTGTTTTCCGGCCTGCACCAGGATATTCTCCAACTCCAGCCAGCTGGTAAGCGAATAGGTCCGGTTCATATTCTTAGGTACCGCATCTGCCATCCGGTAATATTCAGCTGCCTTTGCAATGGCGTTTATCTTATCTTTTTTTAGTGTTGACATCAATGCTTTGCGTTTATAGGCGCTGCCCAGTAAGCCATAGCGTTCTGCCGTAGCGCTCATTTTATTGAGGCGGTTAAGGTCGTCTATCACATCTTCAATACGGGCCAGTTGTTCCTTTGGTTTTATACCGGCCTTCCAGTTCTTAACACAAAGCTTTGCCCGCATATTGCAATAACGTTCCAATGCTTTTATGGTGAACGATGCTTTTTCCATATCCAGCAGCGTTTCAAATTTTGCAATGGCTTTTTCGTAATTGTTGCATTCCGCATAAGCCATCGCTTCTTTTTCGGTGATGGATGCATTTCGTATGCCGGCCTTATCAACCGCATCTACAATGGCTTCCAGTTCTTCTTCAATGGTTTTTACCGAATAGCCTCTTGCATCGGCCTTGTTAATGAGGTTACTCAGTTCGATCTCTGCCTCCTGGGCAATTAAGAATTTATATCCCCGCTTATACGATTTGGGAGAAGCAGGCCTGGGTATATTGGTTAACTTAAAGAACGGATCACCATAACATTGGTAGGCGCCCCAGGTATTATTTCGGCCACCGCTTTCTTTATACGTTTCTGATCTTGCTGTTTGAATGGCTCTTCCAAACTCTTCGCCCTTCAGCATCTCTTCGTAAAACCGCCGGGCAAAGAATAAAGCCGCTTTATCATCTACTGCCCAGCCGGCAGCTATCACCACTTTAACGCCGTTCATGATCAGTTGTGTGCCGATGTTGGCTGCAAGTTTATACCTGCTGCTGATCGTTTCTTCGGTGGGCGCATCCACTTTACCAAGGAAACAACAATTCACAAAAACCAGGTCGGGCACTTTACTCATCTGGCAGATCTCTTTGGTGCTTAAAAAAACCTTATCGCCGATCAGCATACCCGATTCATCAGGATTTTTTGCATCAAACACGCCATGACCTGCCAGGTGCATGATGCGGTATTCATCTTTAAAAACCGACTGTACAATTTGCGATGCCTGCTTACGCATACAATTGTTGGGCATCTCATATCCAAAATCGTTCAGCAGCGATGCCACGGCTTTTGCTTCTTCCAAAGCGCCGGGCAATTGGGGTGCAAAGCGGCTGCCGTTCAGATCGGGATCACCCACAACCAATGCTTTGCTTCCGGATGCCGCATTTATTTTCAACCGGTATTTATCTGTCTGCAATTGCCGTATCATACCCGATGTACAGCACATGGGTTTTGCATTGCCGGTACTGTCCTGCAACAGTTCCCACGGATAGGCAGCCGCATTGGTATCCAGCACCCACATGGTATTGGCCTGCTTCTTTATATTGTCTTTAAAATCGTTGGGGATCATCAGTTCAAAAACTGTTTTCGCCAGGTCTTCACTCCACCGGTTCTTTGTAGACATTTCTTCTATCAGCCTGTTCACTATTACCGGGCTCGACTGAAGGTCTCTTTGCTCTTCTCTTGCACTTCCGGTGCTGCTGTTGAAACGAAGCGCTGTTTGTGTTAACCCTGTTTCTTTATTTTCTTCTTTGAATAATGAAATGGATATGCGGCTCCACCAGTCGGATATATTATCCATGGGGATACGGGTACGTGAGCCCAGCAGTTTTTTCATTTGCCTGGCTGCAATGCGTATGTCGAGCCCGTCATCTTCTCCTTCAATTTTATTAAGCACCAGCAGGGTTTGCAGGCAACGGTCTTCATATAATTCCACAAACTCAATATGTTCAATGGTGCTTAATCCTTCCTGGCTGAGTGTTTCTATTTTGCTATTGGCATTTTGTATTCCCTGCAGGATCGCCCTGATGGAGCTGTCGATAGAAAGTCCGCCATAACCGCATCCTATAAGTAATACAGAAATGCCGGTATCAGCAGGCAGGTCCTGGCTGCCGTGATTGCTTTTTATCTTCTTCAGCTCCAGCATATATTTAATGGCTCCCTGTTCTGCCGACCTGGCCAATTGAAATGCACTAAGCCTGCCGGGCGCTCCCAGGCCAATCACCACCGTTCCCTTAAAATCATTTTTTGAGTTGATGAATACTTCGCTGCTGCCGATCTCTCCGGGATATAAATTCAGCCGATGCCATTCCCTGAGTGTATTTCCACAATAACGGTCAATGATGGATTCGGCGCTGGTGATTCCGTCTGTTAAGAAGTGGCCAACCAATACCGGGTAACTGCTGTAAAAAAGATCACCGTTGCTTACACTTACTTTCACCGGCATCTTACCTTTTTTCTCCGTGTTTGTTTTTGCTTTTGATCTTAACCCAAGCAATTCATTCTCCAGGCTGATCTCATCGGTGCCGTATACTTCTTCTTCTATGGTATCAAATGTTTTTGTTCCGGCACGGGTAGATGGTTTGTCCCTGCTGAAGAGTTCTGTTTTACCCGTTGCAAGTATCTCAACAATGCCGTTGAAAATACCCGGCTCGTTGGCAAGGGCGCCGTGCGAAACATCTACAAAGTACAGCCCGTTTGCTTTATCAATATTCTTAGGTATGCCGGTTTCCCAGGTAACCGACTGATCGCCTTCTGCAGTGCTTTTAAAAACAATTTTTTCGTCGGGCAGGTTTTCGTTTATTTCAAAACCACAAACGGTGGCGTCATCTTTTCCGGCGATATAAATAACATTGTTCATTTCAATGCCGTCCATTTGCTGCAGCACTTTATCCCGGTAAGCGCCAAAAAAATCAAGGTCTTTTACATCCGGTATGCTCCAATCAAATATAGAAGCCTTGCGCATTTCCTGCCATGTTTTTATGTCGGCAAAATCATTGGGTTGTTTAGAAGTAGGTAATAAACCAAGCAGGCCGGGATATTTGCGGAACATATCCAGCAGTTCTTTCTTGGTATGCGCCAGGTCTATCTTACTCAACTGGCTGATGAGGGGATCTTTACCGGCCAGTACATAAGGTATGCGATAAGAGCCTCCCAACGGCGCACCCAGGAATACCAGTTTAAAATCTTTCGACGCATTCAGTTTCTTCCAGGTGGCCGGGTGGTTTACAATAAAATCCCTGGTAACAACGCCGCCCATGGAGTGACCGATTATTTTTATCGGCTGGTTGTGTTTTAGATTTTTTTCAATGCAGTCTTTGAGTTGCAGGGCTGCATCGGCCAATGGCTTGCGCCAGTCGAAAGGAAAAGTGATCACATCATAGCCCGATGCACGCAAATGATCTACTAATTTTTTGTACGAAGTTTTGATAAGAGATACCGCTTCAATATTCTGTTTTGAAATATCCAGCTTTGTCAGCTCTCCTGCCAGAAAACGGAAATAGTTGATCCATATTTTTTTGTTATTGGCTTCCAGGTTAGAACCCATGATGCCGGGCAATACGATAGCGATCGGCTTGCTGCCCGAGATCTTATCAGTATACACTTCGCCGCCATCAAGGCCCAGCAAAGCATTCCGCTGGGCGATCTCTTCTTCGGTTTGCCGCATGGAAGTAAAGCCCGGGATCTTATCCGTTGCTTTTAACGCAGCCAGCAGGGCATCCTGTGTTTTTTTGTTTTCAAAATAATGTACATGATCCACTTCGGGTCCTTCATCAAAAAAATACTGTATCCCTTTTTCTCTTTTTGAACCGCAGTACATCGACCGGGTATCTACCACCAGGTCGTTATCACGCATGTAAAACAATTTGCTGGCAATTATAAGCAGGGCTTTCAGGTTGAATTTAATTCCGCAGTTGCCGGAAATTACAGTCAATGATCCGGCAATATTACTTTCCGGGTTGTTCAATATTTTTAAAAAGGCAGAATCCGGGTTCATTGCTTCCAGCCCGGGCAATTGGTTGGGATCATTCTTGGTATCTACTGCAGCAGAAATAAGCGCTTTAAACTCGGTGGCAATTACAGCAGCTACTCCGCCCAACAAGCCAATAAGATTAAAACTGATGTTGAGAAAGTGATCGAGCCGTTTTGATAAGATGGTGGTGCCATAGGCCGGGCAGGCAACACGGATGAATCTTTCAAGCACAATATTTTTTCCGGCAGCCAGTTTTTGCAATGCCTTGATATCTTCTACATCTGTTTTACGGCCCGTCTTTTCCAGGTAAGCAATTTCCTTATCTGTAAATCCTTTGTTTCCGTTACTGAACCTTGCCAGCACATCACCCACCAATCCGCCTCGTGAATGTGTGATGATATGCAGTGTACAGGCATTGGGTAATTCTTTAAAAAGATTGACCACATTCTGAATGGGGCTCTTCGTCATTGTTTCATGCTGCAGGCCAAATATGTTGGCGCCGTAAGCTGTTTGCATATGTTTCCACAGTTCCGACTTCCGTATCTCGGCAAAGGAACCCCAGGTAGAAGAGTTGGTTCCGTGTATGAATAAAAGATTGGGTTGTACCGCTTCTGTTATTTTTGATTTTTTAAGATGAAAGCCTGCATCTACACCATAAACACCGGTTTGATTTTCTAATAATTTCTTCTCCAGCCCGGCAGCAATGTCGATCACTTTGGCAGCCACGGCTTTTTTAGCAAATACGTTCAGCAGTTTGAGCGCTACGGTTCCAAACACACCCCGGTCATTGTCGCCTGTTTCCAGGTACATGGGAACCGAGAAGCTATCGCCTGCCCGGTTTTGCTTTGCGGCATTGGGAAAGATATCGTGGATGATATCGGTACTGCCCACCCAGGTGGTATTGTCTTCAAACACAAACTCCAGCAGGTCGTTCTTATCAATATCCAGTTTGTGTTCTTCAGAGATATTGCGGGAAGTGCTGAAGATGATGGAACTTTTAATTTCGAGATTGTTCTGTTTGGCCGATTGCATTTCTTCTGCGGTGAACTCATCTCTTTTAATACCCTGGATGCTTAGCTTATTCATAAAATCGGTTTTGTCGGTTTGTACTGGCCGGCATCATTACTGGCTATAAAGATGACCGGTTAAAAAATTGAGGAGAAGTTTCTATGAATGAACAACTGGCTTGCAGATAAAGATCATCTGCGTTTACAGAAAGCCTCTTTGGGGAGGTTGCTGTTTTACAGCAACTCTAATTTAGGATAATATTCCGGTAACTGAAAAGTGAAGTGCATTATCTTTTTCCCATCATGCCCGGCATGCGGCCAGCGGGCATTTTGTTCATCATCTTCATCATACCTTTCATCTGTTCAAACTGTTTTAAGAAGGCATTCAGTTCGGCAATGTCTTTACCGGCGCCTTTGGCAATACGTGCTTTGCGGCCGGGGTTGATGATGTCGGGGTTGCGGCGTTCCTGCAGGGTCATGGAATTGATCATGGCTTCAATGCCTTTAAAAGAATCGTCGTTCACATCCAGGTCTTTTATCTGCTTGCCCACGCCGGGGATCATGCCCATCAGATCTTTGAGGTTGCCCATCTTTTTTATCTGCTGCAGCTGGGTTTTAAAATCTTCAAAGTCGAATTGATTTTTGCGGATCTTCTTCTCCAGCTTTCTTGCTTCGGCTTCGTCAAACTGTTCCTGTGCTTTTTCAACCAGGCTTACAATATCACCCATGCCCAGGATACGTTGTGCCATCCTTTCGGGATAGAACACATCCAGGGTATCCATCTTTTCGCCGCTGCTGGCAAATTTGATGGGTTTGTTTACGGTGTACTTGATCGATAAGGCAGCGCCACCTCTTGTATCGCCATCTAATTTCGTTAATACCACGCCACTGAAATCGAGGCGTTCATTAAATGCTGCGGCCGTGTTCACTGCATCCTGGCCGGTCATGCTATCCACTACAAATAATATCTCCTGCGGATTGATTGCTGCTTTGATATTGGCCACTTCGGTCATCATCACTTCATCCACAGCCAGGCGACCGGCTGTATCGATGATGATCACATTCTTATTTTTTGACTTCGCTTCTTTTATCGCATTCTGTACAATGGAAACCGCATCTTTATTTTCCCGCTCACTGTACACAGCCACGTCTATTTGTCCGCCCAATACTTCCAGCTGATCGATCGCCGCCGGGCGGTAAATATCTGCTGCCACCAGCAAGGGTGATTTGCCTTTCTTCGTTTTAAGATAATTGGCAAGTTTACCGCTGAATGTTGTTTTACCACTACCCTGCAGGCCTGCCACTAAAATAATGGCCGGGTTTCCGTTCACATTGAACTCACTTTCAGAGCCACCCATCAGTTCGGTCAGTTCATCCTGCACGATCTTGATCATCTGCTGGCCCGGACTAACCGCCGTAAGCACTTTTTCGCCCATGGCTTTTTCCTTGATCCGGTCAGTGAAGTCTTTGGCTATTTTATAGTTCACGTCGGCATCCACCAGTGCCCGGCGTATGTCTTTAACGGTATTGGCAATATTAAGTTCGTTGATCCTGGCCTGGCCTTTAATATTCTTAAAGGCTGCTTCTAACTTTTCACTTAACGAATTGAACATAACAACTGACTTTTTAAGGAGTGCAAAAATACGGAAATGGAGCCTGTTGAGAACAGGCAATTTTTACCAGAAGACAATCATTAATAAAAGCCTTAAATTTGAGATAGCAAATCATCCCAATGACACAAATTGTAATTGATAAGAAAAAATATGTATTGGTGCCTCAAAAAGAATTTGAAGCACTGCAAAAAAAAGCTGCCTTAAAAACCAAACCCGAAAAGCTTCTTAGTATTGAAAGTGCCAGGGCCTACAGCAAAAACCTGATCCGCAAATGGGCAGCAGAAAAGTAAAGATTAAACAATCCACTGCAGAAAGCATCGCTGCGATAGCCCTATTTATCGAATCCAAAGGCATGGTTGCAACGGCTGAAAAATTTTCTGATGAAGCATATGACTTTTTTGCCAAACTTGCAGACAAACGGAAATCTTACCCGCTATGTAAAGATCCTGTAAGGGCGGAACTGAAATACAAATGTGTTCCTTTCCGAAAAAAATACACTGTTGTTTTTATTGAATCAGATTCCGAATTGATCATTTGCGAATTCATTGCTTCCAAAATGATCTTCTGGTAACGTTGTTATTAAATTGTGTTACCATGCAGCTCCACCAATCCCCCGGGTATAAAACGATCACTCACTGGCTTTCTCAAAACCAGCGGAAGCCCTTTGATTTCCAGGAACTGGCCTGGCAGCATATCATGGATAACAAAAGCGGGCTGGTGAATGCGCCCACCGGTTGCGGTAAAACCTATTCTGTTTTTTTGGGTGCATTGATCCGGTTCATTAATGAGCATCCCAAAGAATATCAAAGCAAAAAGAACAACGGCTTGCAGCTTTTATGGATAACGCCGTTAAGAGCCCTGGCAAAAGATATTGCCCGTGCCATGCAGGAAGCGATCACGGAATTAAACATGAACTGGCGGGTGGGCATCCGCAACGGCGATACCGAAATAAAAGAACGGGAACAGCAAAAGCGCAATATGCCGGAAGTGCTCATCATCACTCCCGAGAGTTTGCATTTGTTACTGGCGCAAAAAAATAATGCGGAAATTTTCAAGTCGCTAAAAATAATTGCAGCAGATGAATGGCATGAACTGATGGGTGGAAAGAGAGGAGTACAAACGGAGTTGGCAGTAAGCAGAATATTGAATATTCAATATTCAATGAACAATGATCAATGTTCAGTATGGGGCATTTCGGCTACTATTGGAAATCTGGATGAAGCAAAAGAAGTGCTCTTATATCCAATAAAAAAACTTCAAAACAGCAGGGTCTTAGAAGTCCCCTCCTTCGGAGGGGATTTAGGGGAGGCTGGGGGTTGGGGTGAGGTCATCAAAGCAACCCTCCAAAAACAAACCCTAATACAATCCATCTTCCCCGATGAAATTGAAAAATATCCCTGGGCCGGGCATTTGGGAATAAAGCTGGTTGATAAGATCATTCCCATCATTCATGAAAGTAAAACAACGCTTGTATTCATTAACACAAGAGGAATGACGGAAATGTGGTACCAGGCATTGCTGAATGCAGCGCCGGAACTGGCCGGGGCCGTGGCTTTACATCATGGCAGTATTGAACAGGAACTAAGATTATGGGTAGAGGACAACCTGCATACCGGGAAATTAAAAGCCGTGGTTTGTACGGCAAGCTTAGATCTTGGCGTTGACTTTCGCCCGGTGGAAACCGTGATACAGGTTGGTTCTCCAAAAGGTGTTGCCCGTTTTTTACAAAGGGCAGGAAGAAGCGGCCACAGCCCAGATGCAGTAAGTAAGATCTATTTTTTACCAACACATAGCCTGGAACTGGTGGAAGCTGCCGCATTAAAAAAAGCAACAGAAGAAAATTTCATCGAAAGCAAACCGCCGATGCTTTTATGTTACGATGTACTGATACAATATTTGTGTACGCTGGCGGTGGGTGATGGTTTTTATCCCGACCAGGTTTTTGAAGAAGTGAAAAGTACGTTTTGTTTTGCTGAACTTACTAAAGATGAGTACGCTGAAATATTATTGCACATCACTGCCGGCGGCAAGGCATTGAATCAATACGACGAATACAAGAAAGTGGAAGTAATGCCCGATGGCCTGCACAAAATAAACAGCCGCCGTATTGCTATGCGCCATCGCATGCACATTGGCACCATTGTAAGCGATGCCATGCTGAAAGTGAAATTCATGAGTGGGGGTTATATAGGTATGATCGAAGAATGGTTCATCTCCCGACTCGATCCCGGCGATTCGTTCACCATTGCCGGGAGGAATTTAGAACTGGTGATGATAAAGGATATGACCGTGATCGTAAAGAAGTCCACTTCAAAAAAAAGCATTATCCCAAGCTGGATGGGCGGCCGGATGAGCCTGAGCAGCAACATGGGCAAAAAGCTAAGGCAGGCGCTGGATACAAGTCAGCAAAAAAATAATATAGAAGAGTTGCAGATTTTAAAGCCGCTGTTCAAATTACAGAATGAACTCAGCCGGGTGCCAAAAGAAAATGAATTACTGGTAGAACATATTGAAACAAAAGACGGCTATCATTTGTTTGTATACCCTTTTGAAGGGCGGTTGGTACATGAAGCCATGGCCGCCATCCTGGCTTACCGCATTGGCCGTATCATACCCATCACGTTCTCTTTTGCCATGAATGACTATGGATTTGAATTACTAAGTGATCAACCCATACCTGTTGACGATAGTAATGTGTATGAGCTGTTCAATGAAGCGGATTTATTTGAAGACATTCAGAAAAGCGTGAACAGTACCGAAATGGCCAAGCGTAAGTTCCGGGATATTGCGGTTATCGGCGGACTTATCTTCCAGGGGTTGCCGGGTGAAAAACAAAAAGCAAGACACCTGCAATCATCGGCCTCATTATTATTTAAAGTATTTGCAGAGTATGAACCCAATAATATTCTATTGAAGCAGGCATATACCGAAGTGTTTGAGCAACAAATGGAAGAGGGCAGGCTAAGAGACATGTTGCAGCGGATACAGAAAAGTAATATTGTAATTACCTGGCCCCAACAGTTAACCCCATTCTGTTTTCCGTTAAAGGTTGACAGCATGCGGGAGAACATGAGTTCCGAGCAACTGGAAGACAGGATCAAAAGAATGCAGGAACAATTAGAAAAATAAGCATGGCGTCTTTTATAAAACATACCATCCGTAACAATGACCTTATCCTGCACAGCAACCGGACAGTTTTCTGGGAGCAGGAGAAAGCGCTGATATTATCCGACCTGCACATTGGTAAAACGGGACATTTCCGTAAAAGCGGCATCCCCATCCCTCCGTCTGTTACCAAAGAAGATATGCAGCGGCTGGTAGACAGCATCCAGTTCTTCAAACCAAAACAACTGATCATTGTAGGCGATCTTTTTCACAGCATTGAGAATAAAGAGCACGACTGGTTCTTAAAATGGCGAAACGATTTTCCCCATGTTCATTTCCAGCTTATAAAAGGCAACCATGATATTGTTGCTGCAGAATGGTATAAAGATGCAGGTATGGAAGTAGCGTTACATCACTGGCAAAAAAACAATTTCATCTTCGTTCATCATATGGAGGATTATACGGCAGCTTCCAATGAGGAATACATTTTCAGCGGGCATATTCACCCGGCGGTAAGTATAAAGGGGCTGGGCAAACAATCATTGCGTTTCCCCTGTTTTTATTTCACGGAAAAATATGCCGTGCTTCCTGCCTTTGGAAAATTCACCGGCTCTTACCTGGTGGAGCCATCAAAAAAAGAAAAAGCATTTGCCGTTGTCAACAACAGTGTGATCGCTGTTTAGATGCTGAATGCCGTATCCACGATCTGCGCCTGTTCCTTTGCATGCACTTTGCTGAAACCCGTTGCCGTGGCAGCGCCAGGCTGGCGGCTGATGATATAGAAATTGATATTCTTCAGGTTCATCCGCAAGAATGTGGCAGCGCCCATGTTCAATGGTTCTTCCTGCACCCAGTACCAGATGGCCTTGCTGTATTTCTTATAAAGTGCATCCAGCTGCTTTTGCGGCAATGGATGTATTTGTTCCATGCGTACAATGGCTACATCGCTGCGGTTATCTTTTTGCTTTCTTTCTGCCAGGTCGAAATAGATCTTTCCGCTGCAGAGCAATACTTTTTTCACCGATGATGCATCACTTACATTATTGTCGTCGATCACTTCTTTAAAACCGCCGTTGGTAAATTCATCCATGCTGCTGTAACTACCAATATGACGAAGATTTGCCTTAGGCGAAAAATTAACCAACGGTTTGCGGAAGGGCCATGCCAGTTGTCTGCGCAGCAAATGGAAGAAGTTAGAAGCCGTGGTAACATTGGTAACCACAAAATTCAGTTCGGCACACATCTGTAAAAAGCGTTCCATTCTTGCACTGCTGTGTTCGGGGCCCTGTCCTTCGTATCCATGCGGTAATAACATCACCACACCGTTCATACGTTGCCATTTGGTTTCGGCGGCAGCAATAAACTGATCGATGATGGTTTGGGCGCCGTTGCAAAAATCACCAAACTGTGCTTCCCATATCACCAGCGCATTGGGGTTTGCCATGGCATACCCGTATTCAAAACCAAGTACCGCATATTCACTCAGTAAAGAATTATAAATGCGGAACGGCGCCTGCATTTCGGTAAAATGATTCAGGCGGTTATATCCTTTGTTGGTATTCTCGTCGTAGATAACGGCGTGGCGGTGACTGAATGTACCACGCTTAACATCCTGTCCGCTCATGCGTACGTCTTTGCCCTCAATAAGCAGGCTGCCATAGGCCATCAGTTCTGCGGTAGCCCAATCCACTTTCTTTTCATCATTGAATAATTTCTGTTTATCCTGGATTAGTTTTTCCACTTTACGAAGCGGTTTAAAATCGGCGGGCCATTTCATCAGCCCGGTAAAAAGCTGGTTAAACTCATCCTTGTTTATTGCTGTTACCGGAGAAGCATCAAAATCATCGGCTGTTGCTTTGCGCAAACTTTTCCAAACCAGTTCCGGTGGTTGGTATGTGTATGGCAATGGATTCTGTTTTACTTCATCCAGGCGTTCCTGCAGATCAGCCAGGAATTTCTGTTCCATCTCCTTGGCAAGAGCCTGCGCTTCCGGCTCGCCATTCTGAATTAAGAATTGAGTATAAACCTCTCTTGGGTTCAGGTGCTTCTCGATCATTGAATACAATTGCGGCTGTGTGAATTTAGGTTCATCGCCTTCGTTGTGCCCGTGCCTGCGGTAGCAAACCATGTCAATAAAAATATCGCTGTTAAATTCCTGGCGATATAAAGTAGCTACCTGGCTTGCCTTTACCACGGCTTCTGCATCATCTCCGTTTATATGCAATACCGGCGCCTGCACCATGGCCGCAATGCTGGTACAGTAATCGGCTGTTCTTGCATCATCAAAATCGGTTGTGAATCCAATCTGATTGTTGATAACAAAGTGAATGGTTCCGCCGGTGTAATATCCTTTCAGTCCGCTCATTTGTAAAACCTCGTACACCACACCCTGCCCCGCAACCGATGCATCGCCGTGAATAAGGATGGGAAGTATCTTATCGTAATCGCTGTTGTATAAAATATCCGCCTTGCTTCTTGCAAAACCGATCACCACCGGGTCAACCGCTTCCAGGTGAGACGGGTTGGGACTAAGTTTCAAATGTATCTTCTTACCATCGGCTGTTTCCACATCACTTCCAAAGCCAAGGTGATATTTCACATCGCCACTACCCATGGTGGTATCGGGCACGCTTGATCCTTCAAATTCGCTGAAGATCTGTTCGTATGTTTTTCCCATGATATTTGCCAGCACATTCAGTCTTCCGCGGTGGGCCATACCGATCACTACTTCTTCCACATTATTATTTGCCGACGTGTTGATGATGGCATCCAATGCGGCAATAGCAGTTTCGCCTCCTTCCAGTGAAAATCTTTTTTGCCCGATGTATTTTGTGTGCAGGAATTTCTCGAACATCACGCCTTCATTTAGTTTCTGAAGGATGCGTCTTTTCTGGTTCAGTGAAACAGGCTCCAGCATTGTTTTTTCAACCGCTTTTGTTAACCAGTCGGTTTTTGCTTTATCGCCTACGTATTTGAACTCAACACCAAGGTGCCCGACATAGCATTTTTGCAGGTGGGCAATGATATTCCGTAAACTGGTTGCGCCAAGTCCTATTAATTGCCCGGCATGAAAGGTTTTATCCAGGTCGCTTTCCGTAAATCCAAATGAAGAAGGTTCCAGGTTAGCGCCACGGTCTTTTCTTTTACGAATGGGGTTTGTATCGGCAAGCAGGTGTCCTTTATTGCGGTACCGGAGTATCAACCGGTATGCTTTTATCTCGTTCATCCAGTCAACCCCCGAACTTGCTGCAGCATTTGAAGCAGCACTGCCATTAACGGCAGTGCCATTACTAACGGCAAAGTCGAAACCCTCAAAAAACTTGCGCAGATCCGCATCCACGCTGGCGGGGTCTTTTACAAAATCGTTATACAAGCCTTCAATATAACCCGGGTGGGAACTGGTGATGTACTGGAAATCCTTCATGTTGATCAGAAAATTTGATGTAGTTACCTGCTCAAAAACAGGGGGCAAATATCGGTTAATTATGCCGTTTGTGTTTGGGAATTATCGGGCAATTTTGTGCAAAGCATGGCAACAATGCTGCTGAGCAGAACATAGCCGGAGAAATAATAAAAGCCGGGTTCTAAAATTGCCCGGGTGTTTTGCATGGCATTGGCGCCCAGGAAGGCTACAAAGATGCTGATGGCAAACACATCGGCCATGGCCCATTTGCTGATGGCGCTAACCAGGCGGCGCCATTTAAGGTCATGATTCTTAACCAAAATAATATAATAGAGTAAGGCGGATTTAAGCAGGGGAATAATGATACCGAAGGCAAAAATGAGGGTGAAAGGCCAGTAACTTTTGTCGGTCCACAGCTTTTGCAGCATACCGATCACACTTCTTTTCTCATTGAACAGGTTCACATCGGCAAAGAAATGGAAGGAAATATCGATCTGGAGGATATCAAGCACCCAGCCAAAACCCAGTAATACCAGCGACCCGGTGTGTAAAACCAGTAAAAGATACCTGTTCATAAGCCGATTTTAGGTCAAATTAAGCAAATAGGCGGTTGATTTAAAAATTATTGGTAATTCTCTCCTGAATTTTACATTGATTCCCCTATCTTTGCAGCCCAAAAAATAAATTTTAATGGCAAACCATTCAGCAACCAAGAAAGATGTACGTCAGAGCAGAAAGCGTAACGAACGTAACCGTTATTATGGTAAAACAACCCGTAACGCCATCCGTGACCTGAAAGCCGCCGATAAGAAGACGGCTACCACCGATCTTCCAAAAGTTGCTTCTATGATCGATAAGCTGGCTAAGCGTGGCACCATCCATAAGAACAAAGCGGCCAACCTGAAGAGCAAGCTGGCTAAGCGTGTAAATGCACAGGCAAAATAATATTTCTTTTATATAATTAAAAGCCCGCCGGATTCATATTTGGCGGGCTTTTTTGTTGATAAATTCAGCAGCAAAAGGTTCTTAAAATTTGATACTTTTACCTGCTATTTCCGTTTAACGATATGTTCAAATCTTATTTTTTAACTGCCCTATCTGGCCTCCTCAGTTTTTGTGCTTTTGCACAGGGAACAGAGACATTCATCAATATACCGGCAAACTCCGGAACCTATACCACAAACAACTGGACTGGTAATAACGGGCTGCCCTGGTCTGCCACCGATTCCCGCACCGACCAGGTGATGAATGGAAGAGCCATTACCATCCGCAATGGTTCTGTTTTCTGTAACAATATTCCCAACGGTGTTGCCGATATCAGTTTTAAACAGCAGCAATTTTTTACAGGATCTAATCCGGTACTTCAGCTGTATATAAACAATACCTTAATTGGCACAGCCAATCCAACAACCACTTTAACAACGGCAACTTTTACCAATATAAATGTTGCCGGGTCCTTTAACCTGGAGATACGGCAGGTTACCCCCGGGCTAAGGATTGGAATTGATGATCTAACCTGGACCTCTTATGGAGGTGTTCCCTGTACAGAGCCAACCAATCAACCTGCCAACTTAATTTTAACCCCTACCCCTACTACTATAAGCGGAGTATTTGATGCAGCCATCCCGGCAGTAAATGAATACCTGATCGTTAGAAGCACCGCTTCTACGCTGGCATCGCCACCCGCAGACGGAACATTTTATTTGCCAGGTGATCCTTTGGGTGGCGGAACCGTTGTGATAAGTACCACTTCCACTTCTTTTACCGATATCAACTTAACTCCGGCTACTAACTATTATTATTTTGTATTTGCACACAACAATGAAAATTGCAGCGGGGCCCCCAATTATCTTTCTTTAAATCCATTAACCGCTAATATCAGTACGCTTTCGTTACCTGCATGCACTACTCCTCCGGGCCCTCCTACTAATTTAGTATTGAATCCCGGCAGCATCTCGGTAACCGGAAGTTTCACTGCTGCTGCAGGCGCCAACAGGTACCTGGTGGTAAGAAGTTTAAATGCCAGCTTAGCTGCCACCCCTGTAAACGGAATAACTTATTCTGCAGGCCAGGCATTTGGCGGTGGAACAGTGGTAACATATACCGCTGCAACGGGTTTTACTTCCTTAGGACTGACATCGGGCGTTCTTTATTATTTCTTCGTTTTTTCTGCTAATGGCGATTGCAGTGGCGAACCATTTTATAATACAACCTCGTTGAACGGAAGCACTACAACCCTTAGCGGTACCGGCATACCTCCGGGTTATTATGATGCAGCCAATGCATTAACCTGTGCGCCGTTAAAAACTGCCTTATTCAATATCATTTCTGCCAATTATAACCAGTTAAGTTATACCCCCGGCGTATGGAATGCTTATCAAACCACCGATCAGCATCAGAATGACGGGAACACGGCTACCATCATGTGGGATATGTACAGCGATAACCCGGTTGGGCCCGAGCCATATACCTATACTTACAGCGTTAATCAATGCGGCACCTATAATTCAGAAGCCGATTGTTATAACAGGGAACATTCGTTTCCTTCCTCCTGGTTCAATGATGCCTACCCGATGTATTCAGACATCAATCACCTGTTTCCAACAGATGGCTATGTGAACAACCGGCGGGGAAATCAGCCATACGGAGAAGTAAGTGCTCCTACCTGGACCTCTCAAAATGGAAGCAAACTGGGGCCAAATACATTTCCTGGTTTCAGCGGGGTGGTATTTGAACCAAGAAATGAGTACAAGGGTGACTTTGCAAGAGCGCATTTATATATGGCCACAAGGTACCAAAACCTGGTAGCGGGCTGGCAAAGCAATGGAAATGCAAATGATGTTTTGAATGGTACGGCTTACCCTTCTTTTGATGACTGGGATATTAAACTGATGTACAAGTGGCATACACAAGATCCCGTAAGTCAGAAAGAGATCGATCGTAACAATGCGGTGTATGCACTGCAAGGTAACCGGAATCCTTTCATCGATCACCCCGAATATGTTTATATGATCTGGCAGTGCACCGGGCTATTACCTGTAACTATCACCGGTTTCTCTGCTGAAAAAAACAATGAATCAGTTTTACTGAAATGGTATGCAACGCAGGAAACCAATTTCAAACAATACAATATTGAAAGAAGCATAGATGGCTCGTCGTTTTACAGAACAGGAACGGTACCGGGAAGAAACCTGGCAACTTATTCCTTTACTGATATCAATCTTCCAGCCGTAAACATTATTTACTACCGGTTAAAGATGCTGGATATTGATGGAAAGTTCAGTTATAGCAATGTTGTTCCGGTACGGATAAATGGAAACTTTTCTAATGCGTTGGTATATCCCAATCCAAGCAGGAATAAATTGGTCATTAAGTTATCCGTCCCGCTGGCAGAAGCCGGAAATCTATGCGTTACGGATCTTTCGGGAAGAATGCTGATGCAGCAAAATGTTAGTGCTACACAAACAGCAATTGATCTTGATGTAAGCAGGCTGCCTGCCGGCAGGTATTTTATCAGGATCAGCAACTCGGGCAACCTGATCCGCCAGTCTTTTGTGATCATCAAATAATCTTGATCTATAAATTTAACCGGCTGTATTCATGCAGCCGGTTTTTATTTTTACAAACGGCAGTTCTCTTACACTGAAATTATTGTAGCTTGACAAAAATTTAATTGCATGAGAAAGCTCCTTATTCTTTCTGTATTCATTTCCATCTCTTCACAAATAAATGCGCAGCAATGCCGCTTTGAAAAAACAGAAGGAAAAGAGAGCGCTACTTACTTTGAAACCATTGACTGGTATAAACATTTAGATAAGCTCTCTGCAAAGGTTCTGGTAAAAGAAATGGGAATGACCGATGCCGGTTATCCTTTACACCTGGTATTGATCAGCAATGACGGAAAGTTTGACGCTGTACAATGGCACAAACAGAACAAGGCCGTTATACTGATCAATAACGGCATTCATCCCGGCGAGCCCGATGGTATTGATGCAAGCATGATGCTGGTGAGAGATATTATTGCAGGCAAAACAAAATTACCTGATAATGTTGCACTGGCCTTTATTCCTGTTTATAATATCGGTGGTTGCCTGAACCGTAATTCTTATTCAAGAGCCAACCAAAACGGGCCGTTGGAATATGGCTTCCGCGGCAATGCACAAAACCTTGACCTGAACCGGGATTTCACCAAATGCGACAGTAAGGAAGCAAGGTCATTTGCTCAGATCTTTCACCTGGTTGATCCGGATATCCTGATCGATAATCATGTAAGCGATGGAGCAGACTACCAACACACAATGACATTGCTTACCACGCAGTATGATAAATTGGGAGCAAACCTGGGAGCATGGTTAAAAAATAATTTTGAGCCGCAATTGTATAAAGGGATGTCGGAAAAGAACTGGGATATGGTTCCGTATGTAAGTTTTGAAACCGGCAGTCCTGACAAGGGAATGATCATGTTCTATGATCCTCCCCGCTACTCATCGGGCTATGCAGCGTTATTTCAAACCATTGGATTTGTTCCGGAAACGCACATGCTGAAACCTTTCAAAGACAGGGTTCTTTCCACATATGCATTCATGCAGACGACGATTGAAAGAGCATCGGCCAATGCAACAGAGTTGATTGCACAACGAAACAAGGCCAGGGTGGAAGTGCTAAAACAAAAGTCATGGCCCTTTAAATGGAGTGTGGATACATCAAAATATTCCTTCGTAAGTTTTAAAGGATATGAGCAGGCTTATAAGCCCAGTGATGCCACAGGTCTTAACCGGATGTATTACGATCGCAGCAAACCATTTACAAAACAGGTCAGGTTTTTTAACGTATTCAATGCCGCTGAGTTTATTTCAGCGCCAGGCGCCTACATCATTCCGCAAGGGTGGGGCACTGTGGTTGACCTGCTTAAACTCAATAACGTAATTATGCAACAACTTAGTAAGGATACGATCATAGAAGTAGAAGCTTATCGCATCGAAGATTACAAATCAGCAGTAAGACCTTATGAAAAGCATCATAAAAATTCTGCTGTAAAAACTTCTATGGTAAAACAAAAGATAAGATTTCTGAAAGGGGATTATCTTATTCTGCTCAATCAACCGGCAAATCGTTACCTGGTTGAGATGCTGGAACCAACGGGTGATGACAGTTTTTTTGCCTGGAATTTCTTTGATGCCATATTGCAACAAAAAGAAGGTTATAGCGATTATCGTTGGGAAGACCTGGCTGCAGAGGTTTTAAAAAAAGACCCGGCTTTAAAAGAAAAACTGGAAGAAAAAAAGGCCGCCGACTCAAAATTTGCAACCAATGGTTCAGCCCAGCTGGAATTCATATATAAAAACTCGCCTTACTATGAACCTGGACATAACAGGTACCCGGTATACAGGCTAAACCAGTGAGGGCACATATCCGACCAATATGACTGAAAATGAGCTAGTTATAAGGGAATATTCCAGGCTCAATAACAAGCTATCCCTGATGAAAAAAGCTTCATTTTTCATTCTTTAATTCTTCATTTTTAATTGATAATGCCATACCTTTGCTGCCCGCTCAAAAAAGCGGTTGAACAACATTTTTAAACAATAAATCAATCAGGGAAATGAACAACTACGAATTGATGGTGATTTTTACCCCTGTGCTGTCTGACGACGAATTTAAAGCCGCTCAGAAAAAATATGCCGACCTCGTTACAGATAACGGAGGTGAGGTATTGCACACCAATCCCTGGGGACTAAAATCGCTGGCCTATCCCATTGCCAAAAAAACAACCGGTTTGTATTGGGTAATGGAGTATAAAGCGCCATCCAGCTTCAATGAAAAGTTGAAAATTCAACTTTTACGTGACGAATCACAGATGCGTCACATGTTCACTGCACTCGACAAATACGCCGTTGAGTACAATGTAAAAAAGAGAAGTGGCGTAAAGCATTCTGAACCAGAAAAAGCGGAGGCATAATCATGGCAAAAAATGAAATAAAATATCTTACTGCCATTAAGCAGGAGAAACGTCCGAAGAAATACTGCCGCTTTAAAAAAATGGGTATCCATTATATTGATTATAAGGATGCAGAATTTCTGAAAAAATTCATCAACGAACAAGGTAAGCTGTTGCCACGCCGCATTACAGGAAACTCATTAAAGTTTCAGCGTAAGGTAGGTGATGCAGTAAAGAAAGCCCGTCAAATGGCTATCTTACCATACGTTACTGATCTATTGAAATAATTTTCTTTAACCACCCTAATCCTTGAGTGGAGAAAGACCGCCAGTTGGTGGTTTGGGTAAAAATGCAAAACAATGCAGGTAATATTAATACAGGATGTAAACAATTTAGGCGGCGTTAATGAACTGGTAACCGTAAAGAACGGTTATGGCCGTAACTACCTTATTCCTCAGAAGTTCGCTGTTGAAGCCAGCCCTTCCAACATAAAAATGATGGAAGAAAAAAAGAAGCAACAAGCCAAGAAAGAAGCTAAATTATTAGCGGAATTAAACAGTGTGATCGCTGTTTTAAAAGATGGTGCGTTGAAGATCGGGGCTAAAACAGGTACCAGCGGAAAGATCTTTGGAAGTGTAACTTCTGTTCAGATTGCCCGTGCAATCAAAGATCAGAAAGGATATGAAATTGACCGTCGCCGCATTTCGATCATTGACGAAGTGAAAGAACTGGGTACTTATAAAGCAAAGATCGATTTCAGCAACGGAAATGAAGCCGAAGTTGAATTTGAAGTAGTGGCTGAGTAATATTTTATAAACAATAGCTCAAAACGCCTGGCTAGCCAGGCGTTTTTTATTTCTCCGGCTGTACCTGTAGTATGTAATTTGCCGTGGTTTTTCGTTAAAACCCACTGCTTATCAGGCAACTGTATGAATTAAACCGGGTAGTAGGGCTAAAAAATCAAAAATTTATTCCATTAATCAGAAAAGCCCCCTATCTTTATAGCTATTAATGGTTTTAGTTTTTTGCTATTGGCTGAAGTAGCTTTATTAAAAGTCAGGTTCAGTTCATTGTTACAGCTAAGTCATTATAGTATTATTAATATTTATTTATCAAAAAGTTTTACAATGAACATTTATGTTGGAAATCTGAGTTGGTCAATGACTGATGATGATTTAATGAACCTTTTCACACAGTACGGCAGCGTTTCAAGCGCTAAGATTCTTAAAGACAAAATGAATGGCCGCAGTAAGGGCTTTGGTTTTGTTGAAATGGAAGATGATGAAGCAGCTAAAACTGCAATCGCTAATCTTAACGAAACAGAAGTACAAGGAAGAAAGCTGATCGTTAATGAATCTCAACCTCGTCCGCAAGGTGAAGGTGGAGGTGGCTACAAAAAACGTAGCGGCGGTGGTGGTTATGGCGGCGGAAGCCGTGGCGGTGGAAGCCGTGGTGGATATGGTGGTGGAAACCGCGGCGGCGGCGGCGGTTACAACAGAGATTATTAATACTCACAATAAATCAGATTTTAAAATCCTTTCTTTTCTCAGAAAGGATTTTTTTATACCCATATGCTAGAAATTGAATTCTCCCTGTATGTATCCAATCACTCTCAAACTGGGTAATAAGTCTAGCGGGCTGCATTTATACTGGACCCGGATCTCCGCTACATGAAGATATAACAGGGTTGTTTTAAGGTAGACATGCCCTAGTAATTCTTTAATAGAAAGAATGTTCACACCATCTTCCAGTAAATGCGTAGCATATGTATGCCGAAGGCTATGTACGCTTATATTTTTATTGATCCTGGCTAGCTGGGCCGCTCTTTTTATTGCCCATTGCACACTCCGTTGACCGAATTTTGGATCAAATACCGAAGAAAATTTCCCTGATTTCTTTGACCGGTGTCCCGGGAAAAGCCATGATACAGGTTTCTCCAACCTGATATATTCTTGTAAAATGCCGGGGAGTATCTTACCAAGAGGCACATACCTGTCTTTGCGGCCTTTGCCTTGCCTCACCAGTAATACATTTCTTCCCAGGTCAATATCAGATACCAGCAAATTCCTCACTTCGGCACAACGCAGTCCACAACCATAGAGCAGAGCAATCATTACCCTGTGTTTCAGTAAAAAGGGGATCTGCATCATAGCAGTTACCTCCTCCCTGCTCAATACCACGGGTAATTTTTTTCTTGACCTGATGCTGGGCAATTTAAGGCGTAGTTCATCCATCCCTTCCATCCGAAATACAAACCGGAGTGAGGCAATTGTAAATTTGAAAGTATTATCGGAATTAAATTCTCCGTTCTGCTTCAGATAATATAAATAGTCTTCAATTTCCTCCTGCTGGAGAGAAATGGGCACTTTTTTATAATACAAGGCGATCCGTGCCAGATTCCTCCCATAGTTGTGCCGGGCGCTTTCAGACATATCATTGATTACTATCCGGCGTAAAAAATTCTGATAAAAAACGTCGAAACCCGGAACTTCCTCGCAAGCCTGCTGGGTGATTGTCATCATTTTGAGGGAAAGGTAGGATAAGAGACCTTCTGGAGAAAATGGTTGTTCAGGATAGCAGGTTTCCATGTCACTAGTCTCCTTATTTCATATACCTGAAATAAAAAAGCCTCTCAGTGTAAACTGAAAGGCTTAAATGAATATGGCAGCTACCTACTCTCCCACATTTTTGTGTAGTACCATCGGCCATGAGGGGCTTAACTTCTCTGTTCGGTATGGGAAGAGGTGAACACCCTCGGCAAAACCACCATAAGACGGTTTGTCGGGATCCCGCCTGGGGCGGGGTGACAATAATAAGGTGACATATTGGGATAAGAAGTTTAAAAGAGTAATTAATTGTATTTATTAATCCGAAGAAAAATAAAAAATAAAGCTAACGGGCAATTAGTACTACTCGGCTTTGATGTTACCACCTTTACACCTGTAGCCTATCAACGTCATAGTCTTTGACGACCCTTAAAAGTAAACTCATCTTAAGGAAGGTTTCACGCTTAGATGCTTTCAGCGTTTATCCTGGCCGTTCATAGCTACTCTGCATTGCACCTGGCGGCACAACAGATACACCAGCGGAACGTACGACCCGGTCCTCTCGTACTAAGGTCATGTCCTTTCAATTTACTAGCGCCCATCACAGATAGGGACCGAACTGTCTTGCGACGTTCTGAACCCAGTTCACGTGCCACTTTAATCGGCGAACAGCCGAACCCTTGGGACCTTCTCCAGCCCCAGGATGTGACGAACCGACATCGAGGTGCCAAACCTCCCCGTCGATATGAGCTCTTGGGGGAGATCAGCCTGTTATCCCCAGAGTACCTTTTATCCTTTGAGCGACGGCCCTTCCATACAGAACCGCCGGATCACTTTAGCCGACTTTCGTCCCTGCTCGACTTGTAAGTCTCACAGTCAAGCTCCCTTATACTAATACGCTCTATGTACGATTACCAACCGTACTGAGGGAACCTTTGCAAGCCTCCGTTACACTTTAGGAGGCGACCACCCCAGTCAAACTACCCACCATGCACTGTTTCCCATACGGGATTAGATTCTAAATGTTTAAAGGTTGGTATTTCAACAACGACTCCAGGATGCCTAGCGACACCCCTTCAAAGTCTCCCAACTATCCTACACATCAAAAATTCAAAATCAATGCAAAGTTGTAGTGAAGGTTCATGGGGTCTTTCCGTCCCGTGACGGGTAACCGGCATCTTCACCGATACTACAATTTCACCGGGCTCGTGGAGGAGACAGTGTTCAACTCATTAGACCATTCGTGCAGGTCGGAACTTACCCGACAAGGAATTTCGCTACCTTAGGACCGTTATAGTTACGGCCGCCGTTTACTGGGGCTTCAGTCAGAAGCTTTGGCTTGCGCCGAACATCCTTCCTTAACCTTCCAGCACCGGGCAGGTATCAGGCTCTATACGTCATCTTTCGATTTTGCAGGGCCCTGTGTTTTTGCTAAACAGTTGGTTGAACCATTTTACTGAGACCATCCGAAGATGGTATGCTTTATCCCGAAGTTACAGCATCAATTTGCCTAGTTCCTTCTCCACGGCTCACCCGAGCGCCTTAGAATATTCATCCCACCCACCTGTGTCGGTTTACGGTACGGGCTGCTTACACCATAACTTAGAGGTTTTTCTCGGAGGTTTGATTAGGATCACTATCTCTTCGGCCGAAGCTTCTGAGTACTATCAGGTTCGCCAAGTCGTACGGATTTACCTGTACAACCTATAACTACACCCTTTAACGATCTATTCCGTAAGATCGCGGAT
>JBGAQR010000005.1:0-280000 GCA_044220615.1 Ferruginibacter sp. | reverse complement strand
GCTTACACCTTTCATGCTGAGCAGTCGCTTTCATTTCTCCACCAGCAAGAGTATCAGTTGCCACTACCCCTGTATCTTTTTTCAGGTTGGGGTTTGGCAATTCCATATCAATAAATTTGGAGTCCGTTGCAGCTGGCAGGCTGTCTTTCATTTGTGTTTCCTTTGGCTTTACAGGCTTCATTGTTCCTGGTACAGCAACCGTAACTGCAGGAATAAATATAAAAACCGTATCTGTATTATTATTGACAACATCCAGGTAGGTAAGATTTATTCCCCCGGTTATACTCTCCTGTTTTAGTTTTTTTATTTCCGATACGGATGCAGCCGGCAATTCCTTTTTCTGATCAGCCACTACTTCCTTTTCTTCTTTAGCTGATACAGGCTTGTTTTCTGCTTTAGATTCATTGGTAACAATAGCTTGTGTATCCTTAACAGCAAGCGGGCGTTTCAATATACCCGGGTCGTTTACAACAGATGCCAGGATGATGGAAAAAGAATCGGTGGCTATCTCGAATGATGGCGTTGGGTGTACCATCGCATCTTTTTTGGCCATGATCACCTGCGCTGTTTGCATATTTGCAAGTCCCCAGCCCTTATCCCCGAAGTTTTTTAATAAATAACCAAGATCCGCATCCTTGATTGTACATGCAATGGTTTGAGGAGGCCATTCATTTTTCGGGAACGAAAGGGAAAGTTCGTAACTGCCTTCTGCCAACTGGGAGATGATGAGATAGCCTGCATCGGAAGAGCTGAATAATTTATCTCCCTGCTTGATATAAAACAGTTGTTTGTTCTCCGACTGGATATAAATAAACCGGTTTTGCTGGGCACGGATATTTGCAGCAGATACGAATAAAAAACAAGTAAATAGTATTGTCCTTTGAAGGATCCGGTTCATCTCTTTCCTGGATTAACCGGCCAAAAATACTCATTAATATCATGCCTTGCCACTCAAATAAAAACGATTTACCTTCACCCCTTCTCTCTTATTTTTGCACTCTAAAATTATAGTAATGAAAAAAATGATCTTTTTGCTTGCCCTGGTTTCGGGCCCTTTTTTAGTGATGGCCCAACCAGGTAATGAACCTGCCCCGGATACTTCCTGGAAGAAAATCTACCGGGCTACTCCTACAAAAATCAATGACCTTGTTCATACAAAACTGGAGGTACGTTTTGACTACGACAAATCATGGATGTACGGAAAAGAATGGCTCACCGCCAAACCACATTTCTACCCTACCGATTCACTGACCCTTGATGCAAAAGGAATGGATATTAAAGAAGTATCCATCATGCGGGGAACATCCAAATCGGCCCTTAAATATGATTACAATGGCTGGGACCTGAAGATCAAGTTGGACAAGACGTACAAAGGCGGGGAGAACTATACCATATATATTGAGTATACCAGCAAACCCAATGAAATAAAAGTAAAAGGCAGCAACGCCATCAGTGATGCCAAGGGCCTGTACTTCATCAATCCGAAAGGAGAAGAAAAAGACAAACCTACCCAGATATGGACACAGGGTGAAACAGAAGCAACCAGTGTTTGGTGCCCTACCATTGACAAGCCCAATCAGAAAACAACACAGGAAATGTACATGACCGTTCCTGCCAAATATGTTACACTCAGCAACGGCTTACTCATCAGTCAGAAGAAAAATACTGACGGCACCCGAACAGATTACTGGAAAATGGACCTACCGCACTCGCCTTATTTATTTTTCATGGGCGTAGGTGATTTTAAAATAATCAAAGACAGCTATAAAGGAAAGGAAGTTAGTTATTATGTAGAACCCGACCAGGCTCCTTATGCAAGAGGCGTATTTGGCCTTACCCCGGAAATGATAAAATTCTTCTCCGACAAACTGGGTGTTGATTATCCCTGGCAGAAATACAACCAGATCGTTGGCCGTGATTATGTAAGTGGTGCCATGGAAAACACCACTGCCACCCTGCACCAGGAAAGCGCTTACCAGAATGCGAGGCAGTTAACAGATGCTAATGGATGGGAAACTGTGATCGCTCATGAACTGTTTCACCAATGGTTTGGCGATTATGTAACTACCGAAAGCTGGAGCAACATTACCGTAAATGAAACCATGGCCGATTACAGCCAGACATTGTGGATGGAGTACAAATACGGCAAAGACGCCGGTGATGAAGAGAATTACTCTGGAATGGCTCAATACCTCGGAAGCGCCAATGATGCAAAAAAAGATCTGGTTCGTTTCAGGTACAGCGATAAAGAAGACGTGTTTGACCTGGTTAGCTATCAAAAAGGTGGACGTGTGCAACACATGCTGCGTAACTACGTAGGCGACGATGCTTACTTTAAATCACTGAACAATTATTTAACCACTAATAAATTCAAGAACGGCGAAGCCCACCAGATGCGCCTTGCTTTTGAAGAAGTGACCGGTAAAGACATGAGCTGGTTCTGGAATCAATGGTATTTCGGAAGCGGGCACCCCGTTGTTAAGATCGATTACAACTACGACGTACCCGGCAAAGCCATGGTGATCATTGAGCAAACACAAAAAACAGATAAGGTATTCAAACTGCCGTTAGCTATTGATGTTTACAATGGCGCTGCTAAAACCAGGTATAATGTGTGGGTAGAGAACAAGATCGATACCTTCACTTTTAACTACTCCCAAAAACCTGACCTTATAAATGTAGATGCCGACAAAGTAATGCTGTGGCAGAAAACGGATAATAAGACAGCTGATAATTTCATTCACCAGATAAAATATGCCCCGCTGTATTTAGACCGCCGGGAAGCGCTGGATTATTTTGGTAAGAAAGCGATGCCCGAGCTGGCAGAAGGTTTGAAGGACAAATATGCGCCACTCCGCAGAAGCACCATCAATAAACTGGGCGCTTCTAAATTCAAAGATGATGCGAAAGTGATTGAAGCCATTGAAAAAATTGCCAACACCGATAATAACCGCAGAACAAAAGCGGCTGCTATTTCTTTCTTAGCAAAGAAAGTGGATGCAAAATACAAACCCCTGTTTGAAAAGAATATAAGCGACAGCAGTTACTCTGTTGCCGGTGCTGCATTGGAAGGTTTGCAGAGTTTAGAACCTGCCAAATCTTACGAACTGGCAAAGAAATACATCAATGATGCCAAGGGCGACCTGGGCGATGTGGTGAACGACATCATCATGAGTGAAGGAACCGAAGCCGACTTTGACCTGGTAGCAGGGCGTTATGAGAAAATGCCTTTGAGCCAGGAGAAAGTAGGCGCCAGCGCCACTTTTGCCGGCTACCTGGAAAAAGTGCAGAACATGGCCAATGTGAAAAAAGGAATTGACCTGATCGTTAAATTCCGCAACCTGGTGCCAGAACAGTTCCGTGGTTTTGTTGACCCAACCATTAAAGGGGGACTGACCAAATTAAGTAAAGCAAAAGGAAAAGAGGTGGAAGATTATATAGCTGAGAAGATGAAATAAATCATCTCAACATTTTTAAACCCGGGGTAATCTCCGGGTTTTTTATTGCTACATATTGCCCGTTGTATCACTGCTGTACTGAACCAGGAGTTGTGTATATTTATACTCATCCATTATTTCAACCAATATAAATCTTATTGATGAGAAGCATTTGTTCCGTTTTTCTTTTAGGTATTACCCTGGTCTCATGCGGACAAAAAATATCGGCGCCACCAACATCGGTCATCTATTCAGCAAAAGTTAAAGACAGTTTTGAGATCTATATCAATGCCCCGCAGAAAATTGATAGCAACAACCAGCTTTCCGTCTTTTATTACATGGATGCGAATTTAAAGTCGGGTAAAAAGTTAAGAGAGCTTATCGCCAAACCTGAATTTTCAGGCAAGGTTGATAAAACCATTTTCGTTGGGATCGGTCATATTGGCAACTTTCATGTTTTACGGCGCAGGGATTTTATTTTACCGGAAATAAATAACGGAGATACAGCAGGAGCATCCAGGGATTATGGACAGATCGAAAACTTTTACCAGTTCTTAAAAACAGAACTGATGCCCATGATCGATTCAACCTACAAAACCAGTGCAGGCAACAATTCCATCCTTGGGCATTCGCTTGGCGGGCTGTTTGCATTCTATTGCCTCTTTAAGAACGATACGATCTTTAAAAACTACTATGCCCTGAGCCCATCGTTGTGGATTGATAATTATTCCATTTATAAATTCAATCGCCTGGCACAAAAGGACCTGTGTAACAAATACCTGTACTTTTCATCCGGCAGCCTGGAGATCTTTAACCGCATTAAAGCAGGAACGAACGAGATGAATCTCTTTCTGCAGAAACAAAACTATCCCGGCCTGTCTTATAAATACGATATACATGGCGGCAAGACGCATAATTCGCAGGTAGAAAGTTCGCTGAAGTTTATACTGAAACAAAACTAAAATGCCTTCCTGAGAAGAGAGGTATTCACATAAGTTTTAAGTTTTTATCGCTACCAACTTCCGCTTGCGCCACCTCCGCCGGAGCTGCCTCCACCAAAACCGCCGAAGCCACCACCGCCGCCACCACTCCATCCTCCGCCGCCACCGCCGCTTCTGCCCATATTGCTGAGTATATTACCAATTGTCCAGGCGGTAAAACCACGTCTGCTCATGAATGAACCACCACCGCCACGACCACCATTCACAGCAAGAAAAACGATGATAAGGATAATAATAAATACGATCCGCATCACCGAACTGCCACTGCCTCTCTGGTGATAACCTGCCGGCGCTTTATACTCGCCCTTCACCGCCTTTATCATGGCATCGGTTCCTTCCTCTATTCCCCGGTAATAATCATCGCCTTTAAAATTGGGTACAATAATATCTTCAATGATCTGCTTACAGGTAATATCAGGCAAGGCACCTTCCAGGCCATAACCTGTTGTAATATTAAGCTTACGATCGCTTTTTGCTATAAGCAGTACGGCGCCGTTGTTCTTTTCTTTTCCGCCCACACCCCAGGCCCTGTATAACTGTACATTATAGTCGGCAATATCATTTCCATCCAGTGTAGGAATGATGACAACGGCAATTTGCGTAGATGTGCTGTCATCAAAAGCAACCAGTTTTCTTTCCAGTGCCTGCTCCTGGTCGGGAGTGAGGGTATTGGTAAAATCATTTACCAGTTTTGTGGCCTTGTACTTCAGCAGTTCTTCCGGGCTGATCGTTTTCTGCGAAAAAGCGACAACAGTAGTAACCAGCAACAATATAAATATGGAAAGTATCTTCTTCATTCTTCTTTTAAACAGATTGCTGGTTTTATCAATGCCCGAAAACGATCTCATCGGGCAATTCGTTTTTATCTTCTGTTGGTATGTAAGGGAATTTTTCTTTTAATGTTTCCCCTATCTGCCGTACACACTGTTCAATACCCCCGGGAATATCGTCTTTTGAAAATTTATCGATCATATTCTTTACCGCATTGTTCCAGTATTCGGCCCCCGTTTTTTGGTAAATGCCTTCGTCGGCAAATAGTGCCAGTTCGTGATGCTTCATGGCAACATACAACAGCACCGCATTGCGGTGATCGGTATTCTGCATCTTAAGTTTATAGAAAATTTCGGCGGCCCGGTCAATGGCATCTACGTAGGCATTCTTGCTTTCAACATAAACCCTTACCTCGCCACTGGTTTCTTTTTCAGCTGCACGTATGGCATCTACTATCTGCGCCTTTTCGGCAACAGTAAAAAACTCTTTCTTTTTAAATAAGGAAAACATGCAGGCTTTGTTTAGAAATAAAACCCCTGTTTTAAGAGGGGTTTTATTCATACAATTATTTTATATCGAATTTTATGTCGGGATTCTTTTCGCTGCCTGCCTCGGCTTTGTAGAAAGGTTTTTCTTTGAAGCCGAAAACATTTGCCAAAAGACTTTTCGGGAAACGTTTTACTTTAAGGTTATACCCTTCGATGGCTTTGTTGTAATCCTGGCGTGCCACATTAATGCGGTTCTCAGTTCCTTCTATCTGTGCCTGGAAATCACGAAATGCCTGCGTTGTTTTAAGATCGGGATACGCTTCAAAAGAAGCGATCAAGCGGCTGAATGAACCTTGCAGGTTTGCCTGTGCTTTCTGGTATGCTTCCAGCGAGGCCGGATCGTTGATATCAACCGTAATAGCCGTGGCTTTTGCCCTTGCTTCCACTACAGCCTGTAGCGTAGACTTTTCAAAGTTTGCTGATGCTTCAACAGTTTTAATAATGCTGCTGTACAGATCGGTACGGCGCTGGTAATTGGTTTCTACGTTGCTCCAAACCTTTTTCACATCCTGGTCGGCAGTAACCAACCCATTGTATCCATTACATCCCCAGAAACCGAGAATAAGAACTATACCTAGTGTAACTAACAATCCGGTGCGTTTCATGATTTTTTGTTTTAGTGTTAAGAAGTTAAAATTAATATTTTCCTGAGATACTCTGTATTAATGAGACGTTTGAGTAAAAGTAACCTTTTAAAACCGTTAATCTTTTTACCTCACCCCAACCCCTCTCCTGCAGGAGAGGGGTTTCGAGCAGTATGCTAACCAGCAACAGCTTTTATCCCCGGCAAGATCTTTCCCTCAAAGTACTCCAGCATGGCGCCGCCGCCGGTGCTAACATAACTTACTTTGCTGGCCAGGTTGAATTTATTTACCGCTGCCACACTATCGCCGCCGCCTACCAGGCTAAAAGCCCCGTTTGCCGTAGATGCCGCCACCGATTCGGCGATGGCTTTTGTTCCTGCCTGGAATTTTTCCATCTCAAAAACGCCCATCGGGCCGTTCCATAAGATGGTTTTTGATTTACCGATCACTTCATTGAAGATGCCGGTAGCCTTGGGGCCAATATCCAGGCCCATCCAGCCATCGGGGATGGCATCACTTGGCCGGACATCTGTATTTGCATCGGCTGCAAACTTATCGGCGATCACAGAATCTTCGGGCAGATGAATGCTGACATTCTTTTGCTTTGCCTGTTCTAAAATATCCAGGGCAGTTTGCAAACGATCGTCTTCGCAAAGTGAGGAACCGATGTTTCCGCCTCTTGCTTTTAAGAAAGTATAGGCCATGCCGCCGCCAATGATGATATCGGTTGCCCGTTGCAACAGGTTTTCAATGATGAGGATCTTATCCGAAACCTTTGCACCGCCAATAATAGCTGTAAAAGGTTTTTCGGAGCCATGCAATACTTTTTCGGCGCTTACCACTTCTCCTTCCATCAGCAATCCGAACATTCTTTTTTCTGCCGGGAAGAATTTAGCGATCACCGCCGTGGATGCATGTGCCCTATGAGCAGTTCCAAATGCATCATTCACATACACATCGCCCAGTTTGCTTAGTTTTCCGGCAAATGCTTCATCACCTTTTTCTTCTTCTTTGTAGAATCGAAGGTTCTCCAGCAATAACACTTCACCCGGCTTCAGCATGGAGGCCGTGAGTGCGGCCTGGTCGCCAATACAATTGTCTGCAAAGAAAACCCGGGTACTGCCGCCCCCATCCCCTAAAGGGGAGTTAAGCAGTTCATACAGGTGTTTCACCAGGTGCTTTAATGAATATTTTTCAGTGGGCCCTTCTTTGGGTCTGCCGAGGTGACTCATCAGGATAACACTTCCGCCATCTGCCAGTATTTTTTTAATGGTAGGAATGGTTGCCGTCATCCGGGTATCGTCGGTAATATTATAATCTTTGTCCAGGGGCACATTAAAATCAACACGAACCAGTGCTTTATGACCAGAGAAACTGAAGTTGCTGAATTTTGACATAGCTCTTGTTTAAAAAATTAAACCGCAAAGGCGCTGAAACGCAGAGAAGATCCCTCGGCGACTTTGCGTCTTTGCGGTTATAAATATATACTTAAAAAATTACTTGATCAGTTTTGCAAAATGATGCACCGTACGCACCAGTTGCGATACATAGCTCATTTCGTTATCGTACCAGCTAACGGTTTTCACCAGTTGTTTGTCGGCGGTTTTGATCACCCTTGTTTGCGTAGCGTCAAACAAGCTGCCGAAACTGATGCCGATCACATCGCTGCTAACAATTTCGTCTTCGGTATAACCAAAGCTTTCGTTACTGGCGGCTTTCATGGCGGCATTTACTTCTTCGGCGGTTACGTCTTTACCAAGTATGGAATAAAGCTCCGTTACACTGCCGGTAATGGTTGGTACCCGTTGAGCGCCGCCATCCAGTTTGCCTTTGAGGCTTGGTAATACCAGCCCGATCGCTTTTGCAGCGCCGGTGCTGTTGGGAACGATGTTGGCCGCTGCAGCCCTTGCCCTGCGCAGGTCGCCTTTTGGATGTGGTGCATCCAACGTGTTCTGATCATTTGTATACGCATGAATGGTGCTCATCAAACCGGTGATAATACCGTATTTTTCTTCCAGCACTTTTGCCATAGGCGCCAGGCAGTTGGTGGTACAGCTTGCGCAGCTGATGATGGTTTCGCTGCCGTCGAGTATAGCGTGGTTAACATTAAATACAACTGTTTTCAGATCGCCGGTGGCCGGGGCGGATATCACCACTCTTTTTGCACCTGCGGTAAGATGAGCTTCGGCTTTTGCCTTATCGGTAAAGAAGCCGGTACTCTCTATCACTACATCCACATCATGTGCTCCCCAGGGGATCTGTGCAGGATCTTTCTGGGCATACACTTTCACCTCATGACCATTAACCACTATTGAATTTTCGGTAGAAGTCACATTCTGACCAAAACGGCCTTGTGCGCTGTCATACTTTAACAAATGTGCAAGCACTGCAGGACTTGTAAGATCATTGATGGCAACCACATCAATACCATCCATGTTGTAGATCTGGCGGAATACCAGGCGGCCGATGCGACCAAAACCGTTGATTGCAACTTTTACTGTACTCATAGCTTTAATTTGAATTTAAAATTGAGAGGCAAAATTACAGGATGTGAAAGATATTCTACAGATTATTTTTAGCCGGATACGGGGGTGAATAAGTATCGCAAATTCAATACAGGCGCAGGTTTTGATCTGATATACCCGTAAAATAATAAACTGATACAGTTGATTTAAAATATTTGGTTGAAAAACGGTTAGATGTTATCTTTGCCGTCCTTTATTAAAACGCCGCGTTGGTCAAGGGGTTAAGACGCCTCCCTTTCACGGAGGAATCACGGGTTCGAATCCCGTACGTGGTACAAAAGAAACCAGCCATTGGTTATTCGTTATTAGAAAAGCCTCTCAAAATTTTGAGAGGCTTTTTTATTTCATGATTTCGTAGTTTGTGAAAAATTTAAATCAACTTATTATGAGTTTTCCATGGACCGGCGTTTTTCCAGCCCTTACCACAAAATTTACTGCAGATGACCAGCTAGATCTGCCTTTATTTGAGAAAAATTTAAATGCCCAGCTTGAAGCAGGGGTAAACGGCGTTGTACTCGGCGGCACATTGGGAGAAGCCAGTGTATTGACAACCGAAGAAAAGGAACGGCTGATAAAATTTGCCGTGGAAAAATGTGCCGGTAAAGTTCCGGTTGTTTTAAATATTGCCGAAGGCTCCACCAAAGAAGCGCTGCAACAGGCAGCATATGCCAAAGCCTGGGGAGCCAAAGGAATTATGATACTGCCGCCGATGCGCTACAAAAGCGATCACCGGGAAACCGTTACATACTTTAAAACAGTAGCCGGTTCAACAGACCTGCCTATAATGATATACAACAACCCCGTTGATTATAAGATAGAGGTTACCCTGGATATGTTTGACGAACTGCAGGCCAGCAAAAATATAAATGCCATAAAAGAATCAACCAGGGATGTAATAAATGTAACAAGATTAAAAAACCGTTTTGGCGACCGCTATAAAATTCTTTGCGGTGTAGACCCATTGGCCATGGAAGAACTTGTTTTGGGAGCTGATGGCTGGGTGGCGGGACTGGTTTGCGCTTTTCCAAAAGAAACAGTTGCTATTTTTAACCTGGTAAAGGCCGGCAAAATTGCTGAAGCCACAAAGATCTATCGCTGGTTCATGCCCTTGCTGGAACTGGATATTCACCCCAAACTGGTACAATATATAAAACTGGCAGAAGCACAGGCTGGTATTGGCTCCGAAACGGTAAGAGCGCCAAGGTTAGTATTGGTTGGAAAAGAAAGGGAAGATGTTTTAAAAATCATTAATGATGGGATTGCAACCCGGCCAGCGCTCTAATTAAATAATCAATTCTCAATGTTCAATGTTCAACGACAGTACTCCATCAGAAATTGAAACGATCATGCAGGATGCATGGAATGCTTTTCACATTTATAGAAAATTTTCTTTGAAACAACGGGCAGTGTTTATGAAGGCCATTGCAGTTGAGCTGGAGAATTGCGGCGATGATCTGATACATACGGCCATGAGTGAAACCAATCTGCCTGAAGTAAGATTGCGTGGCGAACGGGCAAGAACAATATTTCAACTGAACAGTTATGCCGAAGCTTGCGAAAAAGGCGATTGGCTGGAAGCAAGAATTGATACCGCCATCCCGGATAAAACGCCGCCAAAGCCAGACATCCGGAAGATGCTGGTACCTCTTGGACCTGTTGTTGTTTTTGGTGCAAGTAATTTTCCCTTTGCCTATTCAACCGCTGGTGGTGATACAGCATGCGCCTTTGCCGCCGGCTGCCCGGTTATTGTAAAAGCACATCCTGCCCATGCCCAAACATCGGAGATCGTTGCAAATGCGATCTTAACTGCAGCAAAAAAATGCAATATGCCCGAAGGAATTTTTGCGCATGTACATGGCGCTTCTTTTGAAGTGGGCAAAGCACTGGTAACACATCCGCATACAAAAGCGGTAGGCTTTACCGGCTCTTACATCGGCGGTAAACAATTATTCGACTGGGGTAATCAACGTAAAGAACCCATTCCGGTTTTTGCCGAGATGGGAAGCATCAATCCTGTTTTTTTATTGCCTGAAAAATTAAAGGCATCTGCCGGAGATTTTGCAGGCATGTATGCCGGCTCCATCACATTGGGTGTTGGTCAGTTCTGCACCAACCCCGGCCTCATCATCGGCATTGAAAGCGATGCGCTGCAAACATTCGTTCACGACCTGGGCAAAGCCATTCAGAAAATTGCCCCGGCGCCGATGCTGCACCAGGGAATTGTAACTGCCTACAAAAAAAATAAAGGCAATGCGTTGTTGCAGGAAGATGTTCACCTGGTGGCTGAAAGCGAAACAATGGTGAAAGAGAATGAAGGATTGCCAACCATTGCCACCGCCAGCGGACAGGCATTTTTAAATAACCCCGTTCTGCACCAGGAAGTATTTGGCCCCTACTCTATAGTTATCCGTTGTAAAAACATGAAAGAGATGATTGCAGTGGCAAAACAGCTGGAAGGCCAACTGACTTCCACCTTAATGGCAACCGATGCCGACATCAAAGAAAACGATGAACTGGTGGAAGCCGTAAAAAACATCTGCGGACGTTTTATCTTAAACAGTGTGCCAACCGGTGTAGAAGTTTGCTTAAGCATGCATCATGGCGGCCCATTCCCTGCCAGCAGCGATTCACGGTTTACTTCGGTAGGTGCCGATGGCATCAAACGTTTTGCAAGGCCCATCGCTTTTCAAAACTGGAGCAATGAATTGTTGCCGGATGAATTGAAGAATGAGAATCCATTGGGAATATGGAGAACGGTGAACAGTGATTTGGCAAAAACCCCTCTTTAATTGTACAGCAAGACAGAGTCTTGAAACCATTGCATCCCGGTCTGAGACCGGGACGAGTGGTATTGTAGTTTGGTTTATATAGTTAATGCTATCCGTTGATCTTCTCTCCGATGTTTCATCACAAACCATCCTGTTACAATAATGGAGATAACAAAATATCCACCCAGTATAAATTTAATAGTCGGCGAATAAGTACCTGCTCCAAACCAATCGTTTTGCTGAAAAAGAAAATAAAGGCCCAGGCCGGAGCGTATGAATTCCCAGGCAATAGCAGGAGCATTCCGGTCCATCAGGTCGGTAAGTGCATACACACTTAAAAAGATGAAAGCGCCATACCAGATGATGTATGTTTTATCGAGGTTATTGATGAGGGCGATGTTGCCGAACATATAGCTTACAAACAACAGAACCATCAGCAACTGTACCCAGCTCCAGGTATTGAATGCCGGGGAAGTGGACGTATTGTATTTTTCAAAATGGTACACATCTTCAATTTTATACACCGGGTATTTTGCTGCCACATCTGCCGGGCGGTAACCGGTATGCCGGAACCACAGGGTGAATTTTTCTTTCCAGCTATTTGTACGCCATGCATCTTTTATCAATAACCAAACATGCTGGAAATTTATTTTGATCGGGTTCCAGGTGTGTACCGGCCTCGTAATTCCGTACACGGGCGGCACATCGGGTAGTTCTTCCTGGAAAGTGCCGAACCATTTGTCCCAGAAAATAAATATCTGCCCGTAGTTCTTATCAATGTATTGCGGGTTAATAGCATGGTGCACCCGGTGATGCGAAGGCGTTACAATGACCTTCTCTAAAAATCCCATGCGCCCGATATGCTGTGTATGGTACCAGAATTGTGCAAACAAATGAAGCGGCGCCACGATCGCAATTACTTCATAAGGCACTCCCAGCAGGGCAGCGGGCAACAAAAAAATAGCAAATGTTTTTACAATAGCTGAAATACTCTGTCGCAATGCGCAGGCCAGATTAAACTCTTCGCTGCTGTGATGAACGATATGCCCGTTCCAGAAAAAGTTAGCCACATGCTGCAGGCGATGTACCCAGTAACCGGCAAAGTCCAGCGCAAAAAATGCTATCAGGTATACGATGAACGTATTCTCAATGTGAGTGAGTGCCAGGTTACGCAGTAAGAACGGGTAGGAAATGATGACCAGGTACAGCCCCACCACATCTTTGGTAACATTGGTAACGCCGCTGCTCAGGCTGCTGATCATATCCATATTACGCACCGTATCTTTTCCTTTGCGCCAGCCATACCATTTTTCAAAAAGTACCAGCAGTAAAAATGCAGGCATGGCTATCAATAATATTTTTCCGTATGCTTCCATGGCATAAATTTACAAAATAAAATGAAGCATACATTCCATTGCATAGATGCCCATACCTGCGGCAACCCCGTTCGCCTGGTAAAGCAGGGCGGCCCCGAACTGACCGGTAATACCATGAGCGAAAAGCGCCAGCATTTTATGAAGGAATACGACTGGATACGCAAAGGCCTCATGTTTGAACCCCGTGGCCACGACATGATGAGCGGCAGTATTCTTTACCCACCTCACGATCTGCAGAACGATGTGGCTGTGCTGTTCATAGAAACCAGCGGCTGCCTGCCCATGTGCGGACATGGAACCATTGGCACCATCACCATTGCCATTGAAGAAGGATTGATAAAACCAAAAACGCCCGGCATTGTACGAATGGAAGCACCGGCGGGGCTGGTCATGATTCAATATACAAGTCAAAAGGAAAAAGTCAAAAGTGTAAAACTCACTAATGTTGCATCCTTTCTTCATTCAACAGGGTTAACAGTAGAATGCCCCGAATTGGGAGAACTGGTGATCGATGTCTCTTACGGCGGTAATTTTTATGCCATTGTAGATGTACAGAAAAATTTCAAGGGGCTGGAGCATTATGCTGCCGATAAACTCATCGCCTGGGCCAGAGAGCTTAGAAAAAACATCAATGCTAAGTACGATTTTGTTCACCCGGAGAATGAAACGATTCATGGTTGCAGTCATATTCTGTGGACCGGCGCTGTGATGGATAAAACTTCTACTGCACGCAATGCCGTATTCTACGGCGACAAAGCCATCGACCGAAGCCCTTGCGGAACGGGTACCAGCGCACGCATGGCGCAGTGGTATGCAAAAGGAAAATTGAAAAAGGGTGATGAATTCATTCATGAAAGCATAATCGGCAGTAAATTCATCGGGCGGATTGAAGAAGAGTTAACCGTGGATGCAAGGCAGGCGATCAGACCCAGCATTGAAGGATGGGCAAGGATCTACGGACAGAATATAATAACGATTGATACCGAAGACGACCCATATGCATTGGGTTTCCAGGTTTTGTGATAGAACACAGGTGACACGGATATGTACAGATGAAAACGGATTCTGTCATGCTGAGGAACGAAGCATCTCAGCGAAATGGCATCAAAGATTATATTTTAAACAACGCAGAAAAAGGGAGACATGAAAGTAACCATCATTGGCGGCGGTGTAATCGGTTTATGCAGCGCTTACTATTTACAAAAAGAAGGATACCAGGTAACCATTATTGAAAGAGGCGATATAACCGATGGTTGTTCTTTTGGCAACATGGGTTATATGTCGCCCAGCCACTTTGTGCCGCTCGCAAGCCCGGGTATTATTGCCGAAGGTATCCGGCACATGCTCAGCAGCAGCAGCCCCTTTTATATTAAACCCAGACTTAACCGGGACCTGATACAATGGGGTTTTCATTTCTGGAAGAACAGCAATGCTTCTACTGTAAAGAAAAATGCACCGCACCTGAACAATATTTTACAGCTTAGCCGTCAACTGATAAACGATATGCGCACTGAGATCGGCGATACATTTGATATGGAAGAGATCGGTTGCCTGATGATGTGCAAACAGGAAAAAACACTGGAGCATGAATTTCATTTAGCCGATGACGCCGAAAAATTCGGACTGAAAGTGGAACGGTTGAAACGGGATGCCGTACAGCAACTGGAAACAGACGTGGAAGTGGATGTGGCAGGCGCCGTACTATTCAAAGACGATTGCCATTTCAACCCCGGCAAAATGATGGCCGCCCTGAAAAATGGCCTGGTAAAGAAAGGAATCGTTTTTCAACTCAACACAACCGTTACCGGTTTTGAAAAAACAGGTAATAAAATTTCTGCTGTACTAACCGATAAAGGAAAGTTTGATTGCAATGAAGTAGTGATCGCCACCGGAAGCTGGCTTCCGCTTGTTGCCAAGATGATGGGCATTAGATTATTATTACAGCCGGGCAAAGGCTACAGTTATACCTACGACCATGTGGAAAAGAATCTTAAGTATCCTGCTATTTTAGTTGATGGCCGCTGCGCCATCACTCCCTGGAAACAGCAACTCCGTATTGGCGGCACCATGGAACTCAGCGGCATCAATAATAAAGTACTGGTGAAGCGCATGCAGGGCATTTATGATTCAGCTAAACTTTTTTACCCGGGATTGAAAATTGATTTTCCTCCGGTTAATAAAATATGGAACGGGCTAAGACCGGTAACACCCGACGGCTTGCCTTATATTGGAAAAGTTACCGAGTACGAAAATGTGGTTTTTGCCGGCGGCCACGCCATGCTGGGCATTTCTGAAGGAACGGGCACCGGTAAATTAGTGAGTGAGATCATCCGGCACAAAACAACATCCATTGATATCACATCATTTAAACCACAACGGTTTTAATGATGTTATTGCTTGTTAACCGAATCTTTCGGTTTCTTCTTTAGTAAATTATCGAACAATCCTTTTACCGACTCTTTGGTTTTGTTCGCCGGGTTTTTCACCGGGGTGCTGTCTTTTACCGTCACCGTATCTTTTCCACCGAACAACTTTTTACGTAATTCTTCTTTAGCGGCATCTGCCAGTTGTTTCTTAACCGAATTGAGGGTGTCTTTGGCGGCATTTTTTGCGCTATCGATCTTAGCCTGTGCAAAATCCTTTACCTGTTGCTGCAACTGGTCGGCTAATTTTTCGCCGCTTTGCTTCAGGTCTACTTTTATGGTTGGATTTCGTATCGTTCCGGCAAGACCCAGTTTGAGGTTTACCACATCACCTGCATTCAACGGAACACCTTTGCTGTTTACCGCAGTTACCAGGTTATTCACCAGTTGATTTCCCTGGGTGCCCATCAGCGCCCTTGGCAGTTTAAGGTTTATGGCATAGCTGATCGATTCATCAAAACCCTGCAGGCCGCCGATCTCCATCTCTATATTCTTTACCTTAACCGTGAATGGCTTAACCAGTAATTTGCCATTCGAG
This sequence comes from Ferruginibacter sp., assembly GCA_044220615.1. Taxonomy (GTDB): domain Bacteria; phylum Bacteroidota; class Bacteroidia; order Chitinophagales; family Chitinophagaceae; genus Ferruginibacter. The sequence goes on along the minus strand of JBGAQR010000005.1, from coordinate 264,029 downwards.
AATTCAAAGAAGGTCTTCACATCTTTCATCGATAACTGTTCAAGCTCTTTTACATTTAATGTAGAAGCTATTTTATCCAGCGGGGCAAACTTGCTTAAAAAGCCTTCAATTAAAAATAAATTACCATTGCCTGAAAGCGTGTTCATATCCACGCTCATATTATCTCCCAGTTTTCCATTGGCCGATAACACAGAAGTAAGTTTACCTGCCAGGAATTTCCCGATCGGCATCAGTTTCTGTGCCGTATTGAAAGTGTAAAATGTTTTTTGTATGTCCACCCCTGCCACATCGTAACTCATGGCGATCACCGGCTTTGCTTTATTTTCTTTTGTACTATACGAGCCATTGATCTTTATGGTGCCATCCAATGCATTGCCGCTGATATTATTCAACTTTACAGCTTCATCCTCTACTTGCAGCCCTCCCGTTAAATTCTGAATATCCACCTTATCATAAAGCAGCCTGTCAACTTTTGTATTCAGACTTATATCCAGGTTAGCAGGCACGGCAAAAGGCGCCGATCCATTGGTTGCAGATGTTGTGGTATCTGCTGCCACGCCCATCCAATCGTTCAGGTTTATCTTATCTGCACTAATGCTAAGATCTGCACGCAATGGCTTTCCGCTTAAGAGATAACTCAGCAGGTTATTGACCTGTCCGCCGCCACTGAAATTCGAATTCATGTATTGTCCGCTGAGGTTCGACACATCAATTTTAGCGGGCGTAAAGCCGGCATGCACCGTATTTATCTTAATTCCCGTTGGATAATCCGGGGAAGTATAATTGAATTTATTTACGTCGACCGTTCCTGCTGCATAGAAATTTTCATATTGTTGTTTCTCAATCTCCTTCACATTGCCTTTGATGTTCACATCGGCATTCATCAGCCCGGCAATGCTTGTTCCTTTTTCCAGTTTTACATAGTTAGCAACCTGGCCCAGGTCCAGTTTTCCTTTTGCAGCCGCATCTATGAACATATTGCTGATTGGCTTTTTAACCAGCAGGCGAAAATCGAACGGGTCCTTGTCTATTTCCAGGTGGCCGTTGGTTATATCTACTACGGTATTATCGGTTTGCCCATCGGGATTATCAACCACCGCATTGAAATTTATATGTTGTACCGCTTTGGGCAGATCGGTATATTTGAAAGAGCCTTCTTTTACCGTCATGGCCAAATGATAGCCCGGCATGGTTGAATCGCTGTACATTCCTTTTACAGTTCCTTCAAAGCCGGCATTACCACTTGCCGTTACTTTATCAAACTCTGTTTTGTAAATGGCAGGTACCAACGACAGTATATTTTTAAAATCGGTGGAGGCCGATTTAAACTTTATATCCATATCGTAGCCATTGTCAATATTCTTAAACTGGCCGCTGCCGGTTATCTTCAGCTCATTTAACAACACATCCATCGCATCAAAACTATAGGTGCTGGTCTTGTTATCGATCTTGATATCCGTATCAACCCTGGTTTTTACTTTCGAAAGAAATGGAATGGCTGCATAAGTATAGGTAACCGCATCGGCGCTGGTACTTGTCTTCAGCAGGAACTGGTCAGACGTAAAATCTCCGCTGCCGGAATGATCGAGGTTTTCAACCACCGCACTCATATCACTTTGTGCATCCGTATAAATTATATGCCCGTTATTGATGCTGTATTTTTGTAGTTGCAGGTTGAAGGGCTTGCTTTCTGTGTTCGTATTTGTTTTGCCTGCCTCTTCTTTTACAATATCCCAGTTGGCAAGGCCTTCTTTGGTTACGATCGCATTTATCTCCGGCTTTTCCAGGTAAATGCTGTAGATGTTCATATTCTTGCCCCGGATAAAACTCATGATGTCCACCGTGGCATCCAGCCGCTCTGCCTGCAATAAAGTGTCGGCTGCAAAATATCCGGCGCCTGTTACCTGCAGCTCATCCAGGCCAATACTTACTTTTGGAAAATGGCGGAAAAAAGAAATGTCCACCTCTTTAAAATCAACTTTTGCATTGATGTTCTTATTGATCTCCGATTTTATGAGTGAGATTATCTTGCCCCTGAAAATATAGGTGGATGCTACCAGCAGGCCGATCAGTACAACCAGGCTTACCAGGGTTATTTTAATGATCTTCTTCAGTTTTTTCATGGGGGCTAAACTTATGGTGCAGGCAAGGTACCCAAAAACTATTCCAAACCGATCTCGTAGTGCATCTCGGGTATCTCCACATCTGAAAAACCTTTGCGGATAAGCCGTTGCTGAAACTCCTGCTGCACATGATACTCGCCATGAACCAGGAATAAGCGCTTCACTTTTTTAGGATCCTGGCAGGCCAGGAACTGGCAAAGGTCGTCATAATCGCCGTGGGCACTCATACTTCTTATTGAACCGATCTCTGCATTTACTTCATGCGCCACGCCGTAGATATTCACCTCCTTTCTGCCATCAAGCAATTTGCCGCCCAGGGAATGAGGTTCGCAATAACCGGTAAATAAAATGGTGTTCCTGCTGTTCTCAATATTATTACTGATATGATGCTTCACCCTGCCTGCATCGGCCATGCCGCTTGCGGAAATAACAACGAAGGGGCCGTTGCGGAAGTTCAACAACTTTGATTCGTCCACCGATTTAATAAACTTCAGTCCTTTAAATCCAAACGGGTCACTATCGCTCTGTAATATCTTCTGAATAGTTTTATTAAAATACTGCGGGTAATTTTTAATGATCTGCGTGGCTTTTACACTCAGCGGGCTGTCCACAAAATAATTAAGGTCGGGCAATCTTCTTTCTAATTCCAGCTGGTTAAGCGCATACAATATCTCCTGTGTTCGTCCCACGCTGAATGCAGGGATGATCAACTTTCCTTTCTTTTGTATACAGGCTTTTTCTATCCATTGCAATACCTGGTCGGGCGTGGTAGTGTTTACATCATGCAAACTATTTCCATAAGTTGATTCCAGTAAAATATAATCGGCCTGTGAAAATTCTGCCGGCGATCTTAATATCACATCCCGGTAACGGCCCACATCACCGCTGAAACTGATCCGGGTGGTTTTGCCATCTTCTTTTACTTTTAAATGCACGGCAGCGCTGCCAATGATATGTCCGGTATCGGTGTATTGCACCTGTACGTTTTCATCAATGGTATACCAGCTATCATAATCCACTTCCATAAAATGATCCATGGCTGCCATGGCATCGGCTGTATCGTACAATGGTTTTAAATAAGGTAATCCGTCCTGCGCCCTTCGCTTGTTCTCGTATTTTATCTCACTTTCCTGGATGCCGGCAGAATCTTCCAGCATTACGGCCGATAATTCTTTGGTGGCAGGGGTGCAGAATATCTTTCCGTTGAAACCATCTTTTACAAATTTGGGAATAAGGCCGCTGTGGTCAATATGCGCATGCGATAAAATAAGATGCGTTACTTCCGACGGCTCAAAACCCCAGTTACGGTTCATGGCATCGGTTTGTTTTCCCATACCCTGGAACATGCCGCAGTCTAACAAATATTTTTTTCCGTTCTTTAATGTTAGCAGGTGTTTGCTTCCGGTTACCGTACGGGCTGCGCCGTGGAATGCTATTTTCATTTTCGTGTTTTTAATTTTATTAGCCCGGCAATTGTGCAAAACCCGGCTTCATTGGCGTCGCACTCTTGTACAGTGTATCTTCATTCAGCAACCTCATCCTCCAACTCCTTCTCCTAAAGAGAAGGAGCGGCACATTAAACATAATCAACTATTTTATCTTCCATATCAACAACAATTCCTCTTTCATCAATACCCCAAAGAGTATTTATTTTATGAAATGTGATCTTCACCCAGATCTTCTGGTTCCCTCTCCTTAAGGAGAGGGGTTGGGGTGAGGTTTCTACAGTTCCCCTTTAGGGAGCGGAGGGGGTGTCTGCCCCAAGCCAGGCCATCATCCCCACTCCTGTCTCAATAGCTCTTTCATCAATATTAAAGGTTGGCGTATGCACGCCGCTGGTTATTCCTTTTTCTTTATTACCGGCGCCAAGGCGAAAGAAGCAGGCAGGTACCTGGTGTGAGTAATACGCAAAATCTTCTGCTCCCATTCTCAATTCTGTTTCTTCCACATTGGCAGCGCCCATGTATTCTTCCGCTTTTTTCCGGCTGGCATTGCCCAGGGCTTCATCATTTAAAACAAAAGGATAACCTACATCAATATGAATGTCTGCTTCAGCGCCCATGGCGCTTACCAATTCCAGCGTTTGTTTTTTTATGAGTTCATGCGCTTTAAAACGCCATTCTTCATTCATGGCCCTGAAGGTTCCCATCAGTTTCACTTCGGATGGTATCACATTGGTGGTGGTGCCGCCCTGGAAAGAAGTAATGGATAACACAGAAGGATTGAACGGGCTGTTGTTCCTGCTCACAATCTGTTGCAGGCTTACCACTAACTGCGAAGCAATTAAAATAGTATCCGCCGTATACTGTGGCGCAGCGGCATGCCCTCCTTTACTTTTTATGCTGATATAAATTTCATCGGCGCTGGCCATTACCATGCCGTTACGGAAACTCAGCTTTCCCACTTCCAGTCCGGGGTGTACATGAAGCGCAAATATTTTTTCGGGTTTAGGATTTTCCAAAACTCCTTCTGCGATCAATAAACTGGCGCCTCCCGGGTTTTTTTCTTCACCGGGCTGAAAGATCAGCTTCACTGCTCCCTCCCACTCATCTTTCAATTCATTTAAAATTTTTGCAGCGCCTAATAAACAGGTGGTATGTACATCATGCCCACAGGCATGCATCACACCGGCATTCTTCGACTTATAATCAACATCATTTTCTTCGGTAATGGGCAATGCATCCATATCGGCACGCAAAGCAGTCACCTTACTTCCGGGGTTCTTTCCTTTGATAAGACCTATCACACCGGTGGTTGCTTTTACTTCAAACGGGATACCCCATTCTTTTAATTTCTGCTGAACGTATGCCGATGTTTCAAATTCCTTATAACTCAGTTCGGGATTTGCATGCAGGTGATGCCGGATATTGACAAACTCATTGCCGTAGGTTTTGGCTAATTGCTGTATGCGTTGCTTTATCATGCAATAAAAATAACGGTAAACCTGCAAAATAAAAAGGAGTTTCCTTTCAGAAACTCCTTTACACAGATTTTAACGGCTTTTATTTTGAATCCAGTTCTTTCAGTTTATCGGGTTTCAGTTCCACCATTTCGGGAAGAAGATAAACAGCACCGGTTACTATGCCCGACTTCATGATGATGTCGCGGCATTTCTCCGCTTCCTTCTTATCTGTAAAATCACCAAACTTCATTTTAATGAACGGCGACTGGTAGGTCATTACCACTTTTTCTTCGGGGAATGTCTGCAAAAGATAAGCCCGCACTTTCATGGCATAATCCCGGTTATTGGTCTTTAATACAAACAAACGATAGCCTTTGGCAAAACGGCTTGCATAGCTGTTTATCTCTGCCTCGGCCTTTGCCAGTATATCCAGCCGGGGATCTTTATTCACCAATACTTTTGGCCGGGTACTATCCGCAGCAACCTGGGCCATGGCTGTTGCCGAAAAGGTGATCACTAATAATATACCTGCTATTTTTTTCATACAGCGTCGTTTTGCAAAAATCATTCCATCCACATGTACCATTTTATCACATATCACGGAACAAAGCTATCATTTTATACTCAATGCCTTGCTGTTTATCCACAAGAAGGGTATGACATCGTAAAATTACGCCCTACCGGCGGCTAAATTATACAGGTGGCGGTTTTCACAATTAATCATTTGTTATATTTATCGCCCAATCAAAAAATAACTGCATGCAAAAACTAAGACCCCTGTTGCTGCTGTTTGCTTTTATGGCAACCAGTATTCAACTACTCCAGGCCCAGGCCACTTTTCCGGCTAACGATGTGGCCAATCCCAAAGACGGATATTATGCGTTTACCAATGCCAGCATTGTAAAAGATGCCCAAACCACTTTACAAAATGCAACGCTGATCATCCGCCAGGGAAAAATAGAAGCCGTAGGAAATAATATTGCTATCCCAAAAGAAGCAGTGGTAATTGACTGCAACGGGAAATATATTTACCCGGCCTTCATTGATATTTACAGCGACTATGGCATGGCATCGGCCGCTCCCCAGCAAACAGGCGGCTTTGGTGGCGGCGGAGGATTCTTTCGTCCCCAGCAATTAACTTCAAACACCAAGGGCGCCTATGGCTGGAACCAGGCCATTAAATCTGAAACAGAAGCATATAAACTATTTACCGCCGATGATGCCAAAGCAAAAACATTAAGGGATATTGGTTTTGGCGCCGTACTCACTCATCAGAAGGACGGCATTGCCAGGGGAACCGGCACTTTTGTTACGCTGGCCACCCAGCCGGATAATTTTGTAATGATAAAAGACAAAGCTTCTGCACATTATTCCTTCAGCAGGGGTACATCCGGGCAAAGCTATCCCAGCTCTATGATGGGAATGATCGCATTATTACGCCAGACCTACCTGGATGCACAATGGTACAGATCTAACCCGGCTGCAGAAGGCGTGAACCTGTCTTTAAAAAGCTGGAACGATAACCAGAATCTGCCACAGATATTTGATGCCAATGACAAATGGAATGACCTGAGGGCTGACCGCATTGGCGATGAATTTGGCGTACAATACATCATCAAAGGCGGTGGCAACGAATACCAGCGCATGCGGGAGATGGCCGAAACAAAAGCTTCTTTCATCTTATCATTGAACTACCCCGCCGCCATGGATGTGGATGATCCCAATGACCTTCGCTTTGTTGGTCTTGATGACCTGAAACACTGGGAACTTGCACCCGGCAACCCGGCGGCATTTGAAAAAGCAGGCATCAGCTTCTGCTTAACCACCGCCGATCTTACCAACCCGGCCGATTTTATGGCCAACCTTCGCAAAGCCATTGAGTACGGGTTAACCGAACCAAAAGCATTGGAAGCATTAACGAAAACTCCCGCCAGCCTGTTAGGTGTGTATGATAAAATAGGAAGCCTGGACGCCGGGAAGATCGCCAACTTCATCATCACCTCCGGTCCTGTGTTTGCAGAAAAAACAACCTTACTGCAGAACTGGACGCAGGGAATTAAGAATGCTGTAAAAGAGGAGAACTGGTACGATGCAAAAGGATTTTACAATTTGGTTGCCAACACAAACAGCGGCGCCAAAGCCTATTCACTGGAACTGAAAGATGCAGGCGTTGCCAGTTTCATCAGCAAGGATACACTCACCGGAAAATATACGTACGACGGCAAACTGGTTAAACTGAGTTATACCGAAGGCCGTGGTCCCGGTGCCAAAGAAACCATACTAAGCGGCGCTGTTGCCGGCAATGCATGGAATGGATTTGGATCGGATGCACAGGGAAATAAATTTACCTGGACCGCTACCTTCGACAAAAAAGCCGAAACAAAAGCCGACAGCGCCCGTACAAAACAACCCCTGGTGCTTGGAAAAGTGCTGTACCCCTTCCTGGGCCTTGGCTCGGAAGAATTACCAAAGCAGGAAAATATCTTAATTAAGAATGGTACCGTTTGGACCAGCGAAAAAGAAGGCAAACTGGAAAACACCGATGTGCTTATTAAGAACGGGAAGATCGCTGCTGTTGGAAAAAATCTTTCTGACCCTGCCGCTAAAGTGATTGATGCCACCGGCAAGAATGTTACGGCCGGTATCATTGATGAACACTCCCATATCGCTTCTTCTTCTACCAACGAAGGCGGGCAAAGTGTTACTTCCGAAGTACGCATCGGCGATAACCTCAATCCCGATGATATAAATATATACAGGCAACTGAGTGGCGGCGTTACCACCTCACATATATTACATGGTTCGGCCAATACCATCGGCGGACAAACACAGTTGATAAAACTCCGCTGGGGAATGGATGACCAGGAATTGAAATTTGCCGGCGCCGATCCTTTTATAAAATTTGCTTTGGGCGAAAACGTAAAAAGAAGTTCGGCCACGCAGGGCAATCCCCGCTTTCCCGATACACGGATGGGTGTAGAGCAGGTATTGACAGATGCTTTTCAACGGGCTTCCGATTATCAAAAAGCATTAAAGGCGGCTGAAGAAAATAACAAGAAGAAGGGCGCCACCCCCATCGTGGTAAGAAGAGACCTTGAACTGGATGCGCTATCTGAGATCATGAACCGGAAACGCTTCATCACCTGCCACTCATATGTGCAGAGTGAGATCAATGCCACCATGAAAGTGGCTGAGCGTTTCGGATTCCCGGTAAATACCTTCACCCATATTTTAGAAGGATATAAGGTTGCCGATAAGATGAAAGCGCATGGTGCCAACGCATCTACCTTCAGCGACTGGTGGAATTATAAAATGGAAGTGGTGGATGCCATTCCGTACAATGCATATATCATGAACAAAGTGGGATTGAATGTTGCCATTAACTCAGATGATGCCGAAATGGCCCGCCGCCTGAACCAGGAAGCAGCCAAGAGTGTGAAGTACGGCGGCATGAGTGAAGAAGAGGCCCTGAAGATGGTAACTATCAACCCGGCAAAAATGCTGCACGTAGACAGCAAAGTAGGAAGTATAAAAGTGGGTAAAGATGCCGACCTGGTTGTATGGAGCGATAACCCGTTATCTATTTATGCCAAGGCAGAAAAAACAATTGTAGACGGCATCATTTATTTCGATCGTGACAAAGATGCGGAAATACGTAAACGCAACCAGGCCGAAAAAGCAAGGATCGTTCAAAAGCTGACCACACTGAAGAGAACAGCCGCCGGTGGCGCTGCCGGAGGAAATTTTCAACGGGCCAGGCCCAGGTATGAAGTAGTAAATACCTGCAGTGATCATAATCACAACACAGGCTTACTCACTATTGAGGCAGATGAAGTGGACGAAAATAAATAACCAGAAAAAATCATGAACATGAAAAAGATATTCATTTATATAAGTTGTGTTTTGGCAACGGCCAGTGTTTCTGCACAGGAAACCATTTTGCCGGCTGCTGCACAAAAAGAGACCATCGCCCTTACCAACGCCACCATTCACGTAGGTAACGGCCAGGTGATAAACAACGGAACCGTTGTTTTTAAGAATGGTAAGATAACCGAAGTGGGAGCCACTGCCGCTACTGCAGGAGCAAAGGTCATTGACTGCAGCGGAAAACATATTTATCCCGGGCTGATCTTATCTTCCACACAGGTAGGATTGATAGAAGTTCCTTCGGTACGTGCAACCGTGGATGCATCGGAACTTGGCGAACTGAACCCCAGCATCCGCTCATTGGTAGCATACAATACCGATTCAAAAGTGATAAACACCTTACGTCCCAACGGAATTCTGCTGGCTAACATCGTTCCCGATGGTGGTATCATCTCCGGCTCATCCTCGGTAGTGCAGTTTGATGCATGGAACTGGGAAGACGCTGCATACAAAGCCGATAACGCCATTCATTTCCGCATGCCTTCTTTATTGGCAAGGCGCAGGGGATTTGGCGGCGGTGGCGGCAACTTTGGTGCACAGCCGGCTGCCGACCCGGTGAAAAGAGGATTGGAGCAAATTGAGAACGTAAAAGTTTTTTTCCGGGAAGCAAAAGCTTACCTGGCCGAAGGCAAACACGAAGCCACCAACCTGAAGTTTGAAGCAGTGAAAGGTTTGTTCGACAAAAAACAAAAACTATTCATCCACTGCAATATTGTAAAAGAGATGCTGCTGGCTGTTGACTTTGCAAAAGAATTTGGTTTTGACGTGGTGCTGGTTGGCGCTGTAGACAGCTGGCAGATCGCCGACCTGCTGAAGCAAAACAATATCGCCGTTATACTAAACCAACTGCACAACCTGCCAACTATGATCGATGACGACATAGACCAGCCATTTAAAACGCCGGCCATGTTGCAAAAAGCAGGCGTACTGTTCGCACTTAATGATGATGATGAAAATACCCGCAGCCGCAACCTGGCATTTAATGCAGGCACAGCCGCTGCGTATGGTTTAACCAAAGAAGAAGCGTTAAGTGCTATCACGTTAAACGCCGCAACCATATTAGGGGTAGCCGACAAAACCGGCAGCATTGAAACCGGCAAGGATGCCAACATAGTAGTAAGTGAAGGCGACCTGTTAGACATGCGCAGCAATATTGTTGACCATGCTTTTATACAGGGCCGCCAGGTTGATCTGCACAACAAGCAAACCCAACTGGCAGAGAAGTACGAAACGAAATATGGAATAAAATAAGTTTGAGTTATTAATTTATAAAGCAGGATCGATAAAATTGGTCCTGCTTTTTTTATTGAGAAATACCTGAAAAAGAACAGGCATCTCTGAGGAAAAACACACGACACCCAAAAACTGATTTACTATTTTAGTCTCCATTTAAATGTGTGCATTAAACCCGAAGGGTTGGAATTATTCTAGAATGTAATTATGAATTTACCAAACCCCGAAGGGGTAACATTATATTGAAACATATCAACAACCAAACCACCTACCATGCCCGGAACATATTCTCAGATCTACATTCAAATTGTTTTTGCTGTAAAAGGCAGGGAAAACCTTATTGCCGGTAGCTGGAAAACCCAATTGCATCAATATATGGCGGGAATCATCAAAGGCAAAGGTCATAAACCAATTATCGTAAACGGAATGCCCGATCATATTCATGCATTTGCAGGATTAAAGCCTGCAATGGCAATATCAGACCTGGTAAGAGATCTAAAAAACAATTCCTCCAATTTTATTAATGATCGTCGCTTAATAAACGGTAAATTTTCCTGGCAGGAGGGTTACGGTGCTTTTTCCTACTCTCATTCGCATATAGGTTATGTGTATGATTATATTCTTAACCAGGAACAACATCATGCAAAGAAAACCTTCAAACAGGAATATCTTGAGCAACTGAAAAAAAATGAAATCGGATACGATGAAAAATACCTGTTTGAATGGTACGATTAATTTGTAATGGTCTTCTGTCACCCCTTCGCGGTTCCCTCCTCACCCTTTAATTACCTTCCTATAATACGGCCACCCCGTTGGGGTTAAGTGCGGGGATCGAAATCTTACGATGGCAGAATTAAAAAAGAATGTTTGTAACCAAGGCATCACCACATTTCCCCATCCCACTCATTTATCCTAACTTAACATTAAATAGACAAAATGAAAAAACGCCTCGCCTTATTTATTGCTATATTTTTTACAGGCATCCTCACCCATGCCCAGCAAACCATCATACACTGCGGAAAACTGATCGATGTAAAGAACAAGGTTGCTTTGGAAAACATGTCTGTGATCGTTACCGGAAATAAGATCACCGATGTAAAGCAGGGCTATGTGCAGGCCGGCGCTGTTGATAAACTGATCGACCTGAAGAATTACACCGTGATGCCGGGCTTAATGGATATGCACGTTCACCTGGAAAGTGAAACAAAAAGAGGAGGCGTTGCTGATCGCTTTACTGTGAACCCACCCGATGTTGCTTTTGAATCGGTGAGATATTCCAACGTAACATTGATGGCAGGTTTTACCACCGTTCGTGACCTGGGTGGCAGCGGCGTAAATATCTCTTTACGCAATGCGGTTAATAAAGGATGGATCGTTGGTCCGAGAATTTATACCGCCGGAAAATCCATTGCCACTACAGGCGGGCATGCCGACCCCACCAATGGTTATCGTAAAAGCCTGATGGGCGATCCCGGCCCCAACGAAGGCGTGATCAATGGAGCAGATGAAGCAAGAAAAGCCGTGCGGCAACGATACAAAGATGGTTCCGACCTGATCAAAATAACGGCTACCGCCGGCGTATTAAGCCAGGCAAAGGATGCTTCGGGTGCACAGTTCACCGAAGAAGAATTGAAAGCCATTGTAGAAACAGCAAAGGATTATGGTTTTAAAGTGGCGGCTCATGCGCACGGCGCCGAAGGAATGAAAAGAGCCATTCGTGCGGGCGTAACTTCTATTGAACACGGAACATTTATGGACGACGAAGCCATCGAGTTATTTAAAAAATACGGCACCTGGCTGGTACCTACCATCATCGCCGGAAAATCCACGGCCGACTCGGCAAAGATGCCCGGCTATTATTCCGATATCGTTACACCAAAGGCACTATCTGTCGGGCCTAAGATACAGGCAACATTTAGCAAAGCATACAAAGCAGGAGTGAAAATTGCATTCGGTACCGATGCCGGCGTGTTTGCACATGGCAAGAACTGGAAAGAGTTTGTGTACATGGTGGAAGGCGGTATGCCGGCCATGGAAGCGATCGCATCTGCAACGTACAATGGAGCTGAACTGTTAGGCGTTTCTGAAATACTGGGCACCATTGAAAAAGGAAAGCTGGCCGATATCATTGCGGTGAATGGCGACCCGGTAAAAGATATAAGCGTGATGGAGAAAGTGGTATTTGTGATGAAGGATGGGGTGCTGTATAAGAATAAATAGGTGTTTGCAAAAGTTCGTTTAAATAATTTTAAAAGGCAGGGTCAATGGAAATCAGTTCTGCCTTGCTTTTTCTGTCAGTCTTTGTTATTTTGGAGCCTTCCCATATAGGATATGTCCAGAAAAAAAATAAAACAACATGTATGCGCAAACTGTAATTTTCAGTTCAGTGCCAGCAGCGAGCATACCAATTTTTGCCCCAATTGCGGACAGGAAAACCACAATCCCCGGTTTCCGCTCGTTCACTATGGCTACGAATTACTTGAGGGTTTACTACATTTCGATACCAAGTTTTTTTATTCCCTGAAGATCCTGCTGTTCCGGCCGGGAAAGATCACTTTCGATTATATACATAATATCCGTGGGCGCTATACGCCGCCTTTCCGGATGTTCATTTTTCTTTCCCTTTTTGGCCTGCTGGTGATGGGATTATACGAAACCAACCTCCTTAAAAAAGGGCTTTTTGGAGATGCCCCGGCTCCCGGTGAAAACAATACGACCATCAGCCAAATGTTTGACAAAGCAGAAGATAGTGTGAAGGATAATATACTGGTGCCTCCTTTTTCGTGGGTGATGAAAAATCCCGACGTGACAAATGGCGATCTTCGGTTATTAAAAAAAATTCACAAAGACAGTATAGGAATATGGCTTTCAGATCATGGCTATGCCAATAATGTCATAAGCCGCTTATTTGCTGTCAACAAAAGAATACGTATCAGCCGGCAAATGACCATGCCCGAAGCCGTAACTATGGTAACAGGTATTTTCAAATGGCTTTTTCTCATCATGATCCCCCTCAATGCACTGATCTGCTTTATTATTTTTTACCGGAAAGGGTTGTTCTATTATGACGCAATGCTGTTTTCCATTCACTTTGGCTGTTTTTTCCTGATCATCTTTCCGGTGATGTTGCTTAGCATTTTATTGCTGCAGTCGCTAAACAGTATGCTCCTTTTCATATTGGCCTGGCTTTTTCTTCTGTCACTTCTTTTCTATTTGGCGGTTTCAATGAAAAAAGTATTTGCCTTTGGCTGGCCAGGTACGTTGATCAGAATGTTGGTTGCCTGCCTGCTTGCGTTTTCCGTTTACCAGCTGATGCATTATTTTATCTCCACCCATTCGGGCAGTTAACAACAAACAAAACAACCATAATTTCAGGCCGGTCGCTATTTAATTCATACTAACCAAATCCATTAATCAATATCTTTGTTCTTTAACGATCACCTATGCAACGCATTCCCGAATCGGAACTCATCATCAACAGCCGCGGCGCCATTTATCACCTGGATGTACGGCCCGAAGAACTGGCACCAACCGTTATTGTAGTGGGCGACCCTGACCGGGTGAAAAAAGTAAGTGCTCATTTTGATAAGATAGAACACAAACTGCAGCACCGGGAGTTCATCACCCATACCGGCTATATCGGTAACAACCATTTATCGGTGATCTCCACCGGCATCGGCCCGGATAATATCGACATTGTTTTCAACGAACTGGATGCATTGGCCAATATCGATTTTGAAACAAGGCTGATCAAAGAGAAACTCACCAGATTAAATATCATCCGCTTTGGCACATCGGGTTCGTTACAGGCTGATATACCAGTGGATAGTTTCGTGGCTTCCTCTCATGGCCTGGGACTGGATAACCTGCTCAATTTTTACAACTACGAAAAAACAACGGCAGATAAAGAAATGGCAGAAGCATTCATCAGCCAGACAAAATTAGATACCACCATCACCAACCCCTATGCTTTTAGTGGCAGCGAAATGCTGTTGAAAAAATTCAGCGAAGGATTTCATAAAGGTATCACCGTAACCTGCCCAGGATTTTTTGGTCCGCAGGGAAGAGTGCTGCGGCTGGGATTGGCCAGTCCGGGCCTGGTTGACAAACTCTCCCATTTCAGTTTTAATAATCACCGAATCACTAACTTTGAAATGGAGACCTCAGCCATTTATGGATTGGGTAAACTGATGGGACATGAATGCTTAAGCATTAATACCATTATTGCAAACCGGGTATTAAAAGAGTTTTCGAAAGACAGTGAGGCATCGGTAAAAAACATGATCAAAAAAGCCCTGGAAGCATTAACGTCTTAAACCATTTTAAACAACTTTCAACCATTTTCAACCTTTTGAAATGATCGCAACCAAACCGATCCCCGACTTCTCCGCATCGCCGCATATTGACCAGGTGGGTATTGAAGAAAGAGCATCCCGGTTCACCAAACGCAGCATTAAGAACGAGACCAAGATAAACGGGCTAAAGCTTGCCCTAAACATGATCGATCTTACCACGCTGGAAGGAAAAGATACCGATGGAAAAGTGAAACAGCTTTGCTATAAAGCATTGCATTTACATGATTCCTACCCTGGCTTACCAACCGTGGCTGCCATTTGTGTTTATCCATCGATGGTGAAAGTGGCAAAAACAGCATTGGGGGATTCGGGTGTGAAAGTAGCCGCTGTGGCAACAGCATTCCCCAGCGGGCAGGCGCCCCGTGATGTAAAGATCCGGGACACAAAATATGCCGTACAGAATGGTGCTGATGAGATCGACATGGTAATATCAAGAGGAAAATTTTTACAGGGCGAATACAATTTTGTGTTTGATGAAATAGCTGCCATTAAAGAAGCATGCGGCGAAGCAAGACTGAAAGTGATCTTAGAAACAGGCGAGCTGGTTACTTATGATAAAGTACGCCGGGCAAGTGATATTGCCATGTACGCCGGCGCCGATTTCATTAAAACATCTACCGGCAAAATTTCCCCGGCTGCAACAATGCCTGTTACACTGGTAATGCTGGAAGCCATCCGTGATTTCTATTACAAAACAGGAAAGAAGATCGCCATGAAACCTGCCGGTGGCATCTCTAAAGCAAAGCTGGCATTGCATTACCTGGTTATGCTGAATGAAGTACTTGGCGAAGACTGGATGAACAATGAATGGTTCCGGTTTGGCGCCAGCAGCCTGGCCAATGATATACTGATGCAGCTGATGAAGCAGAAGACAGGGGTGTATCAATCGGCGAATTATTTTTCAATTGATTAAAACCTCATCCCTATCCCTTCACCAAAGGAGAAGGGCAATAGCGAAGATTACGTAAGAGATAAGAGCAAACAAGAAAGGCAATTCAAAAAAACTAAAAAAAAGAAGAAGTACAAATAATAAAACTCCCTCTTCGAGCTCCCTCTCCTTTGGAGAGGGGTTGGGGTGAGGTAAAAAAAATATTATGGCAACAAGGAAAAGCAATACAATAAAATTAAAATTCGATTCTGCAAGGAACCTGGCACCGGCACCCGAAAGCAAGAGCGCTGCCAAAATAGATCCGCAGTACGAACTCTTCATCAACGGCAGGTTTGAAAAGCCGCAGGGCAAAAAATATTTTCCTGCCATCAATCCGGCTACAGAAGAAAAGTTATCCATGATCGCCGAAGCGAATGGGGCCGATGTGAACAAAGCGGTAACTGCTGCCAGAAATGCGTACGACAAGACCTGGAAAAAAATGCCGCCTGCCGAAAGGGCGAAATATATTTACCGTATTGCCCGGATGCTGCAGGAGAGAGCCAGGGAATTTGCCATCATTGAAACATTGGATGGCGGCAAGCCCATTAGGGAGAGCCGTGACTTTGATGTACCAACAGCTGCCAATCATTTCTTTTACTATGCCGGCTGGGCGGATAAACTGGAATATGCTTTTCCAAACCGCAGAACAGAACCATTGGGTGTTGCAGGGCAGATCATTCCCTGGAATTTTCCCTTGCTGATGGCTGCCTGGAAAATTGCACCGGCACTGGCTTGCGGAAACACCGTTGTTTTAAAACCGGCAGAGAATACTTCCCTCACTGCATTAAAACTGGCCGAGATCATACAGGAAGCCGATCTTCCTCCCGGCGTAGTGAATATCATCACCGGCGCAGGAGCCACCGGTGCTGCCATCGTTAATCATCCCGATATAAACAAGATCGCTTTCACCGGTTCAACAGAGGTCGGAAAGATCATTCAGCGTGCCATTGCAGGTACCAATAAAAAAGCAACGCTTGAATTGGGTGGAAAAGCCGCCAATATCATTTTTGATGATGCGCCGCTTGACCAGGCGGTAGAAGGCGTGATCAATGGCATCTTCTTTAACCAGGGCCATGTTTGTTGTGCCGGTTCAAGATTGTATGTACAGGAATCTGTTTTTAAACAGGTGGTCCGCAAATTAAAAGACAGGTTAGAAACTTTAATTGTTGGAGATCCCATTGATAAGAATACCGACATCGGCGCCATTAACTCAAAAGCACAGTTAGATATAATCAATAAATACATAAAGATCGGTATACAGGAAGGCGCCGAAATGTACCAGAGTTCTTGTGCTATTCCAAAAAAAGGATTCTTCTGCAGGCCCACCATTTTTACCAATGTGGCACAAAGCAACCGTATTGCGCAGGAAGAGATCTTCGGACCGGTGCTGGCCATACAAAGTTTCCGCACCGACGATGAAGTAATTGAAAAAGCGAACAATACGCCTTATGGCCTCTCCGCAGGAGTATGGACAGACAAGGGTTCCAAGATATTCAACCTTACAACCAAATTAAGAGCAGGTGTTATCTGGGCAAATACATTCAATAAGTTTGATCCAACATCTCCCTTCGGCGGTTATAAAGAAAGCGGGTACGGAAGAGAAGGTGGTGTGCATGGATTGGCCGCTTATACAAACCTGGAAAAGTAATAATCCCGGTAAGACGGTAAGGCGAAAAGAAAAACAAACGACTTCCCGGCTTCCCGGCTAAAAAAAATATCATGGCAAAAACATTAGTTGAAAAAAAACGACTTGAAGTTTTAAAGACCTACAAATTATATGTTGGCGGACAATTTCCAAGAACTGAATCCGGCAGGTATTATATTGCTACAAACAGTAAAGGAGAAAAACTGGCGAATGTTTGCCTCGGTTCAAGAAAAGATTTCCGTGATGCCGTTAGCTCTGCCCGTGGGGCTTTTGGCGGATGGAGCGGAAGGGCAGCTTTTAACCGTGGACAAATTTTGTATCGCATTGCCGAAATGCTAGAAGGAAGAAAGGCACAGTTCATTGATGAGTTGATAAAGCAGGATTCAAACAGGGCCCAGGCCGAAAAAGAAGTGAGCATTTGCATTGACCGCTTAATTTATTACAGCGGCTGGTGCGATAAGTTCCAACAGTTATATAGTACGGTTAATCCCGTTGCTTCTTCTCATTTTAATTTTTCGGTACCCGAGCCAACCGGTGTGGTGGCAGCCATTGCGCCGCAGAATGATTCGTTACTGGGATTGGTTTCGGTGATCGCTCCTATTATTGCAGGAGGAAATACCTGCGTGGTGCTTGCCTCCAATACAAAACCACTTTGTGCGGTGACATTTGCTGAAGTACTAAACAGTTCTGACTTACCAGGCGGTGTGGTGAATATTCTTACCGGTAAGGTTTCTGAACTGGTTCCTTTCTTTGCCGACCACATGGATGTGAATGCAACTGTTTATTGTGAAGCAGATGCATCAACACAGAAAATGATCAAAGAAAAATCGGCACTGAATGTAAAAAGAGTTGTGTTGTACGACAAAGTGAAATGGGCTGATGCTTCGGGTCAATCTCCTTACTTCATCATGGACTTCCAGGAAATTAAGACCACCTGGCACCCGATCGAGAATATCGGCGGGGCAAAAGCAGGGTATTAAATTTTCAATAAAACATTCAATAAAAAAGCCGTTTCAAATTGAAACGGCTTTTGCTTTATTAATATACTTATTACACCTCTTTCCCGTGGCAATGCTTATACTTCTTACCGCTTCCACATGGGCAAAGGTCATTACGCCCGGGTGCTTTCTCCACACGGATCGGCTCTTGTTTTATTGGCCCTGAGGGATCGATGTATTCATTCTCTGCACTGATGTGTTCCGGTCCGCCGCCGGCTGTCGCAAATTCTTCTTTACGCTGGCGCATCTTACTCATGTCTGTCCTGCTTTCCCGTCCTTCCCGTATCTGCCCGGCATTGGTTTGCTCCATCGGTATTTGTGCATGGCAAAGGAAACTCACAATATCTTTATTTACCTGGTCGTCCATCTGCTTAAAGGCATTAAATGCTTCGATCTTATAAATGACCAGCGGATCTTTTTGTTCGTAGCCTGCGGTTTGCACGCTGTGGCGCAGGTCGTCCATGGCACGTAAATGTTCTTTCCAAGCATCGTCAATTAACGCAAGGGTGATGTTGCGTTCCAGTGCATCATTCAGTTCTCTTCCTTCACTGGATAAATATTTATCCAGGTTGGCCAGCGCCTGTATCTGTTTCTTACCATCGGTAAATGGTACCGCTACATTCTCAATATGATTGCCCTGCTCTTTACGGATATTTTTAATGATGGGTAATGTCTGCTGAATAACACCATCTGTTTTACGACGATACTGCGTGATGGCTTCGTTATATAAACGATCACTCAATGCATTCACATCCTCCTTATCCAGGTCGGCGGCTGTAATGGAAGTATCAATTCCAAAATTCACAATGGCTGCCAGTTTAAATCCTTCATGATCATTTATCTCCTTGAATGAATTGATGAGGCCATTGGCAACAGAATAAAAGGCGTTATCCAGGTCAAGCGCCAATCGTTCTCCGAACAAAGCGTGGTTACGTTTTTTGTAAACCACGTTACGCTGCTTATTCATCACGTCGTCATATTCCAGCAAACGCTTACGGATGCCGAAGTTATTTTCTTCCACTTTCTTCTGTGCCCGTTCTATACTCTTGGTGATCATGCTGTGCTGTATCACTTCGCCTTCTTTGTAACCCATACGGTCCATCAGGCCCGCAATACGTTCGCTGCCGAACATACGCATCAGGTCGTCTTCCAGCGAAACAAAAAAGCTGGAACTACCGGGATCACCCTGCCTTCCGGCACGTCCACGCAACTGCCTGTCTACACGGCGGCTTTCGTGCCGCTCGGTACCTATGATGGCCAAACCGCCTGCCTCTTTAACACCGGGCCCCAGTTTAATATCCGTACCCCTGCCGGCCATATTGGTGGCAATGGTAACAGCACCGGGCAAACCTGCTTCGGCAACTACCTGTGCTTCACGGGCATGTTGTTTTGCGTTGAGTACATTATGCGGAATGTTTTTCTGCTTCAGCATCCTGGCCAGCAATTCACTCACTTCAACCGAAGTGGTACCTACCAGCGATGGCCTTCCGATGCTACGGAGTCTTTCCACTTCATCAATTACCGCTTTATATTTTTCTCTTTTTGTTTTGTATACAAAATCCTGGTCGTCTTTACGGATCACTTTTACATTGGTGGGAATGGTTACTACATCCAGTTTGTAAATGCTCCAGAACTCAGCTGCTTCTGTTTCGGCCGTACCGGTCATACCAGCCAGCTTATGATACATACGGAAATAATTCTGCAGCGTAACGGTAGCGTAGGTTTGTGTAGAGGCTTCTATCTTCACATTTTCCTTGGCTTCAATGGCCTGGTGCAAACCATCTGAATATCGTCGTCCATCGAGTATACGGCCTGTTTGTTCATCTACGATCTTTACCGCACCATCCAGTACCACGTACTCTACGTCTTTATCAAATAAGGTATAGGCTTTTAATAATTGCTGAACGGTGTGAATGCGGTCGGCCTTCAATGCATAATCATTAAGCAAGGCTTCTTTGCTGTGCAGTTTTTCGTCGTGGCTCAAACTGCCTTTTTCTATATCGGCCAGTTTGGTGGCAATATCTGGTAAGATGAAGAACTCGGGATCTTCCCCGGCCCTTGTAATTAATTGTATTCCCTGGTCGGTAAGATCTACCTGGTTGTTTTTTTCATCAATGTAAAAGAATAACTCGGCATCCACCTTGGGCATTTCTTTTTGCTGATCGGCTAAATAATAGTTTTCGCTTTTCTGCAGTTTAACCCGGTTGCCCGATTCGCTTAAGAATTTAATTAATGCACTGTTCTTTGGTAACCCACGGTGTGCCCTCATCAGTGCCAGGCCGCCGTCTTTGGGATCGTCATTTCCTTCGCTGATCTTTTTCTTTGCTTCTATCAGGAACTGGTTAACGGCCTTACGTTGTGCTTCCACCAGTTTCTCGATCCTTGGTTTCAGGTCGAAGAATTGCTGGGTGTTATCGCTATGGCCAACCGGTCCGCTTATAATTAAAGGCGTACGGGCATCATCGATCAATACACTATCCACTTCATCCACCATGGCAAAATGGTGTTTGCGCTGCACCATTTCCTGTGGCGTATGCACCATGTTATCTCTTAAATAATCAAAACCAAATTCGTTATTGGTGCCGTAAACAATATCGGCATTGTATGCATTGCGGCGGGCATCGCCATTGGGTTCATGCTTATCAATGCAATCAACACGCAATCCTAAAAATTCAAAGATGGGGCCGTTCCATTCGCTATCCCTTTTTGCCAGGTAGTCGTTCACGGTAACGATGTGAACGCCTTCACCAGACAATGCATTTAAATAGGCTGGCAATGTACTCACCAGGGTTTTACCCTCACCTGTTGCCATCTCGGCAATTTTACCGGAGTGCAGTACAGCACCACCAATCAGCTGCACATCGTAATGCACCATGTTCCAGGTAACCTGGCCGCCGGCTGCCGTCCAGGTGTTTTTATAAATGGCTTTATCACCCTGTATAACAACATTGTCTTTTTTAACCGAAAGGGTTCTGTCCAACTCAGTAGCAATACATTCCAGTGTTGCATTTCCTGAAAAACGGCGGCTGGTTTCCTTTACGGTAGCAAATGCTTCGGGCAGCAGTTCAAGCAATACCACTTCCAGTTGCTTGTCCTTTTCTTTTTTCAGTTCATCTACTTCTTTGTAAAAATTATCCCTGCCGTTGATGTCTTCGATAGGTAATTCTTCTGCCGCTTTTTGTTTACCGGTTATTTCACTATTGATGGCCTGCAGGTGTGTGGCAATGCGTTGTTTGAATTCGCTGGTCTTGTTGCGCAGTTCATCATTACTGAGCGATTTGTACTGTGCAAAGAACTGGTTTACCTTTTCAACCTGGGGAAGTATCTTCTTTACATCCTTCTCACTCTTATTACCTCCAAAAAGTTTTGAAATTGCGCCGATCATAAATTCAGTGTTATTGGGTATTGCTTAAATACATTATTATAAAGACCATTGTATTGTCAAATATGGTGCTGAAAACAATTTCGAGCCATATTGACAGAAACGCCCCCGGCTTAAGCAGGGGGCGACAAAGATAGTAAATGTTTAGGGCTTGAATTTCATTGACAGAAAGAAGACGGAAGCAGTTTTTCGGGCTTTAATCTTTTGTTAACTAACCTTTTACCCGATACCGGTATAAACAGCAAACGCTAATTATGAAAAGAAAAAGAAACCCCGTTTTAGCCAGTCTTATTTTATCTGTAAGCCTGTTCACTGCCTGCAGCAGCAACGAGATCGGCGACAGCAAGGATGTAAACCAGGATAAGATATACATGGACTACTATATCAGCCATACCGAGGGCGATGAGAATGTAGAGATCAACTGCCAGTTCCGTTTTGCAGGCAATGCCGGAACCACCCTTGTTTTAAGCGATGGCAGTAAGGTGGAATTTGATGGTGAAAAACTAAAAGTGGACAGCAGTACAGGCGCTGGTGCATTCTATAAGATCAGTAAGCCGGTAAGTGATTTTTACGGGAAGCATACCATCCGGTTTACCAATACATCCGGGAAACAATTCGATAATGAATTCACGTTCTCTCCTTTCGTTATCACCAACAGTAGCCTGGAAGCCGGGCGCACAAAAGACCTCCGGATATCTTATCGATCGGCCCCGTTAACCAAAGAAGATCATGCAGAAGTATACAGCACCGGTACCGACAGCAGTTTTCATTACAGCCAGGATGGGACCGATAGTAATATAGTGATCCCTGCAAAGGAATTAATGAGGCAGAAAGGCAAAACACTTTCATTGGAATGCAAACTGTATCGTGAGATCGGCCTGCAGCAAAGCGCTTCCGAAGGCGGTGTAATAAGGATACAGCAGGAGTTAAAAGCCATCAAAATAAAACTCCTTCCCTGAACAATCTGCCATGAGTATTGTTTCGTAATTTGATAAAACCAAATTATGAAACGGCTTATACTGCTCACCGGTTTCTGCACTTTTGCTTTCTCTTCCTTCTCTCAAAAAACAGACCTGCTAAAGTTTGAGAAAAAAAGAGTGGGTATCTCAAAAAAGTCGATGCTGGTACTGGGTGGCTGGTCGGTAGCCAATATAGTAGTAAGCGGTATTGCCACCGATACCCGCAATAAGGAGATGCGGTATTTTCACCAGATGAATGTAATGTGGGGCGGTATTAACCTGGCCATTGCCGGGCTGGGTTATTGGGGCGCCGGCAGGGAAAAGATCAACAACCCTACCCTGGCATCTGTGCTGAAACATCAAAGCAAAACAGAAAAGACCTACCTCATCAATACCGGGTTGGATGTATTGTACGTGGGAGCCGGCTTATGGATGAATAAGGCAAGCGACCATCAAAAGAATCCCGATAAATTCAAAGGCTATGGCAATTCTATTATGCTGCAGGGCGGTTTCCTGTTATTATATGATGCCGTTAATTATGCCATCCACCGTAAACATGGTAAATTATTAGACAAGATGGAATTGAGTGGCGGGCCGGGTTCTGTGTCACTGGTCTATAAATTTTAACCCGCCGCCTGTGTTAATAAATCCTCAAAACATAAACCATTCATCAAAATAGGTTCAGATATATGATTTTCTAAACTATTTTTACACGAATAGGTTCGTATATCAACATGCGTTTATGAGAAAACTATACCTGCTTTCTTTTGTACTTTTCTTTTCCCTTGCCTCCCGCTCGCAGGTAAAAGGAACCCTGCTTGATTCTGCTTCTAAAAAGCCGATCGAGAATGCTGTGGTTGCATTGGTAGTAAAATCAAATGCAACCGACACGGTTTATACGTTTGCCGACGACAAGGGCCAGTTCCGGTTTGATGTGGTTCCTGCTTCTAACTTTTCTATTATAGTCCGCCACCTTGGTTACCGGCCGGTAGCAAAATTTATTCCCGTAAACAAACAGGAAAAAGTAATTGACCTGGGAAGTTTTTCACTGGTACAAGATGCAAAACTATTGACCGAAGTGGTGGTGGAAGCCCCTGCCATTGTGGTAAAAGAAGATACGATCGAATACAATGCTTCTTCCTTTAAAGTAAAAGAAGGCGCCGTAGTAGAAGACCTATTGAAAAAACTACCAGGGGTGCAGGTTGATAAAGACGGCAATGTAACCGCCCAGGGCAAGGCAGTAAGCCGGGTAAAAGTGAACGGCAAGGATTTTTTTGGCGGCGATGTAAAAACTGCCACTAAAGAATTACCCGCCAATATTGTTGATAAGATACAGGTGATAGACGATTATGGCGACCAGGCTACGGTTTCGGGAATTAAAGACGGCGACCCCGATAAAGTGCTGAACATCCAGATAAAGAAAGATAAGAACAAGGGTTTCTTTGGAAGGGTTACCGGCGGGTATGGAACCGAAGACCGCTACCAGGCTTCGTTCAATGGCAACTTTTTCAATAACAATACACAGATATCTGTTTTAGGCAACAGCAACAATACCAACACATCTCTTTTCAATTTCAATGGCGGCGGTAACCGGGGCGCCACCAGTATGATGCGCCAGGGCATGAGCGTAATGAACGATATGGGAGGTATGGGCCAGATGAATAACATGATGCAGAGCGGCAATGCAGGTTCGTTTGGCGGAGGCAGCAACAGCGGTATCTCTACTACTCATTCCGTTGGATTCAATTACCGGGATCAATGGAGCAAACGGGTAAGTGTGTATGGCAGCTATTCGTACAATTACCGCAATACCAGCCAGGTTCAGAATACGTCGTCGCAGAATTTTTATGAGACAAGCAGTTTCTTAAATAACCAGGATGTAGATAATTTAACCAAAGGAAATTCGCACCGGTTTACATTTAATATTGAATACCAGGTTGATTCCTTCAATTATTTAAAGATAAGTCCGAGCATTAATTACAGCGGCAGCAACGGCAACAACCAAACTGTTTTTGATTACTTCGATACAAAGAACGGGATCAAAACAAGCGATGGAAGTAACCGCAGCCTCAGCAATTCGCAGGCGCCGAATTTAGCCGCTACCATTTTATACAATCACAAATTCAGGAAACGTGGCCGTAATTTTTCAACCAGTATCTCGTTGGGTACTTCGGATAATAATTCGGAACAGGATGTTACCAACCTCAGTTACCAGTATGTGCTGCCGTTCATAGGTCCACGCAACAGTTTCCAGTTCATCGACCAGGAGAACGATAACTACAATTATGGCATCCGCTTTACCTATTCAGAGCCGCTTAATAAATTCCGCAGCCTCGATTTCAGCTATTCACACAACCTGAGCCACAGTAGAAACAACCGGCAAACATTCAATGTGGATTCTGCCACGAAAGCTAGAACATTGAATCCTTTTTTGAGCAACGATTATGAGAATGATTTTTACAATAACCGGGCAGGCATTTCTTTACGAACCACCAAAAAGAAATACAATTATACCATCGGGTTAAGTGTGCAGCCGGTTAACCTGCAAGGGAATTCAATCACCAAAGACAGTGGGTATAAAACCATCCGCAGGGCAAATATTTTTCCGATAGCCCGGTTTGTATATAATTTCAGCCGGTCAAAATCATTCAACTTCAGTTATAACGGAAATGCCACCCAGCCAAGTTTCAGCCAGTTGCAACCGGTACCCGACCAGAGCAACCAGCAGAATATAACCCTTGGTAACCCGGGGCTGCGACCTTCTATGAATCACAACCTCAATTTCTCTTACAATAATTTCAACCTGATCAGCGGCAAAGTGCTGTTCACCAACTTCACACTCAGTACCATTAAGAACCAGATCGTGTATAATACCATTGACAACGGTGCCGGCCGCCAGTTACGCATCCCCGAAAACGTAAACGGTTATTACAACCTGCTTGGGTTTTATGTGTATTCAAGGCCGTATAAGAACAGGAAATATGTTTTATCAGTAAGAGGTACGGCAAATTATAATCACAACATAAACCTCACCGACAGCATCCGGAATATTGGCAACAACTGGGTGGTTAGCCAGGGCTTTACTTTTGAATATAACTACAAAGAAAAGATCGAGTTTGGCGCCGGTGTTAATTACAGTCTGAATGATGTAAAATACAACAACAAATCCGGCAAAGCCATCAGCACACTTCAGAATTCTTCCAGCAATGCCTGGACCTTCAGCAGTAACATCAATTTTAATATCACTAAAACCCTGGTGCTGAAATACGATTTTGATTATACCATCAACTCCGGCCTTGCCAGCAGTGTTAGCCAGAACCAGGCCATCATGAATGCCTCGCTGGAGCAACAACTCTTTAAAAAGAAGAACGGTATTATCCGCCTGGAAGCCTTCGATCTTTTCAAACAAAACAGTAATATCAACCGGAGCGTAACGGCCAACAGCATTATCGACAGCCGTTCTAACCGGCTCACCCGCTACTTCATTCTCACCTTTACCTACCGCCTGCAACGGTTTGCCGGACAAACCATCCAGCGGCAGGGTGTTGATTTCAGGAGAATGGGACCACCCCCGCCTCCACCGGCCGGTTTTTAGGGGTGAAAACCTTAATAAATATAATTTTTCAAGGGGTTTTTACACCCCTTTTTTATTACCTTTGCCGCCGTTAAATCAATCAGAAAGATCAACTATGAGTGGTGCATTAAAAGAGGTTCGTAACCGGATAAAGAGCGTTCAAAGTACGCAGCAAATTACCAAGGCCATGAAAATGGTGAGTGCAGCCAAACTGCGCCGTGCACAGGATGCCATAACCCAGATGCGGCCTTATGCACAAAAGCTGCAGGAAATGCTGGGCAATATCGTCAGCAACAGCGAAGGCGACGTGAGCATGGCCTTAGCCACTCAACGACCCATAGAAAAAGTAATGATCATTGTGGTTACCAGCGACCGTGGACTTTGCGGCGGCTACAACAGTAACCTCATCAAGCTGGCCAAGCAGGTCATTAATGAAAAATATGCAGCACAGCACGCCAAAGGCAATGTATCAATACTGCCGATCGGTAAAAAAGGCTACGAGAATTTTACCAAGAACAATTTTAAAGTGATCAATAACTACTGGGATATTCTCGGTGGGCTGACCTTTGAAAAAGTACAGGCTGCTGCAAAATATGCCATGGATGCTTTTGCCAATAAAGAGATAGATGCGGTAGAACTGGTATACAGCGAATTTAAAAATGCGGCTACCCAGCGTTTTGTTGCCGAACCCTTTTTACCGGTACAAAAAGTAGAGAAAGCAGAAGGACAAAAGAATGCCGATTTCATTTTTGAACCAGGCAAGGATGTATTGATCGCCGAACTGATGCCAAAGATCCTGAACACCCAGTTATTTAAAGCAGCCCTTGATGGTAATGCCAGTGAGCATGGAGCCAGGATGACCGCTATGGATAAGGCAAGCGATAACGCCAACGAATTATTGAAGTCACTCAAGATAAGTTACAACCGTGCAAGGCAGGCGGCCATTACAACCGAGTTAACAGAGATCGTGAGTGGTGCAGCGGCATTACAGGGTTAAAGCCCCTATCCCCTAAAGGGGAACAAGGCAAAATCATTTTTAATAACGTAAAACAAATACCCCTTTAGGGGACAGGGGCACATGGAACTTTCAGAAATCATCCCACACATAGAAGCGCTGATATTTGCCAGCGACAAGCCATTGACCAATGCCGAGTTACTGGAACTGGTGAACAGCGCTCTTGCATTTATTGAGGACCGGGCCACCCAGGAACAGGTGGACGCAGCCATTGAAGGCATCGGGGAAAAATACCATTCTGAGTTTTATGCGTTTGAATTGAAACAGATCGGCGGCGGATGGCAGTTTCTTACCAAAAAAGAATACCACAAAACAGTGGCCCAGCTTAATGGAGACAAATTCTTAAAACGCCTTTCCATTGCTTCGTTAGAAACGCTGGCCATTATTGCCTATAAACAACCCATCACCAAAAGCGAGATCGAATCTATCCGTGGTGTGAACTGCGATTATGCGGTTCAAAAGCTCCTGGAAAAAGACCTGGTGATCATCTCCGGCAGAAATGAAGATGCGGTAGGTAAGCCACTCATCTATGCCACTTCCAAATCATTCATGGATTATTTCGGCATCAACAGTTCAGACGATCTTCCAAAGATCTCTGAAGTACTGATGGAAGAACTGGTGCAGGCTACCAATGTTAAAGAAGCAGAAGAAAATGCAGCAATGGAAATAACTGAAACAACCGAAACCGTTTTAGCAGTGACTGAAACCGGCGAGATCGTGGAAGAAACAACCGGTGAGAACAATACCAACGAACAGGCAGAAGGATAATCTTCTTTCATAAAAATATTGTAAAAGGCATGAAGCAGTTCATGCCTTTATTTTTTGATATACCTTTACTACATGATGAACAGTATGTTGCAACCAGGCCTCCATAAAATGCTCAATCTTTTTGCAGCTGGCTTTATTTGCATTGCCTGCTCATCAACTAAGCAAAACAAAACAACTGGTACTGAAATGAAAGAAGCAATACCGGTAAGTCAAACCGATTTTGATAAACAGGGACACCGCGGCTGCCGCGGCCTGATGCCGGAGAATACGGTACCGGCAATGATCAATGCGGTTGGCCTGGGCGTTACTACGCTTGAGATGGATGTGGTGATCACAAAAGACAAACAGGTGATATTATCGCATGAGCCCTTCTTCAATCATGAGATTACCACCAAACCCGACGGAACATTCATTGGAGAAAAAGAAGAACGGCAATACAATATTTACCAGATGAATTACAACGTGGTTGCCGGGTATGATGTGGGATCAAAGCCTCATCCCCGTTTTTCCAAACAAGAAAAAATGAAAGCAGCAAAGCCACGGCTGGCTGATGTGTTTGACTCGGTGAATAATTATATGATGATGGCCCGGCGGCCCTTTCCTTATTATAATATCGAGACCAAGACCACCCCGGCCACTGACAATATCTATCATCCTGCACCGGCCGAATTTGTGGAACTGCTGATGAAAGTGATCAAAGAAAAACAAATGGAAGAGCAGGTGATCATCCAGTCATTCGACTTCAGAACATTACAATACTTGCATACTCATTACCCATCCATAAAAACCGCCATGCTGGTAGAAGATTTTGATACAAGAACATTTGAACAGCAGGTAAAAGCCCTCGGCTTCACTCCCACCATTTACAGCCCGGCATATAAACTGGTGACCAAAGAGCTGATCGGAAAATGTCATGCGCAAAACATCAGGGTCATTCCCTGGACGATAAATACCAGACCTGAGATCGAAAAATATAAAGAGATGGGTGTGGATGGGATCATTACCGATTACCCCAACCTGTTTTGATCAGTTTTTTATATTCAGCCAATCTATTGCATTCCGGGATAATAATTTTTCTTTAAGCCCCTCTGCAAATCTCATCTCTCCTATCAGTTTCCCCGGGTGATGTTCTCCCAATGGAAACGGGTAATCGCTTCCCAGGCATATCTTATCCTCTCCCATAACATCAATGATATACCGCATGGCCTTATCATCATGCACCAGGCTATCTATCCAGAACCTGCCGATATAATCCCTTGGGCCAATAGCATTATCTGTTGCCACCAGGTCGGGCCGCACATTGAACCCGTGTTCGATCCTTCCGATGGTTAAAGGAAAAGAGCCTCCGCCATGTGCAAAAGCTACCCTTAGTTTTGGAAACTTTTCAAACACGCCGCTAAAGATCATGGAGCAGATCGCTCTTGAAGTTTCTGCCGGCATACCTACCAGCCAGGGCAGCCAGTATTTCTGCATCTGCTGCTCGCCCATCATTTCCCAGGGATGTACAAACAAGGCGCAGCCCAGTTTTTCAGCAGCTTCATAAAAGGGGAAGAACTTTGGGTTACTGAGGTTGATGCCGTTTATATTACTCCCTATCTCCAGTCCGGGCATCTTCAATTCATGTACACAACGATCCATTTCTTTTATCGCCAGGTCTGTATCCTGCATTGGAACGGTGCCTATGCCAATAAAACGTTTGGCATCTTTTACCACCGTACCGGCAATATGATCATTAAAAAAACGGGAGGTCTCCAGTCCATCTGCCGGCTTTGCCCAGTAATTAAACAGAACAGGGATGGTGGAAAGAACCTGTACGGTTACTTCCGTTTCATCCATCTCTTTCAGGCGTACCCCGGCATCAAAACAATTCTCTTCCACCTCACGAAAGAGCTTATCTCCCTTCATCATGCAGGCCTTACAATTTCTATGTTCCAGGTGAATGAATTCTCCATAGCCGAACTTCTGCACCCAGTTGGGCATTTTGCCGGGCATGATGTGTGTGTGGATGTCTATTTTCATCAAACGGTTTTAATCACTATAAATAGATACAGGATACAAGATCCCGGATATCCGGCCATCCTGTATCCTGCATCCTGTATCTTTATCAACCCTTCCTCACCGGCGGAGCCATTACGCTTCCGCATTTACTGCAGGTACGCTTCTGTTCATCGTTATAAAAACCTTCCATCAACGGCGGCAACTGTTTTACAATATCGGTGATCACCTGGTATTCTTCGTAGATCTTATTGCCGCAATTCTCGCAATACCATAAAAACCCATCTTCCTCTGTTTCCCTTACTTTTTCAATTACCAATCCCACTGTATTTGGCCCACGTTGCGGCGAGTGCGGCGTTTTAGGCGGCAACAGGAACATATCTCCTTCATTAATGGGTATATCTTTCGGCACTCCGTCATCGATGATCTTGAGCACAATATTTCCTTCTACCTGGTAATACAATTCTTCGCTTTCGTTGTAGTGGTAATCTTTACGGGAATTAGGCCCGCCCACCACCATCACAATAAAATTCTCGGCGTCTTTATAAACACATTGATTGCCAACCGGGGGTTTCAGCATATCACGGTGTTCGTTGATCCATTTCTTTAAATTAAAGGGAGCTGTTACTGCCATAGCAAGGGTTTTTAGAGTTGTAAGTTAATCAAGATACCGGATACAAGATACAGGATAAGGAAAAATTAGCCCCATCCTGCATCCCGTATCCAGTATCCAGTATCCGGCATCTTGTATCTGCCATCCGGCATCCCGTATCCTGCTTTTCTTTACCTTTAACCCATGCAACTGGATATCCCTTATCACCTCGAAAATTTCATCGGGGGAAATTTCATTGGCCCCCTGAGCGGAAATTTCATCGATAATATCAACCCGGCAACCGGCGCTGTTTATGGCCAGGTGCCCGACAGTAATTCAAAAGACATCGATGCTGCGGTGAAGGCCGCAAAAAAGGTATTCCCATCCTGGAGTACCATGCCGGTTGAAAAACGATTTGAGATACTTAATAAGATCGCTTTGCTGATTGATGAGAACCTGGAAGCGCTTGCCCTTGCTGAAACAAACGACAATGGCAAACCACTTTGGCTGAGTAAACTGATCGATATCCCGAGAGCATCTTCCAACTTCCGCTTTTTTGCCACGGGCATTATGCATTATGCCAGTGAAAGTCATGCGATGGAAGATAAGGCCATTAACTATACTCTTCGTCAACCCATAGGCATTGTTGGTTGCATATCACCCTGGAATCTTCCCTTGTATCTTTTTACCTGGAAGATAGCCCCGGCATTGGCAGCAGGAAACTGTGTGATCGCCAAACCTTCGGAAGTTACGCCGGTAACGGGTTTCCTCCTGGGTAAAATATGTAAACAAGCAGGGCTGCCCGATGGTGTCTTAAATATTGTACACGGTATTGGCCAGCATTGCGGCGAAGCCATTGTTAAGCACCCCGAGGTAAAGGCTATTTCCTTTACCGGAAGTACAAGGGCTGGTGAACGCATAGCCGCCTTGGCGGCTCCGATGTTCAAAAAACTATCGTTGGAATTAGGTGGCAAGAATCCCAATATCATTTTTGCAGACTGCGACTGGAAGAAAATGATAGACACTACCGTTCGTTCTTCTTTCAGTAACCAGGGGCAGATCTGTTTATGCGGCAGCCGTATCTTGATTGAAGAATCTATCTACGAAAAATTCAAAACAGAATTTGTACATAAGGTAAAACAACTAACCATTGGCGACCCATTGGATGAAAATAATAAACAGGGGGCTGTTGTAAGCAAGGTTCATTTTGATAAAGTGATGAACTGTATCATCCTGGCAAAAGTAGAAGGCGGGAAGATATTATGCGGAGGAACTGCAACAAGACCTGAAGGGAGGTGTGCGGAAGGTTATTTTATTAAACCAACCGTGATAGAAGGCCTGGGACCGGAGTGTAAAACGAATACTGAAGAGATATTCGGGCCGGTAGTTACTTTACAGTCTTTTAAAACAGAAGAAGAAGCGCTGCAGCTGGCCAATGCAACACAATATGGTTTAGCGGCAACCATCTGGACGCAGGATATCAGCAAAGCAAACCGCATGGCAGCAAAAGTACAGAGCGGCATTGTGTGGATCAACTGCTGGCTGGTTCGTGACCTGCGTACACCTTTTGGCGGAATGAAGGATAGTGGCGTTGGAAGAGAAGGCGGATGGGAGGCGTTGCGGTTTTTTACAGAGGCAAAAAATGTTTGTATACAATTTTAAAATTCACCGCGGAGAAAGGAGAAGCAGAGAATACGCAGAGTTTCTCTGCGAAAACTCATTTATTCTGTTTCTCTGCGGTTAATAAAATATGAAAGAGGTAATTACAACTAAGACAGCGGCAGAACCATTAGGCGCCTACCCTCATGCCCGGCGTGTAGGAAACTTATTATTCCTTTCCGGCATTGGAAGCAGAAGTGCAAAAGACAATTCCATTCCCGGGTTGGAACAGGATGCAAATGGAAATATTATTAAGTACAACATCGAAGCCGAATGTCATCAATGCTTTGCCAATGTGAAAGCCGTGCTGGAAGCCAGCGGCAGCAGTTGGGATAAGATCGTGGATGTAACGGTATTCCTTACAAATATGAAAAAGGATTTTCCGCTTTACAACAAAGTATATGCAGAATATTTTACTTCGGTACAGGCTTGCAGAACAACTGTTGAAGTTAAAAGTCTCCCTACTCCTATTGCCATCGAACTAAAAGTAATAGCTACGATAGAATAACGCATTTACCATTTATTATTTACCATTATGGGCACCATACAGAGATTTGAAGACCTTGAGATCTGGCAGTTGGCACGAGAACTGGCCAAAGAAATCTTTCTACTCTCGCAAAACGGCAAACTTTCAAAAGATTTTTCTTTGAAAGATCAGATGAACAGAAGTTCGGGGTCTATTATGGATAATATTGCTGAAGGATTCGGAAGAGCAAGCAGGCTTGAGTTTATTCAGTTTCTGAGTATTTCCACAGGTTCAGCAGATGAATTAAAGTCGCAACTTTACAGGTGTTTAGATAAGGAATATATCAGTAAGGACATATTTGATAGCCTATATGAAAAAACAAACGCCATTTATAAAAAGATAAATGGTTTTATTAAGTATTTAAATACAACCTTAGTAAAAGGTGTAAAGTTTAAGGAGAGAGTTGGAATAAAAAACAATGGTAAATAGTAAATGGTAAACCAAGATGACTTTTCAAAACACGTTAGATTTTGCCAAACAACTTGACTCCGCAGATACGCTGAAGGATTTCAGGGATAAGTTTTATTTCCCCATCATCAATGGAAAAGAATGCATCTACTTCACCGGCAATTCCCTTGGTCTTCAACCAAAGACCACGCAGGATTATGTGTTGAATGAACTGGAAGACTGGGCCAGCTTTGGCGTAGAAGGTCACTTTCATGCCAGGCAGCCCTGGTTAAGTTATCATGAAATGTTTCCAGACTTACTCACCAAAATTGTGGGTGGTTTGCCCGAAGAGATCGTTGTAATGAACCAGCTTACGGTGAATCTGCATTTGCTGATGGCAACATTTTATCAGCCCACCAAAGAACGGTTCAAGATCATCTGCGAAGCAAAAGCATTTCCTTCTGATCAGTACGCTTTTGAATCGCAGGCAAGGTTTCATGGACTGAACCCGGATGATGTGGTTATTGAAGTGGGGCCAAGAGACGGTGAGCATGTGATCAGAACAGAAGATATTCTTACTGCGATCAAACAACATGGAAGTCAAACGGCATTGGTCATTTTCAGCGGCGTAAATTATTACAACGGGCAGGTATTCGATATGAAGAACATCTGCAAAGCTGCCCATGATGCCGGCGCCTACTGCGGGTTCGACCTGGCCCATGCCGCCGGTAATATTGAATTGCATTTACACGATTGGGATGTTGACTTCGCCTGTTGGTGCAGTTATAAATACCTGAACAGCGGACCGGGAGGTGTTGCCGGAGCCTTCATTCATCAAAAACATACCAGTAATAAAGATCTGCCCAGGCTCGCCGGCTGGTGGGGTTATGAAAAAGCCACCCGTTTCCAGATGGAAAAAGGTTTTAAACCCATCGCCACTGCCGAAGGATGGCAATTGAGCAATGCCCCGGTATTAAGCATGGCTGCTCATAAGGCATCGCTGGATATTTTTGAAGACGCAGGCATGGAGAAGTTATGGGCCAAGGGAAAAATGCTGAGCGACTATTTATTCTTCATCATTGAAGAACTGAATAAAAGCTCAAAAGAAAAACTCATCGAAATAATCACTCCCAAAGACGCTAAGGGTTGCCAGGTTTCTATGCTGATGCTGAAAAAAGGGAAAGAGATATTTGAAACATTAAAACAAAACGGGGTTATTGCCGATTGGAGAGAGCCAAATGTGATACGCATTGCACCCGTGCCATTGTATAATTCTTTTGAAGATATTTATCATTTTGGCGAGATCATCACCCAAGTTATAAACCAATGACCGCAAAAATTCTCTGGATAGCCGGCTCATCCGTATATATCATCCTGGCAGGTCTGCATTTGTTCTATACTTTTTTTACCGATAAATTTCTTGCAAAAGATAAAGCCACGGTTGAGGCAATGAAACAAACGCATCCACGGCTCACCAACAGAACCACCATGTGGAAAGCCTGGATCGGGTTCAATGGAAGTCACAGCTCAGGAGGGATCTTTCTTGGAGCGGTAAATTTATTACTGGCATGGTTCTATTTTCCATTCCTGTCAGGTGCAACGCCATTGATCATACTCACGGTAATTACAAGCTTGTTTTATCTTTTCCTTGCAATAAAATATTGGTTTAAAGTACCTTTAACAGGAATTGCCATTGCAACTGCCTGTTATACCGTTGCAGCCGTTATAATCTTACTATAAATGAAAAAGAATGTTACAATAGTTGGAGCCGGGCTTGTTGGCTCATTGCTTTCCATTTATCTGTCAAAGCGTGGATATAACGTAAATGTTTACGAACGCCGCGGCGATATGCGTAATGAAGATACCGTGGCCGGACGTTCCATCAACCTGGCCCTGAGCGACCGGGGCATTAAAGCACTGGAAGAAGTAGGGCTGATGGAAGAGATAAGAAAAATATGCATTCCCATGCACGGCAGGTACCTTCATAATGCAGATGGAACAACAGCGTACCAGCCTTATGGCCAGGAAGGGCAGTTCATCAATTCTGTTTCAAGAGGCGAACTGAATAAAAAGCTGATGGACCTGGCAGAGCAAAATGGGGCTGAGATCCGCTTTAATGAAATGTGTAAAAACATAGACTGGCAGAAAGATGAGGTTGTTTTTGAGAATACCCTTAACCACAAACCACAAACCTCAAACTTCAAACTGATTTTCGGCAGTGATGGCGCCTATTCCGCCGCACGGCTTACCCATCATTTACAACACGACCGTTTTCAATACCAGCAATATTATATCGACTTTGGTTATAAAGAACTGAACATACCTGCCGGGGAAAATGGAAGTTTTCTGATGGAAAAGAATGCCTTGCATATCTGGCCACGGGGTAATTATATGCTCATTGCATTACCGAATATTGATGGCAGTTTTACATGCACTTTATTTTTCCCGTTTGAAGGAGATCCTTCTTTTGCAAGTTTAGATACAAACGACAAAGTCCGCTCCTTCTTTAAAAAGACATTTACCGATGCAGCGCAACTGATGCCCACGCTGGAAGAAGATTTTTTCAAAAATCCCACCTCCTCATTGGTTACCGTAAAGTGTTTTCCCTGGATACGGGATGATAAGTTTGCGCTGATCGGGGATGCGGCGCATGCCATTGTTCCTTTCTTCGGACAAGGAATGAACTGTGGCTTTGAAGATTGTGCTGTATTAAACAGTTTGATCGATAAACACAAAGAAGACTGGTCGGCCATCTTACCGGAATACCAGTCATTACGGAAGCCCGATGCCGATGCCATTGCCGACCTGGCGCTGAATAATTTTGTGGAGATGAGGGATAAAGTAGGCGATCCTAAATTCCTTTTGCAGAAAAAAATTGAGGCGGCTTTCAGTAAAAAGTATCCAGACAAGTGGATACCGGCTTATGCACAGGTAACATTCAGTCCGCACATACGATACAGCAGCGCCCTGGTAAATGGAAGAAAACAGGAAGCCATCATGCAGGAGATCATGTCTTTGCCAGGTATTGAAAGCAAATGGCAGGATGAAGAGATTGAAAAAATGATATTGGAAAAATTACACTAATTAAACGAATTGCACGAATTGGCTCGTTGCAAAAGGATCATATCTTCTTAGCCGGTAATTTAATTCGTGCAATTCGTCGAAATTCGTGTATTTAAAAGAATAGCTATGTACAAATTTGACTATTACACAGAAAAAGATCAGCAGAAAGTAATTGACTTCATGAAAGAGAATGCGTTTGCTCTGATCACCGGCACCGGGAAAGATTACCCGGTAGCCACACAGGTTCCGCTTGCAATAAAAGAAAAGGATGGTAAAATTTTCCTGGAAGGACATATCATGCGCAAGACCGATCACCATCTGGCCTTTGAAAAGAACAACAACGTGATGGTGATCTTCACCGGCCCGCATTGCTTTGTAAGTGCCCGCTGGTATACCGATCCCAATATAGGCTCTACCTGGAATTACATGACCGTTCAGGCAAAGGGAAAGATCAGTTTTATGGATGCAGAAGGTACACACAATGCCGTTAAATCTGTTTCTGATAAATACCAGGGTACCGAAGCACCAGGCTCCTTTGACAGTTTACCTAAAGAATATATCGACCACATGATGAAAGCCATCGTGGGCATTACCATTGAAGTGGAAAGCATGGAAAATACCTTTAAGCTAAGCCAGAACAGGGATGAAGCCTCTCAACGGAATATCATTGAAGAGCTGATGAAACGGGGCGACGAGCATTCCAGGAAGATCGCAAAAGAAATGATAAAGCGATTGGATTGATCCATTTAATTTTGCCGCATGACAAGAAAGCAGCTCATTCAACAGATACAAACAAAGAGATCATATCTCTGCGTTGGTTTGGATACCGACATTACAAAGATCCCGAAACACCTGCGTTCACATCCTGATGCTGTATTTGAATTCAATAAACAGATCATCGACGCCACACAGGATCTTTGCGTGGCTTATAAAATAAACACCGCCTTTTACGAAGCCATAGGCCTGAAAGGCTGGGAAGCGATGGAAAGAACAGTGAACTATATACCCCGGGAACATTTTACCATTGCCGATGCCAAACGGGGCGATATCGGGAACACCTCCACTCAATACGCCAAAGCATTTTTTGAAACGATGAACT
The DNA here is from genome assembly GCA_044220615.1 of Ferruginibacter sp. Taxonomy (GTDB): domain Bacteria; phylum Bacteroidota; class Bacteroidia; order Chitinophagales; family Chitinophagaceae; genus Ferruginibacter. Next base: position 226,899 of record JBGAQR010000005.1, on the reverse strand, counting down.
TTGACGCCATTACTGTGGCGCCTTATATGGGTGAAGACAGTGTGAAACCCTTTTTAGAATTTGAGAATAAGTGGGCCATCGTTCTCGGATTAACCAGTAATCCGGGCAGTAAGGATTTTGAACAATTAAAAGTTGTTGGCCGGGAAACCAACAACAGCGGTGAATATTTATACGAATCCGTTCTGCAAAAAGTAAGCAACTGGGGAACGCCTGGTAACCTGATGTTTGTAGCAGGTGCTACCAAGGCCAGCGACCTGGAAGGCATACGAAAAATAATCCCCGATCATTTTTTATTAGTACCCGGCGTAGGTTTCCAGGGTGGAAGCCTGGAAGAAGTAAGTAAATATGGTATGATAAAAGACACTTCGACTACCGCTCAGTGCGGCCTCCTGGTAAATGCAAGCCGGGCCATCATTTATGCCAGCGAAAAAGAAGACTTCGCAACTGAAGCAAGGGCTATTGCACAACAATACCAATCGGAGATGGTATCTTATCTTAAATAGCTAAACCTGATCTTATGCAACGCAGAAAATTCCTCCAGAACATTTCACTGGCATCTGCCGCTGCTGCCCTGCCTTCCATCGCTACAGCGGAATCTGCTAAAAAGAAAAAACAGTTTACCATTGCTTTTATCAGCGATATACATGTTAAACCACTGGATGCGGCAGAAGCAGGAATGAAGAAGGCCCTGCAAACCATTAACCAGATGGAAAAGAAACCGGACTTCATCATCAATGGCGGCGACAGTATCATGGATGCACTGGCTGCCGATAAAGAGAAGACCAAAACGCAATGGGACCTGTTCAATAAGATCATGGAAGCTGAAAATAAATTGCCGCTGAAATACTGCCTGGGCAATCACGACATCTGGGGCTGGCAGTTGAAAGAAGACGTGAAAACGGATCCGCTTTATGGCAAAGCATGGTGGCTGCAGCAAACAAGGAATTCCAAAACCTATTACAGTTTCTCACACCACAACTGGCACTTCATTGTGCTGGACAGCGTGCAGGAAAATAAAGGTGGCTATATTGCCCTGCTGGATGAAGAGCAATTCAACTGGCTGGAAAATGAACTGAACAATAATAAAGAGAAGATCATCTGCATTGTTTCGCACATCCCCATCATCTCTTTCTGCAGTGCTATGTTTGCAAAAGACATGATGCCCAACGGCGACTGGAAACTTTCCCGTGCGTTGTTGCATACCGATGCCAAAAAGATAAAAGACCTTTTTAAAAAATATCCCAACATCAAGGCATGCCTCAGCGGGCACATTCATTTACAGGATGAAGTGAATTATCTCGGCATTAAATATTACTGCAATGGTGCTGTAAGCGGAAACTGGTGGGGCGGCCCTTTCCAGGATTTTGCACCGGCCTATGCCCTCTTTGATTTTTATACCGATGGTTCGGTAGAAAGAAAGATGGTTGAATATTGATGGTTACACTCCTTTGTTGATCTTTCCGGCCGTTGCTATTTTTTCTATGATCGCCTGAACTTCTTCAGGCTTTCTCGTACCGAGCAGTAAAAGCCTTCCATCGGCAAATCTTAGTTGCAATCCTATATTGGAAGAAGCCGATGTATTGATGGCATTGCCTGTTTTTGCCGAGCCGGTTCTTATTCCCCATCCGCCATATTCATGAAAAGAGTTGTACTCACGCATGTATGCATCACTCAGTTCGTGCCATTCAATCAATCTTTGGCTTAAATGAAAAGGATAGAAGCGATAACGGATACCGGTTTCTGTGATCCTTGTTTCTAATTTTATGGAGATAAGAAAAATAAAAAGCGCAAGCAGGAATACTTCCACCAATACTAAAACAAGATCAGGAGCAGGTTTTTCGCCGAAAGGTTTGTCCAATACCAGTTGCTGTACAATGGTGAAAAGAAATAGAATGTTCATGGCACCCACTCCGGCCCATGCCCACCAGGTTTTAAACCGTTGTGTTTCTGAAAAATTTATTTCGTTCATCAAAGTTCTTTTAAGATAGCCTCATTAAGTTTAGTCGCCCATTTTTCGTATTCTTTCCCCGAAGGATGTAAGGCATCTGCCGCTAAAAACTCTGCTTTATGGCCATCCGTCCGTTGGGAAGCAGTGATATCAATAAAATTACACTGGAATTGTTTGGCTGACCTTTCACACACATAATTATAGGCATCAATCTCATCTGCCACCTGTTTCCTGTCCCTGCCTTCTGCAAAAGGAGTAACGCCCCAGTCGGGTATACTGAGCACAAAAACCCGGTAAGGTTTATTACCGGCAAGCTGGATAGCACGCTGCAGCAAATGTTCAAACTCTGCTTTAAATTCAGTGGCCGATCTTCCCCGGTATTGATTGTTTACGCCTACCAGCAGGGAGACCACATCATAATTTTGCAGAAATAACATTCCTTCAATAGCCTGGTTCAGTTCATCGGTTGTCCACCCGGTTTTAGCAACGATCTCCGCTGCATAAAATGCAAAACCCTCTTTGCGCAACAACTGTACGGTTTGGTTAGGAAAATTCTCTGCAAAGGGAACCTGTTCACCAATAGTGTAACTATCGCCCAATGCCAGGTACGAGTATTGTGTCATGATTCAATGGCTAATTGTTTGATCCATCTCCGGCATATCAGCAGTGGTATGATCCCCAATAAACCAAAGCAACAGTCGATGAATATATGGAAGACGGGAATTTGCCTGATAGGGCCTGCGATCATTGCCAGTGGTAACACAGCAATACAACAAATGATCTGCCAGTCGATGATCCAGGCATTCTTCACCGGGTCACGATAAGGGCCAATGAATGATAAAGCGATCACATAATGAGCAAAAGCAAGCCAGTCGTACCCATACGCCAGGAAAGGATATTTTGAATTGGTATCCGCCAGGGCAGAATAACAGGTTTGCAGCCAGTCTCCCATTTTCTGTGGCATCATATCTTTATACTGCATCAGCCAGTGCAACCCTGTTTCCGCAGGCATTGCTGTAGCGCCGCTGATGATCAATGCAAACATAAAGAACAGAATGAGTAACCGTATCCTGGTGAGCAGTTTCATGCACGTACTTTGTTCTTTAAAAATACAAAAGGTCTGTGATTAATCACAAACCTTTTGCTATTCGGGGCTATACTTGTAAAACTTATGTTCTGGATTTATCCTTCTTTTTTTCTTTGTTCTTGCTCTTCATTTCTTCTTCAGAAGCCTCTCCTACAATGATCTTTCCAAAACTGCTCTTTACTTTAACCGGGATGCTGCCATTGCCGGATTTGCCTGAGTACTCATAATCAAACTTAACCCCATGCTTATTATCCTCCCCATCTTCATCGCTGGTGAATTTTACGTTGCTGGTATTTTTAAAAGAACCAAAACTGGTGCTGATGGTATAAGAAACAGGTATCTCTCCTACCGGTTTAAGGTTTACTGTTGAGTACGACGTCTTCAGGTCAAGGCTGTTCAGGTTGTTGTCTAAATTCAGTCTTACGCTGCTGCAGAACTCAAGGTTCAGTTTAACAGAGCCCGATAATTTCGAGATCACTGCTTTTGAGAATTTGATATTTACCGGGGCACTGGTAATATTGGCCAGGTTGGCTTTTCCAAATTCAACATTGATGCTTTTAATATTGGCCAGGTTACCGGTTGTCAGTGAGCCAAACTTACTGGTAAGGTCCACTTCTCCGCGGTAGTCGGGCACCGTAGTAGAACCAAATTCATTCTTTATGTTCAACGGATTGCCGGCGGGCATTGAAATAACATAATTGATATGCATAGTGCTCTTTTCATTCCGGTCGCCCTTGCCTTCCTTGGAATTGTGTATATCCTTCATATCTGTCTTGAATGAGATATCCCGGCCGCTTTTTGAATCGGTAACCGATATGCGATCGATGATCCTTTGCGCCAGCGCTTCGGTATTGGCCGATACTTCCACATCCACATCCACTTTTATCTCGCTGCGGTCCCAGGTACGTACTTCTACTGAGCCAAATGAGTTCTCAATATTCAGTTTGTCGGAAGAAGAAACGTTATACGATTTGTTCACGCTTTTCTTTTTCACAAACTCGTACTTCATTTTATTGTCGTTCTTGTTGTTGTTGTCATTGTCCTGTGCAAACAGGTTCGCCTGCAACATTACCATCAGCGGCAGTAATACCTTAAATGGCCTGATCAATCTTTTCATGGCTATTCTTTTTTGATTGTTTGATTTGATTAATGATGTTTAATTGCTGATTCAGCACACTGAGCTGCAGCTGCAGGTTCTGGATCATGGCTTCCAGCAGCATTTCCCGGTTGGGTGCTGCGTTGAGCTGTGTTTTCAGGGTATTATATGAACTGTCCAATTGGTTAAGGTCGTTGCTGAACTTCTTATAAAGTTCCGGTTGTTCGGCTGCCAGTGTTTTCAACTCTTCCTGCTTCATGTCTATCATCTTCACAAACTGGGTCATTTGCGGCGTAAGTGATTCAGGCGAATCGGAACCTGTTCCTTCGTGGCCGGATGATACGGTTGTTTCGTCCGTATTTTTTTTATCGGACATAACAAAATAAACCCCGGTAGAAATGATCAGCACCGCAGCTGCCGCCATAGTCCATTTATACAGCGGACGAATAATGGATCGCTTTTTCTTTTCAGGAGATAAAGCCGATTCAATATTTTGCCACACATTGGCAGAAGGGGCCCGGTCGTCAAATTCTTCCCGGTTATCTTCAATGAATTTTTTCAGTTCGTTGCTCATATTCCTTCTTTTAAAAATTGAAGTAATTTTTGTTTAGCCCGTATGTACTGTGTACGGGTGGTTGATTCGGCTACATTCAGAATCCCGGCTATCTCTTCATGGTCATATCCTTCCAGCAGGTACAGGTTCAAAACCGTGCGGTATCCATCGGGTAATTTCATAATGGCTTTTTTCACCGATTCTATCTTGTAACTGATCTCTTCTTCGTCATAAGGAAGTTCTTCGGCACTGTCGTACCCCGCCACCTGGTCCATATCCACCCAACTGATCTTTCGCTTCTGAAGCTGGTTGATGGAACGGTTGATGCAGATCTGCTTTAACCAGCCTCCAAAACTGGTACGGTATTCAAACTTTGCCAGGTTGCGGAAAGCCTCCATAAAACTTTCCTGTAATACATCCTCCGCTTCTGCCACATTATTAAGCATGCGCAGGCAGGTATTGAACATGGCTTTAGAATAACGCTGGTACAATTCCTTATAGCCCAGGCTATCTCCCTGCAGGCAGCGCTCTACCAGTTCATCCCGTTTTGTCATGACAGCGATCTCCAAAATTCCTTGTTTATAAATAAAGAGACAGGGCTTTTTCGCCCATGTTGCATCCGTTGATAATTTTTTTAACCCCGACAGGTTTTAAAACCTGTCGGGGTTAAAAAAACAAAAAAAAATCTTCTGATTTAAGCTATTTATATTTGCGGGATAGAAACACGGATGACACGGGTTAATACTGATTTAAACGGATTCCTGTCATGCTGAATAAAGCTGAAAATGTACAAGTGAGTGACACAACGATGTTGAATCATGTACTAATGTTTGTACCTAAATATTAATAGAACATAATCTTCCCGATTACCCCTTTAGGGGATAGGGGCTTAACTAACAACGACAACGATGGCTGCTAAAACAGACAATTTTCAATCTCCCGACTATTTTAATGTGGATGAACTGCTTACCGAGGAACACAAACTCATCAGGGAAAGCGTACGTAATTATGTAAAAAAAGAAATATCGCCCATTATAGAAGATTATGCCCAGCGGGCAGAATTTCCGCAACAGATCGTAAAGCAAATGGGCGACCTGGGTTGTTTTGGCCCTACCGTACCGGAGCAATACGGCGGCGGCGGACTGGATTATATCAGCTATGGCCTGATGATGCAGGAACTGGAACGGGGCGACAGTGGTGTTCGTTCCACCGCCAGTGTGCAGGGCAGTTTGGTAATGTTTCCCATCTATCAATATGGAAGTGAAGAACAGCGTAAAAAATATTTACCAAAGCTGGCCAGTGGTGAATGGCTGGGTTGTTTTGGGCTGACCGAACCCAACCACGGCAGCGATCCCAGCGGCATGCTCAGCAATATTAAAGACGCAGGCGATCACGTGATATTGAATGGAGCTAAGATGTGGATCAGCAATGCGCCATTCAGCCAGGTAGCTGTTGTATGGGCAAAGGATGAGGCCGGCGATATAAGAGGCATGATACTGGAAAGAGGCATGGAAGGTTTCAGCACACCAACCACCCATGGCAAATGGAGCCTGCGTGCAAGCGCCACCGGCGAACTGGTTTTTGATAACGTAAAAGTTCCCAAAGAAAATATTCTGCCGAATATAAAAGGACTGAAAGGACCATTGGGCTGCTTAACAAAAGCTAGGTATGGTATTGCCTGGGGCGCCATTGGCGCTGCCATGGATTGCTACGATACGGCTTTGCAATACAGCAAAGAAAGGATCCAGTTTGGAAAACCTATCGGCGCTTTCCAGTTGCAGCAAAGGAAACTGGCCGAGATGGTTACCGAAATTACCAAGGCGCAGTTGCTTAACTGGCGACTGGGAGTTTTGATGAATGAAGGAAAAGTTACTCCCCAGCAGGTGAGCATGGCAAAAAGAAATGCCTGCGAAGTAGCCACTAATATTTGCCGCAGTGCCCGCCAGATGCTTGGCGGCATGGGCATCACCGGTGAATACTCCGTAATGCGCCACATGATGAACCTAGAAAGCGTGATCACTTATGAAGGCACACACGATATTCATTTGCTGATAACAGGGATGGATGTGACGGGGATTAATGCGTTTAAATAGCCTCCCCAAACCCCTCCAAGGGAGGGGCTTTAAAGGCTCTGAATATTTTATTGCTCTTTATTTTTATAACGATTAAGTTTTTTTAAAATGAACATCTCTTCAAATATTAATACAACCAAGAACCCCCTTTTGGGGGGCAGGGGGGCCGTAAGCATTATCGGCGCCGGAACCATGGGAAACGGGATCACCCATGTATTTGCCCAGTCGGGTTTTAAAGTGAACCTGGTGGATGTGAACGCCTCTCAACTGCAGCGGGCACTGGATACCATTGTTAAAAATTTAGACCGGCAACTGGCTAAAGGAACAATAACGGAAGATCAGAAAAAATCCACGCTGGCAAATATCAGTACGTTTAATGTGGTGGCCGAAGGCGTAAAAGAAGCCAGCCTGGTGGTGGAAGCAGCTACAGAGAACGTAGATCTGAAACTTACCATTTTTGAACAGATAGACACTTATGCGCCGGCAGGATGTATACTGGCAACAAATACTTCTTCCATCTCCATTACAAAGATCGCTGCTGTAACCAACAGGCCGGGCATGGTGATAGGCATGCATTTTATGAACCCGGTTCCGGTAATGAAACTGGTGGAGATCATCAATGGCTATGCCACCAAAAAAGAAGTGACCGAAACCATTGTTGAATTAAGCAAACAACTCGGCAAGATACCCTGTGCTGTTAATGACTACCCCGGCTTTATTGCCAACCGCATTTTAATGCCGATGATCAATGAAGCGATCTGTAGCCTGTTTGAAGGCGTGGCCGGCGTGGAGGAAATTGATACGGTGATGAAACTGGGTATGGCGCACCCGATGGGACCGTTACAGTTGGCTGATTTTATCGGGCTGGATGTTTGCCTGAGCATCTTACGTGTATTGCATGATGGATTTGGTAACCCGAAATACGCCCCCTGCCCGTTATTGGTGAATATGGTACAGGCCGGTAAGCTGGGAGTAAAAAGCGGGGAAGGATTTTATATTTATACAGCAGGAAGTAAGGAACTGGTGGTGAGTGAGAGTTTTAGGTGAGATTTTTCAAGTTCTACTTTTACAAATCCTTATTATTATTTCTGTACCGTTACTGCATAGAGTATAATTAATATACTCATACCAATAAAGGCTAAGTAAAATATTTTCAATAGAAGATTTGCAAAACTAAACAGCCTATCTGAACTACCTGAACAATTGTTCTTTTTTAGAGGTAATAAAAACTTGTACGAATCGAATCCCAAAAAGGGAGAATTGAGTGACTTGTCTATAGAAATCTGAATCATTACTTTTAAAAAAAATGTCAGAATTACTATCCAAAGAACAATGTTAATAGCAGAATTCATGGCTTCGTTTTTATAAAAATACCAAAATTAGTTTTCGTTTAGCCCTTGTTGGCCGCCTGATCTGCAATTTTATTGCATGTATATCTTGTGTAAAAAATAATTCTCTGTCTAATCAGTCCCAAAAAATTAATTTCTATCTTAACCATCCAACCACTCATCACCCATGGATAGAAAATACTGGGAAACGATCGCCCCTAAATACGAAACAGAAATATTTGATGTGCTGCGGAACGATACGTCCGGCAGTATTGTGGCAGCCATTGAAGAAATGGCTTCTCCCGATAAAACAGTGATAGATATTGGTTGTGCCGTAGGTAAGTGGCTCCCGGTACTGGCCCCCAAATTCAAAACAGTGATCGCTGCCGATATTTCGGCTAAAAATCTGCAGATCGCAAAAGAAAAATATCCTGAGTATGATAATGTGGAATACAGTCGTATGGATTTTTCGGCCAATGAACTTACCGTAACCCCGTGCGACACCGCCATCTGCATCAACGCCATCCTCACCGGTTCGCTGGAGAAGCGGATCAATTTTTTCCAGGCGCTTTCGCTTTGCATCAATGCAGGCGGCGAACTGGTACTGGTCGTTCCTTCCCTGGAATCAAAATTATATGCCAACATCATTGCCGACCGGTGGAATGTGGATGATGCCGAGAACGATATACTGCCTGTTGGGAAACTGGCTACCCAAAAGATCAGCAATATCCGGCAGGGCGTTACCGATATTGATAATGTACCCACCAAACATTATTTAAAAGAAGAACTGGAACTACTGCTTACTCTGGAAGGCTTTGAAGTGAGTTTGATAAAAAAGATAAATTACAGCTGGAATACCGAATTTCACAAACCACCAAAATGGCTGAAAGGTCCGTATCCCTGGGACTGGATGTGTACAGCAAGAAAAAAGACCAATTAAATTTTCAATAATGGCTAAGAAAGAAAAACTGGTAGACGCCTACATCGCCAAATCAGCTGATTTTGCAAAACCGATCCTGAATCATATCCGGGAGTTGGTACATAAAACCTGTCCTGAAGTAGAGGAAAAAATGAAATGGAGCTTTCCGCACTTCGATTACAAAGGCGAAATGATGTGCAGTATGGCTGCTTTTAAGCAGCATATGGCATTTGGATTCTGGAAAGCGGCCCTGATGAAAGATCCAATACTCACCGCAACAGCCAAAACGGAAGTAGCCATGGGACACCTGGGCAGGATAACCTCACTGAAAGATCTTCCACCTGATAAAAAAATGACCGCCTGGATAAAAGAGGCTATGAAACTGAATGACCAGGGCATAAAAGTGGCCAAGCCGAAACCAGCAGAGAAGAAAGAGTTAGTGGTACCTGATCATTTTACAAAGGCCTTAAGTAAAAACAAAAAAGCGAAACAGGTGTTTGACAATTTTGCCTATTCGCACCGCAAAGAATACCTGCAATGGATCACCGAAGCCAAAACGGAAGAGACCCGGAATAAACGAATGGCTACTGCCCTGGAATGGATCGCCGAAGGAAAAGGAAGAAACTGGAAGTATATGTCGAAATAAATTTACTTTTTAGTTTTGGCAACAAGTGCATACGAATCATCGATCATCTCCTTTAATTGTTTTGCAGACAATCTTCCATCCACAACAATAGTATTCCAGTGTTTCTTATTCATGTGGTAGCCTGGCAATACAGATTCGGGATGATCTTCCCTTAATTGAATTGCTTTTTCCGGACCGCATTTTACGTTGAACCGCAATGGGGAACTATCCAATCCTGCCAGCAGGAATATTTTATTATTCACTTTAAACACAAGCGTATCTTCTCCAAAAGGAAAACCTTCCGTAACAGAAGGCTTTTGCAGAATATATTCACGGATTGTTTCGATATTCATATCAGCCAATGGTTTTCTTTGCTTCTTCCAGTTTCTTATTTATCTGCCCGGTAAGAATATGCCAGAACATCACAAAATCGCTGCCGAGGCTGTAAAGCGGGTAAGTAAACGTTGCCGGCTTATTCTTCTCTATAAAATAATGCCCCGCCCAGGCAAAGCCATAACCGCAAACCGGTACCAGGGCCAGCATCCACCATTTTTGCAGTACAATGGCAACCACAAGGATCGCCAGCAAACCTGCCGTACCAATGAAATGCAGGATGCGGTTTGTAAGATCGCCATGCTCGGTAAGGTAATAAGGATAGAAACTCCGGAAGCTTTTATATTTCTTTTCTGCCATGGAAATTTATTTTCAGAAAATTACAAATTCCCGTTCATTATCCGCTTTTTTTAACCGTAACATTTTGCAGGTCTTTCAGCTTATATAAAATATCTTCCAGCCGGTTTAGGGGAATGCCGGCCTTAATAACGCAGAACAGCTGCATCTCATTTGAAATGATCGTACAATTGAACTGCTTAATGATCATCATCACTTCGTTCATACGGGTGTAATCAAACTCGATAGAATAGATCACTTCTACCTGTCTTTGTACGATCGGCGTGGTCTGCAATGCCAGGGAAGCTGCCGTCTTATATGCATTGATCAGCCCGGGAACACCCAGCAAAGTACCTCCCCAGTAACGAACTACAATCACGGCCGCATTGGTTATTCCTTTGCTGTCTATTTGCCCCAGGATGGGCTTACCGGCAGTACCCGACGGCTCTCCATCATCGGATGAACGGAAATTATTTCCATCGGTACCAATACGGTAAGCAAAGCAATGATGTACCGCCTTAGGATGTTCTTTCTTCAATACCTGCAGCTCCTTCTTGAAGTCATCGGCTGTTTCAATGGGAAAGGCATAAGCAATGAATTTACTTCCCCTGTCTTTGAATTCAGCGTTGGATGGTTTGTCTATTGTGAAATAAAAATCTTCGTTCATGGTTTATTGCCAACCACCTCCTTTGCAAAAACAGAGATGGTATCTGTATTCATTTTTTCTTCGTTTAGTAATACCTGATTTTGTAAAACAGGAGCATTCAATCCTTCGCCCATTGCCAGTTGTTCATTGCATATTACCCTGGCTTCATCCCATAACCCGGCATCAATGAACGACTGCAGGAGTTTTGTTCCTCCTTCCACCAATACCGACTGAAGTTTCTTTTCATAAAGAACAGAAAGCAGTTGTGTAAGAATATCTTCCTGCCTGTTCAATAATTGATAATGCAAGTTCCTGCTATCTTCTTTTTTTAAATAACTAAAAACGATCGTCTCCACATTTCCATCAAAAAGTTTCAGCTGTGATGGCAGCTTCAGTTCCTTATCAATCACAAGCCGCACCGGGTGTTGGCCGGGCCAAAGTCTTGTTGTTAAAGAAGGATCATCTTGTAATGCTGTATTCGTGCCTACCAATATAGCTGCTTCTTCACTTCGCCATTTATGAACCAACCGGTTACTGAATTCATTACTGATCAACGTTCGGGAAGGACCATCTCCTGTTATTTTTCCATCGCTGCTTTGCGCCCATTTTAAAATAATATAAGGCCGCTGCTGGTTATGAAATGTAAAGAACCGTTTGTTCAATGCAAGACATTCGTTCTCTAAAACGCCAACAGTAACCTGTATGCCGGCTTCCTTTAGTTTTTCAATACCCTTTCCATTCACTTCAATATAACTGTCGCGGCAGCCAATAACAACAGCTGGTATTTTATTTTCAATGATAAGACTGCTGCAGGGAGGCGTCTTTCCAAAATGGGCGCAGGGCTCCAGGGAAACATACAGGGTGCTTGCAGGAATGAGCGACTTATCGTTTTCAGTCACACTATTTATACAATTCACTTCGGCATGCGCCTCGCCGTATCTTTTATGATAGCCCTCGCCGATTATCCTGTCGTCATATACAAGCACAGCGCCTACCATGGGATTGGGCGCAACCTGGCCGGCTCCCATTGCCGCCAATTGAAGACAGCGCTGCATGTATTGTTCCTGAGATGACAAGTGACAAAAATAAGCATCAAAAAATAAACTATGTTTGCTTTGATGACGCTGAAAGAACTTTACCGCAATTTTTTGTTACAACTGCAGAAGGTCTATAGCCTCAGCGAGGCTACCAATATCACCGATTGGGTATTTGAAAAGATGGTATCGCTCAAGCGAGCCGACATCATTAAAAACCCCAATAAACCAATAACGCCGGCTGCCGACAAGCTTATCCAGGAAGCATTACTGGAATTGCTGACACATAAACCTGTTCAGTATGTACTTGGTGAGGGCTGGTTTTACCACATGAAATTAAAAGTGAATGAACATGTATTGATACCGAGGCCCGAAACAGAAGAACTGGTAGAGCAGCTTATTTCTGACCGTAAGTCGAGGCTTACCGACCCGGCCATCCTGGATATTGGCACCGGCAGTGGCTGTATACCCATTGCCATAAAAAAACACTTACCTGCGGCCATCATCAGCAGCATCGATATAAGCGCCAAAGCCATTGAACTGGCAAAAGAAAATGCATTACTGCATAATGCACACATTAATTTTATTGAGCTTGATTTCCTGGAGGAAAAGAACTGGCCGCAGTTTCCCATGTTCGATATCATTATCAGCAACCCGCCTTATATTCCACTGGCTGAAAAAGAAAAACTCGACAGGAATGTAACTGCCTTTGAACCCCACCTGGCTTTGTTTGTACCCAACAGGTCACCACTGGTCTTTTACGAAAAGATCGCTGCCTTTGGAAGAACTAATTTACTGCCCAAAGGAAAAATTTACCTGGAAACGCATGAGGAACTGGCCAAAGAAGTGGCGTCTTTGTTCATGAAGGACTATCAAACAGTGATGATAAAAAGAGATATGTACGGAAAAGAGCGGATGGTGCTGGTATCTATTTAATATTGGCGGCCAGTTTTGCTTTGGCTCTTTTGGCTGCTTCCATGATGCGGAATGCCTTGCCATAATACGCAGCCGTATCTACATTCAGCACAACGGTTGGCGTATCCACAAATTTTTTATTCAATTCTACTTCTTTCTTAAGTAAAGAATCTATATAAAGCATGTCTACCAGTTGTGTGCCTATATATACCTGCTGATCCTTGGTTACCGTAACCACAATGCGCTGATTCACCCGGGTGTCGCTTTTTCCTTTTGGATTATTAACCTTTACTACATTGGGGTTTGCCAGCGTGGATATCAGCAAAAAGAACATCAGTAGTATGAACAGCACATCGTTGAGCGGACCAGCGTCCACTTCATTATGACTGTCTCTTAATCTTTTTCTTAAACTCATCTTCTTGTTTCACTAATTTTTACGAATTACACGAATCGTAGTTTACTTAAACGAATTAGTGTAATTCGTTTAATTCGTGTACTTACCTTGTTGGTTCCTGCAGAATATCAATAAAATCTGCACTGGCCGATTCCATCTTGTTCACTGTTTTATCGATCTGTGTATTTAAATAACTGTATCCCAAAAAAGAAAGGATACCGATGATAAGACCCGTAGCGGAGGTGATCATCTTTACATACATCGCATCGGCAATGTCGTTGATGGAAGGATTGGCCGCAGCGGCAAAATCCCTCAGCAGCATTACCAGCCCGATGATGGTACCTACAAACCCGAACAAGGGCGCAATACGGGCAATAACCGAAAGCACGGGAAGGTTCTTCTCCATCTTATATATTTCCAGCTTGCCCACATTGTCCATGCTTTTTTCAATGGCATCAATGGGTTTACCTATACGTTGAATTCCTTTATCGATCATTTTGGCTACGGGGTGAGCGGTATTCTTTGCCAGGCTGCGGGCCGCTGTAATATTGCCGGTGATGATCTGGTCACGGATAATGCTCATGAAATTATCTTCTATCTTACTTGCCTTGCGGATGGCGATCAGCCTCTCTATAAAAAAGAAAATGGCCAGCGCAAAGAACAAGGCCAGGGGGATCATCAGCACGCCGCCTTTAACCAATAATGAGAATAGGGATTCCTTTCCTGCTGTTGAAGTGCCAAGGGCCACGCTGTCAACCTGTAACAAAATATTAAACATGGATGCCGGGTTTTAATGGTTGGCAATTACGCTCGATAATTATGCCAAATGTCTTTATTTCTGCAATGAAACGAAACAAAATTACAATAGCTGCACAACAAAATGTTAATCTTCATTTTAAAATCTTTACTCAACAAAAAAACCGGGCATGCCCGGTTTTAAATTATTTAAGAAGAAGGCCTGTTATTTTTTTGATTCCAGTTGTTGCATGGCCATTATCTGCTTCATGGTTTTTTCCATGCCATCGCTGCCGCCATCCAGGAATATTACATTGCCCTTTCCGTATTCAGCAAAATTCTTGATGGCTTCCACCCACATGCTGAACAGGATCACATTGGTATCCAGGTTGGCTTGTTTCATTTCCGATGCGGCCTGGCTCATACCCTTGGCCACTTCTTCCCGGAACAAAGCCACGCCCTGTCCACGCAGCTGGGCAGCCAGCCTTTCTGCTTCTGCTGCAATTTTAATGGCATTACCTTCTGCTTCAGCTGCCTTGGTCTTTGTAATTAATAATGCCTGGCCTTCATTCTCTGCCGCCGCTTTCAGGTTATTGGAAGCAACCACCTTACTCATACTGGCAATGATGGCTTCATCAAAGGTGATGTCGTTGATCTGCAGATCCTGCAGGTGATAACCCCAGCTTTCCAGTGCCACGTCCACCTGTTCCTTTACATTCTCTACAATATCCCGGCGAACATTTAATACTTCTGCCTGGCGTTTTGTAGATACAAAGGCCCGGATACTTCCTTCTACGGTACGTATCAGCGCCTGCATCAGGTCTTTATCGCTGATGAATTTGAACGCCACTTTATGTATGGTCTCTTCCTGTTCGTTCTGCACCGAGTACAGCAGCATCGATTTGAAGTACACATTTGCCTGGTCAACCGTTACCGCCTGAAACTCCAGTTCCACCGAACGGTTCTGTATGCTTACTTTTTTGTAGATCTGCTCCAGGAAAGGGATCTTAAAATTAAGCCCCGGCCGCATGATACGCCGGTACTTACCAAACATGGTAACCACACCTATCAAACCCTGATTGATCGTTACAAAACATCCCAGTAAGGCTAAAACGAGTACAATGCCCCACCAATAATCTCTTAATATTTCCATAGTTGTAAAATTTGGAAATGAAGGTAGAGGTTTTTTGGGTAGCGGAAAGAAATCTCTGTTTTGAAAAGGCTTCCGGAGTTTTGAAAGCTCCGGAAGCCATGCTGCAACGTCTTCTTAAAAACTCGGATCATCAGCACTGGGACCGTAAGAACCAGGAATGGGAACATCCAGTAATCGCAGGAAAACCCCCAGTTGCGCCCGGTGATGAATGATCTGCGAAAGCGACATGCGTATCACATCGGCCCTGGGTTCGGTACTGTAGATCTGTTCGCCATTTCTCAGCGTCCAGGGCTCACCCAGTTTATCTTCTTTCCCATTGGCCAGGTTTTCCCGGGCATCGGCCAGGCTGGTCTCAAATATTTGTACCAGGTGAGCGGTGTTCTTTACGGGTGTGGGAGTCCAGTCCATGCCCTCAAAGTTGAGCTCATTGGTATTAAGCGCCATGCCAACCCAGGTAGGCAGTTCGGCAATATGCGTGGTCAGCTGAAGCATGCTCATGCTTTTGGGATGTGGCTTCCAGTCCCACTTACCTTCGGGTACTGCCGCCAGCATTTTACGGGTGGCAATGGCTTCTCTTTCCAGCTCTTTCTGAAATAATGCGATCTGTGTCATAATGTTTGGTTTTTGATTATGACACAAAGAAAACAGGGGGTAGTGACAGCCCTATGTCAGCAGGAAAAAAATCATTTTAGTTTTTTTGAGATCGCCTCCAGGTTATTTTGTACCAGTTCTTTCAGTTCCGGCGGACTCACGATCTCGGCGTGTTCGCCAAACAGGAGATAGAATTTAGCGAACCCCATCATAGAAGCGGTAACAAAATTCATTTCCATTTTATCGCCCACCTCTTTCTGCGAAACAAAGCCGTTGTAGTATTTCTGGTCGCCGAAATATTTTAATACCGTCTTATCAACCCGTATCACAATGCTGAACATTTCCTTCTCTTTACTCATTTTAGTAAGAAAAGACTGCAAGGAAGGATGTTGCTTTTCAAAATGCCGGCCTGTTTGATTGATATAACTGATACGGTCCGTACGGAAACTGCGGTAGTCCTTCCGCATCCGGCAATAAGCGATCATGTACCAATAACTTCCCTGGTAAAATATGCCTAGCGGTTCCACATCACGATTGCTGTATTGCTGGGAATGATTGGCGAAATACCCGATGTCTAATATTTCTTTCCCTGCAATACTTTTAAGAATGGTCTGCAGGTGAATGGGATCATTTCCTTTTGTTGGCAGGTAAGGATTTTCCACCACTTCAATATATGCCGACATGTCTTCCAGCAGGTCTTTCTCTGCATAGCGAAGCACCGACCTTACTTTAAACATCGCTTCGCTGTAATACTTGCGGGAAGAAGGATCGGTTAGCTTCTCCACCATCTTTTCAGCGGTTAAAAATGCAATGGCTTCTTCTTTGGTGAACATCACGGGCGGTAACCGATAACCTTCCATGATGCTATAGCCCACCCCGGCTTCGCCCGCAATGGGAACGCCGGCTTCTTCCAGTGTTTTAATATCGCGGTATACTGTACGCAGGCTGATAGAAAAACGATCGGCAATTTCCTGCGCCTTTACAATTCGTTTGGATTGTAATTGAACAAGAATGGCAGTAACCCGGTCGATACGGTTCATGAAAAATTATTTGCTTATAGGCTTTAAAATTGAATAACGAACAAGGAACATGGAATGCTGAACAAGGAACTGTATTAAACTTAAAAATTCATTATTCCTTGTTCAATATTTCTAACCCTTCTCTTCCCAGATCATCGCCAGGTGAACGATCGTTTCGGCAGCCTTCGCCATGTCTTTCGTTCCTATCCACTCCAGTTTGCTGTGGATGTTCTGCATACCGGTGAAGATATTGGGGCATGGCATTCCTATATAACTGAAGCGGCTGCCATCTGTACCACCGCGGATGCTTTCTTTCTTAATGGTTAGCCCGGCTCTTTGTATGGCTTCTTCTGCATAAGCAACCACCTGCGGGTGTTTATCCAGCACTTCTTTCATGTTACGATATTGCTCGGCTGCATAATATTCCATTACGGCGCCGGGGAACCGGGCAACGGTATCTGCTGCAATTTTCTTCAGCCGTTCGTGATGCTGTTGTAGCCCGGCCTCAGAGAAGTCTCTTACAATAAACTGGATACTTGCTTTTTCTGCAATGCCGTTCACTGCGGTGGGATGAACAAAGCCTTCCCGCTTTGCTGTTGTTTCCGGGCTCCATTCATGTTGGGGCAGTGCATCTAAAATGGCGCCGGCCACTTTCAATGCATTCACTAATTTATCTTTTGCATAACCGGGATGAACGATCACCCCATGCACGGTTATTACAGCACCATCGGCGCTGAAGGTCTCATCTTCCAGGCTTCCGGCTTCACCCCCATCCAGTGTATAACCAAACTGTGCCCCGAGTTTTTGCATATTCACTTTTGCCGTGCCTTGTCCTACTTCTTCATCGGGGGTGAATAATATTTTTATATCGCCGTGTTTAACGGCAGGGTTCTGTATAAAATACAAGGCTGCTTCCATAATGGCCGCCACGCCGCTTTTATCATCGGCGCCCAGCAAAGTGGTTCCGCTGGCCGTGATAACACCGTTATTGATATGATTCTTCAGATAAGGCGAATCACTTACACGCAATACCTGTGTGTTGTCATCCGGGAGTATAATATCCTTGCCATCGTAATACCGGTGCAGAATTGGTTTTACATTAGTACCGCTGCAATCGGGTGCCGTATCTACGTGGGCACAAAAGCAAATAGCGGGAATATTTTTTTTATCGCTGTTGGAAGGAATGGTTGCATACACATAACCAAATTCATCGGTGGAAGCATGGGTAATGCCCATCCCGAATAATTCTTTCAGCAACAATTTGCTCAGGTCTTTTTGTTTTTCGGAGGTGGGATGTGCAGTACTCGTGGGGTCGCTCTGTGTATCTACCTGCACATAACGCATAAAACGGTCGGCAATGCTGTCGGGACTAATCTGGATCATGTGTTGTTTGAGGTTTGAAGTTTGAGGTTTGTCCTTCGGCTACGCTCAGGATGAGTTTGAGGTTAAGTACCAGACCTGTTATTTAGAGTTGGCCCGTAACTTCAAACCTCAAACCTCAAACTTGTAACTTATTATACTATCTCTACCAGCTCAATATCAAACACCAGTTCTTGCCCGGCTAAAAAATGATTGGCATCCAATACGATCACATCGTCTTTAATTTCTGTTACAGTAACCGGGAAAGGCTGACCTGCCTGGTTGCTTAAAGTAAGCTGCATACCGGGTTCCAGTTGCATATCGGCAGGAACATTTTCTTTCGGGAAGTTAATGATGGCTTCTTCCAGCCTGGGGCCATATCCTTCTTCGGGGGAGATATTGATTGTTTTCTTTTCACCTAAACTCATTCCCGGCATTGCAGCATCAAATCCTTTTATCATTTGGCCGGCGCCTACCGTAAATTCCAGTGGTTCCCTGCCTGCCGAAGAATCAAATTGCTCACCGCTTACCAATTTACCTGTGTAGTGTACTTTCACCACATCTCCTTCTTTAACCTGTTGCATAAAATTTTGTTTTGATCCCCATCATTACAGCGGGGGAAAGATTATAAATAGGGCGCAAATTAATATATAAATGTAAGCAGGTATTAAAATATTTTACCCAATTTTACTTCATGAAAAGAATATTGTCTGCTTTCATTTTTTTGCTGTTCTGTTATGGCGCTGCTTTTTGCCAGTTGGCAAATAACCAGTCGGTTATAACCGGTGCCGACCGGATGCATGTTTACCTGCCCCTGCTGAAAGGAAAGGCTGTGGCTGTTTTTGCCAACCAAACCAGCCTGGTAAACGGCACCCACCTGGTAGATACGCTTATTAAAAGCGGCATCAGGGTGGTGAAAATATTCGGGCCCGAACATGGATTCAGGGGAGATGCCGATGCCGGCGAAAAAGTGAATGATGCAAAAGATGTAAAAACAGGATTGCCGGTGGTCAGTTTATACGGCGCCCATAAAAAATCAACCGCCGATGACCTGAAAGATGTGGATGTGCTGGTTTTTGATATACAGGATGTGGGGGTCCGGTTCTACACATACATCTCCTCGCTGCAATATTATTTAGAAGCGGCGCTGGAAAATCATAAACCACTGATGATCCTTGATCGGCCTAACCCCAATGGCTTTTATGTAGATGGCCCGGTGCTGGATACCAATTTTAAAAGTTTTATCGGCATGCAACCCGTTCCCATTGTATACGGGATGACGATCGGTGAATATGCGTTGATGCTGACGGGCGAAAACTGGTTATCGGCAAAAGCAAATGCCATCAATGCATACAATGTAACTACCGAACCCACTGCCGATACGCCGTTTCATGTAACGGTGATCAAGTGCAAGAATTATGATCATAAGACAAAATATATTCTACCCGTAAACCCGTCGCCTAATTTAAAAGAGATGCAGAGTATTTATCTCTATCCTTCCACCTGTTTCTTTGAAGGCACGGTGATGAGTGAAGGAAGGGGAACGGATAAACCCTTCCAGGTGTTCGGGCATCCTTCTTTGCCAAACAACCTGTATTCTTTCACACCCAAACCCAATGCAGGTGCTAAAAACAGCAAATGCTTTTTTCAGCAGTGCTATGGATGGAACCTGTCTGCAACAAATGAAGAAGTGCTGAAAAGTATCAATGGCCGTATCCAGTTAAAGTATTTTATAGAAGCATACCGGTTATTCCCCGGCAAAGACAGTTTCTTTTTAAAGAATAATTTTATAAACAAACTGGCAGGCAATGATATTTTTATGCAACAGGTAAAACAAGGCATGCCGGAAGAAGAGATAAGAAAAAGCTGGCAACCCGGGTTAAACGCTTTTAAAGCCACCCGTAAAAAATATTTACTGTACGAAGATTTTGAATGATCATATCAGCCGGTGCTCCATGGCAATACGCACCAGCGAAGCGGTATTTTTTGCACCCAGTTTGGCCAGCAGGTTCTTACGATGTGTGTCAACAGTAGCGCTGCTTATAAAAAGCCGGTTGGCGATCTCATTGTTGGTTGATCCTTCTGCGATCAGTTCCAGTACTTCTTTTTCCCGCCGGGTAATAACAGGCATTTCGGCATTGTTGCCGCCCTTTAATGAAGAAGCCGCTTCATCACTTAAATAGGTTTTGCCTTTGGCTACGGTTGTTATCGCTTCCATCAATTCGTTCTGAGAAGCATTCTTTAATACATAACCCGATGCCCCATTTTCCTGCATCTTCTGAATAAAGCTCTGCTGGTTGAATGTACTGAGCCCGACAATATATACGGAAGGATATTTTTCTTTTACTTCTTTGCACAGGTCGATACCGCTTTTATCAGGCAGGTTGATGTCCATTAAAATAACATCGGGCTGCTGCTGTTTTAAAAATGCCATACAGGATTCTGCATTCATGGCATGCCCGGTGCATTCCACTCCTTTCTCACTCTGCAGCAATGAGCGTATGCCTTCCACCACCATGTAATGATCGTCTACTATGAAAACCTTTATTGCCATCATGCATTCAATTCAATGTGAACAGAAGTTCCTTTGCCAGGTTGCGAATCCACATCCAGCCGCCCTTTTAAAAACTCTACCCGGTTCTGGATATTATCCCAGCCGATGCCTTTTGTTTTATTCAGTAAGGTTTTGTCAAACCCTTTGCCATCATCTTCCACCGTTACCGCCAGGATACCGCCTGTTTTACTCACCTGCACAATGGCGTTGGTGGCGGCTGCATGTTTCATGGTATTATTCAGCAGCTCTTGCACAATGCGGTAGATGGTAATGGAAGTGGTTTGATCTATGGCTGTATTCGCCAGGCCTATCGACTGGTAATTTACTTTTAATGCACCGGTCTGGTTTATGTCGTTACAAAAATCTTTCAGTGCTGTATCCAGTCCGAACTTTACCAGTGCTTCCGGCATCATGTTGTGCGCCACCCGGCGCATTTCTTTGATGGAACTGTCCAGCATATCCATGCTGCGTTCAAATGCCTGTGCATTAT
The DNA here is from genome assembly GCA_044220615.1 of Ferruginibacter sp. Lineage (GTDB taxonomy): Bacteria > Bacteroidota > Bacteroidia > Chitinophagales > Chitinophagaceae > Ferruginibacter. Next base: position 205,712 of record JBGAQR010000005.1, on the reverse strand, counting down.
CAGGCGTCATAATAAGGTTTCCTTTCATGGTATTGAGTGAATATTTTATGCCCGACAACATGCCTCCCAATCCATCGTGCAGGTCTTTTGCCAGGCGGGTTCTTTCCTGTTCTTCGCCTTTAAGCACCGCTTCGGTTGCCATCAATTTCTTTTCTGTTTCCAGTTCGTTGATGCGTTGCTGCTGCAGTTTTTGTTTTTGTTTGTAGTTGCGGTAGGCAAGCAGTGAAACAAGCAGGATAGCGGCCACACTCCCGATGAGGATACCGTTGAGTATGTTCTTGCGTTGTATCGACAGGCTTTGTATCTTCTTTTCTCCCTGCAACCGGGTGATCTCATTTTGTTTTTCGGTGCTGCGGTATTTTGATTCCAGTTCCTGGATATTACTGGCCGCCTGCTGGTTGAATACAGAATCGTACAGTTGGCGGTACAACCGGTCGTAACCGGCCGATGCGATCATGTTTCCGTTTGCCGCTTCTGCAAAACGGATCACATCAAGCCCCAGCAGTAACTCTTCGCCCAGGTTATCCCGTTGTGCAATGCTTACCGATTCTTTCAATGAAGCCAGGGCCTCCTTTGTTTTGCCCAAATACAGGTAAGCCCTTCCCAGTTCGCCCAGGTTCATAGATACGCCGCTTTGAAAATCCAGTTTGCGGGAAAGATCCGTTCCCTTTTGTGCATAGCCGGCCGCTCTTGCATGATCGCCCTGTGCATTGTATAGTGAAGCAAAGGCAAACTGAAGACGGCAATCCATGATCGGGTCTTTTGCATCTCCTGTATTCAATAATGCCGTACGCTGGTAATAAGAAGCAGCTTTACTGTATTGTCCCAGTTCTTTTAAAACAAGCCCGATGTTGAAGCAGGCACCCCGGATCCGGGTGGTATCATCAATGCCTTCCACGCAATTCAATGCCTTCTCTTCATACTCCAGTGATTTTTCATACAGTTTTAATGGATAATAACAACCACTGATGCGGTCGTATAACCGGCATAAGGTGGAAGTATCGTTCACTGCTGCCAGGTGATCTACTGCCAGGAAATAATTTTCCAGCGCCCGCTGGTAAAAACTTTTATTCACATACACCAGCCCGATGGCTGTATAAGCATAGCCCATTTCTTTCCTGTCTTTTTTACGAATGGCCAGTTGCAATGCCCGTTCGCTCAGCTGCAGCGATTCATCAAAACGAGTTTGATTATTGAGCACCCAGGAATAATAACTGTACAGATCCAGAAAAAGATATTCTTCTTTCAGTGCGGTGCATAATGAGTCGGCATGGCGATACCACCACAGCGAAGAATCGTAAACACCTTTTCTTAAAAATGAGTGGGCAATTCCTGTCGTTGCTTTTATCCTGCCTTGCGCATACGAAATGGCCTCACTTAATGCTGCTGCCCGGCGATAGATGCCGATGGCTGAATCGGATAGCTTCCGCTGCAGGGGTTCTGCCAGTTTAAGCAGGGCATTTACACCGGCGCTGTCGGTTTGAGCCGGCGATTGTGCAACAATATTCAGCTGCACCAGGAACACAATGAAAAGTATGATCGTTGTTTTCTTCATCCGGCAAAATAATCCTCATCAATATAATACAAATAAACGACCTGTCTCCCGGTTCCTCCTTCCCCCTTTTACATGATTTTCTGTTGCAGGAAAATATCCTGTTTTTACGGTATGGTGTCTGCAGATACTGTGCAATAGGTTTGTTGATCCAAAAACATCCCTATGCGTTTACTATCTTTTTTTATTGCGGCCGTTCTTCCATTAGTGATGAATGCCCAATGGAACACAAGCTCGCTGGTAAATAATGCCGTTTGCAATTTTACAAGCAATCAAATGAGTGTAGCCGCTGCAACCGACGGCGCCGGTGGTGCCATTTTTGCGTGGATGGATACCCGGAACGGAAGCCAGGATATTTACACCCAACGCATTGATGCTTCCGGTAACCTGCAGTGGGCAACGAATGGCGTTCCCGTTTGTACAGCTGCCTTCAACCAGTACAATCCAAAGCTGGTGAGTGATGGAGCCGGTGGAGCCATCATTGTATGGCTGGATGACCGTGATGGAGCCGGCGCCGGAAACTATGACATCTATGCACAACGGATCAATGCAAGCGGAGCCGTACAGTGGACAGCTGATGGCGTTTCCATTTGCACTGCCACCGGTGTTCAGAATGCACAACAGGTTATCGCCGATGGAAGTGGCGGAGCCATTGTTGCCTGGAGCGACGGAAGAACCAGCGGAAGCAGCAATGCAGATATTTATGCGCAAAAAGTAAATGCCTCAGGAGTTATGCAATGGGGTATCAGTGGAACTACCGTTTGTACTTCTAACAGTTTACAGAATATCCCCCAATTGGTAAGCGATGGTGCCGGAGGCGCTGTTATTTCCTGGGAAGATTGGAGAAATTTCAGTCAGACTGATATATATGCACAGCGAATGTCGTCCAATGGTTTTTACATGTGGAGCTTCCAGGGAGTGGTCATTTGTTCTGAACCCAATTTTGCAGCCCAGTATAACACAAGGATCGCAACCGATGGATCGGGTGGTGCCATCATTTGCTGGCAAGACAAAAGAACTTCAAGTTCTGATGACATTTATGCCCAACGGGTAAATAGTTCGGGTGCGGTACAATGGACGGGCAATGGCGTGCTGATCTGTAATGCCGCCGGATTACAAATCGGCAGTCAGATAATTTCCGATGGATCAGGCGGGGCCATCATCACCTGGGAAGACCGGAGAACAGAACGGGATATCTATGCACAACGGGTGAACGGATCAGGTGCTGCCCAATGGACTGCAAACGGGATCGTGGTATGCAACCAGGCAGGCATTCAAACAGATGTTCAGCTTACTAATGTAACAGGCGGAGCAGCGTTGCTCACCTGGTCGGATTACCGCAATTCTCCCGGAGATATCTATGCACAAAAGATCAATGCAGCAGGTGCAGTTCAATGGACTGCCAATGGTGTTGCTGTATCTACCGCTACCAATGACCAATCTGTTCCCGCATTGGTATCCGATGGTGCAGACGGCGCCATCATTGCCTGGCAGGATCTGCGGACGGCTCTTGATTATGATGTGTATTCATCCAGGCTTTATGCAAACGGTACCTTACCCATCCGTTTTATTTCTTTTACCGCTACCGCACGAAGCAATGATGCAGATCTTGCATGGACAACAACCAATGAAATAAACACCTCACACTTTGATATTGAATTCAGCAGGGATGGGATCCTGTTCGAAAAGATCGGTGCAGTGCCTGCTGCCAATTCAGGAGGCACGCATTACTACCGGTTCACGCATTCATCGCCCGGTGGGAAAATAATATACTACCGCATCCGGGAAGTGGATGCCGATGGAAAGTTCATGTACAGCGATGTGGCCAGGCTGACGATGCAACGAACCAGCGGCATACGTATTTATCCCAACCCCGTGTGTGATGACATCCGGTTAAGCAACAGCAATGCAACAGAAATAAAGCGCCTGCTTATAACAGGTACTGATGGAAGAACGGTATTGGTTTTTGAAATGGCAAACAGCCAGGTATACGATGTTCGTTCATTATCCAAAGGCGTTTACTTTATTACCCTGTTAAAAAGAGATGGCAGCACAGAGCGCTTTCCATTTATAAAACAATAATACAAGAACGACTATAAACAACCAAATGAAAAAGATCATCCTGCTTACCTTCCTTGTTCCAGGAACATTGTTTACTATCGCACAAAATGTGGGTATTGGTACTACCAATCCCATCGCCCGCTTTCATGTAGCTGATAGCAATGTGTTGTTCACCGGCCCCAATCCTTTTGTAAATTATAACCCACCGCAATTACCTCCCATGCAGGATGCAGGTACAAGAATGATGTGGTATCCGCAGAAAGGCGCCTTTCGTGCAGGATGGGTGGAAGACAACCGCTGGAATAAAGACAGTATCGGAATTTTCAGTATGGCTTTCGGACATTCCACCCTGGCATCCTATACCGGTTCAACAGCATTTGGTGTACGCAGCAATGCCAGGGGAACGGCTTCCACCGGCTTTGGCTGGGGCAGTTCTGCCAATACCGATTATAGTATTGCCGGCGGATATTTCAGCCGGGCCGAAGCACCGAACGCTGTTGCTTTGGGAACCGAAAACCTGGCCTCGGGTATGTTCTCCACTTCAATCGGCATACACACCGTATCATCGGGTAACAGTGCATTTGCCATTGGTGATTCAAGTATTGCATCCGGTACACAATCCGTTGCAGCAGGTGCGTATGTTGCTGCAAAAGCAAGGGCTTCCTTTTCTGCCGGAGGATTAAATGACAATACGGATAACCCTGACCCTGTTTTTTCATCGCCGGCAGACAGAATTTTTCAGATCGGCAACGGCGATGCTTTCCTCGGAACAAGAAGTAATGCATTAACCATCTTACGAAATGCAAATACAGGCATCGGCATCACTAATCCCCGGTTTCCGCTAAGTTTTAACAACAGCAACGGAGATAAAATAAGTTTGTATGATGACGGCAACCCGGCACAACTGCATTTTGGTTTAGGGATATTTTCCAATTCTGTGATGCAGCTGCACAGCGCCACTTTGTTTGATGATATTGCTTTTGGATATGGCAACAGCAATTCATTTACTGAACGCATGCGTATCAAAGGAAACGGCAAAGTGGGCATCAATACATCTACACCTTTAGCCTGCCTGCATGTGGCAGACAGCAGTGTTGTTTTTACCGGGGCAGCAATACTACCGGCTTCTCCCGGCAACCCGCCCATAAGCGGATCCGGAACAAGAATGATGTGGTATCCCGATAAAGCAGCATTCCGTGCTGGCAATACTACCGGTACACAATGGGATAAAGACAATACCGGTAATTACTCATTTGCTTCCGGGTCAGGCAATATCTCATCCGGCAATTCTGCCACCGCAACAGGCGCCAGCAATACCGCAAGCGGCGATTATTCATTTGCATCAGGTATTGGAAGCAAGGCTACCGGGCTTGTTTCCACGGCGATGGGCAGTAACACAACCGCTTCGGGACCTGTTTCCACCGCCATGGGAGATAACACGATTGCCTCGGGTTTTTTTTCAACCGTGATGGGCCGCTATACAAAAGCAAAATCGGATTTCTCTCTTGTTACCGGCATTTATAATGATACCACTGCTATAAACCGATTGTTTGAGATTGGCAACGGCACCGCAGACAATGCAAGAAAAAATGCTTTAACCGTTTTACAAAACGGAAAAGTGGGGGTGAATACAACTACGCCATTGGCAAACCTGCATGTGGCAGATAGTAATGTTGTTTTTACCGGCCAACCAACATTTCCTTCGGGGCCAGGCAGCCCACCCGTAAGCGGAGCAGGAACAAGAATGATGTGGTATGCTGATAAGGCTGCATTCAGGTCGGGCTATATAGATGGCACACAGTGGAACAAAGACAATGTTGGCAACCTCTCTTTTGCAACAGGGGTAAATACAACCGCCTCCGGATTTAATTCTGTAGCGATGGGAAATCAGTCTGTAGCATCGGGTCTCTCCTCAATTGCCATCGGAAATGCCAATATCGCCTCAGGAAATTTTTCTGTTGCATTGGGTGGCGAAACGGCCATCGCTTCAGCGTCTTATTCTACTGCCATGGGCCGGTTAACAACAGCTTCAGGTATTTACTCAACGGCAATGGGAGTAAGTACAACCGCCTCTGCACTTGCTTCCACTGCAATGGGAGACTATACAATAGCAAAATCAGACAGGTCATTGGTAATTGGCTTGTACAATGATACCACAGCCACGAATCGCTTATTTGAGATAGGAAGCGGTACAGCATTTAATGCAAGAGCAAATGCAATGACTGTTTTGCGTAATGGAAATGTTGGTATTGGAGCAACCAATCCTTTAAAACAAACAGAAATAATCGGGGCAGCAAGTGCCGCACCGGTAACATTGGTTATAGGCAACCGGGGCGGCTTTGGCCCGGCGGCGATGGAGTTTGTGAGCGACTATGGCCTCGTAAACCAATGGCGCCCCGGCTACATAAAAAGTAATGACATCGGCGGGTTTACCGGTTCACTGGAATTTTATACCAACGGAACCGGCGCCGGTAATCTGTATGGCAACGTAAAAGGATTTGAAGTGCGTAACGGCGCTGCACTAACAGCCACCGGTGCGGTAGGCACATTCAGCGACGAACGTTTAAAAAAGAATATAACAGCATTTACCGATGGCCTGAATGTGATCGGAAAGATCAATCCCGTACAATTTCAGTACAACGAACTTTCCCCGTTTAAAACAGATGAGTTACAGATCGGTATACTGGCACAACAACTGGAAAAGCTGGCGCCATACATGGTTCACCATACAAAGGAAAAAAACATCGATGACCTGCGCTGGGTAAATAACCAGGCCTATATTTTTCTGCTCATCAATGCGGTGAAGGAATTATCCGAACAGAACAAAGAAATGCAGAAACAAATTGATCAGTTAAAAACAACAAAATGAAAAGAATAATTCTGTCTGCCCTGCTTGTTTCAGCAACATTGTTTGCTGCCGCACAAAATGTGGGCATCGGTACCACTACGCCAGACAACAGCGCCATCCTCGATCTTAAGAGTAACACAAAAGGCGTTTTAATACCACGCATGGGTCCCGGAGATGTTACAGCCATTTTAAATCCCGCTAAAGGATTACTGGTATTCGATACGGTTAAAAACCAGTTGCTCGTAAATATGGGAACGCCCGCAATACCTAACTGGCAAACCATTGTTGCCAAAAGCGGATGGAGTTTAACCGGGAACTCAGGAACAAGCTCCGATACAAATTTCATAGGAACCCTGGATAACAAACCATTTATCATACGGGTGAATAATGTGCGGTCGGGATATGTTGATACGGTCACGAACAACACGTCATTCGGGTTCAGGTCGCTTGACTCAATCACTACCGGCTTGTGGAATACCGCCATAGGTTTTAAATCTCTTTCCGGCAATAAAACAGGTGAAAATAATACCGGCCTTGGCTGGAGTGCCTTACGATATAACACGAATGGTTCTTACAATACAGCGTCGGGAACTTATAGCCTGTACTCCAATACCAGTGGAAGCCAGAATACCGCCAATGGCCAGTTAGCCATGTATACCAATACTACCGGCGGCCAGAATACGGCAATGGGAAGCGATGCCATGCGGTATAATATTTCCGGCAGCAGCAATATTGGCATCGGGTACACCGCTCTATATTTTAATAACACCGGTTATTCCAATATTGCCGTTGGTACAGGCGCCCTTTTTAATAACGGTAATCGCAGCAACCTGGTTGCAGTTGGCGATTCTGCGCTTTTTAATAATGGAACAGGCGCAACGCAGGCAGCCGAAGGAACAGGCAATACAGCCCTGGGCTCGAAGGCATTGTTCAGCAACAGTACCGGTTTTTTTAATACCGCCACCGGCTCAAATGCTTTAAGAAATAATTCAACGGGTTTACAGAATACTGCCAACGGAACAGGTGCATTGTTTGGTAATACCGCTGGTATTTCTAATACCGCTGTAGGTTTAAACGCCATGTTCGGAAATTCAACAGGAAATGACAATACAGTTACAGGAGCTTTTGCTTTAGCCAATAATATAACCGGTAGCAAAAATACGGGTTCCGGTTTCGGAACATTGTACAGCAACAATACCGGTAACAATAATACCGCCAGTGGAAACGGGGCCTTATATTTTAACACAACGGGTCACAGTAATGTTGCAATAGGTACGGAAGCCCTGGCATACAATACCACCCGCAGTAACCTGGTTGCTGTTGGCGACAGCGCTTTGTATTACAACAGTGTGGGCGCTGTAAATGCTTACGAAGGCACCGAGAATTCGGCATTCGGTTCAAAAGCATTATACTTAAATACTACCGGTTATTACAATACAGCAACCGGCACAAATGCATTAAGAAGTAATACAACTGGTGCTCAGAATACTGCCAATGGCACTGGCGTATTGATCAGCAATACCACCGGCAATGCCAATACATCGATGGGTTTAAACGCCATGTTTTATAATTCCTCGGGAAGCAATAATACATCGATCGGTAACGCAGCAATGTCTTATAACACGGTTGGTAATAATAATACCGCCTCAGGGTTTTATGCGTTAAACAAAAATACCACCGGCTACAGTAATGTTGCTATAGGAACAGAAGCTTTAGTGAACAATACTACCCGCAGCAACCTGGTGGCCGTTGGCGACAGCGCTTTATATAATAACGGAGCAGGCGCAGTAAATTCTTATGACGCTACAGCAAATTCAGCATTTGGTTCCAAAGCGCTGTTTGCAAATACCACCGGCTTTTTCAATACGGCAACGGGTTCAAATGCACTCAGGAACAATACTACCGGCGCTCAGAATACGGCCAATGGAACGGGAGCGTTGTTCAGTAATACCACAGGTATTTCAAATACAGCAATGGGTTTAAATGCCATGTTTGTGAATACCACTGGAAATGACAATACAGCTGTTGGAAGTTTTGCTTTAACCCTTAATACTACCGGAATAAAGAATACGGGCATTGGTTTAGGCGCCCTGAACAATAACGCAACAGGCAACAATAATACCGCCAGCGGAAACAGTGCTTTATCTTTTAATACCACCGGGTATAGCAATGTTGCAATAGGCACAGAAGCTTTAATGAAAAATACGGATCGCAGCAACCTGGTAGCTATTGGCGACAGCGCCTTATATAATAATGGAACAGGCACCATTTCCCCGGGTGAAGGAAGAAGGAATACGGCATTGGGTTCTAAAGCATTGTTTGCAAATTCAACCGGGGCCGACAATACGGCAACCGGGTATAACAGCCTGTTTTCAAATACGTCAGGCTACTCCAATACAGCAACCGGCATATCTGTACTCTTAGCAAATACAATTGGGTATCAAAATACAGGGAATGGAAGTTATGCACTTATTTCAAATACAACCGGCACCTATAATACAGCCCAGGGCGCTTCATCATTAGGGTCAAATACACAGGGTGATTATAATACAGCAGGTGGAAGTGATGCACTCTTTTATAATACTTCAGGCGATAGAAATACAGCTTCAGGATACAGGTCGCTTTACAGCAATACCACAGGAAGTAATAATACGGCAATTGGATATGCAGCCGATGTCAGTTCTGCTAATCTGTCTAATGCAACAGCCATCGGTTATAATGCAAAAGTTGCCGCCAGTAATAGCCTGGTATTGGGGGGTACAGGGGCAGATGCAGTAAATGTTGGTATTGGTACAACAACTCCCGGCTTCCCCTTAAATTTTTCCAATAGCCTGGGCAATAAAATCTCCTTATACGGAAACAGCGGTAATCATTATGGCTTTGGTGTGCAGGGTGGTTTACTGCAAATACACAGCGATGCTGCCGCAGCTGATATTGTTTTTGGCTATGGCAGCAGTACTTCTTTTTCAGAAAACATGAGGATAAAAGGAAACGGCAATGTAGGTATTGGAAATAATAACCCTACCCGTCCCCTGTCATTTCCTGCCGTTTTAGGCGAAAAAATTTTACTGTACCCCGGAGGTACAGGTGAAGTAGGCATCGGTGTGTATGGCAATGAACTGAGGTTGCACTGCGATAACCCGGGCTCTGCTGTATCGTTCGGAACACAGGATAATGCCGGAAATTTTACACAGGCCGGCCGCTTCCAGTTAAGTGCACCCTATGCCTTATATGTTAACGGAAGTATCTGGGCCAATGGAACCACGTATGCAAGCGATGAACGTTTTAAACAAAACATAATGCCCATTGCTTCTCCTTTGCAAAAACTTTTATTGCTCAACGGCGTGGAATATGAAATGAATACAGACGGGTTTGCAAAAAATCATTTTCAGCAAGGAAGACAAATGGGTTTACTGGCACAGAACGTGGAGAAAGTGGTTCCGGAAGCCGTAAATGAAATGGATGGCTACAAGGGCGTGGATTATGCCCGGCTGGTTCCGCTGCTGATAGAAAGCATCAAAGAACTGAAAAAAGAAGTGGAAGAATTAAAAGCAAAGAATAAATGAAGAAGTATATTATCATTTGCCTGTTAACTTTTCTCGGAAATTCTCTTCCTGCACAAAACGTAGGCATCGGTACTACTGCTCCGGTTGCCCGGCTGCATGTGGCAGATAGCAATGTTTTATTTACCGGGCCGCTTACATTGCCTGCCACTACTACTTATTATCCTCCTGCATCAGGTGCAGGAAGCCGAATGATGTGGTATCCGCAAAAAAGCTACTTTCAGAGCAGGTATTGTTGATGGGGTACAATGGGACAAAGACAGTATTGGGAGGTATTCATTTGCAACAGGTTTTAACACAAAAGCAACAGGAGAAGGCGCTTTTGCTTCAGGATCTCATACAGTTGCTTCAGGTACTTACTCAAATGCAATGGGAGACGGAACAATAGCCTCAGAATTATCCTCAACCGCAATGGGAGGTGGTACAACAGCTTCGGGATTCGTTTCAACCGCAATGGGAGCTGGTACAACAGCTTCGGGGTACGCTTCAACCACAATGGGAAATCAAACAACTGCTTCAGGATTTTCTTCAATTGCAATGGGACAAGAAACAATAGCCTCAGGAGTAGCTTCAACTGCAACGGGATTCCTTACAACTGCTTCAGGTGATGGCTCAACCGCTTCAGGATTATTTTCAACTGCTTCAGGATCTTATTCAACTGCAATGGGTGGATCGACAGCCGCAGGGATATATTCAACTTCAATGGGTGGATCGACAGCCGCAGGGATATATTCAACTTCAATGGGCTTTGGAACATACGCAAGATCGATTCGTTCACTGGCTATTGGTCAATTTAACGACACCGCTAATACTAACCGGCTTTTTGAAATTGGAAACGGCACAACCGCTAACGCCCGGAATAATGCAATGACTGTGCTTACAAATGGCAATGTGGGCATCGGCATCTCCACACCCAATGCGCTATTGCAATTTGCCAATACCGTCGTTAACCGTAAACTGGTATTATACGAAACCGTTAATAATGATAACCAGTATTATGGTTTGGGCATCAATGCCGGCAAACTACGCTACCAGGTAGATGGGACCACCTCAGAACACACTTTTTATGCAGGTACAGGAGCCGGTACATCACAATATGTTTTTGCGGTACATGGAGATGGAAACATTTTTGCGCCAGGCACATTTACCTCCACCAGTGATGCCCGGTTAAAAAAGAATATCACTCCACTTGGCACCACCCTTGATAAAATAAAAGCATTGAATGCGTACACCTATAACTGGACAAGCCCGACAAGAGATCAACGCCAGCAAATAGGCCTGCTGGCGCAGGATGTGCAAAAATTATTCCCGCAACTGGTTACAGAATTCAAAGGAGATAATGATGAACCCACATTGGGAATAAATTACCTGGGTTTGATACCCGTGCTGATAGAAGCCATAAAAGGGCAACAAAAGTTAATTGATGCACAACAAAGGTCAATTGACCAGCTATTAAAAAACAGGCAATAAAAATACGGGCACAATTTATTTACCTTCGCAGCGATGAAAGATTTTCAATCGCTGCGGATCGTTTTTATGGGCACACCGGAATTTGCTGTTGCTTCGCTGGATGCACTGGTAAAAGCCGGATGTACTATTGTTGGTGTGATCACCGCACCCGATAAAGCTGCCGGCCGCGGCATGCAACTGCAGCAAAGTGCTGTAAAAAAATATGCGGTTGAAAATGGATTGCATGTGCTGCAACCGGAGAAATTAAAGAACCCGGAATTCCTGGAACAATTAAGATCATTGAATGCCGATCTTCAAATTGTGGTTGCCTTCCGCATGTTACCCGAAGCCGTTTGGAACATGCCCCCGATGGGTTCGGTAAATCTTCATGGTTCATTACTGCCGCAATACCGCGGAGCTGCACCCATCAACTGGGCGGTTATTAATGGAGAGAAAGAAACCGGCGTGACCACGTTCAAACTAAAACATGAGATCGATACAGGCGATATTTTATTACAGGAACGTTTCCCCATCGGCGAAAATGAAACCGCCGGTGAAGTGCACGATAAAATGAAAGAGATCGGGGCTGAACTTTTAGTAAAAACGGTAAAGGGATTAGCAGAAGGCAGTTTATCAGAACTGCCGCAAGATCCGGGATCCGGGATCCGGGATCAAGTGATACAACACGCTCCCAAGATCTTCACCGAAACCTGCCGCATCGATTTTTACAAACCCGTTGCCGAAGTACACAACCTAATCCGCGGCCTCTCTCCCTTTCCCGGCGCCTTTACCAGCTTTAACGGCAAAACGCTGAAGATATACCGCACCGAAAAGGAACCCGGCAGCACCCGGTCATCGCCCGGCAATTTTGAAACCGATAAAAAGAGCTTTTTAAAATTCGCCTGTACCGATGGCTATATTGTTGTAAAAGAACTGCAGCTGGAAGGAAAGAAAAAGATGCATACCGAAGACTTCCTGCGGGGATACCACTTTTAGGGTATTTGATTTGTTGGCAATTGAGGGTATATTTAGCTCACGTGTAAGCTATGCCCACCCCAAAAAAAATATTCTTCTCCTATTCCAACCACCAGGAAGACCTGGACCTTTACAATAAGATCAATAAACATTTCAATGCCTACTCCAGCATCGGGCTTATCGGCATCATCGACCGGAACGAGATATTCCGGATCACCGCCGACAAAGAGCAGGCGCTGGAGTTGCTGAAAACCGCAGACCTTACCATTCCGCTTTTAAGCATCGACTATATCAATGATGCCGAATGCCTGCAGCAATTGGAGAGCGCCGCCAGCAACCAGGTAAAGATCGTTCCCGTGTTGCTGCGTGATTTTGACTGGGAAGCATTTCAGAAGATCAGCCAGTATAAAAAAGAAATGCTGCCCGATGACCTTTCCCCGGTAGAGAATCACATCAGCGCAGATAATAACGACGATACCGTTTTTAAAGAAATAGCCCAGAGTGTAAAAGCCATCATACTGCCCGAGATAAGCGGTATGGAATTTCAAAAGACATCACATACCTTCTATTATATCATCGCTTCCCTGGTATTTGTTATCGGCGTCATCGCTTCGGTGATCGTTTACCAGCAAACCGGCGAGCTTGGAACCACCCAGCAACTTTTATTTACCGTTCTCTGCTTCCTGATGTTTGCCTGCATCGGACTGATCGCCCTCAAGAATGTGTTATTCCCCAATAAAGTAAGACTAAAAACATAGCTTATGTCCGGCAACTATTCCAACTACGACATGTTCGACAAACTGATCGTCAATAATAAAAAGGCGCAGTCGTGGACCGTATTCTGGGTGATCGCCCTTTGCATACTGGCCACCATTGTAATTTTTATGGCCATCTTAAATGCCAAACAAAAACAGGCCATTGCCGACCTCAATAACAATGTAGAATATAAATCGAGGGTGATCGATTCGCTGAAAGCAGTTATCCAGAAAGAGGTAGATAAGAAAGTAGACAGCATTGCCGGGTATATAACCACCCTTAATACCAATATTCAGAAAATAGAACAGGTGGCAGATAATCCCGGCACAGAAACCGCTGCCCAGAAAAAGAACTTTGAGAACGTGAACAATTCCATTGAAGCGCTGAATAACAAGATACAGCAGATAAAGACCGATTTTAAAAAAGACAGGGTCCGCTTTTTTATACAATATAATAACAAGGACTATGCAGAACGGGTAAATAAATTAAGCGGTTACCTCAAAAGAAACGATAACTACTTTGTAGCTCCTGTGGAACTGGTTGACGATAATTACCGGAACCTGATCAAACTGTACAACTATGCCGATGAGAATGAAGAAAAGAATATCAAAGAGATCATAAGCAATATATTCGGCATAGCACCGGGCGATATTGGCACGGCGCACATCTCTTCCAATCCTACCGTACGAAAACCTACGATCGAGATCTGGATCAGTGGAGCCAGGCCCGTAGCAGCACATTAAAAACAAAACATAAATACATGCCCGCTAAACTGAAAATATTTCTTTCCTACTCACACGAAGATGAAGCCATGAAGGCTCAGCTGGATAAGAACCTCATTATGCTAAAAAAGAGCAATAAGATAGATGTGTGGCAGGACAGGAAAATTATGGCTGGCGATGTGTGGGACGAAAGCATTGCCAATGCCCTGGCTGCTGCAGATATCATCCTGCTGCTCATCAGTGTTGATTTTAATAACTCCCAGTACATCTGGGATAAAGAATTAAAAGTGGCTCTGGAACGGCACGAAAGAAATGAGGCAAGGGTGATCCCGGTTATCTTACGCACCTGCGAGTGGAGTGAAATGCCTTATGCCAAACTGCAGGCATTACCCACCGGCGCAAAACCCATCAGCAGTTTCAGCGATGCCGATGCAGCATATACCGATGCGGCAAAAGGAATAAGAGCGGTGGTAGACTACATGCTCTCAATCAAACCAGCTTAACCATTTATTTACCCTAAAACAACATGTATGATCAATCGCAAATTCTTTTTCGACCAGGTACGTAATTCGCTCTTCAACGGAAAGCTAACGCTAAGCCAGGTTAAAGGGCTTGAAGCCATCTTAAACGAATGGGAATCCAATAACAGTAAAAAAGATGATCGCTGGCTGGCTTATATGTTTGCCACCACACACCACGAGACCGACACTACCATGCAACCCATTGAAGAATACGGAAAGGGGAAGGGCAAAAAATACGGCAGGCGTTTAAAAATGAGCGGTGTGGCCTATACCGACACTACCAATATTTTTTACGGACGTGGCTTTGTACAACTTACCTGGTATGAGAACTACGATAAGGCCGGAAGAAAATTAAAGGCTGACTTTATTAAGCACCCCGAAAAAGTGATGGAGCTAACAAATGCCACCAGGATCATGTTCCTGGGTATGGCCGAGGGCTGGTTCACCGGAAAAAAATTAAGTGACTATTTCAATGCCACAAAAGAAGACTGGTATAATGCACGCAGGATAATAAACGGAACAGATAAGGCAAGCGCCATTGAAGCATACGGGCTGAAATATTATGCGGCCATCAGTTACACTCTTTAACCGGTATTTATTTTGAATAGCTGATACTGCAGTTGCTGTTATTTTCACCAAGGCCCAGTTCATCTGCCGCGGCGTTGCTGATAAGAATGAGCAGGCCGTTGTTCTGTTTCAGGTCGGGCACCAGGTCAAGTACTTTTGCATACACAAATTTACCGGTTGCCGTACTCACTTTTACGATCGTTCCGGGAACCGCATTGTTATACAGGCAATAATATTTGCCATCGTTCCAGCCGCTGGTACTTTTAAAAACCCCCAGGGAACCTTCTTCATTAACAGCATTGCCATTTCCATTCTGTGATTCGTATAAAGATTTAAAAGCGCCACCTTTGATATTTTTACCAGATACATCTGTTTTGGGAGATTCTGTTTTTTCAGGCTCTTTTGTTTTTTTCTCTGGTTCTTTCTTCACCGTTTCTGTAACCACCGGTTTTTCTTTTTCTGTTTTTTCAACAGGCGTTTTTTTTATTTCGGCAGTTGTTTTTTTATATCCAACGATAAGATCGGCTCCTTCCGTTACCGCATCGCTGGTAAGATTGTTCCATTTCTTCAGGTCTTCTACCGTTACCCCCGGGTATAAGACAGTGATGCGGTACAAAGTTTCTTTCTTACCTACTTTATGATACACAGGAGCACCTGGTTCATTCTTTGCCCCTGCTTTTTCAACGGGCTTTGTTTCTTCCTTAACTACAGGAACCTGGGGATTTGCTTCCTCTTTTTTTAAAATTTCTGATACAGACCTTGTGGGAATTGGTACCTGGTCGATCGTGGTTCCTTTTGGCGGGATCTTTAGTACCTGCCCGATATTAATACCCTTTTCATACTCGATATTATTATAATTGGCAAGCACTCTTCCGTTCACTTCATACATGCGGCCGATGCTGCTGAGGCTTTCCTTGGGGCCTACTGTATGCATCTTTACCGGTTTTATTTCCTTATTCTTCTGTGCAACAGTGAACAAAGGCATCAAAAAAAGTACGAATAGGATCTTTTTCATCTTTCAAAGGAGTTGTAAATGCAAATATGCAATAATTAGTTGGTTTATATTACCATCTACTTGTTAAGAATGCGCCATGCAGCCGGGTAATAATTATTGATCCTGTTCCCCAGCAGTTTAACCCATCCAAGCGGCAACTGCTGAAACGTTATCAATGCCCAGCCCTTTCTTTCTGTATCAATTTTTATTTCTTCGCGCCGCAGGTATTGAAGCGCTGTTTCTTCCTCCACTTCAAAACGAACAACGGCATCACTGACTCGATCACTTACTGCCAGTTCATGCGCCGGCACCAGTTCGTTGCGGATGATGTTACCAATTTTTATGCCTGCTTTCTTTATATAGAGCGCAGACCGTATCAAGGCAAGATCATCAGCAATGTTTGCAGGGATCGCCAGTATATCATCCTGCTGTCTTATAAAAACAAGGTCATCCACCGGGTCGATAAAAGATCTTAATACGGATAACTCATTTGCCGTAACCGGTCCGGTTGCCTCCTTTCTTTGTTTTGACTTTTTACTTTTGACTTCATTTACCCCTTCTCCTGCCAGGTTTTTCTTAAACACCGCAATAAAAAAGCCCTCTCCCTTCAGCTTATCAGGATAGAAACGGTATCCGGGTGAATTATATTTTGCAGAAACCGTTTCAATAATTCCACAATCGTCCACAATTTTCAACTTTACACTTTCCATTTTCAGTTCCCCGGTAAGCCAGTCAGCGATCTCTTCGTCTTCGAGCTGCGAATACGAACAGGTGGAATAGATAAGTATACCGCCTTCTTTTAATGCCGGCTCCACATCGGCCAGTATGCGCTGCTGTCTTTGTGCACAGAGCTGAACATTGTTCTCACTCCATTCCAATATTGCTTCGGGGTCTTTGCGGAACAGGCCACTGCCGCTGCAGGGGGCATCCACCACGATCACATCAAAATAATTTTTCAGCCGCTGAAGATCTTTGGGATCGTTGTTGGTAACAATAACATTGGCAGCTCCCCATTTGGTAATATTCTCAGCAAGAATACTCACCCGGGTCTTTATCACTTCATTGCTTACCAATAAGCTATCTTTTGAAATAACAGACTGTATCAAGGTAGACTTACCTCCCGGCGCTGCACAGAGGTCTAATACTTTTATGGATTGTGACAGGTCAACCGATTGTTTTAACGCTTCTTCCAAAAACATACTGCTGGCCTCCTGTACATAATAGGCACCGGCATGAAAGAGCGGATCGAGTGTAAAGGAAGGACGTTGCGGAAGGTAGTAGCCGTTTGAGCTCCATGGAACCCTTTCCAGTTGAGGATTGAATATTGAAGATTGAAGATTGAATATTTTCTTTGGGTTCAGTCTTACAGACGTAACCTGCCCAGTTTGTTCATGCACGGCTTTAAAGGCTTCTTCATTAAAGCCTTCCTGGTTACGCAACGATTCAATCAACGCTGATGGAAGATTACTCAACGGGCATTATTTAATATGCGGCTGAAGTTAACAGATAATTTTTATTTTCGCTGACACATAATTACAAACTACTGCCATGTCATTATTATTGAACCGTTCTGTTTTTGGAGATCCCGCCAATGCCGGCAATGTATTGCCCCGGGAAGATGCGTACCTGTTATTAAGTGACTGGGTAAAGAACGAACGGCTTCAGTTGCATATGAAGCAGGTGGCTTATTTAATGAAATGCTGGGCAGCAGAAAAAGAAGGCTTGAATGAAGCGGATCAATGGCGCTGGGAAATGGCAGGACTGCTGCATGATGCCGATTGGGACCAATGGCCCGGCCTGCATTGCAAGAAGATCATAGAAGAACTGGAGGCAAGAAATATCGACCCGGAAATTATAAGGGCAATTGCGAGCCATGGCCCCAATCATTTTGGTGTAGAACCCGAAACGAGGATGGACAAAATGCTGTATGCCTTTGACGAACTAAGCGGCCTCACACACGCTTATAGTTTAATGCGGCCCGAAGGATATGCCGGTATGGAACTGAAAGGCATTAAAAAACGTTTTAAAGAAAAAGCCTTTGCTGCGAATGTGAACCGGGATGAGATCATGGATGCCATGCAACGGGCTGGGGTGGAACTGGAAAATATTATGCAGTTCATTATTGAGAAGCAGGGAGCGGTAAAATAATATACTACAACCATTTCCCCAACCGCTTGTCCCAGGTAGTGATGCCTATCTTAAACTGCACCGGGTTACGGAACTGGTTTGCCGTTGACCCCACTACATATACACCTACTTTAAATTTTCCCAGTTGATTGAACGGGTATTTGAATACCCGCTCTACACCGGCATATACTTCTGCATAGCGGAGATTATTTCTTTCGGGAGCAAATAAAATACCGCCGCCCGCAATTTCCCGCAGGCCCAGTTTTTTCAACAGCGGCACCCGGTTGATCAATGCGCCATTGAACTCATGCAGGTAATGTCCTTCATAAAAACGTTTGAAGACGGGGAAGGTGGAATCAAGCGACTGGAATGCTTCATTGGGGTTTGAGAATAAGATGGGATCGCCACGGCGCTGGTATTTATAATCAACCAGGCGAAGATCTTTTTGATTGCTGTATGAACCGGTTCTTAATGTATACGACGAAGTGCCCAGCAACCCGAGTTTGAAAGATTGTTTCACACCAAACTCCAGGTAATCAAAATTTACGGCACTGTTGAATATCCCGGGAATGCCTTTTTTCCAAAGAACATACAGGGTTGGCCAGGCAGAACCGAGTATTATTTTTTCTTTTGGCTCCCGTATGTAACGCTGTCGGGGAGTATATTCCAGCCGCAAGGTTCCATAAAAAGCATTGTACGAATTAAAGGCCAGGGCCTGGTTATTATCCAGTATGTCGCCAAAGAGGCTATCCACCCTGTCGTTCGTTTTATAATCGCTTACCGAACGGCGAAAGGCCATATCTACATCCGAATAAAAGAATAAACCGTTCTTCAATTCGAGACTGTGACCGAAGCCAACTGATTGTTTCAGGTAGATATTGCTTCGCTTGAGCATGTTGATCCAGGCATCGCCGCTGAAGATGTATTCAAAATCCTTTACCAGGTGAACCGAATAAGAACCCCGGTTGAACGGATTGTACATCCTGTTGAGGTCAATTTCACCGTTGATGTCTTTGTTACGGATGCCATAACTGATATCGGTATAGATGCTTAGATTCTTCCTCGATTGATAGGTTTTAAAATAGCTGAATGAAGGCTGTATACGGGCTCCGCCAAACTGCAGAGGCTGGTATAATTCCAGCAGGGATGCCAGGTGCCA
Source organism: Ferruginibacter sp. (assembly GCA_044220615.1). GTDB lineage: Bacteria > Bacteroidota > Bacteroidia > Chitinophagales > Chitinophagaceae > Ferruginibacter. Next base: position 186,418 of record JBGAQR010000005.1, on the reverse strand, counting down.
GGTCCTTCTTTTTTTATGATCGGTAAAATTCTGTCCCTTGTATAAAATATTCTGCCAGGTTATTTTATTGGTTGCCCTGTCCACCGAATCAAGATAGGCTTCGGTATGCGTGGCCCGGTACACACTGTCTTTATAATTAATGAAACGTACTTCCTTTTCTGTTAAAGGCTCGGTTCGGTTTGTTTGCCAGAACAGGCTGTCACGCTCATACGCCTGCTTGGTGGCTGAACTGAGCTCCACACCAAAATGTTTTTTAGGGAATTGTTTATTCAGTTCAAAATCTTTGTAGGTAACAATGGTATGGCCCGATGCTTTTCGTTTGCCCGAAGCGGCATTATACGTAAATGCCTGGCGGGTGATCATCCAGGCGGTATCATTAATAAGACTGTAGTGTTGCTCCACTTCAAAAAGATCATACTCCGTTAAATGATATTTTGGCAAACGGAGTTTTGTATGCAATACCACCCACAAACTATCGGTAATGGTTATTTCACCTTCTACTGCTGTATTACTCAGCTGCCGTGGTTTTACGCTGATGGTATATATTTTTCGCCCGTTCACTGTTTCTGTTTTAAGCGTTTTGAAACGATAGGCAAGCAGCCCGCTGTAACTGAGCGGCGATAAGAACGGGGTTTGAGAAACAGAAGGAACAGTAACAAGGTTGTTATAAAAACTAAAATCACCTTCAGTTACGGAAAGAAAGAACAGGTTCTCTGTATTGCCTTTTTTTGTTACGCCGGTTCTTTCTTCTTTAATATTCTTACCTGTACCATGATCCAGCTTTAGAACGATCTCGGCCATGGCCATCTGGTTAAGTAAGGTATTAGCTTGTTTAATTTTAAAAAGCGAATCACTGTCTTTGCTTTTCTTTTTCTTCACCGGCATCGAATCTTCCTGCATGGCTTTAATGTAAACCTGGCAGGAATAAGACCCGGCGGCATTTTCAACAGCCTCTTTGTTACGGATAACATTACGGATGAATTCCTCTGCCCGGTCTCTTCCTCTTACAATTACTTCCGAAAGATCAGAAGAGGCAGCAAGTTCCATGATCACATTCTGCTCGGTACCTTTTTTATTTACCAGCACGGTTATTACCTGCCGCTTGTAACCTACCAGGGTTATCACCAGGTCGTATTTGCCTTCTTCCAGGTCGAGCGACCAGGTTCCGTCTTCTTTTGTAACCGTACCCAACTTAATTTCTTTTACTTCAATACTGGCAAAAGCGAGTGGTTCCTGTTTGCTGTTGATGATCCTGCCACGCAACAACTGTTGCTGGCCGAAACCATTTGCAGAAAAGAAAAGAGAAGAGAGGAATAGAATTGATCTCATACAACAGTTTAGGGTTATCGCCGATAAAAATGCAATAAAACCCAAAGCGGCTGTGTGTAAGAAATGTTTATTGGAGAATAATTAACAAGTTGATAAGCAACGATGCGGAGGTTTGTCTGACTAGAAACGGATTCGTGTGACAAGAGCCAAAATAATGCATTATCATGAAAGTTCCTTTTCCATCTCCTTCGACTTCATGTCATATAAAATTAAACGTAGATTATTTATTAAACCAGAGATAAGTAATATCCAGAAACTCCCTTCTATATAAACAATCCTATGGGTTTGAGACATACAACCACCTAATTCTTTTGAAAGAAAGATTACTAGTAAACAAACCCATGCGGAACAAAAAAGAAAATGAACCTGAGAGCCCCACTCGATTATGTTCTTGCTACTAACTGAATTCTTCTTCTGGCGCTCTGCCCACCTAATAAAATCTTCTCTAATCTCTCGGTTTGTAGGAAAAAAGGGAATTATATAACCCCATTCCCACTTTCTTCTTTTACAAACCCACAAAACAAAACGAAGAAACTTAAAGATGTTAGGATAGATGACAGCCCTATGAATTATATAAATCATTGAGCCTATAACCAACGCCAAAATAATTAAGTCTACCCCGTTCCCTTCAAGAACTTTTTTTAAATCATTAGGGTTAATAAAAAGATAACAAGTTATAGCCCATCCTCCAGAAAGGAGAAACCGTAAAAACTGATTTATATCAAAGTTTAACTTATCCATAAATTGATACTATAAAACTAACAGTATACTCATAAATATAAGCTACTTCTTGCTCAAAAAGAAGTCGTTTAGTACACGTATGAGTAAATGACTAATCTATACCTAATCAAAAGTCAAATAATGGTATGCTTTACAAGTGAGTTACAAAACGATGAAGATATGAAATACAAAAGCCAAAAATAACCTCATCCCAACCCTTCTCCAAAGGAGAAGGAACTCGAAGTTGGCATCTTTATAACACAACCTTCGCTTCTATCTTCGGGATTTCCCTCCCCTTCGGGGAGGATAGGTGGGGCTTTTACACCGCCTTCACTTCTGCACAAAGATCCTGTAATACTTTTTTTGCATCGCCGAACAGCATGCTTGTCTTGGGTTGAAAGAAGAGATCATTTTCAATGCCGGCATAACCGGGTTTCATGCTTCGTTTGTTTACGATAACGGTTTTGGCCTGCTCCACTTCTAAAATGGGCATACCGTATATGGGGGAAGAAGGATCATTTTTAGCAGCAGGGTTCACCACGTCGTTGGCACCAAGGATGAGCACCACGTCGCAGGTTTTGAATTCATCATTGGCCTGTTCCATTTCCAGCAATTTTTCATAAGGCACATCGGCTTCGGCCAGCAACACATTCATATGCCCGGGCATACGGCCTGCCACCGGGTGAATGGCATATTTGAATTCCACGCCTTTTTCTTCGAGTATTTTTTCCAGTTCATGACAGGTATGTTGTGCCTGTGCCACCGCCAGTCCGTAGCCGGGAACGATCATCACTTTGTTTGCATAACTCATCAGCATGGCAGCATCGGCCAGGCTTATCTCTTTATAATTTCCCTGTGCTTTACCCGTTGCTGAAGCAGTAGCTTTATTGCCGCCGCCGAAAGAACCGATCAATACATTGGTAAGTGAGCGGTTCATTGCTTTACACATGAGAATGGTAAGCAAGGTACCGGCAGCGCCCACCAATATACCACCGGTGAGCATGGCTTTATTATCGTACAAAAATCCACCGCAGGCGGCAGCCACACCGGTAAATGAATTGAGTAAAGAGATCACCACGGGCATATCGGCGCCACCGATCGGCAGCACAAATAATATTCCGTAGATGAATGCAAAAAATCCGATGAGTATAAAAGGGATAAAGATGCTGTTGAGCGTGGAGCGGTAGGCAAATACGGCTGCCACTAATGTAAGCAGCAACACGATCATGTTTACGATATGCTGGCCTTTAAAAGAAAAATCTTTTACCCGCCCGTTTAATTTACCCCAGGCAATGATGCTTCCGGTGTAAGAAATGGTTCCTATAATGGCACCTGCTGCAATGGTGATATAAGTGCCTACGGAAACAATATCAGAAAAAGCAGTGCCGGGTGAATCCTGGTGTACTTTATAAATATGATAGAACTCGGCAGCGGAGATCAAAGCAGCACAGGCGCCACCCATTCCGTTGAACAGGCTCACCATTTCGGGCATGGCCGTCATCTTTACTTTTTTTGCAGCAAGGGTTCCTACAACTCCGCCGATGAGCAGTCCGCCAAATATCCATCCATAATTATGCAAGCGTTGCCCTTCACTTTCATAAAGAAAAATAGTTCCGATGATGGCGATGGTCATACCGGCGGCGGCAACCAGGTTTCCTTTTCGTGCTGAAGCAGGGTTGGAAAGCATTTTAAGCCCGAGTATGAATGTAACGCTGGCGATCAGGTAGCATATGGTAAGTAAGTTCAGTTGCATTGTGTGTTAATCCGTTAATTGGTTGATCTGTTAATTCGTGTAATTCGTATTAATTAGTGTACTCACTTTTTCTTCTTAAACATTTCCAGCATCCTGTCTGTAACCACAAATCCACCTACCACATTCAAAGTGCCGAGTATCACCGCAAGGAATCCAAGTATCAAAGCGAGGTAATTATCGGATTCTGCTTTGCCCATTACAATGATGGCGCCGATGATCACCACCCCATGTATGGCATTGGCGCCGCTCATGAGTGGTGTGTGCAATACGCTGGGCACCCGTCCGATCACTTCAATACCTACAAATATCATCAGGATGACGATGTAGATGATCTGCTGATTGTAGGATATCCAGTTTAAAATACTTTCCATAAGCCCCTCCTGGCCTCCCCAAAGGGGAGGAATTTGGTGAATAATTTTTTATGATACTTTTCTATCTTCAAGAATCTTAAGACTTTTTAATTTATCATTTCCCGTACCCGGTCGTGTACGATCTGTTTATTATCAGTGATACAGGTACCTAGTACCAGGTCGTCTTCAAAATTCAGGTTCAGTTCTCCTTCCTTCGTTATCATCAACTGCAAAAAGTTGAGTATGTTTTTTCCGTACAGTTTGCTGGCATCGCTGGGCATTGTAGATGATAAAAACGAATTGCCAACAATGCGGATGCCGTTGTGCATTACTGTCTCGTTGTTCTTTGTAAGGTCTGTATTACCGCCCGTTGCAGCTGCCAGGTCGATGATCACCGAACCGCTTTTCATAGCAGTCATCATTTCGGTGGTAATTAATATGGGCGCTTTCTTTCCGGGTATCTGCGCCGTAGTAATAATGATATCTGCTTTGGCAACACTCTCTGCAATTTTTGCTTTCTGCCGTTTCATAAAATCTTCTGTTTGCTCTACGGCATAACCACCGGCCTTACTGGCATCGGCTGCGCCTTCCACTTCTACAAATTTTGCACCGAGGCTCATCACTTCTTCTTTTACTGCCGGGCGTGTGTCAAAAACTTCCACTACAGCCCCCAGTCTTCTGCCGGTTGCAATGGCCTGCAGGCCTGCAACGCCGGCGCCCAGTATCAATAGTTTGGCAGGCGGAATGCTCCCTGCTGCCGTCATGAACATGGGAAAATATTTCGGGAATAAGTTTGCAGCATGCAACACGGCTTTATAACCGGCTATGTTTGCCTGGCTGCTCAGTACGTCCATGCTTTGTGCCCGGGTAGTACGGGGCAACATATCCATACTGAAAACAGTGACCCCTGTTTCAGCCAGTTCTTTCATCAGACCCGGGTTGAACAAGGGCTGGTAAACACCCAGTAAAATATGCCCTGATTTTAATGCCGATAATGTATCAGCTCCGGGATTATTTAATGAAAGGATAATGTTTGCGGTGCTGATCAGTTCTGCCCGGCTCATTATCCTGGCGCCCGCCTCTGCATATTTCTCATCACCGGCAAAAGCAGTTTCACCTGCACCCGGTTCAATACATACTTCTACATTCCATTTTTTAAGGATTGCAATATGTTCTGGAAGCAGTGATACTCTGGTTTCGGGAAAATGCTCTTTTAAAACAGCAATTATCATAGTCAGTTAATTGCAACAAATGTAAGAAAAATTAAAATCGGACCGAGAACTGCTGTTTATGAGTAATATCAGGGCTGAGTATGACAATGCCGATGAAAAAAAGATCGATCGTTAAGGTAACGGATGGGTGTTGTTTGATCTCCTCCCAGGCCTCTTCCATGCCGTTGCTCCAGTGGATGTCGTCGAATATGAAAACGGAAGATGCAGTTGAATGGTTTAATAATTGTTGAAAATAGTTTAAGGTAGGTTCCTTGCGGTGGTTGCCGTCGATAAAAGCAAGGTCTACTTTATTGAGTTGTGATAATAACGGAGGCAGTGTGTTGGTAAAATCTCCTTCTGTAATTTGAATATTCTTCAACCCCAGCTCATTAAAATTCTGTTTTGCAACAGCCGCAATTGAAGAAGCGCCTTCACAGGTATGAACAGCAGCCGGAGTATTTGCAGAAGCCAGGTACGCCGTGCTGATGCCGAATGAAGTGCCTAATTCAAGAATGGTTTTGGGTTTATAGTATTGTGCCACACGAAACAACAGTTGTGCATATTTCTTTGGCTTAAGGGAAGAGGCTGCAATATCCTTCACAACCCGTTCATTTGTTTTGATCACCGATGAGCCGGCGCCGAGATCAGCCACTTCAATTACCGTTTCATTGCCGAGTAATTCTTTTCTCTTTGCTTCAATGATTGAATAGCAGGGATAATTCTTCTTATCATTTAAAACATGCTGAATAAAATCAAATACAAAAGGAGAATGAACCCCATGGCCCTTACCGTTGGAAGCAGTGAGGTAATAGTGAAGGTATTTTTTTGCTAATTGAAAACGGGAGTACAATTAAAAATTACGAATTAAGAATTAAGAATTATTTCTTCGCCCAGGCTTGAAACGAATAGGCAAACTTATGTTTATCATCGGCAGTAAAATCCTGGTTAGCTGCTAATCTCCATTTGCTCTCATCAATAGCAGGAAAGAACGTGTCGCCATCCAATACAGCATGCACCCTGGTTAAATATATCTTACCGGCAATTTCGATCCCCTGTTTATATATCTCCCCGCCGCCGATGATGAATACTTCTTTGCAATTGGTTTCGGCTGCTTTCTTCAAAGCATCATCCAGGTCCATTGCAACAATAACTCCTTCCGCTTTCCAATCTGCCTGGCGGGTAATCACAATATTAAACCGCCCCGGCAAAGGTTTATTCACCGATTCAAATGTTTTACGCCCCATGATCACGGGCATACCCCAGGTTGTGTTCTTGAAAAATTTTAGGTCGTTGGGCAAATGCCAGAGCAACTGGTTGTTTTTACCAATGGCATTGTTTTCGGCTGCGGCAACGATGAGTGAGATCATACCTATGTAAAAATTAAAGGGTAAAAATACGGAACTTAAACCTTCCTGCATTTTTACCCTTTACCAATGGCTAATAGCCAATGATCTTTTAATTCTTCAATATCTTAAACTCCACCCTCCTGTTCAACTGCCGTCCTTCGGGGTTATCGGTACCATCGTCATGGTTGTTATCGGCCACCGGTTTGGTTTCGCCATAACCCTGCGATACGATCCTTGTGGCAGCAATTCCTTTTGATATGATATATTCCCGTACCGACTTAGCCCGGTTATCACTCAATGTCATATTATATTCATCCGAACCCTTGCTATCGGTATGCGCACTCATTTCAATTTCAATATTGGGATATTCATTCAGAAAGGCAACCACCCGGTCAAGTTCCACAAACGACTCAGGCCTTAAACTGAATTTATCAAAATCAAAGAATACATTATTAAGCCTGAACACCTGCCCGATCTCGATGGGCACCAGGTAAAGGTCTTTATGAATTTCTTTGTAGCCTGCTTTTATCAACGAGTCCAGGTTCAGGTTCTCTGAAATGGCAAAGAATTTATCTGCCGATGCCCGGATGCTGTAGTTCTTATCGTATGGCAAAACTATTTTAAAGGATCCGTCTGCCGGACTTGAAATTCCATTTCCCACTTCAGTTCCGTCGGGCAGGGTTTCATAAACCAATGAAGCTTCCAGCGGTTGTTTTGTTTTTGCATTATACACATTGCCACTCACCAGCACCACCGGGTTCGGTTTTTCTTTTTCCAGTAATTTAACCCGTACAATGTCGCTGGCGCCAAAAGCGCCGTCGCTTGACGTTAAGTAAGCATACTCGCCGCCGGCATCCAGTGTAAAAAAAGCTTCTGAGCCTTCGGTGTTGATGGGCCTTCCTAAATTCACCGGGTCGCTCCATTTTGTCCAGCTGTCATCCAAACGTTTGGCCATCCAGATATCGTTCTCCCCAATTCCCCCGGGGCGGTCGCTGCTGAAATAAAGTGTCTTTCCATCAGCCGCAATAAAAGGGCTCATTTCATTATAATCGGAAAGGTTTATTTTTTTACCAAGACTTTTGGGCGCTGTCCAGATATCGTTTCCTTCCAAAAAAGAAACATAAAGGTCGTTTTCAAAACTTCCTTTTTTATCGGTCATATAAAACAATAAGGTCTTGCCATCCTGCCCCATAGAAGCGCCGAACTGCGGGGTCATATTGAACTTTCCAAAATTGCGGATCTTAAGCATCTGTGCATCTGTCCAGCTGTTGTCTCTGCGTTTATGGATCATGCTTACGCCCATACCATAATATTGCCCGTCGATAAACGAACCTTTGAGTAATATCCTGTTGAGATCGGGTGATATCCAGAACACAGCATTGTAATGCGATGCATTCACTTTTGCACTGAGGTGTTTGGCCGGCGACCATTTTCCCATGCTGTCTCTCATGGAATACCAGATATCCTGCGAGTTGGGTATGGTGGCGTATTGAATATTGGCGGGGTCATTCTGGCGGATGAAGAATAAAAGATTGCCATCGGCAGAAATGGTAGGCCTCATCTCCGGGTTTTCGGTATTGATAATAGCACCAAGGTTCTCTACCTGGATGATGGTTGTTGCTTTAATAACATTTTCTTTCTGCTCTTTTAATGTAGTATCCCTTGACGGCTGTGCAGCGGCAAATAAAATGGAAACAAGAAACAAGCAGAGTGTGGTAATTTTTTTCATAAGACATCCTTCCTGTTCATAAAACGAAAAAGCAGAAGGATTAATATGCCGGGGAACAGAAAAATGTACCTTTTCCTGGTCTGACGAGGGCGTCAGACCAGGGTTATACCGCCACCGGCGCCTTAATGGCGGGGTGAGACTGGTAATTCAGCAGTTCAAAATCTTCGAATTTAAAGCTGAAAATATCTTTTACTGCAGGGTTTATTTTCATTGTTGGCAAAACAAAAGGCGTTCTCGTTAATTGCAGGTTGGCCTGCTCAAAATGGTTGCTGTATAGGTGAACATCACCAAAAGAATGAACAAATTCGCCTGGCTCCAGGTTGCAAACCTGGGCGATCATCATAGTAAGCAATGCATAGGAAGCTATGTTAAAGGGAACACCAAGAAACACATCTGCACTGCGCTGGTAAAGCTGGCAACTCAATTTGCCGTTAGCCACATAGAATTGAAAGAGACAATGACAGGGCATCAGTTTCATCTTGGGCAGTTCGGCCACATTCCATGCACTGATGATCATGCGCCGGCTGTCGGGATTATTTTTAATCTGCTGGATGAGGTCTTTTACCTGGTCAACTTCTACCCCGTCTGCACCTTGCCAGCTACGCCATTGTTTGCCGTAAACCGGCCCCAGGTCGCCATTCTCATCGGCCCATTCGTCCCATATTTTTACATTATGTTCTTTCAGGTAAGCAATATTGGTATCGCCCTGTAAAAACCAAAGCAATTCGTGAATGATACTTTTAAGGTGTGTTTTTTTTGTGGTAACCAATGGAAATCCCTCGCCCAGATTGAACCGCATCTGGTAGCCAAAAACGCTTCTTGTTCCGGTTCCGGTACGGTCACTTTTATCGGTTCCTGTATCTATGATATGCTTTATGAGATCAAGGTATTGCTGCATGGATGCAAAATAAGTTAAAAGTTATAAGTTAAAAGTCATAAGTTATTAAGAGGCCTGGTTCCTGAGAAATTCCCAAAATCAAAAACCCCGGCAATGAACCATTAACCTTTAACTATTAACTAACCCGTATCTTTGCCAGTCAAATTCTGAGGAGAAAAAATGAGTAAGAAAGGAAAGGTTTTGATGGCGATGAGTGGTGGTATCGACAGTACCGTAGCGGCTTTGATGCTTCATAAAGAAGGCTATGAAGTAGTGGGCATTACTATGAAAACATGGGACTATGCAACCAGCGTGGGCACCACCGGAAAAAAAGAGACCGGCTGCTGCAACCTCGACAGTTTTAATGATGCCCGGCAGGCTGCGGTGCAGCATGGATTCCCTCATTTTATTTTAGATATCCGTGATGAGTTCGGCGATTTTGTGATCGACAATTTTGTAGAAGAATATATTGCCGGTCGCACCCCCAATCCCTGTGTGATGTGTAATACACATATCAAGTGGCGTGCACTGCTTAAGAGAGCTGATGCGATGGGCTGCGATTTTATTTCCACCGGCCATTATGCCCAGGTGCATCAGCATAGCAACGGAAGGTATTTCATCCGTAAAGGAATTGACGATACCAAGGACCAAAGCTATGCCCTGTGGGGATTACAGCAGGACCTGCTGAGCCGTACCATACTGCCCCTGGGTACCTATCACAAAAAAGACATACGCCAGATGGCCCACGATTTTGGCTATCCCGAACTGGCAAAAAAGAACGAGAGCTACGAGATATGTTTTGTACCCGATAATGATTACCGCGGCTTCTTAAAAAGAAAAGTGAACGGGCTGGAAGAAAAAGTAGCCGGCGGCAATTTTATCGATAAGAACGGAAAGGTATTGGGCAAACACAAAGGCTATCCATTTTACACCGTAGGACAAAGAAAAGGACTTGATATTGCCCTGGGCAAACCCGTTTTTGTTACCGAAATACTGCCCGAAACCAATACCGTGGTTCTGGGGGAAGAAGACGACCTGAACCGCACCGAAATGAAGGTAACCGGGCTGAACTGGATAAAATACGATGGTATTTCCGATGGAATGGAAGCCCTTACCAAGATCCGCTATAAAGATAAAGGGGCCCTCAGCAACCTCTACACATACGAAAACGGCATAAATGTGCGTTTTTATGAAGATGTAAAGGGCGTGGCCCCAGGTCAGAGTGCTGTCTTCTATGAAGGCAATGATGTGATCGGCGGGGGAATTATTCAGCGAAGGGAGCAGCCTTTTACGGTATAATCGTATCTTTATTTGGTAACCCCATAAAAACTTATGAGAAAGATATTTCTTCTTGCAATAGTTACTTCTGCCATTCTTTTCAGCGCCTGTAAAAAAAGTACGGACGACTTTACCGTTACACCATTAACGGATTATTTCCCCCTGAAGGTTGGAAAATACATTACCTATAATTTAGACTCTACCATCTTTATCAACTTCGGTACAAAAGATACGGTGATCAAATACCAGGTGAAACACCAGGTAGATGCAGAAATAACCGACAACCTCGGAAGGCCTGCTTTCCGCATCATCCGCTACATACGCAAAACAGCGGCTAACCCCTGGCAACCGGATAATACATTCATGGCCGTGCCAACAACATCAACCATCGAATTTGTTGAGAACAACATGCGCTTCATAAGCCTGGCAGCTCCCATAAAGAACGGCTTCAGCTGGAAAGGCAACCGGTATATTGATATTTACGGACTGGGTGTTCGCTACCTCGAAGACTGGGATTATACCTACGACAGTGTGAATGTGAACATAACATTGGGTGCATTGGCTGTTGACAGTACTATAAAAGTTGCACAGCGTGATGAAGTGATCGGCAATCCTTCTGATCCCAATTCATACCACGAAATAAATTACGGTGCAGAAAAATATGCGAAGGGACTTGGCCTGGTGTACCGCAATTTTCTGCACATAGAATATCAACCTCCAAGACCGGGCGTGGGCGCCTACAGGCAGGGATATGGGATTAAGCTTACGATGATAGAACATAATTGATCGGCGTTTAAAGTTTGAGGTTAAGGCACAGCTTACTCTTTTAAACCCCAAACTTCAAACCTCAAACTCTTTACTTTCCCCTGCAAAAAGCCGAAAAATCTGTAGCCGGTATTTTATCGGCCCCCAATTGATTTAACATAGTAACCAGTTGCCCACGATGATAGCTGGCATGATTAAATACATGATGCAGCATTTGATAAACCGGCATCTTTAGCTGTTCCTTATTACGTACATAAGCAAAAACATGCGCAAGCTGGTGTTCTGTAGCCCCATCAATCCATTCTTTAAATTGCTGACTTTGCCTGGCTAAGGCATTGGTCATTTCATTAAAGGGCCCGGTAAACTGTGCGCTTTCCAAAACAATATTTTCGGTAAGCTTCAACCGTTTCCACCATACTTCTTCGGCCAGCCACATATGTTGCACCGTTTTGTACAAAGAAGGAAAGCTGCTTACAATTTCCCGGTTGATCTCTTCATCACTCAACTTACTTATCCGCTCAATCAATAACCGGGTTGCCCAGGTATTATAAGCGGCATATTGTTGCAATAATTCCTTCATGGTTTTCAGTACTTTTGATTGTAGGCTGCAAGATGCAGGTAAAATTATCAATTATCCATTATATCATTATCAATTAAATTACATGCCGCATAAAAAATTCCCCTACAGCGGTTTCAGTTCGGTAGCTGTTCATGCAGGTCACCAGCACGATCCCAACTATGCCCACCTTACGCCCATTTATGCCAACAGCACGTATGTTTTTGATGAGGCTGAGCAGGGCATGAGAAGATTCAGCGGCGAGGAGAAAGGATACATCTACAGCCGTTGGGGCAACCCCACCATCACCGAAGCGGAAGAACGCATTGCTGCATTGGAAAGTTTTGGCCTTGCCAATGAAACAGGAGATCCGTTAACATTAAAAGCCATTCTGCATTCAAGTGGTATGGCAGCATTAAGCACACTTTTCATCAGTAGTTTAAAAGCCGGCGACAAAGTGCTTTCGCATTACTCTTTATACGGCGGCACACAGGAACTGCTGGAAAAAATTCTTCCCCCGCTTGGTATCGAAGTAATCATTATTGATCTGAGAGACCTGGATAAAGCACAAAAGGCCATCCAGGCCGACAATAAAATAAAAATGCTTTACCTGGAAACACCGGCTAACCCAACCATTCAGTGTGTTGACCTGGAAGAATTAACGGTGTTGGGTAAAGAGAATGACCTGATCGTTGCCGTAGATAATACGTTTGCCACTCCGTACCTGCAACAACCTTTTCAATACGGTGTTGATTTTGTTTTTCACAGCACTACCAAATTTTTAAACGGCCACGGCACGGCCATCGGCGGTGTATTGCTTGGAAACAACCTGGAGTTAATGAATGGCCACATAACAAAAGTGCATCGCTTATTAGGCGGCAACAGCAATCCCTTTGATGCATATTTATTAACGCAGGGAATGAAAACGCTTGAGATACGGATGCAACGCCATTGCCACAACGCCATGGAAGTGGCTGCTTTTTTAGAGCAGCACCCGGCGATCAGTAAAGTAAATTACCTGGGGCTGGCTTCTCATCCGGATTATTATACCGCTGCCAAACAAATGCGCCATGCCGGCGCCATGCTCAGTTTTGAAATGAAGGACGGACTGGAAGCAGCAAAAAGATTCATTAATAAATTACAGATGTGCATCCGTGCCGTTTCATTGGGCACCTGCGATACATTGCTTTGTCACCCGGCAAGCATGACACACCACGGCGTACCCAAAGAAAAAAGAGAACAATACGGCATCACCGATGGATTGATACGCATGAGTGTGGGCATTGAGAACATACAGGATATTCTGATGGACCTGGACCAGGCATTGTCTTAATTGAAAATGAAGAATTAAAAATTAAAGAATGGCCATTACAATAAGAAGAGCAGTAAAAGAAGATTGTAAACGAATGATGGAACTGGTTCATGAACTGGCGGTATATGAAAAAGAGCCGGATGCAGTTACTGTAACCTTTGATCATTTTGTAGAAAGTGGTTTTGGAGAAAACCCCGTTTGGTTTGCTTTTGTTGCAGAGATCCCCTCCGCTTCGGTCTCCGCAACACCCTCTCCTTTTGGAGAGGGCCGGGGTGAGGTTGTTGGCTTTGCATTATGGTATATCCGCTACAGCACCTGGAAGGGCCAGCGCCTTTACCTGGAAGATTTTTTGGTATCGGATAAAATGAGGGGCCACGGCATCGGTAAATTATTGTTCGATAAGCTCATAGAAGAGTGTAAAGAAAAAAAATACAGCGGCATGGTGTGGCAGGTACTCGACTGGAATGAGCCGGCGATCAATTTTTATAAGAAATACCCGGATGTAAGTATAGATGGCGGGTGGCTGAATTGCAGTATCAATTTCTGAAAAATGTTACTTGCAGAAAACCGGGAATTGTATTAATTTGTAAAGACAAGTACATAACCAAATCATCTGCATGATAAAATTTTACTCCCCCAAACACATATCCGGGTTTCTTGTTTCAGCAGCAGTTGTTATTGCAATGCTCGCCGGGTGCAGGAAGAATTCAGGCGACGGATCAATGGATCAATCAGCCCCACCCGACCTTACTACCATTACCAGGTCATCGGTAAGCGGGTTTGTAACCGATGAAAACAACCTGGCAGTTAACCTGGCTAGTGTACAGGTTGGCTCATCAACCATCACTACAGATAAGTATGGGTATTTTGAAATAAACAACATTGATGTGATCAGGGATGCCGCCACCGTAACTGTAATTAAGGCCGGTTATTTCAAAGGCATCAAAACCTACATCGCTTCAGAAGGCAAGCCGGCATTCTTCCGCATCAAGCTGATAAAGAAGACCATTGCAGGAACGATAAACGGAACAAGCGGTGGCGTTGTTACACTGGTAAACGGCTTGAGTATTTCATTACCTGCCAATGCTGTTGTAAATGCCTCTTCAAATGCCGCATACACAGGCTCCGTGAATGTTGCAGCATACTGGATCAATCCAACCAGCAGCGATTTACCCAACAACATGCCAGGCGACCTGCGTGGCATCAATACTGCCGGCAATGCCCAATTATTAACTACATACGGAATGGCTGCTGTAGAATTAACGGGCAGTGGTGGAGAACTTTTACAGATTGCAGCGGGCAAAAAAGCCTCATTGAGTTTACCCATACCTTCTTCTTTATCATCTTCGGCCCCTGCTACGATCCCCCTTTGGTATTTTGATGAAGTAAAAGGATTGTGGATACAGGAAGGATCCGCAACAAGATCGGGCAATAATTATGTGGGCGAGGTAAGCCATTTCTCATTCTGGAATGTTGATGTTCCTGGAAACTTTATACAACTTAGTTGCACGCTTGTAGATCCCGCAGCTCAACCCATTCAAAATGCGGTCGTAAAAATTTCAGTTGCTAATAATCCGGCAAATTTCCGGTATGGATATACCAATGCTTCCGGTTATGTGAGCGGACCGGTTCCGGCAAATACACAATTATTATTTGAAGTGTATAGCAGTGCAGGTTGTTCAACCCCGGTACATTCGCAAAATGTAACCACTGCCACAACAAATATATCCTTAGGAATGATTCCCATTGTGCTTCCAAATAGTTTAGCGATGATCACCGGAACGGTGGTCAACTGTTCAAATACACCTGTAACCAATGGATATGTAATTGCTATCAAAGACAACAACCACATACGTTTAAACCTGGGTAATACAGGCAGCTACACCGGCACGATCCCGGTTTGCAGCAATACCAGCAGCCCGGTCACTTTCATTGCAGAAGACCTGGCAACCAATATGACAAGCAGCCCGGTAATACACAATCTTGTTCCGGGAACGAATACAGTACCTCCCATACAGGTATGCAGTACTCCGCAACAGGAATATGTTAATTTAACAAAAAACGGTGTTCCGCAGGTCTATCATTATTTGTTTTTAACCCAGGGAACCGCCACAAGCTATGGCGTCTTCTTTTTCCTGGACCCGGCAAGGACCATTCCCGGGGGACATCTACAAGTTGATCAAACAGGAATAGCAAATGGCAGTTTACAAAATTTAATAAGCATTTCCACAGGCGGCACTAACATGATCATAAACAATCCGCCGGTGAATATAACCATTACCGAATATGGTGCGATCGGCCAATACATGGCAGGCAATTTTTCCGGTAGTTTTACGCAACCGCCAGGAAACACGACATATGCCATAACCTGCAATTTCAGGATCAAAAGAACATTCTAAATACAAAACTGGGTTTTTAAAGAGCTTCCTGCCAGAACAGGGAGCTCTTTAATTTCCTTTCAACTCCGCCCCGGTTGTCCTAAATTTGCGGCACAAAAGCACTACCCCTATGGCAGAAAAGATCAGCATGGCCCCCAACGGTAAACTAAACGTACCCAACAACCCCGTCATTCCATTCATTGAAGGCGATGGCATTGGTCCCGAGATATGGAAAGTGGCGCAAAAAGTATTTGATACGGCCGTGGCCAAAGCCTATAACGGCAGCCGAAAAATTGAATGGAAAGAAATGCTTGCCGGTGAAAAAGCGTTTAAACAAACCGGTGAATGGTTGCCGGCTGCTACCTTGCAAACTGCTAAAGATTATATCATTTCTATTAAGGGGCCATTAACCACACCCATTGGTGGTGGTATCCGTTCGCTGAATGTAGCCATGCGGCAAGACCTGGATCTGTATGCCTGCGTACGGCCGGTGAAGTGGTTCAAAGGCGTTCCCTCACCTGTTGTTCATCCCGAACAGGTGAACATGACCATCTTCAGGGAAAATACCGAAGACATTTATGCCGGTATTGAATGGAAAGCCGGTTCACCGGAAGCAATGAAGTTTGAAAAATTTTTACTGGAAGAGATGGGCGTTACCAGCGTACGTTTCCCCGGCGACTCCAGCTATGGCGTAAAACCGGTTTCGGCAGAAGGCAGTAAACGCCTGGTGAGAGCCGCTATTATTTATGCTTTGGAAAACGATCTGCCTTCTGTTACATTAGTACACAAGGGCAATATCATGAAGTACACTGAAGGTGGTTTTAAGAACTGGGGCTACGAAGTGGCCCGCCAGGAATACGGCGATAAAACCTTTACCTGGGACGAATGGGATCAACTGAAAAAAGAACACGGCGAAACGTATGCCAATGAAGTGCAACGCAAAGCCTTGCACGATGGAAAATTGCTGGTGAAAGATATCATTGCCGATAATTTTTTACAGCAGATACTCATTGCACCAAAAGATTTTTCAGTAGTAGCTACTCTTAATTTGAACGGAGATTATATTTCCGATGCACTGGCTGCCGAAGTTGGCGGCATCGGTATTGCTCCCGGAGCTAATATCAATTATAAAACAGGCTATGCTGTTTTTGAAGCCACACACGGCACCGCACCAAAATTTGCCGGCACCGACAGTATGAACCCTTCTTCTGTAATACTCAGCGGTTGCATGATGCTGGACTATATGGGCTGGAAGGAAGCAGCAGACCTGATCACTTCTGCATTGCAGGCTGCCATCATGCGCAAAAGAGTAACCATCGACTTTTATAACTTAATGAGCGGCGCCACCCTTTTAAAAACAAGCGAGTTCGGCGATGAGATCATTGAGAACCTGGGAGCCGTGGTGGCTGATTTTCAGTTGAAGAAATCGACGGGGCTTTAACGCACAGACAATTTATGAATACACACAATTCAGCATAGGATTGTCATGCTGAGGAACGAAGCATCTCATTTTGGATAAAAGATTCTTCCTTGTTGCTCAGAATGACAGTCAAAAATTAAATACTTTCGCAAAAAAACAAAACCGAATCATGGCAAAAATAAAAGTAGCAAACCCAGTAGTAGAGTTAGACGGCGACGAAATGACCCGTATCATCTGGAAATTTATTAAAGACAAACTGATCCTTCCTTACCTGGATGTTCCCATCCAGTATTACGACCTGGGCATGGAATACCGTGACCAGACCGATGACCAGGTAACTATTGATGCCGCCAATGCCATTAAGGCCTGCGGCGTGGGTATCAAATGCGCCACCATCACACCCGATGAAGCCAGGGTAACAGAGTTTAAATTAAAACAGATGTGGAAGAGCCCCAATGGCACCATCCGTAATATTTTAGACGGCACCGTTTTTCGTGAGCCCATCGTGATGCAGAATGTTCCCAGGCTGGTTACCAACTGGACAGCTCCCATCATCGTTGGCCGCCATGCATTTGGTGATCAGTACCGTGCCACCGATACGGTGATAAAAGGAAAAGGCAAACTTACCATGACCTTTACACCTGAAGGCGGAGGCGAAGCACAGACATTTGAAGTGTATAATTATAAAGGCAATGGCGTTGCCTTGTGTATGTACAATACCGATGAAAGCATCTATGGTTTTGCAAGAAGTTGTTTCAATATGGCCCTCAGCAAAAAATGGCCGCTTTATCTTTCTACCAAGAATACCATTCTTAAAAAATACGATGGCCGCTTTAAAGATATTTTTGAAGAAGTGTATCAGAATGAATTTAAGACGTCGTTTGAAGCAGCAAAAATTGTTTACGAACACCGCCTTATTGATGATATGGTTGCCAGCGCCCTTAAATGGAATGGTAATTTTGTTTGGGCCTGTAAGAATTACGACGGCGATGTGCAAAGCGATACCGTTGCACAGGGATTCGGCTCACTGGGTTTAATGACCTCTGTGTTGGTTACTCCCGATGGAAAAACGATGGAAGCAGAAGCGGCGCATGGCACCGTAACCCGCCACTACCGTGATCACCAGGCAGGCAAGCGAACATCTACCAACCCCATTGCATCCATCTTTGCATGGACGAGAGGACTCGCCTTCCGCGGTAAATTAGATAATAACCAGCCACTGATCGATTTCTGTAATGCACTGGAAGCCGTTTGTATTGAAACAGTTGAAAGCGGCAAGATGACCAAAGACCTGGCTGTTTGTATCCACGGCAATAAAGTAAATCACGGCGATCATTATTTATACACCGAAGAATTTTTAGATGCGATTGATGAGAACCTGAAGAAAAAGATGGGATTATAATTTCATTAGCTTTACCAATATGTAACCGCCCTGTTTTTTAAGCAGGGCGGTTTTGTTTATCTTTAAGCATGACCTCCACCATTATCATTACGCTCTGCATCCTGTTACTGATCGCTTATGTGTTTGACCTTACCTCATCTAAAACCAGGATACCATCGGTGATACTTTTGTTGCTGCTGGGATGGGTAGTACGCCAGCTATCAATAGCCATACACATAAAAATTCCCGATCTCAGCGGACTGTTGCCCTTGTTTGGAACTGTGGGCCTGATCCTGATCGTACTGGAAGGTTCTCTGGAACTTGAGTTGAACAGTTCCAAAACACCGGTCATAAAAAAATCGGTTATTGCTGCTTTACTTCCCATGCTGGCACTTGCATTTCTGCTGGCCTATGTTTTCCAGCTCTTTCACCCGGGCATTACATTCCGGGATGCCCTCACCAATGCGGTTCCGCTTTGTGTTATCAGCAGCTCCATTGCCATACCCAGTGTGAAATACCTGGGCTCATTTAACCGGGAATTCATCACCTACGAAAGCAGCCTGTCAGACATCTTCGGCGTGGTATTCTTCAACTTTGTAGCGCTGAATGAACTGGGCCAGTCGCATACCATTCTCGAATCAGGACTGCAGCTGCTACTCATGATCGTGGTTTCTTTTGTAGCCACGCTGTTGCTCGCCTTCCTGTTGGGAAAAATAGATCACCATATTAAATACGTACCCATCATTTTGCTGGTGCTGCTCATCTATGCCATAGCAAAATTGTATCACCTGCCTTCACTTATCTTTATTCTCATCCTGGGTTTATTCCTGGGAAACCTTGATGAACTGAAGCGGTTTAAATGGGTAGCGAAGCTGAAGCCCGATGAACTGAATACCGAAATACATAAGTTCAAAGACCTGGTAACCGAAGCCACTTTCCTGGTACGTACCGCCTTCTTCTTATTGTTCGGGTACCTGATAGAAGCAAATGAAATACTGAATACACAAACATTGTTTTGGGCCGTGGGTATAATGGCTGCTGCTTTATTTATCCGTGCCATTCAATTCAAACTTTCGGGCATTGCCCTCTACCCCATGCTGTTCATCATACCAAGGGGGCTGATAAACGTACTGCTCTTTTTATCCATTGTACCCCTGCAGCAGATGCCGCTGGTTAATAAATCGCTGATACTGCAATTGGTTCTCTTATCCGCTGTGATCATGATGCTGGGAATTATGATGTCGAAAAAAGAAAATAATAAAACCGATGAGCCAGTCAATATCAAATGACCCGCTTCACGGAAAAACACTGGAAATGATCGTAACGCACCTGGTGGAAATGTATGGCTGGGAAGAACTGGGCAAAATCATTCCCATCAATTGTTTCAAAAGCAACCCCAGCATTAAATCAAGTCTGAAATTTTTACGCAAAACACCCTGGGCAAGAAAGAGAGTGGAAGAGTTGTATATCAATGGATAAATATTACGACCGCTTGCGGTAATTGATAACCGCCCAGGTATTGAAAAATATTCCCAGTCCCAGCACCGAAAAGAACTGAATCTTCACATCTGCAAAACCGCTTCCCTTCAACACGATCATCCGCATCACTTCAATAAAATAAGCAACGGGATTTATTTTAGTGATCCACTTTGCCCACTCCGGCATGCTTTCTATCGGGGTATATAATCCACCCAGCAGCATGAAAAGCATCATCACAAAGAAACTTACGAATGTTGCCTGCGTTTGTGTTTCGGCATAGGTGGATACCAGCAGGCCAACACCTAAAAGCGTAAAGAGAAATACCATTCCAAAAAGATAGATCAGCACAATGCTGCCAAGTGGAATGATACTGTAGAATAACCAGGACACCAATAACCCAAGTGTTAGTGTTATCAGACCCATTATCCAGAACGGGATCAGTTTGCCAAGGATGAACTGTACTTTGGTTATGGGAGAAACATTGATCTGCTCAATGGTTCCTACTTCTTTTTCATGAACAATATTCAATGCCGCCATAAAACTCCCGATCATGGTGAGCAGCGTTACCAATATACCAGGCACCATAAAGAATTTATAATTCATCGTGGGGTTATACCAGTTAGAGGATGTGATCTCAATGGCGGGTTGTGTATTGAACCGGGGCTGTCTTATCCATTGCATCTGTATCTCCGAATTAAAATCACGGATGATATTAGCCGCATAAGCGCCTCCCAGGTTCGCCTTC
Organism: Ferruginibacter sp.; assembly: GCA_044220615.1. Taxonomy (GTDB): domain Bacteria; phylum Bacteroidota; class Bacteroidia; order Chitinophagales; family Chitinophagaceae; genus Ferruginibacter. The sequence continues at coordinate 165,789 of JBGAQR010000005.1, read as the reverse complement.
GTTCCATTCACGGCATTTACTGCAATAAGCATCGACCCTTTATTTTCCCTTACCAGGTCTCTTTCAAAACCGGCAGGAATTTCAATGATAAGATCCGCCTTGTCTGACTCCACCGCTTCCATTGCCTTATTGTAGGATGGCGAGAAATCGGTGAGTTTAAAATATCCTGAGCCGGTTATTTTACTGATGAATTTCTGAGAATAAGATGAATGGTCATGATCCACCACCGAAAGCAACACATTCTTTACCTCGTAATTAGCTGCAAAAGGAAACACCAGCAGCTGCACCACCGGCATTACCAGCACCATGCGCAGGATGGCCGGGTTGCGGAATACCTGGCGGAACTCTTTTTCCAATATCACTAATAACCGTTTCATGCCAGGCGGGTTTTAAATTTTTTAAAACTGATGGCCAGCAGGAACAGAGACATACCCAGCAGCACCAGTGATTCTTTCCATACGGCAGAAAAGCCAAGCCCTTTTATCATTACATCCTTTACAATAAGAAAGAACCATTTCGACGGTACGATATTGGAAATGATACGCAGGGGCAAGGGCATACTTTCAATGGGAAACATAAAACCACCGAGCAATAAAGTGGGAAGCAATAATGCCATCAGGGAAAACATCTGCGCCTCCTGCTGTGTTTTGGTAAGATTGGAGATCATCAGTCCGAGTGAAACAGCGGTAATAATAAACAGCAACGATTCTCCCATTAATAAAAACAGGCTGCCGTTGATAGGCACTTCAAGTAAAGTAACACTCACAATTAAAATAGTTACCACGTTAACCAGCGAAAGGAAGATATAGGGAATGGCCTTACTTAAAATAAACAACAGTGGCTTCAAAGGCGACACCAGCAATACTTCCATGGTATTGATCTCTTTTTCCCTGACGATGGCCACCGAGGTCATCATGGCAGCGATCAATATCAGTATCATTGCCATTACACCGGGCACAAAATTATAAGCACCTTTCAGCTGGGGGTTGTACAGCATCCGTATCTCTGGTTTGATCGCATAAGGTACCTGTACCTGCGCATTCAATTCTTTCTGGTAATCGCTGATGATATTGGATGCGTAGTTGGTTACCGTAGTGGCGGTGTTGGGATCCGATGCGTCGGCGATCAGCTGTACCTGTGCATGATTGGTATGCATCAATGCTTCCCTGAACCCGGGCTGAAAAACAACCACCAGTCTTATTTTGCCCGTTTTAAAAGCGGTCTCAATATCAGCTTGTGTATTCAGAACCTGTGATACATTAAAGTAGCGGCTTGCATCCAGCCGCTGAATGAGGATGCTGCTTGATTCATCTTTTGCATTATCCAGTACGGCAATATTTGAATTTTTAATTTCATTGGTAAGGGCAAATCCAAACAGGATGATCTGCACGATGGGCATCAGGATAATGATGAGCAGCGATTTCCGGTCACGGAAAATGTGACGGAATTCTTTTTTCACAAAAATGATGAACTGTTTCATTATTGATCGGCTGTTCGTTTTGCGCCTCTTGCCAGTTGCAGGAATACCTCATCCATGGAAGCAGCATTAAACGTTGTTTTTAAATTACGTGGCGTATCCAGCGCCTCTATCTTTCCATCCACCATGATGGATACCCGGTTGCAGTACTCCGCTTCATCCATATAATGCGTGGTAACAAAAACCGTGATGCCCTTTTCGGCCGCTTCATAAATCAAATTCCAGAACTCCCGGCGTGTTACCGGGTCAACGCCGCCGGTTGGTTCATCTAAAAAAACAATTTTGGGTTCGTGCAGAATGGCAACCGAAAATGCCAGTTTCTGTTTCCAGCCCAGTGGTAACGACTTCACTAAACTATTCTCCTCAGCCGTCATTTGTAATTGTTCAAGCAAAGAGCTCATCTTTTCTTTTATCATTTGCCTGCTCATACCGTATATGCCTGCATAAAAGCGGATGTTCTCTTTAACTGTCAGGTCTTCGTACAAAGAAAATTTCTGGCTCATGTAACCAATGTTCTGTTTTATGTGTTCTGTTTGCCTGTATACATCAAAGCCGGCAACGGTTGCCGATCCGGATGATGGGATAGATAATCCGCAAAGCATGCGCATGGCCGTTGTTTTGCCGGCGCCATTGGCACCCAGGAAACCAAATATCTCACCCCGCTCTACTTCAAACGAGATCTGGTTGGTGGCAGTAAAGTCACCAAATTTCTTCGTCAGCTTATCAACTTTTATCACGGTCTCTTTCATGATCGCTTTAATTATTATTCATCAGCTGCATAAAACAATCCTCTATATTCGGCTGTGCCGCTATTATGCCGATGTTCTTATGCTGATGCTGTTGCAGGTATTTTAAAACCTCCTCCCCATCCTTGCTCTCTGTTTTTAATACCAGGTGATGGTATTCGCCAAAGCTGTTGCAGCTTTCGGTATTGGGATAATTTTTCAGGTCTTTCAGCAGCCGGTACATTTCTTCGGAACGCACTGCCCAAATCTGCTTTCCGAATTTACCGATGATATTACCCGGCGTGTCGATGCTCATTATTTTCCCTGCCTGCATCAGGGCTACCCGGTCGCACATAGCGGCTTCATCCATATAAGGCGTAGAAACCAAAATGGTAATGCCTTGTTTTTTCAGGTCTTTCAGCATCTCCCAGAATTCTTTCCTGGAAACCGCATCAACACCGGTGGTTGGTTCATCCAGGAACAAAACAGATGGTTTGTGAATGAGTGCACAACACAGGGCCAGTTTTTGTTTCATACCCCCGGATAATTTCCCGGCACGACGGTCTTTGAATGGTTCAATCTGCACATAGATATCTTTCACCAGGTTGTAGTTTGCTTCAATGCTTGTATTAAAAATGCTGGCAAAGAATTCCAGGTTCTCTTCTACGGTCATATCCTGGTAAAGCGAGAATTTACCGGGCATATAGCCTACCCGGTTGCGGATCTGTTTGTATTCCTTCAGCACATCCAGTTCATCAACACTTGCGGTACCGCTGTCGGCCAGCAATAAAGTGGTCAGTATCCTGAACAAAGAGGTCTTGCCTGCCCCATCCGGACCAATGATACCAAACAGTTCGCCTTTTTCCACTGTAAAAGAAATATCGTTTAATGCTTTTACAATCTCCTTCTTCGAACCGTAGGTCTTCACCATATTATTTACTGCAACTGCTTTCATCATCTTGATTTTAAAACACCACTTCTCCGTACATCCCGATCTTTAAATAGCCATCATTCTTCACATTTATCTTCATGGCATAAACAAGGTTTGCTCTTTCTTCCTTTGTCTGAATTGTTTTGGGGGTGAACTCCGCCTTATCTGATATCCAGGTGATGATGCCTGCTAACTCCCGGTATTTTCCTTTGCCATCATCCACTTTCACTTTCACCGGTTGATTCAGTTTTACCTGCGCCAGCTGATCTCCGGTGATATATGCCCTGAGCTTCATGGCAGACAGGTCGGCAATTTTATACAGGGCTTTTCCCGTTGCCGTAAATTCATTTTGCTGTGCATATTTGGTAAGCACTGTACCGGCTATGGGATTCCTGATCGTTGTTTTATTAAGCTGGTCTTCTATCTGGGCCACTTTTTTCTGCATAGGATCTTTTTCACTTAATATGCCCCGGTTTTGAATAGCCACCAGTTGACGCTGCGAATTGATCTGGCTTTTCAACACATTCAATTGTGTTCTTCCGGCAACGATCTTTTCTTTCAACACATTCACCTGCCCGTTAATATCATCCAGCTGCTTGGCAGGCACCGCATCCGCAGTAACCAGTTTCTGAAAACGTTGTTGTTCTTTCTGCAGCACTTTTAATTGTTCTTCATCCACGGCAATCTGTTTTGTTTGAAGCAATACCTGCGATTCAAGTACATTCACCTGCGGTGTGGCATCGTTTGTTTTTTGCTGCAGGGCTTCTACCGAGGAAGAAGCTTGTTCTTTTTGCAGTTCAATCGCCGTCGGGTCTATTTTTCCAACAACCGAATCCTTTGCCAGGCTTGCGCCTTCTTCAATATTCAACTGCAGGATCTTACCGGTTGCTTCGGCAGAAACGATCACTTCTTCGGCTTCAAAGGTGCCGGAAGCATCGTATTTACCATTACCGTTATTGCAGGAAACAAAACCAGCAATGGTAAGAACAGGCAATATTTTTTTTAACAGGGATCTCATATGATTTGATTTAACGTATTTTATTTACCAAGAATGAGTTTGTAATTGTTTTGTGATTGCAATAACTGGATCTCGTGAAGGGTTTGCGTAAGCATTGCCTGGTTCTCGGCATTCAGTTCGGTGATATAATCGCTGGAAGTGATGATACCGTTTGACAGGCGCACAGAAGCGTTCTCTTTGATCTTTGTTCGTAAGGCTACGATCTCGTTATCCGTAGAAACAAGTTCCCGGTATTTCTCTACTTCATTCTTCTGCTGAACCAGTAACTGCCTGTTATTATCCAGGAAATTTTCCTTCTGCCTGTCAACGATCTGCTGCTGTATCCTGATCACCCGTTGATCACGCTGTTTGGTGAACTGGCCGGTGATGGGAATACTCAGCTTTACACCGCCTGTATAGAACCACTGGAATTCATTCTTCAGCATGTTCAAACCTGGCTTACCATATCCCCCGCTGGCAAAGAAGGAGAATTTGGGATTTGCTCTTGCTCCGATGAGTTTCGACTGCAACTGAAACTGCTGCTTTTGCAAGTCGAATAATTTTAGTTCGGGGCGATCCACTATTGCATCTCCTGCATTGGCAGCGCCCGCTGGCTTTACAAACGATGTGTTCTCTGCTATTGCTGCGCCGGTAAGTATCTCCAGCATTTGTATGGCGGCTTTGCGGGTTGCATTAAACTCAATGATCTTTTGCGATGTTTTCAGCAGCTCTGCCTTCAATACATCTACGTTGCTGTTTGTGGCAATGCCGTTCTCGGCCTGCGCACTTACTTTTTTAATATTATTGTTGAGGTCTTCCTTTACCAGGTTCATCAGCCTTATGTTTTCTTCCATAAGCAAGGCTGTGAAGAAACAGGCATTTACTTTCGACTTCAGTTGATAGAGGTCCACTTCCACCCGCTGGCTTTCAACATTGGTAGTTGCATGCTGCAGTTTTTTTTGTGTGCTGATGATACCGCCATCGTAAACCGGTTGTACAAGGTCAAGTGTGCTTTTATATTGATCCTTACTCAACTCATCAACGGTTACCCCGGGAAGTTTTGCCGGAAATGATGTTACGGCCGACTGATAAGTGGCCTGTGCATTCACATCAACCTGCGGCAGCCATTTCAGGTTTTGATTTTTTTCTGCCATGTTCCCGGCAACAATGGTTAATGCCTTTTGCTGTGCCAGCGGAGAATTGGTGGAGGCGGCCGCATAACATTGCTCTAATGTAAGAGCCGGCTTATCCTGGGCCATTATCCGGCTACCGGCAAACAACAGGCAACAGGTAAATAGATGTTTACTCTTCATAAAATATTTTTATTCATATTTATAGATAAAAGGATCATACTTTAATGGCGGCGATGATGAATTGGGCAACTTCTGTTTTCCGTTTCCGGATCATGGCCATATAGGTCTTGTCATCCAGTTGCATCAGCCCCTTGATCATGGGCCGGGCGATAAAAGGAAAAATGCACAACGACTGGATGTTGATGAAGAGCTGATCGGCTGTTATCCTTTTGATCGTTCCTTTTTTTATCTCCGCATTTATCTGTTTCTGAAAAACAGCCAGCACTTTTTCCACGGGTATCTTCTTCAGCCGTTTCAGGATCACTTCCGGGTTGCGGCTCATTTCGTTCAAAACAAAGATGGGCAGACCCGGGAACTGGCTCAGGTGTTCTATATCCAGTGAAACGATCTTTTCTATCTTTTTAAACAGGGGTATGTCCGACGAGAGGATCATGGCCAGGTTCGAGAAAAGATGGCTGAATTCCTGCTCAAACACCAGGTCGAACAATTTGTCCTTGGAAGTGAAATAATAATGCACCAGGGCCTTGTTGAAGCCTGCCTGGTCGGCAATATCCTGCATGCGTGCCCCCGCCAGTCCCTTCTGGATGAACACCTTGCGGGCTGTTTGCAGGATCACCTGTTCGGTGTTTTTATCTTTTCGTTTCATTTTTAACCATTTGGTTAATTCTGCAAAACTAAACCGGATTTCCTGTTTTCCAAATTATTTTTAACCAAATGGTTAAATTTATGAGTGAGTTGTACAAATCAGCGGATGAGTGGTACCTGGTTTCAGCATCTTATGGTTTGTGGCAAAAAAGGTTAACTTGTGTGAACTAATTATATGGAAACACAAAAAGACATACGCCTTGCCGTGCTGATAGACGCCGACAACGTGCCTTACAGCAATGTAAAGGGTGTAATGGAAGAAATTGCCAAGTATGGCACCCCTACTTTTAAGCGCATTTACGGCGACTGGACCAAACCCACCATCTCCGGCTGGAAGAATGTACTGCTCGAAAATGCCATCACCCCCATTCAGCAATACAGTTATACCAGCGGAAAGAACAGCAGCGATAGCGCCCTGATCATTGATGCCATGGACATTTTATATTCCGGCAAGGTAGATGGCTTCTGCATTGTGAGCAGCGACAGTGATTTTACCCGACTTGCATTGCGGTTAAGGGAGGCCGGCATGAAAGTATACGGCATCGGGCAGAAGAAAACCCCCAACCCCTTTATAGTTGCCTGCGACAAGTTCATTTACATGGAGATCATCCCGGTTTTTGGAGCGGAAGAACCAGCAACCATAAAAACAAAAACCCACAAGCCTGCTCCCAAAGCATCTTTTGATAAACTCAGCCGGGAAACACTGAAATTAATTGCATCCAGTATTGATGACCTGGCCGATGAAAATGGCTGGGCGTTTTTGGGAGACGTAGGTAACCTGTTGCTGAAAAAACAACCCAACTTTGACCCAAGGAATTACGGGTTTCAAAAATTAACTCCGCTGATAAAATCGATTCCGCAGATAGAGATCGATAAGAAAGAAACAGATAAGGCGGGGATAAAGCTGGTGTATATAAGGAATAAAGGGCGGTCTTAGATGCTGGGCAGTGGATGCTGGATACTGGATACTGGATACTAGATACTGGACGATCCTATTCAGCATTGTATCTCTTTTATTAATCGCAAGCAACCAGTATCCTGTATCCTGTATCCTGTATCTTGCATGCCGGATCAGCAAATGCTCAATAATCAATTCTCAATGTTCACTATTCAATCAGCCTGCATTTCATAAGTAACCGTTAGTTGATCGTTCCCACCACCCAGCTGCTTCCATCCGAAATGGCGATAACCGTTTTACCAGAAGCAGCGGGGCTCATCGCATAGTATGTACCCAAGGCAAGGCAGGCCCCGCTACCCGGACAAATAGAGCCAGCCGCTGCACCAAGTTGCGCTGTAACAGCTGCATCGGTATTGCGTATATAATAGGTTCTTCCCACACAGGTGGCGGGATTAGGCAACTGGTAATAATTACCTCCGGCGGGATTAAGCGTTAAAAAAGATTTTTGTGTACTTATCACCGTTGGCGAACCAATGGTTCCACCGGTAATATTGGTGGAAACGCCCACTGCTAACGTACCATCAACCTGCAAGGTACTGCTGGGCGGAAAAGAAGTGGCCACGCCTACTTCTCCCGAAGCAGCGATGATCATACGTTGAACATCGTTGCTGCCAAATTCAATATCGGCGTTCTGGTAATTCCATAGCCGGGCTGTATTAACTCCGCCGGTTTTCAGGCCCGCATAAAACCCATTGGTACCCGATGGAAGCCCGGCATTGGTGATCATTACCCCGGCCATAGTTGTTCCGGTTTGATCGGTAATATGAAGTTTTGCCAACGGATTGGTATTTCCAATACCTACGGCATTGATGGTGATACGCATTTTTTCGCCGATCGTAAAATCGCTTCCCATTCCAAAACGAAAAATATAAGACGGAAATGCAGAGCCGTCGCCAAAGTTCCAGAGCGATGCTGTACTCACCAGGCTGTTGTTATCATAGCCCATAAAGAGACCCCGGTCGCAATCGTTGTTATTGGATGGGTTATTCAACCGTATCCCATTCCGTGTGCAGGGTATCACCCCGGCAATACCCAGTTTCATATCAACTGTGTATTGCGGATTTTGTTCTCCCAATCCAAGGAAGCCTGCCCTGGTGAGCCTTGCCATTTCAAATGCATTCAATCCAAAACGCAGGGATTGTGCATTGAAAGTACCGTCTCCGTAATTCCATACAGATGCATTTACAGTAGAGACGGCATCATCCAGTCCCACGAAAAAACCTTTATCGCAATCATTTGGATAACCAAATGGCTTTATCCGCATGCCATTGCGTGTACATGGGTTTATAGCAGCAATGCCAACAGATATATCCATATTGTATTGCGGATTGAATTCACCCATTCCCCAGAAACCGGAGTTGGAAACCAGCCTTGTCCTTTCAATTCCATTGGCGGCAAAACGAAGATCAACGTTATTGCTGGTACCTATATAATTAGACGAAGTGATATTGCTGTTACCGCCGATCTTCCAATCGTCGGATGCTGCACTGTTGGCCAACCAGGTCCAGTCGGTGCCGTTATAATAATGAAAGCCGGTGCTGTCCGGTGCATTCTGAAAGATCAGCAGGCCGGTTGCAGGCGTAGCAATGCTGTTCTTCTGGGCCTTGCTCATACGTGGAATCAATAATCCCCTGCCAGTGCTTTTAACATCCAGCAGAGCGCTTGTGTGGGCGGTACTTCCGTCTGTATTAACTGCAAGAGATTGAGCGTTTGAATTGACATACTGCAGAAAAGTAATTGCAACTAGTATAGTTGTCTTCTTCATGAGATTAGATTTTGAAGTGGAATGATAAATAAAGTTATAAAAAGAGACGCACTATTTATCCGTACGTTTTGTGCCGCTGTATAATTCGTATTCGAAAAGCCGGCAATCGATCTTGCTGGTGTAGAATTCGATGCGGCGGCCTGGTTTCAGCCCGATCTTTTTTGCCAGTTCCAGGTTACCGGTGAAAATATAACCGAAGTATCCCTTGCATTTCTTCTTTAAAAAATCACCGATGCGTTTATAGGTTAATTCCAGTTCGGCTTCCACGCCCAGGCGGTCGCCATACTCCGGGTTAAAATAAACAACTCCGTTACCCTCTTCCGGAACGGGTGTTTCTTCAAAATCACAAACCCCGAATTCAATGTATTCTTCCACACCGGCAATACCGGCGTTGATCCTTGAGATATTCACCGCATCTTCACTGATGTCGGTGGCGATGATCTTTAAGCCCGGAACATCAATAACCTGCTGCTCCAGTTTTTTAAATTCAGCGTCGTAAATTTTTTCTTCATAGCCAACGAGGTGCATGAATGCATAATTGAAACGAAGCAGTCCGGGTTTGCGGTTAGTTGCAAGCAGTGCGGCTTCTATTGCCACTGTACCCGAGCCACACATGGGGTTAATAAAAACAGATCTCCGGTCCCATTTAACGGCCAGCAACGTAGCTGCAGCCAGCGATTCCAGCATGGGCGCCTTGCCGGGGATCTTTCTATAACCATGCTTGGATAATGTTTCGCCGGATGTATCAATGAAGATTTCTGCCTGCGATTCCTTCCAGTAAAGATGGATGACCGTTCTATCCAGTTCCGGGCCCGAGTTTGGCCGTTCACCTGTCTTATTCCGGAACCGGTCAACTATTGCATCCTTCACTTTTACATTGGCGAATAAAGAATTGTTAATGGTATCATTGCTTACATTGCTGCTGATGGAAAAATAGCCATCGGCTTCAATAATATTTTCCCAGGGAAAATCAAGCAGTGCTTTGTACAGATCATCTGCATTTTCTGCCCTGAATTCTTTTAAGGAAAACAATACCTGGCTGGCGCAGCGGAGGTTTAAGTTCAGCCGGATACAATCTGATATTGTACCCTTTAATTCTACACCGGTTTTAAAAAACCTTTCGGGTTTGTATCCCAGTCCGGTTACCTCCATTTGCAAGTAAGGAGAGAGACGGTTACTGCAGGTAACGATGATGCGGCTGGGGGTGGTGAAGTTGGGCATGTGCAAAAGTAGCTTATACCGTTTAACATTGTTGAAAATGGTTGAATGTAGTTTAGTTTGTACCTCTATAAGTAATTTTAATCTATCCTTCAACCATTTTCAACAACATTCAACTATTTTTGCGATATGCTAAAAGTAAGTAACCGTGGCATGCAGATGCCAGCTTCTCCCATCCGAAAACTGGTTCCGTATGCCGAAGCGGCAAAAAAGAAAGGAACCAGGGTATATCATTTAAATATCGGGCAGCCGGATATTGAAACGCCGCCCCAATGCCTGGATGCCGTGCGCCATTCTGATTTTAAAGTGCTGGAATACAGTCATAGTGCCGGCAACGAAAGCTACCGAAAAAAATTAGTGCAGTATTATAAAAAAGTAGGCATCAACGTAACCCACGAACAGATCATCATCACCACGGGCGGCAGCGAGGCCATCATCTTTGGTTTTATGGCCTGTATGGATGCCGGGGATGAAGTGATCATTCCCGAACCTTTTTATGCCAATTACAATGGCTTTGCCGTAGAAGCAGGCGTTATTGTAAAACCGATCACGTCGAGCATTGAAACAGGATTTGCTTTGCCCCCGATCGAAGATTTTGAAAAAGTGATCACGCCCAGAACAAAAGCGATCGTTATCTGCAACCCCAATAACCCAACCGGTTATTTATACAGTGCTGCCGAAATGGAAGTGCTGAAGCAGCTCATCATCAAACACAACCTGTTTTTGTTTGCCGATGAAGCCTACCGGGAATTCTGTTACGAAGGCAAACATACCAGTGCTATGCATTTAACCGGCGTGGATGATCATGTGGTATTGATGGACACCATCAGCAAACGGTACAGCGCCTGCGGCGGACGTATTGGCGCCTTTGTTACAAAGAACAAAGCCTTACTGGATGCCACGATGAAGTTTGCGCAGGCAAGACTAAGTCCTCCATCCTTTGCACAGATACTTGGTGAAGCTGCTGTTGACCTGCCCGATAATTATTTTGATACCACCAAGGCAGAATACAAACTGCGCCGTGATACCATTGTAAAAAGACTGAATGCCATACCCGGTGTGTTTTGTCCCAACCCGGGCGGCGCTTTTTATGCCATGGCCGAATTACCCATTGATGATTCGGATACCTTCTGCCAGTGGTTACTGGAATCTTTCAATTACAACAACCAAACCGTGATGCTGGCACCAGCCACCGGTTTTTACAGCACACCCGGACTTGGAAAGAATGAAGTACGGCTGGCTTACGTGATAAACGTGAATGCCATCAATGCAGCAATGGATTGTTTGGAAAAGGCGCTGGAGCAATATCCCGGCAGAACTGCCTGAGAAAAGCACCCCAGAACATAATTTTGCGTAAATTTCATTTATGCTGTAAACTTATAATGCTGCCTGTTTTGTTATATCCTCAAACTGGATGTACAATGAGTCGTAGCGCCTTATAGCATCAATACAACTGTTGGCCGCAATTATTAAGCACTCCATAAATGCCAAAAAAAGAATTTCGAATCATAGCATCGACTGGTGAAAATTTTTATGAATTTTTTTATATCATTCAAATGCCAGCAGGAGATTTTTACTATGGTGGTGTGGGAGTCAATCGGAGCAGAACTTCGATCCACGCAAGCGGAACAGTAAATATGCATTACTCAAATGGTGAAAAAATCATTCTTCCACCTAATGAAAAATTAAAGAGTTTAAAAGGGCTGCGTCAATTATGTGGCATGACAATAGGCAACGCGGTTTTTCAGAATTCCAGTTTTAGCAAACCTCCACGAAAGGGAAAAGTTGATGGACTCATTTACTTTGATATAAGAAAATTCAAATCAAGTGTGGGGCTAATGTTATTCTTACTTGAGCCATACCAATATAGTTGCCTAGAAGTATTACATAAAATAATAAAGAATCCTCATTTCAATATAATTACAGAAACAAATCCATGGCTCGTTGTAGCGGTATATGATAGTCATCGAGATACCTAGTTAACTGCGGCCAACAGGAGCATGTGTGCTGTGCCGGCGGACAGAACACTACCACCGGCCGGGTGCATCTGCCGGCTTCTGCCAGGGCCGGCAGAAAATTGATCCCCAACTGAATTAACAATGAACTTTTGTATTTTGCGCCGGCATTTGTACCAGGCAGACGGATTTCAAATTACGCCACAAATACAGATGCGTTAAACTTGTGTGCAACCTTGAAACCTGCATTCCACAAATAAATAAATTGAAATGGGGATATTGAAATATATTAATGCAGGACAACTTTGCATTGCTTACGAAGAAAGTGGCCATGCTGATGGAACGGCCATAATACTTATGCACGGTTTTCCATACGACATCAGGGCTTATGACGAAGTAGTACAGTATTTGTTAACAGAAAACTGCCGGGTTATAGTTCCATATTTGCGTGGATATGGCCCGACAAAATTTTTATCTGCAAACACCATGCGTTCCGGCCAGCAGGCTGCATTAGCCTATGACCTGGTTACATTAATGGATGCCCTGTCTATACAAAAAGCAATTGTTGGCGGGTACGACTGGGGCGGACGGGCCTGTTGCATTGTTGCTGCACTTTATCCCGAACGTATTACGGGGCTTATTTCAATGGCTGGTTATAACATTCAAAACATAGCAAAATTTTCGGAGCCGGACCTTCCTGAAATTGAAATGCTGAATTGGTATCAATTTTATTTTCATAGCGAACGGGGCCGTAATGGGTTGACAAAATACCGGAAAGAACTTTGCAGGTTACTATGGCGCAACTGGTCTCCAGGCTGGAAATTTGATGACGAAACCTATGAAGCATCAGCCGCCTCATTCAACAACCCCGATTTTGTGGAAGTAGTAGTGCATTCGTACAGGCATCGTTACGGACTGGCAAAAGGCGACCCTGAATTTGAAACTATGGAACAAGCCCTGCAAAAGCAACCGGCAATAAAAGTACCTGCCATTATATTAGACGCAGAAGCCGATGGCGTAGAGCCGTTTTCAGGAACGGGTAAAGACTCCAGGTACTTTGAAGGCGGCTATGAAAGAATAGTTGCTAAAGGAGCAGGGCATAATCTGCCTCAAGAGGCGCCGGCCGAATTTGCCAAAGCGATTTTGACATTTGTCGGATCAGAAAAGACTGCAGCAACATGAACTGTGTAAAAGGTCAGTGTCTACTTCCACAACTCCACCCTCCACTCACTCCCGCTGTACACTTTATGGGTTGCCGAAAAATTTCCCATGTTCAGTGCAAAGGAAACCTGTAACAGGCTGTTCAGGTAAAGTAATGGTTTCCCTTCCGGCACAGCGCCAAAGGTTTCGCTGTACGGCATGGCGCCTTCGTACTTTTTAATTTTGTTTTGATAAATGACCACGTGCAGCTTATCTCCCGGTTTCACATTTAATTGTTTGAAAAGATCAGCCGGAATATTCGTCCACACATTTCCATACTGCACATCCAGGATGGCGATGGTGCCTTTTATTTTATTACCTGCCGGTTCTGCTTTTTGATAAGGAATGCTTACCACCTGCTTTGGCAATGCCCCGCCTACCTGTTCAAATGTGATCACTCCGGCTGCCAGCCTTGCTGCCGTGTATGCATACACATCACGCCCATGAAATGTATAGGATTTCTCCGACCCTTTTCTACGGTTCACCGCTTCATCGATCTCCCTTTTCTCAGCAATGCCCAGCGATTCTGCGATCAATGTCAGTGTTCCGTTATCGGGTGTTACAATAAAATGCCCCGAGTTTGTTTTTAATACTACCGACTTACGATTGGTTCCCACGCCGGGGTCAACCACCGAAACGAATACGGTTCCGGCAGGCCAGTAAGAAACAGTTTGTTCCAGGCGATATGCCGCTTCCCAGATATTGTATGCCGGTATCTCATGGGTGAGATCGAATAATTTCAGATCGGGTGAAACTCCAATGGCTACTCCTTTCATGGCCGATACGGCTCCGTCCTTTAATCCGAAATCGGATTGAAAGACAATGGTTTTGTTCTGGGCGGAAGATGTTTTAATAAAGGCTAAGAGGAGAAAGGAGAGAAGGAGTGTTGTATATTTTTTCATGTAATAAATTTAAATTAAAAGAGTTGACAGTTTATTTCTGTCAACTCTTTTATGAACTAACCCGCCTTCGACAAGCTCCCCGAAATGATCGGGACAGGCAGGCTGACAGTCTTAAATTTTTTCAGTCTCAAAAATTGAAAGAGACCTTTCCGAATAATTTTCTTCCGTTAAAACCCATCTGCACACTATCCCACGGGCCGCCGGACTCGTTATCGCCAAACCAACCTTTTGCCAATGGATTTACACCCAGGTTGGGGTGGATATTAAATACGTTATCGGCGCCTGCAAATACCGTTATCTTTTTGCAGATCTTATACGATACATACAGATCAGTAACAAGTTTACCATTGAAGTTGAAATGCTCGGGCACATACACATTCGGATCAGCATCTGTTGGCACCATCGGGTTGATGCCGGTCTGGTTGGGGTTGTCTGCTGTTGCATCGCCAAAGCCCATCAGTTTTATTTTTCCGTAATAGGTGAGATTGGTTCCCACACCGAGCTTTTTCCAATTATACTCCAGGTTCAAATTGAATTTGGTATTAGGCGCCGATGCCAGCAGGAATGCTTCTTCCCGGTCGCTGAAAAATGTTTTCTGGTTCAGCACTGTTCCGTTAAGTGCAGAAGGTACGTTGATGTCATCCACTTTCATATTCTGGAAGTTTCCTGCCAGCATGGCTCTGAAACCGTTCTTACCCCATTTTTTTGAAAAATCGATCACCACATCCAGGCCATAATTGGTAGTGTTCACTGCATTGGCAAAGAACTGAACGGTGGACACATCGGCAGGTATCTGCGAAGTGAATGATGGCGGCAAGGTTGGATCCGAAGCGCTGAACAATCCTGATAATACCACCCGGTCTTTTACCTTAACTATATAACCATCGATGGTAACGGTTAAACCCTTGATGGGCTTCCATGAAAAGCCAAGACTTCCATTTACCGATGTTTCTTCTTTCAGATCAGGAATACCTGCGGCTTTGGTAATTGAAGTTCCGTTGCGGGCAATAAGCGAATTCACCAGTACACCACCGCTGAAAGAAGTGAGTGTATTCTGGAAGTTGATCTGCTGCAATGAAGGCGCCCTGAAACCGGTACTTACTGAACCACGCAGGTTAAAGTTGTTCATGATCTTGTAACGGGTGGCAAATTTAAAAGTGGCCACCGAACCAAAATCAGAATAGTTCTCAAAACGAACAGCCGCATCCAGCAACCATGCTTTGGTTGCATTCAGTTCTGCATCTACATACAAGCTGATGTTATGACGGTTGGCAATGAGTGCATCAGCGGGTTTAAAACCCGGAAAGCCCTGTGAGCCGGAAGCAGGTGTGCGGTTCTCTCCTACATTGGAATAATAGATATCGGTAGGATGATAATTTGCATATGATCCTTCTTCTCCTGCATAAATAGAATATTGTTCCCACCTGTATTCAGCACCCATGCCAAGGTTAAGGCCCTGGGCCACTGTATTAAATGAACGGCTTACATCAAAGTTGAGGGTGTTTTGCCAGAAGTTGAATCCACCGTCATCAAAATGATTGGGCGCCGGTGTGCCCGGCGTCATGAACATAGAAGCATTGAATGTTTTATCGCCGTAAAAATGAAAATTATTTTTACCGAGTGTATTACTCAGGTCCCAGTTCCATTTATGACATATTCCTTTGAGGCCGGTTGCAATGGAAATATCCCGGATGCTGGTTTGAATATGCGGATTGTAATAGATCTCTCCGTCGTTGGCTGTGCGCATGATATCGGGATTGTACAACAGGTCGCCATTCAGATCCACCGGAAAACGTTCGGGCCTTGCACTCCAGTTACGGGTATAGGCATAGGCATCCGATTCTTTTGAATTGAATCCGCCGAAAGAATAAAAAGTTGTTTTCTTCCGGGCGCTGGTTGGTATTTCCATATTATACATCACACCATAGGTAGTTACCGATCCGTCGCCAAATCCTCGGCGGTACGGGTTTATATAAGGCAGGGCATCTTTATCGGTTGCCCAGTTGGCTGTATCGGCCTGGCGATAGGTTTTACCCTGTGTTAAAAAATCCAGGGAGATGTTTACAAAGCCGCCGTTCTTACCCAGCTTAAAGCCATCGTTGGCAGAAAAACTAACCGTTCCGCCATCGATCTTGTTGCCGGAATAATATTGATTACCATCGTTGAATTTCTGTGAATTGAATTTGGTATCGTAATAGCCGGCCCAGCCTGCATTAATGGTGAGGTGATTCACATCTTTTTTAAGAATGATATTCATTACACCGGCCATGGCATCGGAACCGTATTGGGCCGAAGCACCATCACGGAGTATCTCGATACGGTCTACAGAAGATTGTGCAAATGCATTCAGGTCGGCACCGGAATTACCACGGCCCCTTGTACCAAACAAGGCAACGAAGGCCGTTTGATGACGACGCTTGCCATTGATCAATACAAGTGTTTGATCGGGGCCCAGTCCACGCAATGTTCCCAGGTCGATATGATCGGAACCATCGGCGCCTGTTTGTTTATTATAGTTGAAAGAAGGCGCTGCCATATTCAAGGCTGAAGTGAGGTCCATCTTTGCCGTAGGTAATCCCACCTGGTTAATGCGGATCACATCAACCGGTACGGCGGTTTCCATTTTTGCACGGGGAGCACCACGGGTACCAACCAGCACCACGTCGCTGATGTCAACAATAGCGGTTTCCAGGGCAATGGTGAGGGAAGACTGGCTGCCCAGTTTTACTGATTGAAAATTATAACCGATGCTGGTTACGTCGATCACATCATTTTCGGAAGCCTGCAGGGTAATGGTTCCGTCGGCAGCAGTAAAACCACCTTTGTTGGAGGATTTGATCTTTACCGAGGCATTTGAAACTGGGTTCCCTGTTTTTGAATCGATCACCCGGATAGTGAACGATTTTTGTGCAAACAGCATGGATGAGGTTAGCACGAGGCTAAGCAGTAATAGTAGTTTTCTCATATAATGGTTTTGTTGCAGCAAATTTGAGGATAATCCGGCAGAATCGGAAAATTTAGATTTTAACCGGTTGTTATCAGCAAGCACCTGAACCACATAGGCACATAGAAAACCACATAGATTGAATTATATTATTTACTCGCCCTGTTCATCTCCTGTTTTGTAATTGGTTAAAACCCCTGTCTGTATTATGTTGATAAACCGGGTAAGGCAGATTGCCCTTCGTTTCTTATTTTTACCCGTAACGACAACCTGCTATACAAGTAACTCTTTAATTCTTATTTGTATAAACATGAACCGAAAAAAAGCACTCATTCCTTTCCTGTTGCTGATCGCTATTGTACTCCTGTCTGTTTTTGTTCCGTCGGTAATAAAAAATGATGCTGCAGGCCCTGCCGCAAATATCGATAATGCCGATACGGCCTGGATGCTTACGGCTGCCGCCCTGGTTTTAATAATGACGCCCGGGCTTGCCTTCTTTTACGGCGGCATGGTAAGTAAGAAGAATGTGATAAGCACCATGCTGCAGAGTTTTATCAGCATGGCGGTGATCAGCATCCTGTGGGTGATGATCGGTTTCAGCCTGGCTTTTGGCGATTCGGTGGGTGGCATCATCGGCAACCCTGGTACCTTTTTTATGATGAAGGGATTGCTGAACGGAAAACCCTGGATACTGGCGCCTACCATTCCCCTTATGCTCTTTGCATTTTACCAATTGAAATTCGCCATCATCACCCCTGCTTTAATAACGGGCGCTTTTGCCGAGCGGATAAAATTCACTTCGTATATTCTATTCATCTGCCTCTTCTGCATTTTCATTTATTGCCCGCTTGCACACGCCACCTGGCACCCCGAAGGAATTTTATATAAATACGGCGTACTTGATTTTGCAGGAGGGACTGTTGTACACATGAGCGCCGGGTGGGCCGCATTGGCCAGCGCCATTTATTTAAAAAGAAGAAATGAAGAAGTGCATACGCCGGCAAGGATCACTTACGTATTATTGGGTACCGGTCTTCTTTGGTTTGGCTGGTTTGGTTTTAATGCAGGATCGGCATTTGGCGCCAACTCGCTGGCCGTAACTGCACTGGCCACCACCAGCACCGCATCTGCTGCCGCGGCATTTACCTGGATCATTTTTGATGCACTGCGTGGACGCAAACCTTCAGCCATGGGAACCTGTATTGGTGCCGTGGTTGGATTGGTTGCCATCACCCCTGCTGCCGGCTATATCAGCATTGCACATTCATTGACCGTAGGTATTGTGAGCAGTATTGTTAGTAATATGATGGTGGAATGGCGTACAAGAACATCCATTGACGATACACTGGATGTTTTTCCCTGCCACGGCGTAGGCGGTATTGTTGGCTTTTTACTTACCGCTGTTTTTGCCAACCAATCCATCAACAGCGCTAATACCACCGGTAACGGACTGTTGTTCGGCGAATCGCATTTGTTCATTGTTCACCTGGTAACAGTGATCGGCGTTTCTGTTTTTGTTTTTGGCGGAACCTTTGTGTTGCTCAAGATCACCGATCTTATCACACCACTACGGGTGAGTGATGAGGAAGAGATGAAAGGGCTGGATCTGAGCCAGCATGGGGAGAAACTTTAAACCGGGTTGAACCATAACTTGTCCCGATGTACCGGGATAGGCACATAGAAAACATAGAGCACACATAGACGTGATTTAAATTGGTAATTCCCTAAATTTGCCACCCGGTTTTATAGTAATGACTCCTTAGCTCAGCTGGTTAGAGCTACTGACTCTTAATCAGTAGGTCCAGGGTTCGAGTCCCTGAGGGGTCACAAATAAATCCTGCAAGTTCATTGCAGGATTTATTTATTAAGTACAAATTTACCTGGCACCCGGCGGGCAATGCGCTTTTAAATAAGTAGTATATAATGTTGAAAGGTGTTCAGAAGTACCCGGTCCTTCAGAGATGCCGTGTGTTCTGTTTGGATAAGGCATGTACTGGAATTGTTTGCCTTGTTTGATCAGTTCATTCACCAGTACTTCGGCATTGCTGAAATGAACGTTGTCGTCTCCCGTACCATGTATGTACAGTAAATTCCCTTTTAAATTCTTTGCATAGGTAACCGGTGAGCCGTTGATGAAATCATCCCTGTTCTCCTGCGGCAGGCCCATGTAACGTTCCTGGTAAATATTATCGTAGAACAACTGGTTGGCAACGGCTGCAATGGAAATACCCGTTTGGAATATCTCCGGGTACCTGAATAATAAATTCAGTGTAGAGGATCCGCCGCCGCTCCATCCCCATACGGCAACCCGGTCTTTATCAAAATACGAATTCATTTCTGCCAGTTTTTTAAAGCCCATCGCCATATCCCGTACATTGATGTCGCCTACCTTACGATAGATCGATTTGCGCCAGGCAGCGCCTTTCAGCATGGGGGTGCCCCGGTTATCAATGGCCACCTGCACATAACCATCTTTGCGTATATCGCCGTTGTATAAAAAATTATTCTGGTTGCCGTAGCGGTCCATTACCGTAGAAGCAGCAGGCTCGCCATACACATAAAATACCACGGGGTATTTTTTGGATGGATCAAAATCTTTTGGCTTGTTGATCCATGCATCCAGTGTGATATTATCTTCGGTAACTACCTGCAGGTATTCTATGTTCACATTGTTATCGGTCTTCTTAAGCAGCGCAATGGTTTTAGCCGGGTTAATGGGTTTGTTATCCGGTAATGTTATCCATTCCATCACCCTTGGTGTATTATGGCTGGAGAAAGCATGCGTGGCAAATTTTCCATTGGGAGAAATGCTGTAATCATGCGAACCTTTCAGCGTACTGTCGGTGCTTACCAGCTCGGGGTCGGGTTTTGGTTTGGCTACTATCTTCTTTACTTTCTGAATTATGTTCCCTTTTTCGATATTCACCCGGTACAGGTACTGTTGCGTTGCATTCTTTGGCGAAGCGGTGAAATAGATATAATTGTTCGCTTCATCAATGCATTTGATCTCACCGATATCGTAATTGCCTTTGGTTAATAATGTTTCTGTTTTGCCGTCGCGGCTTATTTTATAAATATGACGCCAGCCGTCTTTTTCACTTACCCAAATAAAATCCATTCCTTTATTTATCCATTGCCAGCCGCCGGGCTCGCCGAAAATGTCGGCCGAATTAAGATCCACCCATGCTTCACTGTTCTCGGCCCAGAAGGTACGGCTGCTGCCATCGGTAACATTACAGTATTTCAATTTGCTTTCCTGCTGCTTGCGGTCGAGTTGCTGAACAATGAGTTCATTCAGGCCGGCCCATTCCATTCTTGGTAAATAATTCTGTGAAGGGTCGCCTTCAATATCCATCCAGCGAATGTACCCATTGTCTAAACTCACCACACCGATCTTTGTGGGCGAAGGCGCTTCACCTACTTTGGGATACTCTACGGGTATCACCTGCGAATAAATACTGTCGGTGGTGTTGAGCATATAGTAGTCACGTATCTTGGTGGCATCCACCTGCCAGAAAGCGATACGGCTTCCATCGGGGCTCCAGCGAAAGCCATCGCGGCAGCCAAACTCCTCTTCATAAACCCAATCAAATGTTCCGTTGATGAGTTTGCGGCTTCCGTCTTTTGTAAGTTTGTTGATAGTACCGGTGCTGATCTCTTCTACATATAAGTTATGGTCACTTACATAGGCCACTTTTCTTCCATCGGGAGAAAACTTTGCAAACATCAGTGATTGAGAAGGCAGCCCCTTACCCAGTTGTTTTAATTTATTGGCAATGATGTCGAGCACCCAGTAATCGCCCCGGCTGTTATACCGCCATACTTTAGCGGTGTTGGTGAAGATGAGCAGGCGGGTATTGTTATTATTGAACGCATACGACTGCGGCGTTAACGACTTTGCAGAACCGGGAACGGTGAGTTGCTCTTTCCGTACCAACACCACTTCTGCTTCAGTACGGGGATCTACTTTTACGATGCCCCCGTCTTTTACTTTGGTGTATGCATTTCCATCTTCGGTCCAGTTTATGCGCCCACGCTGGGCAATTCCAAACTGGGCGAGGCAAACAAACAGGATAATGATTTTGAAACTCCTGAACTTCATACAATATATTTTAATGACTAAATTAATAAAATACCTCCTGCTTTAAGAAGCATTGTGATAAAAGGATTTATTTTTGGATAATGGAAAAGGAAAAGTTGCGCCTGGATAAGTACCTGTGGGCTATCCGCCTTTTTAAAACCAGGAGCCAGGCGTCTGAAGCCTGTGAAAAGGGAAAGATAAAACATAACCGGGAGAATGCCAAAGCCTCCCGTACCGTGCATGTGGGCGATGAGTATGAAGTAAAAACGGAGAACAAACGGTGGGTGATAAAAGTGCTGACGCTGTTAGATCACCGGGTTCAATACAAAGAAGCCATTACGTATTACGAGGACATAACACCTGCCGAAGAGATAGAACGCATACAGTTCCAGGCAGCCACCTTTCATACCGGCAAGCGGATGAGCAAACAGGGGAGGCCCACTAAAAAGGATAAGCGAGACCTGGATGAGTTTATGGGGGATTGAAAACTTCTTGAATTTCGAACAAGGAACAAGGAATTACGAATTTTGAAGTGCACATTCCGATCATCATTCAGTATTCCTTGTTCCTTGTTCAATATTCTTTTACCCCTTGTTCAATATTCGTTTTCTTTGCAGCATGAAGATCGACATCCTTTCCGTTGTTCCCAACTTACTCGACAGTCCCTTTGCTCATTCTATTTTAAAAAGAGCAAGAGACAAAGGTTTGCTGGAAGTGAACGTAATTAATTTACGTGACCACACTACCTATGCAAGGGCGCAGGTGGATGATTATGCGTTTGGCGGCGGCGCCGGCATGGTGATGATGATAGAACCATTGGTGAATGCAATTGAATCGCTGCAGAAAGAAACGACCTACGATGAAATTATTTTCCTGACACCCGATGGAGAAACCTTTAACCAGAAGATGGCTAACCAGTTTTCCTTAAAAAATAATTTATTGCTGATATGCGGCCATTATAAAGGGATCGATCAGCGGGTAAGAGATCATTTCATTACCAAAGAAATTTCCATCGGCGATTATGTATTAAGCGGCGGCGAACTGGGTGCTGCCGTATTGGTAGATGCCATTGGCCGTCTGATACCCGGTGTACTCAATGATGAAACTTCGGCTCTCACCGATTCTTTCCAGGATAATTTACTGGCTCCACCGGTTTATACCCGGCCCGAAGAATTCCGCGGATGGAAAGTACCCGATATATTATTAAGCGGCAATCATAAATTAATTGAAGAATGGCGGCACGAGCAATCGGTGAAACGGACGGAGGAACGGAGGCCGGATCTGTTGGATACTGGATACTAGATGCTGGATACAGGATACAGGCAAGAGTCTGAGTAATTAAAGTATCTTTTATTTATGAGATGGTGCCAGTATCAAGAATCCAGTATCGGCTTTTCATGACTTCCTCACCCACACTAACTCCGCAAACCCCAGCAGGTCCCAGAAGATATTTCCCTGCAGTTTTTTTCCGGTGAGCCAGCTTTTGATAATGCGGAATGGCATGGCCAGCATGAACCAGGCGTTCCTTCTCAACCCGCCTTTTAAAACCGTACAATTATTTTCTTCAAACAGTTTTGATAATTCTTTCACCGAATAAACCCTCACGTGGGTATGATCATCTTTAAAATTCAACGACCCGTACATAGAAGGAAGGCGGGTACTTTTTTCGCCGGGATATTCCACGTACATATAACCGCCGCTTTTAAGTTTGGGTAGCAGGCCTTTGATCACATCATCGCCGTTGTACAAATGCTCGATCACATGCACCATTAATATTGCATCAAAATAATTATCGGGAATAGAGGAAAAATTGAGTTTGGTGAGATCCATCTCATAAAAAGCCGACATCTGCTTAAAATCTTCTTCGTTGTTGTTGTAATCCTTTTCCATATCCACGCCGTGGTACTCGCAATTTGGAAAAACATTTTTTGCTTTACTGGCCGAATGATTGCCGGCGCCGATATCCAGCAGGCGGAATGGCTTATTACCAAAGGCCCGTTTTAAAAAAATGAACTTGGTTATAAAGGAAGAGAAAAAGGCTTTAAAATTCATGCGCAAATATACGAGGATGCTGGATACTGGATGCAGGATACAAGATACAGGATCCAAGATACAGGACACTGACCCATCCTGTATCTTGGATCTTGTATCAGTCTTTTTTAATCCCTATCACCGGCAACGCTTTCTCCCTGATCATATCATTCAGCTTCACCAGGTCTTCTTCCATGATCTTTTTTAATTTGTTCAGCTGTGCATCAGCCTGTGCCGACAATTCAGCATACGCATCTTTTACCTGTTTGGCCGGGGCTGCATTTCCGCTGGAAGCAAAATCGTACAAACCTGAAATTTTATCATCGAGGCGGATGGGATAGTTCAGCACGTCCTGACCGCTCTTTGCTTTTGTCTGGTGCAGCGCTTCTTCCACCGCCGTCATTTGCTTGTTGATGGTATCGGCCTGTTGTTTTATTTCTTTGGGACAATTCTTTCCCTGCTTATCAATAAAATCATTGATCTGCCTGCGTACATCCCGGATGTTCTTACCGGCTTTTTGTATCTCGTTGAATTTATCTCTTACCGTTATCAGGAAATTAAATTGCTCCTCATAATCCTGCTGCGATAAATTATACACCGGGTTTGCCTTGATGATAAAACTTCCTTCTGCCGAATCCTTATCCGCCTTTATCTTATAGAAGTACTGGCCGGGAGCAGCTTTGGGGCCGGGTACGGTGCCATGCCAAAGGATCAATCCCTCTACCCTTTCAGCGGTTGGATAAAACATATTCCATACAAAGCGGTTCATTCCTTTGTTTACTTCTATCTTATCGTCTTTTGAATTGGTGGCAAAAAGTTTGACCTGTTTTTTATTCTTATCCAGTATCTCGATACTTACTTTGGAAGAGTCGGATACATTCTTCAGGTAATAGTTGATGATGGAACCATTGGGTGGATTCATTCCGGCATTTCTTGGGTTCGGGTTCTGGAAGCCGTCGTAACGGTACGCATCGTTCACCCCAAACACAAATAAATTCTTATCGGTAATGCTGTTGTCTTTCTGCTGCACCACGGTCAGGTCATCCAGCACCCAGAATGCCCTTCCCTGCGTGGCAACAATAAGGTCGTTTTCTTTTATAGTAAGATCGGTGATGGGTACAAGGGGTAAATTCAGTTGAAACGGTTTCCAGCTGGCGCCGTCATCATAACTGATGTACATACCGTATTCGGTTCCGCAATACAAAAGGCCGGATCTTCTTTTGTCGGCCCTTAATGCACGGGCAAAATGAAGAGAAGGAATTCCGTTGGTGATCTTTGTCCAGGTTTTTCCGTAATCTTCTGTTTTAAAAATATACGGCGCAAAGTCATCGCTCTTGTATTTGGTTCCCACAAAATAGGCTTTGCCTTTTTTAAAGGGATCGGTCTCTACACAATTCCACATCATCCATTGGCCGGCTGCAGGGGGTGTTACGTTCTCCCAGCTCTTACCGCCGTCCTTACTTACATGTATGAGGCCGTCGTCGCTTCCTGTCCACAGCAGGTCTTTTTCCAGGGCCGATTCGGTTGCGGTGAAGATGGTGCAATACACTTCCACACCGGTATTATCTTTTGTGATGGGGCCTCCGCTTGAACGCTGGCGGTTCTTGTCATTAGTTGTCAGGTCGCCGCCCAAGGCCGTCCAGGAGGCGCCTTCATTTTCGGTGGCAAATAAAATATTACCGCCGGCATATAATTTTTTGGGGTTATGTGGTGAGAAGAAAATGGGAAAGTTCCATTGAAAACGATATTTAGAAACATCGGCACCAGCACCCAACGGATCATCGGGCCAAACACTTACTGCTCTGTTCTCGCCGGTCTTGTGATCGAGCCTTGATAAATAACCACTGTAATTTCCGCCGTACACAATATCGGTGTTCAATGGATCGGCCACTACATAACCACTTTCAGAACCTGCTGTAGGTTGCCAGTCGTCGGTTGTTATCTGCCCGCCATCGCTTCTTGATAAGATACGCACTGTTGAATTATCCTGTTGCGCTCCCAGTATGCGGTAAGGAAAATGATTGTCGGTACTAACCCGGTAGAACTGTGCGGTGGGTTGGTTTTCGTAGGTACTCCAGTTATTACCGCCATCAAAACTTACCTGGGCGCCGCCGTCATCGGCTATACCCATCCGGTTGCCATCGGCGGGGTCTATCCACAGGTCGTGATGGTCGCCATGCGGCGTGTTGATGCCACGGAATGTTTTTCCGCCATCGGTGCTTTTTAAGAAATTCACGTTGAGTACATAAACAATGTTCTCATTTTTTGGATCGGCAAATACCTTGGTATAATACCATGCCCGCTGCCGGATATTGTTATCGCTGCTTTGCAGGGTCCAGCTTTCGCCGGCATCGTTGCTTACATATAAGCCTCCTGCTGCATTTTCGATCAATGCATAAACCTTATCGGTGTTCGACGGGCATACAGTAACGCCCACAATACCCCAGGTGCCTTTGGGAAATCCTTTGGCTGCAGAAATATTTTTCCAGGTGTCGCCGCCATCGGTGCTTTTCCAGATGCCGCTTCCATCGCCGCCGCTTTCTAAACTGTAAGGCGTACGCTGTATGCGCCAGGTACCTGCATAAAGAACGGAAGGATTACCGGGTTCCATAACCAGGTCGCTGCAACCGGTTTGATCATTTACATACAAAACCTTCTTCCATGTTTTGCCTCCGTCGGTTGTTTTAAAGATGCCCCGCTCTTCATTGGGGCCAAACAAATGACCGATGGCCGCAACCCAGACAATATCGGGGTTCTTTGGATGAATAACAATGCGGATGATATGGCGGGTATCTTTCAGCCCTATATTGCGCCAGCTTCTGCCGCCGTCATCGGTGCGCCAGATACCAAAGCCTTCGCTCACATTTCCCCTTAATGAATTTTCTCCTTCGCCTACATATAATATGGTAGGATCGCTGGGTGCAACAGAAACACAGCCGATACTGCCGCCGAAATATTTATCACTGATGTTTTTCCAGTTGCTGCCGCCGTCAATGGTCTTCCATACGCCGCCGCCGGTGGAACCGAAATAGAACGTGTTCTTTTGATTGAAGTCGCCGGCAACAGCGCCGCTGCGCCCACCACGGTACGGACCAATGGAACGATACTTCACCTTACTGAATAAGATGCTGTCGTCGTTACTTACCGGTGTGGATGGTTTTTTTTGTGCAAAGGAAAAAGCCACGGCAAAAAATGCTGCAGCAAGCAGTGTTCGTTTTTTCATCATAAATAAATTAATACAGGAAGGTACAAAATGAAATGAAAAAGCCCCCCGGTAAATCGGGGGGCTTTTAAGATCAGTATCTTTTTATTACTTAAAAATGTTTTCGTCAACAGGAATATTCACTTCGATCTTATCGTAGTTTGTTTCTCCCTGTACGCTGCTGGTGCTGGTAAAGGCAAACCAGAATCCGTCAACCTGTTTGTAATTGGTATAGGTATTTTCTATTTCCATTTCTTCTCCGTTGATGTTTCTTTTGCTTACCGTTTTATTCAGGCGGTAATCAGTTTTGCCGATGAAGTAGGTGGTGCTAACTCCTGTTTTAAAGGTTACTTTCAGTTTAAAATCATTTCCTTCTGCGCCAAGAAATTCAACAGCCGTACCTTTTTCTTTATAGTCGAGCAATGCGCTTTGTACGTCTAACTGGCTTTGAGCCGCTTTTGCCTGTTCTTCGGGCATATCGGTTGGAGAAGCCATTCCCTGAACCGGCATAAATGAAACGCCTTTGCCCGGTGTAATGATCTGGTAGTTTTCTGTACCCATTACAGAAATATCCATGCGCATGCCTTTCATGTGCAGCTTGGTTACGGTGATGGCGATATCGTTGCCCTGTATGCTCATGTTACCTGATAAACGTACCGATTTTAATGAGGCCAGTTTTTCTTTGCCACCCAATGCATCGATGTACTTGTTAACTACTTCATCTGCTGTTTGTGCCTGGGCAAGCTGTGCAAAAACCAGCGAAAGGATAAACATCCCGAAAATCATCAAATTTTTCATGTCAATATTTTTTTAGGGTGTAAATATATAATAATTCCCGGGGCTGCTATTATTTTGGTTTTCCATTTATCCGGCAGCCTCTACCTTTGGTAAAATTTAATGAAGTCACATGATGAATTTTAAGCTCCGGGGAAATATCGTTGACATCCCGGCAAAACGCATTTTTTACGGCGAAGTAACCGTTGAGAACGGGAAAATCCTGTCAATCCATGAGCTTCAAACCTCAAACCCCAAACATATCCTGAGCGTAGCCGAAGGGCAAACCTCAAACTACATCCTTCCCGGCTTTATCGACAGCCATGTTCACATAGAAAGTTCTATGCTGGTGCCTTCCGAATTTGCAAAACTGGCGGTGGTGCATGGTACGGTGGGTACTATCAGCGATCCGCACGAGATCGCCAATGTGTGTGGCATGAATGGTGTGGAATTCATGATCCAAAACGGAAAGACCGTTCCTTTTAAATTTCATTTTGGAGCGCCCAGTTGTGTACCTGCCACTGTTTTTGAAACCGCCGGCGCAGCATTAACTTCCGAAGAAGTAGATATGCTATTGCAGAAAGACGAGATCAGTTATTTAAGCGAGATGATGAATTTTCCGGGCGTGCTGTTTGGTGATGAAGAAGTATACAGGAAGATCGCTTCGGCAAAAAAATACGGCAAGCCGGTAGATGGCCATGCGCCGGGCCTGCGGGGTGATGATGCAAAAAAATATATTGATGCGGGCATTTCCACCGATCACGAATGTTTTACCGCCGAAGAGGCCCTGGATAAATTAAACTACGGGATGAAAATTCTCATCCGCGAAGGAAGCGCTGCAAAAAACTTTGAAGCACTGATCGGCCTCATGCATGAACATTATGAAATGATGATGTTTTGCAGTGATGATAAGCACCCCGACAGTTTAGCAGATGGACATATCAACCAGCTTTGTGCCAGGGCCGTTGCCAAAGGCATTGATGTGTTTAAGGTATTACAAGCCGCCTGCATCAACCCGGTTCATCATTACAAAATGAATATCGGCTTGTTAAAAGAAGGAGATGCTGCTGATCTTATTGTGGTGGAAGACCTGGTGAATTTTAAGGTAACACATACTTATATAAACGGGGAGTTGGTGGCAGAGAAGGGCAAGTCAAACATCAAAAGTCAGAAGCCGGAATTGATCAACCAGTTTGATTGCAGTGAGAAGAAGTTGACAGACCTAAAATTTCCTGTTCATGAATTTCCGGAAAAGATATTGGCTATTGAGGCACTCGACGGACAACTTATCACGAATAAACATGAATGCAAACCAATTATTAAAGAGGGAGCTTATGAAAGCGATACAACAAACGATATTTTAAAGATCGTGGTGGTGAACCGTTATAAGAATGCACCGGTTGCCAAAGCCTTCATTAAAAATTTCGGAATAAAAAAAGGAGCCATTGCCTCTTCGGTGGCGCACGACAGTCATAATATAGTTGCAGTAGGTGCAGATGATGAAAGCCTGATGAAAGCAGTAAACCTTGTTATTAAAGAGCAAGGTGGCGTTAGCGCAGTAAGCCCCTCCCAAACCCTCCCCAAAGGGGAGGGCTTAAAAGACTCTGAGTACCGGGTATTAGCTTTACCTGTTGCCGGTTTAATGAGCAACCAGGATGGCTACGAAGTTGCCGCTGCTTATACTGCCATTGATAAAATGGTAAAGGAAGAAATGGGCTCCACGCTGGCAGCGCCCTTTATGACCTTATCGTTTATGGCACTGCTCGTGATCCCTCATTTAAAACTGAGCGACCTGGGTTTGTTCGACGGAGATTCGTTTTCGTTTGTGAAATAGGCTGCGTTTATTCACTTTTGGCTCCAACAACTTTCAATGCTACACTGTCGGTACCCTTCGGTGTATAGAATTTTGTTTTAAAGTCGGCTTTACCACCCGGTGCAATGGTTTCGTAAACCACTTCATGGTCTTTCTCCAGCAAAGCGCCGGTTTTACTGTAAAAAGAAAGTTCGATGTCCACATCTTTATAGCTCGCCACTTTTGCACTGTTGCTGACTGTTCCTTTTATCACTGTCTGGCGTAAAAGATTTTTCCGGTCGTGACCTTCCACGGATAAAAAGCGTGTAGGATTCTTCTTTTCCGTTTCTTCCAGTGTTTCTTTGGTTTGTTCGTACTTGTCTTTGGCCTTGTCAGCGGTTTTTTCATCGGAACTGCTGCAGGCTGAAAGAAGGATGCTCATTACTGCCAGGCCATAGATTGTCTTTTTCATCTGGTTTATTTTGAATACAATAAAAATACATTTTTGGAAAAGACTATGTTAAAAAATAATGGATTGCTGCTGTTTTTATTTTAGTTTTGTTTGGGTTGGCCACAGAGGCTCGGAAACAAGGAAGACATTCATCCAACACCTCATAGCGTAAAGCAGAACAAGGGACCTTGCAAACAAAAAACTCAAAACACCTAACACCTAACCATTAATATGATCATCAACCTCAGCGAACAACATTCCCTGGTAAGTAATTGGGTAGCCGAATTAAGGGATATTGAAGTGCAGGCCGACCGGATGCGTTTCCGGCGCAACCTGGAACGTATTGCAGAGGTGGCGGCTTATGAGATCAGTAAAAAAATGCCCTGGCAGGAAAAAGAGATCACCACGCCATTGGGTACCAGTAACAGCCGGGTGCTTCAGGAGCAACCCGTGCTGGCAACCATACTTAGGGCCGGGCTTGCCATGCATACCGGATTGCTTAATTATTTTGATAAGGCTGATAATGCCTTCATCAGCGCTTACCGCAAACACAATCCCGATGGCAGTTTTGATATACACATGGAATATATGAGCTGCCCGGATATTGAGGACCGCATTGTTGTGATCAGCGACCCCATGATCGCCACCGGTTCTTCACTGGTGAAATCAATAGAATTCTTAAAAGAAGAAGGAACCATCAAAGAACTGCATATTGTTTGTGCCATTGCCTGTACGGTTGGACTTGAATATGTAATGCGTGCCCAGCCAAAGGCCACTATCTGGTGCGGCGATATCGACGATGAGATCACTGCCAAAGGATATATCGTTCCGGGCCTGGGTGATGCCGGCGACCTGGCCTTCGGATCTAAGATGCAGGGATAATTTCTTAACTACTGAATATCAGCCTCCTATTATTAAATTGGTTCCTGTTTTTAAGGTGGCAGATCAATGGCCGGCCCCATTTGAATTTTTCTTCAAAATCATGAATTAATTCTATGCAGCTTTTTGCCGCAAATCCCTATCTTTAGGGTTCTGAACAGTCAATGAAAATGAGAAAATTAATCGTATTTACAAGTGCCCTATTGCTTACCCTTTCGGTAACAGCGCAGGATCCGCATTTTTCGCAATTTTTCGCCTCACCCCTCACACTTAACCCGGCCTTTACCGGTAAGTTCAGTGGTTCGTGGCGTTTGGCTGCCAATCACCGTGACCAGTGGCCATCCATACCAAAGGCGTATGTAACTACCAGCGCTTCCATTGACTTTCCTATTTTAAAAAGAAGGATACCTGAAAATGATGTATTTGGTGTGGGCATTTCGGGTTTAACAGATGCCAGTGCAAATAATATCCTGAAACTGAACTATGGTTCTGTTTCTATGTCGTACCACAAGGCATTGGATGAAAACGGCTACAGTACCATTGGCGCCGGTTTCCAGGCAACCTACTCAAGCCTGAACCTGGATGTAAGCAAACTTACTTTTGAAGACATGCTTACCCAGAACGGATTTACAGGAACTACTTCAGACATCATTACCAACGGCAGCAACCAAAGCTATTTTGATATCAATGCTGGCTTGCTGTATTCAGGTTCAACCAATGGTCAGAATAATTTTTATTTAGGCGCTTCCATGTACCATATCAACCGTCCAAAAGTTGGTTTTAAAGATAAGAATTGGTACCTGAGTGGCCGTATTTCGATTCATGGCGGAGGTTCATTTCCATTATCAGACCGCTTAACGGTTCATACTTCCCTGATACACCAGATGCAGAACAAGGCCAGTGAAACAACCGTAGGCGCTGCACTGGCTGTTAACTTGAACCCCGGTGAAGAAACTTCTAACAGCGCTATTTATATCGGAAGCTGGGTACGTTTTAACGATGCCGTTGTACCGTATGTAGGTCTTGAATTCGGAGGCTTGCGTATTGGGGCCAGCTATGATTTTAATATATCCAGTTTAAAAGCTGCCACCGCTTCTCGTGGAGGATCAGAATTCTCTGTGATCTTCATCAAGAGGCCGGCCGAGTATAAAGGCATCCCTTGTCCTAAATTCTGATTTTTACAGGGGTAATTTATTTATCCGTATCCACACCCATGTACTGAACCTTTTTATTCAGTACCCTGTTCAGGAAAACGATTGCTTGTATTCTAAACCCAGGGGTAAACGAAGTGGTATCTGCCATGTTCAAATTTTGGCCGGTCACCTTCTTTTCAATAATTTTATTGCTCAATTAAATACCAAAAAATATGACAAAAATCTACCGGATTTCATTTATTCTTTTGGTCTTATTCTCTCTTTCTTTTTCGCTCACAGCACAGAATGCATTCTTTACTTCGGTAAATGAAAATGCCATTTCGCTGGCTAGTGGAAGCAAGCGGGTGATAATACCAACCAAATTCCAGACAGTGAGCGTTGATAACAATCAGCTCCGTTCTTTTCTCTGGTCTCTTCCTTCAGAAAAAAATACAAACCCGAATGTGGCTCCCGTTATGGCTATTCCAATGCCCGACGGAAGAGTTGCCCGTTTCAGAGTTTGGGAAATTTACATTCAGGCCCCAGAATTACAGGCTAAATTTCCTGAGATAAAAACATTTTCCGGTCAGGGAATTGATGACCCTTATGCAACAATTTGGTTTGACTATGGCCCACGTGGGTTTCATGCCCAGGTGTTAACCATCAATGGCTCCTACTATATCGATCCCTATGCAGTAGGCCACACTACCGACCTGATCAGTTATTTCAGGAAAGACCTGCCTTATACAAAAGGAACCTGGTTATGTGATGTGCCTGATTACGCACCAACACCAACCAACAATATTATTACCGCTGCCTGCCGCGGAACTGAAATGAGAACCTACCGGCTGGCTGTTGCCTGTACCGGTGAGTATGCCCAGGCGCCTGGTATCAATGCCGGCACCAACCCGGTGATTTTGCATAATGCAATTGTAACTTCTGTTACCCGTGTCGTGGGTGTATACAGAACAGAGCTATCCATCAGTATGACCTTAGTGCCTACCAATGGCAATGTTGAATTTTTAGACGCTGTTACCGACCCTTTCACTGGTAACAATAACGCTAATGTGCTGATCAATGAAAGCCAGACTGTTTGCGACAACTTTATCGGTTCTCCTAACTACGATATCGGCCATACATTCAGCACCGGCGGTGGTGGATTGGCTCAGTTGAACTCTCCTTGCGGCGGTTCAAAGGCAAGAGGTATCACCGGAAGCCCCAACCCAACCGGCGACCCATACGATATTGACTATGTAGCGCATGAAATGGGCCACCAGTTTGGCGGTAACCACTCTATGGCCGGTTGTGGTTCTTCACCCAACTCAACCAAGTATGAGCCGGGAAGCGGAACAACCATACAGGCTTATGCCGGTATTTGCGGTGCAGAAAATATTCAGCCAAACAGTGATCCCTTCTTCCACGGTATCAGCTTTGATGAAATAAGCAACTTCGTTTCGGGTGCCGGCTCTGCCTGTGGTACAACAGCGCCTACCGGAAACCAGATCCCGATCATTAATGCACTTCCTAACAATAACTTAAGTATTCCTATCAGTACGCCGTTTACCTTAACCGGAAGTGCTACTGACCCGGATAATGATCCGCTTACTTATTGCTGGGAACAATGGGATTTTTCAGGTACGGGTAATACCACCTGGAATGCTGGTGCAACAGCGGCTGCAGGCAATACGGTTCCTTTATTCAAATCGAGATTACCAAAAACAAGCGGAAGCAGAACCTTCCCCGACATAGCGGTGATATTAGCAGGATATCCTGCCAATCCTCCCAGTGCAATGAATGGTTTAAAGGGAGAAACTTTATCTCCTGTTGCCCGCCCGATGAAATTTAAATTAACAGTAAGAGATAATAAACCTGTTGGCGGCGGTGTTGCTTCAAGCGGTGCAGGCGGATGCCAGACAGCTACCATTTACCAGATAGATGTGGTTGCCACACCGGGCCCGTTTGCAGTTACCGTTCCTAATGGCGGTGAAAGCTATGCAGGCGGATCAACCCAAACCGTAACCTGGAACGTGGTTGGATCAAATGCAGCTCCTATCAACTGTGCCAACGTAAAGATCTCTTTATCTACCGATGGTGGAAACACCTATCCAACGGTGATCACAGCCAGCACTCCAAACGATGGCTCTGAAGCAGTGACCATACCAAGTGTGGCCACTACTACTGCAAGGATAAAAGTAGAAGCAGTGGGTAATGTGTTCTTTGATATCTCTAATGCCAATTTCAGCATTACAGCAAGTAACCCAACCTATACATTTGTTCCACCAGCCACCCCAACATCGGTTGCCTGCGGAACAGCTGCTGCCACTGCCACACTTGGAACAACAAGTGTACTGGGTTTTGTAACGCCGATCAACCTGGCTGCTACAGCTGGTGTTCCGGCCCCTGCTAACGTAACCTTTACACCCAATCCTGTTGTTCCGGGTAACAGCACCACTGTTTCATTGAACAATATGGCAACGGTGGCGCCGGGCACGTATAACATCACTGTTACAGGTACAGCAGGTGCCGAGATCAAGACCGTGGTGCTGACATTCATTGTTACGCCTGGTTCAGGACCTTCTGTTACTGCACAGCCAAACCCGCAAACACTTTGCGCCGGTGGTAATACCTCATTCAGTATCACTGCTGCGGCTGCTACCAGTTTCCAATGGCAGGAAAGCACTGCTGGTGCAGGCGGCCCATGGAACAATATAACCAATGGTGGTATTTATGGTGGCGCTACTACAGCCACGCTCACCCTAACCGGTGTAACGGCCATCATGAACACTTATCAATACCGTTGCGTGGCATCTGTTACCTGCGGATCAACAAACTCCAATGCAGCCTTGTTAACAGTTGATGCACCTCCGTCTATTTCAACACAGCCTGTGGCTTCTGTTGTATGCGGCGTTGCAAGTTCAACATTCAGCGTTACGGCTGCAGGAGCTGGTTTAACATACCAATGGCAAAGCGCAACAAGTTGTGCAGGACCATGGACCAATCTTGCAAACGCAGCGCCTTATTCAGGTGTTACTACAGCAACATTGACTGTTAACCCTACTGCTATTGCCATGAACGGCACAGCATATCGTTGCGTTGTTAGCGGAACATGTGCACCGGCAGTAAATTCAAACTGTGTAACATTAACAGTGAATACACCGGTAGCCATTACATCACAACCATCCAACTCTACTTTATGTGCTGGTTTGCAAACAACATTCACTGTTGCAGCAACAGGTACCACACCTACTTACCAGTGGCAGGAGAGTACCAATGGCGGTGGCTTATGGACCAACATCACCAACGGCGGTGTATATAGTGGCGCTACTACAGCCACGCTCACCTTAACCGGTGTAACTGCCGGTATGAGCGGCTATCAATACCGTTGCATAGTGAATGGTGCTGCCACCTGTACTTCTGCAAATTCAACAGCAGGAATACTAACGGTGAATACAGCTCCTTCTATTACAACACAACCAACTGCTGCAACAACGCTTTGTGCAGGCGGTGCTGTTACTTATACCATTGCTGCAGGCGGAACATCTCCAACATACCAATGGCAGATCAGCACTACCGGTGCCGGCGGACCATGGACAAACGTTGTTAACGGTGGCGTGTATGCAGGCGCTACCACGGCTTCACTGGCCATTACCGGTGTAACCGTTGGTATGAACGGCTCTTTATACCGTTGTGTAGTTAGCGGAACATGTACACCAAGTGCAACAAGTAACAATGCGGCGCTTACTGTGAACACACCGATATCGATCACCACACAACCGGTGGTTACCACCAATATCTGTGCAACCGGAAGCACCAGCTTTACCGTAGCCGCAGCCGGAACAACACCAACCTATCAATGGCAGATAAGCACTACAGGTGCTGGTGGACCATGGACAAACATTGCCAACGGTGGTGTGTATACCGGTGCAACAACTAACACACTTACCCTTACTGGTATTACAGCCGCCATGAACGGAAGCAGGTACCGTTGTGTAGTTACTGGTGCCGCACCTTGCGGAGCGGTTAACACAGATGTAAATAACGGTATATTGAACGTTACCCCGCAGCCGGTGATAACGGCCGCACCTTATACCAGTTTAATGGCAGGATGGAATACTACATTAACTGTGAATGTTACTCCCGCTCCCGGTTTAACCTTTGCCTGGTATCTCAACGGCAACCTGTTGCCAAATGCCACCAGCAATTCATTAGTTGCAACCGTTAATGGGCTGGGTAATTACCGTGTGATCGTTACCAGCGGAACCGGCAGCTGCCAGTCGGAATTGCTGAACATTAAAGATTCTGCCAGCAGCAACCTGTTCATTTATCCGAACCCGAATATGGGCAAGTTTACGGTTGCTTATCACAACCCGAATGCATCCGCCAGGAAACAATTTATATCCATCTACAACAGCCAGGGGGCGAAGGTTTGGGAAGTAAACTATACTTCTTCCCTGCCTTACTACTTACAGGAAGTAGATTTGCGCCGCCACGGTGCCGGGGTATATTTTGTAGTACTGAGGGATGACAGCGGTAAGAAGATAAAGACCGGAAAAGTGGTTGTGAGATAATATTACCCGATAGTTTTTATACAAATCCCGGCCTTACTAGCCGGGATTTTTTTTATGCTACCTCCAGGCAACCATCAGGCAGGAGGAGGCGTTATATTTTTCAACTTTAACAGCTTTATTTTCAGGATAGCTGACCATTTCCGGTAGCAGAAAAAGGCTTGAGAATGCTCAATTTACAGTATGCTTTAAAAAGCGCATTCCAAAAGCTGTTTTTTGTTAAAATAAGCCGTAATTTTCATACTCATTCCCAACTTTCAAACGTTATTATTCGCCCCTGAATTCCCGGCAGTATAACTTATAAAAAACCGGCATATCAAACGAACTGCTGTCATATCATTTTTAGTATTGCTTTTTTTAAGCCAGGCAGGCTATCGTATCATTTTTGCTTTTCAACAATACGAGATCAAAGAAGAAGTGAAGCAGCAATTGCTGGCATCGCTTCCCGAAACGGTACTGGATATTATTGATGCCGAAACCAATAAAGAGGCTATTTACTGGGAAGAAGAAGACCGTGAATTTTACCTGCACGGGCAGCTATATGATGTTGC
Organism: Ferruginibacter sp.; assembly: GCA_044220615.1. Lineage (GTDB taxonomy): Bacteria > Bacteroidota > Bacteroidia > Chitinophagales > Chitinophagaceae > Ferruginibacter. The sequence goes on along the minus strand of JBGAQR010000005.1, from coordinate 129,300 downwards.
CTTTACAAAGAGAGTGAATGGAAGAACACTGATCTATTGCCTGAATGATAAACAGGAAGAAAAGTTATTGAAGGATCTTAACACACTGCTGTACGGCAATGCCAATAAACCCGGAAGCAATCACCCCGGGCGGCTGCAGATCAAATTTCAATCGCCTGATTTTATTCTGCTGACCCAACCGGTTGCCCTATCACAACAACAGGTCAAACAAAGATATTTTTACAGAACAGAAAAACTCACTTCAGTCATCACAGAATTAATCACCCCTCCTCCCGATCAAAAATCTATAAATCAAACGGAAATTTTATGAAGCATTTTTTCAATTTAAGGAATGTATTTCTTTGTGTGTTCGTATTTTTTATTGCGCTTATTACCAGCTGCGATGAAAAAATAGTGCATGCCGAGCATGATGGGTATGATGGCCCTGATAAGGCTGTTGAGTTTGAAATTGAACGTACCCGAGACCTGGTAACCGGAAAAGTTCCCTGGGAAAAGTTGCGGATTGCTATTGAACAAACCGAGCTTCTCAAAAATTCAGGGTCAAATTTTACCTCTGCCCTGTCATGGATAGAACGGGGGCCCGACGGGGATTTTTATGGCCCCCAGGGAAATCCACGCCAGAATAATGATCAAACAGCAGGAAGAATACGTGCCGCTATCATTGACTCACTTGACCCAACGCACAAAACAGTTTGGGTAGGTGGAGTTGACGGAGGTTTATGGAAAACAACCGATATCACCGTATCTCCGGCAACCTGGGTTTTAGCAAATGATTTTTTAGCCAACCTGGCCGTATCGGCTATATGTCAGGATCCACGTCCGGGTTTTCAGAATATCATGTACTTCTGTACAGGAGAGTCTTTTTCTAATGCAGATGCAGTAAGAGGTGTTGGTGTTTTTAAAAGCACAGATGCCGGCGCTACCTGGAATTTTCTCCCCAGTACCAGCACGTATCTTAACGGAACAAGAATAGTATGCGATTACCTGGGGAATGTTTACCTGGGTACCCGTAATACCGGTTTATTGCGCTCAACTGATGGAGGAACTACATGGACAACCATTACCCCTGCGGGTATCGGCACCAGTGTATGCGACCTGGAGATCAGTTCAACTTCCGGTCCGGGCAGATTACACGTAGCCACTGGTATTTTTAGTACCTCGGGATACCGGTATACAGATATTCCAGAAACAGTAACTTCAGCTGCCGGCTGGACCACTGCCACTACCCCCTTCACCACATTCAATCAAAGAACAGAATTAGGTATCAGCGGAAACGTTTTGTATGCCTGCCCGGATAATGCAAGCCACCAGGTAACTTCTATATGGAAATCGGTAGACGGCGGAGCCAATTGGGCTGTTACTACCGGTCAGCCTTCAGGCAACTGGGCCAATGGCCAGGGCTGGTACGATCTGTCTGTTGGAATCAATCCGGCCAATCCTAATGAATGTATTGTGGGTGGTGTTGATTGTTACAAAACTTCTGATGGAGGAATAACCTGGCCAAAAATTTCTGCATGGGTTACCGGAGCCGGTTCAAGCCAGTACGTTCACGCCGATCAGCACAATATTCAATGGTGGGATGGGGGAACCAAACTGATGTTTACCTGCGATGGTGGTGTACACTATTCTTCTGATGGAGGTACAACCATCAGAGACAGGAATAAAGGGTTACGGTTAAAACAATTTTATTCAATAGCAATACATCCCTCGTCAGTCAACCATTTTATTGCCGGAGCACAGGATAATGGTGTACACAGACTTAACCACCCGGGATTAGATAGTTCAATTGAGGTTTATGGGGGCGATGGTTGTTATGTTGCCATTGACCAGAATGAACCACAATATCAGTTCGGTTCATATGTTTACAATGTGTACAGAAGAAGTACGAATAATGGCAATACATGGAGTACCCCGGTAAATAACACGGCTACCGGCCGGTTTGTTAACCCATGGGATTATGATAATAATACCAATATCATTTATGCATGTAATAATGGAGGTACTTACCTGCGCTGGGATAATCCTCAAACCGGATCAACCACCAATGTGATATCCATTACAGAGTTTGCAGGAGCTAATGTTTCGGCCGTTCATGCATCACCTTACACAACAAACCGGGTTTATTTTGGAATGGGCACGGGCGGAATCATCCAGGTTGATAATGCAAATACAGCAACACCAACAGCAGCGGTTATCAATACCGGTGCAGGCATGCCTGCTGGTTATGTAAACTGCGTGGTTACCGGCTCCAATGATCAGAATATGATCGCCTGCTTCAGTAATTATGGCGTACAAAATGTTTGGGTTACAACCAATGGAGGTACAACCTGGACAGCCATTGACGGTAACCTGCCTGATATGCCTGTACGGTGGGCATTGTTTCACCCCGATACCGATACCAAGGCCTTTATTGCAACGGAAACAGGTGTTTGGGAAACAGACCTGATCAATGGCGGCACTACCGTTTGGGCAGCCAACTCCACTTTCCCGAATGTGAGAACGGATATGATCAAGTACCGTACATCAGACCGTACCATTGCAGCGGGAACACACGGGCGTGGTATATGGACAGCAACGGTTCCAGGAGCAACCTGTACACCTGCTTCTGTAACAACAAACCCGGTTAACGCAACCATTTGCGCCGGCGCCAATACATCATTCAGTGTGGTGGCTGGCGGTACCGCTCCTTTTGGTTACCAATGGCAGTTAAGCACTGCCGGTGCAGGCGGGCCATGGAATAATATTTCAAACGGAGGTGTATACAGCGGCGCAACCGCAGCCACCTTAACTATTACCGGTGCAACGGTGGGTATGAACACATACCAGTACCGATGCGTTATAACCGGAAACTGTGCACCACTTTCAGTAAACTCTAACCCGGCGATACTAACGGTTAATGCAAGCACGGTCATCAATACCCAACCGGTTAACAGCACGGTTTGTGCTGCTGCAAATACTTCATTCAGTGTGGCCGCAGCGGGTACTTCAATAACCTATCAATGGCAATTAAGTACGGCAGGTGCAGGCGGGCCATGGAATAATATTACAAACGGTGGTGTGTATGCAGGAGCCACCACAGCAACTTTAAACTTAACGGGCGTAACAGCCGGTATGAATACTTACCAGTACCGATGTGTGGTTACGGGTACCTGTGGTGCGCTGAATTCAAATCCGGGTATCTTAACAGTGAACACGGCCCCAGCTATAACAGGCCAGCCGGTTAACGTTACCACCTGTGCAGGCAACCCTGCCGTATTCAGTGTTACCGCTACGGGTAGTTCGTTAACCTATCAATGGCAGGAAAGTACCAATGGCGGCGGCACCTGGAATAACCTGGCCAACGTGGCGCCTTATTCTAACGTTACAACAGCCACGCTTACGATCAATCCTGCCGCAGTTGGTATGAACAACTACCAATACCGTTGCGTGGTTACCGGTGTTTGTCCGCCTTCACCACTTAACTCAAATGCAGCCATACTTACGGTTGGAGCACCCATGGGCATAACAGCACAACCGGTGAACGCTGCAGTTTGTGCCGGGCAGAATACAAGCTTCTCTATTACTACCAGCGGAACGGTACTTGGATACCAATGGCAGGAAAGCACCAATGGTGGCGGTACCTGGAACAATGTTACCAATGGCGGTATTTATGCTGGTGCAACCACCACCACGTTGGCACTTACCGGTGTTACTGCCGGCATGAATAACTATCAATACCGATGTGTGATCAACGGCAGCTGTCCTTCCATCAATTCAAACGCTGCTATCTTAACCGTGAATACAGCGGCGGCGGTTACATCAAACCCCGTAGCAAGTACTATTTGTGCAACACAAAGCACTTCATTCAGCGTTGCAGCTTCGGGCACATCACTTACTTATCAATGGCAGGTAAGCACAACAGGTTGTGGCGGGCCATGGGTAGATGTGGCAAATGGCGCTCCCTACTCAGGTGCTACATCAGCAACCTTAACCATTACCGGTGCTACTACAGCACTCAATGGATATGGATACCGCTGCAATGTAACGGGGCTTTGTGCACCGCTTACTGCAACATCAAACTGTGCGTTACTAACAGTTAATACGCCGGTAAATATTACCACACAACCGTTGAATTCAACCATTTGCGCCGGGCAGAATACTTCATTCATTGTAGCTGCAACAGGTACGGGACTAACCTACCAGTGGCAGGAAAGCACCAATGGCGGCGGTACCTGGAATAATATTACCAATGGTGGTATCTATGGCAGCGCTACCACAACTACGTTAGCGCTTACCGGTGTAACAGCAGGTATGAACAACTACCAGTATCGTTGTGTGGTTTCAGGCGCTACCGGTTGCGCTGCTTCCAACTCAACAGCAGCGATCCTTACTGTAAATACAGCACCTGCTATCACTACGCAGCCTGCCAACAGTACTATTTGCGTATCGCAAACAACTTCATTCAGTGTAATAGCCAATGGTACGGGATTAACTTACCAGTGGCAGGAAAGCACTACGGGTTGCGGCGGTGCCTGGACGAATGTGGCCAATGGTGGTGTGTATTCAGGCGCTACTTCTGCAACGCTTACTATCACCGGCGCCCCAACAGGCATGACCGGTTATGGATATCGTTGTATCATCACCGGAACATGTGCTCCGGCTGCTACATCAAACTGCGGCTTGCTAACGGTTAACACAGCCGTGAACATTTCTTCACAGCCCGTGAACTCTACTATCTGTGCCGGAACAAATACTTCCTTTGTTGTAGCTGCTACGGGTAGTGGCTTAACCTTCCAGTGGCAGGAAAGCACCAATGGCGGCGGCACCTGGAATAATATAACCAACGGTGGTATCTATGGTGGAGCAACAACAACTACCTTAACACTTACCGGTGTTACGGCTATTATGAACAATAATCAATACCGTTGTATTGTTTCCGGTGGTGCAGGATGTACATCCGCTACTTCAACCGCAGCGATACTTACCGTAAACACAGCGCCTGCTATTACCACGCAGCCGGTAAGCAGTACTATCTGTGCTACCCAATCAACTTCATTCAGTGTGGTGGCAAACGGTACCGCAATAAGTTACCAATGGCAGGAAAGCACAACCCCGGGTTGTGCCGGACCATGGGTGAATATTGCCAACGGTGGTATTTATTCAGGCGCCACAACAAATACTTTAACATTAACAGCTGCACCGGCAACCATGAATGGTTACGGATACCGCTGCATCATTACCGGAACCTGTGCGCCGGCTGCTACTTCAAACTGTGCACAGCTTACTGTAAACACGCCGCTGAATATTACTACTCAGCCGGCTAACTCAACGGTATGCGCCGGAGCCAACACCACATTCAGTGTGGCGGTTACCGGTACCACACCAACCTACCAATGGCAGGAAAGCACCAATGGCGGTGGTACATGGAATAACATTACCAACGGTGGCATCTATGGCGGCGCTACTACAAATACATTAGCGCTTACAGGCGTAACAGCAGGCATGAACAGTTATCAATACCGTTGTATTGTTACGGCTGCTACTGCATGTGCATCTGCCAATTCGGGCAGTGCAACATTAACCGTTAATACAGCCCCGGCAATTACCACGCAGCCTGCAACAGGTGCTGCTGTTTGTGCCGGCCAGGTTAAAACGTACAGTGTGGCTGCTAATGGTACGGCATTAACCTACCAATGGCAGGAGAGCACCAATGGCGGTGGTACGTGGACCAATATAACCAACGGTGGTATTTATGGCGGAGCAACAACAAATACCTTAACGCTTACCGGCGTTACTGTTGCCATGAATAATAACCAATACCGTTGTATCATCAGTGGTACCTGTGCTCCGGCTGCAACCAGTGCGGCAGTAACCATTACTGTTTATACGCCGATCACTATTACTACGGCACCTGCCAATGCTACCATCTGTGCAACCGGTACCACCAGCTTCAGCGTATTGGGAGCAGGTACTACCCCAACCTACCAGTGGCAGGAAAGCACCAATGGCGGTGGCACATGGACCAATGTAGTAAACGGCGGCATCTACAGCGGAGCCGCTACTACCACGCTGACACTTACCGGTGTTACAGCTGGCATGAATGGCTACCTGTACCGTGCTGTTGTTACCGGTGCCGCACCTTGCAGCATTGTTAACTCAGCCAGTGCAATACTCACTGTTAGTCCGCAGCCGCTGGTAACATTAACCGCAGCTCCATATACCAGGTTACTGCCGGGCAGAACAACCATCATCACCGCTTCGGTAAATCCATTGTTACCTTTCACAGCGGTATGGACATTGAATGGTACTCCAATAACTGCAACAGCAAGTAATACATACACGGCTGATGTGGATCACCTGGGTACATACACGGTAATAGCCACCATCGGCACCTGTACTTCGTTACCTGCAAGCATTATCATTGCCGATTCTTCCAGTACTAAACTGTGGATCTACCCAAGTCCGAATGATGGCGTATTCACTGTTTCTTACTATACACCGGGAGCAACTCCTGCTAATAAACTTGCGCAACGTTTAACCATTTATGATACACAGGGCAGGCTGGTGTACAGGAAGGATCTTACTATATCGCAGGCCTATAACCTGGAGAAAGTTGATATGCGCAGGAATAAAGGCGGATTATATTACGTGGTATTGAGAGATGCCAATGGAAAACAGATAAAGACCGGTGAAGTGGTTATAAGATAACAAGGGTCTTCATTCATATTTATTCAACTCCCGTTACGTTTGTAGCGGGAGTTTTTTATTTGTTGGGAGAACCGCTTACAAAACGGTTGTTCCGTAAATAAAAACGATAGGGATAATCTGCTGCTGCACCGGCGCTCTCTACCCCAATACGTTTACTGGCGCCGACCAGTTGCTTATTCAATTCAAAACCGTCATCAGCAATATATATCTCTGCTCCAAGCAGGTTGGTACCGGAATGCATTTTAGAGATACCCAGTGCTTTTGCGGCGTTGCCAGGGCCCTTGGTCAATGTATTATCAAGTACTTTTTTACCGGTACGTTTCAGCATCACATCAATTCCTTTCAAAGGATCAACGGCACGTATCAATACGGCATCGGGTATTTCTTTTTTATTGGTAACCACGTTAAAGAGATGATGCATACCGTAGCAGATATACACGTATGCAATGCCTGCTGCCGCATACATATGTTCATTACGGGCAGTACGTTTGCCGCCAAACGAATGAGATGCCTTATCTGTAAGACCAATATAGGCTTCGGTTTCCACGATCCTTGCAGAAGTAGTAAGTCCGCCGATCTTTGTAATGATGATCTTGCCGATCAGTTCACGGGCTATGAGGATCACATCGGGGTGTTGATAAAATTGAAGCGGAAGTTTCTTCATTATATTGTTAACTTTAAAGCTAAAATACGGATTAGGACCAATAGCCAATTGAAATAAACATGCTCAAAGAGATCATTACTTCTGTTCAGGCCTATTTTCATGCTCACCGTTTTATCATAAAACACCGGCTGTGGAAATGGATATTGATACCCGGGCTTATTTATTCCATTCTTTTTTTCCTGGGGGTTTATTTTTTCATGAAATCCAGCAACAGCGCCATTGGATACATGCTGATGAAGAGCGGACTAAAGGAATGGATGGAAAGAATGGAAAGCAGCTGGCTGAGTTTTTTACTACTGTTCGGGCAACTGGTGCTGCAACTGGTGTTGTTACTCTTCTATTTTTCTCTTTTCAAATACCTGTTCCTTATCATCGGCTCGCCCTTATTTGCCTACCTGAGCGAAAAAACGGAATCCATCATGGAAGGAAAAGATTTTCCCTTCAATTTCTCCCAGTTGATGAAGGATATTGTACGGGGCATCCGCCTGGCCTTACGAAACATGCTGTGGCAAACGGTTTACACGGTTTCCATTCTTATTTTATCCTTTGTGCCCGTGGTGGGCTGGGTAACTCCCCTGCTGGCCCTGCTGGTGGAATGTTATTACCTGGGCTTTTCTATGCTGGATTACAGTTGTGAACGAAATAAGCTTTCCACTTCCCAAAGTATTTTATTCATTGGAAGACACAAGGGGCTTGCCATTGGCAACGGGATCATTTTTTACATGATGCACATCCTGCCCGTTATAGGCTGGATACTGGCGCCCAGTTATGCGGTGATCGCCGCTACCATCAGTTTATATAATGCAAAAAATGCCGGCATTGCTGCAACCGGAAAAACAGATCTATGAGTAACAACGCCACGGTTTACCTGGTACCTTCTGTATTGCATGAAACGGCAGTAGAAACCATCCCGCCTTATATCGTGGATGCAGTGAAAAACTGCCAGGTGATATTTGCTGAGAACGAACGGACAGCCCGTCGCTTTTTTAAAAGCATCTGGAAAGAAATGGTGATCGATGATTATGAGTGGTTCGCTATTCATAAAGCAGAAGAGGAGATGACAGAAAAATTCCGGCAGAAAATAAAAGAAGGAAAGAACATCGCCATCATCAGTGAGGCCGGGTGCCCGGGTATTGCCGATCCCGGCCAGGTATTGATAGCAGTTGCCCAGCAAATGAACACAACAATAAAACCGCTGGTAGGGCCCAGTTCTATACTCCTGGCCCTGATGGCAAGCGGTATGAACGGGCAGCAGTTTGAATTTGTTGGATATCTCCCGATCGATACGCTGGAAAGGGCTAAATCCATTACTGCTTTAGAACTTGCTTCGCAAAAGAAGAACAGTACACAGGTGTTCATTGAAACCCCTTACCGGAATAACCAGTTACTGGAGACCTTGCTGAAATTGTGTAAGGGCAATACCCGGCTATGTATTGCATCAGAATTAACATCCCCGGCGGAATATATTAAAACAAAGACCATTGCGGATTGGAAAAAAGAGAAGGTTGACCTTCACAAAAAACCGGTCATCTTTTTACTGCATGCCGGCAACTGATCAATGCTCAACAGGTTTTGAGCTGATGATCTTATCTACGATATATTTACTGAATCCACGCCAGGGAAGTGTTCCCTTATATTCTTTATAATGCAGGTCGAAATAATTCCCGCTGTTGTTCATTAACACATTGGCAATACTATCGTTGGTAACAGAAAATTCAAACTCATAGGAGCTGATCGTACCGGGCGCTTTGGAACGCAGGCCAGACTGGATCAGCTTTCCTTCGTATGTCTTAAAAATATTCCCCTTCTTCACCACGTAATTCAACTCGCCTGATTTAACACCTTCGCCAAAAACAAAATAGTATTTCCACCAGAACGACACCGCTGCAGATACCAGCACAATAAAAATAAACCAACGCAGGAATTTCCTGAAACCACTTTTCTTTTTAGGTTGCTTTGTTTCTATTGAAGCTGTTTGTATTTCTTCCATGCTTATTTTTATGATTATAATCCGTACTTGTCCACAAGGTACAGCATGGAAGCCATTACAGCCGCACAAAGATTCAGTTCCTGTGCATTTACATTTTCGAATGTATCAATGGCGGAATGGTGCAGGTCAAAATAACGCTGGCCGGTTGTAGTGAGACCGAACTGCGGCGTTTTGAAAAGTGTTTGTAAGGGTCCAATGTCTGCTCCTCCACCCCCTCCTTCACTGAAAGAGAACTTATCAGCATCATAAGGGGTGAAATATTTTTTCCATGTTTCCACTTTTGCATACTGTTCTTTGGTCATACCGCAACCGAAGCCCCTCGGGTATTCTGATCCTCCATCGCTTTCCATGGCCATGATATGTTTCTCATTCTTCTGTTTGGCCTCTTCTGCATATTTAGCAGCGCCCCTTCCCCCGTTTTCCTCATTGGCAAATAAAACAACCCGTATCGTTCTTTTGGGTTTGTACCCAATTGCATTAAATGCCCTTAGTATCTCAATGCTCTGCACCAGTCCTGTTCCATCATCGCTTGCTCCTTCTCCCGGGTCCCAGCTGTCGAGATGCCCGCCCACCGTTATTATTTCATCCGGGAATTCCGTACCCCGTATCTCACCGATCACATTATGCCCGATCGTATCGGCCAGCATAGCGCAATTTGTCTTCAGAAAAAACTTCTCAATGGCGTATTTTCCTTTTAAATGATCGCTGAGGCTTTCTGCATCCATCGTGCTGATCGCCACAGCGGGTATTTTCGGAAAAGAATCGTTGTATCGTAATGCACCGGTATGCGGATTATCATCATATGCTGCCGTAACAGAACGGACGATCACAGCCACAGCCCCGTACCTGGCCGCAGCCGAAGCGCCACCTCCCCGGTATCTTACAGCATCTCCATAAGCACCCCTTAATAAGGTTTTATTGAATGGGTAATTGAAGAACACGATCTTGCCTTTCACTTCTTCCTTTCTCCTGTTCAGTTCATCAAAATTTTTCACTTCCATCACCTGGGCCAATACGCCCTCCTTACCTGTACCCACCGAATTTCCAAGAGCCAGCACCGTAAAAGCTGGGTCTGCACTGCGGTTGCCGGTTTTGAACCTGGCCTCTTCTTTGGCGCCCCTCACCCAATGCGGCACCATGCATTCCTGCAGGTATACCTTTTCTGCTCCCGCTTCCTTCAAGGTTTTTAAACCCCATTCCTCTCCTTTATACATACCAGCACTTCCACTGAGTCTTTGTCCTACAGATTTACATAGTACTTTAAGGTTGTCGTGCGCCTTACCGCGAAGTAGTATCTCATCAGAGATCCTTTTTATCATAGTAGAATCATCGGGCTGGGAATAAGCAACAGCAGTAATAAAAAGCAGGGTTAAACTTGCAATAATTTTCATTTTACTGATACATTGAGATGAATAACAAACTTAATGATTTATTATACATGAATGGAAAACTGCCGTGAAAAATAAATCGGTAAATTGCAGTTCACTGAACTAAAAAGCTTCTCATGAACATAGGTATTGTTTGCTACCCCACTTTCGGTGGAAGCGGTGTGCTGGCAACTGAACTGGGCAAGGCCCTTGCCGATAAAGGGCATAATATCCATTTTATCACCTACCAGCAGCCGGTAAGGCTGAGTGGCTTTCATGCCAATATCTTTTATCACGAAGTACGGGTACCTACCTATCCTTTGTTTGATTACCCGCCTTATGAAACGGCTTTGGCCAGCACCATGGTGGATGTGATACTGAACAATGATGTGGAGTTGTTGCATGTACACTATGCCATACCGCATGCAGCGGCGGCTTACATGGCCAAGCAGATACTGGCCAAGCAGGGAAAGAAGATCCCGGTGATCACCACCCTGCACGGAACCGATATAACCCTGGTGGGCAGGGATAAGACCTACAGCCCGGTGGTTACATTTTCTATGAATGAAAGCGATGCACTCACCGCCGTATCGCATAACCTGAAAGAAGAGACCTTTAAGAATTTCTCAATCGAAAAAGATATAGAAGTGATCCACAACTTTGTGGATGTAAAACGTTTTCACCGCAGGCCGGTGGATGCGTTTAAAAAACTGATCGCTCCCAATGGCGAGCGGATACTGGTACATGCTTCCAACTTCCGGAAAGTAAAACGGGTGGAGGACGTTGTTTCTACCTTCTTACTTGTACGGGAAAAAATGCCGGCTACTTTATTGTTACTGGGCGATGGACCCGAGCGTTCGCATATTGAAGACTCGGCCAGGCAATGTGAATCACACAAAGACATAAAGTTTTTAGGCAAGCAGGAACAGATGGAAGACATTTTGCCCATTGCAGACCTGTTTTTACTCACCAGTGAATACGAAAGTTTTGGCCTGGCTGCGCTGGAAGCAATGGCAGCGGAAGTGCCGGTGATATCCACCAATGCGGGTGGTTTACCTGAAATAAACGTAAACGGCTACAGCGGTTTTATGAGTAATGTGGGTGATGTGACCGATATGAGTAAGAATGCGATAACGATCTTAAAAGATGACACTTCCTTAAAAACCTTCAAAGCCAATGCCCTGGCACAGGCCAAAAAATTCGACATTGACAATATAGTTCCGGAATACGAAGCTTTGTATAAGCGGGTGATCTAGTATCTATCGTTTCAGCCATTTTTCAGGGTCGATACTTCCTTTTTCATCATTCAGTAAAAAATCGATGGCACCAATACCGTCAAGGTTAGCTGCTGCCTTTCCGATTACCTGGCCTGTTTTTACGCTTTGGCCACGCTGTACACTAACACTACTCAGGTTACTGTAGGTAGTAAAATACTTGCCATGCTGTATAATAACTGCCTGCATGTCTTCAATAAACACGACATTGGATACAATGCCATCAAAAACAGACTTCACATTACTACCAATATCTGTTCCAACGGTTATACCTGTTATATCCAATACGGTACCACTTGGTAACTGGTTCCTGCCATAGTGCATGATGGTTACTCCTTTATCAACCGGCCAGGGAAGTATGCCCCGGTTCTTTACGAAATTGTCGTTCAGTGCAATATTCTCTGCATTCAACAGTACACTCTCGGGCGCTTTTTTAGTTTCTGGCTTCCGGGTTGTTGTTGCAGGTTTATCAGCTGCATTGGGTGCAGATGGGTTTGCTTTTGTAACAGCCTTTTCTTCACTGGCTTTTTTAATTGCTGCTTTTTTTGCATCGGCAAGCGCCCGGTTAATGGCAGCTGTAATGGCATTGTCTACTTTCTTCATTTGCTTTTTATACGCTGCCAGCTGAGAGTTCAGTTCTTTTCCCTGTTTCTTCAGCTCATTCATTATTTTATCCTTTTCTATCTTTTGGGCCTCCAGGGCGCCCATTTCCTTGTCTTTGGTTTTAAGCACTTCACTTTTCTGTACTTTGATACCACCCAGTTCGGCAATGCGCTGGCGGCGGAGTTCCTGGGTACGCAGGATATTCTCTCCCTGCTTTTCCCTGTAGTCCCTGTAGTATTTCAGGTAGGCGAGCCGGCGGATGGCATCGTTAAAACTGGCGGCTGAAAAGATAAAATTTAAAAACGCATAGTTACCCCGGTTCTTATAAGCATACACCATACTCTTGGCATATTCTTCCTTCAGGGTATCCAGCAGTTTATTATAGCGGTTGATCTCTTTTTGATTGTTGTAAATATTATTATCCAGGAGGTTTATATCACGGCCCAGGTTATCGATGATCCGGTTCTGGAGATTCACTTTATCATTGATCAGTTTCCACTGCACCAGATTCTCTTTGGTTTTTGCCTTATTACTGTTAAGTAGTTTTTGGGTTTGTTCCATTTCCTTCTTAAGCTGGGCCCGTTGCTTTTCCAGTTCTTCACGGGTTTGCTGTGCCCACGCACCGGTGCTTATGAAAGCGAATACAACAAAAGAGGAAATCAATTTGATCATGGTAAGAGATTGGGGTCAGCAAAAATACAATTCAAAACATTACGATCATGCAGTTGTAATATACACATGCCTTAATAATTTTAAATAACGCCTACTTGCGTGTATAATTTTTCGGAATATTAAAAGACACTGATAATTCTTTGTTAAACTCGTACTGCTTGAACTTAAGGCTGATGTCGAGTTTATTTTTCTCGGATACGGTTATTTCCCGGTAGGTGGAAAAATTAAGTCCGTTCTTATTTTCATATTCACTGTAGGTAATATCCGCTGTACGGTTACGGGCCATGTCCACATCATCCAGTTTACTATGCTGGAGTACATTGGTCTCGGGCGAAACGGTGAGAAGGTGTTTAAAGAATTGACCAACCGCCAGCAGCAATACCTGGTTCTCGGTCTTTTTGTAATACACAATATTGCTGTCCATAAAGACCGGGTTGCCTATCAGAAGATCCTGCAGTGTTTCATAGTCGAAGGGTATCTGGGTCACTTCCTGCAGGTAATCAATCGACCGGTATTGAACTTCCTTATCCTGCTTATTCAGTAATATAACCGTATCTTTTTTTATCAGCACCCGGTATATTTCTATATTCAGGATGGAAGCTGTTAGCGAGACCCAGATGGCACTGTCTTTAATAATCCGTACGATAGCTGTTACATCCGGTTGCTTACCCTTATTGTCCTGGTAATCTACCTTGATCTTTGCATTGAATGTTTTGAAGTCGATGTGATTTTTATTCAGCCCGGCAAGCGTATTATTGATCATCAGCAACGAATCTGCTTTTGTTCTGTCAACTGTTGAAACCAGTGTGGTATCCTTTGGTGCGATCACTTTGTTGATCTGTTTAACGGTGCGGCAACTGAATAAAGACAGAATCAGGATTGAGGAGACCAGGATGATGCTGAGTTGTTTCATTTTTTTCGCTGAATTTTATTTGATGCCGGTGTGTCCAAAACCACCTTCTCCCCTGCTGGTTTCATTTAATTCCTGTACCGGCACCAGTTCTGCCCTTTCAGCTTTGGCAATGATCATTTGTGCTATGCGATCGCCGTGCAGAATGGTTTGTGCAGTATTGCTCAGGTTAATAAGAATAACCTTTAATTCGCCCCGGTAATCAGCATCTACCGTACCGGGAGAATTGAGACAGGTAATGCCCTGCTTTATGGCCAGCCCGCTGCGGGGCCGCACCTGTGCTTCGTATCCATAAGGCAATTCTATGAACAAACCGGTAGGGATCAGTTCACGCTGCAGTGGTTGCAGGATTACCGGGCTTTGCAAATTCGCCCGTATATCCATCCCTGCCGATCCTTCGGTAGCATAAGCAGGCAGTTCGTTGCTGGATGTATTTATAATGTGAACCCGGATGTTTTGCATTGTAGGCAAAGGTAATAATGTAAAGAGGAAATTAAACACAATCGCATTTTTTAACAACCTGCTTACCGGATGAGCATTACAATGCATTGCAGGTATTTTCTTGTCCCATTTATGAACAACTATCCATGTATCCTTATTATTACAATGTTTTATGGCAGCAATTTTTTCAAATATTTTATCCTCCACAATAAGATTCATGCCCACCGGATCTACTTCACCAAGCCCGCCATCCCCTTTCATATTAACAACATTAAATTGTAATTGCTGAGATGTTTCGTTAGCAGCCCCAACGGTAAATACATAATAAATACTGTCATTCCCCGGCAAGGGTACAATTACTGTGTTGTTTGTACTGCTTGTATGACCTGCAAGCGATCCTCCGTTCTTCATTTGCGCATGCTACCTGTTTATAATCACAACACCGTTGGTATAAAAAAGCAATTTGCCGTTGTTATCTGAAATAACCGAGGTGCCTTCTGTAGAATTCAAATTACTATTTACTAGTGGTTGAGGGGGAGTATGGTTAAAATCAAGCCCGACCCGGTTACCAAAATACCAGATATTGGCTTGCTTTTGTGCAATACCAAAAAAGCTGGTAAGCAAAAAGAAAAACAGGAGAATATTTTTTTAAAACAATACATGTCGTTATCTTAACCCGAGTAATACTGTTGCATAAGCTTTTAATCCTTCTTCACGACCCACAAAACCCATTTTCTCCGTTGTAGTAGCTTTCACCGAAACATCCTCAGTTGAAACATGTACAATCTCCGCAATGGTTTGTTGCATTTGCGGAACATATGATTTTATTTTAGGGGCTTCCAGGCAAAGGGTGCTGTCAATATTAATTACTTTATAGCCTTTTGCCTCTATTAATTCTGTAGATCTTTTCAATAATATTTTACTATCTATATCTTTAAATGAGCTATCTGTATCCGGGAAATGAAATCCTATATCGCCCAGAGCCAGTGCACCAAGCATCGCATCGCAGATGGCATGCAGCAGTACATCCGCATCGCTATGTCCCATGGCTCCTTTGGTATGTGGTATTTTGACCCCGCCAATCCATAACTCCCTTCCTTCGGCTAATTGGTGAAAATCCACTCCCGAACCTATCCTGTATGCCATGTCTTGCTTTATTCTGTAAATATCCGATTTTTGAGTGATACTAAAAACAAAAAAGCGTTATGCCTTAAGGCATAACGCTTTTCAATATAAAGATGTTACTTATTTTCCTCCGAAATCAAACAGTAAACCAAAACGGTAAGTGTTTGATAAAGGTATACGGGTGATTCCGCTTCCTGTTGGGAAAACATAAGAGAAGTTAAGTGCGGCTACGCTGTATTTAACACTGGCTCCTACGGTGAAATATTTCCTGTTTCCTTTGTTTGGATTCTCGTAAAAATAACCAACCCTGAAACCGAACTGATTATTGTACCAGTATTCTGCACCCAAAGAGAAGTTAAGCTCTTTGATCTCTTCACTAAGACCACCGCCTTCGCCAAATGACTGAATCCAGCTGTTGGCTACACCATAACCGCGGTATTTATTGATCGCAGCAGTGCTTGAGTAACCGGCCGAATCTTGTTTTACAGTTGGAACCAGCAATTTATTCATATCCACTGCAAAGGTGATCTTGTTAGCTTCGTCAAATACCTTTGTATAAGCAACACCTATACCCAGGTTTGCAGGGATGAAATCTTTCTGCGTTGCATCACTTGAGTAAGATATCTTACTTCCAAGGTTGCTTAAGGTTACACCCCAGTTTAAACCCTGTCCGTTTTCTTTAGCTCCGTGGTGATATAAATGCAGGTCTCCTGCCACAGCAGAACCTGCTTTGTAATTATTTCCGTTATAAGTTCCGGTTGCAAGGCTGGAACTGATATACCTGATGGCAATACCCAAACCGAATTTGCTTGACAATTTTCTGGAGTATCCCAAATCAATCGCAAACTCACGTGGCCTGCCTTCTGACAGATCAAATCCCTGGGCATCAGTAAACTGAATGCTTCCTAATTTAAAGTAACGCATACCTAATGACAAGGCTTGCTTATCATCAAGTTTAAAATAACCAGCAAGGCTGGCAAGGAATACATCATTAACAGAAAGATCCCTTAACCATGGAGTATAATTAACTCCAACTCCAATTTTACTTGAAGCAAAAGGAGTTCTGGCTATGTTGGCAAAAGCTGCATTTGCGTCAGGGCTGATAGCTATACCCACATCTCCCATACCGCCACTGCGGGCATCGGGTGAAATACGTAAAAACGGAACAGCAGATGTTACAACGTTTATTTTGTTCGCCTGGGCATAAGATACAGTTATTGTTCCTCCCAGTAACATAACTAAGGCAGTTAGTTTCAAAGTTACTTTTTTCATGCGTTTTGTTTTGTCTTGGTTAGGTAGACTTACCTCTATAAGCGTTAAGTTTAATGGTTGTTATTATGTTGTAAAAATAATGGTTTTATTCAAACGAACAACTAAAATATAAAATCTTGTTAAAAAAACCCCAAAAAATACTCTTTTTTTAAAGATAGCAACTTCCCTTTTGCTGTTGAATTCCGGCGTATTGATCCGGAAAAAATCTCAAAACCAAAAATAGGGAAAATTACTTTACCCAGCAGCGATGCTGAATTTTTACATTAACGCCATGTATATATGGATTATTGTTAGTGCCGGTGTTTCAAGCTGTTGTTTGCCCGATCAGCCAGGCCTGGCCAATATCTTTCCCTTTTAAGAACTACAGAAAATCCGCAAAGAACAGAGCAGGCAACCCGGTTGCTTGCTCTGTTATTGGTATGCAAGATTAAAACTCTTGCTCATACCAGCCAAAAAATAAACCCTCATTTTTAACCGGTTCCGGGCAATTTTTTTTCTTCTTAACAGTTCTCTGTTTTGCCGGATTAAATATCCTGTCAGGCTTTTACAAAAACCAGTGATTTTCTGAATATTTTACTTCAAAAAAAGAATTACAAATCGCTCAATATCCCCTAAAGTATTTATATTCGCAGCCGGTATAACCCCTTATACAATAATAAAGAAAACCTTTCGTTAAACAATTTGATAAACGAATGAACATGACAAAACTATTTTCAGGAAAAAGTCTGGCAATCCTTTTAATTGCAGCACTCTCATTAAGTGCCTGCAAAAAAAGCGGTTCAAAAAAGAGTGGTAAATCATCGGCCACCGGCTGGAATTATGATGACAAAAACATGGGAAATTTCCATGTGGCTAAAGTTAAATACCCCAAAGCTGGTCCAGGTCTTGTATTTGTGCAGGGTGGCTCATTCGTAATGGGTGCTAAAGACGAGGACGTAATGGGTGATTGGAATAATATCCCACGCCGTATCACGGTTCCCTCCTTCTTTATTGACGAAACCGAAGTAGCCAATGTTCACTACCGTGAATATCTCTACTGGCTGGAAAATACCTTTTCAGGTGATACTACCGTGATGGCTAAGGCCCTCCCCGATACACTGGTATGGCGTGAAGAGCTGGCATACAACGAACCATATGTAGAATACTATTTCCGCTTCCCTTCTTATAACTATTACCCGGTTGTTGGTGTAAGTTGGCGCCAGGCCCATGATTTCTGTATCTGGCGTACAGACCGTGTTAATGAGTTGAACCTGCAGAAAAAAGGCTACCTGAAAAAAGATGCTATAAAAAGAGAGATGAAAGGCGCCGGTGCCGATGGTTCATTTAATACCGAAACATACCTGATGGCCCCGGATATGATCCAGGGAAGGAATAAACCTAAAAAATCAGATCTGAAAGATGTTAATGGCAAGCCCCGTGCAACCGTTCGTATGGAAGACGGAGTTCTGAATATGGGATACCGCCTCCCTACTGAAGCAGAATGGGAATATGCCGCTTATGGTATGCTGGCTCAAAACCCATCGCCCCGTAAAAAAGAAGGTAAGAGCGGTGAGGAATTGTTTTCGAATCAACAAATATATTCATGGAGCAGCAATCCAAACGGATTGCGTGATAACCGTCGTGGTAGCTGGCAGGGAAAATTCCTGGCCAACTTTAAACGCGGCAGTGGCGATAACATGGGTGTTGCCGGTGGTTTGAATGACCGTGCCGCCATCCCAGGCAATATCAAATCTTTCTATCCGAATGCATTTGGACTGTATAACATGAGTGGTAACGTGAGTGAGTGGGTTGGAGACGTGTACAGGCCTTTAACCCCCACGGATGCACAGGATTTCAACTATTTCAGGGGTAATAAATTCCAGAAGTATTACAAGAATACTTCCGGCGAGTACGAAAGAGACAGTATGGGACACCTGAAGAAAACAGATATCTCTGATGAAGAGGTTAAGAACCGTGCAAACTACCAAAAGAATAATGTAATCAACTATCTTGATGGCGACTCTTCAAGTGGTGTGTATTATGGCTACGGAATTACTTCACTGATCAGCGATCAGTCGAGGGTAATTAAAGGCGGTAGCTGGAATGACAGGCCTTACTGGTTATCTCCCGGCACCCGCAGGTTCATGGAAGAAGACCAGGCCGCAAGCACCGTTGGTTTCCGTTGCGCCCAAACTTATCTTGGTCCGCCAGAAGGCCCCGGATTTAAAGAAGGTAATATCTTCGGAACCCGCAAACAGAACTCAAGAAAGAAAAAGAAATAAACTTTTGAATATAAAAAAACTCCCGGCCAACAACCGGGAGTTTTTTTATCGATCTATTCCTGCTTCCCTTTAATTTTGATACATGGAAATCCCGGAACTATATAAGCTTTACCTGAAGCACCCCTCTATACAAACCGATACCAGGAAGTTAGCACAGGATGATATCTTCTTTGCCCTGAAAGGACCAAACTTTAATGCCAACCTTTTTGCCAGGCAGGCTTTAGAAAGCGGGGCTGCTTACGCCATCGTTGATGAAGAGCCCGAACAACCAAATGAAAGGATCATTAAAGTAGCCGATACATTAAAGGCTTTGCAGGACCTGGCCGGTTATCATCGGATGCAATTTGAAAATCCGGCTTCCGGAAGAAAAATACCTTTTATAGCCATTACCGGAAGCAATGGCAAAACCACTTCAAAAGAACTGGTGCATGCCGTTTTAAGCAGCACTTATAAAACATACACCACCGAAGGAAATCTTAATAATCATATTGGAATTCCGCTTACGTTATTGAAAATAAGACC
Source organism: Ferruginibacter sp. (assembly GCA_044220615.1). Lineage (GTDB taxonomy): Bacteria > Bacteroidota > Bacteroidia > Chitinophagales > Chitinophagaceae > Ferruginibacter. The sequence continues at coordinate 109,512 of JBGAQR010000005.1, read as the reverse complement.
GGATGCTGAAATAGCCATTATTGAAATGGGGGCTAATCATCAAAAAGAAATTGAAGGGTATTGCCGCTATACCCGGCCAACCCACGGCATCATTACCAATTGCGGTAAGGCACACCTGGAAGGCTTTGGCGGTGTGGAAGGAATTAAGAAAGGCAAAGGCGAATTGTTTGATTACCTGCGTGAAAATAATGGAACTGCATTTGTTATGTGGGACTATGATTACCTGCGGGAAATGAGTGCAGGCATTGCACATGTGATCACTTATGGAACTCATTCTGCTACCGTTACCGGAACCGTACAAAACAGTTCGGGTTTACTGGAAGTAACCATAACAAACGATGCAGAACTTGGTAGTATAAAGACGAACCTGGTGGGAGAATATAACCTTCCGAATATACTGCTTGCCGTAGCAGTCGGAAAATATTTTAAAGTGCCTGCAGAAAAGATCAGAGCTGCCCTGGAGAATTACCTGCCATCCAACAGCCGGTCGCAGTTGATCGAAAAGAACAGCAACAAGATCATTCTGGATGCATACAACGCCAACCCTACCAGCATGAAAGCAGCCATTGAGAACTTTGCGAAAATGGATGGAGAAAGTAAAGTGTTATTGCTGGGAGGCATGATGGAACTGGGACAGGAAAGCCTTCATGAGCATCAGCAACTAATAGAACTCATCAAAAAATACTCCTGGAAAAATGTAGTACTGGTAGGGGGTGATTTCAGTAAAGTAACCCACCCGTTCATAAACTTCGATAACTCTGTTCAGGCCAGGGAATGGTACCAGCAGCAACATTATTCCGATGCCTCTGTTCTTATAAAAGGTTCCCGCAGTACACAAATGGAAAAAGTGCTGGAATAAAAAAGCCGCAGTGCTTAAACAGAAAATCTCCTTCGCTAAAGCTACGAAGGTTAAAGCGGAGACGAAGGGATTCGACATGTCCTCCGAAGCTTCAGCGTAGGAGGAACAATTAAATTAAATGCTTATTCCTAAAAGCAATTCCAGAGCCGGTCTTAAGATATTTCTCAAACTCAAAAGCTTTACTGACATCTATAAAAGTGCAATAAAATACAAGATTAACCGGAAGTTTGTTTTTTGTAGAATCAACATACCCTTTCTGGTGCCTGATCAATCTTTCCTCAAGGTTTTGAGTACACCCGGTGTAATAGGAGCCATCATTACATAAAAGTATATAAACGACTTGTTGCAAAAATGTTCTTTTAAATAGAAAACCTCCTTCGTAAAAGCTACGGAGGTTAAAGCGGAGACGAAGGGATTCGAACCCTTGATAGAGTTTCCCCTATACACACTTTCCAGGCGTGCTCCTTCAACCACTCGGACACGTCTCCTTTTTATTGGGGGGCAAAAATACAGTATCGATCCTTATAAGCCGAATATTTTTTGAGCGTTACTGCTTGTGATTGCAGCCACTTCTTCAACAGTCATGTTCTTTATTTCAGCCAGTTTTTCAACTATATATTTTAAATAACTGCTCTCGTTACGTTTCCCCCGGAAAGGCACGGGGGTAAGGTATGGCGCATCTGTTTCAAGAACGATATGTTCCAGGTCAACATTTGCAAGCACTTCTGCCAGCCCTGATTTTTTATAAGTAAGCACCCCTCCTATTCCCAGGTAAAATTCCATATCGGTTATCTGCCTTGCATAGATATTGCTGTCGCCAAAGCAATGAAAGATACCATGTACACCCTTATCGACATACTCTTTAACCACATCAATGGTTTCCTGCATGGCATTACGGGTATGTATCACAATGGGCAGGCCGTATTGCAAAGACCATTCTATCTGTATTCTGAATGCAGCGTATTGTTGTTCCGCATAGGTCTTATCCCAGTAAAAGTCAAGACCGATCTCTCCTACAGCTGCAAACTTTCTTTTTGCAAGCCAGTCTTTCACCAGGTTCAGTTCATCCATATAATTCTCTTTTACCGAACAGGGATGAAGCCCCATCATGGCAAAACATTTACCAGGATATGCAGCTTCAAGCCCTAGCATATTTTCTGTTTCCCTGCTGTCGATAGCAGGCAGGTAAAATTTCTGAACGCCGGCATCATTGGCCCGTTTCATTACTTCCGTTATATCCTGCTTAAAACTATTTACGTACAAATGGCAATGGGTATCTATCAGCATATTTATTCGTTGAGTTGCAAAAATGACTAAAATTAATTTAACGATTCCTTAAACCCATTTCATGGGCACCAGTCTTACTGCAGTTCGCTTTATTCACCTTTATTAAAAAATTACTTTTATGAAACAGACGATTAACCTCACCACATGGCTCCTGGCTTTTTGCCTTATTGGAGCTATCACATTTACCGGATGTAAAAAGGACGACAGCATCAGCCCGGTTACTGATAATTCACCTGCTGAAGAACTTGCCACGCAGGAAGCAACTACCGACGAGGCCGAAGCAGATGCCCAGTTCGACGATGTATTCAACATCACCGCAAGTATGAACACGAGCCAGGTTGGCGAAGACCTGGGTGTGGGCGCAAATGTATCCGGCCTGTTTGAACTGGGTACCACTACGCCCACCAATCAAACCCGTTGCTTTACCATTACTGTAGTGCCCAACATTCCCCATGTATTTCCAAAAACAGTTACCATTGATTTTGGAACCGGTTGTCTTTGCCGGGATGGAAAATACCGCAAAGGAAAAATAGTTTCCATTTATACCAACCCGATGGTATTACCTGGGGCAAAAGTATCTACCACTTTTGTGGACTATTATGTTGACAGCTTTAAAGTAGAAGGCACTCATATCACTGAAAATACAAGTACCAGCAATATGCAGGGCTGGAAGATCATGGTTATTGATGGCAAGATCACCAATATCAATACCAACAGGTGGAGGAAATGGAACAGCGTTAAAAATGTATTGCAGATAGCCGGAAACGGAACCCCTCATTTTCCACTGGATGATGTTTATAAGATAACCGGCAATGGCCATGGCTCTAACTCTGCCGGGCATAGCTGGTCGGCCCTGGTAGTTGAGCCCCTGATCAAAAAATTCACCTGTCCGTGGATAGTACAAGGCAAGGTAAGATTGATAAGAGATGGCCGGGAAGCATTATTAGATTATGGAAATGGAACATGTGACAACATAGCCATCATTTACGTAAATGGCGTACCACATATTATTAGGCTCTAAAAAAACAGGAAAAAAATTGTTGCTTATTTAATAACAACAATGTACATTTATCCCAGTTTTCATAGGGTACGGATTAAAAACGGGCCAGGGTTTCTACCCCGGCCCAATTTTTTTAACAGATATTCCATACTTCTCCAGGTGTCTTTTTGCCGGTTCCCTTACTCGATCTTTTTGAAGGAATACCCTTGCTCCGAAAAATATTTCAACACTTGTGGTAAACAATAACTCATTCGTTTATTCGCCTTCTCGCTATCGTGAAAAACAATTATAGAACCGCTATGGGCATTACTGATAACGTTTTCACAACATTGTTCAGGCGAAAGGCCGGTATCAAAATCTCCGCTTAAAACGCTCCACATTATTACCCGGAATGGTTGCTTTAGTTGTGCAAGCTCCTGCTGCTGTTTTGGGGTGATGCGCCCATAAGGAGGCCTGAAAAGACCGGAACTGATATATTCCCGGGCCCGTAACACATCTGCAAGGTAATCCCCGGTTCCTGTCTTCCACCCGTTCAGGTGGTTATGGGTATGATTACCAACAGCATGGCCCCTGACCAGGATATCTTCGTAAACAGAAGGGTTTTCAGCCACATTCTTGCCTATACAGAAAAAAGTGGCCTTGGCCCCATATTTGTCCAGTTCTTCCAGCACAAAGGGGGTAATGGAGGGATGGGGGCCATCGTCAAATGTTAAGTATATGTTTTTTTCAGTCCTGGGCATCTCCCAGACACTTCTGCCGAACAATTTTTGGACCCATTTGGGCGTTTTTGCAAGGTAAAACATAGGGCAAATTAATTTTTTATACCGATTTAAACCTTTTTCTCCTCATACAGTCTTAAGACAACTAAAAATTAATCATTATGAAAATTAAACAGCTTTTACCCGTTTTTGCGGCAATTACGCTGGCCATTGGCTTCAATTCCTGTAAAAAAGCCGACAATTCATCTAGCGATGAAATAGAAACCACCTTTGAACTTAGTGGCGACCAGGCGATCGCCGACAACCTTTCTGAAGACGCAAACGACATGTTCATGCAGGTTGCTGTAGAACAGAACGTAGCCGGTGGCAATTTTGCCCCAGGCACCGGCGGAACCGTAGATAATTTTATTCCCTGTGCTACTGTAACCGTAACCCCACAAACCGGCTTTCCTAAAACGATCGTTATCGACTTCGGTACTGCCTGCGTTTTTAATGGCGTTACCCGCAGCGGCAAGATCAATATCGTAATCACCGATTCTGTAAGAAAACCAGGCAGCCAGGCAACTATGACCTTTACCAATTACTTTGTTAACTTCTACAAAGTTGAAGGAAACATTGTATGGACAAATACAAGTACTCCCGGCACAAGAAGCTGGACAAGGGTAACCACAAACGGAAAGATCACAGCTCCTAACGGAAACTATTGGTTACACAGCGGCACCAAGGCGGTAACGCAGATCGCTGGTGTAAGTACTCCTACCTGGATTGATGACGAGTTCACCATTACCGGTAACCATACCGTAACAAATGCTGCCGGTAGAACAAGAACCGGAACTATTTTAACCGCATTACATAAAAAAACTGCCTGTTCTAATATCGACCAGGGCACATTAAAAGTAGAAGGCCCGAACCATTATGCGATCATCGACTTTGGTAACGGTACCTGCGATAACCTGGCTACCATCTCTATTGATGGCCGCCCGCCAAGAACGATCATTCTCCGTTAATTTGGTTTTTCAATACATCAAACCGTCCTGCCTCAAAGTAGGACGGTTTTTTAGTGCCCTAACTCAACTTATATTTGCAGCCTATGAGTAAAGTAAGAGTAAGGTTTGCACCAAGCCCCACTGGTGGATTGCACTTAGGAGGTGTACGCACCGTTTTATACAACTACCTGTTTGCAAAGCAACATGGCGGAGATTTTATTTTAAGAATTGAGGACACCGATCAAACCCGTTTTGTTGAAGGGGCCGAACAATACATTTTTGATTGCCTTAAATGGTGTGGGATGGAGCCCGACGAAAGTGTTTTGCGTGGCGGCCCCTATGGCCCATACCGGCAAAGCGAAAGAAAAGAAAGCTATCGCCAGTATGCAGAGCAATTGGTGAAGAATGGTTATGCTTATTATGCATTCGACAGCAAGGAAGAACTGGAAAAAATGCGGGAAGATCTTAAGTCTGCCGAAAACCCCTCGCCCCAGTACGACCATATCTCCCGCAAAAAAATGAAGAACAGTTTAACCTTAACGGAAGGGGAAGTAAAGGATCTGCTGGATAAAAAAACAGCACATGTTATCCGCATTAAAATGCCGGAGAATGAAGTGATCAGCTTTACCGATATGATCCGTGGCGAAATAAGTTTTGAAACCGGCCTGGTGGATGATAAGGTTTTATTGAAAGCCGATGGAATGCCTACCTATCATTTGGCAGTTGTTGTTGACGATTACCTCATGAAGATAACCCATGCCTTCCGCGGAGAAGAATGGTTACCCAGCGCCCCCGTTCATTTACTGTTATGGAAGTATTTAGGATGGCAAAGCGATATGCCTCAATGGGCACACCTTCCATTGATACTTGGCCCCAATGGCAAACTCAGCAAGCGGGATGGCGCCAAATATGGCTTCCCGGTTTTTGCCATGAACTGGACCGACCCCAAAACAAATGAACTCACCGAAGGATTTAAGGAGAAAGGGTTTTTACCCGAAGCATTCATCAACTTACTGGCTGTTCTCGGCTGGAACGACGGAACCGAACAGGAATTATACAGCATGGCTGAGCTGATAGAAAAATTTTCGATGGACCGGGTGCATGTGGCAGGCGCCAAATTTGATTTTGAAAAAGCCAAATGGTTTAACCACGAATGGATAAAGAAGTTAGAAGTTAAAAGTTATAAGTCAGAAGTTAAAGCTCTTTTGGAAAATACAGGAATTGTAATTGATGATGATAAGAAGTTTGAAGAAATTTTAGAATTGATAAAAGACAGATGTGTTTTACTGAATGATTTCGTTCAACAAGGTTCTTTCTTTTTTCAGTTCCCTGATATGATTGATATTGCTGCTATTAATCCTAAATGGAACGAACAGAAAAATCTATTCTTTATTGAATTAATTAAAATATTCTCAGCAGCACCATCCTGGCGACACAAGGATTTAGAAGAAGAATTTAAAAAACTTGCCGAAGCAAATGGGATTAAACCCGGCGAATTACTGTTGCCGCTCAGAATTATGTTGGTTGGTGGAAAATTTGGCCCGCCGGTATTTAATATTGCAGAAATATTAGGCAAGCAAGATACAATCAGAAGAATAGAAAAGGTTCTTGATATCTTAAAGGAAAAACCTGAGCGTTAACATTTACTATCTTTCTGTGTATATGAATAAAGCCAAAATTTACTGGCCGCTTGTACTGTTATTAGCTGCTGCAAAATTTTTATTGCCATTTCTTCAGCAGGATCCCCTGTATGAACTGCAGCGTGATGAATACCTTTATTACCAGCAGGGGCTTCACTTTAGCCTGGGTTATCTGGAGAATCCTCCCCTGCTTTCCTGGCTGGGCACTATCTCTTCCTGGTTTGGCGGCTCCGAGGCTTCCCTGAAATTCTGGCCCTGCTTATTTGGTGCAGCTACTGCTATACTCACCTGTATGATCGTTGCAGAACTGGGTGGCAGGTTACTTGCCCAGTTGCTGGCGGCATTGGGCGTGATGGGTGGCGCCTTTGTCCGCATCCATTTTCTTTATCAACCCAATTTCCTCGACATATTTTTCTGGACATTATCTCTTTATTTTCTCATCCGTTACATTAATTCCAGCCAGGATAAATTCATTGTGTGGATGGCCATCAGCCTGGCGCTTGGCTGGTGGAGCAAATATTCGGTACTGTTCATGGCAATGGCCATCGTATTGGGTTTGGTCCTTTCGCAATACCGGATCGTGTTAGCTAAAAAGAAAACATGGCTGGCTGCATTACTGGCACTGGCGATCATACTTCCTAATTTTTTGTGGCAGTATTTTCATAATTGGCCGCTTGTGCATCACATGGAAGAATTAAGAGATACGCAGCTTAAATACATCGATAAGGCTGATTTTATCAAAGATCAGCTACTGATGCTGTTGCCGGCGCTGCTGTTATGGATCGCCGGCCTCGTATGGGTACTCAGCAAAAAACAATGGCGTATCATCGGCATCATTTATTTTTCAGTGATACTACTGCTCCTGTTTGGCAGCGGCAAAAGTTATTATGCACTTGGTGTTTATCCTGTTCTTATTGCTGCGGGCGCCGTTGGCTGGGAACAACTGCTTGCAAAAAGAAAATGGATCGGCTATGCATTTGCCCTTGTTATCATCATTTTCAACTGGATGATCATGCCCATGCTGCTTCCTATCTGGAAACCGGAAAAACTGAATGCCTTTTATAAAAAGATCGGCGAGGAACATAAATGGGAAGACCTGGAGGCACATCCTTTGCCGCAGGATTTTGCAGACATGCTAGGCTGGAAAGAACTTACTCAAAAAGCAGAGAAAATATTATACATGGGTTTACCCGATACAGCAAGATCCAATACAATTATATACTGCCGCAATTACGGACAAGCCGGGTCTTTTAAATTTTATGGAGAACATCCCTTTTTCAGAAACCGGGTTATCTCTGATAACGGTTCATTTCTTTTGTGGATTCCGGATACATTAACTTTCAGGCATATTCTTTTTATAGGAAGAAAAATGCCCGGTAAAGATGATGAAGTGTTTCAGCATTTTGAAAGAGTGCTGCTGATGGATTCTGTAACCAATCCATATTCCCGTCAATTCGGCGATAAGATCATCTTTTTTAAGAACATTGATACAGCCGGTTTAAAGCTGGCCAACGAAGGATTAAAGCAGATGAAAGCAAAATTCAACCGCTGATATTCTTTACTTTTGTTGTACAAGGTTACTATATGAACAGACCCGTAAGAGTTTTAGTTGCCAAAGTAGGACTGGATGGCCATGACCGTGGCGCCAAAGTTATTGCCACTGCTTTGCGTGATGCCGGCATGGAAGTGATCTATACCGGTCTTCGCCAAACACCTGAGATGGTGGTGAATGCCGCCTTACAGGAAGATGTGGATGCCATTGGCGTAAGCATTCTCAGCGGCGCCCACAATACCGTATTCCCAAAGATCATTGCCCTGATGAAGGAAAAAAAGATGAATGATGTATTACTCACCGGCGGCGGTATCATTCCCGAAGAAGATATGGAACAACTGAATAAAATGGGTGTGGGAAAATTATTTGCTCCCGGCGCCACCACTTCCGAAATAGCAGACTATATAAAAAGCTGGGTTAAAGAAAACAGGAATTTTTAATACTATTTGAAAAGATAATTATGTACAGCACCATTCTCACCAATTTAGAAAACGGTATTCTCACCATCACCATCAACCGGCCCGATAAACTAAATGCACTTAACAAAGACGTATTTACCGACCTGGATAAAGCCATTGATGAAGTAACTGCAAATGCAGATATCAGGTCGGCCATTATCACCGGCGCCGGACCCAAGGCATTTGTTGCCGGTGCGGATATTACCGAGTTTGGCGGATTAAATAAAGAGCAGGCAATGGCGCTGGCCAAAAGAGGACAGGATGTATTTTTTAAAATAGAGAACAGTAAAAAACCAATCGTTGCCGCAGTGAATGGTTTTGCGCTGGGTGGTGGTTGCGAACTGGCCATGGCCTGTCACTTCCGCCTGTGCAGCGAAAATGCAAAATTCGGTCAGCCTGAAGTGAACCTGGGTTTGATACCCGGCTATGGCGGTACACAACGCCTCACCCAATTGGTGGGTAAAGGGAAAAGTATGGAACTGCAAATGACCGCTCACCTGGTTGATGCCAATGAAGCGCTTCAGCTGGGCCTGGTAAATCATGTAACAGCGGCCGAAAGTTTATTGGAAAGAACGAAAGATATTTTAAGCATCGTTCAATCAAAAGCCCCTATTGCCGTTGGAAAGATCATTGAATGTGTGAACGTGGCAACGGTAAGCGACAGCGCCTATACCAATGGCAAAAGCGGCTACGATAAAGAGATAGAAGCCTTCGGCGATTGCTTTGTTACAGAAGATATGAAAGAAGGAACGGCTGCATTCTTAGAGAAGAGAAAAGCGAACTTCAGGGGGAAGTAAATTCAAGGTTAAATTGTTGCATTGCCAAATTGTTGTATCGTTAAATTGCTATGGAGTTTTTGAGTTTAAAGGGCCTTATAACAATTCAGCCATAGAACAATTAAGCAATTTATATCCACTTATTCTTATACGCCAGGTTAATGATCTGTGCACGGCTGTTCACGTGCAGCTTCTCATAAATATGCGCCACATGCTTGCGTACGGTAAGCGGGCTGATGAATAGTTTTTCACCGATCGATTTATAATTCTTGCCGGTGACCATTTCCTTAAGTATCTCCATTTCACGTTCGGAGAGCAGTGGGTCGGCATTGGCTGTTTCATTGGTCACAGCAACAGGCGATAGCTTCAGCAATTCCATGGTCTTCCTGGCAATGGCCGGGCTCATAGGAATGCCGTTGTATTCGATCACATTGGTGATGGCATCAATGATATTTACAGCCGTATCATCCTTCAGCAAATAACCACCTGCCCCTGCTTTAATGGCTTCAAATATCTTTTCATTGTCTTCAAAAACGGTGAGTACAATGAATTTTATATCCGGGTAAGCCGAAGAGGCAATGGTAATGGTTTGTATCCCGTCCATCACCGGCATTTCCAGGTCCATTAAAACAACCTGGGGCTGTTCTTCTGCAGGCAACTGTTTAAGTTGTTCCAGGAAATCATGCCCGTTCTTTGCTTCCAGCACCAGTTCAATTTCGGCAAAGGACATGATCTTCTCTTTGACCGTAGTGCGGTTGATCTGCTTATCATCTGCTATGGCAATGCGTGTGGGCATATCAACTGATTAATTCATTTATATCTTCTCCTGACAAATTTCAAATTCCTGTTCTCAAATTACAATACTCTCCTACGATTATTTTTTTTAGCTTAAATTAATACTAATTTTCCAGCCTTGCCTGTTATAAAAAATATTACCCTGCGGATCTGCATGTTCCTGCCTGTATTTTTTTTCGGGCAGCTGGCTTGTGGCCAGTCGCAGCATTCGCTCATAGAATATACCACCGAAAACGGGTTAAGTCTTAACTCGGTTAATGACCTTCATTTTGACAAACAGGGTTTTCTCTGGGTAACCACAGCCGATGGTCTGCAGAAATTCGATGGCTATCGTTTTCAGACATTCAGGCATGATGATACCGATAAAAAAAGTCTTCCGGAGAATTCTGTTTCGCTGGTATACGAGGATATGTCGGGAAATTTCTGGATCACCCACCGCACCGGGTTCTGTTTTAAACCAAAAGGAAGAAATGAATTCACCGATCTCACCGCCGCCATACTTGATTCCACGCCCATCAAGTATCCCCTGCATTGCGTGAATGAAACAGATTCATCCATATGGGTACTAAGATTTCCCATTGGTATCTATTCAGTCAATAAGGTTTCTTTAAGCATCAACAAGGTATTTTCTTTTCCTGCCGGGTTTAACAGGGGATTTTTTTTCATTGTTTCTCTTTTCCGTGAAAGGGGCGACCGGGTCTGGTTCAGGAGAACAGAAGATAAGAGTACCGACCTGTTTGCAATTACTGACAAGGGAATAAGTCATTATATAAACAAGCGAAAGGAAAAGATACACTTTCTTATACCTGACGGGCACGACAGCATTGTAGTAGTTACCGATAAGCTTTTATACAAGGCATTGACAACTGATCCATTCAACCCCATCCGGGTAATAAAAGACCCGTTCGATGGATCAGATTTCATGAATTACTCAACGCCTTTCAAAAGGATCGCCAATGGACAATACCTGCTCACGGGGATAAAAAAGATATGGTTGTATGATTCAAAAAAAGAAACGATGGAAGTATTTCCTTACGAGGAATATTTCCCCCCCGAACAGATCCGGTATCTTAATGTATCCGCTACCGACCGGCACCAGAACAGCTGGCTGGGATATAACGGCATTGGCGGTATCAAAGTGATCACGGTTCAGAAATTCAACCTGTTTAAAAGACCGAATAAAGATGCATTGACCTATACCCTTGCGGGAGATGAACAGGGAAGGATCTTTGCGGGCATCTATCTTGGCGGTATTGAAATGTATGATAAGAAAGGACAGTTCATTAAAAAAATAGCATTGCCCGACAGGCATAGCCTACTTGGCAGCCCCCGGGCTATGGCCATAATTGATTCGGCCACGCTCATCGTCAAATCCACACTGAATGAATTATATGCTGTTGACACACGTACAGGATCTTTAAAAATGATCACTCACCTGTTACCCCCGGCCGATTCCCTTTTACGTTCTTTCGAAATGGGTATATCCAGGATCGGTGAAGGCGAAATATGGCTGAGTTATTTTGAGAAGGTCATCTCTGTTAAAAAGAAAGGAAATGAATTCACGACAGGTATTGTTTGCACACTCCCGGCTAAAGAGCAGATCAACAGTATTTATAAGGATGATGCAAACCGGCTTTGGATAGGTTCAATCAGCGGGCTGTGGCTCTTTGAAAAAGGAACGGTTATACATATACCGATGCCTGCTGTTTATGTAAAACATGTTAACGGGCATCCTGACGGCAGCATATGGCTGGCAACAACCAACGGGCTTTATATACTCGACAACAAAAAGATAAGCCGGTACCTGAATATAAAGGACGGCTTGCCCAATTCATTTGTTTATAGTGTATTGTTTGATGATGCAGGCAATGGCTGGGTAAGTACTAACCGCGGGCTTGCAAAGATCAGCAGGACGGTATCCGGAAAGGATACCATATTCAGTATTATCAATTATTCTGCCAGGGAAGGCCTGCAGGGAGATGAATTCAATACCAAGGGTTATTACAGGAACCCGGATGGAACGCTTTATTTTGCCGGCGTAAATGGGATCAATTTCTTCAAACCAAAGGAGCTTGTAAGCAAGGATGAGCCATCGAAGACCATGCTTACAGAAATTGAAGTGAACAACCAGCCTTATTTGCCGGAACTGCAGCCTGAGTTCATCAACAGCATCAGCTTGGCACACCATCAGAATAATATACGGCTTTCATTCGCCTGCATGGATTTCACCGTTCCTGAAAAGAACCAGTATAAGTTCTGGTTAAAAGGATTTCAAAACAGCTGGACACTTCCGCAAAAAAATAATACGGTTCAATATATTTTACCTCCCGGGGAATATGACCTTTATGTATTGAGTGCAAACTATGAAGGAGTATGGAGCAAAGAACCGCTCATTATGCATATCAGTATTTTACCTCCCTGGTACCAGACTACATGGGCAATGATCGTTTTTGCAATACTGGCATTGAGTATTGTTGCAGCTGTATTCTTTTTTATTTCACAAAACCGCTATCAAAGAAAACTAAGAACCCTGCAGATGGAACAGGAAGTGCAGAAAGAGAAGCAACGCCTGAGCCGGGATCTGCATGATAACCTGGGCGCACAGATCACCTGGCTATCCAACAATATCAGCCAGGTGGAAACAGCACAGCAACAGGAACAGCCGGTTGAACATAAAATGAGCAGACTTAAGGAAGGAGCCGGTGAACTGATGCAGACACTAAGAGAAACCATCTGGATACTGAATAAGGACAAAGTGAGTGCTATTGAATTCTTCGACAAACTGGTGAACCATGCATCAAAATACATTGAAGGCTATCCTTCTATGCAGTTACACACCGAAGAGAATATTTCCGGGGAACTTCAGCTTAATTCGGGCCAGGCATTGCAACTCTTCCGCATTTGCCAGGAAGCGGTTACCAATGCCTGCAAACATGCCCACGCTTCGCAACTAACTATTTGCGCCAATACAAAGGAAGATGGCCTGTCAATTCACATCATCGATAATGGAAAAGGATTTGATCCGGATACCGAGAATCCCGGCCATTACGGTTTACAGAATATGCGGCAGCGTGCCGAAGAAAGCGCCCTGACGTTAACCATTCAGTCTGAACCCGGCAAAGGAACCCACATCATTATTAAAACTTCAATGTGATCTCTTCTTTTAAAAATACTCTCCCGGGAGTATTGTCCTGCCCTGGTATAAAAAATAGTTTCGTACTGTAAAAAAACCAGTATGAAAAAGATATTCCTCCTTCTCATCAGCAGTCTTTTATTAATGACCAATGTTTCGGCTAAGATCTGGCGGATAAATAATACCGGCGTTCCGGCAGATTTTACAAGCCCTCAAACTGCTAATAATTCAGGCAGTGTTGTTAATGGCGATACGCTTCACCTGGAAGCCAGCGGCGCTTCGTATGGCAGTCTTACGGTTACAAAACAACTCATCATTATCGGCAATGGCTATTTGCTGGGAACCCTTGGGGCCAACGCCAACCCCGACCTGCAGGCCAATCCTGCAACATCACTGCTATCATCTGTCTTGTTCAATACGGGAAGTAATGGAAGTGTTCTGGAAGGTGTTACCCTCACCAGCACATTAACCCTTACAAACGGTGTTTCTAATATCATTATCCGGCGCAACAGGCTTGCCATGGTAACATTGGGCCTTTGCAGCAGTGTACAGGTGTTGCAAAATTATGTTGATAATGTAGCCAGTGCATCTATTAACGGGGATGGAAATCCCGCTACTAACCTCCAGATCAATAACAATGTTATTTCAAATGCTTTAAACCTGGGTGCCACCAGCAACGGCGATTTTATGAATAATATCATCTCATCGGCTTCTTCATTTGGTGTGAGCAACATAACAGGGTTCAGGGTGTGGAATAATATCTGCGTGAATACCCATACAGTAAATATGACCAGTTGCGACAGCCGGAGCAATATTGGTAATGCAGGCCAGTTCGGAACGCTGAATGGCAATCAATCAAGCGTGACCATGACGACTGTATTTGAAGACTTTGGCAATACCAATGCAAGCTTTAGTGAAGACAGCCGCTGGCAGCTGAAAACCGGCAGCTCCGCCATTGGCGCTGCATGGAACGGTGTGTCTACAAGTGGCGATTGCGGCATATTCGGTTCTTCTGCAACCAATACTGCTTATGTGTTATCGGGTATTGCAAATGTGCCCAGCATTTATAAACTGGCCGCACCGGCTACCACTACTTCCAACACACTTACTATCACCATCAGTACAAGAACCAATAATTAATCATTACGGGATCATGAAGGTTGTTAAACATATCTGTTCATTGGCATTGCTATTCACACCGGCACTTCTTTATTCTCAAACCATCAATAAAGTTGAATACTTTGTGGATACCGATCCGGGCTTTGGAAATGCAACCAATGTTTCAATAACTGCTGCTGCAAATATCACCGACCTGCTGATACCGGTTAATATATCCGCCCTGTCAAAAGGATTTCACAATGTTTACCTGCGGTCGAGAAATGATGCCGGTAACTGGTCGCTTACCAGGCGCTGGATGTTTGTAAAGGATATCCTGGCTGTTAATGTAAACAAACTAGAATATTTTATTGACACTGACCCTGGCTTTGGAAGCGGAACAGATGTTTCTATTTCTGCCGGAAGCAATATTACCAATATTGCCATCCCCATCAATATTACCGCTCTGTCAAAAGGGTTTCATACAATTTACCTCCGCTCAAAAGATGATGCAGGTACCTGGAGCCTTACCAACCGATGGGTATTTGTAAAAGATATCGCTGCTGTAAATGCAAACAAGTTTGAATATTTTATTGATACCGATCCTGGCTTTGGCAGTGCAACCGATGTTACCGTAACGCCCGGAAACAATATTGCCAACCTGGCCATACCGGTTGATGTATCGGCATTGTCAAAGGGTTTTCATACGATCTACCTGCGCTCAAAAGATGATGCAGGCGCCTGGAGCCTCACCAACCGCTGGATGTTTGTAAAAGAATTTGCCCCGGGCAACGTAAATAAAGCTGAGTATTTTGTGGATAGCGATCCGGGCTTTGGCAATGCCACCGATGTGCCGATAACCCCTTCTGCAAACATTGCCAATGTGGCGATACCGATTGATATCAGTTCATTGAGCAAGGGCGTTCATATTATTTACCTGAGAACTAAAGACATCAACGGAACCTGGGGGCTTACCAACCGCTGGTTATTCTTTAAAGACATGGCTCAGGATAATTTCCAGGGAGGAGAATATTTCTTTGATACCGATCCGGGTTTTGGAAATGGAACAGCCATTCCTTTTGGAGGCGGGCTGGGAACCAATATTTCAGATTTTTCATTCGGTGCCCCATTAACCGGATTACCTAATGGATTGCATTATCTTTTTATACGCACCAAAGAGCTGAACGGTAAATGGTCACTCACCAATGTGATACAATTCGACAAGCAGGTGCCACTGCCGGTGAAACTGATCTACTTCAATGTGAAAGCAGAAGGAAAGAAGGCTCACCTGAGCTGGCAAACCGCCACCGAACAAAACAGCGATCGCTTTGATATTGAAAGAAGCACAGATGGTTTGCATTTTGAAAAGATAGGTTGGGTAAAAGCAGCCGGTAACAGTACTTCACACATCGACTACAACTACTTTGACATCAGCCCCAAAAAGGGAGTAAACTATTACCGGTTGAAAGAGGTGGATATTGATAACAGTCTTCAATTCTCGGAGATAAAGACAGCTCATTTTGGAGATGATATTGTATTTGCTTTATACAATAACCCCACAAACGGATCGGACCTTAAGCTGACCATCAATGTACTGCCATCTGTTTTATCGGTGTTTGACGCCAGTGGAAGAAAAGTGAAAGAGATGAATATAACAACCAGCAGCAATTCTCTTTCTGTAGCCGGGCTTGCAGGCGGCACTTACCTGGCGGTGCTGAATAAAGATGGAAAAGTTATAGGAGTGGAAAAATTTGTGGTTAACAGGTGATCTTATTTCTCGATCAGTCTTTCATCAATTAAATAAGCCTCCACTTCACTTAACCGTGATCCTTTACCCTTGTTCATTAATGTGATGGTTATATACTTTGCATTCACCACCGGAAAAGTGAGGATCCTCTTTCTTCCTACCGTACTGATCGTTTTAACCTGCCTGTACTCACTATTCGCTCCCCAAACGTCGAGTTCAATTTTTACATTTGAAATATGCTGTCCTTTCTTCAGGTCCTCTTTCAACACGATACAGTTTATCAATACACCGGTCTTCATATAAAGCCTTACCATACCACTGTCGTTATTAAATTTCACAACGGTTTTTTGCTTACCATCATTCAAACATTCTTTATAAATAAATCTTCCCTTGCTTTTTTTCCGGAATGTTACGCCATCAAATTCAATCTTTTTTGAGAAATTAATTTCATGCAGCTTATTAAATCCAACCAATGCCGCTGAATCATTTTCATGTATCAATCCTCTTCCATCCGGTGGTACGTTCAATAATAAATTGGCGCCACGGCCAACACTTTTTAAATAGAGGTCGAATAATTGTTCAGGAGTTTTCACTTTGCTGTCTTCCGCTTTATGATAAAACCATCCCGGTCGTATGCTTACATCGCATTCAGCCGGTATCCAGTTCTTGCCCTTTGCATTACCTGCATTCAACGTATCCTGTGAGGGCGCTCCGGCTCCTCTTGTAAACCCAGCCGTATCCAGTGTATTCCAGTTTGTTTTGCCGGCAATGCCGCTTTCATTACCGCACCAGCGCACATCAGGGCCGATATCGCTGAACACAACCGTATTGGGTGAAAGTTCCCGAACTGTTCTTTCAAAACGATGCCAGTCGTACAGCTGCTTCTTTCCGTTGGGACCTTCGCCATTAGCGCCATCCCACCACAGTTCCCAGATGGGGCCATAGTTTGTAAACAGCTCTTTCATCATATTCACAAACACCTCATTGTATTTCTCTGTACCATAATCGGGATGGTTCCTGTCCCAGGGTGAAATATAAACCCCAAACTTTAATCCGTATTTTTTACAGGCTGCTGATAGTTCCTTCAGTACATCACCCTTTCCATCCTTCCACTTACTTTCTCTCACTGTATGTTTCGAAAATTTACTGGGCCACAAACAAAACCCATCATGGTGTTTGGCCGTAATGATGATCCCTTTTGCACCGGAAGCCTTTGCAATGCGGCACCATTGTTCGCAATCTAAATTTGTGGGATTGAACACTTCTTCTTTCTCTGTACCATGCCCCCACTCCAGGTCGGTGAAGGTATTGGGACCAAAGTGCATGAAGAGGTAGAATTCCATATCGTGCCATGCCAGTTGTGCCCTGGTTGGTTTGGGTACCGGCTGATCCTTTTGTGCAATAGTCAGCTGACCTGCCATCATACATAAACTCAGTAAGAAATATTTCTTCATGATCTGTCAGTAATATAACATGGATGTTGGTATTTCCTTTTTTACTCCGCCTTCCGGTTGTATCAGCACTTTTAATTCATTGCCGCCACCGCTGTCAAAATATATCACTCTTATTTTATGAAGCCCTTTTCGCAATGCAACTTTGCCACTTTTCTCTACTGTTCCGTGATCGCCGTCATTGTCCACCACTTCTTCCTCATCAATAAAAAGTTTACTGCCGTCATCCGACTGGGTAAAGAAGGTATAGATACCATCTTTAGATATCAAGACATACCCCCTGAAATCAAAAGCAAATTTATCTGCCCGTCTTTTTTCTGTCAATGAAATAGTTTCGGCCCTTCCTATTTCAAAAGGCTCACCAGCAAATGCCGTCTTCATATTTATATTTTTATCCGGTTGGTAATATTGATAGTTAAGCCCCGGGCGAACAACTCTCTCCGTCCCCTTTTTCCATTCATAGGTCTTCACTTTTTCTTCCAGCGTGGCGCTTGGTAAAGAACCCACCTGGTAAGCTTTTGCCTTAATAATACTTGTTTTATCAATACTAAATGGTTTTGTATAAAGGCTGGATTGCAGGCCTGGTTCGCTGCCATCTGTTGTATAACGGATAGCTTCAACCCCTGGAGCTGATAAACTGATCAGTGGTTTTGTCGCTCCATTCTCATAAACAGCTTTCAATGCCGGTTTGGGTGAGAACTTTCCATAGTTACCGAGCTTCAGTACAAAGGCATAAGGCGCTTTTATTTTATTCGGGTTGTAATCCGGCAGATCGATCACCACATCATCTCCCTGCTGATGCCAACCAGGTTTTTCTTTTGTTGATAAGAAATCAATAGCTTGTCCGGCAGAAAGGCTGATCCCTTTCAATACCAGTTTTTTATTCTCCGGGTATTTTGGAAAAATGGCATACAGTGAATTTGTATTGGCATTGTAGGTATAAAAAACTTCTTTCACAGCATAACCGGGATCGGGGTCAACCGTTATTTTTAAAAGCATATCGCCGCTGCGGTCTTTGTATTCCCGGTTGCCTTCACCCCATTGCGCATGTTCTTTCCACCTGGTTGTATTATAGATCGCTTCGCCGTTTATTTTTAACCATTCGCCCATTTGTAATAAACGCTCCTGCATTATAGGGGGGGATCTTTCCGTGTTCATCGGGACCAATGTCCAGCAAAAAATTCCCGCCACGGCTTACTTTATCTATTAACTGCAGCACCAAAGACTGTGCAGAGTTATAATCCCAGGCATCTTCTTCCCGGTTGTAACCATAGCTGTAACCCATGCCCCTGCTCTCTTCCCAGTAATGGTCTTCAAAATCCTGTTCAGGCTGATACTCGGGTGTATAAATGCCGGCGTGCTTGAATCGTATGCCTTCGCCCCAGCGATCGTTTACCACAATTTTATCTTTAACCGGGCTTTCATTGTACAGCCAGGTTAAAAATTCCTGGCTCTTCCAGGTTTCTGCCGGGGCTTCCCAATCGCCATCCGTCCAGAATACGTCGGGCTGGTAAGTATTTACCAGGTCTTTCATCTGCGGCCAGGCATGTTCGGCTGCGTATTTATTTTTATCTGCTTTCCATAACGGGTTAAACCATTCGTACAAAGAAAAATACATGCCGGCATGAACAGGTGTTTTTCGTACTGCTTTAAAAAGATCGCCCAGCAGGTCTCTCTTCGGGCCAACATCAACCGCATTCCATTTAAAACCCCAGGTTTTGTCTGCTTCTTTGCTTGGCCATAGCGTAAACCCATCGTGATGCTTGGATGTAAGCACAATGTATTTTGCGCCCGATTGTTCAAACAGTTTTGCCCATTCATCCGGGTTGAACAATTCCGCTTTAAAATCATTGGCCAGGTCGTAGTAAGAACGATTGCCGAATTTAGCTTTATGAAAACGTTGCCTGGCCGTATCACTTGTTTGCAATCCCTGCTGGTACCACTCAGCATAATTTCCCTTACTGCTCCAGCCAGGTACCGAATAAACTCCCCAGTGAATGAAGATGCCGAACTTGGCATCGGTAAACCATTGCGGCGTGGGTCGCTGGTCGAGCGATTGCCAGTTGGGTTGGTAGGTTTGTGTGAACGATGATCTCATTAACGATAAAGAAAGACATAGCAGCAATAGTTTTTTCATTTCCTTTGGTTGAGTTATTGATCAGATATCTTAAATACCCATGCATGTTTTGCCGGAGGATTCTTTCTTAGTTTTTCCGGGATATTAATATTGAAGCCGCCAACATTATTCACTGCAATGGTCATTGGCCTGTTATATCCCAACAAAGAAATCTTCACCGGATTTTTGCCCGGAAAACTATTAATTGTAATGATCTCCGGCATCTGCACCTCATTTTCGCCCGCCAGGTAAATGGCGTACACAGCATTCCCTTTCTTTGTAAAAACAAGTTTTCCTTCTTTATAAGGCTTGATGAATGTAGTACCATAAATGGCTTCATCATTCACTTTCATCCAGGCGCCTATCTCTTTCAACCTGTAATAAGAAGAATCATCCCAGTCGCCACCAGGCCCCGGTGCCACATTCAGTAAAAAATTTCCTCCCCTGCTTACGGCATTGCACAACATATGAATTAATGTGTTGGTCGGTTTGTTTCTTGCATCGGGTACATACGACCAGGAAGTAGACATGGGCATACAACTCTCCCAGGGAATGGGATTTGTTTCGCTGGGTATCATGGCTTCCGGTGTAAGGTAATTCTCATACTCGCCGGCAACCGTTCTGTCAACGATGAGCATACCTGGCTGCTTGCTTCTTGCCATGGCTGCTATCCTGGGCATATCAATATCCTGATCGTAAGGTATGGTGCGTTGCCAGCTAACTGAACTGTCGATGCTGCTGAAAGGCCGTACCCAGCCGCCATCCAGCCAGAGCAGGTCTACCTTGCCGTAATTACTCATCAGCTCTTCAAACTGGGTGTAGGTAAAATCTTTAAAGCGTTTCCATATCTCCGGGTATTTCTTTGTGTCGTAGGTTGGGTTACGGTCTTTGGGTGGAAAATAACTCCACCAGTAATCAGGCGCATGCCAATCGGGTTTTGAAAAATAAATACCCGGCATCAACCCTTCCTTCCGGAATGCATTCAGTATTTCTCTGGTCACATCACTTCTTGGGTTTGTTGAGAAGGGCGTTTTTGCATCGATAATTTTATAGTCGGTTGTCTTTGTATCAAACATGCAAAAGCCATCGTGGTGTTTTGCCATGGCCAGCACATAACGCATGCCGGCGTCTTTGGCTGCAGTGGCCCATTTCTCCGGGTTGAACTTTACCGGGTTGAATGTGGCCTGCAAATTTTCATAGGCCTTCTTATATTCGTACCAGTTCTTTGCATAAGGCCCGGCACGCTGGCACCAGCCTTCATCCTCCGGGCAAAGGCTCCAGCTTTCCACCACACCCCATTGGCTGTATGGTCCCCAGGTGATCATGAGGCCAAACTTCATATCGCCCCATTCTTTTAATTTTTGTCTTACAAGAACATCATCGGGTACTTTATAATCAAACTTGCTTTGTGCAGTACCGATGCCTGGAAGAAGGAGAAGGAAAAAAATGTAAATAAACTGCTTATGTTTTGCCATAACCTTGTTTACTGCAATATAAAAAGAAAACAGAAGCATTACTATTTTGGCCCCGTGCCGTACCTTTGCCCCGTCAATTTAAAAACCAACAGACATATGGAATACAGGATAGAAAAAGACACCATGGGTGAGGTAAAAGTACCGGTGGATGCCTATTACGGCGCACAAACCCAGCGCAGCATCGACAACTTTAAAATAGCACAGGACATTAACCGCATGCCCAAAGAGATCATCCGGGCATTTGCTTATTTAAAACATGCTGCCGCCATTACCAACAACGAGGCTGGCGTGTTGCCAAAGAAAAAAGCCGATCTTATTGGAAAGGTTTGCAAAGAGATCCTTGATGGAAAACTCAATGATTATTTTCCATTGGTGGTTTGGCAAACAGGCAGCGGTACCCAAAGTAATATGAATGTAAATGAAGTGATCGCTTACCGGGGGCATGTACTCAATGGCGGTAAACTTTCTGATAAAGAAAAATACCTGCATCCCAATGATGATGTAAACAAATCGCAGAGCAGCAACGATACCTTTCCTACTGCCATGCATATTGCAGCGTATAAAATAATAGTGGAAACAACCATTCCCGGCATTACCAAACTCCGCAATACGCTTGATAAGAAAGCTAAAGCCTTTAAGAAAGTGGTGAAGATCGGCCGCACGCATTTTATGGATGCTACGCCGCTTACACTCGGACAGGAATTCAGCGGATACGTTTCGCAACTGGATCATGGATTGAAAGCCATTAAAAACACCCTGGCTCATTTAAGTGAGCTGGCATTGGGTGGTACCGCCGTAGGAACCGGCATTAACACGCCGCCTAAATACGATGTGAATGTGGCCAAACATATTGCCAAACTTACCGGCCTGCCTTTTAAAACAGCCGATAATAAATTTGAAGCACTGGCAGCACACGATGCCATTGTGGAAGCGCATGGCGCATTGAAGACCGTAGCGGTGAGCCTGATGAAGATTGCGAATGATGTAAGGATGCTTTCTTCCGGACCAAGAAGCGGCATTGGAGAAATTTTTATCCCGGATAACGAACCAGGCTCTTCCATCATGCCCGGAAAGGTTAACCCCACGCAATGCGAAGCACTCACCATGATCGCTGCACAGGTGATGGGCAATGATGTAGCGATCAGCATCGGGGGCAGCAACGGCCATTTTGAACTGAATGTTTTTAAACCGGTGATGATCTATAATTTCCTGCACAGCGCAAGGCTGATAGGCGATGGATGCGTTTCTTTTAATGATAAATGTGCGGTGGGGATTGAGCCGATCAGGGGTAATATCAAAAAACACCTTGACAACTCACTGATGCTGGTGACTGCATTAAATACAAAGATCGGTTATTATAAATCTGCCGAGATAGCACAGAAAGCGCATAAAGAAAACACTACCCTGAAACAGATGGCTGTTAAACTGGGTTATGTTACCGAAAAGGAATTTGACGAATGGGTGATACCGGCCAATATGGTCGGTAAGATCTGATCATCTTTTTAATAAAAAAAGGCTGCCCTCTACTGCAGCCTTTTTTTATCAACGGATCTTTTACAGTTTGATTATCTTTTCTATCTGCATCTCTACCTCAAAAGTATTATAGAGTTTAAACGTATATACTCCTGCAGGTATGGCCGAAACATCTATGGAGAAATTATTCATGTACGATGTTTTTTCAATCACCAGTTTGCCGGTCATATCGTACAATTGTGCCCGCAGCGGTTTACGCATTTCTTTTTTGCCCTGTACCTGCAAGGTGCTGGTAAAAGGATTGGGATAAACCCTTACCAGGTTTTTCACCAGCCTTGGATTTGCGTTATCATAGTTGATCGCCAGCGTTGGGCCCGTGTACGTATATTCCATGATAGCGCCTCCATTGGCACTGGCGCCAATGTCACGTGCAATATAAAACCGAAAGCCATCCGGCGCTGCCATGATCCTTCGTATGCGGTTTCCATCATTACGGAAATAAGAGATGGTATCGCCCGTTACTCCATCGCCGGTTGCATTCAGTTTAACACGATACACCAGGTTTCTTTTCAAAGGTGTGAGCAAGAGGGAAGATGGCCATCCCGGAATTACATTATGCCCGTAAAACGCTATACTGGAAGAAGCCACGGTTGGCCACAGGTTATTATTTGATTCAGCCATCAAAGCCGCCATATCATCCGATGAGGCAGTAAACAAAGTAAAGATGGGTTCTTTATGCGCCGGGGTATTGTTACAAAAATTTTCTTCATTGGCATTGTTGTTCTGCCCTATCCGGTACCCATTCACATTACCATCGCAGTAACCGGATACCTGGTCCCATCCATAATTTCTTCCTGCCTCAATAATATTGATCTCATCATCTGTTCGGTCCATTTGTTCTGAACTGTATAAATGATTTGTGCCGCCTACATTTCCCCAAACCAGGCCCTGTGCATTGCGGTGGCCCAATGAAAAAACATAATCCTGCGGGGTTATTGCTGATGCATTAAAGAAAGGGTTATCATCAGGCACCCAGTTATTCTGTCCGCCATCGTTATCGATCTCGGTATTTAAGCGAAGCACTTTTCCTTCCATCACGTTCACGTTCTGTGCATTTTCAGCACGGGTGGTATTCAGAAACTGCCCGGCGCCCATATCACCTACCGTATAATACAGGCGGTATTGTGTGTGGGCAGAATCGGCACCGGGTTCAATAACCGGGCTGATCACCAGCCGGCCCGAATTATGATCACTGCTGCCCGGGATGGTACTTATAATTGTTGTGGGATTCGTGAGAGTATTTCCTATATAATCAAAGCGAACGATCTTGGTGGTAAAGATACAACTGGTGTTGGTGCCCGGGCAACTTCCCCTGTTGTATACGTAGGCTGCATATACCCACGGTTTTTCTGCACGCACTGCCGGGTCGGGTGAATAAAGATTTGGGTGAATGGCCAGGCCCATCAATCCGCCCTGCGGTTGTGTGCCACTGCCCGAAGTAAAATTGATGGAAGGATCAGTGGCCCGCAGGTCTACTAATTGTGTTTTTTGGCCGGTGGAAATACTTACCCGGGAGATGGTATAGGCTTTATTTTCTGTAACCCATAGTGAATCGTTGGGACCATACAACACTTCCCAGGCAGAATTAAAGCCGGAAGCAACGGTTCGTTTGGTAAAAGATGTTTGCGCTTCTGCTGTTTGAGAAACGGCAACAATGAAGAGAATACAATTGATATGGGTCAGTATCGTAAACGTTCTTTTCATGGATAAGAATTTAGAGGTAACCGTTCTGATAAAGGACAAAAAACAGGCCGGAAAAGAGATGATCTCCTTTGGTAAGGTAACCATTCCTTATTCAAAACGGAAAATCCAGGCAAATTATTCCTGCTTTTATCAATTAAGAACAGAAACATATATACAGAAACAACCTTGCTTAAACCGCAGGTAAAATCTACCATCTGGTTCTGTATTTTTTACTATTTCTGGTCAAAGAATTGAGGGACTTTATCCGTATTTGTTCTATACCTACACAACAGTTCGCAGTATTTCTTCACAATAATTCTTAAAAGGCCCTTTTTTCAAAATAATAAATTGTCCGGTTCCGTTGTCAACCTATAGCAAACTTCTAAATAAGCTCCACAGCTTATTCACCCCGCACTAACACCCCATACCAAACGTATAATTCCCCTGCGGGGTTATACATGCATAAAATAATGCTATGAAAGAAACTATTATCCATATCCCGCTTTCAATAACAAAACGGAACTCCTATGAAAAAAAATCTACCCCGGATCTTTTTAATAAATCTTATCCTTTTAGCAAGCCTGGCTGATGTGCAGCATGCGGGTGCACAGGTGCAAACAGGTAAGAGTTACATTAATGTTTCGAAGAATGCAACCGGCGGAACATTTGAGCCCGGCGATACGCTGGAAATAAGAGCGGCTATTGCCGTGGGAAACTTTGCGGCCTTTTCCATCACCCGTGTGCGGTACAACGATACCATCAACGGCAATTTTACTTACATACCCAATACGCTTAAAATACTTACCAACGAAGGCCTGGTATTCCGTTCGTACAGCGATGTGGCGAATGACGATGCGGCCATGTTCAATTTCACAAACAATACGCTCCGTATAAACCTGGGTAATGCTTCCGGTGCAGCCACCAATACCGGTAATGTAACCACCGGCGGCGGCACCATTAACTATAATGACAAGCCTTCTTTTTATAACGGCGTTTGCATCATGGTGGCTTCCTTTCGTGTTAAGATAAATAACGGGGTAAGCTATAACAGCCTCATCAATATGCCGGGCGGGGCATTCCGTTTTATTCAATCGGCGGCAAACATCACGGCTGGCTTTTCGCAAAGTAATATCATGGTGTTTCAAAACCTGGGTGTATGTCCCAACTTTGTGGGTGGCAATGCCGTAATTGAGAACAACGGCACTTTTGGAAGCGGCATCACCCAAAACAGAAGTTCATCGGCTATTGTACCTGGATATACGTTCATAAATTTTGCCGCCAATCAACCCAACGATGGTTACTACGGAATAGCCAACAACAGCAGTGCTACCGGCGCCACCAATAATGGCGTGGCTTACCCGCATGCGTCCAGGGTATTCAGTGTATGGGATATCATTGGCGATCATACCGGTGCTGCAAGTCCCACGGCAGGCAACCCGGCCATCACGCCCGGAACAAACGGAGGTTATATGGCGGTGATCAATGCCAGCTATGCAACCAACCCGGCCATACAACAAACAGTAAACAATCTTTGTCCATCCACGTATTATGATTTCAGTGCCTGGTTCAGGAATATATGTTCCAAATGTTCCTGCGACAGTAATGGCCGCGGTGCATTGAATGCGTTGTTCAACGGGCCTTATCCCCCGGGAGTAAAACCCAATCTTACTTTTCAGCTGAACGGCATTGATTATTATACAACCGGCGATCTTCCTTATACCGGCTTGTGGACTAAAAAAGGATTCACCTATTTAACAGGCCCGGCACAAACATCTTTTACACTTTCTATAAGAAATAATTCTCCCGGTGGTGGTGGCAACGACTGGGCAGTGGATGATGTAACCCTTGCCACCTGCGAACCAAATCTTGCATTAAAGTACACGCCGGAGTTTAAAGGTTGTGCCGGAGCATTGGTTGATCTGTCGGCAACTATCCGATGTTACTTTCCCAATTATATCTATTATAAATGGCAGAAGAGCACCAATGGCGGTGTAAGCTGGTTTGATACCGGGGTAAGTGGTGTGGGTTCACCAACCATGGTGTCGGGGCAATGGGAATACACGGCGGTATATCCACAGTTCATAGCCTGGCAGGCCGACAGCGGCCATCGTTACCGCACAGTAGTGGCCACCACTTTATCCAACCTTTCCAATCCAAATTGTTCTTACAGTAATAATACCAACACGTTCTTAAATATCATTGATTGCGGTATTATTCTTAATGTGAATTTAAAAGAGTTTAAAGCAGAGTTGCTGCAAAACAATGCCGGCATCAACTGGACATTGGTATCGGGCAACAACATCAAACATTTTGAACTGGAGAAAAGTTACGATGGAACAAATTTCACACAAACGGCCATTGTGCCCTTCCGGTATGAAGGAGGAATTTCCAGTTATGATTTTACCGACCCGGAAAAAACAGCCGGCATCAGTTTTTACCGGTTGCGGATCGTAGACCAGAATGGTTTATTCATTTACAGCCCGGTAATCACGGTAAGCAATAAAAAAATTGATTTCGAAATAAAGATGTTCACCAACCCGGTAAACTCTTACCTGGCGCTGGACTATATTTTACCAGCAGATGGCCGGGTAAATATGCGGCTGCTGGATATGTTTGGTAACCTGGTTAAACAACAATCCGTAACCGGCAGAAAAGGATGGAACAATACCCGGGTAGAAATGGGTACCGCTATGGCAGAGGGCATTTACATCATTTCTGTTTCGTACAACAATGCAACGATCAATAAAAGAATGGTTAAGATAAATTAAGGCTTTTGTCCCTTTTGAGTTTGATTACAAAGAAAGCCCCCTGATTCTTCAGGGGGCTAATTTCTTTATATGAAAAGAAGTTATTTACACTTATAGGAGAAGCTGATCTTTGATTTCACCGCAGGAACACTGGGCTGGGCATCGCCGGTCATGATCACACTCAATACATAATTATCACGGCTCATTACATAACTGCTGAATGAAGAAACAGCAGAATCACGAAGCACATTCCCCGGATCATAGTTCCGTACCTTAATGGTTTTGGGTCCGTTAATTGGTTTGTTGCCGAAATTATAGAACTGGGTAAAGTTGGGATAGAATTCTTCATCCGGGAATATATAAAGGAACCGCTTGGGTATTACATTGCTGTAGTATTCCACATCGGCATCAACCACCAGGTCGCCGCTAAACAGGTCGGTACCCGTCATATGCGTCATCCTTCCGCCGGCGTTGGTATAGTTAACCAGGTAAAAAGGTATTCCGGGGTTGCTGGTGAATGCAAAAAATTTCTGTGTGAGGTAGCCGCTTCCGTCATAGAAATAAAATATTTCGTACTGCAGGGAGAAAGGGTCGGTAGGGTCCAACAAAGCATGCAATTGTTTAATGCGGCGGCTGTTGGCCAGGTCTACCAGGAAATATTCATCGGCATTGATGAACACCGTATCGGTTGCATAAAAAGGCGTGGAAATAAAATCGATGGTAAATGAAACGCTGTCGAACCGGGTTATATTGGTTGCATTATCGCTGGCATTGATGGTAGCGGTAAGCGATCCCAATGGGGTACCTCCTGAAGCGGTGTCCAGGTAAGATATCTTGCTGATACGACAATCTACCCCGATGATGAGGCCGTTACCGGTAGGATCGGAACTGTTCTCCAGGCTGTACTCCTTGGCACAGGAAAACAAGGTAATTACCACTACTGAAAGAAAAAAGGGAGATAATCGTTTCATTGTTTCTTATTTGAATAGTTCCCGGGGGAAGCGTTTTATAAAGTCCGGTTTACACCAAAAATAACGGATTTTTTTAAGCCTGCCTTGTCTTGGGTAAAAGATTACTTATCCCGTTGATCTGCTGCACTAAACCCTGGCATTCTCTGCAAATATTTTGCCGCAATCTCACCGTTATAACAGGCAGTATTTGCTAAAATACCCCCTTTCGGCGGGTAAAATGTATACGAAATGTAAAAATTCGCCGGGTTATCAGGAAACCTGCGACTCGTCATTAACCACGGCATTTGTTTCCACGGTGGAATGAATTTCTTTTTCCCGGTGTTTGAAAAAGCGTTTTTGAAATACCAGGATACTGATTACACCGGTGGTGATGGATGCATCGGCAATATTGAAAATGGGCCGGAAGAATTCAAAATCCTCTCCGCCCCAAACCGGTACCCAGGAAGGAAAATGTCCTTTGATAATGGGGAAGTAAAGCATGTCAACCACATTACCGTGTAAAAAGGAGGCATAGCCTTTTGAGGAAAAAGTGGCCAGCCCGTTATACCCGATATAATCTTTTAGCAAAGGGTCAACCGTCATCCCTTTGTCGAATATCATTCCATAAAAAGAAGAATCCACCAGGTTGCCGAGGGCGCCGGCATAAACCAACGCAGCACAAGCAATAAAACCTTTGTGGTATTTTTCTTTAATGATCTTTCCAAGGTACCAGGTACCAAAGATCACTGCCGCCATCCGGAAAACAGTAAGAGCCATCTTTCCCCAGTTGCCGCCAAATTTCCAGCCATAGGCCATGCCGGGGTTCTCAACAAAATAGAGTTGAAAGCCGCTGCCTAAAACCTTCTGCGATTCATTGAGATGAAAATGGGTTTTTATCCAAAGCTTAAGCACCTGGTCGGCCAGTACGATCAATAAAATGATGAATACTACGTGTCTTCTTTTCATAATGTGGCGCAAAGATAAGAGAGTTTGGGGTTTGGAGTTTCAGGTTTAGGAGTTTGGAAGTTTAGGGTTTAGGAGTTTAGGAAAATATTTAGAGTTAAGGTTTGCAAACTAAACCTCTAAACTCCTAAACCTTACTCCTCGTAATACACCCTTTTAACCCGTTGAGAGATGCCGGTGAGTATTTCATAAGGGATCGTTTGTGCCCAGGCTGCTACTTGGGCAACCGGCAATTGCTGGCCAAATACGATCACTTCATCGCCTTCATTTACTTCAGCGCCGGTTATGTCAAGCATGGTCATGTCCATACAAACATTGCCAATCACCGGAACCATTTTCCCATTGATCCACATCCTGCCAACGCCATTACTCATCAGCCTGGGGTATCCATCAGCATAACCAATACGCACCGTGGCAATGGTTGAATCTTTAGCAGCAATTCCTTTACGACTGTACCCAACGCTTTCTCCCGCTTTTACTTTTTTTACCTGCGATACGGTGGATTTTAACGTGGTTACATTCTTTAGTTGCTGCTGAATGGCTTCATCGGAATCAACACCGTATAAACCAATGCCAAGCCGGACCATATCAAATTGCAGGTCTTTATGACGATGAATGGCCGATGTATTGGCAATATGACGAAGGAATTTATATCCCGTTGCTTTTTGTATCTCTTTGCACGATCTTGTAAATGATTTAGCCTGGTCCTGGGTAAATGCATCGTGGGCAGGTGAATCGCTGGCAGCCAGGTGAGAGAAAACAGATTGTACTTTGAAGAGGGTGGTCAATCTCAGGCGTTCGCACAGGTCTTTAATATCGGCTTCTTCAAAACCCAGCCTGCGCATACCGGTATCCAGTTTTATATGAACGGGGTAGTTATGGATACCCGATTGTTTGATATAATTTTCAAACGCATCTAAAATACCGAAGGAAAACAATTCCGGTTCCAGGTTGTATTGCATCATTACATCAAAAGTGATCTCTTCGGCATTCATCACCATTATGGGCAGGCTGATGCCGGCTTTACGAAGCTCTACTCCTTCATCGGCATAGGCCACAGCCAGGTAATCTACTTTATGGAACTGCAGCAGGTTGGCGATCTCAAAACTGCCGCTGCCATAACTGAATGCTTTTACCATGGCCATCAGTTTCACATCGGGGTTCAGCAATTGCTGGTAGGTTTTTAAATTATGTGTTACGGCATTCAGGTTTATTTCCAGTACGGTCTGGTGAATTTTCTGTTCCAGCAAATGACTGATGAGTTCAAATTCGAAGAACCGGGCGCCTTTTAATAAAACCGTTTCGTCGTAAAAATGCTGCGCATGAAACTGGTGAATAAAATCGGCCGTTGATGTATAGAAAGCTGTTTGCTCAATATTCTTAAAGGCGTTTTTTTGCCGGGCGAGTTCGGGACCGATGCCAATAAAGCGGTTGATACTCTTCTGTTCCAGTATGCCCGCCACATCGGCATACAATTCGCCACTGCTTTTTCCGGATTGCATGATATCGCTGAGGATCAGCGTACGCCGTGCATGCTGCTGTTGCTGCTGCAGGAAATCGAGGGCGATCACCAGTGAGTTGATATCGGAATTATAACTGTCGTTGATCACCGAGCAATTATTGATGCCTTGTTTTAATTCCAGGCGCATCTCTACGTACCGCAGCTGGGGCATGCGTATGGATACCTGTTCTGCATTCAACCCAAGCTGAAGCATCACGCAACAACAGGTGATGGCGTTTTCAACCGAAGCTTCGTCGGTAAACGGAATGCTGAATTGTATATTTTCGTCACCGAATTTTGCTGAGATGGTTGTTTGGGTCTCTGTTTTCTTAACACCGGTCACCTGCAACGTGGCCGATTCTTTCTTGCTCCAGGAAAAGAGTTTGAAATCGTCCCCGTTCCGTACATTATTCTTAAAGGTATTCACAGCTTCATTCAGGTCGGGATTATCGGCACAATAGATCAGCACGCCTGTTTTTACAAACAGGCGCAGCTTTTCGTTTATTTTCTGGCGGATGTTCAGGAAGCCCTCGCCATGCGCCTCACCAATGGAAGTGATCACTCCGATAGTAGGTTCAATGATCTTTGCCAGGTTCTGCATTTCGCCCGGCTGGGAAATACCTGCTTCAAAGATCCCGAGGGTATTTTCCTCACTGATCTGCCATACACTCAGCGGCACGCCTACCTGTGAATTAAAACTTTTAGGACTTCGTACAATATTATAGTCGGGCTGAAATAGCTGGTACAGCCATTCTTTTACAATGGTTTTACCATTGCTGCCGGTAATGCCAATTACCGGCAGGTTGAATTGCTGGCGGTGATAAGAAGCAAGTTGTTGCAATGCCTGCAATACATCTGGTACCTGTAAAAAAACCGCTTTGGAGAATTTTTTAGCCGTTGCTTCTGTAAAACTTTCGTCTACCACAAAACAGCGAACGCCCTTTTGATATAATTCCGTTATGAACGAACTGCCGGTACGTCTTGGGCCATTCAATGCAAAAAAGACGGAGCCGGCAGGAAATAATAATTTACGGCTGTCTAATAGAATATGTTCAACCGCAGCATCTGTTTTAATAGCGGCTGTTTTTGCCTTGATGATGGATGCTATCTGAGAAATTGTATACAATCAGGTATATTTTATTACTCTTCCTTAATATCCTTTGGTACTCCTTTCCGCTGGTGATAGATAGAGTAAAATATGGAACCGGAAATACAAAAGACAATTACCAGCAACGAAACCCAAACCGGTATATGTATCCATTCGGCAACCAGCATTTTTACGCCAATGAACGCCAGCACAATGGCAATTCCCTGCTGCAGGAAATCGAATTTACTGGCAGCCCCTCTCAATAAAAAGAAAAGGCTGCGCAAACCAAGCACCGCAAAAATATTGGAAGAATAGATGAGTAACTTCTTACCAGGATCGGGAATGATGGAAAAAACTGCCGGGATGGAGTCAACGGCAAACACAATATCTATCAGCCCCAGCATTACCACCACCATCGACAACGTGGTGAAGTACGCTTTGTTATTGTGCATAATGATAAAGCGGCCATGGGGTTCTGCCTGGCTGATGCGCATGAATTTTTTCATGAAACGGTAGGCCCAGTTCTTCTCGGGGTCAAATTCTTTTTCTTCACTACTGAAGAACATTTTGAATCCTGTATATAAAATGAAGGCACCAAAAAGATACATGATCCATTCAAACCTTGCCACCAGCTCGCTGCCCAGCGCAATAAAGATGATCCGGAAGATGATAGCCATCAATATACCCATCAGCAGAACCCTGGAATAATTCTCCGGCTTTACTTTAAAAAAGGTAAAGATGATGATGAACACAAAGATATTATCGATGGAAAGCGACCACTCCAGAAGATAAGCGGAGATATAAGAGATAGCGTCTTCTTTGCCATTGCCCCCGGCATTTTCGTACCAGATAAAACCGCAAAAGATGAATGACAAGGCTACCCAGAAAATGGTTTGAACCAATGCCGCTTTCAGGCTGATCACCTGGTTCTTCTTACTCAGCAGGCCCAGGTCAAATACCAGCGCCACTACGATTACGATGCTGAATACTAAATATATCAGTTGCGTTTTGTCCATCTTAATTTCTTGTATATTTTCTTTTGCGCAGGAACTGGTATAACAATGCAAATAAGATCACCAGCACCACCGGTATGGCAATATTGATCAATTGCCAGTTGGTCCTTTCATCATCTACCCTTTTTTTATCCAGCAGGCGCAAGGTATAATCTTTCGCCTTGGCTTCGGCCAGGCCCGAAGAATTAATAAGGTAATCGAGGCAGTTCTGCAAAAAATCCCTGTTGGCGAATTGGTATTGGTATTGCGATCCATACGTAAAGGGATTCATACCCATTGGCAGCGGTTCATTTTTTTGAACAGCGTTGAGTACCATATCTCCATCGGCCACCACGATCATTTTATTCTCATTGATGCATTGCGGAAGAAAGACTGCCCCGTATTTGGCCAGGCTGTCATTAAATGCGGCCGACAGGCGGTTTTTGAAAAGCGATTGAAATTTCCCTTCAAGCAAAACAGCAACGGGAATATTCGACTTATTGAATTTTTCGTCTTTGGGAGCATTCACGTTCTCATTCCCGCTTATTAAAGCAGGTGTTGAAATGATCCTGGAATTAGCAGAGGAGTTTAACAGGAAGGTCTTTTTTATTCCTTCTGCTTCTACGGTATCCACCGAGTTCACAAAACGGCCCGATACAAAACCAATGTTCTTATTGATGGCATGGTTAGAGGCAGATCCGAAAACAGGGAAATAATTCCAGATGAGAAATTCATACTGGCCATTACCATTTACATCAAAAGGTAAGCGATCGCCCTGCAGGTCCATTACCAGGTCGGAGTTTATCCTTGCCCCGTATTTAAACAACAGGTCATTCAGCTCCAGGCCTCGGTCGTAAGCGATCACTTCATTTTTTATCCGCAGGCTGTCCATTTCGGCATTCAGCTTATCAATAAAGAACATCACTTTTCCGCCACGCATTACAAACTGGTCTATCTTCAGTTTTTCTTCGTCGGTAAAAGCCATTACCGGCTTTACGATCATTAATACTTTGAACGTATCTGGTATAAGCGCCTGGGTATTTAAGTTAAATGTAAAGAGGTTATAATCGGGCCGCAGGATGTTCTCTACCAGGTCGTAGGTAACATAACTGCCAACAGGGGGTTCGCCGTTGCCAACAGAATAGGCGATCATTGGCTTAGCTTCGTTCGTGAGTTTATAAATACCATTGGCCAGTTCAAACTCCATTAAGGCTTCTGCACTGTTTATCTCTTCGCGGCTGATATTGGGTATGCCGTTGTATAATCTTACAGGTACCGTTCTGTCTTTATAATGCATCAATGCCACCGGGTACACCAGCTGTTGTTTCTCTCCCTCCTTCAGTTGAGATTTTAAATTGAATGGATACAGGCCCAGCGCAGAAAGGGTATCGCCCCATTTAACAGCAGTGCCGGGTACGTCTTCTTCCGGACTGATAAAATTATACTGCAGTTTACTGCCGGCAATTTCTTTAAACTCACTCAGCATTTCATTACTGCTGTTTGCCAGTTTTTTAAACCCGCTTGGAAAAGCGCCTTTTAAAAAAACATCTACCTGCACCACTTCATCAAGCCCTTTTAATATTTTTTTGGTGGGCTTGGATAAGGTAAATCTTTTTTCATTGGTAAAATCCAGCCGGGTATGGTATAATGATGCCAGCCAGTTAACGCCGGTCAATAATATAATTGTAAGCGGCAGCCAGATCCTGGTTTTTCCTATTTTATTTACCAATCCCATTTATTTTTTACGAAGATTTTTTACAGTGATCAATAAGAAAAGGAAAATGATGCTTATGAAGTAGATCACATCCCGGCTGTCGAGCACTCCCCGGCTGATGCTGCGGTAATGAAAGTCGATACCCAGCATTTCCACATAATAATCCGCACCATTTGCCAGGAAGGGCAAACGGCTGAGGGCATTGAACCCGAAATACAGTACCAGGCAGGCAAAAGCGCTGATGAGAAATGCCACCACAGCATTATTGGTAAAGCCGCTGCAGCAAAGCCCGATGGCGGCAAAAACGGCTGCCAGTAAAAAAAGGCCGATATAACTTCCGAGGATGCCTCCTGTATCAATACCACCCCTTGAACTTAACGACTTAATGGTGAAAACATAAACAAGTGTGGGTATGATCACAAACAGCAGCACAATAAGAATGGAAAAGTATTTACCCAAAATGACCTGCCACCTGCTGAGAGGCCTTGTTTGCAGGATCTCAAATGTGCCACCCTTGAATTCGTCGGCCAGGGTACGCATGGTAATGGCCGGAACCAGGAACAGGAGAATCCAGGGAGCCAGTTCAAAAAATTTATCCAGGCTGGCGTAACCGAAATCGAAAATATTACTGTCGGGTAATACAAAAAGAAAAAGCCCGCTTACCAGCAGAAACAAAATGATGGTGATATAACCGGTAAGGTTGCTGAAAAACTGCTGCAGTTCTTTTTTACAAATGCTCCACATACACTTTAAAATTGCTGCAATTTAATACTTAACAGGTTATTGTAAGAGTATATCTGTAAGTTCGGGCCGCCGGGCTCATTTTTATGGCCTCCTTAACTTTTAGAGGAACCGGAAAAGGGTGCATCGCATATATCAGGAAATTAACGAACATAAAAGAATTTTATCCCCGGTAAGCAGCAATTCTGCAAAACGACCTGTCATAGCATGCAGTGGTAACATGAATCGAGCTATTACCATTATTTGGGTCTTTGTTCACTTTGCGCATGAAGCATTTTATTGCTGACAAATAATCGTTCAAAGACTCATTAAAGTTGTTTACCAAAACCAACTGCAGGTCCCGTCATTAATTTGGCGGGATTTTTTTGTGGAATATGTTTACCCCTGCGTCTAAGCCTAAATTTATTTATATGAAAAAAGTACTGTTGCTGCTAACGGTATGTGCTGTTTCGGCACAACTTTCGGCACAAACAACCAAAACAAGCAAAACCCCTCCCCCGCCACCCCCGCCTCCTCCAGCCCTGGCTGAATTACCACCGCCTCCGCCACCTCCGCCACCGCCACCCGAAGCACCGCAGGAAGAAGTAAAGTTTACGCCACCGGTCATTGTAAATGACATGGGCTACAACCTGTCTGTTCATAACAATAACGGCAATACCATGATATATGCGAAGAAAAAAGGGGTAACTGAAAAGATCTCCCTGGAAAAATGGAATGCCAACAGTGATTATTATGAAAAGAAGTACGGCAAACTACCGCCTCCACCACCGCCTCCGCCAGCACCTCCAACAAAAGAGGAAGAGTAAAAAATAAAAAAGCCTCCTTTAACCGGGAGGCTTTAAAATTATTTTAAACAGAAGAGTTTATACGGCAAAACTTTCTCCGCATCCGCAACTGCGGCTGGCATTGGGATTGTTGAAATAAAACCCTTTGCCATTCAATCCATCGCTGAATTCCAGTTCGGTATTAACAAGGTATAAGAAACTTTTCAGGTCGCACACCAGTTTTATTCCCTTGTCTTCAAACACCTGGTCCATTGGTTTTACCTCGTTATCAAAATCCATTTTATAGCTGAGCCCGCTGCAGCCGCCGCCTACCACGCCCACCCGTAAAAAATACGATGGATCTGCAGCAATACCGGCATCTGCCATCAGGCTTTGCACCTTGGCTTTTGCTTTGTCGCTGATGAATATGGAATTATCTGTTGCTACCATTTCAATTTGGAAATTTGATGATTTGGTGATTGTTCGATTTGAAGAGGTTTTAATTACCAAATCTCCAAATCAATTAATTACCAAATTAATGTACT
Source organism: Ferruginibacter sp. (assembly GCA_044220615.1). Lineage (GTDB taxonomy): Bacteria > Bacteroidota > Bacteroidia > Chitinophagales > Chitinophagaceae > Ferruginibacter. Next base: position 73,203 of record JBGAQR010000005.1, on the reverse strand, counting down.
ACACTCTCTTCAAACTTTATTGCTTCCATACCGTTCTTAACCCGGTAGTCGTTGATCGCTGCTTTGATCGCATCTTCGGCCAGTACTGAACAGTGGATCTTTACCGGGGGAAGATTTAATTCTTCCACGATATCCATGTTGTCGATCTTCAGCGCTTCGTCCACACTTTTTCCTTTCAGCCACTCGGTAGCCAAAGAAGAAGAAGCAATAGCAGAGCCGCATCCGAATGTTTTGAATTTAGCGTCGGTGATCATTCCGGTTGCATCGTCAACCTGTATCTGAAGGCGCATTACATCGCCGCATTCTGGAGCGCCTACCAGGCCGGTGCCTACATTCTTTGCAGCCTTATCCAGCGTACCCACATTCTTTGGGTTCTGGTAGTGATCGATTACTTTTTCTGAGTATGCCATGATTATTAATTTTAATTTGAAGATTTGATAATTAGTCAATTTGAAGATGATAGCCCATCCGATTTGAAAACCATCTTCAAATTTTCAAATCGGGTAATTACCAAATTAGTGTGCTGCCCACTCGATCGTGTTCAGGTCTATCCCGTCTTTATACATTTCCCAAAGCGGGCTCATTTCCCTCAGCTTCAGAACGGTTTCGCTTATTGCTTTGATGGTGTAATCGATCTGCTCTTCGGTGGTAAATCTTCCCAGGCCAAAGCGAAGCGAAGAATGCGCCAGGTCATCGCCCAGGCCCAGTGCTTTTAACACGTAGCTTGGTTCTAATGAGGCAGAAGTACAGGCCGATCCGCTGCTTAAGGCAATATTCTTATTAAAGCCCATCAGCAAACCCTCTCCTTCTACATGCTTGAAAGAGATATTGGTAACGTGTGGCAGACGATGTTCACGGCTTCCGTTCACATACGCTTCTTCCAGCTTCATCAACTCGGTTTCTAATTTATCACGTAGAATAGAAATACGCTTTGTATCTTCTTCCATATCCAGCATACACAATTCGCAGGCTTTACCAAAACCAACAATACCGGGAACGTTGAGGGTTCCGCTGCGCATGCCACGTTCGTGTCCGCCACCGTCCATTTGCGCTGTAACTTTTACCCTTGGGTTCTTACGGCGCACATAGAGAGCACCTACGCCTTTTGGTCCGTACATCTTATGTGCACTGAAGGCCATCAGGTCGATCCCGTCTTTGTTCACATCAACAGGAATTTTTCCTACGGCCTGCGTACCATCGGTAAACAGCAGCACACCGTTCTTACGGGCAATAGCGCTTATTTCTTTTATCGGCATCACCGTACCAATTTCATTATTGGCATACATAATGGCAATAAGAATGGTGGTTGGTTTAATGGCAGCTTCCAGTTCTTTCAGGTCTATCAGTCCTTCAGCATTTACCTGCAGGTAGGTCACTTCTCCGCCGATCTTCTCAATATGCTTGCAGGTATCCAGCACCGCTTTGTGTTCGGTAGTAGCAGTAATGATGTGATTGCCCTTGCTGGCATACATTTCATACACACCTTTTATAGCCAGGTTGTCTCCTTCCGTAGCGCCGCTTGTGAAAATAATTTCTTTGGGATCGGCCCCGATCAGTTTTGCCACCTGCTCCCTTGCATAGTCAACTGCTTCTTCTGCTTCCCAGCCAAACGGATGATTACGGCTGGCGGCATTGCCAAAGTGTTCTAAAAAATATGGGGTCATTGCTTCCAGAACCCGTGGGTCCATGGGTGTGGTGGCATTATTATCAAGGTAGATGGGCAATTTCAACATAAAATCCAACTGTTTAGTTTCTGTTTGTAATAACGCAAAATTACTGCAAAAGGTTCTATTTTAGCAATCCAATATGCAGGGCTGGTTTTCTATTTACCGAATTCGTAAACGCCTGCTATAAAGCAAAAAAACATGCTCAAAACCGAACATATCGGCATTGCGGTAAAAAGCCTGGCAGCATCTGTTCCGCTGTTTGAAAAACTGCTGAATAGTGAGTGCTACAAGACAGAAATGGTGGAGGGTGAGCGGGTAAATACGGCCTTCTTCCGGCAAGGCGAAACCAAGATAGAATTGCTGGAAAGCACCAGTGCCGAGGGGGTTATAGCCAAATTCATAGAACGGAAAGGGGAAGGCCTGCACCATATTGCTTTTGAAGTGGCCGATATTAAGGCTGAGATGAAGCGCCTGCAGGCCGAAGGCTTTGTTTTACTGAATGAAGAACCCAAAAAAGGCGCCGACAATAAACTGGTTTGCTTTCTTCACCCCAAGGGTACCAATGGCGTACTTATAGAGTTGTGCCAGGAGAGTAAATGAGAAAGGATTTTTACTAAGAGGTAGAAGGAGGAAAAGAGCTATGAAACAAAACCCCACACCTTTTCTCTACTGAGTTTATCGAAGCACAAACTCCTTGCAAATCAATTTAAAAAAGGATTATGCTTCTTCTCTTCCCCAATGGTTGTAACCGGCCCATGGCCGCTGTATACCACTGTTTCACCGGGTAATACAAACAATTTCTCCCGGATATTCTTCAGCAGTAACTCATGGTTACCTCCCGGCAGATCGGTTCTTCCGATGCTTCGGTTAAACAACACATCGCCGCTGATGATGAAATGCCCGGCTGCATTGTAAAAACAGATATGACCCGGCGAATGGCCGGGTGCTTCTATTACTTTCAGTTCATCCTCTCCCAGCAAAACCGTATCCCCTTCTTTCAGGTATATATAGTCGCCGGCGTAATTGTCGAAGGGCATATTGTACATCAGTCCGGAAGCGGGAGCATAATCCAGCAGGGCCTTTTCTTTTTGGTGCAGGTGAAGGGTAAGTCCATAGGTTTCTGCCACAAATTTGTTCCCAAACACGTGGTCCAGGTGGCAATGGGTATTAAGCAGCATCCGGGGGGTCAATCCACTCTGTGTAATAAAGGCTTCCAATTCATCCTTTTCTGCGTTGAAGTAGCAACCGGGATCGATGACGATACAATCTTTATGTTCGTTGTACAAAACATAGGTATTTTCCTGAATGGGGCTAAAGACAAAGGATTTTATTTTTAACATAAGGGCCTGTAAATTGTTTTTTAATGATTAGGGCGAATAAAGTAATTTTAATACTCAATATCAATTATAACCGTATGGCAAAGTTCTGCAGAATATCTCTAATTTCCTTTTTCCTTATAGCAGGCTCCTATTTTGTTAGCGCCCAGGTTAATGCGGTAGAGTTTGGAAAGAACAGGGTTCAGTATAAAAAGTTCAAGTGGAAATATTATCAAAGCAAGAATTTCAATGTTTATTATTACCAGAATGGGGAAGAACTGGCCAAGTTCATAGCACAAAGCGCCGAAAAAGAGTTGTCGCAGATAGAAGAAGCCGCCGAATACAGCTTACAGCGCCGGGCCAATATCGTATTATATAACGAATACGCCGATATGCTGCAAAGCAATATAGGGCTGGAAATGGACTGGCAGAACACCGGAGGGGGCACCCGGCTGGTGAACAATAAAATGGTGGTTTATTTTGAGGCCGACCACCAGAAACTGAGGCTGCAGGTTCGCAAAGGCATAGCCCAGATATTGACCGAGAACCGTCTTTTTGGCGACGATATCGGCGAAGTGGCCGGCAACCAGGCCCTGCTTGACCTTCCCAAATGGTTAACCGATGGCTACATCAATTACCTGGCACAGAACTGGAGCACCGAACTGGACGATGAACTGAAAAGTGAAATGCTCAGCGGCAACTACAGCAAATTCTCCCGCTTTGCTTTTGAAAAGCCGGTACTTGCCGGCCATGCTTTTTGGTTTTACATTGATGAAATGTATAAGAAAGAGAACGTGACCTACCTGCTTTATTTAGCCACCGTTTATAAAAACCTGAACAAAGCTTTCATGCAGGTTTGTAAAAAGAAGTTCAAAGACGTGCTGGTTGATTTTATGGAATACCAGGACGACAAGTATTATAAAGACATCGCTAAAAGAAAACCATATCCAAAAGGAAATTACATTGAAAGCTTCGATATCAACAGCCGCAAGGATTATTTCCGCTTCAATGTTAATCCAACAAAAAAGAATAACTCTTACGTGGTAACCCAATACCGCAAGGGCATTGTACGGGTGATCTACAACGACGAGTATGTGAACAAAACCCTTCTGAAATTCGGCGTACGCAGTTATAAGAACAGCATCAATCCTAATTATCCTATGATGGCATGGGATCCCAAAGGAACCCGTATTGCAGTTATATACAGCAAAGAAGGAAAGCTTAACCTGTTTGTGTACGATATCATCACCCGTATCAAACAATACAAGATCGATCTTACCAAACAGTTCGACCAGATACAGGACATGAAGTACATGCTTAACAGCAATACCCTGCTGCTGAGCGCTGTAAAGAACGGGCACACCGATATCTATACGCTGGAACTTCAGAGCGAAAAAGTAAGGCAGATCACCAACGATGTATACGATGATCTGGATGCATCCTTTGTGGCATTCCCAAACAAAACAGGCATCATCTTCGCCAGCAACCGGCCCACCCCCGCTGCAAAAACAGGCGACACGGTTTTGCCCAGCAACCATCATTACAATATTTTCCTGATCACCGACTTTGGTGATAAACCCGAGCTGAACCAGATCACCCAGTTATCGCACCTTAAATACGGCAATGCCCGTTTTCCTACGCAGTACAACGAAAGTCATTTTACGTTTGTAAGTGATGAGAATGGCGTAGGTAACCGTTATGCCGGTTTCTTTACCACCAAAAAAGCAGGACTGGATACACTGGTGCTCATCAGCGGCGAGATCATGCGCAACCCATCTGCCAAAGAAGTAGACAGCGCATTGAGGTTGTATAAAAAGACCGATGTGGATTCCATTGCCGTGGTTTCTGTTTCAAACGATTCTGCTTATACTTTTCCATTGACCAATTATCAAAGCACCCTGGGTGAAACCCGTATTGCAGGAGACAATAACCAGGTGAGTGAAGTTACCCGCCAGAGTGATGAAAAGATATTGTACAAACTAAAGATCGATGAAAACGTTCTTCGCCGCCGCAACATAACCGCCCAGCCAACCGAGTACATGAAAAAGCTGATGGGCGAATTTGTAGATACGGCTTCGGTACGGAAATTCTCTAAACCACTGCCGGCTGATACGGCAAAAAAACAAGAGGACCTTTTTCAAACAGAATTTGCCAATGAGAAAAAAGACAGCAGCGGTGCCGCAACAACCGGCAGACCCGAGGCGGTTGCTTCTGAAGGTTATAATGTTTTAAAAACGATCAAACAATACCGGTATAAGCCACCCAAGTTTTCTGTGGATTATGGCTCTGTTGGTTTGAACAGTGGCAATACCGTTTTATTCAATTCATTTCAACCTTATACAGGTGGCGCCGGCCCCATTCAATTGAATACTGGTTCTCCCATAAACGGGTTGATAAAACTGGGTACTGTTGAACTGCTGGAAGACCAGCGGATAACAGGTGGATACCGTATATCTCTTTTTAATTTAAAAGACAATGAGTGGCTGATCAATTACATGAACTACAAACGGCGGCTCGATTGGGGACTTACTTATTACCGCAATGTTCAGCAGGCCTTTGATCGGTTTGGCAATTTTGAAGGAAAGTATTTCACTAATTTTTACCAGGTACATGTTTCTTATCCCTTTGACGTTACTAAAAGTCTGCGGTTAACTACCGGTATCAGGTCTGATAAGAAAGTGATGATTGACGATATTTCGAAACCTGATACACTAAAGATGTATTCTACTACTCACCTGGAATATGTTTACGACAACACCCTGAACCCGGCCTTGAATATCTGGAATGGGCTGCGGTATAAATTCTTTATCGACTGGAACCGCCAGATCAATAAAGTGATGTTTGCCGATGGCCCCACCATGTTCAATGTTGGTTTTGATGCCCGGTATTACTACCCCATTCATCGCAATTTTATCTGGGCTGGAAGGGTGGCCGGAAATTTCAGCTGGGGTAATCAAAAAACCATCTACTACCTGGGTGGCGTAGATGGATGGCTTATGTTTGGACAAAATCAAAAATTCGATCCCAATATTCCAAACAAGGTAATTAAGGAAAGATATTTCAATACCAGCAATCCGCCGGATCCCGACCAGGACTATGCATTTCAAAGCCTTGCGGTAAATATGAGAGGATATATTCAGAATGTAGCCAATGGAAACAATGCCGTAGTGATCAACAGCGAATTCCGTTTGCCTGTATTCAGCACGTTCTTCGACAGGCCTATCAATAATTCTGTTCTGCGCAATTTCCAGATCATCCAGTTCTTTGATTTTGGCACTGCCTGGAACGGAGCGTATGATAAATTCAAACGCCCCGAAGTGGTATACGGACAACCGCCGGTTCAGGTAAAAGTAAAAGCAGGTGGACTGGGTCCTTTTGCAGGTGGTTATGGTTTTGGCGCCCGTACTTCTTTACTGGGTTATTTTGTAAAGTTTGATGCCGGCTGGCCCATGTCGGGGTTCTTTAAAGGAAGCCCGGTGCTGTACCTCGCACTCGGACTTGATTTTTAATCCTGCTTAAACTATTATTCAGCATTTGCCCGGTATAAATAGCCGGGCAATTTTTTTGCTGAAAAATAGATCAGGTAAAAAAGAACGGTAAGCAAAGAAGTAACTCCCCATGTGTATAGATGATCCAATGGAAATAGTATTCTGCCTCCTATCGTCATAAACAACTGTACCGGGTTGGTAATGATATCCCAGCTGTTCCATCGAAGGAATCTTCCTAAGTAAACACCAAAGGAACCAAGGAACAGGATCAGCAATACCAGCACATTCACCCATTTTTTTCTCATCAGCTCATTCAGAAATTGTTCCACCCGGTATAAAGAGATAAATGCCATCAGGAGGCCGGCAGCGGATGCAGAAAAAATCAGGATCGCATCAAACCATTTTGGAATAACTGTTTCCCTGTTGAGGTGAATAAGATCAGTGATTATATACAATGAATTGGGAAAGAAAATCAGCCAGGTAAAGAGCAGAAGATATTGTTTTCCCTTTACCGGAGAAGAAGGTCGCAGGTACGAACTTATAAAGAAAGGTATCCACGCAAGAAAAATATTCCATACCAGGAAAATAAAAAGCAGGCTTCCTGAAAAATATATACGGCAGGTAATGAGGCCGGCAATGAAAATGAACCAGCCCAGTAAAAGTTTTTCAAAAACGGGTAATTGTTTCATTGCTTATAAATTTAAATAGTTGATACAGGCCGGAATAAAAATGAGTGCCGCGGCAATAATGCTCATCACTGCTGCAACAAGCACAGCTCCTGCCGACATGTCTTTAATGATCTTTATCTGTGGATGATGCGATGGGTTTACATGGTCACATATCTTTTCAATTGCAGTGTTCAGCAACTCCGTTACCAACACCATCGAAATACATATTGTTACAATGCTCCATTGGAGGTGGTTTATTTGAAGGCCGGCGCCTGCAATAACGGCAGCTGTTGCAGCCAGTATATGTATCCGGAAATTCGGCTGGGTTTTAAAACAAACCAATATTCCGCTGGCTGCATACCTGAATGACCTGACCAGTTTTACCATACCTATTTCATAATTTTCGTTTCACCAATAAAAGAATGAAAAATTCCAGCCAGGTCTTATACAACCACAACCTGTAAAAGTGTTTTGCCGGGTTCATTGTATCTTATTTTTAAGGTCAGCTGTTCTTTCCGTTAATATCTCAAACCATTTCCAGTTCTCAATGGGCCTGCATGCCCTTCCCCTGCGGAATGCTTTTTTAAACAGATGCCAGTATTCGGGCATCGTAAAAAAACCATACATCACCGTTGCCAGCACCGGGAAGGAAATATGCCTGTTGCCCAGCATAAAACATTGCAGGCAAACTTCCCCGTCATCGGTGGTATCGTATTCAAGCAGGATATGTTTGATGTCGTGCTTGGCATAATAAGGCAGCAGGTCCAGTTTCTTCTTTTCCAGGAAAACAGCCAGGTCGTTCCCCATGGTATTTGCAGGCAGTTGTTTAAGCTGCGCTATTGAATAAGGAAACACAACGGGCTTCCTGATCAGCTTTAATATGGGCAGGGCCATTTTATGGGTGAGATAAACCAGCACGGCTGAACGGTATTTTTTTATGGTTGAATAGATACTCATGCTTCAGGGGTTTTACGGTCAATGCCATACCAGTCTATTTTCCGGCTCAGGTACATGGCCAGTGCCAGCAGAATGAATAAGCCGATGCTTCCAAACAAAAGGGCATTGTCCTGCATCTGTATCAGTACATAAATGAATGTGTACAATGCACAAAGCAATAAAGCGAAAATGAAAGTGGTCTTCCCTTTTTTAAAAATACTGTAGGTATACCAGCCTAATAAGATCACCGTGGCTGCTGCAGCCGTAAGGTATGCGGTTGAAAAAAGAATGTATTCTGATAAAGAAAGCAGCAGCGTATAAAACACTACCAGCGCCATGCCTATTAAAATGTATTGCAACGGATGCACCGGCCGTCGTTGAAAAATTTCTGTAAAAAAGTATGCAAAAAAAGTAAGGGCAATAACGAGTATGGCGTATTTTAAGGAACGCATGGTTTGCGCATACGCATCAAAAGGAGAAAGCAGCACTACGCCGAATGCACTGGCATCCACCGCATATTTTATGCTGTTGCTGTGTACAGAGATCTTTGGAAAATCCCGGTTGAACTGCGATATCTTCCAGTCGGCTTCAAAATCATTTTTATTGATCTTTTCGGTATCGGGTAAATATTTACCGTCGAATGCAGGGTTGTTCCATTTTGAACTGAGCTTTACTGTAGTACTGCTTCCAAGTGGCGTGAAAAATAATTTCTCTGATCCCTGCAGGTTCAATTGAACAGAAAATTCAGTCTCCCCAGTGATAAAAGAAGAGTCGAGCGGCAACAGTGTATTAATCCCTTGCTCTGCCATACTGCTTTCGGGCATACCGGCTTCCATGGCTAAAGATTGACCATTCCATTTGATGGATTGTTCTTTCAATCCTTTCAGATCGGTAATACCGATGCATAGCCGGGCCTCATTCCAGCGTATCAAAGCGGGATTCACACTTAAAGCACTCAGTGAATTTTTAGCAAACTTCCCTTTAAGCAACAAGGGCTTTGTGGTATACACCGGCACTTTGTAAATGCTGCGGTAGCGTATTTCAGGTTCAATGCGGCCATTGATATCCAGTATATCCGGAAGTATGTACAGGTATTTTTTTACCTGTACAGTACTCTCCGTTTCAGTATAGGGTACCATCAAAAACGGGCCGGTGATGGTTTGAGAGGCAGACCATTTGTTACTGATCTCTTTGGTTACTTCCTGCTTGCGTTCTTTACGTTCACTGACCAGGTACATGATCAGGAAGGTGGGAATTAGCAGCGCCAGTACCAGGAACCCGATGAAGAAGGATTTGATGACCAGTTTATTTCTTTGCCAGAAGCTGAGAGCAGGTTGCGTGTCCATTGGTTGGTTTTTTATTTTTAGAAAGTACTTTGTGTTTCAAAGTAAATGTATAAAAAAATTTATTTTACAGAGCCGATCATTTTTTCCAATGCTGTTAAATGTGTCTTAAAAGCTTTTTCCCCTGCCTTGGTGATGGAGTACGTAGTATTGGATTTACGCCCGATGAAACCCTTCTGCACTTTTACAAATTCGCTTTCTTCCAGTGTTTTTAAATGACTGGCCAGGTTGCCGTCGGTTATATCAAGTAGTTCTTTAAGCTCATTAAAGTTCACTTCCTTATTCACCACAAGGGCGCTCATAATGCCCAGGCGGATACGGCTGTCGAATATCTTATTTAAGTTCTCAATTAAACTCATGCATCGTTCTTTTTATTCCTTTCGTATTTATACCACATTACCGATCCGTAAATGATGTGTAACAGGCCAAAGCCGATGGCCCAGAAATAAAGTCCGTACCCAACAAACCAGCAATTGATAATACCCAGCAATACCTGGCAATAACCCAGGTACCTCACTTCGCCCAATGTATATTTACTTGCATTCACCAGGGCCAGTCCGTAAAATATCAAACAGCCAGGGGCTATCAGTCCGTAATTACCAAACTGCATCTGCCGGAATAAATAAATACCACCGGCGATCATGGGTACAAATACATTAATAAGCAATCGCCGGGAAGAATAGCCCCACATGGGAACATTGTTTTTTTTACTGCGCAGCCAGGTAAACAGGAAGGCAAACAGCAACGCCGCAAAAAAAGTATACATGGCGATCTGGAATAAACGATGCCCCATAAAATCCTGCAGCGACGATACCTCCAGTGTTTTAGCAACCAGTTCCCGGTAACCGGAGGGGCCACCGTTGTCGGTGATCACCTCGTTGGCAAACCAGGCGCCAACCAGTGCACAAACACCGGCGGCAATGCCACTTAAACCACTGAGGCTGATAAAACGGCTGCTGCGTTCCATCATTTGCTTGATGTGTTGCAGGTCTTCTAATGACTGTTGTTGCTCATTCATATAAAGCACTTTGAAATACAAAGTAAACCATTGATTTTGATTTATGCAAATTATTTTTGAATGAACAGGCTGCTTTACCAGTCTGAAATAAACACAGAACAGCCTTGTACCGGTCGGTTTTACAGCCTATCTTTATTCATCGGCCAACCCTAACAAACCCATATTAATTACTGTACATAAACTTCAATGAAAAAAAATTTCCTGCTTATTTTTTCGCTTTTATTTTTTCTGCCGGCTTTTTCTCAATCAATCATCAATCCTTCCAAGATAGAGATAGTGAGAGATTCATTTGGCGTACCACACATCTTCGCCAAAACAGATGCAGAAGTTGCTTACGGACTTGCATGGGCAGAAGCCGAAGATGATTTTGCCAGTATGCAGGAAGTGATATTGCCGGCAAAGAACCTGATGGCCAGTGTACAGGGAAAGAAAGGAGCGGCAGGTGATTATGCTTTTGCCCTCTTCCGCTGCCGGGAAATAACTGAAGAGAAATGGAATACCCTTACGCCCGCCTTTTTGAAATTGATTGATGGCTATGTGCAGGGATTGAATGCCTATGCACAAAAACACCCGGAAGAAATACTGCACAAAAAAATATTCCCCGTTACACAAAAAGAATACATCTCATCGGCGGTATTTGCACTTACTATTTTCAACGGCGCCGACCAGGCCCTCTTCCGCATTTTTAATAACAAAGAATGGCTGGCGCCCGAAGTGGATAAAAAGGGAAGCAATTCCGCCGCCATTAACGCAAACAAAACCACCACCGGCGAATCGTTCCTGCTGATCAATGCCCACCAGCCCAATACAGGCCCACAGGCTTTTTACGAAGCACACCTTTGCAGCGAGGAAGGATTGAATATCATCGGTGGCTTACTGGCTGGCGGGCCCTGCATCCTGCACGGGGTGAATGAAAATCTTGGCTGGGCACATACGGTGAATTACTGCGACCGGCTGGATGAATTTCAATTGGAGATGAACCCCGATAACCCATTGCAATATAAGTTCGACGGACAGTGGATAAACCTGGAAGTAAAAACCATCAAGCTAAAAATAAAAGGCATCCCCATCAATGTAAAGAGAAAAGTATACTGGAGTAAATACGGGGCCACCATGAAGAATGAACAGGGTTTCTTTTCGATCAGGCTTGGCGCTAACATGCGGATCGGCGTACTGGATCAATGGTACCAGATGGATAAAGCAAAGAACTTTTCTGAGTTTTATGCCGCCATCAGCCGGCAGGAACTGAGTATGTTCAATATTATGTATGCCGACCGGTACGATACTACTTTTTACGTGAGTAATGCCATGATGCCCATCCGGGATAGTGCTGCTTCTTTCAACTGGAGAAGGACCGTGCCGGGAAATACATCAAAAACCCTGTGGACGGATTTCCGCTCCGAAAAAGACCTGCCGCAATACATCAATCCAAAAAGCGGGTTCTTATTCAATACCAACCACTCTCCTTTTTTAGCAACGGCGGCAGCTGATAATCTAAAACCATCGATGTTTGCAAAAACGGATGGATGGGAACAATATCACCTTAACCGCAGCGTACGTTTCCTGGAATTATTTCCGCAGCAGGAAAAACTCAGCTATGAGAAATTCAAACAGATAAAATTTGATAAGCAACTACCTGCTGTTCTGCAGTACACGTATAAGATCGATTCAATGTTCTTGCTGAATGAAAATGAGTACCCGGCACTGGCACCCATGATAACTGTTTTTAAGAACTGGGATAAACGGGGCGATGTTGAAAGTAAAGGAGCTGCCATTTTTTTACTTACCTACGAATACCTGAAGAAAAAATTGCAGGGCCAGCCACCCAGGCCCATAACAAAAACCGAAGCGGTTGAAACCTTTACTTATGTGAATGATTACATGCAGACCAATTTCGGAAGAACAGACCTTGCTTTAGGCGATATTCAAAAATTAGTACGGGGCGATAAAGACTGGCCCCTGGGCGGTTTCCCCGACCTGCTATCGCCACAATGGACAGAGCCTTATAATGCTGGCAGGTTAAAATCGGTGGGAGGCGATGGGTTGATCATGTTCGTTCGTTTTGCAAAGAATGAACTGCCGAAGATCGAAACCATTAACATGTATGGCGCCAGTGCAAAGCCCGGCAATAAACATTTTGACGACCAGGTAGTAATGTACCTGCAACAAAGAACAAAAACGATGACACTGGATAAAGCAACCGTGTATAAAAATGCAGAGCGGGTTTATCACCCGGAATAGGAGATCATTATTATTTTTCTTCCGATCCTTTTCGTGCCAACATTATCAATTGCCAGTAAGGCGGCCGGTACCCGTTCTGCTTAACAAAATCATTGGCCAGAAGTATTGTTTTATTCTTAAGGGTTGTATGCATGGCCACAAAAGTCTGGTTCTTTAATGCCTGCACAGCACTCATTCCTTCTGGTATCATTCCCTCTTTGCCAAAAAGATTTTTAATAACGCAATATCCTTTTATCACCCGTACCACCGGAAGCTGCCATATATTGTAGCTGATGTTTTCCCCGGCATTGGCCTTTTCCAGCAGCACATCCATTACAGCATTATCAATATGGTCTTTAAATAAGGTTTCGGGGTCACGCCATTCGGCCACCACCGAAAACTGCGGGTCATACTCCAGGTCGGAAGGCATTTGTGTTATAAAATTTTCCACACCAAACGCATGCAGCCAGTCAACTACCCCGGGCGATGAGATACTGGAAGGATATTTCCATACGGGTATGCCCGCTTTCTGGTAAGCATAAGAACCTACTTCGGAGCAGAACATTTTAGACGGGTTGCTGAAATCCATTTTAAAATCATAGGGAATATGACGTTTAACAGCTTCTTCATACACGGCTTTCGCTGCCTTATGCACTGCCATGGTATCGGCTTGTACCTGTGCCAGGTCCCATCGTGGCCTCATTACCATGAAGCGTAATTTTTTATCGCTTTCATATTGTGCAACAGAAGCAACCGCTACACCTTTTTCGATATGCGCTTCAATAAGAAAAGGTTGATTTGTTTTTTCATCCACATATACCAGGGCTACGTGCGAAAAATTTCCGGGGTAGTCGTTTCCCCTTGATATCAATGCAGAGACTTCAGCACCACCACGGGATACCAGCAGGTCGCCGCTGTGCACTTCTATTCCAAATATGCTGGTAGCCGGCGTTACCGACCGTTCATTTTTTACCGGCATGGCGGCTGCAAAAGACTGCTTGCCTGTTTGCAGCAATACTTCTTCCACGGCAGCCCGCATGCCATACAGTAAAATATAAATACTGTTGCGGGTGGATGCCTCGTTCATATTCCATTGTTCCGACTGAAGTTTTACCGTGTTGCGAAACCGGGTATAGTAGTTGATAAACCAGGGCAGCTGGTTTTGGTCAACCGCTATCAATGAAGCGAGCGTGAAAAAAACATTTTCTGTATGTAACCAGCCACTGTCTGTTGAAGACTTGCCGGGCTGTTGTAGTAATGCCAATCCGTTTTCAGCAATGATCTTTTTTGCAGCAATGATTGAATCAAGTTCTCCCGCCGGCATTTTCTTCGCCTGCAAAAACTGTTTTTCCATCTGCAGCCATTGTTCATCCCGGTTCCAGGAAAATGGTTCTTTAACAGCGCCGGCAACGGTACTATTACCAGCAGGGCCGGGTATCAGCAACAACAGGTAGATCAATGTAAGCGCCGTAATGCCATATAATATTCTTTTAAGAAATTTTTTCATCAGCCTATATTAAAGAGAATTAAGTACGTTACAGATCTTATCACATGCGTTTTTGATTTCTTCGTTACTGATGGTCAGAGGCGGTGCAATGCGCAGGCAGTTTGCTGCAAATAAAAACCAGTCGGTAAAAACAGATGCACTTATAAGCGCATCTATGATCTTCTTATTTATGTCGAAGCTCTCAAACTCTACTGCGATCATCAACCCACAGCTGCGTACCGCTCTTATTTCAGGATGATCGAGAGAAGAGATAAATAATTTCTCTTTTGCTTTAACTGAATCAATCAATTTCTCATCCAACAAAACGTCAAAAGCTGCTAAACCTGCAGCACAGCAAACCGGGTGACCACCGAATGTATTGATATGACCCAGCACCGGATCATGCGTAAGCGAATCCATTACTTTTTTATTGGCAACAAAAGCACCCAGCGGCATTCCGCCACCCAGCGCTTTACCCAATAACAAAATATCGGGCACTACATCAAATTGTTCAAAGGCCCACAGGGTTCCGTTCCGGCCAAAGCCGCATTGTATCTCATCCAGCACCAATAAAGTTCCTGTTTCATCACATTTTTTCCGCAGAGCTTTCAGCCAGTTATTCTGAGGAACAAGCACTCCTGCTTCTGCCTGTATCGTTTCGGCAATTACACAAGCCGTTTGCTCCGTAATATTTTCAAGATCGCTGAATGAGTTATAGTTCAGTTGCAATACAGCGGGCAATAATGGCCGGAAGGCCTGTTGCCAGTATTCGCTGCCCATTACACTTAATGCACCCTGCGTGCTTCCGTGGTATGAATTCTTAAAAGAAACGATCTGTGTGCGGTTGGAAAAACGTTTGGCGAGTTTCATTGCTCCTTCAGTTGCTTCGCTGCCCGAGGCTGTAAAAAAAAACGAGTTGAGCGATGCAGGCAGGTGATCGGTTAGTTTTTTTGCATACTGTACCTGCGGACTTTGCACCAGTTCGCCATACACCATTATGTGCAGGTAATTGTCTAACTGTTTTTTGATGGCTTCGATAACCCGGGGATGCCGGTGGCCCACATTACAAACGCTGATGCCGCCGATAAGATCAATGTATTCTTTACCATCCACATCATAGAGCTTACTGCCTTCGGCCCGTACAATTTCCAGGCAAAGCGGCGCATCGGATGTTTGCCCCACGTGGTTTAAAAAAAGCTGTCGGTTGGTCATTGGCACAATTATTACTGCAAAATAAACACTTCTGCTGCTAATAACCGGAACGGCAAACTAAACCCCTGTAATTTCCGTTACGCTATCAAAGGAAATAATTAACTTTTCAGTGCCAATGAAAAGCGGGTTAGTTCGTAATTTGTACACGATGAAATTTTTTCTCTCCCTTCTTTGTTTTTTTACATTCAGTATATCCACGCATGCGCAGGAGAAAGTACGTCCTAAGATAGGACTTACCCTCAGTGGCGGCGGCGCAAAGGGCCTGGCGCATATCGGCATTTTAAAAGCCATTGACAGTGCCGGGCTTAAAGTAGATTACATTACCGGCACCAGCATGGGAGGTATCCTTGGCGCCCTGTATGCGGTTGGATACAGCGGTAATGAGATAGAAAAAATTGCCCGTGATATTGACTGGGACCAGTTATTTGGCAACCAGATATCCCTGCGTACCCTTTCGGTGGAAGAAAAGGAACAGTACAGCCGCTTTGCTATTGAACTGCCGTATATAAATAAGCGGATCAGCCTGCAAACAGGTGTTATCAAAGGCCAGGAGCTGAATCTCAAATTCTCGGAACTGTTCTTTCACGTTTCAGATGTACGCAACTTCAGTAATTTTAAAATACCTTTTAAATGTATGGCCACCGACCTGGAAACAGGCAACCTGGTTGTTTTGGATACCGGCAATATCACCACAGCCCTCCGGGCAACCATGGCCATCCCTTCTGTTTTTGCGGCAGTGAATATTGCCGATAAAAGATTAGTGGACGGAGGCGTTGTAAGAAACTTCCCGGTAAAGAATGTAAAAGAAATGGGAGCCGATATTGTGATAGGCAGCAATGTAAGCACGGGCCTTTCTGCCAAAGAAAAAATAACCAACCCCATTGATGTGATACTGCAGATGGCTTTCTTTAAAGAAGCCGGCGATTTTAAAGAAGAGATACCACTGACAAATTATTACATCTATATGCCCCTGGAGAAATATAATATGGGCAGTTTTGCCAGCAGCGATATTATTTTAGATGAGGGCCTGGAGACCGGTCGTTCTTATTATCCCATTTTTAAAAAACTGGCCGACAGCATCAATGCCATTACCAGTACCGAAGTAAAAAAAGGGGATTCAATAAGTACCCATACGGTTTTCATCACCGGGTATAAAATGACCGGGCTGAAGAAGACAAGCGCCATCTTCCTGGCTCACCTGATGAATTTTGACGATCATCGCAACTACACAGCCGCACAGATAAATAAAAGCATACGCCGGGCATACGGTTCCAGGTATTACAGTAACATAACCTATACCCTTGATCATACCAGCCCCGATACGGCTACCATTATTTTCAATGTAGAAGAAAACCCGGGCACGCATGTAAAAGCAGGCGTTTATTATACCCGGTTCCGGGGCATTAATGTAAACCTGAATTTAACATCCCGTGATCTCTTCATTCCCAATTCAAGAAGCATGGTATCTGTTTCTGTTGGGGAAAGCATACAATTGGAAGCCGAGCACCTGCAATACCTTGGGCGTATCAAAAATGTTGCCTTTCAAACCGGGTTCCGGCTCGATAACCAGGAGATAAATTCATACAGCAATTTTAAAGCGGATGGCTCTTACAAACAGAACTATTCGCAGTTATTTCTCAATTTCCAGAACAGCGGCAATAACAAAGTGGCAGCAGGCATTGGTAGTGCTTTTGAATACATTCATTTTGGCCCGGCTATAAGATCGGCATCGGAAGTAAAAGGGAACTTTACCAACTTTAAAAGTTATGCCTATCTCAAGTACAACAGTCTTAACCAGATATTTTATCCAACGCGGGGATTAAAAATGAATATGGAACTGGCACATGTATACGATCAACGATCCAAGATAACCCAGCTGGAAAATGGCCTGCCCGTTCCCAATACCCTCAACTTCGACAACTACAGCCGCATCTGTTTCGACGGAACCATTTTTGCTGCATTGAATAAAAAATTCAATTTCTTCACCGGCTTGCAGGTGGGCATCAACTTCACCAACAAAACAAACCAGCTTAACGATTTTCTTATCGGCGGTATCAACGGCATTTACCGCAACCAGGTAAGGTTTGCCGGGCTGCAGGAAGCCACGCTTCATTCGCCCAGTGTTGCCGCTTTACAACTGGGGTTGCGCTATAACCCGATCAACAATGTTTACCTCATCGGCCGGGTAAATGGTTTGGTAAAAGATTTTGCCATCAACACATCCGCCAGCACCGGCCTTACCGGTTATGCACTCACTTTTGCATACCGTACGCCCATTGGCCCGCTGGAGTTAAGCGCTATGTACAGCGACCAAAGCAAGCGGCTTCAGTCCTATGTTCTTTTTGGAATTACTTTTTAATAAAAATCTGTTTTACTTTAGCAGGGTTCACTTTTAAATAAACGATCATGCCTGTAATTCTTCCGGTAAAAGGGATACTGCCCATATTTGGAAAAGACTGTTATATAGCTCCCAATGCTACTATTGTAGGCGATGTACTAATGGGAGATAATTGCAGTGCGTGGTTCAATGCGGTAATACGTGGTGATGTAAATAGTATACGTATGGGCAACAAAGTCAACGTGCAGGATGGGGCCATTATACACTGTACTTACCAGAAAACCGGCACTATTATCGGAAATAATGTAAGTATCGGACACAATGCGATCGTACACGGGTGCGTTATAGAGGATAATGTGCTGATAGGTATGGGCGCCATTGTGATGGACCATGCCGTAATAGGCAGCAACAGCATCATAGCTGCCGGGGCCGTGGTACTGGAAAATACCCGGGTAGAACCGGGAAGTATTTATGCCGGGGTACCTGCCAAAAAGGTAAAAGATGTAAGTCCGGAACTGATGAGTGGTGAAATTGACCGGATAGCTAATAACTACGTGAAATACAGCGGATGGTTTAGCGACAGCGGAAGTGGAAAAGAGGGGATCTGAATCATTCCATAAATAGTTATCTTTAAAATATGAAAAAGATACTGTTACTTTTTATCTGTGCTTCTTTTATGCTGAATGGCTGCTTCATCAGCCGCATCTTCACCAAAAAAGAAAAAGTTGGTTGCCCCACTAACGGAAGAAACGTTGGCGCTGAAAAGATATTAGCAGGGGATGAAAAAGCAATTAAAGCAGAGAAGAAAGCAAAGTATAAGGGGAGAAAGAGTTTAAATCCAAACTAGAGGTAAATATTCCGTACCTGTAGTAATGTTTCGTTGATCCAGTATTTTATCTTAAAAACCTATACCTCTATGTGCTACGAACTGAAAACCACCAACGGCTGTACCGAAGCCGTGATTGACGATAACTGCGGCATATCAAAATTTTATGCCATTGCCAATACACTGGCCAAAGACCTCAAAGTTAAATTCCTGAACCAGGTTGATGATGCGGAAACGCTTGACTGGGATTTCCAGTACCGGGGTCAATTCCTCACGTTGCATTATAACATCTTCAACGGGGTAAGCATTTATCCGCAGCAGAAAAAAAATCTTTCCAGGAACAACAATGTGGTGATGGAAGTTGCCCATTTTCTTGAGCACCGGGCTTATTGATCAGTAGTTCTTTTCATTGATCGATTCCAGGATATTGCAGTAGCTGATATAGCGGTCGATATTAATGGCCCCTTCTTCCACCGACGTTTTTACCGCACAGCCCGGTTCATTCAGGTGCATACAGTTATTGAACTGGCAGTCGTTGATCAATGCCCTCATCTCGGGAAAGTAATGCGAAAGCTCCTGCCTGGAGATATCCACTAAACCAAGCTCCCTTATCCCGGGTGTATCAATGATCTTTCCTCCGCCCGGCAGATCAAACATCTCGGCAAACGTGGTTGTATGTAACCCTTTGCCACTCCACCCGCTCACATCCTGTGTTTTAAGATTCAGCTCAGGAAATACCTTATTGATAAAAGACGATTTACCCACGCCGGAATGACCACTGAGTAAAGTAACCTTATCCTTCAATACAGATTTAACTGCTTCCAGCCCTTCGCCTGTTTCAATGCTTGTGAGTAATACCTTATACCCGATCTTTTCATAGGTGGATCTCAGCTCAGCAAATTTTTCCTGTTCTTTCTTTTTATATAGGTCGGCCTTATTAAATACAATGATGGCAGGCACATGATAGGCTTCTGACGCAATTAAAAACCGATCGATAAAGCCCTGCGACGTTTTAGGGTCTTTAAGCGTGGCAAATAAAAGCGACTGGTCTAAATTAGAAGCAATGATGTGATGCTGGTGCTTATTGGCCGGTGATGTACGGTTGATATAGTTCCTCCGGTCTGCTATTTCGGTAATGGTAACCGAATCTTCTGTTTCATTCTCTGTTTCGATTGTAACCTTATCGCCCACAGCGATGGGGTTGGTACTGGTAAGCCTGTCAATTTTAAATTTCCCAAGGATACGGGCATTGTACTGCTTACCGGATTCATCTTTCACAATGTACCAGCTGCCGGTACTTTTATAAACGGTTGCCTTCATAAAAGACAAATATCACAAATTAAAATGAACGCTGTTAGAAAAGGCGGATACCTGGTCTGACGCCCCCGTCTGACCAATAACCATTTAGGAATGGTCAGACGAGGACGTCAGATCATTTCACGGGAATTTTCTGAAGATGGTAAAGCGCAATATCATTTCTGCAAAAAGCAACGCAAGTGCTGCCATTACAAAGGGAAAGAATTTTTCGGTATGCCGGGTTCGGTTGGTGATCTCTACTTTTGATTTTTCCAATTGGTCTATTTCGCTGTAGATACCTGCAAGACCTTCATTGTCTTTTGCCCGGAAATATTTACCGCCTGTTTCATCGGCTATCTCTTTCAGCAACTTTTCATCAATAGAAACCTTGCCCTGCTGCATCACCACACCCATGGGTGTATTTACCGGGGTAGGTGCATACCCATCCGTACCAACGCCAATGGTATATACTTTAATACCGAATGCCTTGGCGATCTCTTTGGCTGTTTGCGGATCGATAAGGCCACCATTATTCTCTCCATCGGTTAACAGGATGACCATCTTACTTTTTGTTTTGCTGCTGCGAAGCCTGTCAACACTGGTACCCAGTCCCGAGCCGATCGCTGTTCCATCTTCCAGCAACCCATTACGGATATTTTCAATGGCCGAAATAAGTACCCGGTGATCGGTGGTTATGGGACATTGCGTAAAACTCTCTCCCGAGAATATCACAATACCGATGCGGTCGGTAAGGCGCTTGTTCACAAAATCAATAGCCACGGCTTTTGCCGCTTCCAGCCGGTTGGGTGTAAGGTCCTGTGCGGTCATACTTCCGCTAACATCAATACACAAAACAATATCTACACCCTCTCCTTCCACGTTCTGCTCTTCATAAACTGTTTGCGGCCGGGCCAATGCAGCAATAACGAAAATAACAGTCAGCAACCGCAGGATAAAAGGTATATGCCGCAGGCTGCTCTTCCAGGAAGACAAACCCAGTGCCGATGCATCAGAAACAGTTACCGCTCCTTGTTGCCGGTTGCTCTTCTTTACATACCAGTAAATGAGCACCGGCACCACAAGCAGTAATGCAAAGAACCAGGGCTGGCCAAAACTGATATTTTTAAAATAGTTGAAAAGCAAAATGGATTAAGGGTTTGAAGTTTGAAGTTTGAGGTTTAAGGTTTGAGGTTTGATGTTCTGTTAAATCAATTGCCGATTTTATTTTTTGCAGACAGTCTTCAGATTCCATGATACCAGGTAAATATTTTGCAAATTTTACGGCATCTGTACAGCGAAGTGCAGTAGCCAGGTTTGAAACATCGCCGGCAGGCATTCCGCTTTCCGCCATCCGTATCAAAAGATCACCGGTGGTTTTGGTCAGCAGGTTCTTCTGTTGTTTTCTTCCGAGGTATTGTTTGAAAATAACGCCCAGTTTAGAATGATATATTTTTATTCCTGCTGCATCCTGCAGGTCGAACTGGCCCAGCTTATTTATTTCAGCCATCGCTTCTTCATAGGCCGAAAGTTTAGACCTGGCGATCACCGGTTTTTCTTTCTTATTCTTTTTAAAATACCGGTAAAGCAGGAAGACGATCAGTAATAACAAAACAGCAGCGCCAATAATGTAATACCAGGTATAATCGGTTACCGATACATTGATGATGGGCTTTATATCCCGGAGCTGGTTCGTACTGTCGGGTGGAGAATAGGAAACATTTACAGTAAATGAATCAGTGTAAGCCTGTGATTGGGAAAGCGAGAAAGGCAAAGCGGGAAATACCCATTTCCCTGAATCAAAACTGGTAAGGATAATGGTTTGCTCAATGGCTCTTGAATTGTCTTTATAAGATACCGTATCGGCCTTACCGGCATCCACAATCTCAAAATGCGGGATGGAATCGGGCAAAGATATCCATTGCATGGCGCCATTAAATGCGGGTGGCAGTGTTGCCTTTATTTTTAGTTTTACCTGTTCGCCGATCAGGATATCGTTACGATCAGTGATGGTTTGAACAGGCTGACAAAAGCCCGTAGCTGCCAATAAAGAAAAACAGGCTGTTATTCCGATCGATAAAATTTTCCGTATCCGCATTCTTTTCCCGTTCAGCTTCTTTTAATAAAAAATTTCTGGAGGATCTTTACATAATCGTCGTCTGTACGAACGTGCAGCAATTCGGCCCCGGCCTTGCGGAAATAATTCTTACTGGCTTCGCTTTGCTGCATAAAATGCTGCTGGTAGTTGTAACGTACCAGGGCGCTGCTGCTGTTGATCCACTTTGTTTTACCCGTTTCGGCATCCTGTACCTGCAGCAGCCCGGCATCGGGTAACTGCATATCCATCTTATCATAAACCCGTATGCCGATCACATCATGTTTATTGCCGATCACTTTCAGACCATCGTCGTAACCGGTGGCAATAAAATCGCTCAGTACAAATGCAATGCTTCGTTGTTTTACAGCCCGGCTGAAGAATTTAATGGCCTCATCCAGGTTGGTTCCCTTTTTAGTGGCTTCAACCGTAAGCAATTCCCTTACTATATATAAGGCATGCTGCCTGCCCTTTTTGGGAGCTATATATTTATCCAGCTTATCGCTGAAAAAGATACAACCTACCTTATCGTTATTGCTGATGGCGCTGAAAGCAAGTACAGCAGCCATTTCAACGATCAGGTCTTTTTTTTGCCGTGCTACAGTTCCAAATAAATTACTGGCGCTGGTATCTATCATCAGCATCACAGTCAGCTCTCTTTCTTCTTCAAACACCTTGGTAAAGGGGTGACTGAGCCGGGCGCTCACATTCCAGTCGATGAAACGTACGTCGTCGCCGGCATAATATTCCCTTACTTCTCTGAAGCTCATTCCTTTTCCCTTAAAAGCAGAATGATACTCCCCCGTAAATAAATGCGTGGTGATCTTCTTGCTTTTTATTTCAAGCTCCCGGACTTTTTTCAGTATCTCTTCTGTTGTCAGCATTGTTAACGTTGTTCGTTGGCCGATGATCGTTGGCGATGATCGTTGGTTGTTGTTCGGTCTTTATTTCAAATCTGCTTTTTGGTTATAATTGATAAAGCCATTTAGAACCTGTAATGATTTTTCCAATGAAAAAATGATGCTATTAAATTCAGTTTCCGAAATAATTTTGACCATAACTGCAATATTCAATAATGTTTCCAATTCATATAATGAACCTCTTGCAATGTGCAGGAATTGTAATGTATCCTTTTTATACTGCCTTCCCACCCCTTCTGCTATATTTGCCGGAACCGATACTGCCGCTCTCTTCACCTGAGAAGTTAAAGCATATAATTCCTCTTTTAGAAACTTCTGCGTAAGTAAATAAACTTCTTTAACCAACTGCATCGATACTTTCCATGTATCCAGCTCTTTATAATTAGCCATAAAATCAATTTAGCATTCCCCATCTTCGCAAACGATCAACGACCAACGGTCAACGATCTTAGGGCACATTCACTACTCTCAGTATCTCATTAATGATCTGTTCTACGTTCACATTTTCTGCTTCTGCTTCATACGTTAACCCGATGCGATGGCGCAATACATCCTTGCAAATACCCCGAACATCTTCCGGAATAACATAAGCCCGGCTGTTTAAGAATGCATATGCTTTTGCCGCCAGCGCCAGGTTGATGCTTGCCCTGGGCGATCCGCCAAAACCGATCAATGGCTTCAATTTTGGCAGGTTATATTTTTCAGGAAAGCGGGTGGCGAATACAATATCTAAAATGTAGTTCTCTACTTTTTCATCGAGGTAAACCTGGCGTACCAGTTCCTTTGCAGTTAATATCTCGCTGGTGGAAGCAACAGCGTTGATAGCTGCCGAACTCAGCCCCAGCGTATTTTGCCGGATGATCATTTGCTCTTCCGATTTGGAAGGATAGTCTACAATCACTTTCAGCATGAACCGGTCAACCTGCGCTTCAGGTAATGGATAGGTTCCTTCCTGCTCAATGGGATTTTGGGTAGCAAGTACCAAAAAAGGTTCCGGTAGTTTATACGTTGTTTCGCCAATGGTGACCTGCCTTTCCTGCATGGCTTCCAGCAGGGCGCTCTGCACTTTTGCCGGGGCCCGGTTGATCTCATCCGCTAAAATAAAGTTTGAGAATATGGGTCCTTTACGAACCATGAATTCATTCTTCGACTGGTTGTAGATCATGGTACCCACCACATCGGCAGGCAAGAGGTCGGGGGTAAACTGTATGCGGCTGAAATCGGCATGAACAGACTGTGCAAGCGATTTAATGGACAGCGTTTTTGCCAGTCCGGGCACGCCTTCCAAAAGTACGTGGCCATTACTTAACAGGCCAATGAGTAGCCGTTCGATCATGCCTTGCTGGCCAACGATCACTTTACTTAATTCATCATTGATACGTGTAACAAAACCGGCGGCATGGTTTATCTTTTCGTTCAGCAGCCGGATGTCTTCAGATGTTTGAGCCATAATTTATATTCGGATTTATCTTCCAGTTCCCCTGTTCCGTTAATTACGTTCAGGATGAGGGATTTGGGTTAGGACGCAAAGTACGAACTAAGCCTGAACAAATATTTTGCCGTTTTGATGCGTGGAGAAAAACTTTGTTAAAATGGCTTAACTTTCATAAAACTTTTTATCATGTTAGACCAACAAATGATCACCACTTCCAATACGCTGGAAGGATACCGAATTACCAGGCACATGGGACTGGTAAGGGGCATTACTGTTCGCAGCAGGAGTATATTCGGCAATATTGCCGGGGGATTTCAGACACTCTTTGGTGGCAAGATCTCGATCTATGCAGAGCTGTGTGAAAAGACAAGAGAAGAAGCCTACCAGTTAATGATACAGCACGCCAATGAACGGGGCGCCAATGCCATCATCAACATGCGCTATGACGCCAATGAAGTGATGAACGGCGTTACCGAAGTACTGGCTTATGGAACGGCAGTGGTGGTGGAGAAGATATAAACCTGCATTAACTAAGATACTTCCCTACTATCGGCATCCTTCTACCCACTCCAAATGCTTTTGGCGAAATACGTATGATGGGACAAAACTGGTTTCGTTTGTATTCGTTGATGTTTACCATTTTCAGAACACGGTCAACCAGGGCAACATCAAATCCCTGCAATTTTATCTCATTAGGTCCCTGTCTGCGTTCAATGTATTGATAAAGTATCTTATCAAGTATCGAATAATCCGGTAACGAATCGGAATCTTTTTGCCCGGGTCTTAGTTCAGCGCTGGGCGCTTTGGTAATGATATTAGCTGGAATGATCTCCTTCTCCCGGTTTATATACCTGGCCAACGCATATATTTGTAGTTTGTAGCAATCGCCTAATACCCCCAGGCCGCCGGCCATATCACCATACAGGGTTCCGTAGCCGGTTGCCAGTTCACTTTTATTAGATGTATTCAATAAAATATATCCGAACTTATTGGCAATGGCCATCAGTAAATTTCCCCTGGTACGACTTTGTATATTTTCTTCTGCAATACTGAAAGGCATACCGTTAAACACCGGCTTCAGTTCGTTCAGAAAACTGTTGTAGATATTTTCAATGGGAATGGTATCATAAGGATTGCCCAGGTTCAGGCTCAGTTGTTCCGCATCATTCACCGAATGGTCAGTTGAATACTGTGAAGGCATAAGAACAGCTCTCACATTTTCTTTTCCCAGTGCCGTACAGGCAAGCGCCAGGGTAACAGCGCTGTCGATACCACCGCTGCTGCCCAGGATGGCTTTGGTGAAGCCCATCTTGGAAAAATAATCCCGGATGCCCATCACAATGGCATCATGCACCATTGCAATATTCAGACCTTCTTCTAATACTGCGGGATTTAATTCCTTATCAGGAACCCGGCTGGCGGGTTCTATGACCGGGGCATCGATCGTA
The DNA here is from genome assembly GCA_044220615.1 of Ferruginibacter sp. Taxonomy (GTDB): domain Bacteria; phylum Bacteroidota; class Bacteroidia; order Chitinophagales; family Chitinophagaceae; genus Ferruginibacter. The sequence continues at coordinate 47,494 of JBGAQR010000005.1, read as the reverse complement.
CCATCGTTGTTTAAAACAAAGGACTGCAGTGATGACTGAAAAGAAGGCAGCTGCCCGCAGAGGTTGGCATCCTTATCAAATACCAGCGATGTGCCGTCAAAAACAATTTCAGTCTGGCTGCCAACTGCATTACAATAGAACAAAGGCAGTTTGTATTTGGCAACATTCGATTTAATGGTAGCCTTCCGGTCTTCGTCGTGTGTATAATCAAAAGGTGATGCAGACAGGTTGATCATTACATCCGGCTGTTGTTTCATCAGTTCGTCCATAGGGCAAATGCGGTACATGGGATTATCGCCCAGGTTCCAGATATCTTCACAAATGGTTACCGCCAGCCGCTTCTCTTTAAATTCCATTATACGCCATTCATAGGCAGGTTCAAAATAACGGTACTCATCAAACACATCGTAGTTAGGAAGGCATGTTTTATGGGCAATGCCTTTTACTTCTTTTTCATACAGGAGGTATGCTGCATTGAACAGATCTTTTCCTTCTTTGACGGGATTCCGGTCGGGCGCTCCTATCAGCACGCCAATAGTATCTGCATGTTGCTTTATCTCATCAATGGTTGCATAACTTTTATTGATGAAATCGTCAAACTCCAGGAAATCACGGGGAGCATATCCGCACACGCTCAGTTCGCTGAATACGATCAGGTCGCCGCCCTGCTTCTTCGCTTCGTCAATAGCACAAATGATCTTTTGGGTATTGCTCTCAAAATTTCCGATGTGATAGTTTTGCTGTGCTAAAAAGATTTTCATGCCCGGTTCCGCATGCAGCGGATATTTATGTTTTATTAAGAAATGATTCTTTTACTTTGTAAAGTTAATTTAACCAGATGAGAATAATTATTGCACTGTTCTGTCTTTCCGTATTCGTTGTTTCCTGTAATAATGCGGATAAAGCGCCCGATGTTTCTGACATCAGGCTGGATATCACCACCCAACGCTTTGAAAAGGATCTGTTTGCTTTAGACACGGTAAGCTTTCCTTACCAGCTGGATCAGTTGCAGGCAAAGTATCCCGATTTTGGAGAGAACTTCATTTACACAGTTCTGGGCGCCGATCCAAAATGGTCAACCGATACCGTTGCCGCTTATGTACTTGGCTTCGTTAATTCGTACCGCAGCGTATACGACAGCAGCCAGGCCTTATTCAATGATTTTACTTCGTATGAAAAGGAAATAAAAAGGGGGTTGCAATACCTGAAGCATTATTTTCCCAATTATACTCCTCCCAAAAAGATCATCACATTTATTGGCCCGCTGAATGGAATTGGCGTGGCGGCAGCAGAAGACATGATCTGCGTAGGACTGCAGCTGCATCTTGGAAAAGATTTTTCTTTATATAAGTCGGCGCTGGTAAGAGAAACCTATCCCGATTATGTAAGCCGGCGCTTTGCCCCTGATTATATCCCGGTGGATTGTATGAAGTTGCTGCTGCAGGACCTGTACCCCGAAAAACAGGAAGACAGACCCCTGGTGGAACAGATGGTTGAAAAAGGAAAACGCCTTTTCTTACTAAGCAGGTTATTACCCGGTACAAAAGAATACAAGCTGATCGGTTATACAGAAGAACAACTGAAAGCGGTGTATGAGCACGAGCGTTCGGTTTGGGACCTGTTTGCACAAAACAATCTTTTGCAAACGATCGACAACAATATCATTAAGAATTATATCGGTGAAAGTCCGAAAACGCAGGAGCTGGGAGAAGCATCGCCGGGAAATATCGGCAGTTTTGCAGGATGGCAGATCGTAAAAAAATTCATGAAGAAGAACCCGGATTACAGTCTGCAGAAACTGATGGCAGCTGATGCGGAAACGATCTTCCAGCAAGCCAAATATAAACCTTAGGAACTAAGCCGCTTTTACCTGCAACATTACCTCTGGCTTTTTACCAAGCCATTTCATTACCCGGAAGTGTGAAGCCACGGCTTCTCTCATCGTATCGTACTTGTTATAGGGTAAATTGAATTCTTTACATTTCTGCATAACGATCTTACTGATGGCAGGATAATGAATATGACTCACCCTGGGGAAGAGGTGATGTTCTATCTGGAAATTAAGTCCGCCTACAAACCAGGAAACTATTTTATTTCCCATGGCGAAGTTGGCTGTTGTTTTCACCTGGTGTTCGGCCCAGGCAGTTTCAATATGTTTTGTTTCATCCAGGGGCACGTGCTCAAACTCGGTGTTCTCCACTACATGAGCCAGTTGAAACACAATGGAAAGCGTTAAGCCCATTACGGCATTAAGGGCCATATAGCCAGCAAACCAGGGTAAAAATCCCCACACGTATATGGGTAAGGCTACATAAAAGAACAGGTATAATATTTTTGTAGCCCAGAAGATAATATGATTTTTTGTGTTCATCTTCCAGGCATCGGTGGTATATATCTTATGAGAAAAATACTTTTTAAAATCCATGATGAATATCCAGAAGATGGTTGACAAGGAATATACGGGCAACAGGTACAGGTATTGTACTTTATGTGCCGGAACCCATTTTTGTGATTCGCACTGGCGGATGATGGGACTCTTGGCAATATCGTCATCAATGCCATCAACGTTTGTGTAGGTATGATGTATGATATTGTGCTTTTGTTTCCAGAAATAAGAACTGGCGCCCATGGCATTTAAACTCAGGCCTAAGAAGTCATTCAGGCCCGGCCTGGTTGAGTAACTTCCGTGATTGGCATCATGCATCACACTAAAGCCTACAGATGCCAGTGTAAATCCCAGCAACATGCACAGCAATAACGCTACCCATGCATTTACAGAACCCGTTATCAATATCATGTAAATAGCAATGGCAGCACTTACCAGGATGATTGTTTTACTGAATAAGCGCCAATCCCCGGTACGCTTGATCTTATTTTCAACAAAATATTCTTCCACAGACGATTTCAGACTTTGATAAAAGTCGTTGTTGCGGTTTGAAAACGTGATCTTTGCCATAATATCTTAACGGTTGATTAGAGTAACACTTCAAAAACAGAACGAAACGTTTACAACAGGGATGTGATAAAATATTAGCTCATGCCGATGGGCTAAAGGTAAGTCAAAAAACAGTATGGTAAAGGTTAAAATCAGTTTAGCTTGAACGGGGCACACATATCAAATGCGGGAATAATGGCATTGAATGTTTTCTTATTACTGATATTCTCCATTAAATAGGTGCCGTTCATCTTTCCTATCTCCGAGCGAAGGTTGCATCCGCTTACATACTGGTACGATTCTCCCGGGTTTATCTGGGGCTGAACACCTACCACGCCTTCTCCTTCCACTTCACGCTGGCTTCCGTTACTGTCATAAATATGCCAGTGCCTGCGTAGAAGTTTTACTATGAAATTGTTGTTGTTCTCAATGGTGATGCGGTAAGCAAACATATACTCACTGTTCACCGGGTTGCTGTAATCCGGCTGGTAGTAGGTTTCTACACTGATGGTGATGCCCTCTGATATCTTAGAGATCATGTATTGTGTTTGCTTGCCGTAAAAGTAACACTAAAATTTACTTTTTATTGTACTTTAGATAGTTCATACCTGTTAAAATAACGTGTATGCCACTTAAAACACTTCACTATACAAACGGAGAAACAACCATTGCCTGGAAACCTGATCTCTGCACGCATTCGGGCATTTGTGCCAAAGGCCTTGCCGCCGTATTTGATCCCCGCCGCAGGCCCTGGATAGATATGAGCCAGGCCGATACACAACGGATCATTGAGCAGGTAAAAAAATGCCCGAGCGGGGCATTGAGTATTGAAGAAAATAAGGAAGAGAAAAAGCAGGATTAAATTTTCTTTGCCATTTTATACCCGTTCTTGTGCAGCCATTGTAAAACTTTTTCCCGGTGATCGCCCTGTACAATTACTTCTCCGCCCTTTACCGAGCCGCCTGTTCCGCAGAATGATTTTAATTTCCTGCCCAGTTCTTCCAGGTGGGCATTACCGCCTTTAAATCCATAAACGATTGTTACCACTTTACCGGCCCGGTGTTTTGTTTCAAGCATCACCCGTAATTGTTGTTGTGCCGGCTCTATCGTTTGCGGTGTATTTTCTTCAGCCGACGGTAATTTAAAATCCGGGTCTGTTGAATAGATCAAACCGCCGAATGAATTTAATTTCTTCTTTGACATGTTAACTGTTTCAGATGATCACTGCTTTCAGGCTCAGGTCCAGGCTTCTTGCCTGGTGAATGATGGCCCCGCTGGAAATATAATCCACACCCGTAGCGGCATAGGCCTCTATATTATCCAGGTTGATACCGCCACTGGCCTCCGTTTCATATTTGTCGTTAATGAGTTTAAGGGCTTCGGTGATCTGTTCGGGCGTAAAATTATCCAGCATGATGCGATCTGCTTTTCCAACTGCCATCACTTTTTTTACATCCTCGGCATTTCTTGTCTCCACTTCTATCTTTAAACCCGGTTTATTTGATTGAACATAATTGTATGCTTTCAGTATTGCCTTTTCAATTCCCCCGCAGTAATCAATGTGGTTATCTTTAAGCATGATCATATCGTATAATCCAAAACGATGGTTCACTCCTCCCCCGATACGTACCGCTTCTTTTTCCAGCAACCTGAAATTGGGTGTGGTCTTCCTTGTATCCAGCAGTTTTGTTTTATACGGTTTTAGTTTTTGCGTATATTGATGGGTTAAGGTGGCGATGCCGCTCATACGCTGCATACAGTTCAGCACCAGTCTTTCGCATTGCAGTATCGTATGCACTTTTGCTTTTACCTCAAAGGCCTTTTCACCAACCTTCATTTCATCACCGTCTTTTTTATACGGGGTGAAAATAATACCCGGCTGCATATAGCGGAAGATCGTTTCTGCCACTTCCATCCCCGCAAGTATCCCTGCTTCCTTTATTTTCAATACCGCCATTCCTTCGGCATCTGCTGCAATGGATGAAAGCGTGGAATGATCGCCATCACCAATATCTTCTGCCAGCGCATTTTTTATAAGCAGGTTTAATTGTTCTTTATATTCCATACCAACAAAGCTAAGAAAGAACAGAAACAAAAAACCCCGGAAGGTCCGGGGCGTTCTGTTTATTATTGTTCTGATCTATTTATTCTCGAATGTTATTTCCTGCAGCAACTGCTTATCGCCTTTCTGCTTCATGAAGATGGTGGTACGGAAAGAACCATTGCGGGTAACCAGGGTGCCGATGCAATATTGCGATCCGCCGTTCTCTCCTTTGTGAAGCACTTCAAAACTTTTTACTGCATTGGTATTGAAGAAATCCTTTAATACCAGTTCGGCCTGGCTCCTGCTATAGCTGTTGCTTTTTTCAGGCATATTCAGCTCCACGGTATTATCAAAAAAACGGGCCACTTCAGAAGCATTACCGGCTTTCATTCCGGCGATCACTTCATCAATACTGGCAAAAAAAGTAAACGAACTGATCAAAGCGCCAACCAACAATAAAGAAAAAAACTGTTTCATTTTCAGTAGGTTTTTGTCTCCGGGAATTCGACTAAAAACGTGCCAACCTGTGTTAAAATTGCCGGGAGTTGAGGCTATTTTATACCCATAAGACAATAAAGAATTGTACTTAGCTGCAAATCTTTTAGTTTTACGAAATGGAAGATAAGAAAGTTATACTGATAATAATGGACGGGTGGGGTCTTGGTAAAGTAAAAAGCAGCGATGCTATTCAAAATGCAAGTACCCCGTTTGTAAATTCTTTATATTCAAAATATCCTAATACAACCCTGGTAACCTGTGGCGAGGCGGTTGGTCTGCCAGATGGGCAGATGGGAAACAGCGAAGTGGGGCATCTTAACCTGGGCGCCGGCCGCATTGTTTACCAGGAACTGCAACGCATCAATGTTGCCATCCGCAGCGGTGAATTTGCAAAGAACCCGGCTTTACTAAATGCCATCCGTTATGCAAAGCAAAATAAAAAAACACTTCACCTGATGGGCCTGGTAAGTGATGGCGGCGTGCATTCGCATATTGATCATGTAAAAGCATTGATAAGTCTTTGTGCCAATGAACAACTGGATGATGTGCTTGTACATGCTTTTACAGATGGAAGAGATACCGATCCTAAAAGCGGATTGGGTTTTTTAACCAGCCTGCAGGAGCATCTTAAAAAAACTACCGGAAGCATTGCTACCATCACCGGCAGGTATTATGCCATGGACAGGGATAAGCGATGGGAACGGGTTAAGATAGCATACGATGCACTGGTAAATGGAATTGGAGAACAGAGTGAAGATGTTTTAGCAGCAGTGCAGCAGTCTTACAACAATGGAGTTACCGATGAATTCATAAAACCGATCATCAACAAAACAATACCAAACGTCAAGATCAAAAACGATGATGTGGTGATCTGCTTTAATTTCCGTACCGATCGTTGCCGGGAGATCACCGATGTGCTTACCCAGGCAGATAAACCCGAATTTGGTATGCAGAAATTAGATCTTCATTACACCACTATGACGCAGTACGATCATACCTTTAAGAACGTACTCGTGGTTTTTGAGAACGACGACCTGCGGAATACCCTGGGTGAGATACTGGAACAAAACAATAAAGCACAGATACGCATTGCAGAAACAGAAAAGTATCCGCACGTAAGTTTCTTTTTCAGTGGCGGACGTGAAGTGCCTTTTACCGGGGAAAAACGCATCATGGTGCCTTCACCAAAAGTGGCCACCTACGACCTGCAGCCGGAGATGAGCGCTTACGAGGTTACCGATGCGATCGTAAAAGAGATCAATGATAGATCTGCTGATTTCATCTGCCTCAACTATGCCAATGCCGATATGGTTGGACATACGGGCGTATGGAGCGCCATCATTAAAGCAGTGGAAACCGTTGATAAATGTGTAGAGAAAGTGGTAACTGCTTCCCTGCAGAACGGGTACACTGTTTTTTTAACCGCCGACCATGGCAATGCCGATTATGCGATCAATGAAGACGGAACACCTAATACCGCACATACACTAAACCTGGTTCCGTTTTTTATCATTGATAAAATATGGAACGGAAAAATAAAACCGGGGAAACTGGGAGACATCGCCCCCACTATTTTACAGATCATGAACCTGCCGGTTCCGGAAGCGATGACCGGCCAAATATTAATTGATAAAAACTAAGCAATGAAAAAATTCTTTAAACGACTGTTCCTTGTATTGTTACTTGCATTCATCGTTATCCAGTTCTTCAGACCCGCAAAAAACAAAGCTGAGGGCATGAGCAAAAATGATATTACCACACTATATGCCGTTCCTGAAGATGTACAAACCATTCTTAAGACCAGTTGCTACGATTGCCACAGCAACAACACGGTTTATCCCTGGTATTCACAGGTACAGCCCGTCGCCTGGTGGCTTGATGGGCATATTAAAGACGGGAAAAAAGACCTGAATTTCTCAGAATTCGCTTCGTACAGGTTAAGGCGCCAATATAAAAAACTGGAGGAAATTAACGAGTTGGTCAAAGAGAACGAAATGCCGCTTGATTCCTACCTGTGGATACACAAGGACGCCAAATTAAGTGAACCGCAAAAACTTACACTCGCCAACTGGGTAAACGCAGTAAGGGATACGATGGAAGCCCATTACCCGATAGACAGTTTAGTGCGAAAGAAATAAGTACTAACTTCGTCTTCTTTTATTGTATGTACAAGGGTTTCCGGAAAATATCTGTTATTGGATTGATGTTGCTTATTGCAACGCCGCTTGTTTTTACAATAGGCATCCTGGTAAAACAAAAGATCATTCAGTTTCAACGAAGGGAAAGACTGGAAACGGAACAACTTCAAACCATCATCCTGGCTGCAGAAAATATTCACTGGGTAAAAAAGGGAAAAGAGATTTTAGTGACCGGCAAGTTGTTTGATGTAAAGCATTTTGAAAAGAAGGACAGCAAGATGGTTTTTACCGGCTTTTTTGATAAAGAAGAAGACAGCCTTTATGACCAACTGAACAGGATGGCAAAAGAAAAAAATAGCCCTTCCCCATTTACATCTGTCGTTAGTTTTTTGCTAACCCCTTATTACAATGAACCCGTTTCCAACCATTTCCAACTGACCTGGCAGCCTCATTCAAAAGAATATTTCACCTACTCAGAAAAAATACCTTCTTTCCCCGTAAGCGATATTACTCACCCGCCGGCTGCATAGATTTTCTTCATTTCAATAATTATCGACCTGCTGTACCATCATACAGAGCGGGCCGCTATTTCTATTTATCCAAAATTATGTTTATGAATAAAATATTTATGCTACTGGTATTCTCCGCTATTACAACCAGTGGGGTTGCTCAAAAGGCCAAAGCAGTTACCGATACTACAAAAAAAGAGATCAGTTTGGAAGAGGTCGTTATTTCGGCCAGCAACTTCGCAGAAAAACAACGAAACATTGCACAGAAGATCGATGTGATCAGTGCAAAAACTATTGCCTCCGCCAATGCACAAAATACCGGGGATCTGCTGATCAGCACCGGGAAAATATTTGTACAGAAAAGTCAGCAGGGCGGCAGCAGCCCCGTGCTGAGAGGGTTTGAAGCCAGCCGTGTGTTACTGGTGATCGATGGAGTGCGGATGAATAATGCCATTTACCGGAGCGGGCACCTGCAGAATATCATTACCAATGATCAGAATTCATTAAGCCGGGTAGAAGTGATGTATGGCCCTTCTTCCACTATTTATGGAAGCGATGCCTTGGGTGGCATTGTACACCTGGTAACCAAATCTCCTGTTTTATCGGGCAGTAAAAAATTTCTCAGCACAGGTACCGGCTTTGCCCGCTACAGCAGTGTGAACAATGAAAAGACCATTCATGCCGATGTAAGCCTGGGGGGAAAGAAATTTGCCTGGTTCCAATCTTATAACTTCAGCGATTTTGGAGATATGAAAATGGGAAGTAACTACCCCGATAAGTATCCCAATTTTGGAAGAAGGAGCCAGTATGTTGCAAATATTAATGGTATAGATACCGTATTGACAAATAAAGACGACCGGGTTCAGAAATTCTCAGGCTACAAGCAATGGGATATTATTCAGAAATTGCTCTTTAAACAAAGCGACCGCATTTCTCATCTTTTGAATTTCCAGTTATCAAACACCAATGATGTGCCGCGTTACGACCGGCTGCAGGACATCCGGAATTTCGGAGGGTCTATCGGAACCACCCTACGCTATGCCAGCTGGTTCTATGGTCCGCAGAAGCGGGTGATGGGTGCTTATGAACTGAGTGCAAACAAACTTGGTTTCCTGGACCAGTTAAAAGCAAACATCAACTACCAGGATATTGAAGAAAGCCGGCAGACCAGGGAATACAGGCGTTACGACCGGTTCGACAGCCAGGTGGAAAAAGTAAAAGTATTCGGTATAACCATTTCCGGAAGGAAAGATATTGGCAACAGTGAATTAACGGTTGGTGCCGATGCCCAGTTCAATGATGTTAAATCAAGGGCAACAAGAACCAACCTAACCACCGGCGCCATTACCAAATTAAATACCCGTTATCCCGATGGCAAGAATAAGATGAATAACTTCAGTGTTTTTGCACAGCATCTTTATAAATTCAAAAACAAGAAGCTGGTATTGAACGATGGCATCCGTTTTCAATCCATCAACCTGAAGAGCAATGTGCTTGATAATTCTTTTTTCAACCTTCCCGATACCGCTGTTACGCAAAACAGTTTTGCTGTTACCGGTAACCTGGGTATTGTTTATACCCCAATGCAAAGCACCACTATCAAAACCTCCTTTGCATCCGGTTTCCGGGCGCCCAATATTGATGACCTTGCAAAAGTGTTTGAATCAAGCACACAAGCAAGGCAGGTGGTTGTACCCAATGCAGATATTAAACCGGAGTATACCTACAACATTGACCTTACCGTTAGCCAGCGGATCGCCAACAGGGTAACGGTTGAGGTAACCGGTTTTTATACCTGGTTCAGGAATGCCATACTAAAAGCGCCGTTCAAATTAAATGGCCAGGATTCGATCACATACAATGGAGTAAAAAGCCAGGTGCTTGCCAGTCAGAATGTAAACAAAGCAACTTTGTATGGATTCAGTTTTATCATCAATGCAGACATTTATAAAGGTTTATCCTTCAGCAGCACGTTGTCATATACAAAAGGGAGTTTTAAAACCGATCCTTCCAAAACTTCGGCCATTTATGAAAAGCAGTCAAATGGCAGTTATGCATTGGTAAACAGGAATGTTTCCAGCAAACCATTGGACCATCTTCCGCCTTTAATGGGCAAAACCAATGTTAGTTACCAGCACAGGATATTCAGTACCGAATTGTCGTTGCTTTATAATGGCTGGAAACGCCTGGATGATTATAATGCCGATGGGGAAGATAATGCCCAATATGCCACGGCAGATGGAATGCCTTCCTGGGTAACATTGAACTGGAAGGGATCTGTAAATATTAAAAAAAATTTACAAGTACAAGTGGGTGTAGAGAACATTCTCGACCGGAATTACCGCTATTTTGCCTCAGGGTTCTCAGCCGGGGGCAGGAATTTTATACTTGCCTTACGGGCAAATTGGTAAACAAGGCTCCAAAAGCCTGGTAAAACCTATAAACGGGGCGTTGAAAATGTTAACATTTTGACGCCCCGTACTTTAGGTGCAGCATTACTTAAAAGTATTTTGTCTATATTTATAGGGTAAACTAAGCACACAATGACCGAAGAGCTCATGCTAGCCGGCTGTATACGGAATAATGCCACTGCACAGGAGGCATTATATAACCGTTTTAGCCCCAGGATGCTGGGTGTATGCTACCGTTTTGCCAAAAACCGGGAGGATGCCGAGGACATGCTGCAGGAAGGGTTCATTAAGGTATTTACGCAGATACATCAATACAGGAATGAAGGGGCGTTGGAAGGATGGATAAGAAGGATCATTGTTCATACCTGTATCAACATCCTTAAAAAGAATAAGAAGTTCTCTGACAGTGTGGATATCATTCATGCAAGCAGTGTGCATGTAAAAGAAGAGATGATACCCTCCATCATGCAGGCAAAGCAGGTAGTGGAGTGCATACGTACCCTGCCGATCGGTTATAGAACCGTATTGAACCTGTACGCCATTGAAGGTTATTCGCACAAGGAAATAGCCGGTATGCTGGATATTGAAGAAAGCACCAGCCGAAGCCAGTATACCAGGGCAAAAGCAATGCTGGAAGATATTTTAATAAAAAAGAAGATCATTCAAAAGCAAAAGAAAAAAACAACTTTTTTCGGAGCAGTATCGCCGGGTTAGCTTAACCACTTTGACCGGCCATTACCAACAACTATTATGTTTTTGAAAAATGGAAAGAGATTTTTACACGGATGAATTTGAACAGCTGATCAAAGAAAAATCAGACCAGTTCAGAATGTACCCCTCAAAACGGGTATGGCACAGCATTTACAATAATCTGCATCCAAGCCGCAGGTGGCCATCTTTTGCAATAAGCATCCTTTTCCTCACCTCTTTGCCTTTGATCGGTTACCTTAATACAGGCAATGATGCAGCAGCGAATGATCAACTTACCGGGGGAAAACAGGGCGGTTCCCTGGCAGCTAAAAGCACTCTTAAAAATAATGGGGCAGTTTTGGCCGGCACCCTTTTGCCGGAGAATAATAACAACACGTATCACTATTCTTCGAACAAGCCTGAAGCAAATACAACAGAAGCAACAGCATCAAATACTAAACGTAGCCAAAGCGGTTCTGTTACCGGAACTGCAACACAAAACCGGGTCACAAATAAACCTGTAGCAGGCAGGAATAACAATACGGGCTTAGTTCAACCGGTTGGCAGTTCTGTAAAAAATAGCCACCAGTTAATTGCTGTTGCAGAAGCGACCAATAAAAAGAATAAATTAAAAGGAACAAACACGGCTAATCCGGAAACCGGAAATGAAGAGTTTACCGATGGGAATGATGAAGCATTGAACAAGGCAGAATCAAAGATCAATATGACTGTTCAGCCGCCTGCACCTGAAACAATTGTTGCCGAAAAGGAGAATGCAAATATTCTAAAAACTGTTATTGCTGAAGCGAAGAGCGACCCCCAGGAAGAAAAGGCCTGGATGGAAAATTATGCGATGCAAAATAAGCCGGCAGGCAGCAAATGGAAAGACCGCCTGGATCTTGAGTTTTATGCAACCCCGGCAGTGAACTACCGTAAATTAACGACCGACTCAAAGGGTTCAGTTGCTCCTTTTGCAACAACCGGCGATATCAATAAATCGATCAGCCAGAAACCCGGACTGGGCATTGAAACCGGACTGGGAGTATCCTATGCCTTTGCAAAAAACCTGAGATTAAAGGCGGGAGTACAGTTTAACTATACGAATTACAATATCAATGCGGATCAGATCAACCACCCGATACAAACCTCTATCTTACTTACCGATCCGATAACCGGTTATTCGTACCCGGCTGCCCGCTCATCTTCCATTGCAAACACGTTTGACAATAATGCACTGCAACCGGTAACCCTGCATAACCGTACATACCAGGTATCTATGCCCATTGGATTATCCTATAAATTATCCAGCAACAAAAATGTAGAGTGGTTTATAGGCGCTACAGCCCAGCCATCATATATTTTTGGTGGAAAAGCACACCTGATATCATCGGATCTTAAAAATTATGTTTCTGATCCTTCCAGCATTCGCACCTGGAACCTGAACATCGGGCTTGAAACATACATGAATTACAGGCTGGGTGCTTACAGTTTACGGGTAGGCCCGCAGGTGCGTTACCAGGTTTATTCAACCTACCGCAAGGACATAGCCCTGATAGAAAAGCCATATGCTGTTGGGCTTAAATTCGGTATCGTAAAAGGCTTTTAATTTAACTGATCTTTCTGTTTTTTAAAATAGTACGCAACAATTCCGCAACGGGTTGTTGCGTTTTTCTTTTGCCACTACCTCGTTACAGGTTTTGCAATGCGCCACTTAACATTTAATTTTGAACAATGAGATACCTTCTTCCTTGTATTCTTGCTGCATTTGTGTTGGAATCCTGCTCAGGCCCTTCCAGCCCGGAAATTAAAAAAGAAGAGAAAGAGGCCGAAAAAAAACAATCTTTTTTTCCAGTAACAAGCTATATCCGGGGACAGGTGTATGAGATCAGGACAACTGGTGTTAACCCACTCCGGTACACAACCATTAATAATCACACGGACTCTGCCTGGCTGAAAATTGAAGAACTGGAAGAAGCTGTAAAAGAATTCCTCTCTCCCGTGATCGATTCAACCAACCTGACAAACCTGTTCACAGAAAAGAATTTTTTAGACCAGACCATTGCTGCGTATACCTTCACTTATGAGCCAACAGGTAAACTACCCGATACCATGCAACTTAAGCGTTGGGATGTTCATATTGATGCTGAGACCGATAAGGTAAAGAGAATATACATGGTGAAAGAAATAAGTCCTTCTAAAATCCTGCAATTGACCTGGCAGGGAGGTAAGTATTGTAAGATCGTTTCCATTATTACCGACAACAAGGGAAACTCATCTATAGAACGGGAGGAAAAAATAACCTGGGATTTTTAATCATAATGGATCAAAAAGATTTTACAGCTATCGCTTTCACTATTCCTGCTGAACCGGGAGTTTACAAATACTATAATGCCGCAAATGAATTACTTTACGTAGGTAAAGCAAAGAATCTCCGTAAAAGGGTCAGCTCCTATTTTTCTAAAACCTTTACCAGCTATAAGACGCATGAGCTGGTAAAGCGGATCCACCATATAGAGTTTACCATCGTCAACAATGAACAGGATGCTTTTCTGTTGGAAAATACGCTGATAAAAGAAAACCAGCCGAAATTCAATATCAATCTTAAGGACGATAAGAGTTATCCTTATATCGTAATAAAAAACGAACGGTTTCCCCGGGTGTTTTTTACACGTAGAAGAATAAATGACGGGTCGCAGTACCTTGGCCCTTATACTTCTGTTGAAAAAGTAAGAGAATTGCTTGATTTCATCCGGCAAACAATTGCACTAAGGAACTGCAAACTGAACTTATCGGAGAACAATATTAAAAAGGGGAAATTCAAAGTTTGCCTGGAATACCACCTCGGCAACTGTAAAGGGCCTTGCGAAGGGCTTCAAACAGAAGACGATTACAAGGAAGATCTGAACCAGCTGGTTAATCTCCTGAAAGGCAATCTCAGGCCGGTGATTCAGCATTTTAAAGAAGAGATGAACCGATTTGCTATAAATATGGAATTTGAGAAAGCCGCCGCATACAAAAAGAAGCTGGAACATCTTGAAGGATACCAATCCAGGTCGGCCGTTGTAAATACCCGTATAGGAACGGTAGATGTATTTTCCATTTTGGAAGAAGGAAATACAGCTTATGTGAATTACCTGGCCATTAATGCCGGAACCATTGTACGAACCAAGACCATCACACTGGAAAAACAACTGGATGAAACAGCGGCCGAGGTTCTTTCTTTTGCAGCGGCGCAACTAAGGGAAAGTTTTGAAAGCAATGCCAAAGAGATCATTGTTCCCTTTGCAATAGAATTTCCGGGGAAAGACATGACCGTAACCATTCCCCGGAGTGGTGATAAGAAGGTACTGTTGACCCTTTCAGAGAAAAACGTAAACTACTTCCGGGATGAGTTAAGAAAGAAAAAGATCCTGAACCTGGAAGAAAGATCTGCCGATGAGAAACTAAAGGTTTTGCAACAATTAAAAAAAGACCTGCAGCTTCCCTCTGTTCCCCTACACATAGAATGTTTTGACAATTCAAATTTCCAGGGAAGTTATCCCGTTTCGGCCATGGTATATTTTAAGAACGGGGAGCCCAGCAAAGCAGATTACCGGCGGTTCAAAATAAAAACAGTTACCGGTATCAATGATTTTGCTTCTATGAAAGAAGTGGTTTACCGGCGGTATAAGCGTCTGCTAGATGAAAACAAACCATTACCACAGCTCATCATAATAGACGGTGGAAAAGGCCAGTTAAGCGCTGCCATGCAAAGCATCCATGATCTAAAAGTACCGGGCACTACTTCGGTTGTGGGTTTAGCAAAGAACGAAGAAGAAATATTCTTTCCGGGCGATAGCCAGTCGATAAAACTTCCGTGGGATAGTGAAAGCCTGAAGCTGATAAGGCGTATCCGTGATGAAGTACATAACTATGGCATAACTTTTCACCGGAACCTCCGAAGCAAGGGTACTTTTAAAAATGAGCTGGAACAGGTAAGGGGAATTGGAAAAACCACGGCTGATCTGCTTTTAAAGAAGTTCAGATCGGTAAAGAATATCAGGGAAAAGAGCCTGGAAGAGCTGGCTGAAATAATCGGGAATGCAAGGGCAGGATTGATCCTTGAATATTTCAGGGACAAGTAAACATGCACTGCTTAAATAAAAAAGGGGCCAGAATGGAAATTCAGCCCCGTTTAAAATCCAATATCCTATGAAAAACCAAGACGAAGATAGCCAAACCCATATTCACCGCCAATACCCATATGTGGGTATTTATAAAAAATTGTTACTATTTAAAATTTATTACGCTTTGTTCAGTAAATAAAAAAACCCGTCGTATTGACGGGCTTTTTTGAAATATTTCTAACAAACGGGACTTAGTAACTCCACAGATCCTGTTCGTAATTAAATATCTTTTCTTTGATATTTTCCCCTTCCAGGAGTTGAAGTATTCCTTTATCCTGCAGGCCTGGGTAGTTCCTGATGAACCTGTCCAGTGGGTTATCAATTGTACTCTTAATGATACGGCCATAGAACATACGGCTTTCAAAAAGGTCTTCCCAACTCATGCGGCCACCATAATTTTTACCATTGTATACTTCGTACCGGGCAAATATCGGGCGCATATCGGGGTAATAAACCCAGAATAATTCTGATGGACCAAGGTTAACACCCATTGAAGTAATAACATCTTTAACCGGCGCTATTCCCAATATTCTCCAGAACAGGCGTGAACTTTCTTTATCAAAAATAACTTCTTCCTTCACCCGGAACCGGTAAAAAGAATCGAGGTTGATCTCGGCACGTTTGTAAATAGTACCGATCATGTTACCGGCAGTATCATACTGAGGTACTGGTACAGAGTCTCCACCAATCGCTTTTGCTACTTCAGCTTTTGTCATTGGTGTTGTAAACCTGTCATCAACACTGTTAAAAACGGTTACAGCGCTGTCGTCAATGGCTTTAAGCAATATAGAAATGAAACGTTGATTACCGTTATTTTCATTAGCCGTGTACATGAACGTCTGGTTAATTTTCTCCCTGGCATCAATTTCCCTCCATATTTTATGACGGTAGATGGCATCATCTGCACGCAGGTTTTCATATACTAACGGTGTCCTGTCCTTCAGCATGGTTGTCTCAACCGCTTCATCTGGCCTTAATGACTTTTTGATAACCGGGATCGGTAAACTGTCATTTACTGGTGGGGGCGGAGGAGCCACAGCTACCGTCTTCACTGTATCCGTTACCGGCGCAGTGGGATTGATAGTAGCTTTTGTTTTTGACTTTGCCGTTTTACGGGTTGTTGGCCGCTTGGTAGCCGACCGGGTTGTTGTTTTCTTTTTCTGTTGAGCCTCAACAACACCTGCAACCATGCAAAAGCAAATTGCCAACACCAGGTACTTAAATAATCGCATCTTCATAGCAAATCTTTATTAATTTATTAATATAGGGCGAATGATTTTCCATCAATTGTTCTCTGTCCGCCTGGGCCTGTTACTTTAATGTTATCGAAAGTAACTACAGAACCAGGTCCGCACCTTGTTAAGAACGAAGCAATCGGCGCTAAAGTATTTCCATTGATCGAAGACTGGGCAACACTTGGGAACCCGGCACCCGAAAAGTAAACCGTAGCGCTTACAACACTAAATCTTGTATCAAAGTCAAACTTCTCAAGTTCAGCACGGCAGAATTGTTGGTTTTTAAACTCAACCGATGGCATCCTTGGTTTACCGGAAGCTACTTTAAATACAGGGTCAGGTACTACTTTTACACGGAAATCGAATTTGCTTGACTTTCCGTCGGCAGTAACTGTTATACTAGCCGTTCCTGGAGTTGTAACGGTAACAACACGGTTTGACCCGTTTCCGGCAATAGTACCACCGGTCATTGATACGCTTGTTTTATCCCAACCAGATCCGGATGAAATGGTTATCGGGTTATCAACACCAATATAAAATACATTCATTTTATCCAGCATCACGGCTGCTCCACCAGGAACACCTACAACATACTCAACGTCTTTACTGATGGGTATATCTTTACCCTGCTCATTTTTAAAACTACCGGTAACTCTTATTACGTGTTTACCTGATCCGCTTACTTTTGTCTTATACTCACCCTGACCAGCTACAAGGTTTACAGGGCTACCGTTAATAGCAATATTACTTTTAACTGTAGAGCTATAAGCACCAACACCTGCCGTAACAACCAGTTCCTGGCCAGGCATTAAGTAATTAGAATTTTGTCCAACCAATACTCCCACTTCGTCCATATGCACTTCTACGGCCCCTACCTGGCTGGCACAATAAGTAACAACCTGGTTTTCCACGTTCTTAACGTTATTTTGAAATTTACTCAAAATAGTTAAGGCGGCTACCGTTGGGGTCATATGAAAATAGCCTGTGGTAAAATCCTTCTTCCCTTCTTTTCCTTCCACACCATCAGTATTAACGGGGAAATTATTTTCAAACTTGGCTTTAACTTTTGGATCCAGATCAAGTATTTTCTTTTTAAACTCCTCCAGTTTTGCCTTTAACTCATTTCCTTTTCCGTTTGTTTCAAACAGCCGGGTAGATGCGTCAAGGTTATCTTCTTTAAAGTCTTCTTTTCCGTCGTCTTTAATAACCAGGTTTGCACCTTTTTTTAATTCCAGTTTCAAATCATTGATGTATTTATCCACGTCGGCTGCATATCCTTTTGCTTTCTCAGCCAAGGGTTGCCAAATAGCCGCTTGTACTTTAGTCTCATCCTTATTCAACATATCCGACAATGATTTATATATCATTGAATTGGAAGTGGTGATGCTTGTATTGGAGCTTTGCAGACTTTTGTCCACAGTTTTAAAGGCTTCTATCACTTCCGCTGATACGTTCAGCGCCAGGATAGCTGTCAACACCAAGTACATAATGTTGATCATCTTTTGCCGGGGCTCTCTAGGTAAAGCCATAGTATTTTAGATTTACGATTGTTAGTTTTAAATTGTTTAGTTACACTAAGTAATATCCTGAATTAACGTCCCTGCATAGCGCTGAGCATGTTACCGTAAACGGCATTCAGTTTACCCAGGTTATTTGCCAGAACACCGATCTGTTCTTTTGCTTTACCTGCATCTTCTACTGTACCCATCATGGTCTGGCTGGCTTCTGCCAGTTTTCCATAGAATGTGTTCAGTGATTTCAGGTGGTTATTACTTTCTTTCAACTCCAACTCGTAAATAGTATTTAAAGAACCAAGATTTTTTGTAAGAACCTGAACCTGCTCGTGGAACCCTTTAGCGCTTTCAGCCGCATTGCTGAAACTTCCCATGGTAGCAGCGCTGCTTGCAAAGGCTGTGGTCATATTACCCAGTGCAGTAGTTGCTTCTTTTGTTTTATTGCTGAAATCACCGGTGTTTTTAACCACATCGCCAATCTCGTGCATATTGCCCACAGTTCCCTGTAACTTTTGAAATCCTTCTCCTAATTTTTTAAGGCTTGTTGGTGTAATATCAGCCTGTTGTAACATTTTATCCATCGACTGTAATGAGGGATTCTCAATCACATCATCTGGCTGGTCATCTTCTTCGTGGTGTTTAGGCTTGATCCACTCAATAGCAGCATATACAAGAAATATTCCGGTCTCTGTCCACATCCCAATGGTTAACATCATGTCTGCATAAGACTGGTGAGTAAGTTTTGCCCAGGCAGCGAAAATGATTACGGCAGCTCCGGCACTTACCAATACATCAATTAGGGTTAAAAAGGTTCTTTTGTTGTGAGCCATGGTTGAAAAATTTTAAGTTTTAACTGGGGATTATTTTAAAGTTTGATTACACAAAAGTTATAGAGTACCTGTTTTCAATACTACAGGTACCCTTAATAAGTTCTTAGTTTTGGAAACTGTTTTACTTTTTGCCCTTTTTCTGCGCCGGTGGCAAATCAATTACACAACGAAAGCCAATGTAAGATTTTGCTGTATCCTGGTATTCGTAAGCTCTGGTTCCGGTCCGTAAAAGATAACCAACATCTTTCCAGCTTCCACCACGCAATACTTTACGTTTGTCACGTGGTTTATCTGTTTCTTTGGCATTGTAACGAATGTCTGGATTCATATCATGCTGGAAACTATAAGCGCCTTCGTAGTACAAAGATGATGTCCACTCTGCTACGTTTCCTGCCATGTTGTATAATCCAAAATCGTTTGGCCAGTATGCATCAGCACGTACGGTATAAAAACCGCCGTCTTCCGGATAGTTGCCTCTTCCTGGTTTGAAGTTTGCCAGTAAGCAACCTTTCTTGTTCCTCAAGTAATAACCACCCCATGGATAGTCGGCCTGTGAACGTCCGCCTCTTGCTGCGTACTCCCATTCTGCTTCAGTAGGAAGCCTGAAATCAGATTCTGTTCCTCTTTTCTTTGATTCAAGATATGCATTCAGGTAATGGGTTCTCCATTCGCAAAACGCAGTAGCTTGTTTCCAGCTTACACCAACAACCGGGAAATTACCGAATGCAGGGTGACTGAAATATTTTTTTGCCATTGGCTCATTGTACGAGTAAGCAAAGTCCCTAACCCAGCAAAGTGAATCCGGGTAAACGGGTATGTTTTTCTTAATGATGAATTTAGAGCGGGGGACGGTGGCATCTTTATTTTGCGCAGCCGCTTTATAGTCGAATATTTCTGATTGGTAAACTATTTTAGTTGCATCCAATTCTTTCTTACCGAATATCCGGTTGTCTGGAGTAACGATGATGGCATCTATTTTTTCCATTGTGGCTTTATCACCCCATTTGATCGTCTTGGCCTTTGTCCAGTCAATGTACTCATTGCCGTCGGTGCCTTGTTTAACATAGCCCATCAGTTTGGAAGCGATAGAATCTCTTACCCAGTTGGTGAACTGACGATACTCGTTATTGGTGATCTCGGTTGCATCCATCCAAAATCCACTTATAGAAACGGATTTATTACGTGCAGTGAGGGCATAACTTAAGTCCTCGTCACTGGCACCCATATGGAATGTTCCTGGTGGAATGTAAACCATGCCCGGAGGTTTGGGTAAGCTCCATCTTGAAGCTGGGGCAACTCCGATTAATTGGCCTTTATCAACAGCGTAACCGCCGCCTGATTTACCGCCTGATTTTTTACAACTGGTTGTTGTAGATGCGATAGCTGTAACAGCCATCAGATAGAACAGCCTGTACTTCATTGTTTTTAACTTTGAGGGTATTGGGCAAATGTAATGATTATTTTGATTTAACATCGCTTTCCGGTTGAATCAGTAATATTTTTTTCAACAAATTACAATCCTGAAAAGGGTAAACGGTGGAATTTTACAAATATTGTGTTTAGCTATTTAGTTATTCCCCACATTACTGAGTAGTAAATACAGTTCTTTCGTATTATAAACAGGGGGTTGGCAATGGTAATTTTTGCAGAGATAAAGCGTGGATTTTTCACTGTACTTTTTACCCCTCAACATCGGGAAAGATCCCTCTTCGTGACCGGCGCATTGTAAGATCTTGTTAGGAATATACTGCGTTAGGATCAGGTCTCTTTCTTTGTGGAAGTTACTACCTGTTACGACTATCTCGTTTACAGCATACAACTCCTTCATTATCAACATTGCCCAATGGGCAAAAGAGGTTGGGTGATTTACGATGGCTGTACTCAGATTTTCGAGTGCTTTTACGGCAACTTCTTTCCATTCCGGCTTGTCAAATACCACTGATAAATAGAATAAGTTACCTGCCATAATGCTGTTCCCAGAAGGAATAGCCCCATCATACACTTCCTTTTTTCGTATAATTACGTCGGATTGATCTTTGGAAGTAAAGAAAAAATATCCTGAATTGGGTTCAGAAAATCGATCAATCACCTGCTCTGTGATCCCCTTTGCCCATTCCAGGTAACGGGATTCAGAGGTGGTTTCCTGCAGGTGAATACATGCCTGTATAAGATAAGCATAGTCGTCCAGGAAAGCAGGATAAGTTGCCTTGCTGTTTTTATACGTATGATAGAATTCAAAGCTTCCTTCCTCCTTTTTAAACCGGTGTTCCAAAAAGCTAAAACATTTTTCGGCATGTGCGATATAACCCGGGTCAGCTAAAGCGCCTCCGGCCCTGGCCAGGGCTGTAACCATTAAAGCATTCCATCCCAACAGGACTTTGTCATCAAGCAGCGGCCTTACCCTTTCATTTCGTTTCAGCAATAGCTTCTTACAACAGGCCTCCATGGTACACTCAAATTCAGTAATATCAATCTTTTTTTCCCTGGTAAATTCTTCAGCCCCTGTTAAAATCCGGGGAATGTTCTTCCCCTCCCAATTGCCTGTTTCAGTTATGTTAAAGAAATCACAAAAAACCGTTGCATCGGGTCCCAGTTCCTCAGCAACTTCCGCCTTTTGCCAAACGTAATACTTGCCTTCCTCCCCTTCCGAATCAGCATCCAATGCAGAATAAAAACCACCTTCACCGTTACCCAGTTCATTCAGCACAAAGTTTATTGTTTTACGGATCGCTTTTGCATAAGCCTCTTTCCTGGTCAATTGAAAAGCGTCGCAAAGTACATTTATGAACAAGGCATTATCGTAAAGCATTTTCTCAAAGTGAGGAACATGCCACTCTGTATCTGTACTGTACCTTGCCAGTCCTCCACCCACCTGGTCGCAGATACCTCCCTGTAACATCTTATCTATGGAAAGTAATGCCTGTTTAAGCGCTTCTTTATTCCCGGTAAAGTGATGGTATTGCAGCAGGTATTGAATGGTAAATGTTTGCGGAAATTTTGGCGCCCTTCCAAAACCACCCCAAACGGTATCAGCCGACTTCATGATATTACCAAACATCCCGTCTACCTGTTCCTGCAAAGCAGCTTTATTATTTAAGGCCTGTTCGCCGGGCTTTTGTGCTGATCCAAAACTATTCGACTTATGAAGATGATCTGTAAGGTTATCTGCCTGCTCATTTATCTCTTCCTTTCTTTCCTGCCAGGCTTGCGTTATCGCATGTAAAACATCGGTCCATGAAGAACGGTTATATGCTTTTACCGGGGGGAAATAGGTGCCGCCGTAAAATGGTTTCTTTTCAGGGGTAAGAAATACGTTTAAGGGCCAGCCACCGCTTCCGGAAATAGCCTGTACGGCATCCATATAGATATGATCCAGGTCGGGCCTTTCTTCCCTGTCAATTTTTATATTGATGAAATTTTCGTTCATGAAGTTTGCCACTTCTTCATTCTCAAAACTTTCTCTTTCCATTACATGGCACCAATGGCAGGCAGAGTACCCGATACTCACAAGTATGACCTTGTTCTCAGCCCTGGCTCTTTGCAGGGCTTCTTCTCCCCAGGCATACCAGTCAACCGGGTTATGTGCATGCTGAAGCAGGTAAGGGCTGCTTTCTTTGATCAGCCGGTTGCTTTTCTTATTTGTTGATGATGTTGCAGACATAATAGTTCAAAACACAAATATCAACTTAATCTGTTTACAGGCACTCTTAAAATAAGAATGCCTGCTCTATAAGCAGGCATTTTACAATAATATGATTTACTTATTTCTTATTTAAAGAAGAAAGATAAAGTTCCAAAGCGCTCACCATACTGGGTGCCTGTGGCTGCGGGGCTTTAATATCCAATACAAGACCAGCGTCTTCTGCCGCTTTAAAGGTATTGGCGCCAAAGGCGCCGATCTTTGTACCATTCTGCTTGAATTTTGGAAAATTCTCCAACAGGCTTTTTACGCCACCTGGAGTAAAAAAGCAGATAACATCATACTCATTTGACATTACCTGGGTAATATCGTTGCTGATGATCTTATACAAAACGGGAGTTGCATATTCGCAGTTATTTCCTTTAAGCCAGTTGGTTATCTCACTATCAAACGACTCTGAACAGGGATAAAGGAATTTCTCATTGTCTTTATGCTTGTTTATGACATCAAACAGGCTTTTATTGGTGCCGTCGGCTCCATAAAACACCTTACGCTTGCGGTATAAAATGAACTTCTGAAGATAAAGGGCAACGGCCTCCGTAATGCAGAAATACTTGGTTTCCTGGGAAACATTCACCTTCATTTCATCGCAGGTGCGGAAGAAATGATCAATGGCATTCCTGCTGGTGAATATTACGGCAGAATAACTTGCAATATCGATCTTCTGTTTTCGGAAATCTTTTGAAGGTATGCCTTCAACCACGATAAAGGGGTGAAAATCAAGATTCAGGTCATACTTCCTGGCCAGGTCAAAGTACGGAGATTTTTCGCCTTCGGGCCTTGGTTGTGTTATTAGTATCCTTTTCACTGATTTGACCGATGTAACAGCTTGTGTTGAACCGTTTTTAGCCATAGTTTTCGCTGAGATGGTACTGCAAAATTACAAATTTTTACTTAAATACAACATTAAGCCCTTGTAAATCAGTAAAAGGGGGATTACCTCAATACCGGCTATATAAAGCACAAAATGAAACCGGCTAATTTTTAGCTGGTTCTGAAGCAATCCATACGAGCGGAAGAACCGGAGCAGCAGGAACAATCCAATGCATAACAGCGATACGATCACTCCGATCTTTATCAGCACCGGATCAGAAAATGTGAGTATAACAATAAATGGAACCAGGAAGATGCCAATGATCTTATTGATAAGAAAGATGACGAAGACATACGTATTGGTTATGTCCTTAAGCCCCGTAATCCACCCGGTAAATTTGAGCGTACTGTATTTTACCAGGTAGGTGATGCCGATAACGGCCGTTGATGCGCCGATCATGAGCCATCGTTTATCATCATTTATGAGTGCGTAATGTGTTAAAAGGATATACGCATAGATGCCGCCACTGATCACAAAAAACAAATTAAAGAGTAACGAAGGAAGCTTTGCCTGCAGCAACTGATCGGTAAGCTGGCTCTGCCGAAGGGATGTATTAAAGAATACCCGAAACAGGTTTGTAAAATAGCGATTGTAAAAAAAACGGAAGCAGGCAAGAAGCAGCACCATACCCGCAATGAGGTAAAACAACGAATCCGTATTCTTTTCCTTGCGGAAATCAACCGATAAAGAAACAGGTACCGCATCGGTATTCAGAAAGCGGTTTTGAAGTGGGGACACAGGCGCTTTCACCACTGCCTGTACCGATGTATCGGGCATAACAACCGGCCGAAGCGAATCCTTTCTTAAAGAGAAAGAGTCGCCCACACGCATACTGTCTGCCTGTTGCGCTTCCGCAAAAAATGAAAAGAAGAAAAAGCCTGCAATGAATAAGAGAAAGCGCTTCAACAAAAATCTGATTTATTGCAAAAATAGATGCTGCCGTTGAGATTCTTAAAAGTAATTGACATACCCGAAATGTATTTTGGAAGCTTCCCGCAGGTTTAGTTTTACATCATTGCGCTTACCGGCTGCATAGCTGATATTGAGTAACCCGAATTTTGTTTCAAAGGCCAGCCCCAGGCCGGCGCCGATAAAACTGTTTTTCAGATCTACTGCCTGGTATTTATTCTTTACCCAGCCGCCATCCACAAATCCAAACAGGAAAGAATTAAGTGCAAGCCGGTACCTGTATTCTGCGGTAAGTACCGCATATTGCGTGGCATAAATACTTTCTTCGCTGAACCCACGCAACAGCTTGTATCCGCCTATCTGGAATAATTCATTGCGGAATATATTGGGACTGATGAATATCCCGCCATTTACTGCCGCTTTAAACGTAGCCTGCTTTCCTACGGGAAAATAATGGGCGGCGCCAAGTTTTATTTTGAACTGGTAGGCCCGTTCTTTCAACGAATCATACAGGCTGGCATAATTGAATGACGGGTCTTTAATGCCAAGCACATCATTATTCCGCTTGATATTTTTAATGCCTACCAGCGCCGTTATTTTTATTTCATTACCCTTTCGTGGATTAAGCCGGTAATCGGTTTTATTCCAGTCATAGTCGAGCCCGATATTCACCGCACTTACATCAATGTTGGGGGGAAGTGTTTTAGTTGCCTTCACCTGGTTGGTATCAACACCATTCGCCAGTAAAAAACTGTTTTGCCATTGCACAAATATCTTACCCGACTGGTTTGCCGACAACAGATACTGGATCCCCAGCAATGCATTTACCTGCAGAAAGGTGGAATCTTTTTTAAACAGGTCAAAAGCAAAATCAAAACCAAAGGAAGAGTTGAAAATATAAGGGTGCTGATATCCCAGGTTCAGCCTTGGCGATTTTGCCTGGAGCTGTTGCCAGTTGAGTAAAATAGTTTCGCCATTGTTCAATGCATTCTTTAAGTTGAGGTTTACATCGGCCGTAAGCTGCAACTTACCCGATTGACTGGCATTGGGTAAAAAGCCAATTAAAAAATTGGCCTGGCTGCTTCGCTTTGGGGCCAGGTAAAGGTTAAGTACAGCACCCGATCCAAGCATGGTAATATCGTTTGGCTGTACTTCCTGCAGGTAGGGTAATTCAAGCAATCGTTTGCTTACCTGTTCCAGTTTGGTTTTGTTATATAAACTTCCGTTAGGAATATCTAAGTAATGCCTGAGGAATTTTTTCGAGATCTTTGCCTTACCCAAAACACGGATGCTGTCGATATGGTACAATGGCCCCTTCTTTGCCTTAAGCAGCGCATTCATTTTATTATCATCCAAACGAATACTATCTAAAAATATCTCCGCAAACGGATGCCCGTTCTTTTCATAATGATCCAGCAATCGTTGCTGCAAGGCCACCAGTTGCTGAATATTGATGAGCTTTCCTTCATACTCTTTTTCCCGGAAACGGCTTGCATCCATGGCTGCCTTATCAATTCCATCGGGCATTAATTTTATCCATTGGTATTGCTTACCCAGGAATAAATGAATGATGCTGAAGTTTTCCTTCTCAAAAATACTGTCAACCGAAGCGGTGGGGTATCCTTTTGAACCAAGCAGTGCCGGCAGGCCCTGGATATAATTATTGCAAAGAGACCTGCTGGCAAACTCAGTTTGTAATTGTAAAGGCTGCAGGTTAAAGGAGCTATCTTTGTCAACCAGGTGAACCTGTAACTGGTAATTTGTGTTCTTGTTGGATTGTGCCTTGCAATCAAATACACACAATAAAATGCCCGGGCACAGGATAATCGGTAACAGGAACTGGAATCTTATTAATTTAACAGGAGTCATTAATAACCAAATCTAAAATATTATCCCGATACTTACCGGGAGCCAAACCATAAATCTTTGCCGGGCATTTACATACATATCCCTTTTTGCAAACAAGCCTGTCATTACTGCAATTTCCATTTTTCCACATCACTGGCACTTAAAGAAAAAATGGTGGAGGCCATTATTAAAGAGATCGGCCTGCAAGGCACAAACATAAAAGAGAGGCCGGAGACCATCTCCACACTTTATTTCGGCGGAGGCACACCCAGTATTTTAAATACGGATGAGTTGAACATGATCTTAGACGCATTACAAAAACGTTTTGTTTTTGCCAGCGATATTGAAATAACGCTTGAAGCAAACCCAGATGATATTACAGCGATCAAATTGAATGATTGGCTAAACCTGGGTATTAACAGGCTAAGCGTTGGCATACAAAGTTTTTCAGAAGAAGAATTAAAATGGATGAACAGGGCGCACAGTGCACAAGAGTCGGTGGTTTGTATCGACCTGGTCAAAGCAGCAGGCTTCACCAATTTCTCTGTTGATCTCATTTACGGTTCGCCTGTATTAAATGACAGCGATTGGAAACGAAACGTGGAAACGGTGATCGAAAAAAACATCCCACACATTTCCTGCTATGCATTAACGGTGGAGCCAAAGACTGCTTTGGACAAGATGATCGCTTTACATAAGAAAGAGCCGGTTGCCCCTGAGAAACAGGCAAGACATTTTTTACAGTTGATGGAGTGGATGGGAGATGGCGGCTACGAACACTACGAGATCAGCAATTTTGCAAAGCCAGGCTTAAGAAGCAAACACAACAGCAGCTACTGGTCGGGAGAATATTATTACGCATTTGGGCCGGCAGCGCATTCATTCGACGGCAAAAAAAGAAAATGGAACATTGCCAACAACGCTTTATTTATTCAGTCTTTGGAAAAAGGATTAATTCCCTTTGAAGAGGAGGTCCTCACCGAAACGCAGCAACTGAATGAATACATTATGACATCGCTGAGAACAATGGAAGGATTGAGTCTTGATCACATCATTAAACTATTCGGGGAAGATAAAAGCAACAAGATACTGGCTGCCAGCCGCAGGTTTGAAAACACGGGTAAATTAAATATCGAAAATGAAAGAATCGTTCTTACCAAGGAAGGGAAATTATTTGCCGATGGAATTGCAGCAGACCTATTTTTTTGAATGATGGTAATTCTTTCTCAGGTGCTTTATTATTTCGCCGATCGTTAAGCAGGCCAGCATAAAGAGCAAGACCGAAGCGCTGATATTTGAAAAGGAGAAAGGCATGGTTTTATTTTCTACCATAAAGTTAGAACATTCCTATATCAGGCCCTGCTCAATTGTGTTAAAACCTTCGGCAGCAGGCAAATTCTCCCATAAAATTTTATAAACGGTATCGGCAATGGGCATGTCGGCCATAACTTTTTGATTGATAACGTGCATGCATTTACCGGCGTAGTAGCCTTCGGCAACCATGCTCATCTCCAACTGGGCAGCTTTTACAGAATATCCCTTCCCGATCATATTTCCGAAGGCCCGGTTACGGCTGTGCAGTGAGTAACAGGTAACCAGCAGATCGCCCAGGTACACAGAAGCGGCGTAGTTATGAGGCCGGTGTTCCTCACTGGGCTGGCGGATATCGGTATGCCCCACCTCAATATTCTTTATGCCGGCCTTTTTCAGAAAGCCTGCCATTTCATCGGCACAATTGGCAATGAACACACTCAGGAAATTATCGCCATAATCAAGCCCGTGAGCAATACCGGCGCCCACCGCATAAATATTTTTAAGTACCGCAGCAAACTGAACGCCATAGATGTCGTTGTTCTCCACCGTATTTAAATAAGGAGTTTTAAAGCAAGCTGCAATTTGCTGCGTGACCTTTTCATCAATGCCCGTGAACGTGAGGTAGGATAATTTTTCAGATGCCACTTCTTCTGCATGACAGGGACCCAGCACCGCAAAATAATTTTTCAACTCAACATTGAACTCGTTCTTCAGGTATTCATTCAATAATAAGTTATTGTCGGGCAATACCCCTTTTATGGCAGATATGATCTTCTTGCCTGAAAAAATATTCCGGTCAAGCGCTTCTAAGGCATGTACGGTGTAAGCAGAAGGAATTACCATTACAATGCAATCGCTGTGACCGATCACTTCAGCAGGATCGGTGGTGAGTTTAAGTTTTGTAATGTCGAAATGTGCTGCCGGCAGGTATCGTGGATTATGATGGCGGGCCTTTATGTATTCAATATCTTCTTTGCTGCGGTTCCACCAGTAAATGGAATTGCCGTTATCGGTCAGTATTTTTGCTATCGCTGTTCCCCAACTTCCGCTTCCTAGTATTCCAAAAGTCATATAGTCAGTTTGTAGTTAATGGTTATCAGTTAATCGTTTTGAAGAGTTCAAAAGTTCAGTGTCTTAACTAATAACTTTTAACACTTAACCGATAACAATCAAAGACCCAGTTTATCCACCGCCAGCTGTGCAGCGATCTGGCTGGCATCTTTTTTATTGTATCCTTTTGCTTCGGCTATCAATTCGCCATCTACCGTAGCACCGATGGTAAAGAGTCTCCGGCCGTTCTCAAATTTCTCGTCCAGTGTTTCAAACTCAAGTGATTTGCCGTTCTTATTGGCCCAGCCGTACAATTTGTTCTTGATATTGATCTCTATCACTTCCAGGTCGTCGATGAACATGTGCGGCATGATGATGTATTTCTCCACCCATTTATGCGTGCCTGTATAACCTTTATCAAGATAAACGGCCCCGATCAATGCTTCCAGCGTATTACCGAATATCTGCGAAACCTTCAGCGCATTGTCGTACTTATTGTAAAACGTGATCTTCTTGATCCCCATCTTCAGTGCAATATCATTCAGCTTCTGGCGATTCACCATTTTGCTTCGCATCTCGGTTAAAAAACCTTCGCCTTTGTAGGGATATTTCCGGAAGAGATAATGCGCCACCACCGAACTTAACACCGCATCGCCTAAAAACTCAAGTCGTTCATTATTCTCATCGGCGCCTTCCCGAACGCTGCGGTGACTGAGCGCCGTTTTATACAAAGCAATATTGCCGGGTGAAAAGCCCAGGATATTATTAAGCTGTTTCCGGAACTCCCGGTTACTGTTCTTGCTTTTAAATAGATCCTTGATGAATTGCAAAGCGGTTGAGAAAATGTTTAAGCGAAAATACCTTTATTTATTGCAAAAAAAAAGAAAGAATCTGATAGTTAAATTTACTTTTAACAGGCAATATGATCCGCAGCTATAAACCATTTGTTAATATGATAAGGCTCAAAAAAATCAAATCGTATCATTCTCAGCTTCTTGGCATTTGCATAACTGCATTCTGCTTTTTACCCTTTTCAGTATTGGCACAGGAAGAGGAAGGAAATGCAGGGCCTTCTTACAATATTGAAAAAATAAAGAAGGAGTCTGAAGGAGGTAATACCAATGCCATGTTTATGCTGGGCAGTGCTTATATGGCCGGCAAGGGTATTGTAAAAGACAGTATGGAGGCGCTGAAATGGTTTACAAGATCTGCAGAAAAAGGAAATGCTAATGCCATGTACATGCTGGGTTATTTATACGATAATGGAAAAGCCATACCAAAAGATACAGCCCTGGCCATTAAATGGTATACCCAAGGCGCCGAAGCCGGTAATTCAAATGCACAAAATAACCTGGGGTTAAAATACCGGAAAGGAAGATGGGTGACCCGGGATTATAAAAAAGCAATGAAGCTGTTCAAAAGATCTGCCGAAGCCGGGAACCCTTATGGTATGCTTAACGTGGGACATATGTACCAATATGCAAAGGGTATAAAGAGGGATAATGAAACAGCCCTGGAATGGTATTTAAAAGCAGCACAAAAGACCAATATAAAAGTGGGTTGCTACATCCTTGGCTATTTTTATGAATACGGTAAAGGAGGATTAGCGATTGACATCCCAACTGCCATCAGTTTTTACACGAAACAAACAAGTAAAGAAGAAAAGGCGGCTTGCTTATATCGCCTCGGCAACATATATGAATATGGAAAAGGCAATATTAAAGCCGATAATACAGCGGCAATGAAATATTACCAGGCCTCTGCCGACCTGGGCAATATTACCGGAATGTACTTTCTCGGGCACGCATATGAACTGGCTCAAAAGAACACCGAAGCAGAGGGCTGGTATAAAAAAGCATTTGAATCCTGTAAAAAAGAGATCGCAAAATCGATCGACGATACAGAATTAATGATCTGCCTCGCCATGATGTATGAAAATGGAAGAGGCACTGAAAAAAATACCGAACAGGCAATGGCATGGTACAAGCAAGCCGCTGAACTTGGTAACGAAGACGCTGAATTGAAATTAAAGGAAGTTAAAGGCAATTAACTATGCCTTGTATTTCTTCACGATCATGGATGCATTGTGACCACCAAAACCGAATGTATTGCTGAGGGCAGCATTCACGGTACGCTGTTGCGCTTTATTGAAAGTGAAGTTGAGTTTTGGATCCAACTCGGGGTCGTCTGTAAAATGATTGATGGTAGGCGGAATGATATCTTTTGAAACCGCCATGATACAGGCCAGCGCTTCCAGCACCCCTGCTGCTCCCAGGCAATGCCCGGTCATACTTTTGGTACTGCTGATGTTCAGGTTATACGCATGGTTTCCAAAAACATTCAGGATGGCTTTTGTTTCTGCAAGATCACCTAGCGGAGTTGATGTTCCGTGCACATTGATATAATCAATATCCTCCGGCTTCATTCCTGCATCTTTTAACGCGGCATTCATCACATTTTTTGCGCCCAGTCCTTCCGGGTGCGGAGCAGTGATATGATGAGCATCGGCAGTAGCGCCGCCGCCGGCTATTTCGCAATAGATCTTTGCTCCTCTTGCCAGGGCATGTTCAAGGCTTTCCAACACAACCACACCGGCTCCTTCTCCCATTACAAATCCATCCCTGTCCTTATCAAAAGGGCGGCTTGCGGTTGAAGGACTGTCGTTACGTTCGCTTAATGCCTTCATGGCGTTGAACCCGCCTACACCGGCTGCACTGATAACGGCCTCGCTACCACCCGTGAGGATGATATCAGCTTTTCCTAAACGGATATTATCAAAGGCATCGATGATGGCATTGGTGCTGGATGCACAGGCGCTTACAACAGCAAAGTTGGGACCCCTGAATCCATGACGCATGGATATCTGTCCGGCGGCGATATCCAGTATCATCTTAGGAATAAAGAAGGGATTAAAGCGGGGAGTTCCGTCGCCCAGTGCAAAATTGGTAACTTCTTCCTGAAAGGTGATCAGTCCGCCAATACCGCTGGCGAAAATTACACCCACCCGGTCGGCATCTACATTTTCTTTGCTGATACCGGCATCTTTTACAGCTTCATCGCTGGCTATAAGTGCAAACTGGGTAAAACGATCGATCTTACGTGCTTCTTTGCGATCGAGGTAACTGGTAGGTTCAAAGTCTTTAACCTCACAGGCAAACCTGGTTTTAAACTTGCTGCAGTCAAACTGTTTGATCAGATCGCATCCGCTCACCCCATCAGCCAAACCCTGCCAGTACGTTTCAACAGTTTTGCCCAATGGCGTCAGAGCCCCCAATCCTGTGACTACAACTCTTTTTAAAGCCATAAAATTTGCCTGTGATAATTAAATTAATTACTTAGCATGCTCTTCCAAGTATGCATTAGCCTGCCCAACCGTAGTGATGGTTTCGGCCTGCTCATCCGGAATAGAAATATTGAATTCCTTTTCAAATTCCATAATAAGTTCAACAGTGTCCAGGCTGTCGGCGCCTAAATCATTGGTAAAAGAAGCTTCCGGGGTTACCTCTGCCTCATCTACGCCTAATTTGTCAACAATTATTTTCTTTACTCTTGTTGCAATGTCTGACATGATTGTAAAATTTAGTTTGTATAGGGTGCAAAAATATACATTTTGAGATAAATACAAAGAAATAGATATTGTTTGGTTATAAACGGTTTTTGTGCTGTATAAGTCGTATAAAACGGCGATTGAAGGCAATTTCATCCGGCCGCTTTTTTTCAAATCCATTTACCCAAAAGCCTATGGCAGTTTTTTCACATGGATGCCGGATACCAAAAAATTTGTATATTGGTAAATCATCTTTAACTAAACCTTCACCCCCTTACCAAAACTTGACCTGTTATGGCCTTAAAACAAATAGACCACGGCACAAAAGAATACCAGCAAATGGTGAAACTCAGGAATGATATCCTGCGCCAGCCCCTTGGACTTTCTTTTACCGAAGATGAACTGGCCAAGGAAAAGGAAGATATCCTGATCGGCGCTTTTGACGATGATGAGATGCTGGCATGCTGTCTGATGACAAAAATGGATAACCAGAGTTTACGCCTCCGGCAAATGGCTGTTCAAAACAATCTCCAGGGAAAAGGCATCGGCGCCAGTATGATGAACTTTGCCGAAACCGTTGCCCGGGATAAGGGTTATAAAAAATTAAGTATGCACGCCCGTAAAACAGCACTGGGCTTTTACGAAAAACTGGGCTACCGGGTTGTTGGCGACGAATTCACTGAAGTAACTATTCCGCATTTTATAATGGAAAAGAATTTATAGATCCTCTTTTGGGCTAAGAGGACATCCTTCGGCAAATGCTCAAGAGAGCAAAGGAGAAAAAAAGAATAACCCTTCCTCTTTTTCTCCTTTGTCCTCTTAGCCAAATCTTCTCAGCTATTAAACTTATTTCTTCACGATCTTATCCCTGAATACATTCCTTGCCTCATGCACCGCATCTCCTTCAAACGCTTCTTTTGGCACAATGAAGAACGACTTTGCATTAAAATAAAGATGAAAAAAATGCGGGCTTTCCAGCCAGGTACTAAAAGCAGACCATTCCCAGCTTCTGCCTCCCCGTTCGTTTTCAATCCGGAACTCCTCATCGGATAGTTTTGCCCGGAATTTATCTTTGAACGTATCGGCTTTGCGGTAAACCGTGTAAGGAAGAAGGTACCAGAATGTGATCATCAGCATCACCCACAGCAGGGAACTGATGAGAAAAGCATAGGGAGATATTTTTTTCAGGAAAAACAACGTGGCAGAAAGCAGGGCGAATACATTCACCAGTATCATCATGATCCTGATCTCTTTGCGGGTGATGAAATGATAGCGAAGCGCCTGTATCACTTTGCGTTTGTCGTAGGTAAAAAATTCAGAAGTCATCATCCGGCAAAGATAGGTGCTGCCAATCAGTTACAGGCATCGCCGGCAATTTTACCACCGCCATCTGCAGGCATCCCGCCGATCAGCTGGTCTCGCAAAGCCGCATTAAAAAAACTTACCCGGCGGTTCTGCGCCTTCCCTTCCGGCGTACCATTATCAGCCAACGGCTTGGTATTGCCAAAGCCAACAGCGATCAGTCTTTTGCAATCCACTCCCATCTCCACCAGTTTCTTACAAACAGCCAGCGCTCTTTTTTCGCTCAGTAGCTGGCTGGCTTCGCCCGAAATATCGGTATGGCATTCTACCCGCAACAGGCTGATGTATGATTTCTGGGTAAGGTATTGCTTAACGATCTCCAGGGCAGCCATGCTCTCCGGCTTCAGTTTATCGCTGCCGGTTTCGAACAATACCTCTTTTGCTAATTTCACTTCATTCCCTTCCAGTTTATAATCCTGTGCATGTGCCGCCAGGCTGAAAAAACTAAGTAATACGATCAGGCTCCATTTCATAACGCTGGTTTTAATTGTACAAATATCTGTCGTAACCGGTCTCATGCAATACCCTCCCGGAGGTATTTCTCTTATTAGTTTAATTTTGGGACCATGCTCACTTTAAAAGCGCACAGCAAATATCAACGGGCCCTTCTTCTTTCATTTTTGCTGTTGCTATGTTTCACTTCCTGCAAACAGAAAAAAGAGGACCGGCAGATAGAACGCAGTTTCTACTACTGGAAATCTGTTCTTACCCTGACAAAATCTGAAGAACAACGGCTTGACTCACTTAATGTAAAAACCATCTACCTTAAGTTTTTCGATGTTGACTGGGATGAAGAGAACAAGTTGCCGGTACCCGTGGCTAAACTACAAACCACAAATTACAAACTCCCGGAGACGATCCAGGTCATTCCAACCGTATTCATCACCAATGAATGTATTCAGAAGATCGATTCTTCGCAAACCAAGCCACTTGCAGAAAAAATAATGCAGTTATTGAGAAACCAGATAAAAGAAACCAATTTCGATTCCATACCCGAAATACAGATCGATTGTGACTGGACCGCATCTACCCGGGAAAAATATTTTTCAATTCTTGCGGAAATAAAGCGCTTAAAACCCCATGCAAAATTATCCTGCACCATCCGCCTGCATCAAATAAAATTCTTAGTTAAAACCGGTGTACCGCCTGTTGATCGTGGCCTGCTGATGTGCTATAACATGGGAAATTTAAAGAACCCGGCAACCAATAATTCCATACTGGAAACAAAAGAGCTGAAGAAATATATCGGCAATCTTTCCAGTTACCCACTGCCACTTGATGTGGCTTTGCCCTTATTCGACTGGAAGGTCTTATACCGGAACAATACCTATACCGGCCTCATTCAAAACCTGCCCGACAAAGGATTTACGGATGCTTTTGCAAAGAGGAACGGGAACCGGTATGAGTTATTGAAAGACACTTTGCTGGAAGGATTCGACCTGCATAAAGGAGATATCATCCGCAATGAGCAATGTGATGTAAAAGAGATATTATCTGCCGCAGCCGAAGTAAGCAGGCTCCTGAAAAATACCCGGCTACGGGTATCCCTCTACCATCTTGATTCTGTAATTTTAAATAAATACACAACACATGAACTGGAAAGTATTTATAACAGCCTGCGTTAGTGCCGCCATTGTATCCTTCCCGCAAAACATCATCGGTTGCGGCCCCGAGGCAGACCCCTACGATTATTATACTTCCTTCTTTCACCAGAACCTGCCCGATGCAAAAGCATACCGCCCCTTCTATTACACCGGCTATAGTTTTTTGTACGATGCAAGCGAGCCTTCCGCTACGGTTGACCTGCTTGCAAAAGAATGGGCAGGCTACTGTGCTTTGCCGGTAACAGAAGCAGATGCAAAAAAATTAGTGACTAAATTTTCGCTCAAAGACCTGAACAATCTTTATTATCACATAGAAAAAAATCAGCCGCTCAGGATACCCGACTCTGTTAAGCAAAACAGCATGACGGATTATTTCATAAAAAGCAAGGACCTGGAAGCGCTGGGTTATATTCTATATGCAAAACAGGCAGAGCCCTTTGTGCTGGGAGAATACTGGCAGGAGATGTACCGGGATAGTATGAAGATGGCAAAACTAATAAAGAACGGTCAGCAATTATACGGCGCTGCTAAAAAGGATCTCTTTAAACAAAAATATGCTTACCAGTTTTTGCGACTGACCCATTACAGCGGAAGATATGATGATGTGATCAGGTGGTACGATGAGTATGCCGCTATAACAACGGCCAACAGCATATTACAGCCGCTCTGCCTGGCGTTAAAAGCCGGCGCCTTATTCAGAACTGGTCGTCAAAAAGAAGCGGCTTATCTTTTCAGCCGGTCGTTTTCTGCCGGCACGGCAAAACGCATTTCGAATTATTTAGGATTTAAATGGAGTGTTGATTCAAAGGCGCAGCAAAAAGAATATTTGGATTTCTGCAAGAATAATGAAGAGAAAGCAACCATGCTGGCTTTGTTTGCCCTGGGAAGTGTAAACAATGAACTGGCAGCTATGCAAGAAATCTTGCGGCTAAACCCGGCCAGCGAAGAACTGGAGGTACTGGCAGTAAGAGAAATAAACAAACTGGAAGAAAAATATCTTTCTCCGGCACTGGCAAAGCAAGATGGTGGTAAACCTTTTTATTACAGCTGGATAGGCGATAATACAGACAGCATCTTTAACGAAGCCGGAACAGAAGTGAAGGTATTGGCCAGCTTCCTGCATAAAGCAGCACAAAACAAGAGCGTGAAAAATGCCGGCTTACTCGAGATCGCTGCGGCCTATGCCGCTTACATGATGAAAGATTATTCCCGGGCAAAGGAATATACAGCCAATGCTGCAAAAATGCCGCTGAGTGTTAAACTAAAGGATCAATGGGCTTTGACCAACCTGCTCATCAGCATCAATGAAAAAGAAAAGATAGATGCTGCTTTTGAAGAACAACTGCTGCCCTCCCTGCAGTGGCTGGAAGAAAGGGTAAGATCAGAGAAAGGAGTTATGATTGATTACTGGCAGGTAAAACAATGGCAAACCATTTACCGTAACCTGATGAGTGAGATACTGGCCAAACGTTACCACGAACAAGGCGACCTGGTGAAAGAAGGCTTGTGTATCGGCGCTGCCGACTGGATCATGCGAGGAAAGGAAAGTTATTACCTGGGTGGCGAAGGGCTGGAGTTTCTGCGGAACAAATTAATGAGCAAAGACGTGGAGAAATTATATGCCCTGCTCAACAATAAGCAGGCAAGCAAGTTCGAGAACTACTTATTCACCCATAACACCATCACCAAAAAAGAAGTAGTGGATTTTGCCGGCACCTCTTACCTGAGGGAATATGATTTCGGTAAAGCGATCGATTGGTTCAGGCGATCAACAGATAAAACCGTGATCAGCAAAAATCCATTCATCGACCTGTTATACGACCGGGAAGCACAACTGCCGGCAGAAGCAAAATCCAAAACAACCAAAATGGGTTTTGCACAGGAAATGCTCCGGCTTCAGGAGGCCGCAGAAACAGACAAGGCCAGTGCAGCAAAGCATTATTACAAAATGGCGCTGGGCATGTATAATATCACCTACTACGGCCATACCTGGGAACTGGTGCAGTATTACCGCGGCGGAACAGATGGTTACCACATTCCAAAGAATGCCACCGGTTTTCAAAAAGAATATTATGGCTGCTACAAAGCGCAGGAATATTTTGAAAAAGCAATGAAGGCCGGTACCGATAAGAATTTTAAAGCCCGCTGTTTATTCATGATGGCCAAATGCAGCCAGAAACAGGTTCATCAGCCGCAATACGATGAGTATACCAGTAACTGGGATAAATACGATGAAGCCTATAAAGCCTACTGGCCTGCCTTTACCAGCAACAAATACTTTCCGCAGCTGGTAAAGGAATACGGCCACACAGCTTTTTATAAAGAGGCTTTCAGCAGTTGCAGTTATCTGAGGGATTTTGTGAAGAAGAAATAATTGTTTCATTCGACCAATTTTACAAGCCCCATTTGGGGCGATACTTTGGTAACCTGAAAGATCAGCCTGTATTGAGCCCCATCAGGGCGACATTATATTTATAAGATATCAGAAAATATCGCTCCTACGGAGCTCAGAAAAAACGAAATAAATTTCTACCAGAATGCCGCCTCAACGAGGCTATGACAAAGACCAGGTAATCAGCAAATAAAAACGCCACTCAAATGAGTGGCGCTCTCTTTTATGTTCGTGCTTATTCAAACCAGGTTACTTATTCATTTTCATATCAGTTTACTTTAACACAACTCAGACTGGTCCTAAGTCTCCCCTTGGGGGAGATTTAGAGGGGCTTAACTACAGCCCATGCTGTTTCCGCAATTCAGGCATTTGTAACAGGTGCCGCTGCGTACGGTGATGTGCCCGCAGGTGTTACAGGCAGGTGCATCGCTTTGCATGCTTTTAGCGGCTGCATTCACTGCGTCTAATCCTTTCTCTGCTTTTTTATGTGCCGTGCGGTGCTGTGCTTTGGGCGCTGTTTGTGCACCGGTGCTGCTCACCACCCGTACTTCACTCAGTTCCGGCTTGCGGTCGCCAATGGTGGGGGTATTCTCATCCCACTCATTGCTGCCTGTATTATGTACTTCTGGTTTATCCAGTACATGAACCAGGTCGTTACGTCCCAGGTATTCATAAGCCAGTGAACGGAACATGAAGTCGATGATGGACGTTGTTGTTTTGATATTCGGGTGATCCACCATGCCGCTTGGTTCAAAACGGGTGAATACAAATTTCTCTACATACTCTTCCAGCGGAACACCGTATTGCAGACCGATAGAGATGGCAATGGCAAAACAGTTAAGCATACTACGCATGGTAGCGCCTTCCTTAGCCATGTCGATGAATATTTCACCTAATGTTCCATCATTGTATTCGCCGGTACGCAGGAACAATGCCTGGCCGTTGATCTTTGCTTTTTGTGTAAAGCCGCGGCGCTTGGCTGGCAGGGCCCTTCTTTCCACGATCATCGCCAGTTGGCGTTTGAGGGTGGTATCGGCGCTGCTCTGTACACGTTTGTTCATTTCATCCAGCAGATCGTCGATAGTGAGTTTCCCCATGTCCACCATGGTAGTGATATCGGCAGCCAGTGAAGCTGCATTCTCTTCACTGATGGGCTCATCCAGTTTCTTTTTCTTATCGCTCTTATTGCTTAATGGCTGAGATAATTTAGAACCATCACGGTACAAGGCACAGGCTTTTAAACCAAGCTCCCAGCTCAGGCGGTACGAATCGGCAATGTCTTCCTGAGTTGCTTCATTTGGCAGGTTGATGGTCTTTGAAATAGCGCCGCTCAGGAAAGGCTGTGCTGCACCCATCATACGGATATGCCCGTGTGCATGTATGTAGCGTTCGCCTATTTGTCCGCATTTGTTGGCACAGTCAAAAACAGGCAGGTGTTCGTCTTTCAGGTAAGGGGCTCCTTCTACGGTCATGGTACCACATATATATACATTGGCTGCTTCAATTTCTTCGTCGCTGAATCCCAGTGCTTCCAGCAGGCTCCAGTTGAAGTCGCCGTATTGGTCTGGTGTAAAGCCCAGGCGTTCCAGGCAGGTTTCGCCTAATGTATATACATTGAAAACAAAACCAATTTCAAATGCGGCGCCTAAAGCTGCATTCAGTTTGTCGATGTCTTCCGTGGTGAATCCTTTCTCCAGTAATGTTTTGGTATTGATGAAAGGCGCTTTATCCAGTGAAGCATGTCCTTTTGCATACGCAACGATCTCTTCAATTTCTTTCTCGGTGTATTTTAAATTGCGTAAAGCTGCCGGTACACTCTGGTTGATGATCTTGAAGTAACCACCACCGCTTAATTTTTTAAATTTCACTAAAGCGAAGTCTGGTTCTACCCCGGTGGTATCGCAATCCATTACCAGGCCAATGGTTCCGGTTGGAGCGATCACAGTTGTTTGTGCATTGCGGTATCCGTATTTTTCTCCCAGCTGCACGGCATCATCCCATGCCTTGGTTGCTGCTTTCAGTAAATAGTCAGGACAATATTTTGCGTCGATGCCTTGTGGCTTTATGCGGATGCCTTCGTATGCTTCGGTGGCATCGTATGCCGCTGCACGGTGGTTACGCATTACACGTAACATGTGTTCTTTATTCGCTTCGTATTTATCAAATGCTCCCAGGAAGCTGGCCATTTCGGCCGATGTTTTATACGACACACCGGTCATGATAGCCGTGATGGCCCCGGCAATCCCTCTTGCTTCTTCACTGTCGTACGCAATACCACTCACCATTAACATAGAACCCAGGTTGGCAAAACCCAAACCAAGTGTTCTGTAATCGTAAGAAAGTTGTGCTACTTCTTTGGATGGGAATTGCGCCATTAATACAGATACTTCCAACACAACCGTCCACAAGCGGCAGGTGTGTTCAAAGCCTTCTACATTAAAGGTATTGGTATCCTCATCAAAGAAGCGGCGGAGGTTAACGCTGGCCAGGTTACATGCCGTATTATCCAGGAACATGTATTCACTGCAGGGGTTGGAAGCCCTGATAGCGCCGCCCTCGGGGCAGGTATGCCATTCGTTGATAGTAGTATCGTATTGTGTACCCGGATCGGCACAACGCCATGCAGCATAGTTGATCTGGTTCCATAGTTCTTTTGCTTTTACTTTCTTCATCACCCGGCCATCGCTTCTTGCTTTCAGTTCCCACTCGCCGTCGCTATCCAATACATCAAAGAAATCATTTGGTATGCGGATGGAGTTGTTGCTGTTTTGTCCGCTTACCGTGCGGTATGCTTCGCCTTCATAATCGCTGGCATAACCGGCGGCTATCAATGCAGCCACTTTATCTTCTTCTTCTACTTTCCAGTTAATGAAATTTTGAATTTCGGGGTGATCCAGGTCGAGGCAAACCATTTTAGCTGCTCTTCTTGTAGTGCCACCGCTTTTGATAGCGCCTGCTGCACGGTCGCCTATTTTCAAAAAGCTCATTAACCCGCTTGATGTACCGCCGCCGCTTAATTTTTCTCCTTCGCCGCGTATGCTGCTGAAGTTAGTACCCACGCCGCTGCCGTATTTGAAGATCCTTGCTTCACGTACCCATAGGTCCATGATGCCGCCTTCGTTAACGAGGTCGTCGTTCACACTTAATATAAAGCAGGCATGTGGTTGCGGACGTTCGTATGCATTGGTAGATTTTTTTAACTGGCTGTCTTTGGGATCTACATAATAATGTCCCTGTGGTTTACCGGTGATGCCGTACACTTCATGCAGGCCGGTATTGAACCATTGCGGACTGTTAGGAACGCAGGCCTGGTTCAAAATAGAATACACCAACTCATCATAAAATATTTGTGCATCGTTTGCTGTTGCAAAATAATCGTAGCGTTCGCCCCACACTCTCCAGCAATGAGCCAGGCGATGAGCAACCTGTTTAACGGTTGTTTCTCTTCCGGTGGTTCCGTCTTCTTTTGGAACACCCGCTTTGCGGAAATATTTCTGCGCCAAAATATCCGTAGCGATCTGGCTCCATTGTTTCGGGACCTCCACATTGTCCATTTGAAAAACAATTTCGCCTGTTGGATTTTTGATTACAGAGGTGCGGTAATCGTACTCGAACATATCGAAAGGACTAACCTCGTCTTTGGTAAACTGACGGGTAAACTGCAGTCCCTTTACAGATTGGATTTTCTTTGACATAAAAACTATCTTAGTGCTTGAGGGGTTAAGTAAATGTTAAGCAAACGAAAGTATCTGTTACCCTTGAACAAACAAACGCATAAATATTAACATTTGGTGGATAATTGAGAAGATGCAAACGGGCAGGGCTTTTGCTCATTTTTCCCCGGTTTTCGAAAAAAAATTTGATAAAAAATCTTGGAAATTTCAGTAAACCTTCAATGGGTTGATTTTACTGCCTTTTCAGTTTTTTGCCCGCCATTACGAAAGAGTTGGCGGTAAAGAGTAGCTTTATATAAAACCAAACTAATGAATAAGAAAAAACTGTATTCACTTCTTGCATTGCTTTGCATTGTGGCGGCACTTGTTATGTACACGGTTGGTAAAAACAGCGGTCACTTGAGTGAGTTATATGATTATTTCTGGCTGCCATTACCATTGGGCGCCATCTTTCTTCTACTGGCATCCAGGGTAAAATAAAACAGCAGCGCCTTATTATCTTTATCAAATGAAAGCAGTGATACAAAGAGTAACGCAAGCCAGTGTAACCATTGATGGTAAAATAAAAGCCGGGATCAAAACAGGCCTGCTTGTTTTGATTGGTATAGAAGATGCCGATAATAACGAAGACATTGAATGGCTCAGCAACAAGATCGTTAACCTGCGCATATTTGATGATGAGAATAAAGTGCCGAATATTTCTGTGAAAGATATGAATGGAGACATTTTGCTGGTAAGCCAGTTTACGCTGCAGGCTTCCACGAAGAAAGGCAACAGGCCTTCGTATATTAAAGCCAGCAAACCGGATATTGCTGTTCCGCTTTATAAACAAATGATCGTTCAACTGGAGAATGATCTTGGCAAGAAAATATTTACAGGCGAATTCGGAGCTGATATGAAGGTTCAATTGCTTAACGACGGACCGGTAACAATTATCATTGATACCAAACAAAAAGAATGAACATGAACGATATTACGATTAAACAGGCGCAGGCAGATGTTGACCAATGGATAAAAACCATTGGCGTAAAATATTTCAGTGAATTGACCAACCTGGGCATTTTAATGGAAGAGGTTGGAGAACTAAGCCGGCTGATGGTTCGCAAATACGGCGAACAATCTTTTAAAGAAAGCGACAAAGGAAAAGAGATCAGTGATGAAATGGCGGATGTACTTTGGGTACTCATCTGCCTGGCCAACCAAACCGGTGTTGACCTTACCGAAGCGCTGCAAAAGAATTTTGAAAAGAAGAATTTGAGGGATGGAGAACGACACAAGCAAAATGAAAAGCTACAGTGACCTTTCTTTGTCAAACTTCTTTCTCTCCATATAATACACCGAGAACATAACAGCAGATGCAGCGACAAGGAACAGGCTGAAGAAAAAAATTCCTGCTATGAAGAAGACAATGGAAAAGATCAGATACCAGCTTCGCATATCGTATTGATGGGGCTTAAACAGCCTGTTTATTTCTTCGTCAGAATACCCTTCACTGAGTAACTGGTTTTTGATCTCCCCCTGGGGCACCCCCGACCGCAATTCCTTTTTTACCTGACGGATCTTTTCTTCAGTGAGCATGTTCAATCATATGGGTTTATAATTTCCAAAGATATAAGATTGACGGGCCGGATCACTACAAATCAATGATCAAAAATTTTGAGTTTTAGCTTACTTTTGCGCCCTATGGCAAACGAACAGAACAATTTTGCAGAACTCATCTCCCATTGCAAGGAATATGGCTATATTTTCCAGTCATCTGAAATTTATGATGGCCTGGCAGCCGTATATGATTATGGACAGAACGGCGCCCAACTGAAAAAGAATATCCGGGACTATTGGTGGAAGAGCATGACGCAACTTCATGATAATATCGTGGGTATTGATGCCGCCATCTTTATGCACCCAACCACCTGGAAAGCCAGCGGGCATGTAGATAACTTTAGCGACCCGATGATCGATAATAAAGACAGCAAGAAAAGATACCGGGTGGATCATTTGATAGAAACCTTCGCAGACGAACAACGAACAGCAGGCAACGATAAACTGGCTGATGAAGTGCTGACTTCGATGGATGCCTTACTGGCAAAAGATGATTATGCTGGATTGAAAACCCTGATTGAAGACAACAAAATAAAATGCGCCATCAGCAAAACGGCTAACTGGACAGATGTTCGCCAGTTTAACCTGATGTTTAAAACAGAATTCGGCGCCGTGGCCTCAGATAATCCCGATGATAATATTGTTTACCTGCGCCCCGAGACGGCACAAGGCATCTTTGTGAATTTTTTGAATGTACAGAAAACGGGAAGGATGAAGATCCCTTTCGGCATTGCGCAAACCGGTAAGGCGTTCCGCAATGAGATCGTGGCCAGGCAATTCATCTTCCGCATGAGGGAGTTTGAGCAGATGGAAATGCAGTTCTTCGTTCGCCCCGGCACACAAATGGAATGGTATAACTTCTGGAAAGAGGAAAGAAAGAAATGGCACGAGAGCCTGGGCATCCCCGCCGGTAAATTACGTTTTCATGATCATGTGAAGCTGGCCCATTATGCAGATGCTGCATTGGATATAGAATTTGAATTCCCCTTCGGCTGGAAAGAACTGGAAGGCATTCACTCCCGAACAGACTTTGACCTGAAGCAGCACCAGGAGTTCAGCAAAAAGAAAATTCAATACTTCGATAACGACCTGAAGGAAGACGGAAAGCCATTTGGCAACTACATTCCCTATGTGGTGGAAACTTCTGTTGGATTAGATCGCTTATTCCTTACCATCATCAGCCTGGCCTATGCCGAAGAAAAATGGAAT
The DNA here is from genome assembly GCA_044220615.1 of Ferruginibacter sp. Lineage (GTDB taxonomy): Bacteria > Bacteroidota > Bacteroidia > Chitinophagales > Chitinophagaceae > Ferruginibacter. The sequence goes on along the minus strand of JBGAQR010000005.1, from coordinate 3,442 downwards.
AAAGAAGATGGAACAGAAGACAGCCGGGTAGTGTTAAAGATCCCGGCAAAAATAGCTCCCACCAAGCTGGCCATTCTTCCTTTGTTAAAAAAAGACGGCCTGCCCGAAATAGCAAAACAACTGATCGTAACCATCGATCATCAAACTAAAGAAGACAATACCGTAACCATCCGCTACCGGGATACGATGACACAGGAGAGGGTGGCCCTCAAAGCAGTGAAGGACATTATCTTAAAAGCGATCTCATAGGTCCGCTGTAATGAATAAAAAAGCCCGCCGGCAACCGGCGGCTTTTTTTATATCGGCTGATGAATATCAGTCTTTCACTTGAACTCCGTCACCTTCCCTTTTATCCATTGGCCATATTTTGCTGACACTTAACCGGCCTTTACTGCCGGTCATTACGCCATTCAAAACCATACTCATGGCTTCAACAGATATCACCAAACCGGTTGACCTGCTCACCCATGCCGAAGGCACCGGCCACAGCCGGTCACGGCGGCCCGTTTACATGGATTTTATGCCCCCCTGCAACAGCGCCTGTCCGGCGGGAGAAAACATACAGGCCTGGCTTTCGTATGCACAGGCGGGAAATTATTTTGAAGCGTTTCAAACCATCGTGGAAGATTGTCCTTTTCCCGCCATCATGGGCCGGGTTTGTGTAAAGCCCTGCGAAACAGGTTGCAACCGCAATCACATTGATAACACCATCAACATCCACGCAGTAGAAAGATATATCGGCGATGAAGCCATCAGGCAAAACTGGCCGATACAATATGTAGCATATACAACACATAAAAGAGTACTGGTGATCGGCGCCGGCCCATCCGGGCTTTCAGCTGCTTATCACCTGGCCCGCATGGGTCATACGGTGGAAGTATATGAAGCCGGTAAAGAAGCAGGTGGTTTATTAAGAACCGGTGTTCCTGATTACCGATTGCCAAAAGATATTCTTGATGCGGAAATTGACCGCATTAAAAAACTGGAAGTAACTATAAAACTGAATCATAAGGTACAGGATGTGCTGGCCGAAAAACAAGCCGGCAGTTTTGATGCCGTATATGTTTCCATCGGCGCACAACTGATCCATAATGAAGAATTCAAACATGATAATTCGGTTCACATTACTGATGCCTTTTCTTTTTTTGAAAGATCCAAAACCGATCCTGCACCCTTCGCAAAAAAGAAAGTGGTGGTTTATGGCGGTGGCAAACTGGCCTTATACCTTTCAAGGATCATCAAAAGACTGGGTTCCGAAGCATCTGTGTATTTCTACGGAGATACTAAAATTATGCCTACCTATGATTATGAAACCGAAGATGCACTGGCAGAGGGTGTGGATGTAAAACTATTCCGCAGCATCAGCCGCATAGAAAATAAAAAGGTCATCCTGGAAATAATGAAGGTAGAGAAAGGCAAGGCGGTTGGTACGGGTGAGTTTGAAATTGTAGAAGCCGATGTGCTGATCAATGCCAACAAACAGGAAACCGATTCGGGGTTTCTCCGCTCCGTTTCCAACATAAAGATAAATGACGATGGCACCGTGATAATAGATGCACAGCGCATGACCGGCAGCGAAGGTATTTTTGCCGGCGGCGATATGTTGCCCGGAGAGAACCGCAGCGCCACCATTGCCATTGGTCATGGAAAGAAAGCGGCTAAATACATCAACGGATATTTGATACAAAATCCCTACATCAAACCGGATAAGCACCAAACGGCCAGTTACAAAAAACTGCACATGTGGTACAAAACCGATGCGCCGCAAAAGGAGCAAGATAAACTGGCGCCCGCAGTTGCTGTTAAAAGTTTTAATGAAGTGATTCATGGCCTCAGTGAGGCAGAAGCCCGGTTTGAAGCACAACGCTGTTTAAGCTGTGGCAACTGTTTTGAATGCGACGGATGTTTTGGCGCCTGCCCCGAAGACGCCATTATCAAATTGGGCAAAGGCAATCGCTATAAATTCAATTACGATGCCTGTACCGGTTGTGCCGTATGTTACGAACAATGCCCCTGCCATGCCATAGAAATGATTCCTGAACCTGTTAATGCTGTTACCAATGTTAAATAAGAATAAAACCGTTGCAACCATCGATGGAAACGAGGCCGCCGCTTACGTAGCGTATCGCATCAACGAAGTATGCGCCATCTATCCCATCACGCCTTCTTCCACCATGGCCGAACTGGCCGATGAGTGGGCATCAAAGGGAACAAAGAATATATGGGGTAATGTGCCCGACGTGATTGAAATGCAGAGTGAAGGCGGTGCTGCCGGAACCGTACATGGTGCATTACAGACCGGTTCACTCACTACTACCTTCACCGCTTCGCAGGGTTTGATGCTGATGCTGCCGAATATGTATAAGATCGCCGGCGAATTAACTCCTTGTGTATTTCACGTAGCGGCACGTTCACTGGCGGCACAGGGTTTATCCATCTTTGGCGATCACCAGGATGTGATGGCCGCAAGAACAACCGGTTTTGCCATGTTAAGTTCTGCAAGCGTACAGGAGGCACACGACTTTGCCTTGATCGCACAGGCTGCCTCATTAAGATCGAGAATACCTTTTGTACATTTCTTCGACGGCTTCCGCACTTCGCATGAAGTGAACAAACTTGAGTTATTGAGTGATGAACAGATTAAAGCGATGATGCCTGATGAACTTGTGATCGCTCACCGAAAAAGAGGACTGAATCCTGAAAACCCGTTCATCCGCGGCACGGCTCAAAACCCGGATGTGTATTTCCAGGGAAGAGAGACCGTAAATACATTTTATAATAACACCCCCGGTATCGTGGAAGAAGTAATGAATGATTTTGCGAAACTCACCGGAAGAAAATATGAACTGTTTGAATATACCGGCACCGCAGATGCAGAAGAGATCACCATCATCATGGGATCTGGCGGCGAAACGGTGGAAGAAACGGTAAGTGCACTGAATAAAACCGGAAGAAAAACCGGCGTTATCGTGGTTCGTTTATATCGTCCGTTCTCGTTAGTACATTTTATTAAAGCCTTGCCTGCCACCGTAAGATCAATTGCAGTATTGGACAGAACCAAGGAATCAGGTGCAGCGGGCGAACCCATGTACCAGGATGTACTGGCCACATTGGTGGAAGCATTGCAACAGGGTAAGTTAAAAAAGCTACCCAATATTGTTGGCGGTCGTTATGGTCTGTCATCAAAAGAATTTACACCTGCCATGGTGAAGGCTGTTTATGACGAGTTGAAAAAAGACAATCCAAAGAACGGATTTACGGTTGGTATTAACGACGACATAACGTTCACCAGCTTGGAGTATGATCCTTCCTTTAAATTAGACGAAAGCGGATGGAGGCAGGGCCTTTTCTTTGGCCTGGGTGCCGATGGAACCGTTGGCGCCAACAAGAATACCATTAAAATTATTGGGGAGAACACTGATCTGTTTGCACAGGGCTATTT
>JBGAQR010000004.1:0-573297 GCA_044220615.1 Ferruginibacter sp. | reverse complement strand
CTGAGTTCGTATGCCGGAAAATTCTATCCTGCAGATTTTCTGTATGACCAATATAATATTGATCCAAGGATGAAGAGTAAATGATATAGACATGAAAGGGCATAAAAAACAAAAGGCTCACTTAATGTGAGCCTTTGTGGGAAGAACCGGGGATTTGTCGAACTTTTTAATTGTGGATTTGCTATTGTTTTCTTCACCATGATTGAGGATCAGGAGGTGTTTTAAGGTACAGGATGCCCATCATATTAATGAAGTAGTCTCAAGTCCGTATTTGGCAATATATGCCATAGAACAAATTGGTGTTTTAGCTTATAAACACACAGACCATCATCAGCGGCGATTTAGTGCTTAATCAGTTCAATTTAAGCTTACATACATTCATCATTCCTCCCTATTCTTTAGCTGAGAAAACTAAATTTCGCTTTACTCCAAAGCCAAGGAATTATGATATGTTGGATAGCTTCCGGCCGCCTCCTGTAACTCGCAGTAAAGTCAGGTTGCCTTTGTATTTAGCCAACCGAATTTCTGTTGTGCTGGCAGCCGTTTCGGTAATATCCCTGGTGAACAAGTGTTTTCGAAAACGTTTTCGTAAAGAATAACCTCGGAAAGCGTCTTAATAGCCTGATAATTACCCGGCAGTTTATATTTTTAGGTTTTAGGGGATAAATAATATCCCCGCCTTCTGTTGTTGATTGAATATATGCTATATGAAAAGATTTATTTTGCTCTTTATTATTATTCTTGCGTCTTCACTTATTGGCGTTGCTCAAACTAAGTTGAATTATTCCCGTTCCGGCAGGAGTATTATTTTATCCAATGAGCAGGGCGAAAAGCTGCGTATCACTCCTTATGGCAATTATATAATTCGCATCCAGTCGGTAAGAAATAATGAAGATTTCTATCCCGATGACCACTATGAGATGGTAGAAAATCATCAATGGCCGGGAAATGTATCTGTCAATGAAGATAAGTTGTCTTTTAAAGTATCCCCTCAAAAAGGCAGTGGCATCATTGTTTCTGTTGATAAAACCAAGCTAAGACTTTCCTTTAAACAAACAGGGAGTAAAAACTTATTCCTTAAGCAAAGCGATGCTATTGAATGGAATAATGATGCGATTGTTACTTCATTTGTGAATGATGATACAGAACATTTTACAGGATTAGGCCATGGGTATTTGGGAAGAGCAGCAACCCTTGACCTGAAGGGGCAGGTTATTGCAAGAAATTACGGAACAGAACATGGCCAGCAGTCTCCCCTGATTGTTCCGTTTTATTTATCAAGTAAAGGTTATGGGGTCTTTGTTAACAGCACATTTCCTAATTCATTTTCGTTCGGTAAAGATGGCCGTTATGAATTTTCGTTGCAAGGTGACGCAAGGATGGATTTTTTTGTGATACTCGGTCCGAAGCTCTCTTCCATTCTTGATCGCTATACACAACTTACAGGCCGCCCACGTTTTCCGCTTAAGGCTTTTTTTGGCCTGGCGTTATCTGATAAGGGACATGACCATACTTCCACCACACCATCTGATGAAAATTGGTGGAAAGAAAAAATTATGCAACATCGAAATGCAGGCTTTCCACTCGATCACATTGTAAACGATAACCGCTGGAGGGCCGGTGGTGGTCAGCGTTGTGTTTCTTATTTTGACTGGGACAGCACCCGCTATCCCGACCCGAAAGAATACCAGCAATGGGTTCGACAAAATGGGTTAATTACAACGTTGGATTTTAACCGTTGTATTGCAGTGCAAAGTGAAGGATGGAAACCTTCATACAACCTTCCGCAAAACAAGGAGATTGATTTTAATACCAGCGCACCAGATTTTACCAAGAAAGAAGTTCGTGACTGGTTTTGGAATACTATGTGGAAGAAATCATTAAATCCTTCACTCGGTTATCCAGGTGATGCTTTGTGGATTGATGAGTTTGATGAAATGGGTAAAGCGCCTTTGTCAATGAAATTTGAAAATGGAGCTTCCTGGATGGAAATGAGAAATTACTGGTTTTTTCTTATTGCAAAATCATTGGTGCAGCAGGGATGGGATAAAAAATTCAATGGCAGCAAAAGGCCCTTTGTATGGGTGCGGGGCATGACAGCAGGCGCTCAGCGTTATGCCACATTGTGGAGTGGTGATATCAAACCAACGTATGATGAAATGAAGCAGCAAATCCGTGGAATGCAGCTTGCCGGGATTTCTGCTTTTCCATTTTGGGGGCATGATGCTGGTGGATTTCATAAGGAACCTGGCGATACATTATATAGTCAATGGGCGATGGCAATGGGAAGTTTCTCACCCTTCTGGAAGCCTCACGGCATTGGGAAATCCCGCTGGCCATTGGATCGTTCTTATGAAGTACAAAAAATTGCTCATCGCTACAGCGAGCTTCGATACAAACTGATGCCGTATACTTATACAACAGCATACCAGGCTTGTGAAAAAGGATTGCCAATGGCAAGAGCAATGCTGATTGACAATCAAGATAACCCATTTGCATGGAAATATGATCAGCAATATATGTGGGGAGATGAAATATTGGTAGCGCCCAATTGTTCCGCAGGGAATAACGTAAGCCTGTGGTTACCCAAAGGCAGGTGGTATGACTTCTGGAACGATAAAAAACTTGAAGGCAATAAAGAAATAAGCTACCCATCGCCTGTTGGAAAACTTCCATTGTTTGTAAAATCCGGTTCTATTATTCCAATGGCCAAGTATGCATTGAGCACAACTTTTATGCAGGCAGATAGCCTTACCATTCATGTATATACCGGCAACGACGGAAAATTTGTTTTGTATGAAGATGATGGTATATCAGAAGCATACAGGGCAAATGAAAAAAGAACTACTGGCATTACATTTAATCAATTATCTCTTTCTTTGAATATTGCAGCGGCAGTTGGCAATTATAATAATGCTCCTGGGCAAAGAGCTTATCAGATTGTCTTTCACGGCCTTTTAAAACCTGTTTGTTTTGAAGTGAATGGAATAAAAGTAAAAAAAAAAGCATCGTTTTGGGATGCGGATAAAAAAACACTCACAGTTTCTGTCCGACATTTTCCGGTTAAAAAAGCTATCATAATAAAAAGAACCGGGAACTGTTTATAGAAATTATGGGTAGAGAATTTTGCGGATTTATTAAAATTAAAAATATAGGAATTGGGAAATTATTTTTCATTAAAAGATAAAGTGATTGTTGTTACCGGCGGAACCGGTGTATTGGGTGGTGCATTTATTCGTGGCATTGCGAAAGCAGGTGGTTCGGTGGGTATTTTAGGAAGGAATGAAAAAATTGCTAATGAAAGGGCCGCTTCTGTTATTAGCCAGGGCGGCCGTGCTCTTGCACTGGTTGCAGATGTAACAGATAAGCAACAACTGTTACATGCCCGTGATAAAATACTTTCAGTTTATGGAAAAATTGATGGACTTGTAAATGCTGCAGGTGGTAATATGCCCGAAGCTGTGCTTCAACCTGAGCAAGATATCTTTCAGTTGAATATATCTGCATTGCAACAGGTGATGCATGTGAATTTGTTTGGCAGCATTTTACCAACACAAATTTTTGGAGAAGCAATAAAAACGAACGGGGCAGGAAGCATTGTGAACATTTCATCCATTACATCTCAACTGGCAGTTACAAAAGTATTGGGTTATAGTTTGGCAAAAGCTGCTATTGACAGTTATACAAAATGGTTTTCTGTTGAACTGGCAAAAAGATTTGGCGATAAAATAAGAATGAATGCTATTGCCCCTGGGTTTTTTCTTACAACGCAAAACAAAACACTTTTAACAAAGGATGATGGCTGCCTTACTGAAAGAGGAAATTTAGTTATACAAAAAACTCCCTTTAATCGTTTTGGAAATCCCGATGAACTCATTGGCGCATTGGTATGGTTATTAAGTGATGCTTCAAAATTTGTTACAGGAACAATAATAAAAGTGGATGGAGGATTTTCGGTTTATAGTGGTGTATAAAGGATAAAATATTTTATGTACAGAATGCAGCAAACATGGCGATGGTTTGGCCCTAATGACCCGGTAAGTTTACAGGATGTAAAACAAACCGGCGCTGCAGGAGTGGTTACCGCATTGCATCATATTCCTCATGGTGAAATCTGGACTGTGGATGAAATAACCAGGCGAAAAGCTGTAATTGAAAAAACGGGGCTTGCATGGTCTGTAGTGGAAAGCATCACTGTTCATGAAAACATTAAAACAAGAACCGGTGGTTACAAAAAATATATTGAAAAATATAAGGAGAGCATCCGTAATGTGGCACAATGCGGCATACCAGTCATCACTTATAATTTTATGCCGGTAAATGACTGGACAAGAACCAAGTTTGATTATATTATGCCTGATGGCTCGCTGGCTTTATATTTTAACTGGATTGACCTTGCTGTGTTTGATATGTATATGTTGAAAAGAAAAAACGCAGAGCAAACTTATCCGGCAGGAATTGCTGCACAGGCCGAACAGCGTTATAAAGAATATAATGAGAAACAATTGCAGCAGCTTTCTGATGTGGTTATGTTTGGTATTCCCGGAGAAAAAAAAATGACCATTCCTGAAATGCAGAAAAGTTTAGAACCCTATCATGAAATGGATAAAGCTGCTCTGTGTGAAAACCTCTGTGATTTCTTAAAAGAGATTAGTCCTGTTGCAGATGAATACGGTGTAAAACTGGCCATTCATCCTGATGACCCGCCTTTTGATATACTGGGATTGCCCCGTACTGTTAATTCGCAAAATGATTTTGATTATATACTTTCCAAAGTTCCCGATTCATCCAATGGTGTATGCTTTTGTACCGGTTCTTTAGGCGCTTCTTCTGCTAATGATTTACCGGCGATGATAAATAAAATTGGCAAGCGAATTCATTTCATCCACCTGCGTAACGTAAGCAAAGATGAAGAAGGAAATTTTTATGAAGCCGACCATTTGGGTGGTGATGTGGATATGTATTCGGTGGTAAAAGAATTATTATCCATTCAGCAAGCTGAAAAAATATCTATTCCGTTTCGTCCCGACCATGGCCACCAGATGCTGGATGATATTGGCAAAACAACCAACCCCGGCTATTCTGCTATTGGCAGGTTAAGAGGGCTGGCAGAATTAAGGGGACTTGAAGAAGGCATTATTCGTTCGGTTAATAATAATTGAGTATGAAAAAATTCTTAGACGAAAATTTTTTGCTGCAAACAAAAACGGCTCAACGGCTCTATCATGTATTTGCCAGTGAGATGCCAATCATTGACTATCATTGTCACCTCCCACCCGACCAGATTGCAAATGATATTAATTTCAAAAACCTTACGCAGGCCTGGTTGTATGGCGACCATTATAAATGGAGAGCCATGCGTGCCAATGGTATAGATGAAAGTTATTGCACCGGAAACAGGTCCGATTACGAAAAATTTGAAAAATGGGCTGAAACAGTTCCTTACACTTTGCGAAATCCGCTGTATCACTGGACGCATTTAGAACTGCAACGCTATTTTAACATAGATAAAGTTTTAAATGCTGATACTGCCAGAGAAATTTATGATGAAGCAACAGCTAAGTTGCAAACACAGAAATATTCTGTTCGCAGTTTATTAAGCAGGATGAATGTAAAAGTGGTTTGTACAACTGATGACCCGGTTGATAATTTAAAGCATCATCAGAAAATAAGTAATGATGGATTTGATATTAAGATACTGCCTGCATTCCGCCCTGATAAAGCAATGAATGTAGATGAAGCTGTTTCTTTTAATACTTACGCCAATATGCTGGAAGCTGCTTCAGACCTTTCAATAAGTTCTTATAAAAGTTATCTTGATGCGTTAAAACAGCGGCATGATTTCTTTGCATCAATGAGCTGTTCTGTATCAGACCATGGATTGGAGCAGATGTATGCTGAAGACTATTCAGATGCTGAAATTGAAAACGCATTTAATAAAATACGGTCAGGTAAGGAACTTACGCAGATAGAAAAATTGAAATTCAAATCAGCTATGCTGTATCAATTTGCCGTATGGAATAATGAAAAAGGATGGGTTCAGCAATTTCATCTGGGGGCCCTTCGCAATAACAATTCCCGTCTGCTGAAACTATCCGGCACTGATGCAGGCTGTGATTCTATTGGTGATTTTTCGCAGGCCAGAGCATTGGCAAAATTTTTAGACGGGCTGGATAAAAACAACCAGTTAGCCAAAACCATTTTATACAATTTAAATCCTGCCGATAACGAGTTAATGGCTACAATGTCCGGTAACTTTAATGATGGTTCTGTAAAAGGCAAAATACAATATGGCTCTGCCTGGTGGTTTTTAGACCAGAAAGACGGCATGGTGAAACAAATTAATGCGCTTTCCAATATGGGTTTGCTAAGCCGGTTTGTTGGTATGATTACTGACTCAAGAAGTTTTTTATCCTATCCGCGCCATGAATATTTCAGGCGGATACTGTGCAATTTGTTTGGCGATGAAATTGAAAATGGTGAACTGCCCAATGATATAAATGCGACTGGTAAAATAATTCAGGACATTTGCTACTACAACGCCCGTAATTATTTTAACTGGAAAAGTATTGAACAATCAAAGCAGTTAGTTGAAAGCAATGTGTCGAAGTAGGCCATAAAAATCAGTTCCTGAATAAACAATAAACAATTTACCATTTTAAATACACAACCATGCGAAAAATATTTTCCATTCTCTTATTCCTGGTTTTTTCTATCTCTGCAACGCAAACAGTAAATGCCCAGCAATCCAATGTAAGTAAATGGCCACATGGAATTACTTATGAAATTTTTGTACAATCGTTTTGCGATTCTGATGGTGACGGTAAAGGTGATATAAAGGGAATGACTTCAAAACTTGATTATCTCAAAGATCTTGGCATAGAGGCAGTGTGGTTGATGCCGATGAATCCTTCGCCCTCTTATCATAAATATGATGTAACAGATTATTATGGCATTCATCCCGATTACGGAACAATGGGCGATTTCAAAACTTTTGTCAGCGAAGCACACAAGCGAAATATCAAAGTTGTCATAGATATGGTGCTGAACCATTCTTCTAACAGGCACCCCTGGTTTATTGATGCGGCAAAAAATGAAAACAGCCCATACCGTGACTATTTTGTATGGACCCATAAAGACGACCCGCAGGTAAAGCCCTTTGCAGGTAACACTAACGAAGACTCAAGAAATCGCAACCGTTGGAATAAAGTGGAAGGAAGCGATTATCTCTACTACAGTTATTTTGGCGGCCACATGCCCGACCTGAATTTTGACAGCCCGAAATTACGTGAAGAAATATTTAAAGCAGGCCGTTACTGGCTTACCGAAATTGGCATTGATGGTTTCAGGTTAGATGCGGCCCGTCATATTTTCCCTGATGACCGGGCAAAAGAAAGCCAGGATTGGTGGGTATATTTTTTAAGTGAAATGCGGAAAGTAAAAAAAGATGTTTATCTCGTTGGTGAAGTGTGGGCATCAACAGATAAAGTGGCGCCTTATCTTAAAGGCATCCCTGCTTTGTTCAATTTCGATTTGGCTTCTGCTATCCGCAAAGCAGTAAATGAAGAACGGGCAGATTCACTCGCCATTAAACTAAAAGCAATTGAAGATTTTTATACAACCATTAACCCTGATTTTATTGATGCCACTTTTCTTACCAATCATGACCAGGAACGCATCATGAGTTCTGTAAACAATGATGTCAATAAAGAGAAAATAGCAGCGGCAATATTATTTACATTGCCCGGTTCACCTTATCTCTACTATGGCGAAGAAATTGGGATGAGAGGAAAAAAGCCGGATGAATTTATTAGAGAGCCATTTTTATGGGACGAAATTAAAAATGATAAAGGAAGGGCAAAGTGGGTAACACCCAAATACAGCACTGATTCCGTAATTACGCCTGCTGCACAACAAATAAAAGATAAAAACTCACTCTTCAGTTATTACAAAACATTTATTTCATTTAGAAACAACAGTAAAGCTTTAACCTTTGGCGAACTAAAACCTGTTGATATTGGTATTAGCGGAGTTTCTGTTTTTCAAAGAAGCTATGAAGATGAAAACTTATTAGTGCTGCATAATCTTTCAAAAACTGATATTACTATCAACCTTCCTGAAAATTTGAAAGAATATAATAAAGTTAGTTTCAAAACAAAGAATTGTGATGTAAAGAATAATACGGTTCAGTTAGTGGCATACAGTACGCTGATACTTAGAAAATAAAGTCATGGCATTAACTATAAATAAGTTTTTTCTGTTACTATCAACCCTGTTTTTTATCACACGGATTGCATCTGCACAAACCAATCAGCCATTGATGATTGATTTTAGTAAGCTGACAAATTCACATGATATTAGTTTGTCTGCCTGGGGTCCTTATTCAAAAAAATATGCCGGCGTTTCTCATATCTATGATATGAAGGTGGGAATGCGTTTCGATTTTTCTGTGCTGCCCGGTTTTTACCGCAATAAAATTCTTATCCCCAATGTACAGTTTGAGTCAGGTTATTTTCCATGGGAAGTAAACAATGATTTAACCCGTTATACTTATCGCTATGAACTGGAGTGGAAAGATAAAGTGTACACGGATGTTACATACACAATCATTGACAGTGTAACGGTTTTGGTGAAGATGAAATGTGTAAACAATACCACAGTTCCACAGAATCTTTCACTGAATTTGGTGTATGGTATTGAATATCCTGATATTTATCCTTCCAATAAATTAATTCATTCAGAAAATTCAGTTTGGATAAATGCGGTAGATTATACTTCGCTTGAGTTTGCACAGAAGCGGCCCAAAGATAATTTGGTAACGGATGGTTGGAATCGTGGAGAGGTTCGTGACAATGTATTTATTGATGGCTCTGCCATTGGACAAAACTTTGGTAAAGACAAAGGCGATAAACTTGTGTATAAGCCTGCGTTTAAAAAAGAACATCAGTCAGGGGTGATGAGTTTGTTTTACCGGATGAAAGAAAATGAAAGCTGCAATTTAAAATTATCAGGGTTGATTAATCAAACTATAGCATTAAAAGGAAATGGAAAGATCACCCAGATAGATTTGCCTTACCAGTTGAATCAAAATTCACAACTAGAAATAACTTCTGATGGTGGAGATGCAATTGAACTGAATGGGATATTGCTGACTCCTTCAGGCGAAGAAGCACAAACCAAAATTGCAGACCAACAACGACAATATTCTCCTGAATCTGTCAATGATGCAGTTGAACAAAAACTCATTTCCAGATACAAAGACATTCCTTTACATTATGGCTTTAGCTGGGATGGAGATTACGATTTCAAACTGCGGCAGATTAAAAATGATGAACTGGATATTTTTTTCAGACGATTAGTACACAGTCATGTGGATAGTATATTGAGGGGGAACAATAAAGGCGATTATTCAAATGTTTTTATCAGACCGGTAGAGTTGAAGCCGAAAAGTGAAAAAACAATCTATGGTCTTATTTGCACCGGCAACATGCAGCAGGTAAAAAGCAGGCTGAATAATTTTACTGCTTTAAAGGAAAAGATGTTGAAGGAAGAAAAAGCTGCAAACAATTCTTCTGATGCTTTTCTTCCACAGGGCAAAAAATATCTGTTCAGTCAAAAGATGCTGAAGGCAACAGTAATGAATGATGTGGTTTATCCTATTTATACTCAGGGGCAGTATATCCGCCACTTTACTCCCGGCAAATGGTGGAACAGCTTGTACACCTGGGATCTTGGTTTTATTGCCATCGGATTAAATGAAATCAATATAAACAAAGCTGCAGAATGTATCAATGCCTACACCACACCGGTTGGCAGCCAGTCGGCTTTTATTCATCACGGCTCACCTGTGCCTACACAGTTCTATGCATTTCTTGATCTGTGGAATAAAACACAATCAAAAGAAATGCTGGAATATTTTTATCCAAGACTGAAGCAGTATTATGAATTTATGTCGGGCAGGTTGGGCAGTTCATCAACCAATACACTTAAATCGAATCTTTTGAAAACATGGGACTACTGGTATAATTCAGGCGGATGGGATGATTACCCTGCACAGGTGGAAGTGCATCGCCGGAAAGCAGAAGCAACTGTTGCCCCTGTCATCAATACAGCACAACAAATACGCATTGGGAAAATTATGCGGATGGCTGCTGAAGCTCTTGGTAAAAAAGATGACATGAATGTTTATGATAAAGACATCAAAGATTTTTCTGAAGCTTTGCAAAAATATTCATGGAATAATACCAGCGGCTATTTCAGTTATGTAGTACATGATAAAGATGGCAACGCAATCAGTCATTTCAAATATGATAATGGTATCGATTATAATATGGGTTTGGATGGTGCTTATCCATTAGTTGCCGGTATATGTACACCTGAGCAGCAAAATGGTTTAATCAAAAAGATATTTTCAGAAAAAAATATGTGGTCGCCTGCGGGTATCAGTGTGGTAGATCAGTCGGCACCTTATTACCGGATTGATGGCTACTGGAATGGTTCTGTGTGGATGCCGCATCAATGGTTTGTCTGGAAGACAATGCTGGACATGGGCAAACCCGAACTGGCGTTTAAAATTGCAGAGAGAGGATTGGATGTGTACAGCAAAGAAACCAATGAATCATATTACACCTTTGAGCATTTCCTGGCAAAGAGCGGTAGAGGCGCAGGCTGGCACCAGTTCTCAGGTCTTTCCAATCCTGTGCTGTCATGGTTTGCATCTTATTACAAAAAGGGAACAGTAACAACAGGTTTTGAAACCTGGATAAATAATCAATCATTCAATAAAGAGTTATCGTCTTATACGGCAGACATTTCTTTTGACAATGCCACACCTGCACATCAGCGCAGTATGCTTGTATGCATGAATCCATCTTTCAGCTATAGAGTAACATTCAAAGGAAAGAATGTTGAAGTAAAAAGCCCTTACAAAGGCTTGCTGCAAATAATATTACCGGCTTCAAATAAGGCAGGAATACTGGAAGTAAAAGCGAAGTAAAAAGCAGAACTGGAAATAAAATTAACATCAGCCGCATAATTTGCTGATTATTTTTACCTTACTGTACTCTTCCCCGATTTACTGTATAAATATATTATATAGCCTTGCCACACAAACATGGGTATTCAAAGTCTAATACATCAAAAAGAAGGAAACTCCCGGATGCATCATGACAATATCAACGTCCTACTTGAGCAGCACCATAAAGATTGCTATGGATGGGCTTTGCATTGCTGCAACCAGAATAGAGAGATGGCTTATGATGTTGTACAGGCTTCTTACCTGAAGATGCTTGAACGGCAAAATACGTTCGGTGGAAAATCAGCATTCAAGACCTGGGCATTTGCCATCATCAGAAATACTGCCTTTGATGCATTGCGGAAACGAAAAAAGGAAACCATGTTCTTTCAAAGCGGCGAAAATAGTTTACTGGATACAGGCTATGATGCAGGAGTTGGGAACGAATTTGACAATAAACTGGCAAAATCATTTTTTGCCGAAGCGTTGAGCCAGCTTTCGGAGAGACAAAGGCAAATAATGCAACTGGTATTTTATCATGACCTTAGTCTCAATGAGTCGGCTGTAGTTCTCCGTATATCATCCGGCTCAGTGAGAAAACATTATGACAGGGCAAAGAAGTCATTGACAGACTGGTTTCAAAAAAAAGATATTTCAGAATTATAATGATTAACTATGGATCCGCTTGAAAAAAAAATCCGTGAATTGTACCAGCAAAAAAAATGGGAAGATGAAAAATCAATACCCGGCTTCGATGCTTTCAGGGATAACCTGGAAAAGCTACAGCCTGTAAAGTATTCCTGGTTTTTTCTTAAGGTAGCAGCTTCTATTGTTTTAGTTGTTGCAGTTGGTTCATACTATTTCTTTAACTCCCGGAAACCAGCTAAAGAATCGGTGAAGATTTATCCTGTGAATATCAACCAGGATTTACCTACGCAATCGCTGCTTGATAAAAGCACAGGCATCGTATATATCTGGAACTGGAAAGCGCCGACTGACCAATTGCTGGAAGATGCTGCGAAATTTTTAAAAACAGAACTATAAAAATATAATGATATGAAAAAGAAAATCCTGGTTGTGTTATGTGTGTTGGTTTACAACATCAACCTTTTTGCTCAACAAAATCCATCCAATGACCCGATGGGGAAAGCCTTTTTTTCTCCTGAACTGGTGATGCAAAACCAACAGGCCATCAATTTGACAGAAGCCCAGAGGAACAGCATCAGCAAAGAAATACAAAATGCACAAGCAGAGTTTATGACCCTGCAATGGGATTTATCAAAAGAAACCGAAAAATTTAAACTGCTTATTGAAAAAGAAAAACCGGGTGAAGCCGCCGTAACAGAACAATTAGAACAAATGCTTACCATCGAAAATAAAATCAAAAAAAGACAAATCACTTTATTGATACGGATAAAGAACTTGCTTACTCATGAGCAACAGGAGAAACTACAGAAATTAAAAGGATAAACAAAATGAAAATAGCAATACTGATTTTAGCTATAAGCCTTGCCAGCGGAATTTCGGGTTGCAAAAAAAATAAATGCAATGAAAATTTAAGTGATGCCAAAAGTCTCATTGCTCTTACACTGCGTGATGCCGGAGGCAAACTACAGATTTTCACCATCAGTCCAGATGGGGCGAACAGAAAACAATTGACATTCGACGGAGATAATGGACGCCCCGACTGGTCGCCCGATGGAAAGAAAATTGTCTTCATGTCCATTCGCAGCGGAGTTGGAATTTGGGTAATGAATGAAGATGGAAGCAGTCAGCAATTTCTTGCAGAAGGAGTAGCACCTGATTGGTCTCCGGATGGAAAAAAGATTGCATTTACCGGAGGTAACAGCCAAGTATGGGTGATGAATGCTGATGGAAGCAATAAACAGCAAATTACAAACAGCAGCTCAACCAAAATAGCTCCGTCCTGGTCGCCTGACGGAACCCAAATGGTATTCGTCATGCCTAAAAACCCCACCTCTCAATCAGATCCTCAGCCGGAGATTGGCATCATGAATGCTGATGGAACAAATGAAAGAATACTCACCATTGCTGACAGAACAAATACAGATGGCAATGGCGGATTATGCGAAACTGCCAACGATGCCAATGCGCCTTCGTGGTCACCTGTTGATAATAAAATCAGTTTTTGGTCGGGTATCGAAAATCAATATGGTCAGGTGTGGGTTATCAATTCAGATGGCACAGGCAGCAAGCAATTAACTGAAGACTGTAGTCACAGGAATAGCGACGACCCTTCCTGGTCGCCGGATGGAAAGAAAATTATATTCAGCACCGGGCGAAGCGGAAGAAATGAATTATGGGTAATGGATGCAGATGGAAGCAATGAAAAGAAAATTTCCGATATAGACGCAGCACCTTTTCCTGGCAGAGCATCCTGGCGGCGGTAAAAATAGTTTACTGATTCTCCGGGAACATAATAATTAAAGAGTGAATGGATTTTGTTGAAAATAATAGAAATGAACAAACTGATAATATTAATCTTAACCATCTGCTTTACTCAGGCAATTACCCAATGTTCAAAAAATAAAGCAGTTGGGCCAAATCAAAATGAAAGCCTGATTGCATTTGCTGAGTGGGACAATACAATGAAAACCCACATTTTCACCATGACACCGGATGGAAAAAACAAGAAACAACTTACTTCCGGGCAAACAGAATACTGGATGCCTGCCTGGTCGCCTGACGGAAAGAAAATAGCTTATGTGTCCCGTCATTTTCCAACCGGAATGAATATTCATGTAATGGATGCCGATGGAAAGAATCCACAACAATTAACATTTACCGGAACCAACATGTCTCCAGGTTGGTCTCCTGATGGAACTAAGATTGCTTTTGCTCACCTGGAGTCAGGGACACCGCCATTGCTATGGGATATCTGGCTTATGGATGCTGATGGAACAAATAAAAAAGCGCTGATTGCTTCTTCAACTGCAGACGATAATGTTCCGTACTGGTCTCCTGATGGAAACAAAATAGTATTTACCTCAAACCGCAATGGAAGCCATTATCAACTATGGACTATGAACCTTACTGACTCAGCCTTTACACAATTGACAACAGCATACTTTGATGCAACAATAGGACAATGGATTGAACAAAAAGTCCCGGCCTGGTCCCCCGATGGTAAATACATTGCCTATTGGCAGGGTGTGGAAGGAACTAATAGCAATTCCAACCTGCCCTGGAATGTTTGGGTGATGAATGCAGACGGAACTAATAAAAGATTGCTGGCTCCTGGTGATGACCCTGCATGGTCTCCTGATTCCAAAACTATTATTCATGTTTGGAAAACAGACTGCCCTTCTGTTTCTATCGGAGGCGTAAGCCCTGATGGAAACAATGAGCGGCTTATTTTTAAAACTAATTGCGGCTTTGGAAGAATGTCGTGGCAGCCGGTAAACTAAGTTATTAAAGATTTTTGATAGAACTAATATGAATATACAGCAAACCATAGAGGATCGCTTGTGGGATTATATTGACGACACATGCAGTTTCAATGAAAAAAAAATTATGAAAAAGTCAATTGCCACAAAGGGAGAATGGATCAAAAAATATCATGAACTAACCGGAATTCATGAACTAATAAGCGAATCCTTCAAACTGGATGAACCGTCGCCAGGTTTTTTGCAAAGGGTAATGGGAGAAATTGCTGCTATTAAATAAAGGATCAAAAAGAGGATCAAATCAAAAGCCAATCAATCATGAAAAAACTTTTATCTACTGTAATTGTAATAGCCCTGCTTCATCATCAAATATTTGCGCAATGCAATTCCGGTTCTTATACTGTTGCAGGCAATACAGTAATTACCGGCAGTTGCAAAATAACCGGCGACCTTACAATTCTCAGCGGAACAACACTTAATGTTGACCTCACGGGTGCAGCAGCCGATACATTTGTAGTGCGGGGAAATGTTTTACTGCAAGGGAATGCCGTGTTATGGATACATTCCACCGCAGGCTCAACAAATGACCAATTTATTATATCAAATAATTTCAATGGTCAGCGAATCATAACAACCAGGGGCAGCAGCAAGATACAACTGGAGCATATAGAGTTTAGAACACAGGAAGGCAATCTTTCCGGCGCATCCAGCATATCCATGAACTATAATGCCGAAGACAGCTCCATATTTTATGTTAATAAAAGTTGGTTAAACAATCAAACAGCATGGTTACTATTTAATTTAAAAAATAAATCAACACTTATTGGCTATGAGCCCAAACGTGTGCCCACCGAAATATATTTGCAGGATGCCGCTCAAATATCATTGCACGGAGTGAATACAAAAACAGGAATTTGGCTGAATTTTGAATCTATAACCGATACATTGGATTTACCACCTAATCAGTCCCAACCGTTAACTTGGAAAATTGGCAGAAGTGTTGGGGGACTAAATACAGCATGGTATCTTGAAGTAGATTCCGTACTACAACAGGAAGCAGGATTTGGCGTACAAATTTTCCCTTCTTCAAAAATGACCATTAATGGAACAGGACTTCCCGTTACTGGCGAATTGAAAGTGGCGATGATGTTTGCCAATAACTCCGAGACTGTAAAAGACTTAAAAGTCGGACTTCAAAACACAACCGTAACCAATGGCCCTAATGGCAGCGTAACACTTAACAATGTCAACTTAGGCCCCATAGCCTGGCAGCTATATGCTTTAATGAATGAAAATTTATTTATAAAAAATTCAATTGTAAATGAAATTGGAATAGGTGGACCAAGCAATGTTACTGTAGATTGTTCCGTTCTTCAATTGGCAGTATTAGCCGCTGTGGGAGTTGGCGGCAGCACATTAACGATAAACAACTCCGAAATATGGAACCAGGAAATTACGGCCGCTAATAATAGCAAAGTTGTTCTTAATAATTGCAAAGTAACCGGCAGTGCATTTAGTACCACTGATGCCCTGTCACGTATTACAGTAAATGGAGGATGTTTTTTAAAAAATCCTTCAGGGTGTACACAAGCTGCAATGGTTGATATTAATACAGGGCAACCATATTGTAATCCATTTATACCTCCGGGATTTCCTCAAAATTTAACACCTGCAACAGTAACATTTATTGATGTGAATTATAATTGTGTCACCGGAATTAACGGAACAGGAAGTACTGATTCATTTCAAATCTTCCCAAACCCTGCAGCCAAAATATTGAACATTTATATTTCGGGCACACAAAATCCAAAAGGGCAAATTCAAATTTTTAATTCAATTGGAATGTTGCTCAAAGAAATTGACGTAGCACAAACAACACAAATAAATATTGTAGATTTACCAAGTGGGCTTTATTTCGTTCATCTGAAAAATAAAGAAAGTAAAATGCAGAAATTTATAAAGCAATAAAATTTAACTCGCCCATTTTATGGTAAAACAACTTACAAACTCAGAAAGGGTATTTTTAATCAGTGGAACTTTAATCACATGGTTTGCCATTGTATTTCAGTTTTATCTTATGATGATTAACAGACAAACATTAATTCCTGAAGCTATCATCAGGTTTTTTAGTTTTTATACTACCCTTACCAATATTCTTGTTGCGCTATGTTTTACATTCCTTTGGCTTAAACCAAAATCCCGTTGGGGCAGTTTTTTCTCACAACCAAAAACACTTACTGCAATCACAGTTTATATTACAGTAGTTGGAATTGTTTACAACCTAATATTAAGGTTTACCTGGAATCCACAGGGATTACAGCGGGTAGCTGACGAATTGCTGCATGTTATTGTTCCACTGTTTTTTATTTTGTATTGGTTCATCTTTGCACCTAAAACCGGATTGCAATGGAAAAATGTTTTCCCTTGGCTCATATATCCTTTCGTTTATTTGCTCTACACATTATTTCGGGGAGCATTTGCAAAATATTATCCCTATCCGTTTCTTGATGTAGAAACGCTTGGATATTCTCAAGTGTTTTTAAACAGTATTGGTTTATTTGCAGCATTCCTGTTAGTATCATTAGTGTTTGTGGCAATTGCAAAAAAGAAGAGCAGAGCTGCACAATAAAACTCATTACAAAATGACGAACCCTTTATTAAAAACTGAAAATTGAACTACAAGCAAACCGACTTCTCAAAATTTGGTGCTGACTGTTTCCCCGGACTTGTCGGCATTGAAATTTTACAAGTTACTACCAACTTTGCTGCTGCAAGAATGAAAGTAAAAAAAACGCACTTCGCACCTAACGGATATTTACATGCTGGCAGCATTGTAACTTTGGCTGATACCATTGCAGGATACGCTTGTCTTTACAATCTTCCCGATAACGGAAAATCATTTACAACAATGGAGTTGAAATCAAATTTTCTTGGTGCAACAAAAAGAGGCTTCATAAAAGCAGAAGCAACTTTACAGCATGGA
Organism: Ferruginibacter sp.; assembly: GCA_044220615.1. Lineage (GTDB taxonomy): Bacteria > Bacteroidota > Bacteroidia > Chitinophagales > Chitinophagaceae > Ferruginibacter. The sequence goes on along the minus strand of JBGAQR010000004.1, from coordinate 555,893 downwards.
GGTAAAACAACACAGGTTTGGGATGTTGTAATTAAAAATGAAGAAACCCAAAAAACGATTGCCTTGTTCCGTTGCACTCAACTCATAATTTATTAAGCAATGAAAAAAAAAATTTCCTTCTTAGTCCTGCTATTTTGTGCTTTATCGGCAAATGCAAAAGTAAGCTTGCCTAAATTCTTTTCTGACAATATGGTTTTGCAAAGAAATGTTCAAATTCCAATTTGGGGTTGGGGAAATCCGAATGAAAAAATTGTAATTAAATTTCATAATCAAACCAAAAACACAACGACAGATTCCGAAGGAAATTGGATAGTGAGATTAGATGTTGAAAAAGCAGGAGGTCCTTTTCGCTTAAGTATTTCCGGAGAAAATACGATTCAAATTAATAATGTATTGGTCGGTGAAGTTTGGCTGTGTTCTGGGCAATCAAATATGGAATGGTTGGTGCGATATTCATTAAACGCAGAAGAAGAAATAAAAACAGCGGAAAACCCATTTATCAGGCATATTAAAATTGAAAAAACAATCAATTCTTTGCCCCAAAATGACATTAGCGGTGGAAAATGGAATGTTTGTGATTCTGTAACAGTTGGCGATTTTTCGGCAGTGGCATATTTTTTTGCTAAAAATTTATATGCCGAATTAAAAGTCCCGGTAGGTATTATTAATTCAAGTTGGGGCGGTTCAAATATTGAAACCTGGATCAGCCGTGAAGGATTTGAAAGCAGTGATGAATTTAAAGAGATGATTGCTAAAATGCCCAAAATCTCTAATGATTCCCTGTATAAAGCAAGAATTACATTACAAAGAGAAAAGGTTGAGCAAATTCAAAAAGTAAAACTTAATTCGTTCAACGAAACCGCATTTAAAGAAATTAATTTTGATGCCAGTAAACTGCCCGTCTTATTTCAACCCAAAGCATGGGAGCAACAATCATTGGGTGAGTTTGATGGTGTAGTGTGGTTAAGAAAAACGATAAATTTAACTAAAGAACAAAGTGTAAGGCCAGCAACGATATTTCTTTCAGCAATAGATGATGAAGATATAACTTACATCAATGGAACAAAAGCAGGCAGCATGAATCAATGGGATGCAGAAAGAAAATATGCTATTCCCAAAGGTATTTTAAAAGAAGGTAAAAATGTAATTGTTGTAAAAGTAATAGATGGTGGTGGCGGTGGAGGGATGTGGGGAAAACCGGAAAATGTTCGCCTAGACCTGGAAAATGAAACGATTTCATTAAGCGGAGATTGGAAATTTCAGGTAGAGAGCATTAAACTGGAATTTAATCAAAATGAATTTCCCTCTTTATGCTACAATTCAATGGTAAACTCATTAATACCATTTGCTTTTAAAGGGGTTTTGTGGTACCAGGGAGAAAGCAATACTGAGAGAGCCTATCAATACAGAAAAGCATTTCCCCTTTTGATACGAGATTGGAGAAAAAAATGGAACAACGAATTTCCCTTTTATTTTGTGCAATTGGCAACTTTCAAAACCAATGGAGATAGTAATGAAGGCTCGGACTGGGCGGAATTGCGTGAAGCACAAACTATGACTTTATCCGTACCTAAAACAGGAATGGCTGTAACTACCGATATAGGAAACCCCAATGATATTCATCCAATAAATAAACAACCACTTGGGAAAAGATTGGCTGATTTGGCTTTAAATAATGATTATAATAAACCAAGGCTTTGTAAATGCCCGGCGTATAAATCATTGGCAATAAAAAACAGCCAGGCAATTATAACTTTCAGTAATGCAAATTCTGCTTTAATTGCAAAAGATAAAAATGGGGAAGTAAATGGGTTTGAAATTGCAGGCAGCAATCAACTTTTTTACCCGGCAAAAGGAATTATAAGAGGCAATAAAGTAATCATTGAAAGTTCAGAAGTTCCTAATCCGGTAGCAGTTCGTTTCGGCTGGAAGGGTGATGATTCAGATTGCAATTTGTTTAATGCAGAAGGTCTGCCGGCAGTTCCATTCCGAACCGATGATTGGAAAATGATTACAAAAGATAAAAAATATACTTTTTTGAAATAGCAAAAAAGCTTAAATGATGGTGCGGAAATATAAAACGAATAGCACAGCACCGACCAACATGGCGGTATAAAATTAACATCATGCAAAACTTATTCATCTTTTTAGCTTTATTGATATCTGCCTGCAAACAAGATAACAATATTGTTAATCCAAATCCGGTAATTGAATTTGGACAACCTATAAGGGTTGAGATGATTGGATATACCGGCAATATTATGGAACCATTTCTTACAAGAGATGGGAGCACATTATTTTTTAATAATCTGAATGGTCTGCCGGAAAACACAAATCTGCATTGGTCATCTAAAATTAATGACAGTATTTTTCAATACAATGGTGAAATCACAGGGGTCAATACAACGGATTTGGAAGGCGTACCAACCTTAGATAATGGAGGGAATTTATATTTTGTTTCTACAAGAAATTATGCAACCACTCTTTCTACGCTGTATCAATGTAATTTCTCTAATGGAACGGCAACAAATGTTCAATTGGTTAACGGGGTATCTAAATTACAGGCAGGCTGGGTAAATTTCGATGTAGAAGTAAGTGCAGACGGGCAATCGCTTTATTTTGTGGATGCACAATTTGACCAAACAAATAATCCCTTAACTGCCGATTTAGTTATTGCAGAAAAAAATGCTTCAGGTTTTCAGCGATTGACAAACAGTAGTACGATAATGAAAAACATCAATACAACAGTTGCCCTTGAATATGCGGCTTGCGTCTCTGTTAACCAACTTGAACTTTATTTTACAAGAGTACCAGTGCCTTTTACCGCCACTTCATCACCAGAGATTTTTGTCTCAACAAGGCAAAATGTAGATGAGCCTTTCAGTAATCCCTTAAAAATTCAAAATATAACTGGTTTTGCAGAAGCCGCTACCATTGCACCAGACCAAAAGACTTTATATTATCACAAAAAAGAAGGTAATCAATTTGTACTATACATGGTTAGGAAGAAATAAGCAAGATGTATCATCCAACAATTACAAATACAGTTACCGGAATCACTTATAAAGATTTACAGCAAATTAATTTGCCTGCTCCAAATAAAGCAGGAACAGTGTTAGTGCAAAAAAGGGGGAATAAATTAGAGCCTTTTACAAGCACTTTGGTATGGTAAGTCAACTCTTATGACCTTGTCGTCTTTTTTAATACTGACTATTTTTGAGATGGCCTCTTTTTTATTTTGCAGAGAGGTTATTGCCTTAGTGAAGAAAAATACATCCGATAAGTATAGCTTCTAAAAAAATAATTACCCCCGTTAAACCTTTGGTTTTCATAGCCGTCTATTGGGAACTAAACCAAAAAAAATGACGAAACCCATACCGGTATTACTATTTTTAATACTACTTTCATTCTTCGCATGTAAAAAATCACAGGACAATGGCGGAACAAATCCGCCACCACCCCCTGCCTCAACCTCTTTCCAGGGTAAAGGTGGTATTTATTACCTTGGCAATTCCGACATTCCAATTAATATTTCTGCTTATAGCAATCCCAATCTTGCAGGTGCTGTAATACGTTTTAAATGGGAGAATCTTGAAACTGCTCCTGGAGTATTTAATTGGGGATATATTGATGGTGAAATCAGCAAGGCAAAAGCCAATAATAAAAAAGTAAGCATCCAGGCTTTAGGGTATCCATCCTGGGTTATCACGAGTTTGGGTGCATCAAATTACAGATACATCGACGGAAACATAAACCATACAACCTATCTTGATACTTTGCTGGACGTAATTACATGGGACAACATTTATTTAAACCGGGTAACAAACTTAATTAACAAGTTTGCAGAAAAATATGCTGCTGATACAACTGTGGCATATTTTAATTTAGTAGCAGGGCAAATAAGCCGTGGATTGCCCGATAGTGTTGTAACTACTACGGGCAAAAAAGCTTTCTGGACAGAGTACCCCTATAATGCAGATACAGTTGTTGCAAAAATGAAACCTATACTTGATTTGTATATGGCTAAATTTCCGAAAACAGCATTATGGAATTCGGTTGATTATGTTTCATTTGAAAGTAAAGCATCCGCAAGAGCAAATAACTATTTATGTTCTCAATATGTAGCATATGGAGTGGCTACTTATCCTGACAGGTTTGGATGCTGGAGAGAAGATATAGCTGCCTGCAATCCACAACCCAATGTTCAAACAACCAGCCAATGGTACACTATGGCACAAAATAGCACCAGAACAGGCGCACAAATGCTCTGGAATGTACAGGATGGCCCCAGCAGGATGAATAAATGCGGCATCCTCCCCAATACAAAACAAGCGGTATTAGATAGCAGTATCAATAATGGTTTACGATTGGGTATGCGTTATTTTGAAGTATATGCTGCTGATATTCTGGACGCAACTCTTACATCAAATATTGCTGCCTATAATACCATACTGAAAGCAAAATATGCTTACTAATATTTATCTTGATAATTTCATTTAACCCCTTTCTCCATGAATAATTTTATCTGTTTAATCAGTTGTGTTTTGTTTCTCACAGCAGGCAGTTGTAAAAAAAGCAGCAATGATACAACACCACCAACTCCAACCCAAACACAGTACTTAGATGTTGCTTATGCCACCGCTTCATCTGCACAAAATTTAGATATATTTTTACCCGATACTTTGAAAATACAAAATCCTGTATTAATATGGGTACATGGAGGCGGATGGAAAAGCGGCGATAAAGCAGAGTTCAGAAATACAAACAGGCTAAAAGAATTAAGAAGACGTGGCTATGCGGTGGTTGTAATCAATTACCGCCTCAGTGGCGAAGCGAAATTTCCTGCGCAGATATTTGACGTGAAGGCTGCAATCAGGTGGGTAAAAGCCAATGCATCAGCTTATAAATTTAATTCGGCAAAAATTGGCGTATGGGGTTCATCAGCCGGCGGGCATCTTGTTTCCCTTGCAGGAACATCAGGTGGCGTTGCCGAGTTGGAAGATATGAGTTTGGGTAATTCCGGCTTTAATTCAACAATACAGGCTGTTATTGATTGGTATGGTCCCATTGATTTATTAAAAATGGACAGCATGGCAATAGCACAAGGCTGTGCAGGCTCCAATCATAATGCTGCCAATTCACCCGAATCAGAATTAATAGGTTTTCAGATAACTACCCGGCCCGACCTGGTAGCCAAAGCAAATCCCATTACTTATATAACTGCAGATGACCCACCTATTTTTATAGAGCATGGTTTGATTGATTGCACAGTTGCTTATGGGCAAAGCCAGTTGTTTTATGACAAACTTATATCAGTAGTAGGTGCTCAAAAGGTGAAAATAAAATTCCTTGCCAATACAGGGCATGGTGGTGGATTGTTCAGCGATGCTGCAACTGATACCGAAGCTATTGATTTTTTGGATTTGTATTTGAAATGATGAGATATGAAATTGATCCTGGTAAAATTTTATTTAATAAATTGGGAAGCAAAATCTAAAAAAAATATCCAGTTAGGTGCCATGTCATGCCCTCCTTTATGCTGCCGAAAAGCGATATTACCTTGCAGCAATCCTATATCCACAGTTGGAAATTCTGTTGTACCCAAATCATTTTTCCCTAGTAATTTATAAACAGGTCCTGCTGCCACTGCAGCCATAAACATCCCTCTGGGATCGGCCCAATAATCTCCCTTGTCGCCTGTGCCGATAAATACAGGTCTTGGTGCAATCAACGTTATCAATTGGTGTGCATCCACCGGCAGGTCATTCCAGGTTAACGGCCCTGCATATTTTATAAAATTACCTGCCATCCAATGGTACTCGTTGCTTGCTGCGATGTTCTCTGCTATCTCGCCATAGTTTCGGCGGTATAAACTTGCACCAGCTTCGCCACTGGAGCTTATATACCCCACAGCAAATCTTTTATCATAAGCCATCGTTACTAAAGCGGCTTTCCCATACCGTGAATGCCCGGCAATTGCTACCTTCTTTGCGTCAATATTTTTAGTTGTTTCAAAATAGTCAAGCGCCTTGCCAGCGCCCCAGGCCCATGCCCGCAGGCTTCCCCAATCTTCTGGCTTTCTTCTTTCCCCCTTGTTCATTAATCCAATAATACCTTGCATTAATCCGGCTCCATTATCTGCCTGTATACTGATGGGTACAAGCAACGCAAATGCCCATCCTCTTTTTAAACAACTTATCTGCCATTCAGATAATACCGTTTTTGAAGTGCCGCCAGCAGACCGAAAATTTTCCCAGGCCAATTCCATTACTACAGGGATTTTATTTTTTTGAAGATTGGGGGAAACCAATGTAAGTTGTATATCTATTGTAATGGAAGGGTATGCAGCATTATCAACATGCCCCAGAATTTTTTGTTGTTTAACGTTAATGCCCTCATACGTTGTGTCCGTAGATTCAATTATCTGCCAATTTACTTTTGGGGTGTTTGCAGGAACCCTGCCATAAATCTCCTTATCAAAATCTTCTACAATTTCTTTCCGCCGCTGCCACCACATTTTTTTTGAAGAAACTTTAGTTACGCCATCTTTAAAAACCAACGGATCAGGAAGATTAGGAAAAGGGTTTGCTTTGGCTTCATCATAGTTGGCTTCTATCAAGCTGCCACCACCTGCACCAGGCCTCAGCAGGGTAATGCCCAATAATTTCATCATGTGCTGATGATCATCGTTATTCAATTTATTGATACTATCCCTCCATTGCTGCGAAGGCTGGGCGAATGCAGTTGCAGAAAAAACAAGCAGCAATAACAAGATTATTTTGTTCATTTTATTGTGTTGAAATTTTTATCTTGCCAACATTAGAAGGCGTTGTACCCAATGCCATTCAGTATTTTTGGGTTAATCCGCAGTTACCCGCCAGATTGTATTAGCCGCATCATCTGAGACTAACATCGAACCATCATGTAATATTGCTACGCAAACAGGCCGTCCATATACCTCGCTTTTGTTTTCATCAGCAATGAACCCTGTTAGAAAATCTTCGGGAGGGCCAGTTGGTTTGCCATTTTTAAAAGGAATAAATACCACCTTGTATCCTACCAATGTTGAATGGTTCCATGAACCATGCTGGCCAATAAAAGCACCGTTGTAATATTTGGAAGGAAAATTATTTTTATCATAGAAAGCTATTCCCAAAGATGCAGTATGGGAACCCAGTGCTACATCAGGCGCCATTGATTTTGCAACGAGGTCAGGCCGCTCCCCTTTTCTTCTTGGGTCTTCGTGACTGCCAAAATAAGCATAAGGCCATCCATAAAAAGTGCCAGGTATAACACCCGTAGCATAATCGGGAACTAATTCATCACCCAGATTATCCCGTTCATTAACGGCAGTCCATAATGTGTTTGTTCCAGGTTCAAACGCCATACCCACAGGGTTCCGTAATCCACCTGCATAAATTTTTTCGCCGGTTCCATCCGGATTAATCTCTAAGATATTAGCCCGCCTTGTTTCATTTTCAATCCCGTTTTCTCCATGATCGCTGCCTGAGCCAACAGAAACGTAGATTTTTGAACCATCTTCATTACGGATAATATTCCGGGTCCAATGATTATTGTAACCGCCTGCGGGGAGATCTAAAATTTTTATCCCTGAAACAGTCATTTCAGTTTGCCCGGCCTGATAGGGATATATCCACAAACCATCTGTATTGGCTACATAAAATTTATCATTCAGTATCAGCATTCCCAATGGGCGGTTTAAACCTGACAGGAATATCTGCTTTGTTTCCGGAATTCCATCTCCGTCTTTATCCCTGAAAATTAAAATAGTGTTACTGCTTTTACCCCGCTTTCCCATACCTTCAGTTTTTGTAAACCCATCGCTTATTGTATTGGCCATTGATACAAAAATATCGCCATTGGATGCTGCATAAATCCATCGTGGATTATCTAAGCTGTCTGCAAATTTAGTAACTGTAAATCCTTCGGGAGCAACAGGTGTCTTGTCTTCGGGCCAGCCAATTACTACAGGGTTGTTTCTTACAACAGGTGTTGTATAGGGTGCAGGTAATGTATCAATCTGTACAATTGCAGAGTTTGTTTGTGTGGTTTTTACAAACACATTGCACCCAACAGAAATAGTAAGCAAAAAAATGATGGTCCCAAAAAACAGTTCAGCTCGTTGCATATTTTAGTAAAAACATTTTTCAAAAAATTAAAGCTCTGTCAGCTTCGGGTTTTCATAAAACAAGGAATTGCCGCCCTGCAATAAGAAAACATTTTTTAAAGAAATGCTTAACCCCTTTGCATTTGTATCTTTTAAATATTTTGTAAACTTAATCATAGCCCTGTCTCCCTTCCGCAGCATATCAGTTTCTTCCTGCAGGCCTGTAACTTTTTTAAATTCAATTTTCCCCTGAGTATCATTGCCAGATGAATTGCCGGTAAAAATATCCAATGCAGCCGGATTAATCTTTACTGCAAAGTCGGCATGGTTTACAATAAAAAGCTGCGCATGGATGCTGTCATCCCGCCGGTAGGATTGTAACCTGAAATTTAAACCTGCAATGGCAATTTCCTGGCTACTGCTGTAAACAAAAGGCAGTGTTTTAAGCAGTGGCTGCAGGTAATTCTTTTGTTCCTCCGCAAAGTTATTGTGTGTATCAAATTTATATCCGGTTACTTTTTGTTTGTAATTCTTTTTATAAGCAGCAAAATCTTTTTCTGAAACGGTAAGTTGTATTTTAAGTAAGCCTGGGCTTTTGTTTTCATTATTTGTATAAGACATAGAAAGATTGTACAGTTGTTTAAATTTTCCGCTTTCTCCAGTAAGCATATACAATTCAAAATCATTTACAGGTTTAAATTGAAGGGTCATCATTGTACCTGCTCCTGCATTCAACAGGGAAGGTTTTATATCATTACCAATAATCTTAGCCTGGTAACCTTCCGGTGTTTCAATATTTATATTTTCAATAATTATATCCGTTGCACTGCTGTTCTTCAGTTTTATGTTTAAGTACAATTGCTGTTTTTCCAGGTTACATTCTGATTGCACGGCACCAGTTAGTATTTCTGATTCAATAACGGCAGGTGCAAAGATTAAAATATTATCCCCGCTTATTTTTTTTTCATTATGCGATGTGCATTCTGTAAAAACCATTGCGAAAACTATAGAAAAAAAATGAAATGATTTCATATACATCTTTAATTAACGGGAGAAGGGAACACCTGATGTACAGATGTCCCCTTTCAAGATTCGTTTATGAGCTTAATATCCATCTACAGACCAAACAGTATAACTGTGTGGTGGCGCCTGTATTTTCACTCTCTTATCTGCTGCGGTAGTTGGGTTCCAGGTTGAATTGCCTGTATAATCTTTCAACCTTGTATTTGACCAGTTTGAAGTTACCCATTTTTCCTGCCAGCTATCAGAATCATTTAAATATAAGATTACACCCGGAGTTCCGTTTCTTCTGGATATGTATTCATCAGTATCTGTATAAAGATTAGTAGTAGTCCCATTTGCAAGATTTATCCGGATCCAGATCAGGTTATTCAATTTTGCTTTTGATAACCATTCTTCATAATCTCGGTAGAATACACAAGGATAACCTTCCCCTGTAAGTATATATGCATAAGCAAGCAGTTTGTCATAAATAATATTGGTGTCATGATTACTAACAAAAGTAACCGCTTTAGATGGGTCTCTTTTCCATAACATATCATCATTTAATTTATACATATTATTACCATCAAAAGCTTCATCCATTTTATAATAACAGGCAAAGTCAAAAGCAGAAGATGTGCGGTTTGTGCCATCAACCCAACCTTTTAAAAGATTTACATTGGCATCCCAATATTCTCCTACAGAAAACCCGCCGACTGCATTTACAAAATCACGGACAACCCATGAACCAAAGCCTTTAACGTAATCAAACCGCCAGCCATCGTACTTCATTGTATTTTTATAATACTTACCAACGGCATCTGTGCGGTTGTAGAACCAATCTTTTACCCATTGCTTATTCTGGCATAAATCTGGGAACCCTCCGAATGCGCCTTCATCAGATGCATGAATATCGTTGGGATGAAAGTCGTGATAACTTCTGTTGAACTTTCCTGATAATGGATTAAACTTAGTATAGGTGTTACTTCCTTTATAGGGATTATATTCCAAATCACCTCCGCTGTTGTGATTTAAAACCATATCAGCATATACCTGCAGATTATTGGCATGTGCTGTAGTAATCAAACTGGTTAACTCTGTGTTTGAACCAAACCGTGTTTCTATGGATCCCTTTTGATTGTATTGGCCGAAATCAAAATAGTCATAAGGGTCGTAACCCATACTGTTTGCTCCATTGCTTGCCTTACTGCTTGGCGGAAGCCAGATGGCAGAGAAACCCGCAGCATCCCAGGAAGGAAGTTTGCCTTTTACTACATCCCACCAGGTACCGCCTGCAGGTACATCCCAATAAAAAGCCTGCATTATTACACCCCCTCCCGAACTGGCATTCCGGTTAGCAACGAAAGTATTATCAGATATATTTTTCCCCTGTGGTGGCGGTTGAACCGGTTCGAGTGGTTTACTGCATTGGGTAAAACTAAATACAAAGGATAATACCACCATAATTAGTAAAAAAGAATTCTTTTTCATTTTGATTAATTTTTAAAGTTTAAAAATTGTTTTTGGCCGGATTATCTCATCCATATTTAAACTTGTTACATCATAGTTTTTTGAATTAAACTGTATGGCTGCGAAAAATTATTTTTAGAACAACACACAAATTTAAATGCTCTTAAAAAAAGCCCACTGCCTGAGCAATGGGCCTAATCGACTGCTTTGCTATATGAGAAATTTTAAACCGAAATCATTTCTTTTATTCGTTAATAACCCTCAATTAAAAATATCAGTAGAAAGATAACTTAGTTTTGTTCTATACCCGGGTTAGCCCTTGTTTCGCTATCCGGTATTTTCAATAATTGTGTTTTATCATTAAATGGCAAACCCCTGATTTGTAATTTTAATCTTCTTAATTCATAATACCAATCACCTTCTGTGGCTAATTCAAAGTGACGTTCGCTTTGAATTGCAGCAAGCAATGCTGGATCTGTTGAAGATGTAATATCTGGTGTTAATCCGGCAAGTGCCCTTAAATTATTATAATCAGCTCTCACATTAGCGGCAACATAACCTCCCTTTCTTACGGTAGCTTCTGCTCTGGTAAGATACATTTCAGCTAACCGTATTACGGGTATATTTACAGGATTCGACCCTGAATATTTTAATGAAAAAGCTTTAGTAGCGCCGGGTGGATTAATTAATAAATTTCTTCTTGCATCGGTTGCAGCGAAAGTTGAGTAAAATGCAGGGTCTATATAAAAAATAATATTAGCTGCAGTACTGTTCCAAAATTCTCCTCTTAACTTACCGCTGTTATCATCTCCGGTTATGTTGATAATTTGAAAAATAACACCTCCCAATGCCTGTGTAGGCCCTACGTTTCTAAATGGCAAAGTAACATTAGCTCCCAATGTAAACCCGCCATTTGTAATTACATCGTTTGAATAAGTGTAAGCATTGTTATAATCACCCATATCAAAATATACCCTCGCCAGTAAAGCTTTAGCCGCCCAGCTTGTGGCACGGCCACTATTGGTTGCAGGTAATACCAGTTCAGCCGCTTTTAAATCTGAAATTATTTGCTGATATACTTCTGTAACCTTTGCCCTTGCTACAGGAAGCAAAGCCTCATCAGGTGTAGGACGTGTAATCCTGATAGGAACACCCGGATCAGTGGCAGGGTTGTTTGAATAAGGCAGTGCAAATACCCGTACAAGATTATGGTGAGCAAGAGCCCTGAGAAACAAAGCCTCTGCTTTTAAGAGAGATTTTTCAGTATCCGTAGCATCTGCAAACGAATTCTTATCAACAGCATCTATTACAATATTGGCATTGTATATAGCACCATACCCGGTGCTCCAAACATCACGGCCTACATTATTAAAAATCCCAAAATTACGATTGGCGAAAGGTCCGTAGTCCTGGCTTGATACAAGTGAAGATGTCGTCATATCTACATTATCACTGTATAATTCGGAAGCAATCAATGCCCTCCCGCCAACAAATCTGTCTGCCTGAATACGGTCGTACGCCGCATACAATACTGCCACTACATTTGTCTTTGTTTTTAATACATCGGTATCAGGCTGTTCATTAATTGGTTTAATTTCAAGGTATTTTTTACACCCACTGGTGATGAGTATAAATCCCAAAAGGATAAAAAGTATTTTTTTCATTTCAGTGATTTTAAAATTTTAGAAGCTAAGGTTTATACCCACCACAATTGTTTTTGCCTGGGGGGTTGGTAAATACGGGGCATCAAATGATATGTTGGACTGGGCTGCGCTGAAATTATAACGCACCACTTCAGGATCCCAACCTTTGTACTTTGTAATCGTTAAAAGGTTGCTGCCATTGATAAACAATTTTGCCGCCGACAATCCTGCTTTTCTAATAACAGACACCGGCAGACTATAAGCAAAATTGAGGCTCCTTAATCTTATAAATGACGCATCAAACAAGAACCTTGAAGTGTTTCTATCCGAACCCGCAAAAGAAGAATTTGTGATTGTTAACTTTGGAATATTGGTAATATCTCCCGGTTTTTGCCAACGGCTTAACACCTCAGTTCTTTGATTCCACGTACCGATAAAACCGCCCATTTGACGTTTTGCCCCATCATCATATATTTTATTTCCCTGCGAAAAATAAAATAGAAAGCTCAGTTCGAAATTCTTATAAGTGAGTGTATTATTTAACCCCCCAATAAAATCAGGGAAGGGGCTGCCTAATGGCTGCCTGTTATTGGTAATGTCTGATTGCTTCAGTGCATCAAATGGCTTACCATCTACTAGACTATACACCATCTCATTCCCAGTTAACGGGTTTACTCCTGCTGATTTAGCCAGAAATGAAATACCAATGGGGTATCCTTTTACAACCCTTGTGTCACCTTCTGCAGCACCAAAACCATCCGGAGGAACATTGCCTGTCTCTAACACCTTATTTTGGTTTGTCGAAATATTAAAATCAACTGTCCAGGTAAAATCTTTGTTCGCAATAATTTTTGCTGTCAATTCAAACTCTGCACCAAGGTTGCGTACAACTACATCTTCAGCATTTACTAAAATTGACCCAAGCCCGGTTGCTGAAGTAGGGGCCGGTTTATCCAACAATACATCAGTAGATATCTTTCTGTAAAAACCCAGGCTTCCGCTCAACCTTCCATTATAAAGACCGAAATCAATTCCCAAATCAAATTGGCGAGCTTTTTCCCAGCTAATGTCAGGATTGGGTAAACGAGTTGGCGTTATGCCGGAGAGACCATTATAACCACCTGTAGAACTGAAAGAACCCAGGTATCTGAAATTTCCTATCTCAGAATTTCCTGTATACCCATAGCTGGCCCTTAGTTTTAAAAAATTGATAGTCTTATTGCTTTTCAGAAATTTCTCTTCGCTTAAAATCCAGCCCGCAGATAAGGCCGGGAAATACCCAAATTGATGGTCGCTTCCAAAACGGGAAGAGCCATCTGCCCTGAAACTGGCGCCGACCAAATATTTATCGCTTAACTTATAATTGGCACGGGCAAAAAACGATAGAAACCGGTAAGCATCACGTTGGTTATACCCATTTACGGCAGACCCCGCTGGAGTAGACCCGGGTGCCCATACCATAGTAGCCGTTGTTTCGTTAAAATAATCATTTAAAAATCCAACAGCGCCATCGGATGGATTAAGGCCGATGGCTTTTGTTTTACTGTTTTGAATAGAAGAACCTGCTGTTACTACAAGATTGTGCTTTTGCTGAAAAGTATTCTTATAAGTAAAATAGGCATTGCCATTCATGTTGTTTATGTTCAATCGTCTTTCCCATTTGGCCGCAAGACCAATACTTGGAAGCGACGGTGCCTTATAATACCGGTTTATTTTATGATCATATCTCTCTTCAAACTGGTCTAAAATATCTAATCCATATTCTGCCCTGAAACTGAGGGATCTGGTTATCTTGAAATCAGCATAGATGTTATTAATAAACCGGGTTGATTTGGTGATGTATTTATTGAGTAAACGGGCTACGGGGTTTATGCCGGTGTTTTGAGCCTGTGTTCCAAAATAGGTACCATCAGCATTATATACAGGAAATAATCTTAAAGCAGTTGATTGGGCATTACCAAGTCCACCTCCAAATGAAGTAGGAACCTGTTCGTTATTGGTATAGGAAACACTTGACTGAATACCAAATTTAAAATTTTGTGTAGCCTGGTTATCTATGTTTACTCTTCCACTTATACGGTCATAATTATTACCTTTTAAAATCCCCTCTTGAGTTTTGTATCCACCTCCTACAAAAAACTGTGTTTTGTCATTACCACCCCTTGCAGAAATATTAACATCCTGGGTAATTCCCTTGCGAAGCATCTCATCAATCCAGTCTGTATTTACATTAGCAACATCATTATAAATAAAAGTCCCTCCGTTGATAGTTAATGGAACACTTGGATCTCTTGGAAGATTGCCATCATTTACCCTGGCCTCATTGTATAATGTCCACCAATCCTGTGAACTGATTAATTTTAATTTATTGGTCGCTTCAGATTGGCCAATGGAGTAGCTGGCATTGAACTGGGTTTTTCCGGCCTTACCCCTCTTAGTTGTAATCACAATTACACCGTTAGCACCACGGGCACCATAAATGGCGGATGCTGCAGCATCTTTCAACACCTCAATATTTTCGATATCTGCCGGATCAATAGTTGAAAGCACATTCGCATTACTTGCCCGTACTGTATTAATGCCACCATCTGAAATGGAAAAATCCCCTGAATAAACAGGTACACCGTCAACAACATATAACGGATCACCAGAACCTGTAAAAGAATTCTGCCCCCGTACACGAACCCTGATTGCCGACCCCGGAATTGCATTTGAACCAATTATCTGCAAGCCTGTAGCCCTGCCTTGTAGCCCTGCTTCAAAAGACGGCGTAACTGTACTATTCACCCGGTTGCTATAATCTACTTTTGAAATAGACCCGGTTAAATCTCTCCGGCGGGCCGTTCCATAACCGATAACAACAACTTCATCTAATTTGCCTGTCTTAATAACCAGAACTACTGACAGGCTATTATTATCGCCCACAACCACCTGCATTTCTTCATACCCCGTATGAGTAAAAGTTAATGTGGCGCCTTTGTTTACGGAGATAGTAAATAACCCGTCTTTATCAGTAACAGATTTTGCACTGGCGTTTTTAATGCTTACTGTTACACCTTGTAATGGGGTATTGTTTTCTGAAGATGAAACCTTACCAGTAATTTGCTTAGTTTGTGCTGAAACCAAAAGCACTGAAGTAAGCAGGATAAATAAAAAAAGTAGTTTTCTTTTAAGCATAGCAATCGTTTTAGTTTTTTCGTTAAGCAATTCAACAGGAAAATTGCGTATTTCCTACACATTAAACGAATTTTGATCCACTTTTTTCATCGAAAACGTTTTCGAAAACGAGGAGAAGAAATCAGTACATTTACGTTTATAACCCGATAGTAAAGGTTTAACACTAAGATATTATATGGAGAAAGTTGATTTAAAAAGGCTTGCTACTGAATTAAATTTATCAATTGCCACTGTTTCAAAAGCCTTGCGTGACAGTTGGGAAATTAAAACGGAAACAAAACAGCGGGTAAGAGATTTGGCTGATAAGCTTAATTATCAACCGAATCCTTATGCCAGCAGTCTCCGGAAGAGAAAAAGCCAGAGCATAGCTGTTATTATCCCTGAAATTGCTAATAATTTTTTCTCTGTAGCGCTGGATGGTATTCAAATAGTGGCAGAAAAGAAGGGGTATCATGTATTAACATACCTTACCCATGAAAATTACCTGACTGAACTTTCGACTATAAAACACTTGCAGAGCGGAAGAGTTGATGGTGTTCTCATGTCGATATGCAGTGAAACACCTGATGTACAACACCTGATTCGCCTTAAAGAGTCAGGAATGCCTATAGTTTTTTTTGATCGTGTAACTGATATTTCCGATTGCCCGACCGTTACCACTGATGATTATGAAAGCAGCTATAATGCAACGGAACACCTGATACAAAAGGGATGTAAAACAATCGCTTATTTGTCCTTATCAAAATATACATCTATTAACCAAAGGCGCAAGCAGGGCTACCTAGATGCATTACTCGATAATAAAATTAAGGTTGAAAGCAGGTTCATTATTCAATGTGAGAATGACAACGAGAAGAATCAAACCATAATTAAGAAACTTTTATCTCTAAAAAAAAGACCAGATGGGGTCTTTGCTTCGGTTGAAAAACTGGCCATTGCCACTTACCACGTTTGCAATGAGATGAAAATTGCAATGCCGGAGAAACTAAAACTCATAAGTTTTTCAAACTTAAGAACAGCATCACTCTTGAATCCCTCTTTATCAACCATTACACAACCTGCATTTGAAATTGGCAAAGAAGCATGTGAATTGCTTTTTATGAAAATCAATAAGAAGTCATATATAGCGCAGAAAGAGCACTTAATTATTAAGAGCAGTTTGATTGTAAGGGAAAGTTCCGTCAGGATAAACGCATCAAAGTAAGTATACGAGTAAGAAATAAGTCGTCATTAATAATCTAAATCAACTTAGAGGCTCACCTATATCATCTTTTCTGTATGCTCCTCTTTTGGCTGATTGCTTTTATCCATCCATTCAGGCAGTAAATAATAATATCCTCTGACACCTTTCAATTTGTAGGCTATTATTCGTTCATATCGCACAGCCTGTGTAAGAAAGGCAGAGAAGTATTGCACCTTATTATGGTGATTGAGTAAAAGAGATTCCCTCTTTTCCAATAGAGCAATCAATTCCGCAGAGCGAAGTGGCCGGTTTTCATGACGTAGTATAAACACAATTTTACTTATCCAGGTGCTGGCGGATTTGTATTCACCGCTGTTTTGCACTTCATCAAACTGTGTTTGCAGTTCCTTCACCCGAATTTTCAGTTTCTCGTATTCAGTAAATACTTCTTTCAACAGGTTATTACGGATGGTAAGCTCGTTTTCCAGGTTTTTTATACGAATATCCTGTTCTGATAATGGTTCAGTACCGGATTTTCGGCGTTCCGTGTGTTTTAAGGGTCGTTTTGATAGGGTTTCCGTTGTCATTTTATTAATAATTGGATTATTACATCATTGTATTCACATTCAATTCTAAGCGGATTCTAATTGTATTCTATGTAGATTCTAATCCGGCTCTGATTGCTCTCTCATACCCGCTGTATGGCCTTTATCTTATTTTGTATAATTCCCACCATGGTGCTCAGATATATCTTCCTTTCCTGACTGTCTCTGAGGTCAGGAGCCGGGATGTTTTACAAAGTTATTATTATTTTTGTTTTAAAATAACATTTCTTATATTTGCTTCATGAAAAAGAAAAAAAAGATTACCGTACGCTTTTATCTGAATAAACAACTGGAGCCTGTAACAGGCGAAAAAAGAAAGAAATATTACCCCTTGTACCTATACATTACATACGATCGGCGAAATATGCAGTTCCGGAGCAAGTACGGTCTGTACTATGATAGCTTGGATGAAGTTGAAGCCAGGTTAATGGCTTTTGAGGAAAACACCATCCGTAAAATCATTGGATATGAAACCTCCCTTTCCTCTTCATCCTATGAACTCAAAGGGCTCCGGCTACGATATGATGTATATGCAATCAGTATTCAGCAGGCAGTTGAAGATTATATCAAACCTAAACTGCGGCTGGCCATCCTTAAAACCAATGATGAACTGACAGCAGTGCTGGATTTTAATCAGCTTCAGGCCACGGCAGGGCGGTTGTATGCAGCAGCAAAGAAGCTGTTTCCCGGTTTTGACAAATCTATTCCTGATACCCTGGCCGGGCTTTTGGACGCTTACGAAACGCTGTCAAACATCTTCGGTAATCCCTTACTAAATGGATATAATTTTCCCACCCTGATTGACTGGCAAAACGGGGAATATACTGAACACTTAAAATCTTTATTAGCGAAGCAAAAAATTCCACCGGCAAAGCAGCAGGCAGCCACAGCCTTAATAAGGCAGGCGGTTGCAGAAAAACTAAAATTGCTGACGGAGTAGCACAGGTTGCATACCCTTGTTTACTGTTCTTATTCATCCCCTTCATCCCAATCAGGTCTTATGAAAACCGCTTACGAAAATCCAGCATTTGAAAACGGCCACACAAACCCACTTGTGGAGGCCAATATCAATAGAACCGAAGATGTAACACCCGAAGAACTGCAACAGTTGGAGAGCTTTAAAAACCTTACCATATCACAGGCTGAGGAACTGATAGCAACCATAAAGGTTTTTACCGTCATCGTTTTTGAGGCCAATCAACTATCAGAAAAGAAACAAGCCCTTGTTATTGAATTATTTGCATCAAATTTCAAAGAAAAGGCAGCCTGATAAAATATATTTAATTGATTATCAATAATATGTAAATTTGACTGGTAAACAAAAGCTATCGACTCAGTATCATAAACCTATGTACAATGACAAACGACCTTTCCATATTCACCCCCTTTGCCAAAGGCACTCAGAAAATAAAGCAGCGCGGCAGTAACTGTGTTATCTACACAAGGGTATCTACCAAAGAACAGGCAGATAACAACCTCTCCCTGGAAACCCAGCGCAAAGCCTGTGAGCAGTGTGCCCAAAAGAATAACTACAGCATTCTGGGGTATTTTGGCGGAACCTATGAAAGTGCCAAGACAGATGAACGAAGGCATTTTAACGCTATGCTTTCTTTTGTAAAGAAAAGCCGGGAAAAAATATCGCATATAATTGTATATAGTGTAGACCGGTTCAGCCGCTCCGGAGCTAATGCGATTTATATCGCTGAACAACTGAAAAAAGAAGGTATTAACGTGTTTGCTGTAAGCCAGCCTACAGATACCACTACTGCCAGTGGCAGTTTACAGCAAAACATCCAGTTCATCTTCTCAGAATACGACAACCAGCTTCGCCGGGAAAAATGTATGGCAGGAGTGAAAGAAAAGTTGCTGAGTGGAATATGGGTAAGTGTATCGCCGATTGGTTATTCAATTGTAAGAACAAATGGTAAAAAATCCTTTGTACTGAATCAAACCGGTAAGCTCATACAAAAAGCATTTCATTGGAAAGCAGAGGGCTTATCTATTGAAGTAGTAAAGAACCGCCTTGCTGAAAAAGGCTTGGTGATGGATAGCCGCAGGGTATCTGATTGCTTAAAGAATCCATTCTATTGCGGTTTGATAGTTCATAATGCACTGGAAGGAAAAGTAGTGGAAGGCATACAGGATAAAGCCGTATCCAAAGAATTGTTTTTACAGGTAAACGGATTGCTTGCTACCCGTCAGCAGGGATATAACATAAAGCCGGAGAATGACGATGCTCCTCTGAAACGTTTTATCAAGTGTGATGAATGCGGCACTTATCTAAGGGCCTATAAAGCCTGGAAAAATCAGGAATACTACTACAAGTGCAATACCAAAGGCTGTTCGTGTAATCGCAGGGTGGATGAAGTGCATAAGAAATTCTTTTCCTTTTTGGAACAGCAACAGCTAAACATAAATGAAGACATGGCTAAGCTGATAACCCTGCAAATGATTGCCACCTACAACCAGCTTACCAAAGAAAAGCAGCAGGATACTGAACGTTTAAATAACCAAATGGATGAATGCGAAAAGAAAATCCAGCGCCTGGAAGAACGCTATATTAATGAAGAAATTGACCGGGATTTATTCCTGCGCTACAAAGAAAAATTTGTCACTGAAAGAAGGGAAATTGAAGTGAACCTGCAAAAGACCGACAACAAAGTGTCGAACCTTGAAAACATCATTGAAAAGGCATTGCACTTTGGCACCAAACTCAAGCCCCTGTGGAATTCTGGTGGGTATGCTCAAAAACAAAAACTGCAAAATCTCGTCTTCCCTGAAGGATTACTGTACAATCGCAAAAAAGATGAGTGTCGAACCCCAAGAATCAACAGTGTATTCCTCTATATGTCAGAACTGGCAAGGGTTTTACAGAAATCAAAAAGCGGGGACACTCAAGAAAAATTGAATATCCCCGCTTTTGTGGAGAGTATCGGGGTCGAACCGATGCGACCTTCCCGAATGCATCCGGGACGCCCTAGCCAGCTGAGCTAACCAACTTTTCAATATATTTCCTGCTTTTCTTGCTTTTAATCTCAAGTTCTCTTTTCATTGCTTCAGATCTTGTAGCAAACTCTTCTGTGAATTTTAATACCCAATCATTTGCCTTTTTGGTTGATTTGCTACCTGAGTTCGTATGCCGGAAAATTCTATCCTGCAGATTTTCTGTATGACCAATATAATATTGATCCAAAGAAAAAGAGTAAATGATGTAGACATGAAAGGGCATAAAAAACAAAAGGCTCACTTAATGTGAGCCTTTGTGGAGAGTATCGGGGTCGAACCGACGACCTTCCCGAATGCATCCGGGACGCCCTAGCCAGCTGAGCTAACCAACTTTTCAATGTATTTCCTGCTTTTCTTGCTTTTGATCTCAAGTTCTCTTTTCATTGCTTCAGATCTTGTAGCAAACTCTTCTGTGAATTTTAATACCCAATCATTTGCCTTTTTGGTTGATTTGCTACCTGAGTTCGTATGCCGGAAAATTCTATCCTGCAGATTTTCTGTATGACCAATATAATATTGATCCAAAGAAAAAGAGTAAATGATGTAGACATGAAAGGGCATAAAAAACAAAAGGCTCACTTAATGTGAGCCTTTGTGGAGAGTATCGGGGTCGAACCGACGACCTTCCCGAATGCATCCGGGACGCCCTAGCCAGCTGAGCTAACCAACTTTTCAATGTATTTCCTGCTTTTCTTGCTTTTGATCTCAAGTTCTCTTTTCATTGCTTCAGATCTTGTAGCAAACTCTTCTGTGAATTTTAATACCCAATCATTTGCCTTTTTGGTTGATTTGCTACCTGAGTTCGTATGCCGGAAAATTCTATCCTGCAGATTTTCTGTATGACCAATATAATATTGATCCAAGGATGAAGAGTAAATGATATAGACATGAAAGGGCATAAAAAACAAAAGGCTCACTTAATGTGAGCCTTTGTGGAGAGTATCGGGGTCGAACCGACGACCTCTTGCATGCCATGCAAGCGCTCTAGCCAACTGAGCTAACCCCCCTATTTATTTTAAAGAACATTTTTTTCCCGAATGCATTCGACGCTCTACCTGAGCTAACCCCCCTATTTATTTTAAAGAACATTTTTTGAACCGACGACCTTCCCGAATGCATTCGGGACGCTCTAGCCAACTGAGCTAACCCCCCTATTTATTTTAAAGAACATTTTTTGAACCAACGACCTTCCCGAATGCATTCGGGACGCTCTAGCCAACTGAGCTAACCCCCCTATTTATTTTAAAGAACATTTTTTGAACCAACGACCTTCCCGAATGCATTCGGGACGCTATAGCCAACTGAGCTACCCCCCTTTAAACGGACTGCAAATATACTGGCAGTAACCGTTGGTTCAAAATGAATTTTTAATCTTGTTTATTGGCTGGAGAAGCGGATGGCGGGTTGGTTCCGTTCTTCATCTTATTTGCCTCGGCTTCAATACTGTTCATGGCTTCCAGGTTCTGGCGTGGCAGTAAAAAGTTACTGTCAAGCGCAAGGGCTTTCTCAAAAAATTGTCTTGCCTCCGGTTTCCTGTCGAGATCATAAAGCGCAAGGCCATGTATATTAAAGATCCCTGCCTGCAGGTAGGTACGGCCTGTTTGCTCACCTACATTATAGGTCATGGTGTAGTCGGGTTTAAAGGTCTGCTTTTCTACATTGATGGCTGTTGCTAAACATTCGGCAAGTCTTTTTATCTCATACTGCAGTTCCATCAGTTTATATGCATGATAAGGGCTTTGCGTTTTACTGTACAGTTTTTCAAAAATGGCGATGGCTTCTTTGGGCTGCTGCAGTTTATCAAGACAGATACCTTTCATTTCCATGAGTGCATTATCATCTGGTTTTACTTTCGATCTTTTATCGGTCCAGAAATAGCATTGCACATAAGCGCCCTGCTGCATGTACAACATGGCAAGCGTATCCTCATAAACCGTGTTGGCTCCCTGCTCGGCCACATAATAATTAAGTGCCGATATGGCCGTACCCACATCGCCGCTGTTTGCCGCCTGGTAAAATACTTTCAGGTGCGGATTGGTTTTAGCAACCACAGGTTTACCTGCCTGGGCAATAGCTGAACCACACACAAAAAGCGACAGCACAGCAACCATTATTCTTTTCATTTTTATTTTTTTTGAGCACTCAAATTAACAAAAAAACCGGAAACAGGTTCCGGTTTTCGATACTATTATGATACATGTTTTATCCTTCCCAGATCTCTTCTTTTCCGGCCAGCCAGTCTTTGACCAATTGTGTTGTTACCGATTTCGGTCTTTCCAGCGGAAAGCCCAACGCCCTGTCCCAGCAAAGGCTTGCCAGTACACCCAATGCTCTTGAAACACCAAATAAAACGGTATAGAATTCATATTCCACAAACCCATAGTGTACCAGTAATGATCCGCTGTGTGCATCAACATTGGGCCATGGGTTTTTTATTTTAGCAATAGATCCCAATACGGGTGGAACCGCTTCGTAAATATTCCAAACGGTTTGCACCAACGGATCATCGGGCATGTGTTTTTTACCAAATTCCATCTGGGCGGTAAAGCGTGGATCTGTTTGACGCAACACGGCATGACCATATCCCGGAACCACCTTTCCTTCACTCAATGTTTTCTTAACGTATTCTTCGATTTGTTGTTTGGATGGAAGTTCAGCACCTATCTCTTCCCGCAACTCGTAGATCCACTTTATCACTTCCTGGTTCGCCAGTCCGTGCAACGGGCCAGCCAGCCCATTCATACCGGCTGCAAAACTGAGATAAGGATCACTTAATGCAGAACCAACCAGGTGAGTGGTATGTGCTGAAACATTTCCTCCTTCATGATCGGCATGAATGGTCATGTACAAACGCATCAGTTCGTGAAAACTTTCGTCTTCATATCCCATCATGTGTGCAAAATTACCCGACCAGTCGAGCAAACCATTGGGTTGAATATGTTCGCCATTTTTGTATTTGCGGCGATAGATATATGCAGCGATACGGGGTAATCTTGCGATCAGGTCCATTGAATCATCAAATACCGCATCCCAATACTCTTTTTTATTCATTCCCTTG
Organism: Ferruginibacter sp.; assembly: GCA_044220615.1. Taxonomy (GTDB): domain Bacteria; phylum Bacteroidota; class Bacteroidia; order Chitinophagales; family Chitinophagaceae; genus Ferruginibacter. The sequence continues at coordinate 532,621 of JBGAQR010000004.1, read as the reverse complement.
GAGTAACGTTTAGAGAACTGGCTTTCCGTTTGCAGGCTCATGATGGCAACTACAAACTGAGTCATTGGATGTGTACTTACCGGCAATGCTTCAATGGTTGCAAATACATGATTGGGTACATGGCTTCTGCGTTGCCATACGCTGCTGAGGTGTTGCACATCATCTTCGCTGGGCAGATCACCCACCAGCATCAGGTAAAATAATCCTTCGGGCAATGGCTCTGTTCCTCCCGGGGCTTTGGGAAGTTTCTCCCTTAACTCCGGGATAGAATAACCACGAAAGCGGATCCCATCCTGTGCATCCAGTAAGGAAGTTTCAGATACCAGCCCGGTCATTCCACGCATACCCTGGTATATCTGGCTAAGGGTTACTTCGCCAATCACCTTATTTCCGTGTTCTTTCAAAAGGTCTTTTATTTCCAATGCAACTGCGTCTGCTTTCTCTTTAAACCTGTCTTTAATGATTCCCATGATCTCTTTATTATAATGAATGAAATTTATTTGCCGTAAACTTAGTTATGCCTTTGTGGGATTGCTTTCCGGCCGGTAATGAGTGGGGTGGCAACCGTACTTTTAAGACGCCTAAAATTACGATGGATACACCTCCTAAACAAAAGTTTTAGCGGAAAGTTTATTAGAATTGAGCAAGAAAAAATAGTTACTTGGGGGCCTGCTTGTACAGGTAAAATGCCAGTATACCGAAGAGGATATTGGGTGTCCAGGCTGCCAGCAACGGCGTAAAATTTCCCTTGGTGGCAAATACAATGGAGAAGCGGCTGAAAAGGATGTAAAGTACACTGATGATGACCCCGATGGCCAGGTGAAACCCGCTGCCGCCTCTTATCTTACGGGAGGCCAATACAGCGCCTATGATGGTTAGAATAAGCACCGAAACAGGAATGGCATCCCGGTTATACCGTTCTACCAGCAGGGTATTCAGCATTTCAGATCCTCTTAATTTTTCCAGTTTTATAAACTCATTCAGTTCAGGTGTGGGCAACTGGTCTTTAAAATAATCATCCTTACGAAGATCGCGGGGTTTGAAATTATAATTGGCAAACAGTTCGGGTCGCTTTGTAACTTTTTCGGAAATGCTGTCAAGCACCCTTTCCACCGGTTCCAGCAGCCGCCATTTCTTTCTGACCGAATCCCAGTTAAACTGTTCTGACCGGAGGTTATAAACTAATTTATTCCCCGAGAATTGCTGAATAAAAAAACCGCTGCCCGATTTTAAAATCGTATCGTAACTGCGAATACCTACATACCTGTTTGAATCTAATTTGAAATACAGGTTCTGTTTATAGTTTGAATTATTATTTACCTGGGTAGCCGGCCCATCAATATACCGGGCCTCAAAATTTCCCCATATCTGGTTTGCCCGGGGAACCACGTACTGGTATCCTGCCCAAAGCAAGGCTGATAAAAGTAACCCCCCCACCACATACGGAAGTAAGAACCGGCGGAAACTTACCCCGCTGCTGAGTATAGCGATCACTTCGGAACGGCCTGCCATTTTGGAAGTAAAAAAAATAACCGAGATAAAAACGAAAAGCGGGAATAACATGGCATCAATGCGGGGAATGAACCCGATGTAATAATCTGTGATGATGCGGTAGGCCGACAGACCTGATTTTACAAAGTTGTCTGTCTTTTCGCTGATGTCTACCACTACCACAATGGCTGTAAACAACAACAGGCAAAAGAAGAAAGTAGTGAGATATTTTACCAGTATGTAGCGGTCGATCTTCTTCATGAAAAACGTATAGGCAAAAGTAGTTGAATTGTTGCTGGTAAAGAAACGGAGTAGTGAAGGATTTGTGAAAGCTTATGAATGCAGGTTGAAAGTTGTTGAAGGGTTGAAAATGGTTGAAGGAAGCTTTCAACCATTTTCAACAACTTTCAACCCTTCAACAATCTTCACCCTCACCTGCTTAGAACATACCCACTAATCGCCTTCGCTGCTATCCACCCCGTTGTCCAGGCATTTTGAAAATTAAAGCCCCCGGTAACCCCATCTATGTTGATGATCTCCCCGGCAAAGAACAGGCCCGGGAACTTCTTACTCTGCATGGTATTGAAATCAATTTCATTCAGTTCTACCCCGCCGGCAGTAACAAATTCTTCTTTGAACGTTGTTTTGCCTTTTACTTCATATTCATCGGCGCATAAATTTTTAATGAGTTTGTTTTGTGCAGTTGCCGGAAGATCGGCCCAGCGGAGCTCTTCTTTTACTTCCGATCTTTGTAAAAGGAATTCCCATAAACGATTGGGTAATGCAAAAGGATTCCGGTTCACTATTTTTTGTGCAGCTAGTTCAAAACGGAGTTGTTGAAATTTTTCCCGCAGGCTGCTCTCATTAAATTCCGGCACCCAGTTTATCATTACTACAAATTGATAATTGCCTCTTGCCAGTTCTCTTGCCCCCCAGGCTGATAATTTTAAAACGGCGGGACCGCTCATTCCCCAATGCGTAATAAGCAGGGGTCCTTGTTCATTTAATTTTGAACCGGCGATCTTAACACGAACGTTTTCCACCGAAACACCCATCAGCGATGTAATGGCATTGCCCGGCATATTGAATGTGAATAAAGAAGGCACGGGTTCTTCAATGTTATGCCCTTGCTGAGTAAGCCAGTTGTATTGAACAGGCTTGGGATAACCGCCGCTGGCCACACAAACATGATCAGCATGCATTATTTCTCCATCATTAATTACCAACGACCATTTACCATTGCCTGTTGTGAGTTGTTTTACTTCCCTGTTCATCAGTATCTCTACACCATATTTATTTGCTTCCCTTATCAAACAATCAATAATTGTTTGGGAAGAATCGGTTACAGGGAACATTCTTCCATCGGCCTCCGTCTTCAGTTCCACCCCTCTTTCTTTGAACCAGGCAATGGTATCAACCGTAAAAAAATGATGGAATGCTTTTTTAAGGAAGGAACCGCCCCTTGGGTATTTCTTTACCATATCGGTCATGCTGAAGCAGGCATGGGTTACATTACACCGGCCGCCACCACTGATCCTTACCTTAGCCAGCAGCTTGCTTGTTTTTTCCAAGATGATCACTTCCAGCGCAGGATCTAACCTCGCCGCATTTACTGCACAAAAGAAGCCGGCAGCACCCCCACCAATAATGATCAGCCTTTTCTTACTCATTCCTATTATTTGTATCTTCAAACTTAAGAATAACATTCAACCCATCATCCATGGCAGGTAAAATCACCAAAAAAGAATTGCTCCAGATGCCGGTCATCAACTATGAGCGGATACGTGATCACGTGAAAACGGGCCATATTTTTTTCAGTAGCGGCAGCTATGCTTTCTCCGGCGCTATCCAGAAACTCACTAAAAGCACCTGGAGCCATGTGGGTGTGATCTACAAAGATGAAGAGCTGGGCAGGGTACTTGTGTTGGAGGCAGAGCCCAGTGTGGGCATACGACTGATACCACTTTCTAATTACCTCAAGAATTATAAAGGAACCAAACGGGCTTATAAAGGGCAGATAGCCATTGCACAGGTTAATATTCCGCTGGAAAAACAGGCATTGAACAAAGGAATAAGTTTTGGACTGGATGAGCTGACAAGGCCTTATGATAATTTTGAGATCCTGCGCATTTTTGTGCGGATCATGTTCCATATCAGCAAAAGAGAAAAGAACAAATCCTATATATGCAGTGAACTGGTGAGGGATATTTTTGTAAAGGCCGGGGTGGTTGTACAATACAAGGATACCTATATCAGCCCCGATAATATCTGGACCGATGACCGGGTACAGTTAAAGTACCGGATCCTTTAAGGCGTAATCGGAACAGAGGTTTGCATTGGCTTTTTCGGCTGCTTCAATTTTTACAAAAGAAGATAGGATGTCTGCCTTGCCTTTTTGAATGGCAACATCGTGTTCGTAATGGGCTGCGGGTTTGCCGTCGGCTGTGCGGATGGTCCATCCGTCTTTATCGTGATATACATCTTTGGTACCCATATTTATCATGGGCTCAATGGCGATCACCATTCCTTCTTTTAATTTGGCCCCGGTTCCCCGTTTACCAAAATTGGGCACCTGTGGTTCTTCGTGCAGGTGGCGGCCAAGGCCATGACCAACCAGGTCTCTTACCACACCATAGCCATATTGTTTTTCGGTATGTTCCTGTATGGCAAATGCAATATCGCCGGTGCGGTTTCCATGAATGGCTTTTTCAATTCCCTTATAAAGCGATTCTTTGGTTACTCTCATCAACTGTTTCAGCTCATCGGTTATCTCTCCTACGCCAAATGTATAGGCACTGTCGCCATGAAAGCCATTTTTAAAAACGCCTGTATCTACGGAAACCAGGTCGCCTTCTTTCAATTCTTCTTTATTGGGAAAGCCATGCACCACCGCATCGTTTACCGATATGCAGCAGGCGAAGGGAAATCCATTGTACCCTTTGAAAGACGGGTTGGCACCGTGGTCACGAATAAATTCTTCTGCGATCTTATCCAGTTGCAGGGTAGTAATGCCCGGTTTGATATAGGATGCTACCAGCGCAAGCGTTTCGCTTACCAGCAAACTGCTTTCCCGCATCAGTTCTATTTCCTCCTTGCTTTTGTAATGGATCATCGGCCCCTAATCCGCCAGCCGGCGGAGAATTTTATGTTTTGTTATTATTTTAAAACAAACCCCGACTTGTTCAGTCGGGGCTTAATTATTTTTTAAGTCCCTGTTAAGGGGTAAGGTATTTTTTAAACGCCTCCTGCTCCTGCAGTTACCTGTTGTCTTCCCTGTATCCGTCCGCTGCTCATCAGGCCATCGTACTGGCGCATCAGTAACTGTGTTTCTATCTGCTGCAGTGTATCAAGGATAACCGCTACATTGATCAGCAATGAGGTACCGCCGAAGAAAGTAGAAAATCCCTGTTGCATACCAAACAGTACCTGGATGATGCCCGGAAGAATTCCGACAAATGCCAGCAGTACGGCGCCTGGTAAGGTAATACGGTCCATAATGGTACCGATATAATCTGCTGTAGGCTGACCTGGTTTAACCCCGGGTATAAAACCGTTGTTACGTTTCAGATCATCGGCCATCTGCTTAGGATTAAATATCAGCGCTGTGTACAGGAATGTAAAGGCAATTACACAAACAGAGTATACAACCATGTAACCCACGTGAGTATGATCGGTAAAATATTTTGTCCAGGAAGCTGTACCGCCATACGAGAATAATGTAGGCAGGAACAGGATAGCCTGTGCAAAGATGATGGGCATTACACCCGATGCATTTACTTTTAGCGGAAGGAAATTACGGGCGCCACCAAACTGGCGGTTGCCAACAATTTGTTTTGCATAGTTCACCGGAACTTTTCTTGTACCCTGAACCAGCAATATCACACCAAGTATTACAGCGATCAGCAGAACGATCTCGATCAGCATGATCAGAATGCCGCCGGCGCCCCTTGTGATCCTTGAAGCCCATTCCTGTTGAATAGAGTCCGGGAGACGGGCCAGGATACCAACCATGATGATGATGGAAGTACCATTACCCAAACCTTTATCGGTGATCTTTTCACCCAGCCACATTACAAATAAGGTACCTACGGTAAGTATGATAACAGTAGAAGGCCAGAAATATGCGCTGAAAGAAGGAACCACTGCTTCACCCAGGCTCTTCAGGTAGCCGATATAAGCAGCTGCCTGGAAGGCGGTTACTATAACAGTGAGGTAACGAGTCCATTGATTGATCTTCTTACGTCCGCTTTCACCTTCTTTCTGGATCTTGGCCATCTGGGGAACCAGGATGGTCATGAGCTGCATGAAGATAGAAGCAGATATATAAGGCATGATGCCCAGTGCAAAGATGGATGCTTTGGAAAAGGCGCCTCCAACAAATGTATCAAGCAGGCCGAGCATGCCCGATCCGGTACTGGATGAAAGAGCTGCTAATTTATTAGGGTCGATACCGGGAAGTACGATGTAAGAACCCACACGATAGATAAAGATCAACAGTAAAGTGAACGTTATCTTATTGCGCAGCTCCTCAATGCTCCAGATATTCTTTAGTGTTTGAATGAATTTCTTCACAGAATGTAAACGATTTAAATGTTTTGCGCTAATTAAAAATGGCCCCGCTTAGCGTGGGCCGGGCAAATATCGTGAAATTATTTAACTATCTCGAGTGAACCGCCTGCCGCTTCAATAGCTGTTTTTGCTTTTTCGCTCACTGCATTCACTTTGAAACTGTATTTACCTTTCAGTTCGCCGGTACCCAGGATCTTTACATTATCAAACTGGCTGATAAGCCCGTTGATGTAGAGATTCTGCAGGCTGAATTCTGTAAGGCTGTATTTTTCTGCCAGCTGGTCTATCTGTCCAAGGTTAAGCACTTTGTATTCCACCCGGTTGTTGTTCTTAAAACCGCGTTTTGGAATACGGCGCTGGATGGGCATCTGTCCGCCTTCGTGTGCCTTCTTGCTTTTGTAACCGGCACGGCTTTGTCCGCCTTTATTACCTTTTGTAGAAGTTCCGCCTTTACCGCTTGCCTCACCGCGGCCGATCCTTTTCTCTTTGTGTGTAGCGCCTTTTGCAGGCTTGAGTGTGTGAAGTTTCATTTTATCTTGATTTTGTACTTACGGGGTATCACCCCTCGCTTTGTTTGTTAATACGTTTAAACGTTAATTGGTTAATCCGTAAAACGTGTTAACGGATCAACGGATTAACTTCTTAGAGTTGCTCCACCTTCACCAGGTGATTCACTTTGTTAACCATACCCAGTATCTGAGGTGTAGCTTCCACTTCAACAGAAGCATTCATCTTTTTTAAGCCGAGTGCCTCCATGGTTCTTTTCTGACGCTCCGAGCGGTCAATGGTACTTTTAACCTGTGTTACTTTTATCTTTTTCATTGTATCTGTTATAGGTTAATTGTAATCTGTTATTCCTAAGGCTCCGATCAACAATTAACGATTAACTAATTTATCCGTTAAATACTTTCTTTAAAGAAATACCTCTTGTTTTAGCAACTGAGATCGGCTCACGTAATGTTGCCAGCGCTTTGAATGTTGCTTTTACCACGTTGTGCGGATTGGCAGAACCCAGGTTCTTGGCCAATACGTCGGTGATACCGGCCGCTTCCAGCACAGCCCGCATGCTGCCTCCGGCAATTACACCGGTACCATGTGCAGCAGGTTTGATATACACTTTGGCTGCGCCGTCCTTGGTTAACTGGTCATGCGGAATAGTACCATGCATAATGGGAACTTTTATCAGGTTCTTCTTTGCATCTTCAATTCCTTTGGTAATGGCTTCCTGAACTTCTTTGGCCTTTCCCAAACCATGTCCAACCACACCGGCTTCGTTACCCACCACTACGAGGGCAGAAAAACTAAAGGCACGGCCACCTTTTGTTGTTTTAACAACACGGTTAATAGCAACCACTTTGTCTTTCAGTTCCAGGTCGCCCGCTTTTACTTTATTTCCAATTGTATTTGACATCTATTTTCTGATTAGAAAGTTTAAAATTTTAGAATACCAGCCCGCCTTCTCTTGCACCTTCTGCCACTGCCTTTACACGACCATGATAGATATAACCACCCCGGTCAAAAACAACAGTTGATATACCCAGTTCTTTTGCTTTTACAGCAATAGCGGCTCCAACCAGTTTGCTTTTTTCGATCTTCGGCGCTTTCTGTGCCTGGATATCTTTTTGCTTTGATGAAGCTGCAGCCAGGGTTACTCCGTTGCTGTCATCGATCAATTGTGCATAGATATCGGTGTTGCTCCTGAAAATGCTTAACCTTGGTTTTACAGCTGCACCACTAACCTTTTTGCGGATGCGGTACCTGATCTTTTGTCTTGCTGTTGACTTGTTGTTCATAATCTTTATTTTGCCCCTATCCCCTAAAGGGGGACAAGGAATTTTTACTATTTTTTGCTTTCTCCCCTTTAGGGGATGGGGGCTTATTTACCAGCCGCTTTACCAGCCTTCCTTCTCAATACTTCACCGGCAAACTTCACACCCTTACCCTTGTATGGTTCAGGTTTACGCAGGCTCCTGATCTTGGCACATACCTGGCCGATCAGTTGCTTGTCGATGCTTTCGAAATTGATCATCGGGTTCTGTCCTTTTTCCTGCGACGTAGAAACCTTCAGTTCTTTTGGAATTTCGAAAATGATGTTGTGCGAATATCCCAAAGAAAGATCCAGCAGGTTTCCCTGGTTTGATGCTTTATAACCCACACCCACCAGTTCCAGTTGTTTGGTATATCCTTCTGTAACACCTTTTACCATGTTACTTACCAGTGAACGGTATAACCCGTGCATGGCACGATGGCGGATCTGGTCGGTAGGACGTTCGATATTCACGATACCGTCTTTTACTTCTACCTTAATATCCCGGTCGATTGTTTCTTTCAATTCACCTTTGGGCCCTTTTACAGAAACCACATTACCTGCGCCTACTGTAATAGTTACTCCGTTTGGAATTTCTACCGGCTTTTTACCTATACGTGACATAAATTTTATTTTATTTTTTCTTCGGGCCGGTCAGCCTGCTATAGGTCCGGCTTAATGTACCAGAAGAAGTTTCAGTTATTAATAAATATTACACAATACTTCGCCACCCACGTTCTGCGCTTTCGCTTCTTTATCGGTCATTACGCCTTTTGAAGTAGAAACGATAGAAACACCCAGGCCGTTCTTCACCCGCTTGAAATCACCCGGCTTTGCGTAGGTACGCAGGCCCGGACGGCTGATCCTTTCCAGGCTTTGTATAGCCGGTAATTTGGTGGCCGCGTCGTACTTAAGGGCTATCTTGATAACACCTTGTTTGCTGTTATCTTCAAATTTATATTTTAAGATGTAGCCTTTTTCGTACAGGATCTCGGTGATACGCTTTTTCAGGTTGCTGGCTGGTATTTCCACGATGCGGTGGTTAGCCATCTGTGCGTTACGAATTCTAGTTAAATAATCTGCTATCGGATCAGTAACCATTGTTATTTCAGTTAATTGATTAAATATTTTTTTTACAATGCGATATCCTTTCTGGATACTTGATTCTTGATACTTGATTCTGGATTGAACTCTAAAAACTTAAAACTCTTATCCAGCATCCGGTATCCAGTATCGGCCTTCGGCCTACCAGCTTGCTTTGGTGATGCCTGGTATCTTACCCTGCAATGCCATATCCCGGAACATGTTCCTGGAAATACCAAAGTGCCTGATATAACCCCTGGGGCGGCCGGTAAGCTGGCAACGGTTCTTTAAACGAACCGGTGATGCATTCTTTGGAATAAGATCCAATGCTGCATAATCGCCGGCTGCTTTTAAGGCTGCCCTTTTTTCGGCATACTTGGCAACCATTGCTTCACGCTTTCTTTGCCTGGCTTCAACTGATTTTTTTGCCATTATTGTTTGTTTATTGGTTAATTAGTTAATCCGTTGATACGTGTTAACCAATTAACGGATTAACGTTTTTACTTTTTAATATTCTTAAACGGCATTCCCAATTCTTTCAGCAGTTCAAATGCTTCTTCATTGGTGTTTGCGGTTGTTACAAACGTGATGTCGAGACCGGTGATCTTGTTCACCTTATCGATATCGATCTCCGGGAAGATGATCTGCTCGGTTACACCCAGTGTATAGTTTCCACGGCCATCAAACGATTTGTCGTTGATACCTTTGAAATCACGTACACGTGGTAAAGAAACCGATACCAGCCTGTCGAGGAATTCGTACATCTTCACGCCACGAAGCGTAACCCTTGCGCCGATCGGCATTGCTTTACGCAATTTAAAGTTGGAGATATCCTTCTTTGAAATGGTTGCCACTGCTTTCTGACCGGTGATATTTGTCAGTTCATCGATAGCGATGTCGATCAGTTTCTTATCTGTTACAGCGCCATTCACACCACGATTCAAACAAATCTTGGTGAGCTTGGGAGCCTGCATTACAGTTTTGTAACTGAATTTCTTCATTAAAGCAGGTACAACTTCTGATTTGTACTTATCTGCTAATCTTGGAGTGCTTGTTTTTGTGCTCATTATTTTATTACCCCTCCTGATTTTTTTGCGATTCTAACTAATTTTCCGTTTTCCCTGGTACGCTTAACCTTGGTTGGCGCCCCTGCTTTTGCATCCCACAACATTACATTGCTGATAGCGATCGGCGCTTCCTTCTTTACAATACCACCTTTGGTGTTTTGTGAAGTTGGTTTGCTGTGTTTGGTAACGATGTTAACACCTTCTACCAATACACGTTCCTTTTCCAGGATTATTTCCAACACTTTGCGGGGCTTCTTCAGGTCCTTGTCTTCACCGGTAATTACCACCACTGAATCGCCTTTCTTAATGTTGAACTTTGGTTTAAATCTTGTACTCATTTTATTATTCAATTTGCATCCACCAGCCGGCGGACTAATTTTAATCTTTGATTATAATACTTCCGGAGCCAATGAGATGATCTTCATGTATCCTTTATCCCTCAATTCCCTGGCCACGGGCCCGAAAATACGGGTACCCCTTGGTTCATCGGAAGCATTCAGCAACACCACCGCGTTGTCATCAAAACGGATGTATGATCCGTCTTTACGACGCAGTTTATTGGTTGTTCTTACGATCACCGCCTTGCTCACTGTTCCTTTCTTAATACCACCGGCAGGCATGGCATCCTTTACAGTTACCACTATCTTATCACCGATCTTGGCGTAATCCTGGCCGCTGTTACCCAGTACACGAATACAGAGTACTTCTTTTGCACCGCTGTTATCGGCTACGTTTAGTCTGCTTTCTTGCTGTATCATCTTATTATATGTTTGATGTCTGATGTCTGAGGTTTGAGGTTAGTACAACATCAAACTTCAAACCTGAAACTTTGAACTTTTATTATTTTACTTTTTCAACCACTTCCACCAGTCTCCAGCGCTTTGTTTTGCTCAAGGGGCGGCTTTCCATGATCTTAACCGTATCGCCAATGCTGCACTCGTTCTTTTCATCGTGCGCATGAAACTTGGTAGATTTCTTTACGAACTTTCCATAAAGCGGATGCTTTACTTTACGTTCTACACTTACGGTAATGGTCTTATCCATCTTATTGCTGGATACCACTCCTAATTTTGTTTTTCTTAAATTTCTTTCCACGTTCTTATTTATTTATATGGATTGATTAAAATCCCAGTTGAACTTTTTTTAATGCTGTTTTCAAACGGGCCAGGTCTCTTCTTAAAGAGCGGATGCTTTGCGGATTCTCCAGTGGAGAAATGGCGTGTGAAAAAGAAAGCTTCTTCAGGCGCTGTTCGTCTTCAGCGATCTTTGCTTTAAGATCCGCCTCGTTCAATCCTTTCAGGCTGTTTAAAAAATCAATTTGTTTTGACATCTTTATTCAGTTTGATAATTTCTTGATCAATTTTATGCTTCGTAGTCGCGACGAACTACAAACTTTGTAAGAATCGGCAGTTTTTGTGCAGCCAGTTCAAATGCTTCTTTCGCTACCTGTTCAGATACGCCATCGCATTCAAACAAAATCCTTCCGGGTTGTACAATAGCAGCCCAACCTTCCGGGTTACCTTTACCTTTACCCATCCTCACCTCGGCTGGCTTTGCAGTAACCGGTTTGTCGGGGAATATCCTGATCCATACATTTCCTTCACGTTTCATATGCCTGGTCAATGCCTGGCGGGCACTTTCTATCTGGCGACTGGTCATCCAAACGCTGTCCATTGCTTTTAAACCAAAGGTTCCAAAAGCCAGGGTTGCACCACGTTTGGTATCTCCCTTCATTCTTCCTTTCTGCGTCTTTCTGTGTTTCGTTCTTTTTGGTTGTAACATCTTATTTCAATTTGGTAATTTGGTAATTTGAAGATGTATCAATTGAATGATCTCATCATTTTCAAATCTTCAAATTGTTTAATTTTCAAATCAATTAGTTTCTTCTTCCGCCACCGCCGCCTCTGCGATCTCCACCACCACCGCCTCTGCGGTCACCACCACCTCTGCGGTCGTCCCTGTCTCCACCCCTTCTGTCAAATCCACCTTGTCTTTCACCCATTTCTTTTCCTCCGCCGGCAACCATGTTTGGATTCAGGTCACGCTTTCCTAAAACCTCTCCTTTACAGATCCAAACCTTGATACCTATTTTACCATAAACAGTTAAAGCAAATACATTAGCGTAATCAATATCCATACGTAAAGTATGTAATGGAGTACGACCTTGTTTGATCTCCTCGCTACGGGCAATTTCCGCACCACCCAAACGACCACCTACTTTCACTTTGATCCCTTCGGCACCCATACGCAGTGCAGAAGCTATCGACATTTTTATCGCTCTTTTGTAGTTGATACGATTTTCCAACTGGCGGGCAATGGTATCGGCTACAATGTTTGCATCCAGTTCGGGGCGACGGATCTCGAGGATATTGATCTGCACATCATCTTTACCACATAATTTCTTCAACTCTTCCTTGATCCTGTCCACTTCACCACCACCTTTACCAATGATGATACCTGGTTTTGAAGTGTGGATGGTAACGATCAGTTTGTTAAGCGTACGCTCAATAACGATCTTGGAGATACCACCCTTGTTGATACGGGCGTTCAGGTAATTCCTGATCTTGTTGTCTTCGATCAGTTTCTTTGGATATTCCGTTTTGCTTGCAAACCAGTTGCTGTCCCATCCACGGATGATCCCTAACCTGGCACCTGTTGGATTTGTTTTTTGACCCATATTATTGGTTAATTCTTTTGATGATTAATTTTTACTTGCTTTAGTATCTACCACTACGGTAACATGGTTGCTGCGTTTGCGAACCCTGTATCCACGGCCTTGCGGCGCCGGGCGCATACGCTTGATAACCCTTGCACCATCTACCATAACCGTTTTTACCACCAGGGCAGTTTCGTCGCCACCTTCGTTTTTCTGTTTCCAGTTACTGATAGCTGACAATACCAGCTTACGTAAAGGATCAGCCGGGTGTTTTGGATTGTGCTCCAGAACGGCCAATGCCTTTTCAACCTCCATACCACGGATCAGGTCAACCAGCAAACGCATTTTGCGTGGCGACGTGGGGTAATTGTTCAATTTTGCTACTGCTTCCATTTTATTTAGTTTCTTGATACTTGATACTTGATACTTGATTTTGAGCTTGCTACTTTATCCAGTATCCGGTATCCAGTATCGGTTTTATGCGATCTTTTTACTTGAGTGTCCTTTAAAGTTCCTCGTAGGTGCAAACTCACCTAATTTATGTCCCACCATAAATTCAGTTACATAAACCGGGATGAATTTATTTCCGTTATGCACCGCAAAGGTTTGTCCAACGAAATCGGGAGTAATGGTACTCCTGCGACTCCAGGTTTTGATAACGCCTTTCTTTGCTTTGCCTTCAACCATTGCAGAAACTTTAGCATTCAGCTTAGATTCTATATAAGGTCCTTTTCTTAATGAACGAGCCATGTTTATCTAATTTGATAATTTGATGATTTGGTAATTTGATGATGAGTGCTTTAATTTTCAAATCAGCTCATCACCAAATCTTCAAATTGTTTTTACTTACTTAATTTTTTTCCGTTCTTTCTTTGGATGATCATCTTATCTGATCCTTTTCCTCTGGTACGGGTGATCTCACCTTTTGCATATTTACCTTTACGGCTGCGTGGGTGACCACCAGAAGCCCTTCCTTCGCCACCACCCATCGGGTGATCTACCGGGTTCATCGCTACCGCTCTTGTGCGTGGACGAATACCTTTCCAACGGTTACGGCCTGCTTTACCCATGCTTTCCAGGTTGTGATCGCTGTTGCTTACCACACCTACAGTAGCGTAACAGTTGATCAATACTTTTCTTAATTCGCCGCTTGGCATTTTCAAGATGGCATATTTTTCTTCCTTGTTACTTAACTGTGCAGAAGTACCGGCACTTCTTACCAGGATACCGCCATGACTTGGCTGCATTTCAATATTATGAACGTTGGTACCCAACGGCATGTGTTTTAACTGTAAGGCATTCCCTAATTCAGGTGCCACATCGTCGCCACTTACTACCGTTTGACCAACCTGCAATCCCTGCGGAGCAATGATGTAACGCTTTTCGCCATCCACATAAGCCAGTAAGGCGATGAAAGCCGTACGGTTTGGATCGTATTCGATCGTTTTTACAACGGCCGGAATATTCTTCTTATCCCTTTTGAAATCTATTATACGGTACATGGTTTTGTTTCCGCTTCCCATGTAGCGCATAGAGCGGCGGCCCTGGGCATTACGTCCGGCTGTGCTCTTTTGTTTTTCAAGCAGTGATTTCTCGGGAACGTTGGTAGTAACTTCTTCGTATGCATTACCAATTCTCCACCGGGTTCCTGCTGTTGTTGGTTTGTATTTCCTTAGTGCCATTTTACTTTCTTTTTCTGCCCCTATCCCCTAAAGGGGAAAAAGGAGAAGATTATGTTTTATTAATCTCTGCATTTTGCGGTAGCAGATTTACCATTCTTTAATTAATATTTTGTTGTTGCCTTACTCTCCCTTTAGGGGATGGATGGGGGCTTAAATGCTGCTGCCGTACAGGTCGATGGTTTCGCCTTTGGCAACGGTTACGATCGCTTTCTTTTTAGAAGGCTTACGGCCTACTATAAATCCGGCTTTGGTGTAACGGGCTTTTGCTTTTGAAGGCACCACGATGGTATTCACATCATCTACCTGCACACCATAAAAACTTTCTACAGCCTTCTTGATCTCCAGTTTGTTTGCTTTCTTATCAACCACAAATGAATAACGATTCATTTTTTCAGCCTGCTTGTTGGCTTTTTCAGATAAGATCGGCTTTATTAATACGTCAGACAGTTTCATGTCTCTTGATTTTTTTTAGTTTTTAATTCTTATGCTTCTACGTTTTCCTCGCTGAATATCTTTGCGGCGCCTTCCGTCATAACCAATACACTTGCATTCAGTATATCGTAGGTATTCAGGTCGCTCAACAACGTACCGTTTACTGTTGGTACATTACGCAGGCTCAGGTAAAGATTATCGTTGTATTCAGGGAAAACAACCAGTGTTTTCTTACCAGCTATCTTCAGATTACTTAAAATACCGGTGAATGTTGCTGTTTTAGGCGCATCCATTTTCACATCTTCCAGGATCACGATCGCACTGTCTTTTGCTTTGTGGGCCAGCGCACTCATTTTAGCCAGGTCCTTCACCTTGCGGTTCAGTTTAATATCGTAGCTGTGGGGTTTAGGGCCGAAGATGGTACCACCACCTTTATACAAAGGGTTACGCAGGTTACCTTTACGGGCGCCACCGGTACCTTTTTGTTTGTGCAGTTTCTTAGAAGAACCATGCACTTCCATACGGGTTTTCACCTTATGTGTACCCTGGCGCTGTGCACCCTGGTATTGCTTAACAGCGAGGTAAATAGCGTGGTCATTCGGTTCAATACCAAAGATATCTTCTGGTAACTCAACCGTTCTGCCGGTCTTTTTTCCTTCTGTATTTAAAACATCTAATTGCATTGTACTTATCTTTTAAACTCCGGAGTGTTTGAATCCCCTGGAATTATTTTTGAATTAAAACTATTGAACCGTTATGACCTGGCACCGATCCGCTAACCAGGATATAATTCTTTTCAGGGAAGATCTTCACCACTTTCAGGCCTTTCATCGTTACCCTGTCTTGTCCCATACGGCCCGCCATGCGCATGCCTTTGAATACACGGCTGGCATCCGATGAGTTACCGATAGAACCCGGGGCACGCTGACGATCATGCTGTCCGTGAGATTGCTCACCAACACCACTGAATCCATGACGGCGTACAACACCCTGGAAACCCTTTCCTTTGGTGGTACCCACTACTTCGATCTTATCACCTTCGGTGAAAATGTCGACAGTGATGGTTTCACCAACGTTCTTGTCTATTTCGCTATCGCGTATTTCTTTTACGAATTTTTTAGAAGAGGTTTGCGCTTTGGCAAAGTGACCGGTTTCGGATTTTGTGGAGTGTTTTTCCTTTTTGTCACCAAATGCTATCTGTAGGGCATTGTATCCGTCGGTTTCAACGGTTTTCTTTTGTGTAACCACGCATGGGCCGGCCTCAATAATAGTAACAGCAGTTTGCTTGCCACTTACATCGAAGATACTCGTCATGCCGATTTTCTTTCCAATAATACTTTTCATTGTATCTTATTTATATCCAGCGCTCTCGCCTGAGGCAAGAGATAGATGTTCATTATTTTTCTTTTTAAGAACTTGCTTTCTGCTTCTCCCGGTCTATCGGGAGAGTTCATCAAGCTTTGATCTCAACGTCCACACCACTTGGTAAGTCTAACTTACTCAATGCATCCACCGTACGGCTGCTGCTGGTGTAAATGTCTAATAAACGCTTATGCGTACACAGTTGGAACTGCTCACGTGCCTTCTTGTTAACGTGAGGAGAACGCAGTACCGTAAAGATTTTCTTATGCGTAGGCAAAGGAATGGGTCCTGTTACCACGGCGCCGGTGCTGCGTACAGTTTTAACGATCTTTTCGGCTGATTTGTCAACCAGGTTATGGTCGTAAGACTGTAGTTTGATTCTGATTCTCTGTGACATATAAAAAGAACTTTTAAAATCCGTTTTTTTAATTTGGAGTGCAAAGGTAGGGGTTGACACCTAAACAGCAAAAGAAAGGAGAAAGTTTTTTTAAAAAACCGGGTATCCGGGCTAATACGAGCCGGCAAAGAAGAGAATTTCTTAAAGATTGGGGTTAACTAGTCTTTTCTGCTTACACTACCACCGCTGCTTTCGGCCTTATTTACCGTAGCTGCCCCGTGGTATGTAACCGCCCCCCCGCTGGACGCCTGGGCATTCAGGTTTATACTGGCATGAACCCGGGCACTGGCCCCGCTGCTTACCTGTACCTTGGTGGTTTCACTTAAAAGATCGTAAGAACGGATCTCGGCCCCGCTGGACGCCTGGGCATTATAGCTCCGGGTTTTACCGGTGAGGTTAACAGATGCACCGCTGCTGGCATCGGCTTCTACTTCCGGTGCATCAATATCTGCAGTAATATTTCCTGAACTGTTTGCATTAAAGGTCAATCTGTTCCCGGACCTGAGCTGATCCAATATTTCAACCCGGCCCGAGGCAGATACACTTACCCGGGTAAGAGAGGGTGTTGTTATATATACCTTCATATGAACATCGCTATAATTGTGGAGGTCTTCGGTTCTGATCTTGAGGGTATTGCCCGAAACGTTGGTTTCTATATACTTCATTACATTGTCATCGGCCTCTACCTTTACTTCGGTAGATGGGCCTATCTTAACTTCCACGTCAAAATCGCCTCCCACAGAAATGCCCGAAAAACTGTTTACCTGGCGGGTTTCGGTGACTATTTCCCCGCTTCCGGTAGTATGATCGCAGGATACAAGGCAGCAGGCGGCAATAAGGAGAAACAGGAATTGCTTCATGGCGTAAAAGTTTTTGTAAATATAATGATTCCCAAAAATGCAACGGTAACAGTCCCATAAAATCATCCCTTAATTATTTACCTTCGCAGCCTATTATGACAGAAAAAATTCTCATCCTTGATTTTGGTTCTCAATACACACAACTGATTGCACGTACCGTAAGGGAGGCAAGTGTTTTTTGTGAGATCATCCCCTACAACAAAGAAATTATTTACGAGCCCGGGTTAAAAGGGATCATACTGGGCGGATCCCCGTTCTCTGTAAATGAAGAGAATGCACCAATGGTTGATATAAAGGCCATGACTGAAAAAGTTCCTGTGCTGGGTATTTGTTACGGTGCACAGCTAACGGCTAAACTATATAACGGGAGAGTGGATAAAAGTGATAAAAGAGAATACGGCCGTGCCATCTTCAGCAAACTTAAGGAAGATACGCTGCTGCAAAACGTATCCCCTGCCTCACAGGTTTGGATGAGCCATGCAGATACCATTATAAAACTGCCCGATGGGTTTGAATTGCTGGGTACTACGGAGAGTATTCCGGTAGCCGCATTCAAACAAAACAGCAACGGTGTTTTCCCGCTTTACGGGTTGCAGTTTCATCCCGAAGTATATCACTCTGCCGAAGGCAAAACAATTCTGAAGAATTTTTTAGTGAATATCTGCCAGTGCAGCCAGGACTGGACCGCTGCTCATTTCATTACGGAAACGGTAGAAAGACTAAAAACACAGATCGGTAATAAGAAAGTGATCATGGGATTGAGTGGTGGTGTTGACAGTACCGTAGCTGCTACCTTAATACATAAGGCAATCGGCGAAAACCTGTTTGGCATTTTTGTTGACAATGGGGTGTTGCGCAAAAATGAATTTGAAGATGTGCTGACCATTTACAACAAGCTTGGTTTGCATGTGATTGGTGTAGATGCCCGGAAACATTTTTATAAAAAACTGGAAGGCAAAACAGACCCGGAAGAAAAACGCAAAGCCATTGGCGGTGCTTTTATAGAAATATTTGACCAGGAAGCGCATAAGATCGAAGGCGTTGAATTATTGGGGCAGGGAACCATTTATCCCGATGTGATCGAATCACTTTCGGTGCATGGTCCGTCGCAAACGATCAAATCACACCACAATGTGGGCGGCTTACCCGATACCATGAAACTTGGGCTGGTAGAGCCGCTTCGTTCTTTATTTAAAGATGAGGTACGGAAAGTGGGCCTGGAACTGGGCATACCGCACGAGATGTTGTTCCGTCATCCTTTTCCCGGGCCGGGCCTGGGCATACGCATCTTAGGAGAAGTTACGGAAGAAAGGGTACGGTTATTGCAAGAGGCAGATTCGATCTATATTGACGGCCTTAAAAAACATAACTTATATTCAACCATCTGGCAGGCGGGCACCATTTTACTGCCCGTGAAAAGTGTGGGGGTGATGGGTGATGAAAGAACATACGAATTTACCGTTGCGTTAAGAGCCGTAACATCGGTGGATGGTATGACAGCCGACTGGGCGCATTTGCCTTATGATTTTTTAGCCGGCATATCCAATGAAATAATCAATAACGTGAAAGGGATAAACCGGGTGGTTTACGATATCAGCAGCAAGCCACCGGCAACCATTGAGTGGGAATAGATAAGGAAGAATTAAAAATGAAGAATTAAAAATGAAGAAGAGATTATTGACAGCTGGATTATTTTTCATGGCGGTTTTTAGTTTTACAGGCGCCCTTGCACAGGTTGATTCTGTAAAAAGGGCCCCGGTTAAGATCGGCATCTTTGCACCTCTATATCTCGATTCCGTTTTCAGCAACAACAGTTTCCGCTATAAACAAAACCTGCCAAAATTCATTATGCCGGCAGTTGATTTTGTAAGAGGTTCCCAGCTTGCATTAGACAGCCTGCAATCGGGTAATGATTATATAGACGCAACCATCTACGACAGTAAATCATACAACCAGCCCGTTTCCTGGCTTATCCAGAATAAAAAATTAGACAGCCTGCAACTGATCATAGGCAGTGTGAAAGATGCAGAATACCTGCAACTGGCCGGCTTTGCCCTGCAGAAGAACATTCCTTTTATTTCGGCGACTTACCCCAATGATGCAGGCATTACAAAGAATCCTTTTGTGGTGATCGTGAACTCTACCCTGCGTTCTCATTGCGAAGCCATTTACAGTTATATTTTACAGAAACACGGAACCGATAAGATTTACCTGTGCAGGCAGAAGGGACCACAGGAAGATATGGTGGCGTCTTATTTCAAACAGATCAATGAACAGGATGGAAAACCTTTGTTGCCGATCGAGATCCTGAATTTTGAAAACAACTTAACAGCCGCCTTCCTTAAAACAAAACTCGACAGCAATGAGAACAGTGTGCTCATCGGCGCCAGCCTGGATGAAACCTTTGCCGCCGGTATTTCAAAAGCATGTGCCGACATCCGCAAAGCGTACCCGGTTACACTCGTGGGGATGCCTACCTGGGATGGATTTGCCGCTCTTTCCCGCAAAAATGAATTAACTGATTTTCCCATCTACTATACATCGCCTTATTTCAACAATAAAACAGATGAGTACAGTAAATGGATCAATGAGGTTTACAAAAAAAAATATAAGACCTACCCGGGCGACATGGTGTTCAAAGGTTTTGAATCGGTATACCTGTTTGCAAAACTGCTGGCAAAGCACGGCGATGATCTTATGAATAATGTGAACGATAAGAATATAAAAGTGATCAGCGATTTCAACTTCCGCCCGGTAATGCTGAAGAAAGAAGCAACGACCACACCGGATTATTTCGAGAATAAACATCTTTATCTTATCAAACTGCAGAACGGGGTTCCTTCAAAGACCTGGTAATAAAAAAACCCGGAACAATGTTCCGGGTTTTTTTATCATCTATTTCACCAGGTGTTTTCGCTGCATGGTGTAAAGCAATACAAATAATACCGGAAGCCCGATACCAATGATATAACTCCATATGCTGGTATACTGGGCCGTTCCCATTATAAAGAACATACCCAGGATAGGAGCCAGTTCGCCCACAACATATATCCAATAACCATCCTTCTTCAATTTCCGCATCCACAATGCTCCCACAAAACACAATATGATGCCGGCCATCCCTATCGTTATCAAGGGTATCATGTGCTGGTTTGTTAATTCAATGGCAGCCCTTCCTTTTTCCATGTCTTCCATTTGCTTTGCGGAGATCTCTCTTCCGGACTTACCGGCTTCATCCATCATTTTCAAAAAGAATTTATTGATCATGGGCGTGCACAATGTCAATAAACCAAAAATGGCACACCCGATAAACGTTAAGATGGTGAGTACATTTAGTCCTGATGGCAGTTTTTTAGGTTCTTCATTGTGTAAGATATCTGCGGTGTTTTCCTGGTTCATAATTTTTTTTATCTACAATATAATGCGTTTGTTTCTTAAATCAAAAAAAGCAGTAACAAGATTATGAACAGGAAGGATGATTATGCTTTTCGCTTACGCAGTTTCAGGTAATCGAGATAATAAACAACTTTTGCAGTGATCTCGTTGCTGTGGGGATTATCAAGCACCCGTCCGAAATTTTTAAGATAGGTGGTATTGGTATACGGATCGATGGTTACATTATTACCCAATGCATTTTTCCAGGCGATGGTGATCCTGCTTCCGGGTAAAAAATCCCAGGTATAGAACATATCTACATTAAAGGTGTTGAAATTAAGGTTCTGGTTTGGTATGAAGGGAACTTCGGTCCAATAACCATCTGGTTTTAAGTTATAGAAATTTGTATTGTTCAACAGCGACCAGTAATGACGCATGCGTATGCTCAGGTTCATGCGTGAGGTAAAGTTATATTGGGCACTGGTTACGGCCGTATTGGTCTTTACATTGCGGCGTGCAATGATGGGTGATCCATCAGGATTGCTGAGGAAAGACCAGCCCCAGTTACCCCTGTCCTGCATGATATTCATATTAAGGCTGAACTGCAGTTTATCATTTACCCGGTAGCGCAAACCCAAATTAGTGGCCCAGTACGGATCTTTGGGCAAGGGAGATTCGGCCCCACCAATCTCCCAGCTGAAAAATAATTTTTTACGGCTGTCCGAGCTTCCTGCAATACCAACATAATAATAAGGTGTGCGGCGAAGAAAATAACCGGTGTACACATTGGAATGAACGAAATAATCTTTGTTCCAGGCAGGACTACTTTGAAAAGAGAAGGAAAGATCCCAGAAGTTTTTGAACAGGAAGAATGCCCTTGCATTTACCTGCAGGCTTGTCCAGTTAAAAGGCCGGTACAAATAGACATTATTAAAGCTCACCCGGTAAGAATGATTTAAAAAATGGCGGGTAGGCCGTATGATATTGTAACTGATATTGGCATTGTACTCCAGCGAATTGTTGTTTTGAATAAAGCCCAGGTCGTTGGGATCGTACTTATCGCTTTCCACCACCAGGTTTGCCCGGTATTGAATAACACCGCTTACTTTACCAAAGCCGCCAACTGCCGTAAAACCGTTCTTATTTTCCTGTTTACCCCAAATGGTACTGTATTTTCCTGCAACAGAAAAATTGTAATTATTCTTTTTATCAAACATCGAAATATCAATGCTGCTTACATTGGCATTCCGGCTGTTGCCCTTTCTCAACACATTGGTATTGGTGAAACTCACCGACGACCTGTTCTTTAAAGCCTGGTCAAACACGATGATATTATAGTTGGTAAGTGGTTCTGTCAGTATCGTAGAATCCTGCCCCGTGGTAAGGTCCTTTACCCTGGCATACATGGATGCGGATACCGCATTGAAGATACCAATGCCCAGGTTTCCTTTTGTTCGTCCGGATATTTTAGTGGCGTTGTATAATCTTGTTATGCCCGGGTTCTTAATGATGCGGTAATTGGGGTTATCGCCATAATTACTTAAGACCGTGGAGGCAAGTGCGGGTGCATTTCCAATTCTTCTTGAATAAAAAAGCCCGGCTTTATTGAAGAGTTCTGTTCCTTCGGTGAAGAAGGGACGGTAGTCATCAAATTTTACCTGGAAGGGAGAAAGATTGAGGAATACATTATCGCTTTGCACCTGCGCAAAATCGGGTATCAATGTCATATCAAGGGTAAAGCCTTCGTTGATACCGTATTTAACATCCATTCCCCCGCTTTTAAGAAATTCTGTTACCTCTCCTTTACTGGTTGGCGATACTCTTACGCCTCCTGATAAGTAAGGCAGAAAAGACAAACGGATCGGCGGTTTTATATTACTCAATCCTGTCCATGTACCCCATTGGTTCAACTCGCCGCTTATATTTGGATTGATGGGACTCCAGATGCTGTTCTCATTTTCAGAACGGATGAACCGGCCGAAATTCAACCCCCAATCCTGTATATTTTTATTAGAGAAGCGAACGGCACTCAGGGGTATTTTAATTTCTGCTACCCATCCATCTGCTTTGATGCTTGTTTTACTTTCCCATACGGCATCCCAGGTGGCATCGGTAACCACACCACCGTTGCTGCTGCTTCCGCTTTGCGACTGCTTGGCATCTGCCTGAACATTGGCGGCAGTTACCCGGAAAATAAATGCGTTCTGCCGGTCGTGGTAAGTATCAAAACCTACGGCAAAAATATCCACGTTCTGCCGGTCGATCATGTCACGGGCGGTAAGCTGCCTGCGGATATTTTCCGGTTTTTCATACAGGTATGCACCTATATAAATGGCGGAGTTATCATAGGCGATCCGTACCTCTGTTTTTTGTACCGAAGCTCTTCCAAATACGGGTTGCGAAGTGATGAAATCGCCAACAGGTTCTACTAGTTTCCAGGCTTCATCATTGAGGTTACCATCAATTTTTACAGGCTGATCTATTTTAACGGCCGGAATGCTCCTTACCTGTTGTGCATGGGTAACTGAGAACAGTAAAAAAAATGCAGAAATGAATATAAGGCGTGTTCGCATTGATGTATCTGCCAAAGATAATTTAATCTCAAATAAAGAGAACTGGCAATATCTATTTGTAGAACGATTTCTACCCCTATAGATTGCGGCGTTGCATTTCTTTTTTTATCAGGCTCAGTTCCCGGCCGGTTTGGCCCGATACAGAACTGTTTTCCTGGGCACGGCGCATGAGATAGGGTATTACGTCTTTGATGGGGCCAAAGGGTAAATATTTACTAACAGAACATCCGGATCTGGCGAGGTTGAAAGTGATGTTGTCGCTCATTCCGTAAAGCTGTGAAAAGTGAACATGTTTATGATTATGCGGCAATCCTTTTTTATCGAGCAACTGCGTAGTATACAGGTTGCTGTATTCGTTATGTGATGCAACGATGAGGGCGATACGATCGAGATGTTCGGTACAATATTCAACAGCCGCATTATAATCTTTGTCGCAGGTTTCTTTATCGGGCTGTATGGGCGAAGGATAATTCAGTTCGGCAGCCCGGTTCCTTTCCTTTTCCATATAAGCGCCTCTTACCAGTTTGGCGCCCAGTATAAAATCCCGTTCTACCGAAGCGGCATGGCAGTCGATCAGGAATTGTAACCGGTCGTGGCGATACAACTGCAGGGTATTATACACAACAACGTTGCTCCTGTTAAAGATATCCATCATTAAAATGGTCAGTGCATCAACCGGGTCCTGTATCCATGTTTCTTCTGCATCAATTAAAACACCCACGTTTTTTTTACTTCCTTCCTCACATACTTTTTGGGTGCGTAAGCGTACCCGGTGCCACTCATCTTTTTCTTCAGTCGACAAAGTGCTTACTGCTTTCAGGTATCTTTTTATCAGGCTGCCTTCTGATTGATTCATGGCAGTGTGCATTTTTTCCAGCAGGGCAAAACGGGCAAAGCCGGTAACTTTCACACTCATAAAAGGAATATTCTTTTGTGTGGAAGCATAGTCGATCACCCGGATGAATTCGTCTCGGGCCTGGTCAAAATTATCTTCTCCTTCCTTTCCTTCCACGCCATAATCAAGAATAACCTTTACATTATAACCGGCCAGTTTATCCACCACTTTTTTTGTTTCCTGCAGGGTTTCGCCGCCAACAAACTGCTTGAAGATGGTGCTTCGTATGATCGTTTTTGTAAGAGGGACATGCCATTTAATGGC
Source organism: Ferruginibacter sp. (assembly GCA_044220615.1). GTDB lineage: Bacteria > Bacteroidota > Bacteroidia > Chitinophagales > Chitinophagaceae > Ferruginibacter. Next base: position 508,108 of record JBGAQR010000004.1, on the reverse strand, counting down.
AGACGGGGTCAGTTTCAGGCCGGCATTCACCAGCCAGGGCTTACCCATCATACTGAAAAGAAAATGGGCTTTCTTTAATTCCTGGTTTGATTTGGCAGCAAAGGCAGACTCGGTATTCTCAAAAGAAATAGACGCAGGTTCATTCATGATAAAAAGCAATTCAGTCAACGAAATTCGAAAAACGAAGACGAACTGCCAAATAATAGCACATAATTGATATCATATTTTTTACTGACTGTGATAATACAATCCCGTTCTGCTTCATTAGAGCTCTGTAAGCCGCCCGAAAACCATGTATCTTTGCAAAAAAAATCGATGGATAAAAAAGTAAAAGAATCGCTGGTGGTGATGACGGAACTGGTATTGCCAAACGACACCAATACCTTTGGAAACCTGATGGGCGGCCGGTTGATGTACTGGATGGATATTGCGGCGGCACTGGCTGCCATGAAACACAGCGGGGCGCCGGTGGTAACGGCTTCGGTGGATAATATCTCTTTTGAAAGCCCCATCAAATTAGGCAATGTGGTACATATAGAAGCCAGCCTCACCCGTTGTTTCAACAGCAGCATGGAAGTTCATTTGAATGTATGGGGCGAAGACGCCATACAACAGTACCGGTATAAAAGCAATGAAGCCTATTATACATTTGTGGCACTGGACCCTAATGGCAAACCCCGGAAAGTGAACCAGGTAATAGCGGAAACAGACGATGAAAGAAAATTATACGACGGCGCTTTACGCAGAAGACAATTAAGGCTTATCCTGGGCGGAAAGATGAAACCGGAAGAAGCGGTTGAATTGAAAGCGTTGTTTGTAAAAGATTAATCCAACCGCATTTTTTTATTGTTTATTATTTGCGGGCATGAATTTTTTACTCTGCTCTATCGCATCCATGATATCGTCGAGGATCTTTTCAGTTGGTTCTTCAAAATCGATGTGCATCGGATCTTTGAATGTGATGGAAAGTTTTGTTCCCTTTTTGACGAACTTCAGTCCTTTTTTATCAAAGGCTGTGCTGAAGCCATCCACCACTACCGGTATAACAATGGGTTTCTGATGTTTGATGATAAAGGCGGTGCCCTTGCGCCCCGGAACAAAGGGCGTGGTGGTGCCTTGTGGAAACGTGATGACCCAGTTTTTATCGAGTGCCCTGGAAATTTTACGGGTATCGCTGGGATCAAGGCCCTTCCTGGTTTCGGTGCCATCGGCAACCCAAACACGTTTTACCATGATGGAGCCGGCAAGCGCAAACACTTTATTAAGCCAGTTCTTCTTCATGGTTTCCTCTGCCGAAACAAACTGAACACGGGTATAAGGCCAAAGCAGGTAATAAGGCACTCCTAATTTTCTTTTTTTGCCCCAGCTTACGGCACCAAAAATGTGCAGCATGCAGATCACTTCGGCAAAATAGGTTTGATGATTGCTTACGAACAGTACATTTTTTTTAGGAAGTTCCCGCAGTTTTCCCATCCCGTTCACCTGCAGTTTGTTGATCATGTTCAGCCCCGGGTAAGAAAGCGACCCGATGACCATATAAATTATTTTTTTTACAAACGCCGATTCTTTGATACGGGTAATCCATTTACTCATTTACCTGATTTTATCGCTGCAAGATAGTTTACTGCAATTTATATAATCTGTACCTGAAATAACCAACCTGTTCAACCGGAAGCAACAGCTTTTTAAAAAACAAACAACCGCTGTAGATATATTTGCAGTATGGAACTGAACACCGTTATTTTTGACATGGATGGTTTGCTTATCGACTCAGAACCGCTGTGGGGGCAGGCTGCCGAAGAATTTTTTTCCGGGCAAAATGTAAAACTCTCACCGGAGCAGTATGCAAAAACAACCGGCATGCGTACCAGAGAGTTTTTACAATACTGGTTCACTTATTTTAAAATACCCGAAACAAAATTGTTTTATGCTGAAGAAAGGATCGTAACCCGTGTTATTGAACTGGTAAAGCAACAGGGCAGGCCAATGCCCGGGGTATCTTACATTTTTGATTTTTTTAAAGAGCGTAATTTTAATATCGGGCTGGCCACTTCGTCGGGCCCGGCGCTTATGGAAGTAGTAACCGATATGCTGGGCATAAGAAAAGACCTGGGTGCCTTATCCTCCGCCAATGACCTGGCCTATGGAAAGCCGCACCCGGAAGTATACCTGAACTGCGCTCAAAAACTTTTGGTACATCCCAGGCAGTGTATTTGTTTCGAAGATTCCTTTAACGGAATGATCGCTGCAAAAGCGGCGGGCATGAAATGCGTGATCGTACCGGCGCAATTGAGTCAGCAAAAAGCCATATGGGGCGCTGCAGATATAGAGATCCCGGCATTAACTGTTTTTGATGAAGGGCATCTGCAGAAATTAAGTGCCTGATACCTGCTTTTTAAAAAGAATTCAAAGGCAGTTTCTGCACAGCGATAAAAAAAATGTCTCCTGCTGCTCATTTTCTGGCAGAAAATTATACATTTGGTAACTGGCTATTCAAAAATTACTTTACTTAATAAAAACAAACACGATGAAAAAATTACTATTTGCGTCAATAATCATGATGGGATTCAGTGCTGTTGCCGCTGCGCAGACTTCTGACGCTTTAAAAGCAAAAAAAGCTGAGGCGAGAAAACAAGCCGGTCAGCCCAGTTTTTCAACGGCTGCAGGTGACGCTGCTGCAAAACCAAGTACCGTAGCTGCCGATAAGGCAAGATCAGAAAAAGAGGCAACTGCTGAAAAAACTGCGGTGGCTGAACCCAAAGTTGCAGAAGTTAAAAAGGCCGAAAAACCAGTAGAAAGAAGGGTAAATAAAAACTAATTTCTCCCCTACGGAGTACCTGTACATAATTTAATTCTTCAGCCCCCTGTTCCGGGGCTTTTTTATTTCCTGAAAACCGTATTTGAAAAAGCCTGTTTCGGTTTAAGGGCGGGCTTTCGGGATCAATTCCAACCGGCTGAGAGCCAATCCGTCTCCCGTAATTTCCGGCCTAAAAAAATCGGGTAAAAATTACTTAATTTAAAGTTAAAGTTGTTACCTTTAAACATCTTTCTGACTAACTGCAAAAAACCGGATAATCCTTTCCGGTATTTGTATTTGGCCATTTCATCAAACTAAAACATTTATTATGCACAAAAAAACTACTTTAAGAGACCTTAAAGTGTTGCTGCTCAAAACGATCCTTCCGGTTCTTGTTTTGATCACTTCATTTAATGTCACGAGTGCACAGAATGTTGCATCTCTGCCTAAGAAGGATGGGAAGAGAACGCAATCTTCTGTCGTCACGCCTCAGCGGCCGATGACCAAAGCGATGGTTAAGGCTGAAATGAGTAAGCAGGCTTCTGTAGAAGCAACGCCAACGGATGTTCCTGCCATCAACAGGCAGTACGCCGCAAAAGCTGCTGCCTATAAGCAAGCCCAGGGAGAAAACTTTCTGAACACTCCACCAACAACAAACATCGTGAATGATGTTTGTACGTTCAATGGTGCGTTGGTTGCAGGAGACCCACAGATGAACAATGGCCGTCCTTTCCGTAGCGGTGTTTCATCAACCTGTGCGGCTCCAACAGCCTGCGGTACTCCTTTTGCAGGTGCAGGATTCTTCTACGACACCTACAGCATGCAGAACCTTACCTGTGCGCCCCAGTGCGTAACGGTAACTTACGGTGTAGCTGCCGGGCAAACCGGTGACGTTTTTGTAAGCGCCTATAATGGCAGCTTCAGTCCTACGGCCCTTTGTACTAACAGGATCGCCGATGGTGGTTCAAGTTCAGTAACTGCCGGAACGAATGTAACCTTCTCGTTTAACGTGCCGGTGAATGCAACCATTATCCTGGTTGCAAACATTGCTTTTGCAGCACCTTGTACAGGTTACACCATGACTGTTACCGGATTAACCTGTACGCCTCCTCCGCCATGTACTCCTATCGGACCATCAGTATTATCACTGATGCCTGGTCCTTCAGTCCCTTCTACTGTTTTCACTCAAACATTTAACACTGTAGTTCCTTTACCTGCTGGCTGGGCTTCTCAAAATCTTAGCCTCCCGGTTGGACCAACAGGTTGGTTCCAGGGTAACGTAGGTGTATTCCCAGGTAACACGCCTCCCGGATACATCGCAGCCAATTTCAATAATACTTCTGCTTTAGCTACAATCAGTAACTGGTTGTTTGCTCCATCAGTTACCTTGACAAATGGTGATACGCTTTCTTTCTTCACCCGTACCACAAGCGGTACATTCCCCGACAGGTTACAGGTGAGAATGAATACAACGAACCAAGGGGTGAATGTGGGTGCAAATAATACCAGCGTGGGTGATTATACCACCTTGCTATTGGATATCAACCCAACGTACACAGCTACCGGTTATCCAACAGCATGGACTCAATTTAAGATACCGATCCAGGGTTTGGCTGGTCCAACAGCTGGCCGTATTGCCTTCCGTTATTTTGTTGAAGGCGGCGGACCTCCAGGAGCAAACTCTGATTATATTGGTATTGATGATGTGGTTTACACAACCACACTCCCTGGCCCTCCACCAACAACCTGTACAGGTTCTACTACCTGCTTAAAGGTTGATATTACTGGCGGTAATCCCGGCGCTACTTATAACTTAGTGATCAATGCGGTTCCTGCAACAACCGGTTATCCAAGAACGATCAGCAACTATATGAGCGGTGATTGTATCCCTGTTACACCAGCAGTGAATACAACGTATTCACTGGTATCTGTAATTGATGCCGGCAATCCTTGTTGTGTTGGTACTGGAAACAGCGGTACCCCTACTGTAACAGTTTTACCTGCTACCATCACTCCTATAGCTATAACTGCTAATCCAAGCGGCCCGCTTTGTGCAGGCAATCCTACTTTGTTAACAGTTATCGGTGCTCCGGGTGCTGCATCATTCACCAGCGCCGGTGGTTTAACCATCCCTTCTTCGGGTACTGCAACTCCTTATCCATTACCATTAGTGGTATCAGGTTTACCTGCAGGCGCTACAGTAGCTTCTGTTAGAATTACTGGTTTGAACCATACATGGACAGGTGACGTTGACTTTGCCCTTACTGGTCCAACATTCGTTGGAGGTGGCAACGTTCAGGCTGTAATGTTATTATCAGATCTGGGTAACGACGCCAATGATGATGCGGTAAATACCAATTTGTTATTCCAGGATGGCGCTCCAAGGGTTCCAAACCAAAACCCGATCCCGAGTGGCACATACCGTTGTACAAATGACGGTGCAGTAAATGATGTTATGCCGGCTCCGGGTCCAAATCTTAACGTGGCCATTCCGGTGTTAACAGCGTTGAATGGTCCTACGATGAACGGTACCTGGAACCTGTGGGTGAATGACCAGGTTGGTGGTGATCAGGGTAATCTTGCCAGCTACACCATTAACTTTGCATTCCCGCCAGCTCCGCCACCAGTAGGTTGGACCTTCTTATGGTCGCCTGCTGCAGGTTTAAGTTCAACAACTACAAACCCTGTTGCGGCTTCTCCGTCATCAACAAGAACATATACTGTTGTTGGTACAGCTCCGGGCGGTTGTCAAACTGCTGCAAGCATACTCATCACTGTACATCAACTTCCTGCAGTTACCAGCCAGCCAAGCAACGTTACCGCTTGTGCAGGTACCAGCGTAACCTTTACAGTTGGTGGTACAGGCCAAGGTATAACCTACCAGTGGCAGGTTAGCACAAACGGTGGTGGTACTTATACCAACATCGCCAATGGTGCTCCTTACTCTGGTGTTAATACTGCAACACTTACCGTTAACCCGGTTACTGTTGCAATGAGCGGATGGCGCTATCGTTGCGTAATCAGTGGAACATGTCCTCCTGCAGCTAATTCTACAGGTGCAATACTGACAGTGAACCCACTGCCTAACGTAACCATTTCGCCAGTTAGCCCAACTTGCGGTGGTGTTCCCGGCATTTCCGGCACTCCATTAACTGCAAGCGGAGCCAGCTCTTATGTTTGGTCTCCACTTACCGGTTTGTATACGTCTAATACAACAACTCCTGCAAACGCATATACAGGAACCAACCTGGCTACTGTTTATGCTGCACCAGCAGTTAACACCGTTTATACAGTTACAGGAACCAATGCCGGTACCGGTTGTACCAATACAGCAACCATCGGTGTGGTTTACACTCCTGCTGCGCCAACGGTTAATCCAAATAACGTAGCAATGTGTTTAGGTGATAATGCTGTTCAGCTATGTATATCATCTGCACTGGCTCCTTCACCGTTTACGTCCACCTATTCTTCTGGTGCGATAAACGTTCCAATTCCCGAAGGTGCATTCCCGAATCCTCCGGCCGGAGCAGCCACATCTACCATTAATGCTCCGTTACCTTCAACAGCACAAATAACCAATATCAGGGTTACGATGAATATCACACACGCCTATGTAGGTGATGTGGTAGCTGTATTGAGGGCTCCTAACGGACAAATATTTAACCTGGATGCATTACTGGACAAAACAAATAATCCAGGGGCTAATTTTGTTAATACGGTTATCAGTTCTGCCGGTGTTACATCACTCGGTACAGGTACAGCTCCTTTCACTGCTACTTTCAGAGCTGATGCAGTAGGAGCAACTTTTGTAGCATTTGGCTTTACATTAGCAGGTGGACCAGTTGGTTTCGCACCAAACACCACCAGCTGGAATAGCCTGTACTCCATACCAAACGGAAACTGGACACTGGCTATGTATGACGCAGGTGCTCCTGATGTTGGATCCCTCACATCATGGTCTATCAGTTTCGATTATCTGTACGGTCCTCCAGCATCGGGTGTATGGTCGCCAGCTGCCGGCTTATTCAGAGACGCTGCTGCAACCATTCCTTATGTTGCAGGCGATACAGCAAATTGCGTATATGCCAAACCAACTCCTAGCGGTACATATCCTTACCAGGTAACTGTTGCCAGCATAGGTTTTGATGCATTCCAGACATTTACCAACCCTGCTCCTATCACTATTCCTTCTTCAGGTACAGGAACCCCTTACCCATCTAATATTGTGGTAAGTGGTTTACCAACTACTGGTGCATCTGTTGAAAGTGTAGTGTTAACCGGCGTTAGCCACACATGGAGCAATGATATAGATGTATTGTTACAGTCACCAGGTGGTACTAATGTCGTTCTGATGTCTGACGTTGGTGGCACAGGTGGTATCAACAATGCTACTTATACATTCAGGGATGCTTCTCCTGCAATGTCTACTGCAGCAGTAAACGGAACCGGTAGTTACCGTCCTACTGATTTTGCAGACGGCAGTGGTGCAGATAACTATCCTGCTCCAGGTCCGGGTGTATTCTCCCAGGCCGCTCCTCTTCTGTCAATGTTTGGCAATACTGCCAACGCCAACGGAACATGGAGATTACTGGTTGTTGATGACGTAGGTGGTGATCAGGGTCAGATAGCTAACGGCTGGAGTATCCAGTTCAAGTATCCAACTCCTGGTTGTACATCTCCTCCAAGAACGGTTACTGTTACTGTTAACCAGCCAACTACGGTTGTTACACAACCGGTTAACAGAACTGTTTGTACCGATAAGGTGGCAACTTTCTCTGTGGTTGCCGGTGGTTCTGGTCCGTTCAGTTACCAGTGGCAGGTAAGCACTAACACGGGTAATAATTGGGCTCCTGTATCAAACGGTGGTGTATACGCCGGTGCTACTTCAGCAACACTTACTGTTACCGCTCCGCCGGTTAGCATGAGTGGATACATGTACCGCTGTGTTATTACAGGCGCTGCACCTTGCGCAAGTATCAACTCCTTCCAGGTGTTGTTAACGGTTAATCCATTGCCAACCATTGTTATCTCGGCTGCTCCTTACACCAGGTTATTGCCTGGCTTAAGAACAACACTGTCTTCTACAGTGTCGCCTGCAGCTGCGCAATTATATAGCTGGTTCAGAAATGGTTCGCCTTACGGTGGTAATACAGCAACACTGGCGCTTGATGTTGACCAGTTAGGTACTTACCAACTCACTGTTACCGACATCAACGGATGTACCAATACTTCTAACACAATCTCTATCCTGGATTCGGCTGCCGGTAGATGCTTCATCTACCCTAACCCAACCAATGGAGAGTTTGATGTGAGGTACTACAGTGTACTCAATAACACAAACCTGCCTAGAACAGTTACCGTTTTCAATGCAAGCGGAAACAGGGTTCTTACTCAGAGGTATACAATTGGTGCTCCTTATCAAAGGATGCATGTTGACCTCAGGAAGAATGGCAAGGGACTTTACTGGGTTGAAGTGGGCGATGCCAATGGCAACCGCTTAACCATGTGTAGAGTGGTAGTTCAATAAAACTAACTAACACTTAGTTATACAGTCCCCCGGAATATTCCGGGGGACTTTTTTTATATTGCCTGCTTATATATAGTATATGTAACAGCTGCTTTTGCTTCATGGCCACCGGATCGGCGGATCAGTTCGCTGATCTGAAAAAACTACTTGCAAATCATTACCATGTTCATTGTATCTACTTTTCCGGCCACGGGGCTGACCGAAGAAGCCTTTTCCATTGTTGGGCGACCGGGATAAAATGGTTAGCCTGTACGAAACCCTGCAGGTTTACCGTGCCCTGTACAATGCCCGGTTGTGCTTAATTCCGGATACAAACCACCCGATTGAAGCAGTTCATACAACCCGTTTGGCATATGAGATCAGGGATTTTATGAAATAACCCCCTAATTGTGAAAGAATTGAGGCTGTAAAGGCATTTCAGCCCGAAAAAGACCTGTTTATATCCCCAAAATCAGGCTTCTTTTACCTACCTTTGCCCTCCCGTTTTAAAAACCACGGGTATTTTATGTCATTCAATATTTTTAAACAATTAAACGCAGATGCACAGGAAGTTGCCGGTGGCGAAGCCATCGAAGCTGCTGCGAAAACAAACGTGCCTGTGGAAGCTGTTGCTACAGCTCACGACGATTTTGACTGGAGTGTTGACAAAAGAAACGTAACCAGCTATTCTGCTGATGAAAAAGCAAAGTACGACACGGTTTACGACAACACCTTTAAACAGATCAATGACGGTGAAATGATCATGGCTACCATCGAATCATTAACCAAAACTGATGCAGTTGTTAACATCGGGTTTAAAAGCGACGGACTTATTTCGCTGAACGAATTCAGAGACATCGCCGGCGGTGTAAAAGTGGGTGATGTGATTGAAGTAATGGTAGTGGAAAAAGAAGACCGTGACGGTAATCTTAACCTCAGCCGTAAATCTGCCCGTACAACAAGAGCATGGGAAAGAATTGTGGAAGTTCACAAGACCGGCGAAATTGTTACCGGCCTGGTTACCAGCAAAACAAAAGGTGGCTTGATCGTTGACGTATTCGGTATGGAAACATTCTTACCAGGATCTCAGATCGACGTTAAACCGGTTACCGATTACGACCAGTTTGTTGGAAAAACAATGGAATTTAAAGTGGTTAAGATCAATGAAGCCATTAAGAATGCCGTTGTATCTCACAAAGCACTTATTGAAAGCGATATCGAAGCTCAACGGGCCGAGATCATGGGTAAACTGGAAAAAGGCCAGGTACTGGAAGGAACGATCAAGAACATTACAGACTTTGGTGCATTCCTCGACCTGGGTGGATTGGATGGTTTACTTTATATCACCGATATTTCATGGGGACGTATCAACCATCCTACTGAAGTATTGAAGATGGATCAGAAATTGAACGTGGTGGTACTTGATTTTGATGATGACAAGAAACGTATCAGCCTTGGGTTGAAACAACTGACCCCTCATCCATGGGATACCCTTACAGAGAACCTGAAAGAAGGTGAAATTGTAAAAGGTAAAGTGGTGAATATTGAAGATTACGGCGCATTCCTGGAGATCATGCCGGGTGTAGAAGGTTTGGTTCACGTAAGTGAAATTACATGGGCTAACACTCCTATCAATGCAAAAGAATTCTTCAAACTGGGCGATGAATACGAAGCCAAAGTGGTTACCCTTGATAAGGAAACCCGTAAGATGAGCCTCTCTATCAAACAAATGACCCAGGATCCCTGGAGCAATATCGAAGTTTCTTTCCCCGAAGGAAGCAAACATACCGGTGTTGTTAAGAACATCACTCCGTATGGCGTGTTTGTTGAATTATCAACCGGCATTGGTGGCATGATCCACATCAGCGACCTGAGCTGGCTGAAACGCTTCAACAATCCCAACGAGTATACAAAAGTTGGCAACCAGATTGAAGTGGTTATCATGAACATTGATAAAGACAACCGCAAACTTCAGTTAGGACATAAGCAGATCGAAGAAGATCCATGGAATACCCTGGAAACAACCTTCCCTGTAGGAAGTGAGCACGAAGGAACCGTTATCAGGAAAGATGATAAAGGCGCCATTGTTCAGTTACCTTATGGCCTGGAAGGATTTGCTCCTGCCCGTCACCTGATGAAGGAAGATGGCAAATCGATCGTTGCTGATGAAGTGGCAAAATTCATGGTTATTGAATTTGACCGCAACGACAAACGCATCGTTTTAAGCCATACCCGTTTGTGGGAACAGGTGATCGAGGAAGAAAAGCAGGCGGTAATGAAAGAAAAGAAAGCCGAATTTGAAGTAACCAAGAAGGCGGTTAAGAACCTTCAAAGCAAGGTTGAGAAATCAACGTTAGGTGATCTTGGCGTACTGGCTGACCTGAAAGCGAAAATGGACAGCGATGCTGCCGGCGCCGCTTCAGCAGAAGAAGCTCCAAAAGCTGAGTAAGACTTATTCTTCAAAATATAAATCCCTCCGTTAGCAAACGGAGGGATTTTTTTATGAGACCAGTTTCTGTTTGAAACTATTCTAATATTTTAACCTCGGTTCTCCTGTTCTGCGCCCTGCCTTCGGCCGTTTTATTATCAGCCACCGGTACCGTAAAGCCATACCCCTTTGCAGTAAGCCTGTTTGGATCGATCCCCTTTGTAATAAGATAATTCCTTACCGTATTGGCCCTGTTCTCAGATAATACCTGGTTACTTTTGGCCGTACCCACATTATCTGTGTGCCCCTGTATCTCGATCCGTTCATCGTCCTTTCGTACTAAGTAAGAAACCAGCTCATCCAGTACAGGAAAGGCTTCGGGCAACAGCTCGGCCTTACCCGTTTCAAAATTGCAATCCTCCAGTACAAAACTTTTTGCCGGCAGGAACTGTATATCAATTTTGAAAGGATTTTTATAATATGCATTGCCTGTTAAAGCAGGAATGTCGAGTACATTATAGCTGGTTGAATCTTTAAAGCCGAGAATGAATATCTCGTATTTACTTCCTGCCGGAAGGCGTATGGAGAAACGGCCGGTTGAATCCGTTAACCCCTGGTATTCCCTGCTGTTTGCCATACTGCGGAAAATAACGATCTCGTTGGGAAGAATGTTACTTTTAAAGTCGGTCATCTTCACATCTACCGGCGCATCCTTGGGTATGTTGGAATTCTGAATATTTCCGCCCTGGCTAAAAGCCATCACCGGCATCAGTACGATCAAAAGAGAGTAAAACAATTTCTGCTTCATTGCACAAATAATTTTAAGTTGGTTTAAAGATAATTATTAAAAATTACTTTGTCCTTTTTTCAATTATTATGCCGTTCCGCCTGGTTTTTGTTAACCGTTGGTGAACAGGCTACAGGCGTTGCTGCAGGCGCAGTACCGTTTCATTCTTCCAGCTTAAAAAGTCTCCGGCAATGATATGCGCCCTGGCCTCTTCAACCAGCCAAAGATAAAAGGCCAGGTTGTGTACACTGGCAATGGTTAACCCCAGTATCTCTTTTGCCTTCATCAAATGGCGGAGATAGGCCTTGCTGTAGTAGCTGCTTATTTCGCAACCAATGCCTTCATCAATGGGCGAAAAATCCTTTTCCCATTTTTTATTGTCGATATTAATAACCCCGTTGCTGGTAAACAACATCGCATTGCGGCCATTGCGGGTGGGCATTACACAATCAAACATATCCACGCCCAGTGCAATGGATTCTAAAATATTCCAGGGTGTACCAACTCCCATCAGGTAGCGGGGTTTTTGTGCTGGTAAGATATCGCAACAAAGTTCTGTGTATTCGTACATCATCTCCATCGGCTCGCCAACACTTAAACCGCCGATAGCATTACCCGTTGCATTTTTTGAAGCAATAAATTCTGATGAAGCCGTACGCAGGTCTTTATAGGTACTCCCCTGTACGATCGGAAAAAGATTTTGTGTATACCCGTATTTATCCGGGGTGGAATTGAAACGGCTGATACAACGATCCAGCCAGCGATGCGTAAGCTCCATGCTTTTTTTAGCGTAGGCATATTCGCTCGGGTACGGCGGGCATTCATCAAAAGCCATGATGATATCGCCGCCAATCACCCGTTGAATATCCATCACGTTCTCGGGTGTGAACTGGTATTTGCTTCCATCAATATGACTTTGAAATAAAGCGCCTTCTTCTGTCAGTTTCCGGTTATTGGCCAAAGAAAAAACCTGATACCCGCCGCTGTCGGTCAGGATGGGCTTATCCCATCCGTTGAATTTATGTAATCCTCCTGCGGCTTCCAGTATTTCCAGTCCCGGGCGTAAAAAGAGATGATAGGTATTCCCTAAAATGATCTGCGCCTTTACTTCATCTTTCAGTTGCTGTTGCGTTACTGCTTTCACGCTGCCAACGGTTCCCACCGGCATAAATATGGGGGTCTGTATCTCGCCATGGTCGGTTGTTATTTTCCCGGCCCTTGCCTTGGTTTGTGTATCGGTATGCTGAAGGTGAAATTGTAATGCGGACATGAATGAATTTTGAGTTTAAAGTTTAGGGTTTAGCATTTAGGATTGGTTGCATACGTACACTTAAATTTTGGTCTTAGTTTCCTTCTTTCCATTCCTTATTTTTGCCGAATGAATTTTACCCAAACCTGGCAGCTGCTTTTTTATTTTTTTTGTCTCATTACCCTGGTACAGGTATTTTATTACCTGTTCTTTTTTCTGAGACTGGCTGTATATAAACCCAAACCAAAAACAACGTCGCAAACACACCCGGTTTCTGTTATCATCTGTGCAAGGGATGAAGCAGCAAATTTAGTGAAAAATCTGCCCGGAGCTTTGATACAACAATACCGTACAACACATGAAGTGATTGTGGTGGATGACAATTCATTTGACGACAGCAAGTACCTGCTGGAAGAACTTCAGAAGACCTATAAGCAGCTGCACGTGGTATTATTGAAACAGGAAGCCAAGTTCATACCGGGGAAAAAATTTCCGTTGAGTGTGGGAATAAAGGCCGCTAAATATGAAGTGGTATTGTTAACCGATGCCGATTGTGTACCCGCCAGTGAATTCTGGATAGAGAAAATGCAGGAAACATACGACGACAATACAGAAATTGTGCTGGGCTACGGCGCCTTTCATAAAAAGAAAGGGATATTGAATAAGCTGATACGCTGGGAAACATTTCATACCGCTATTCAATACCTTTCCTACGCCCTGGCCGGCACTCCTTATATGGGGGTTGGCCGCAACCTGAGCTATAAAAAAACAATCTTCTTCCGCAACAAAGGATTTACGGCGCATAACCATATTCCCAGCGGTGATGACGACCTGTTCATCAACAAAGCGGCTACCCGGCACAATACAAAGATCAATATAGATAAAGATGCCTTTACACTGAGTTCGCCGGCCAAAACATGGAAACAATGGATGAAGCAGAAAACCAGGCACTATAGTACCGGTAAATTTTATAAAACTTCGCACAAATTTTTATTGGGGTTGTATTCCTTCTCTCACTTTCTTTTTTATCCCCTGCTGGCGGTAAGCCTTATATTCTATAACTGGCAATATGCCCTGGTGGTTTTTGGCGTACGGTTCCTGGTTCAGGCTGTTGTTCTTTATCCCTGCATGAAAAAATTAAACGAAAAAGATCTTTATCCCTGGTTCCTGTTCATTGATATCTGGATGTTCTTCTATTACATCATCTTTGCTCCTTCTATCTTTAAAAAACCAAAAAAGCAATGGAGATAATAACCCGGTACTTTTCTGATTTTACTAATGACCAGTTGAAACAGCTGGCTGCACTAAAAGAACTTTACCAGGATTGGAATAGCAAAATAAATGTGATATCCCGGAAGGATATGGACCATTTTTATGAACACCATGTGCTGCATTCGCTGGCCATTGCCACAACCTTCCATTTTACAGAAGGTATGGAAGTGATGGACCTTGGTTGCGGTGGAGGGTTTCCCGGCATACCCATCGCCATTCTTTTTCCCGACACAAAATTTCATATGGTCGACAGCATCAATAAGAAACTGAAAGTAGTGTCGGAGATATCACAGGCGATAGGATTGAATAACATTACTGTACAACACAGTCGTGCCGAAGATATTAAAGGCAGGAAATTTGATGCAGTTATTTCCAGGGCCGTAGCTCCTCTTAAAGACCTGTGGAGCTGGAGCAGGCCGCTGATCCGGAAAAATCCCCCGACTGAAGAAACGGGAATCCCTAATGGGCTGATTTGCCTGAAAGGTGGCGACCTTAGCCAGGAGATTTTTGAGAGCGGTTGTAAACCAATGGTTTGGGAAATAGAGAAACTTTTTACAGAGGACTTTTTTAAGGAAAAGTACCTGCTTTATGTACCGATCCGTTAACTTTCCTTACCACTTTGTGGTATTGGTAAGAATATATTAAAGCGGCAATTTTGCAGTATGAATAAATCAGTAGCAATCGTTGAAGACAATAGTGATATCCGCCTGGCACTGGAGCAGATCATTGAAACGTCGGGCGAATATACATTGGCAGGTTCTTGTGTAAGCGGCGAAGAGGCCCTGGTAAAGATCCCTATCCTGAATCCAAAAGTTGTTTTAATGGACATAAGCCTGGGTGGTATCAGTGGTATTGAAGTGGTAAGGGAATTAAAAGCCACACATCCGGAGATATTATTCATGATGTGTACCATTTATGATGAGGATGAAAAGATATTTGAAGCATTAAGTGCCGGCGCAAGCGGTTACATCTTAAAGAAAACTTCACCGGCTAAATTGCTCGAAGGAATCACCGAGCTGATAGAAGGCGGTGCCCCCATGAGCAGCCAGATCGCAAGAAAGGTAGTTGCCGCTTTTCAAAATAAACCAGCTGTTACGGCATCCCCAACAGGGTCCGCCCTGGATGTATTATCAAAAAGAGAGAATGAGATCCTGGAAATGCTGTCTACCGGTTTATTGTATAAAGAGATCTCCGATAAACTTACCATCAGTTCCGAAACAGTTCGCAAGCATGTATACCACATTTACGAGAAACTGCACGTAAGCAACCGTATTGAAGCAGTGAATAAATATTTTGGGCGCTGAGCCTCTATTCCAACACAAGCACAAAAAATTAAACCCCGGTATCTTTCGGGGTTTAATTTTTACAGGAACTTCCAGAACCAGTTATCGGTTTGCGGCGTACTGCCGATCGGGAAATCGTGGGTATGGCCCGAATTCACAAATCCGTATTTCTCGTAAAACTTTTGCGCCCGCAGGTTATGCTCCCATACGCCCAGCCAAACAACTTCATATTTATTTTCGTTTGCGTACGTCAGGACGAATTCCATCAATTGCTGGGCAATTCCTTTACCGTGAAATTCTTTCAGCACATAGATCCGCTTCAACTCCAGGGCTTTCCATTTTTTCATTAAAGGGAACCCGCTATAATCTTCCATGAACTGAAGATAGGCTGCAGGAACACCGTCTGCTTCCGCAAAAAAATAATGATTCCCGGGGCTACTTACTTCCTCACCTAACTTTTGTTCATTAAAGTACTTATCCAGGAAGCCCTGCATATCGGCTTCGGTACAGGTTCCGGTGAACGTATCGTAAAAAGTTTCCCGTGCTATCTTTGTTAATACAGGAATATCTGCTGCATTGATCGGCCTGGTGGTTATTTGCATTTTAAAAAAATCTTATTGGTCAGACGAGGGCGTCAGACTAGGTTAATTGGTCAGACGAGGACGTCGGACCAGGTTTACCGGTCATACGAGGCCTCGGGCCAGGTTACCAGTTCAGTTCAAGTAAATTATTTTTTCTGTCCACATCCGCCATTCTCCTGGAAGGGTCGATCTCTACCAGTTTCATATCGGTAAGCTTGTGCTTTGTTTCCACGATATAGGTGGGATGTGTCCATTTCCATTCTTCTAACACCTGCCGTTGCTGCGAACCATTCTCATTAGGCTTTGCACCAAACATCAGGTTCAGCGGAATATAGATCATCTCGTTACTGCCGTCTTTAAATGTCAGCTGAAGGTCAACCGGCATGGGCATGTGTCCGATCCTTTTTAGGCGGATCTTGGAAACACCGTTCTCTTCCCACAAACTATCGATCTTATAATCGATGGTCTTGGTGGTATTCACCCAGTATTCTTTATACCAGTCTAACTGTATGCCACTCACCTCTTCTGCCACCCTGATGAGGTCGGTGGCATTGGGATGCTTGAACCGCCATTGTTTATAATACTCTAATAAAATCTTATTCCTTAATTCAGCACCAACTATATAGCCTAATTGTTCCATAAATACTTCACCTTTTGAATAGGCCGCAACACTATAGCCATAGTTTGAATTATAATGATCACTGTGTGTGGTCATAGGCTCTTCAAAACCGCTTTTTACCAGGCCGTAATAACTGAAATAAGAACCACCGTGATCCTCAGGACAGGTTTCAACTATTTCCTTCAGTGATTTGTTGGCAGGATTTTTCTGGAACGATTCCCTGAACCCCTGCATAGATGATTTCTTGTCATAAAACTTTGATACCAGGTCTTCGGCATAACTGGTAAAACCTTCATCCATCCATGCATACAGGCTTTCGTTGGTGCCCAGCATCATCTGGTACCAGCTGTGCAGCCACTCATGAAATACGGTACCTAATCCCGGGCCGTTGAGCAATGTAGCCATTGGGTATTCCATGCCGCCGTCGCCGCCCTGTATAAATGAATACTGCGGGTAAGGATATTTTCCAAAATTGCTTTCCATAAATGGCAGTACCGTTACCGCAGCAGACAAAACCTTTTCCCATGCCGAATCGTTCTTTGCATTATCTGCCTTGTAATTATAAAGTACATGCAGGGTTGGGCCATTGGGAACTTTTTGAGCAAGGTGTTTGTATTCCGGATCAGCAGCCCAAACAAAATCATGGATATTGGTGCCTACAAAATGCCAGCTCCTTTTATCCTTTGTGGTTGGTTTTAATTCAGAACCGGGTATATCGTAACCCCAGCCGATCTCATTGGCATTCACTAATACACCCGTACCACCCAATTTGTATGTTTTATCTATATTGATGGTTACATCAAAGTCGCCCCATACACCATAAAACTCTCTTGCTATATAGAGCGTAGGATGCCAGCCTTCATAATCATACTCACACATTTTAGGATACCACTGGCTCATACTGTACCGAACACCAGTGGTGGGATTATCCCTTCCACTCCTGCGTATCTGCAAAGGAACCTGCGCTTCAAATTCCATTTCAAAAATAACCTTGCTTTTTGCTGCAATGGGTTTGGTAAGATTTACTTCCAGGATGGTTTCATGGTATTTAAAAGGCTGCGCAACACCATTCATTTTTAATGAGATTATTTTCTGGTAACCGATCTCTTCTTCTTTCAGTTTGGAAATGCGGTCACGTACCCTGCCGTCCCAATCGGCACGGCCGTTCACTAACACCTTACCCAGTTCCTGGCTACGTATATCCATACCACTGCCGGGTTGAAAGGCATTAAAATACAGGTGGTAAAATACTTTATTCAATGCATCGGGAGAGTTGTTGGTGTATTCCAGTTTCTGCTTTCCTTTAAAGCGGTTGGCATTTACATCCATGTCGATATTCATGTTATACTTCACTGCCTGCTGCCAGCGGCCTGGTTGGGCAACCGACAAAAGACCACTTAACAGGATAGCCGACAGAAATAATAGTTTCTTCATTTAAAATAATTTAATAGGGGTAAATTTCGGGAAAATACCGGTATAGAAAAGATAAAACTTATGAGTGGTTATGCCAGTCCCTGAACAACAAGTACAATCTCCCCCTTCACGGGCTTTGCACTAAAATGATCATGCACTTCCTGCAAGGTTCCCCGCTTGTTCTCTTCAAACTTCTTGGTAAGTTCCCGACTTACACAACATTGCCTTTCTGCCCCAAAGTACTGGATAAGATCGTTCAATGTTTTTACCAACCGCATGGGGCTTTCGTAAAAGATCATGGTCCTCTCTTCTTCAGCCAGTTTCTTAAGCATGGTTTGTCTTCCTTTTTTTAAGGGAAGAAATCCTTCAAAACAAAAACTGTTCATAGGCAGTCCGCTGTTTACAAGCGCAGGCACAAAAGCGGTGGCTCCGGGTAAACATTCAACAGCAATATCATTCTTTATACATTCTCTTACCAATAAAAAAGCCGGGTCGCTGATACCCGGTGTACCGGCATCGGTGATGAGTGCCATTGTTTTGCCGGCAGCCAGCTGTTCAACTAAATGAATTAATATTTTATGTTCATTATGCTGGTGGTATGGAGAAACGGGTTTTTGAACCCGGTAATGATTCAGCAATACTGAAGAGGTACGGGTATCTTCGGCCAGTATAAGATCAACCGATCTTAAAATATCGATCGCCCTGAATGTGATATCGGCAAGGTTGCCTATGGGAGAGGGAACGATGTAGAGCATCAATTTGAAAATTTGGAAATTTGAAAATTAGCCGATTGAAGAAGCAACAAATAGCAGGGTACTATAAATTTTCAAATTGCCACATCTTCACATCTTCAAATTAGTTAACGGTGATCTCAAATACTTCCATCACCGGGTTAGCCAGCAGTTTTTTAGCGGCTTCTTCACCGGCAGACTTAGCCGCTTCTTTATCGGCAGCTTCTACCTGAAGGTCGATATGCTTGCCGATACGTACGTCGGAGATCGTATTCAATCCCAAATTCTGGAGGCCACCCATCACTGCTTTTCCTTGCGGATCCAGCAGGTCTTTCAACGGCATCACTTTTATCTGAACAGTAAATATCATGAGGAAGTTTGTTTAAAGAACAAAGATAAAATAATGTAAACGATAAATACGATGGGAACAGCAAGCCAGTGAAAAATAAAGGCTGAGATAACCGCTATTGCAAGCAAAACGATCTTGGGAATATTGCTTTTCAGTTTATAATCCCTGAACTTGAGCGCCATAATGGGCAGGTTGCTCACCATCAGCCAGCTCAGCAACCCGATCACAGCATAAATGATCCATTTATTAAAAAGAATATCTACCACTTGTTGGGTATGGTTGTTCCAGTATATAAGTGGTAAGGAGGCGATCACCAGCCCTACAGCCGGGGTGGGTACGCCCTTAAATCCATAAGACTGGGAATCATCAATATTGAATTTTGCCAGTCGCCAGGCGCCGGCAGCAGCCAGTATAAAAGCGGGAACCAGCCAAAGAACGGATGCATCCAGTCCATCATCTTCCCTTGCCATGCTCATCCGCAGGAATTGGTAAAGGATCATGGAAGGAGCCACACAGAAACTTACCACGTCGGCCAGTGAATCCAGTTGCTTGCCCATTTCTGAACTTGCCTTGAAGAGCCGGGCAACAAAACCATCTAAGAAATCAACCACAGCAGCCAGGCCAATGAACAAAGAAGCCATCCATATTTTTTCGGGAATATCTATCAACTGGCTGCCATCAGCATCATATTGTATCACAATTCCGTTTTGAAGAATTGCCACAATAGCGAGGCAACCAAAAATTAAATTGAGAAGTGTAAATAAATTTGGGATATGTTTCATCCGTTTTGATTTGGCGATTTGGAAATTTGCTGATTTGATGATTGGAGCCTGTTTAATCAGCACATTTCCAAATCACCAAATTTTCAAATTATCTTTTCATTAAGGCTTCAATCTCTTCCACCGTGATCGGAATATTCTTCATCAGGTCTTTATTGCCGCTTTTGGTTGCCCAAAAATTGTTCTCGATACGAACGCCCATCTGTTCTTCTTCGATATATATACCGGGTTCAATGGTGAATACCATGCCTGCTTTAATGGGTTCCGTTCTTGTACCCAGGTCATGTACATCTATACCCAGGTGATGTGATATGCCGTGGTAAAGATATTTGCGGTATGCCCTGTTTTCGGGATCCTCATTTTTTACATCTGTTTTTTTAAGCAGGCCTATCTTTTGAAAAATGATCGTTGCTTCATCGCCGATCTTTTCGGTATAATCAACAATGCTGATACCAGGTTTTAAAATGCTGGCAGCATAATGATGCAAATGTAAACAGGCATTGTACACTGTTTTCTGCCTGCGGCTGAATTTTCCATTTACCGGAACAGTACGGGTGAGGTCGGCATTGTAATAACCATACTCGGCGCCAAAATCCATCAGTATCAGTTCGCCATCTTTGCATTCCCTGCTATTTTCCACATAATGCAAAGTTCTTGCCCTGTCGCCACTGGCGAGGATGGAACCATATCCCGGACCGGTTGCCCGTTGCGATAAGAAGGAATGATAGATCTCTGCTTCGATCTCGTATTCCATTACTCCCGGTTTAATGAATTTCAATAATCTTCTGAATGTATTATCGGTGATATCAATTGCTTTTTGCAGTACTTCAATTTCTGGTGCCGTTTTAATACCCCGCAGGTCTTTTAACAGCCTTGCACTGCGCCGGTAATTATGCAAAGGGTACCGTTGTTTCATTAATTCAGCATAGCGGTAATCTCTTACCGGAACCCAGTTTGCCTTGCGGTCGTTTTCATTTGAATTAAGATAAATGGTATCTGCCAGGTGTATCCAGGGCTGCAACATAGCTTCCAGTACATCGAGCCATAAAATGGTTTTAATACCCGATATAGCGGTTGCTTCCTGTGCCCTTAGCCTGTGCCCATCCCATTTTTCTTTTAACTCGTTCGGACGAACCAGCACCAATACCTCCCGGTATTTAGGATCGGGATTACCAGGAAATAAAACCAGCATGGTATCTTCCTGTTCAATACCTGTTAACCAGAACAGGTCGGAATTTTGTTTGAATTTGAATAACTGGTCGCCATTGGTAGGTAATTCGTCGTTGCTGTTAAAGATGGCAATGGCGTTTTTTTCCATCTTTTCAACAAATCGCTTCCGGTTTTGTATAAAAATCTCAGGGTTAAGGGGGAGATATTTCATATGCTAAGTTTAAACTGCAATATACAGTTTAATGATGTTTTATACCGGCAGCATTTACAAACCCGGTTACAGGTTCATAAGCCGGTAAAACCTGTTTTTATTTTCAAATTGAGAAGAAAATCTTGTTATTTGCTATGGCAGGGACGATTAAAAAATTAATTCTATTCAAGGTTTAGCAACTATTATTTAATCTTTTTTAAAAATCGCCCCTCCTTTTGAACGATTGCAAATAATTACTCAAAATCAGGTTACCGTTTTTAAATATCGGCGGGCTGGTTAAACCCCATTCAGATTCAGTTGATATAACTTTGCGGGAACGATTGCGTAAACCTAAATCTCTACTTGCTATGTCAGTATCAACGATGCTTGCTGCACCCTTAAGTGCACTTAAAACCCTTGGATTATCTACTACCAAAAAAGTTCATTACCAGCTTAATCCTGCCGAATTAACCAACCAGGCCGTTCAGCGTGGCGAAGGGGTATTGAACGACACAGGGGCCTTGCTCATCAACACCGGAAAATTCACCGGCCGCAGCCCTAAGGACAAATTCACTGTTAAGGATGCCCTTACTGAGAACAGCGTTCACTGGAATGACTTTAATATTCCTTTTGAAGAAAAGAATTTTTTTAAGCTAAAGGAAAAAATGCTGGCTTACCTGGCCGATAAAGAATTGTGGGTTCGTGACTGCTATGCCTGCGCAGAAGAAGCATACCGGCTTCGCCTGCGGGTGATCAATGAGAACCCATGGAGCAACCTGTTTTGTTACAATATGTTCATCAGGCCCGAAGAAGATGAACTTGATAATTTTGAAGCGCATTGGCATATCATACAGGCGCCGGGCTTTAAGGCAAACCCGGCTGAAGACGGAACCCGTGCAGAAAATTTTGCGGTGATCAGTTTTACACATAAAACGATCCTGATCGGCGGTACAGGCTATACCGGCGAAATGAAGAAAGGCATATTTACCATGCTGAATTTTGTATTACCTACAAAAGCCAATGTACTAAGTATGCACTGCAGTGCCAATATGGGTGATGCAGGAGATACGGCCATCTTCTTTGGATTGAGCGGAACCGGAAAAACAACCCTCAGTGCCGACCCCAACCGAAAACTGATAGGTGATGACGAACACGGATGGACCAAAGACAGTGTATTTAATTTTGAAGGAGGCTGTTATGCCAAGTGCATAGATTTAAGCGAAGAAAAAGAACCAGAGATCTTTCGTGCTATCCGGCCGGGCGCATTGGTGGAAAACGTAACTTTTATTGATGGAACCAACCAGATCGATTTCAGCAGCAAAAAGATCACAGAAAATACAAGGGTTAGTTACCCCTTGTCTTACATCAGTAATGCACTGGAACCATCTATTGGAAAAACACCGAAAAATATTTTCTTTCTTACCTGCGATGCTTATGGCGTATTACCTCCCATCAGTAAATTATCTGCCGGGCAGGCCATGTACCAGTTCATAAGCGGGTATACAGCAAAAGTAGCCGGAACAGAAGCCGGTGTTACCGAACCTAAATCAACTTTCAGTGCCTGTTTTGGTGCTCCATTCCTTCCGCTACACCCGGCACAGTATGCCGAAATGCTGGGAAAGAAGATCCATGAAAGCCATGCGAATGTATGGATGGTTAACACGGGATGGACTGGTGGCGCCTATGGCGTGGGAAGCCGCATGAAACTGGCCTATACCCGTGCCATGATCACCGCAGCTTTGAATGGAGACCTGAATGATGTAGGCTTTGAAGATCATCCGGTATTTGGCATGATCATGCCTACCAGTTGCCCGGGAGTACCTTCGGAAATACTGAATCCGAGAAATACATGGAATGATAAGAATGCGTATGATGCCATGGCTAAGAACCTGGCTGGGCAATTCATTAAGAATTTTGAGAAATATGCCAGCGGAGCCAATGCCGAAATATTAGCCGCTGCGCCAAAAGCATAATAACAAGCCAGGCACTAACTGCTCATTAAAAAATCCCCTGATCGCAGGGGATTTTTATTTATGTACGTTTTACTTCTCAGAAATGCATCTCGGGTATCTCTCCTTCCACTGTTAACTTACCTGCTGTTTTAGCAACGATCTCTTCTACCGATACACCCGGGGCTCTTTCTATTAGCTTAAATCCTTTGCCGGTAACATCAAGTACCGCTAATTCCGTTACGATCTTTTTAATGCATTTTGTTCCAGTTAACGGCAAGCTGCAGCTGGGTAATAACTTACTCTCTCCTTTAGGGTTGGTATGCATCATGGCTACAATGATATTCTTAGCACTTGCCACCAGGTCCATAGCCCCGCCCATTCCCTTCACCATTTTGCCTGGTATTTTCCAGTTGGCGATATCGCCATCCTCACTCACTTCCATGGCTCCTAATACGGTAAGATCAACTTTACCGGCACGTATCATTCCAAAACTCATGGCGCTGTCGAAGAAGGAAGATCCCGGCACGGTAGTGATCGTTTGTTTACCTGCATTGATCAGGTCGGCATCTTCTTCGCCTTCAAACGGAAAAGGCCCCATGCCCAATAAACCATTCTCACTCTGCAACACCACATTTATTCCCTTGGGAATATAATTGGCAACAAGGGTTGGGATACCAATACCCAGGTTAACATAGTAACCATCTTTCAATTCTTTTGCAATTCGTTGTGCTATTTGTTCCTTTGATAAAGCCATAATCGATTTGACGATGTGTTGATTTGATGATGTGTTAATTCGATAAATTTAAAGATGGCTGCTATTAATAAAATCGTTTCTCACCACATAAATCAGCACATCATCAAATTGACTAATCAACTAATTTTCTTGTTGTTCTCTGTTCAATGCGTTTCTCATAGTTAACTCCCTGGAATATGCGATGTACATAAATACCCGGTGTATGTACCTGGTTGGGATCGAGTTGCCCGGCTTCTACCAGTTCTTCTACTTCGGCAATGGTGATCTTACCGGCCATTGCCATCATCGGGTTAAAATTCCGGGCTGTTTCTTTATAGATAAGATTTCCATCCGTATCTCCTTTCCATGCTTTAACAATGGCGAAATCAGCATCAAAAGCATATTCCAGTAAATATTCTTTGTTATTGAATACCCTGGTTTCTTTTCCTGCTGCTACTTCAGTGCCTACTCCTGCCGGCGTAAAGATAGCGGGCATTCCATACCCTGCAGCCATGCACCTTGTGGCAAGGGTGCCCTGTGGTATCAGTTCCACTTCCAGTTCTCCACTCAGTAACTGTCTTTCAAATTCTGCATTTTCTCCTACATAGGAAGACACCATCTTCTTCACCTGCTTTTGTTTCAGCATCAACCCGATACCGAAATCATCCACCCCTGCATTATTTGATATACAGGTTAGCCGGGCAGGGCCCTTTTTTACCAATGCAGCAATACAGTTTTCGGGAATGCCGCATAGCCCAAAGCCACCGAGCATTAGTACGGCTCCGTCATTTATACCCGCAATGGCTTCTTCTGCATTTTTATACACTTTATTCATCTGATCTAAACTGGATAGGGTTTATTTTAATCGTTTGTTTTTTATCGGCCTGGTTAACCATACTGTCCATTATTGGCTTCAGCAGCCCGCTGTTCTTTTTATAATAATCAAAACTTTTATAAAAATCTTCTTTTGAAATATGGTGTATGCCAAATATCTGTTGCTGCAGTTTCAGGTTCTCTTCCACCTCATTTTTTGCAGAATCCTTTTTGATGTATTCGGTGGTAAATGCATCTGCCCGGATAATATCCCACAGCACAGCCTGCATCTTATCTGGTTTTAAGATACCCGATGGTTGCTCTCTTTTATTTTCACATGAACTAAAAAAAGCGAGCATCAAAAAAATGCTGAGGTTTCGTATCATTTCAGTTCGTCTTTGTACCTGGCTGCATTGGTAAGGTCTAAACGCTGCAGCATTTCCGAGGCCCGGGCTTTGTCCTGCTGGGGTGCTTTCGAAAATATTTTTATCAGTTCGGTTGATTTTCCCTGGAAGAAAAACTGGCTGATCATTTTATTAGGATTATCGGTAATGAAATTATTCAGCAGGTTCAGCACATTGAGCATTTCTGCCCGGGCTCCGTTCTCGTCTTCATACAATTTGTCCATACAAAGCCGGTAGTAATTGTAATAAACATCATGCATGATGGTGTAGCGGCTGTTGAGCATATTTTCTACCAGCCAGTAGCGGTTTCGTTGTCCATCAAATGCTTTCCAACCCGCAATTCCCCGCCCATCGGGGGCATTGTTCACAATATTCTGTGCTTTTTGAAAATAAGGATCGCCGCCACGGAGGGAATAAGAATCATAATCAAACGCCAGGATCATATTTATGTAGTATGCCAGTATGGCTGTGAGGTTGGAGGTGAGGGCATCAGAACCTGAAACCCTGTTCTCATTGAATTCCAGCACCTGGAACTCAACATATTTAAAGATGATATTGTCGTCCTTAAAATTGATGATGGGAGAAAGATAGGAGGTATTAAAGACCGGCCTGGCCGACTGTACCGTAAGTGATGCATTATAAACATTCAGGTCGCCTGAAGGTTGCAGGTTCAGTAAAAAATTGCATTCTATTCTTTCATTCGGTGAATAGTTATCTTGTGTCCATTTGCGGGTGTTCACAAAATTATTGAGGGCAGCCTGTAACGTACGGAAAACGTTCTGGTTTACATTGTTACCCACCTGGTTGCTTACTACCGTAACATTGGCCTTCAACTCCTGGGCAACCGATGTTTGAGAGGCAATCAGCAGGGTGAGTAATATGAATTTAATTTTTTGCATGCAATTGCTGAATGATGGTATTAACAATATCTACGGCTACTTCTTTTTTTGTCTTGGTTTCAAAAGGAAATATGTTACCCGTTCTGTCAAAAATAGTGATTTTGTTAGTATCGTGTCCAAAGCCGGCCCCGGCATCATTTAGTGAATTCAGCACGATCATGTCTGCATTCTTGGATTGTAGTTTTTTGAGGGCATTTTCTTTTTCGTTGTTTGTTTCCAAAGCGAATCCAACGAGAAACTGGTGTTCTTTTTTATTAGCGCCCAGGTATTTAAGGATGTCTTTTGTCTTGGTTAGTTCAACAGCAAAATCGTTCTCCGTTTTCTTGATCTTTTCCTTTGCTGTTTTCACGGGTGTATAATCAGCCACAGCGGCACTCATCACGGCAATATCTGTGTTGGGGAATATTTTGTCACAGGCATTGAACATCTCTTCAGCAGATCTTACTTTTATTACTTTAACACCAGGATTGATGGTAATATCTGAAGGCCCTAACACAACAGTTACTTCTGCCCCCCGTTTCTGCATTTCTTCTGCAATGGCTGCTCCCATTTTACCCGATGAATGATTACCGATGAACCGCACCGGGTCAATAGGTTCGTAGGTGGGCCCGGCTGTAACCAGTATCTTCTTACCGGTTAATTCAAGTCTTTGCAAAAAAAAACTGCCAAGCCAGGTTAGTATTGTTTCAGGTTCCGCCATTCTGCCTTCGCCAATAAGTCCGCTAGCCAGTTCGCCATTTTCAACCGGTATTATTATGTTTCCGAAAGAAGCTATTTTTTTCAGGTTGGCCTTGGTAGAAGCATGATGCCACATATCTTCATCCATTGCAGGTGCCACCACAACCGGGCATGTAGCCGACAGGTAAACAGCCATCAGCAGGTTATCGCAAAGGCCACTGGCCATTTTAGACAAGGTATTGCAACTTAATGGCGCAATTAACATTACATCGGCCCACCTCCCTAACATAACATGATTGGCCCAGGAATCGTTCTCTGCCAGGTCGACCAGCACCGGGTTTTTTGAAAGGGTAGACAGGGAAAGTGGTGTAACAAAGTCTTTGGCGGCAGGTGTCATTACTATCTTTACTTCAGCCCCGGCCTTTATTAACAGGCGGGTTAATACAGCGGTTTTATAAGCTGCAATACTTCCACTTACTCCCAATAATATTTTTTTGCCTTGTAGCATAAAAAAACCCTGCAATCCTTTAAGGACGCAGGGTTAAAATTATGATTTCTTAACTAAATAAGAAGCTAAAATATTGAGTTGCTTAGCTGAACAGGTCTTCATCGTTCCTACGGAAATAAACCTTGTCTTCCGTAAATTCGGTGGTAGCCAATAATGCCGGGTTGGGCATACGTTCGTATGCTTTTGATATCTCTATCTGTTCTTTGTTTTCATGGATCTCCTCCAGGCTGTCGGTATGACTGGCAAATTCTTCCAGTTTATTATGCAGTTCCTCTTTAAGGGTAATATTGATCTGGTTTGCTCTTTTGGCAATCACAGCAATTGACTCATAAAGATTACCCGTTTTATCTTTAAGGTCTGATAATTTTTTTGGCTCTACCACACTGCTGGTATTAGCGCTTAGCTGACGTCTGAGTTTGCTCATTTTTTATGTCTTTAATATGATTTTTACTTAAGTTACTGTAGCTTTCTGCGTCTTTCAGCAATTTGCTTTCCGGAAAACGGTCAACAAAATCCTCGTACTCGTCAATTACTTTTTCGTACCGCTCTACCTGCTTGTCGATAATACTCAGTTTGGCGAATTTATAATACGATTTTACGGTCTTTAATTTGTATTCTTCGCCCTTCGCTGATTCAGGATAATTATTTATCAGTGTACTAAAGGCAAGAGCGGCTGCCCTGTATTGCCCCATATTGTAGTACAACTCTGCTGCCCTGTATTCCTTCTGTTCCAGTTTTTCCCTGCACTTATCTATGATCGCTGATGCTTCTTTATTCCTTTCCGAACCCGGGTGAGTGTTGATAAAGGTCTGCATCATTCCCATTGCCCTGGTTGTATTCACCTGCTCAAGTTCCAGTTTGGGAGATTGCTTATAAAAGCAGTAGGAACGCATATAATCAACTTCTTCAGCCTTACTGCTGTTTGGGAAAACCTCCAGGAATCCTTTAAACAGGTTTTCTGCATCAGCATACATTTTCATGTAATAGAAGCAATAAGCGTCTTTATAATAAAGTTCTTCAAATTTCAGGGTTCCTTTAAAAACAGGGAACAGTTCCTCATATAGTTGCTGGGCTATCTTATATTTTTTCTTACTGAAAAATGTATCGGCCATATTCAGCTTATATTCATAATCCTTACTTTTAGATATCTTATTGTATTTATTACAGGAAGATACCAGGACTACCAATAAAAGGGCCGCAGCCAACGATTTCAATAATTTCATAAAAGAACGCAAAGTTAATGTAATTAAGCCAAAAATGCCAGCTAGAAGGCAAATAACCAAAAAAGCAGCGTTAAGGATTTGATAAAGCCCGTTGGTTCAGCTATTTTCAAAAAAATAGCCCTCAAAAGAGGGCTATTATTATTTAAACTAATTTGTTATTAATTACACTTCACGTCAATCGTGTTCTTATCGCCACCACCTACTTCGCAATTGGTTGTGATCCTGTCGGCGCTAATTCCTTCTTTCTCGATCAGGTATATCTTGATCGCATCTAAACGTTTCTGGCAATTAGCCTGTGAAGCTTTAGAAGCCTCAGGATAGCCATTGATATTGATACTGCAATTGGGGTTAGCTTTCATTTTAGAAGCCACTGTAGCCAGCATTGCTTTATTATCTGCACTCAATGTTAACGCATTCCCTTTAAAAGAAAGGCTTGGATAATCACAAGGGCAGTTTGCTTTTGGATCTGCTACCACATTATTCTTGCAGCATTCTGGTTCTGGGCATTTACCTACTCCATCAGCATTTACCGGCTGGCATTCTGTAGGAGTGATCAATTGTTTATCCTTACAATCAGGAACGCCATCACCATCAGTATCCCTTGTTACACCATGTGTATCAACCGGGCATCCTGCCGGAGTATTTGGTTCCCTGTCCAGATGATCACAAACTCCATCAGCATCGGCATCATTACAATCGTTTTTAGGTATCTTAACATTTCGGTGATTCCTGAGTTCATCATATGCATAATCCAATGGGTTAACCCACCACAAAGGCTGTACAGCTTTTGCGCCCAGGTTTACGTTAATGCCAAGGGAAGCATAGTTGTATGAATCAAAATCGCTGGTTATAGCTGCGTCACCCCAACCCTGTTCCTGCCAGCGTTGTCCGTCTAACAGATCTGTCTTAACAAATGTAACCCTGTCTTCAATAGCCAGATTTATACGGTTGCTTAACTTAAAGGCAATTCCCAATAATACGGTTCCAGAAGGCTTAAGGGTGTTTTTACCCAATTTAGGGCGACGGTTGTTTTCGTTCTCTGCGTCTGTTTCATATGATTTATCCATACCAGCTTTCAATGCCTTAAGTACGTCTTTCCGTCCACTGTAATTGGCATTCTGGATAGACTGGAATAAAGCAGTATAAGGTTTACCGCTTGCATCCAACGCATTTACTTTTGTCTGGAACCATGAAGCACCGATACCAGCACCTCCGTAAATAACAAGTCCGGTCTTTTGTTTATGGAAACGAACATTATTTAAGGTAATAATTCCCTGCAGACTAAGGTCCTGAAGATGTACTTTGTAATTATAAAAAACTTTTTCCCATGGCCTTGTACCGGTTGGGTCAAGTGTACCAATTGTTCTGTTTGGATTGCCTGGAGAGAATACCGGGGCATTATATTGTGTATTCCATGCAGAATTCTTTGCATAGTTACTGCTGCCAAGCCAGTTCATCCCTTTCCCGGTACCATTCAAATACTGCAACCTCAAAGAGAATACATAACCAAATGCTTTTCTTACATGTGCTGCAAATCCGAGTGTAGGCAGTTTGGCTGTTACGTCACTGCTTACAGAGAACATACCACCAGATACACCGATTTCCCACATATTACGGGGCTTTGCAGGAAAATTATATGTGCTGTTCCAGAATTCATTTTGCTGGGCCATTCTTTTTGCAGGTATTACAGAAGAGTCATAAACACTTCCCCTACCCCCCACCTGGGCAAATGCCCCTGTAGAGAGGAGTAATATCCCTAACAAGAATTTGTACTTTTTGCTTACCATATTTTAATAATTAAGGTTTTTTATTAATTTGTACGAATAAATTCTGAGCAAAAATATCAATTGCTACCTAATATTCAAACTTTTTAATAGGTTATTTAGGTTAAGTCTAAATATTTCTACTTAGCTACTTTTCGGGGCAAGACACAGTTGGCTTCAGTTTCGTTGCACCAAAGCTAGTGATTTTTACCTAAACTTTTTGTGGTTTACCCCGGTAATACCGAAAAACTTATCAATAAATAACTTTGACAGGCTGGCACACTGTGGTAAATTGCCGGGATTATCAGTATGCATTTCATAAACGACATCATCGGGGAAGAACTTAAAATTTTTGAAAAAAAATTCGCGGAAGCAGTTAAGAGTGAAACCCTTTTACTGGACACGATCATGAAGTATATCATCAAGCGTAAGGGTAAGCAATTACGCCCGATGTTCGTATTACTGAGCGCCAAACTGCATGGAACGATCAATGAAAGTACCTACCGGGCTGCAGCGCTTGTTGAACTGCTACACACCGCTACCCTGGTACATGATGATGTGGTAGATGACTCTCCGCAACGGCGTGGTTTTTTTTCAATCAATGCCCTTTGGAACAAAAAAATAGCCGTGCTTGTAGGAGATTATCTTCTTTCAAAAGGTTTATTGCTGGCCACAGGCAGCAATGAATTCAGGCAGTTGCAGATCCTTTCCGACGCCGTAAAACAAATGAGCGAAGGCGAGTTACTCCAGATCCAGAAAACAAGAAAACTGAATTTTGATGAAGGAGTTTACTTCGATATCATCCGTGGCAAAACCGCCTCCCTGCTTTCTTCCGCCTGTGCCGCCGGCGCATACAGCACCAGTAATAATGAGAACACCACTGCTCAAATGAAATTGTTTGGCGAAAAAGTGGGCATTGCTTTCCAGATAAAAGACGACCTGTTTGATTACGGAAAAGATAACATCGGCAAACCAACCGGCAATGATATAAAAGAAAAGAAATTAACCTTACCGCTGATCTATAGTTTGAATAATGTTTCTCCGCAAACCAGGCGACAACTGGTTTACATCATGAAAAATGAAAATAAGGATCCGGCAAAAATAAAATTCGTCATTGATACGGTAACGGAATCGGGAGGAATTAAATATGCCACCGAAAAAATGAACAGTTTCCGTGACGAGGCTTTGTCAATACTTCATTCTTTTAATGAAAGTGCCGCAAGAAAAGCATTGGAAGAACTGGTTCGTTATACTACCGACAGGAAATACTGATGAATAAATGGAAAGAAGATGGAAAATATCAGCAGCAGATAAGAACAAAGTTGACGCATTAAATGGATCTCTTAAGATCAACCGTTCCCTCTGCAATATCCTGGTAAACCGGGGGATTGATGATTACGACAAAGCCAAAGAGTATTTCCGCCCGCAATGGACCCAACTCCATGATCCCTGGCTGATGAAAGACATGGAAAAGGCCGTTCGCCGCATTCTTTCTGCATTTGAAAAGAAAGAGAAGATACTGGTATTTGGTGATTATGATGTGGATGGAACCACATCAGTAGCCTGCATGTACCGCTTTCTCTGTAAGATCTACGAACCCGCTCTTTTGGACTTTTATATTCCACACCGTTACCGCGAAGGATATGGCGTAAGCAAAATGGGAATTGATCATGCAAAAGAGAATGATTTCACTCTTATCGTCTCACTTGATTGCGGAATCAAATCGGTTGACCTTATTGCCTACGCAAAACAACTGAACATTGATTTTATTGTATGCGATCACCACTTACCAGACGCAGAAGTTCCCGATGCCGTAGCCATCCTCAACCCAAAACAAAAAGACTGCAATTATCCGTACAAAGAATTATGTGGTTGCGGCGTTGGGTTTAAACTGATAACAGCGCTTGCCCAGGAATTAAGTATTGAGGAAGAACATTATCGTTGTTATATCGACCTGGTGGCCGTTGCCATTGCCGCCGATATTGTACCCATGACCGGCGAGAATAGGGTGCTGGCCTATTATGGATTGGAAAAAATAAACAACGATCCCAACCCCGGAATAAAAGCGCTCATCTTTTTAGGAAACATCCAAAAGAAATTATCGATCAATAATGTGGTGTTTGTAATTGCACCCCGGGTAAATGCCGCCGGCCGTATGGATGACGCAAAAAAAGCAGTGCAGATGTTTGTGGAAGAAGATTATAACAAAGCGCTCGGTTATGCTGAAATGCTGCACAGTGATAACAGCGACCGGAAAGAAGCGGATAAAAGTATTACAACCGAAGCATTGGATATCATCAATGCAGATGAGTTACTACAGAAGAAAAAGACAACCGTAGTATTCAAAGATCACTGGCATAAAGGCGTGGTGGGCATTGTTGCCAGCCGGTTGATAGAAACCTATTACCGGCCCACCGTAGTGCTTACCAAAAGCGGCGACATTGCTGCAGGCAGCGCCCGCAGTGTGCCTGGCTTTAATTTGTATGAGGCTATTCATGCCTGCAGGGAATACCTGTTGGGGTATGGTGGTCATTTTGCCGCTGCGGGACTTTCCTTATTGCCAGAAAATATTGAAGCGTTTGCTGTCAGGTTTGAAGAAGTGGTATCTGCCAGCATACCAGAACATTTGCTAATCCCCGAAATAAATATTGATACCGAAATTGCCTTTAAGGATATTACCCAGGGGCTTTACGGAATCCTTAGCCAGATGGAACCTTTTGGTCCCGAAAATATGCGGCCGGTCTTTGTAACAAAAAAAGTAACGGATACCGGTTACTCTAAGATCGTAAAAGAAGAACACCTGCGTTTTGTGGTGAAACAGGATAACTACAGCTTTACCGGCATTGGTTTTAACCTGGCAGATAAATTTCCTTTATTGCAAAATCCGGTTGATATCGTTTTCACCCTGGACGAAAATGAATGGAACGGAACCACCAGTCTTCAGTTAAAAGTAATTGACCTGCGCAGCAGCGAATAATGAAACTGTTCTCTTATATAAACTACTTTTTTTACCTGGCCTGGAACTGGAATACCTCCATTGCATGGCATATCATCTGGCAGGAAATAAGAGGAGAAAAAAAGTACGGCATACATACAACCGGCGCCGATGAATTGAAGAAGCTGGATAAACGGGGGATCGATATTTCACACGCCACCATCTATATGCCCGTAAGCTATGAATTACTTGAAGATATTTTTGAACAGCTGGGTCTCAACAAACTTCAAACTTATCCTGAGCGTAGCCGAAGGACGAACCTCAAACCCTTCACTCACTTCCTCGACATCGGCTGTGGTAAAGGCCGGGCTTTATGTGTAGCGGCCCACTATGGATGCAAAAAATTAACCGGCATCGATCTGTCGAAAGAACTTTGCGCCGATGCAAAAGAAAATCTTGCCCGTACAAAAAAGACGATCCCCGGTATCGATTCAGCCGTGGTCAACAACGATGCCTTTTATTTTGAGATACCAGACGATGTAGACTGCATCTTCCTTTTCAATCCATTTGACGAAACGATCATGAGCGGCGTTGTGGAAAATATCCTGGAGAGTTTGCAGATATATCCCCGCCCGATGCATATCATCTATGTAAATCCGTTGCATAAAGAATATTTTATCAATGCCGGGTTCACCGAAACCTGGTACACCAAAAAAATGAAGTACCTGGAAGCTTCCATATTTATCAACTAACCGCTGCAGCTGTTTCGTTCAATTCATCATTTACTTTCCGCATTTCATTCTTCCTGCTCTCGGCAGCTGTTTTTACGGACAATAATTTAGCGCTCATAAATTATAACCATAAAAACAAAACAATGAAAAAAGTATTAATGGCGCTCGCTATGGTTGCTGCAATAGCGGGTACAGGTTGTAAAAAAGACAACGACGAAAGCGCAGCGGCAGCATGCAATCTTCCATCAACCGCCGTACCCCCTTCCATGGTGGGAAACTGGGCCAATGGTTACAATTCCAGCACCCAGCTTATTAACACGTACAATGGCCAGTTCCTGGGTAACGCCTGGCAAAGTGGTAAGTATTTCAGTTTTAGCGCCGATGGAAAACATGCCGAATTCTATTACATGGCCAATGCCGGTTTAACATCCAGCACCGCCACCAAAGTGACCGGCACTGTTACATTCAATCAACAGGAAGGTTCCTTTGTATTTCATGCATGCCAGGGACATTACCGTGGCTGGCAGAACGGGATCATGACGG
The DNA here is from genome assembly GCA_044220615.1 of Ferruginibacter sp. Lineage (GTDB taxonomy): Bacteria > Bacteroidota > Bacteroidia > Chitinophagales > Chitinophagaceae > Ferruginibacter. Next base: position 473,772 of record JBGAQR010000004.1, on the reverse strand, counting down.
TTGACCGTGACGCAACAACCCATGAACTGGCAAACAATTTAACCCAGAAGTATTTTTATTCGTTTGAAACAACCGGTGGCATCACCTGGATGCAGATCCGGTTTGATCCGGCAGGAACGCCTACCAGCTTCCGGGTAGTAAATTAAATAATATCAGTCAGTACACTAATAAAAGCAAATGAGGCCGGCTAAGCCGGCCTCAACTTTTAAACCTTTAAACGATTTTCAACCTTTAAACGACCTAGTTCATTAACTCCACCGTCCTGTTTATAAAACTCGTTAAACTATTTCCTTTTAATAATCCCTGCGATAACAACGCAAGATCTGCCAGGTTATGTACTACTTTTTCCTGCTTTCCTTTTTCTGCTTCTGCTAAAACAGATTTATAAATAGCATGGTTGCCATTCACCGTCAGCGTAACCTCATCGGGCATGTTTGCATAAAAAGCGCCCATCCCGCCCTGCATAGCAGCCATATCTTTCATGCGGCGCATAAATTCGGGCCTTGTGGCAACAACCGGCGGCGCTTCGGCACTCAAGCCTTTTACTTCCACCGAAACATTTAATTCAGGAATTTTTACAGCAAACAGATCCTTCAATTTTGCTTCATCGTCTTTACTTAATACACTATCTCCTCCCTCCTGCTTATCAATGATGTTGTCGATAATATCACTATCTACCCGGGTAAACTGAACATTCTCCCACTTCATTTCCATTTGATTAATGAACCCATTATCGATGATCGTTTCCAGCTTCACTACTATGTATCCCTTTGCTGCAGCCTGTTGTATATAAGCATCTTGTTGAACCGGATCGGTTGTATACAGGATCACCAGTTTTCCTTCTTTATTTTTCTGCAGTGTTTCTGTTGCCAGCCGGTATTCTTCCAGTGTATAAAATAAGCCTGAAGTAGCGGGTTCTTTTAAAGCCCCTCCTTCGGAGGGGTTTGGGGAGGCCTGCATGATGTGAAACTTATTCGCCTTATCCAGGAATTTATCGTCCGTCATCATACCGTACTTCACAAACAATCCCAGGCTCTCCCACTTTTCTTCAAACTGCTTACGGTCGGTTTTAAATATCTCCTCCAGTTTATCCGCTACCTTTTTAGTGATGTGTGCATTTATCTTTTTTACGTTGGGATCGCCCTGCAAATAACTACGACTAACATTCAGCGGGATATCCGGGCTGTCGATCACTCCATGCATCAGCATTAAAAATTCCGGAACAATATCCTTTACCTCATCGGTTACAAAAACCTGGTTGCTGTAAAGCTGGATCTTGTCTTTCTGAATTTCGTAGCTCTGCTTTATTTTAGGGAAATATAAAATACCGGTAAGATTGAACGGGTAATCTACATTCAAATGGATCCAGAACAACGGCGGTTCACCAAAAGGATATAGTTCCTTATAAAAACCCTGGTAATCTTCAGTAGTTAACTCAGCTGGTTTCTTTGTCCAGGCCGGTGTTGGATTGTTGATCTGCTTGTCTTCAAAGAAAATAGGAACGGGTAAGAACCGGCAGAATTTTTCCAGCACCGCTCCAACCCGGTCTGCTTCTAAAAATTCCTGGCTCTCTTCATTCAGGTGGAGCACAATATCGGTTCCCCTGTTTTCTTTCTCTGTTTCTTCTAAGGTAAATTCCGGGCTGCCATCGCATTCCCATCTTACAGCCTTGCTTCCTTCACGGAAACTTTTTGAAAACACTTCCACTTTATCACTCACCATAAATGAGCTGTAGAAACCCAGACCAAAATGGCCGATGATATTCGCTTCGTTCTGCCCCTTGTATTTTTCTAAAAATTCTTCTGCGCCACTAAACGCTACCTGGTTCAGGTATTTGTCTACTTCCTCGCCCGTCATACCAAGCCCGGTATCGGAAATGGTGAGTGTCTTTTTATCCTTGTCGATCTTTATTTCGATCTTCTGCTCGCCCAGTTCGCCCTTGGCTTCACCGATGGAAGAAAGCGTTTTAAGTTTCTGGTTGGCATCCACTGCATTGCTCACCAGTTCCCGCAAAAAAATATCGTGTTCACTGTACAGGAATTTCTTAATGATGGGGAAAATGTTCTCGGTTTGTACCCGTATACTGCCTTTTTGCATAATTATTTATTTGGATTGCAAATTTACAAACATAATACCAATCGGGGTTTGCTGCCAGGTTGGCATTTGATAATATTGATCATAATAAATACGAAAGAGGCCCCGTTATGGAGCCTCTTTTGCATTTATTTTTATACGTTGGATTACAGGATCATAAACCGTTTCTTATCGCTGAAGTCCTGGCTTACGATCTGAATGCTGTAAGCGCCCGTTCCGATATTAGACGGTATGATAAACGTATCGTCGATGAAATTCAACTGTGTAATGATCTGGTGCTGGAAAACCAACTGGCCAATGCTGTTGATGATCTGCACGCTGTAATGACCCGGTTTAATACCCTTGTACGTATAGTGCAATGATCCGCCGCGTTGTACCGGTACCGAGTAAAGAACAAAACCATCCGGTATGCTCTTCATGGTAAATGATTTTTCGGTACCGTAGCTGGTGCCGCCGTTATTGGTTGCGTAGGCCCTGTAATAATAAGTAGCCCCTTGCACCAATCCGTTCAGTGTAGTAGAGAAGTTTCCGCCGGTTAAATTAGATGCAGCTGCTTTTGTACCCTGGCCGTTTGCCAGTCCGCTGATGCTGCTGAACTCAATACCGTAGCCAGTTACAGCACTGCAACCAATATTGCTCACACTGCCGTCTAATGTTACGGCATTGGCTGTAAGTACATTGGCATTGCCGGTAACAACGGTTGCTGTGGTGTTGATACCGCTTCCGCTGGCGGCTACATTAATGGTTGCCGCACCGCCGCCGCCTACCGGTATGTTTCCATTGTACGACTGCACCGCCGTTGGGCTGAACTGCACGTAAATGGTTTGTGTATAAGCGCCTGCAGGATGTGCTAAGCTTAATGATGCTGAATAGGTTCCTGCGGCTGTGGTGGAGAAAGTATAGCCGTTAAGCGGACCTACAGTGATATTCGCTGCCAAAACCGCATTACTGCTTATCGTGAATGAATTTGGACCAACAGTAGTGTTAATACAGTTAGCACCAAAAGCAGTGAGCGGCGTTGCCGTTAATACCGGTGCCGATGTGGTGAACGAACCTTGCACACCATAACTGGTACCACCTGCATTGGTTGCATAGGCATGATAATAGTAAGTGGTGCTTGGTGTTAAACCGGCAAGCGCCGATGAAAAGTTAACGCCGGTTAAATTACCCGATGCCACTGCCGTACCGGTTCCATTAGGAAAGCCGTTGGTAGTGCTGTATTCAATACCATACGCAGTAACCGCTGTGCAACCTGCAGCAGGAATGGTTCCTGCAACCGTAGCGCTGATCTGCGTAATGGCGCTTGCCGCTCCACTGGTTACCGATGGCGCTGTATTGATACCGGCGCCGGATGCTGCTACATTTATGGCAACAGCGCCTCCGCCATTAACCGGGATATTTCCATTGTACGACTGAACGGCTGTTGGGGTAAAGCGAACAAATATTTGTTGCGAGTAAGCACCGCCCGGCTGCGTTAATGCCAATGATGCAGTATAAGTTCCACCGGCTGTTGTTGAGAATGTGAATCCTGCAAGCGGTCCAACATTGATATTGGCTGCTGTAAGATTTGTTCCTGTTATGGTGAATGAGTTAGGACCTGCAACAATGTTCAGGCAGATATTTCCAAAAGCCGTTAATGCATTGGCCGATAAACCTGGTGTGGCCGTGGTGAACGATTGCTGTGCACCATAACTTGTTCCGCCCGCATTGGTGGCATAAGCATGATAATAATAAGTGGTGGCCGGAGTTAATCCCGCAAGATTGGAAGAGAAGTTACCTGCTGCCAGGTTAGAAGAGGCAACAGCAGTTCCGGTTCCGTTGGGGAAACCATTGGTAATGCTGTATTCAATACCATAAGCAGTAATGGCGGTACAACCGGTTGCAGGAATACTTCCGGCAACTGTAGCCGAAATGGATGTGACAGCACTTGCTGCACCGCTGGTAACTGTTGGGGCTGTATTGATACCGGCTCCAACAGCAGCAACATTCGCTGTTGCGGCACCGCCGCCACTAACCGGAATATTTCCATTATAAGATTGTACAGCAGTTGGTGTAAAGTTTACAAAAACAGCCTGGGTGTACGTACCACCCGGTTGAGCCAGGTTCAAAGAAGCCGTGTAAGGGCCGCCTGCAACAGTAGCAAAAGTATACCCGGCCAACGGACCAACTGTTATATTGGTATTATTAAGCGCCGAGCCGTTAATGGTAAATGAATTGGGGCCGGCTGTTGTATTGATACAAACATTACCAAAAGCTGCTAATACCGTGGTATTAATAGTGGGCGTTAAAGCCTGTGTGGTAAAATTCTGTTCAGCGCCGTAACCTGTACCACCACCATTAGTTGCATATGCATGATAATAGTATGTAGTATTTGGTGCCAGGCCAGCCAGGTTAGAGGAGAAGATACCTCCTGCTAAATTGGTTGAAGCAACTGCCGTTCCGGTTCCATTGGGGAAACCCGGAGTAATGCTGTATTCAATTCCATAAGCCGTTACAGCAGAACAACCAACTGATGTGATCGTTCCTGCGCAGGTGGCCGAGTTGGTAGTGATGGCGCTTGCGGCACCGGTGGTAAGTGATGGAGCCGAATTTACTCCTGAACCTGCAGCTGCAACATTAATAGATGCTGCGCCGCCGCCGGCAACAACAATATTTCCGTTATATGATTGAACAGCCGTTGGGCTGAACTGAACAAATACCTGTTGTGAATAGGCCCCGCCTGGTTGCACAAGGTTTAATGTTGCTGTATAAGGTCCGCCGGCTGCAGTGGCATAGGTAAATCCTGCCAGTGCTGCAACGGTTACATTAGCCGCAGTTAATCCTGTACCGGTAATAGTAAATGAATTAGGGCCAGCAGTTGTATTGATACAAACGTTACCAAAAGCAGTTAATGCGGTTGCCGATAAAACAGACGATGGCGCTGCGGTTGTGAATGTTTGCTGTGTTCCGTATGTGGTGCCTACTGAATTAGTGGCATAGGCTTTATAATAATAAACAGTGGATGCGGCTAAACCTCCCACGTTACTGGAAAAATTACCCCCCGCTAAATTAGACGCAGGAACCTGCGTTCCTGTTCCGTTCGGGAATCCGTTGGTAGTACTGTATTCAATACCATATGCTGTGATGGCAGCGCAAGCTGTTGTAGCGGTACCGGCAAGCGTAGCAGAATTGGAAGTGATAGCACTGGCAGCGCCGGTTGTTACCACGGGAGCAGGATTAATGCCCGATCCAACAGCAGCTACGTTGATGGAGGGAGCGCCGCCCCCGCCAACAACTATATTACCATTGTATGACTGAACAAGTGTTGGTGTAAACCGAACAAATATTTGTTGAGAAAATGCTCCGCCCGGTTGAGGCAGTGTTAATGTAGCCGTATACGTTCCGCCTGCTGTGGTAGAATAAGTGAAGCCGGTTAATGCGCCTACCGTAACATCAGCATTGGTAAGTGTTGTTCCGGTGATGGTAAATGAATTAGGACCAGCCGTTGTATTGATACAAATATTACCGAATGAAGTAAGTGCCGTGGCAGATAAAGTGGGTACAGCCGGGCCGCAGGGATTAACCGGGGACGCACTGTTGCGGGGAACAGGTGCTGTTACCACATCAAAATCGGCATTATTATTATCGGTATCAGTGCACCCAAGCGTTTTACGTACACTACCCTGGGTAGAAGTTATAGCAACGCCGTTGTTAACTGAAGCGCCGCCTTCTGCATTATTAGATGTACCCCATGCCACCAGGTCAATAATGGCTGCACTTGGTAAAGTACAGGGCGTTGCCGTAGCTCCGCAACCTAGTGCCGTAGCCTGGCTGGCCAAAACCACTTTGCCACTTGTACCACTCATGGCCAGATTTGTTGTAATAAAGTCAGGTGTTACCGGAAATGCAGCGCCTCCGGAACCCGTAGGACCGAGTTGTATCAATAAGTACCCCCCTGCAGGTATAGATGTTCCGGCAACGAAAGCATACAGGTTTGTTGCCGTAGAAGCAAATTGTCCTGTAGCAGATCCGTATTGCAATGAATAGCCTGTGAGTGATTGAGTTACATTGCTTACATTATGCAGCTCTACATAATCAAATAAATAAGTTCCGGTTGCGCCACCCCCACCACCATAAGCCTGGCTGATAACGATGGTGGTAGATTGAGAAAAACCGGCGAATGAAGCAAGCGCCAGCAATAGCGTAAATATTTTTTTCATAAAGAAAATTTGTCGTTGTATTAACCCCCGTTTATTTCAAAGTAAGTAAGGGCCATAATTTTTCATTATGGCCCTTACGGTTTATTTTTTATTGTCTTGTTATCCGGATATCATCCACTTCAAAATTCGTTGTTCTTCCCAGTGATACGCTTCCGGTGTATTTGAAAGCAACATAAATGGTTTGACCAGCATAACCAGCCAGGCTTATATTTCCTGTATTGGCAAAAGAACTGTAGGTACTAGAGTTGTTTGTTGCGGTATTACCTGGTATCTGTGCATTGGTGCTTACCTGTGTCCAGGTAGCTGTATTGGGTGTACTGCTTCCGTTGTAATTGGTAGATACAAATGCATGGATCGTAGTTGGACCGGTCGCAAACTGGTAGGCCGTACTGAATTGCAGTTGCGGAGTTGTTGCAGCTGGTAAGGCAATCGCCGGAGTTATCAACCACGCGGTATCGGCATTTAATGTGGTTCCAAAAGCGGTAACCTTTACGCATTTTCCGGATGTTCCGAAAACGGCGTTCTTATAAAGTGCTGTGGCATTCGGTGCAATATTTTTCCAACCTGGGAATGCAAAGTCGAGGTTATTATCGCCTGTAGTAAGTATATTGAAATATTCTTCAAAAAGGTTACAACGTCCTCCGGTGAACTGAACGTCATCTTCATTACGTAACAGCAATTGTTTGGTAGAACCAAACGTGGTGTATATGGCTATTACGCTGCCGTTGCCACCCGGAACTTTCTTCGCTGCAAAGTTTGCATAGGCGCTGGTGCGGATAATGATGGTTTGACCGGAACAGTTTTTAATGTCCAGGTTCACCGTGCTTTTGTAAGCCGAAGTATCAGAGAAAGTAGCATTGGGATCGCTGAATTCATATCCGTCCAGCTGGATCAATGAACCCAGGTACTGGTCCTGCATATTGGTGCCTAACTGGTTTTGTGTAACCACGATCGGTACCACGGGGTTATTGATAGAACCACCTACTACATATTTGCTGATAAGGTTTGAAGGGATTCCTTCCTGCGAAGGAAGACCGGCTACTGTGGCTTTAACACCCAGTGCGATCAACCCGTTGTAATCGCTTATACAAAGATCTTTACACTTGATGAAGATGCGGCGGCCTACCGGGTATGTTCCGTACAGGCTGTTTGCATCCAGCAATACCTGTATACCACCGGTGGCATCCTGTATGTACAATTGCTTGTACAGGTTTCCGCTTTTATCATCGGCAACCACCACACCCGATATTACCACATCGGAAGTGATCACATCATAAGCACCTGCAGAGCTATGCATTGCTTTCAGCGCCTTGATAGACGTGTTGGCAACAATGGCCGGGTCTGCGGCTCCGGGCGGATTGTCAAAACTTTTCTTACATGCACTTAACAGGCTGATAGATGCAACCAGGGTTATTGCCGTCAGTGTTTTAAAGATCTTGTTCATAATGTATGTTTTAAAGATTTATGTAGTGTTTGTTTTTTCAGTTAAAAGCGAATTCCCATGCTGGCAAAATAGTTGATGCCATAAGCATAGAACCTTCTTTCGGGGAATTTGTCAACATTCTTCCCGGTGAAGTCGAAACGAAGCTGTTCAAACCCACCCGATACAATGTTGCGGTTATCCAGTATATTATTCACCCCCACATTAAACACCAGGAAGGTCCTTTTCTTCAGGTTATGAAATTTGCGGTTCATCAGCCAGGAGTAGCCGGCAAACAGGTCCAGGGTATATTGTGGTTTCAGCGATATCTGGTCAACGATCTTGTTCCACAGTTCCGAACCTTCTGTTACACCGCTTACCGCAGCTTCGGTACGGCGGATGGGATTAACACTCAGGAACATCTTATCAAAATAATTGAAGTTCACATTCACAAACCAGAACCGGGGCGAACGGTAGTCCAGCCCGATGGTATAGGCCTGCTGCGGTGTGGGCACATAATAGTTCTTGGAATAAACAATATCATTCTGTGATAATATCGCTGCACTGTTATCGGTGGTAACGGTAGCGCTCTGGCGGGTGTTGTAATAATATTTACCGATGGCTGCCGCGGCGGTAAGACTTAATCCTTTATAGATCTTTGCTTCGGCGCCAAATTCAAAACCGGCGTGTATCTTTCCGATATTGCTTACGGCATAGTTCACAAAGTTGCGGTACTCATCGTGGTAAAAAGTAAGCACATCCAGTTGGTTTTTGAACTGGCTGAAATAACCGGTGGCCCGTATCTTCAGCTTAGGTGCATTCATCGCATAGCCGCCTTCCACGGTCAGCATTTCTTCCGACTTCAGGTTGTCCTGCACAAAATCCCTTGTTCTGGGAGCAATAAATGCGTTTTCAAAGAAGGGAGCACGGGAACCATAAGAACCATTTGCAAAAAGATAATTACGTCCGTCGATCTTATACGTCACCCCTCCTTTAATGGATGAGTTATAAAAATTGTAGGTAGATGATTTTCCATAAGAGTTGTTCGGGAACAAGCCGCTCTTTACGTTTCCATAACGGAAGAAGCTGGTGTACGAATGTTCGGTTGCCACAAAGAAATCGATCTTGCGGAATTTGAAAACACCCTGCAGCCATACCGAGCCTTTTTTGATATTGATATCGTAATTGTAACCGAATTTATCACCCTCACCCAAAATGCGGTTGGGTATGTTCAGGTTATTTTGTGCAGCGCCGGGGTTTGATGGAAAATCTCTTTCGCCAAACTGGTTCACATCCACATAAAAATCGCCGCCCAGCAGGTCGTCTACTCTTTTATAATAATTATTTCGTTGCGACTGGTAGGTAATGCCGGCCGATAAAGAAGCATGATCAGACAGGGTGGTATTAAGCGTACTGTTGAAAATATATTTCAGCGTGTTCACCACTCTCTCTTCCACAATATAGTGTGATCTTTTACCACTTACATTGTTGCCGGTGATACCGAAAGCATCCTTCACCACATCAAAAGAGTTATAATTGGTGGTGTATAGAGCATCCCAGTTTATCTGGCGCTTGTTCACATCGCTGGCCAGTTCCTGCCTTACCTGCTCTGCAAAATACGGGTCAAGCTGGTAGCTGGGCAGGTAGCGGTAATAATCGGGCCTTGGGTCAGCTGCATTATACCAGTCCAGTCCTGTTACACTCCTGTTTCCATAAGTAACAGAAGCGGCGGTAACCAATGTTGTTTTATCCGATATTTTCCAGTCGTGTGTTAATATACCTATTGGCTGAAAGGAGCGGGCAATACTTGCATTTCTTTTTCTGCCGTTCTGGTAACCCCAGTATGGGTTGTAAAAATTGTTGCCGGCTATATCGATCATCTCCTGTACCGAAGCGCCCTGGCGGCCATTCTCCGTTGGAGTGGCAAAGGCAACAAAAGAAAGCAGGTGCCGGTCGTTAAAGCGTTTGTCAACCGCTGCAAAAAAAGACCAACCGTTGTAATAGGTTCCGTCTGTAAAACCTTCTTCGGCCCAGCGGCGTGAGCCCGATATAGAGAAAGCCCATCCTTTATTATTTAACCCGGTTGAATGAGTGATCATTAAACGGTTGGAATAATTCCGGTTGGAGGAGGCATAGTTGATGCTGGTTTGTTTGCGCTGGTGAGAGGCACGGGTATCAAATGATGTTGATCCGCCCATATCCCCATAAGCAAAAGTGGTGGCTGTTAACCCAAGGGTTGATTCCCGGTTTCGGAGCACATCATTCAATCCGCCCCATTGCCCATAAGGGGTAAAACCGTTATCAAGATTCTCCATGGGTATGCCGTTGATAAACGTACCAAACTGGTCTGCGTCATAACCCCTTATACGAAAACGAACGGCGCCAAATTTAAACGTGGCCGCATTTAAAAAAGGGTCACGCCCGGCACTTAACTGGGAGGATATATTCTGAGCACTTCCATCCTGTCCGTCGTTTTCATCCAGGGAGATCACCGGGATATTATCCTGTAAATTATCTTTCAGTGTTTCAATTAATGTATCACGTGCCGGGATAGTGTCTTTGATCTTCACTTTTTGCGAAAATGCTGCAGGAATAAAAGCCCCTGAAAGCATCAGCAAAAGCAGGCAATGTTTAGTTTTTGGCATCATAAATTTAGTTGTTAAAAAAGCCAGCAAATGTAGGGATTTAAGGGGGTTTTTACCCACAAAGTTTCAAACATAACATATTAGTCATTTTAAAATACTAGAAATCAATTCTGGATAAATAACTTTGGCAACTATTACGATCTTATATGAAAAAAGTACTGCTTTCTGTTGTTATTAGTATCGTTTCTTTTTCGGTTGGGGTGGCCCAAAAAAGTAACTATCACCCGGCCCTGATCGGTTTTTATAACCTGGAGAATTTGTACGACACAGTAGATAACCCACTTGTGAGTGACGAAGAATTTCTGCCAGGTGGCGAAAGGCACTATAATACCCGCATTTTCCTGGATAAACTGGGCCGCTTATCTACGGTTATCGTCCAAATGGGTACCGACATCAACCCTGATGGACTTGCCATACTGGGAGTGGCTGAAGTAGAAAATGATACCGTTTTACGTTTACTTGTTACTCACCCAAATATTAAAAGCAGGAATTTAAAATTTGTACATTACGATTCTCCCGATGCCAGGGGCGTTGATGTAGGCCTGATCTATAATCCTAAATATTTTACCCCCCTTTACAGCGCCCCGCTTTTTGTAAAGCTTCCGGGAGGCTCCAAGGACTCGTATTTTACCCGTGATGTGTTGTATGTGAAGGGATTGATGGATGGCGATACGATCCATGTAATGGTCAATCACTGGCCTTCCCGTGTTGGTGGCGAAGAACGCTCGATCCCGGCAAGGGCTGCTGCAGCTTCTGTTGCCAAAAGAGTAGTTGACTCATTAATGGTTATAAACCCAAAAACGAAAGTGGTTATCATGGGCGATTTAAATGACGACCCCATCAGCCCGAGTGTAACAAAAGTGCTTGGCGCAAAAGGAAAGGCGATTGATGTAAAGGAATCAGGATTATATAACCCCTGGGTAGACTTTTACAAAAAAGGGATCGGTACCCTCGCTTACCAGGATGCCTGGGGACTGTTTGACCAGGTAATTTTATCTCAAGCCTGGCTTGATAAGGAACAAAAAGGATACTTCTTTCACCGGGCGATTATTTTCAACAAGGAATTCCTTGTACAGCCTACCGGAAAATATAAAGGTTACGGAAAAAGAACCTGGGACGGAATGGTGTACAATTACGGGTATAGCGATCACTTTCCTGTTTTTGTTACCATGCTGAAGAAAGTAAATACACCGGTAAGCCAGTGATCAGGTTACAATTACCACCTGCTCATTAGTAAGCAGCGGTAAATTCTTAAACCTAAGAACAATGTTGCCGGTGGTAACCACATCTTTCTGGCAGTAGGTTACAATGCGTTGCAATTGTTTTTCTTTCCAGTACACATCACCTACCATACTTCCGTCTATATCGTCTTTGGATGAAGGGACTTTTAATGCGGCCGCCAGCAGTTTTAAAGAAGTATAATGTTTGTAATCGCCAAAGCGCCAGTATTGAAAGGTATCTACCATATTCGTTTCCCAGGGTTTCATATTCTGAAAATCTAGGAAGGAAGGAATGATAAGCCCGTTAATGAGCAGCCGCCGGCAGATAAAGGGTATATCAAATTCTTTGATATTGTGGCCGGTAAAACTCCATTTATTATTGGTTGTTTCCAACTGCTGAAGGGTGGTTAAAAAATCCTGTAATAGTTTTTTTTCATCATCGCCATAAAAGGATTTCACCCGAAGTAACCAGGAACTGCCTTCTTTTTTAAAATACCCGATGCTGATACAGACCACTTTGGCAAACTCGGCCATCACCCCGGCACGTTGCGGATAGAATTCAGCGGCGCTTACTCCTTCCGGCAGGGTACGCTGTACTTTCTCCTGCCAGAGCATCTTCCATTCTTCACTCAATGTTTCAAAAGCTGCGTTTTCGGATACGGTTTCAATATCTATCAGCAGCAGGTTCTCTAATCGAATGTTTTGCATAGCGCCTGGTTATGTACCGGTAAATTACAAATCGGTTTTAAAATAACCAACGTTTAATTCCCCAAAGAAAAACCCCATCTGCCAGTTGGCGGATGGGGTTGTATGGTAAACCTGGTTAGAGGATTTAGTCTTCTACCTTCATCTTACCTTTTGATTTAGCGATCACTTCTTCTGCAATATTATTTGGTGCAGGAGCGTAATGGCTGAACTCCATGGTTGAAGTGGCACGGCCTGATGACAATGAACGCAGCTGCGTAACGTAACCAAACATTTCGCTCAAAGGAACTTTTGCTTTGATTACCTGTACACCATGCTTGCTGTCCATACCTTCCAGCATACCGCGGCGACGGTTAAGGTCACCGGTAACATCACCCATGTATTGGTCAGGCGTCAGCACTTCCACTTTCATGATCGGCTCCAGTAAAACAGGTTTTGCCTTGCGGCCTGCCTCCCGGTAACCTTGCTTGGCGCAAAGTTCAAAAGACATCGCATCAGAATCCACCTGGTGGAAGCTACCGTCTTTCACGGTCACTTTCATGCTTTCCATTGGATAAGCAGCCAACACACCGGTTGTCATTGCTGATTCAAAACCTTTCTGAATGGCTGGTACAAATTCTTTTGGAATACTGCCACCAAACAAACTGTTCACAAACTGGAAATGTCCTTTATCTTCTTTCAGGAACTCTTCATCTGCAGGTCCGATTTCAAAAATGATATCGGCGAATTTACCACGACCACCGGTTTGCTTCTTCAATATCTCCCTGTGCTCAATGGTATTCTGGAATGCTTCTTTATAAGCTACCTGTGGTGCACCCTGGTTGATCTCCACTTTAAATTCACGTTTCATCCTGTCTACAATGATCTCAAGGTGTAACTCACCCATTCCACTTAAAATGGTTTGTCCGGTTTCTTCGTCGGTCCTTACACGTAAGGTAGGATCTTCTTCCACCAGTTTGGCAATGGCCATACCCATCTTATCAACGTCGGCCTGTGTTTTCGGTTCTACCGCAATAGAGATAACCGGCTCAGGGAAGGTCATTGCTTCCAGCACGATCGGGTTGTCTTCGTTACATAATGTATCGCCGGTTTTGATATCCTTAAAACCAACACCTGCACCGATATCACCTGCTTCGATGAAATCGATCGGGTTCTGTTTGTTGGCATGCATCTGCATGATACGGCTGATACGCTCTTTCTTACCTGTACGGGTATTCAGTACATAGCTACCGGCGTCCAAACGTCCGCTGTATGCTCTAAAGAATGCCAGTCGGCCCACGAATGGATCGGTCATGATCTTAAACGCCAAAGCGCTGAATGGTTCTTTTGCATCAGCATGACGAACCAGTTCTTCCCCGTTATCCGGGTCGGTTCCTTTGATCGCTTCAATATCCAGCGGACCAGGGAGGTAACGGCAGATCGCATCCAATGCAGTTTGTACACCTTTGTTTTTGAAAGATGACCCACACATCATCGGGATGATAGAGATATCAATAACCGCTTTGCGGATCGCTTCGTGCATTTCATTTTCGGTGATGCTGTTTGGATCTTCAAAAAACTTCTCCAGCAGTTTGTCGTCATATTCCGCAACGGCTTCCACCAGGTGTTGCCTCCATTCATTCACCTCTTCTATCATGTCTTCCGGAATGGGTACTTCTTTATAGGTCATACCCTGAGTGGCGTCGTCCCAGATGATACCCTTCATAGTGATCAGGTCTACCACCCCTTTAAAATTATCTTCTGCACCAATCGGCAATTGCAAAGGCACTGCTTTGGCACCCAGCATTTCTTTAACCTGTTTTACCACGTTTAAGAAATCAGCACCACTGCGGTCCATTTTGTTTACAAAACCGATACGGGGTACTTTGTACCGGTTGGCCTGGCGCCAAACGGTTTCAGACTGTGGCTCCACACCCGATACGGCGCAGAACAAAGCCAGTAAACCATCCAGTACACGTAAAGAACGTTCCACTTCTACGGTAAAGTCCACGTGGCCCGGCGTATCAATGATGTTGAATTTAAATTGTTTGGTATCCGGTGTTTTCTGCCCCTGCACCATTGGAAAGTTCCAAAAGCAGGTGGTAGCAGCCGAAGTGATGGTGATACCTCTCTCCTGCTCCTGTGCCATCCAGTCCATGGTAGCGGCACCTTCATGTACCTCACCTATTTTATGGTTTACACCGGTGTAATATAAAATACGTTCAGTAGTCGTTGTTTTGCCGGCATCAATGTGGGCGGCAATTCCAAAATTTCTTTGATAACGTAAATCTGCCATTTTGTTTTATTTAGTATTTATGATTTTTGATTTGAAAAAAATTATGTGACGATCATTTGTTCTTTGCTCATCATCACCGCCCTGGTGGGGTTCTCTTGTACTTCTGCATCCTTACTGAGCATTTCTTCCCCGTAGCTGAACAGGCCTTTTGGGCTGTTCGGGGTTCGATATGATTATTTATGCTCTCATTGTATGCTAAATAGTTCAACTTCTTCCTACAACTGCTGAAGCTTTTAGCGGCGCAAATATACGCCCCTTTTTTTAAATATCAAAGGTTAAAAGCATTAAAAAAGCCATCCCGATTGAATCGGGATGGCTTAAATATGTTGAATCAGTTGAAACTTAGATACGGAAGTGGGCAAATGCCTTATTGGCTTCAGCCATACGGTGGGTATCTTCTTTCTTTTTGAAAGCAGCGCCCTCGCCTTTGCTTGCAGCAACGATCTCGTTGGCTAATTTGTCTGCCATGCTGCGGCCATTTCTTTCACGGCTGTATTTTACCATCCATTTGATGCTTAAAGAAGTCTTCCTGTCGGCACGTACTTCAGAAGGTATCTGGAATGTAGCACCACCAATACGGCGGCTGCGAACTTCAACACCTGGGGTGATATTGGCCAGGGCTTTTTTCCACACTTCATAACCATCTTCCCCGGTTTGCTTGGCTACTTTGTCAAGCGCATCGTAAAAAATGATATATGCACCACTTTTTTTACCGGCCCACATCAGGTTGTTTACAAAACGGGTAACCAGTTTGTCGTTAAACTTTGGATCGGGTGCTAATGGTATCTTTTTGGGTTGTGTCTTCCTCATTGTTATTTTATTTTTCTTCCTGTTTTTCTTACTTGGGTAGTTTACCCTGAGCGAAGTCGAAGGGAAGGATTATTTTTTAGCTTTTTCTTTTTTAGTTCCGTATTTACTGCGGCTTTGTTTACGGTCTTTAACGCCGGCAGTATCAAGGCTGCCACGTACAATATGGTAACGTACACCCGGAAGGTCTTTTACCCTGCCACCACGTATCAATACAATGGAGTGCTCCTGCAAATTGTGCCCTTCACCCGGGATATAGGCAATAACCTCGATCTTATTGGTGAGCCTTACTTTAGCTACTTTACGCAAAGCCGAGTTTGGTTTTTTTGGCGTGGTTGTGTACACCCTTGTACAAACACCACGGCGTTGCGGACAACTATCCAGGGCCCTGGATTTGCTTTTGGCTTTAATTACTTCTCTTCCTTTTCTTACTAATTGTTGTATTGTAGGCATTTGGTACCTTTTATTTTTAGGACGGCAAAGGTAGGGTTTATCATTTGATTTCAGAAAATTAAACCTAAAAAAAATCAATTTTTATTCACATAAAACAAGAAAACCGCCCTGTTAGAGCGGTTTATACATATTTCGGTTCAGTAAAGGTCAGATCTTGAACATCCAGCCGTGGTTATCAGCCATTTGACCGTAACGGATGGCATTTAGCTGGCGTTTCAGTTCGGGGGCTGTTCTCCATTTTTCCACATCAAAGGTCATGGTGAAGTCTTTATACCGCAGTTCCTTTATGAGGGAAATGGTGGCGGCCGTGCCCGTACCAAATACTTCGTAGAGGATTCCTGCCTTATAGGCATCAATGATATCGTCAATACTCAGGTTTCTTTCTTCCACCTCAAACCCCATCTCTTTCAGTAAGGCTATTGAGCTATCCCGTGTAACACCCGCCAGTATTGTTCCTGACTCCAGCCCGGGGGTGATCGCTTTATTACCGATAATGAAAAATACATTCATCGTTCCGCATTCCTGAACATATTTGTGTTCAAATGCATCCATCCACAAAACCTGGTCGTAGCCCTTTAGTTTGGCTTGTGCCGTGGCATACATGGCCGAACCATAATTACCGGCAGCTTTTGCATAACCAACGCCCCCGGGGGCAGCCCTTACGTATTGCTCTTCCACATAAATGCGCATTGGTGCACTGTAATATGGCCCGGTTGGACTGAGAATGATGAGGAATTTATATTTTTCACTCGGCCGTACACCGATCATTTCATCTGAACTGAACATAAAAGGACGGATATACAAAGAATGATCTGCCTGCTGGGGTATCCAGTTCTTATCCAGCTCTATCAGCATGCGCATGCCTTCCATGAATAATTCTTCAGGAACCTGGGGCATTTGCATTCGCTCGGCTGAAGCATTGAAACGTTTAAAATTATCGAAAGGGCGGAAAATATGCGTTTCCCCATTATCATTTTTGTAGGCCTTTATGCCTTCGAAGATAGCCTGCCCGTAGTGTAGCGCTGCCAGGGAGGGTTCCAGCAACAGGGGCTGGTAAGGTTTGATCTCTGCATTCTTCCATTCACCATCTTCATAATCCACTTCCAGCATGTGATCAGTGAAGTATTTACCAAAGGGAATATTAACGAGATTTATGTCTTTTAATTTGCTCCGTTCAACTTTCGTAATATTAATATTTCCTGCAGCAATCATAATCATTAATTTTACGGCAAAGAAACGAAAAAAACAAGATTTAACCGGCGTTTTAATGAGTTTAGATAATATTCAACTTCCTCCATTTGTACTGGGCAGTTTGTTCAATAAATCATTGTACGAATTGAAGCCGGCCACCGGGATCAGTGCAACAGGTGGTATTTCATTCTTAGGTGAAAATAAGAGAAGAATTGCCATACTTGTCAGTTCGCCAGACGCTATTTACCTGGCTGATGAAGAGTTGAATTTTCTGCTGGGAATTTTAACTGCCTGTAAGCTCAGTATGATGGATATTGCGTTGATCAATGTTTCAAAAAATCAAGGCTTGTCTTACAGCGATATTGCAGAACAGCTCCAGGCAGAGAAAGTATTTTTGTTTGGGATAAACCCTGAATCATTAAATCTTCCACTGCAATTTCCACACTACCAGTTACAGCATTTTAATAACCAGGTTTATCTTTCTTCGGAAGCGCTGAGTAAATTACAGACCGATAAACAGGAGAAATTGAAATTATGGAACAGTTTAAAAAAGGTTTTTTTCTTCGATTAATTTCTTAAAATGGAAAATTTAATTTTTGCAACCAATAACCAGAATAAGGTAAATGAAGTGAGAGCCGTATTGGGTCAAAAATTCAATATCCTTCCCCTGAAAGAAGCCGGTATAGATATTGACATTCCCGAGCCACACGATACGCTTGAAGAAAATGCTTCTGAAAAATCAGAAACCATCTTCAGGTTAACCGGTAAGGATTGCTTTAGCGAGGATACAGGCCTTGAAGTAGAAGCACTCAATGGAGAGCCTGGTGTAAAGAGCGCCCGCTATGCCGGTGAAAGTAGGAGTTTTGATGCCAACATAGATAAGCTGTTGAAGAATTTAAGCGAAGTTGGTAATAAAGCAGCCCGGTTCAGAACAGTTATCTCATTGATACTGGATGGAAAGGAATATTATTTTGAAGGGGTTTGCAACGGCAGGATAATTCCTGAGAAAAAAGGTGACAATGGTTTTGGGTACGACCCGGTTTTTATTCCCGATGGCAGTGAACTGACCTTTGCAGAAATGGACATGAAGGAAAAGAACAAATACAGCCACCGCAAGAAAGCAATGGAAAAACTGATCTCTTTTTTAACCAATCAATAAGCCCGGTACCAGTATGCCCAGAATAAAAATTGAAGTACCCGAAAAAGCAATGGCTTCGTTTCATATACCTGTACGGATCACCGATATCAATTATGGCAATCACCTGGGCAACGATGCCTTTGTAAGCATCGTACACGAAGCAAGAATGCAATGGCTGCATCAATACGGCTATACCGAATTGAATATTGAAGGAACGGGTTTGATCATGAGCGACCTGGCCGTTGAATTTAAAAGCGAATCCTTTTACGGAGATGTGGTGGAAGTGATGATAAGTACCGGAGATATCTCCCGGGTGGGTTTTGAACTGTACTACCAGTTATTTGTAAACAGGAATAATGAGCGTACGCTTTTGGCAAATGCAAGAACAGGAATGATATCTTATAATTACGATGCAAAAAAAGTAGTGGCAATTCCTGAAAAGCTGAGGTCAATATTGACGGCTTAGTCTTCGTTCCATATCCGCCAGCTCTCTTCGGCCTGCAGCATCAGCATTTCATAACCATTCTTGATCGTTGCCCCAAATACTTCTCCTTTTTGAAGAAATACTGTCTTTTCAGGATTATAAACAAGATCGTACAGCAGGTGCTGGTTAGTTAAAAAACGGTATGGTATATCCGGGCATTCATTGATATCCGGGAAAGTACCAAGCGGTGTGGTGTTAATTATAAGCTTGTATTCTTTAATGATCGGTTCTCTCAGTTCACTATATGTAAGGTCGGTATCGTGGTGAATTTTCCGGCTTACAACTTTGTATTTGATCTTTAGTTTATTCAATACAAATTTTATTGCTTCCGCAGCTCCACCGTTTCCCAATATCAGTGCATGGCTATGATCGTCTTTCAAATGAGATAGAAGAGATCTTTCAAACCCGGCAATATCCGTATTATAGCCGATGGTTTTCCCTTCTTTGATCCTGATACAATTGCATGCGCTTAACCCGGCGGGTATCATATCTGTGTTGTCAAGATAAGGGAGAACAGATTGCTTAAAAGGGATCGTAACATTGAGGCCCATTAACAGGGGATCAGCTCCTATCAATGCTTTTATTTCTTCTATTGATCTGATCGGATAGACTTCGTACCTGCAATCACCAATTCCTTCTTTTTGAAATTTTGCAGTAAAATATTTTTGTGAAAAAGAATGAGATAACGGGAACCCGATAAGGCCATACGTTTTCATTATGCCAATTCTTTATTCAGGTATAAGTTGAACGTATCTCCCCGAAGGCCGATACGCATTGCTTCAAGAGGGATCACTTCGTTCGGTGGTATGTTTCCGAGGTTTACATTGCATCCGATCAATTCCAGGAAATAAAGTTGTTGTGCTTTCTGAGGAGCTTCCCATATGATTTTTTCTTCGGGGATCTGGGTAAGTATCTCCTGTACCAGGCCTTCCCGTACTTCGCCGGTACCACGGTAAATACCTACATTACCGGCTTCCCTTGCTTCAGCGATCACATAGGTTGATCCGGCTTCCAATTCTGCTTTCATCAACTCGATCCATTTATAGGGAGGAATAATATGAGCGGCATCTTTACTACCTACTTCACTTAAAACCACTCCAATTTTTGATAATTTCTCTATATAACCGCACTTTTCAGCATGCGGTATGTTGATGGAGCCATCGCTCACCTCCATATAACTAACACCGAATTCTTTACAAACATTGATATAGTCCTCAAACTGGTTCCGGATAAGAAATGCTTCAAACAAAGTACCGCCAAAGTAAATGGGCATATCAAAAGAACGGTAAACAGCCAGCTTTTCTTTAAGGTTTGGTGTAACATAGGATGTTCCAAAGCCGAGTTTTACCACATCTACGTGCGGATGGGTGGCGCTCATAAAGTTTTTTACTTCTTCCACACTCAGGCCTTTGTCCATTACCATTGTAATGCCGTGCGTACGTGGTTTCTTATTCCGTTCCGGGATCTGCGTAAGATTAAAATTCATGATTCGTCATTTAAGGACTGCAAAGATAACCTCCTAAGCGCATATTTGACCAGGAGTTATAAGGGAAGGTTAAATGGATTTTCTTTTTTTATAGCGGGCTATAATATCCACTACCTGCTGTACCTGCAATAAAGACGGATTGATCTCAATGAATTTTTTAACCAGCCTCGGGTTCTTGTTCATACCCGATTCAAGTTGCAATAAGGCCTCCTTCTGTTTTCCAAGTGTGAAAAGAAAGGCGCTTTTATAAAACAGAAAGATCGGTTTTCCATCTGTTTGTTCATAGGCAAAACCTGCGTATTCCAGAGCTTCTTCAAGCATCTCAGCTTTATACAAACATTTCAGCAGTTCTATCCAGCCATTAATATTTTTAGGACGAACCCGTACTACATTGCCAAAACAGGTTATAGCGTCTTCCAGTTTATCCAATTGCATATAACATTGTCCCATGGCAAGGTTATATTCTGGCTGCATCCGATGGATACGTAAGGCAATCTCCAGGTTTTTTATGGCGCTCTCCCACTGGCCTTCATTCATATAGGTACAGGCGATCTTATAATTCAACTGGCTATCGCTGTTGTTTAAATGACTGGCCTTACGGTAATTAAATCTTGCCTGTGCATAATTCCCCATTTTGTCATTACAGTGGCCAATGGCTTCATAAATAACGTCCTCGGGCCTTGCCAGTTCCAGAACTTTTTCCAGCACATCAATAGCATCTTTATACTTCCGCAATCGTATATATGCATCTCCCATATTACGGAAAGCATAATCAAATTTTTCGTCTATGGCTACAGCGTATTGGTATGCGTCAATTGCTTTCTCGTATAATTTCAATCCCTGGTAGGCTGCCGCCAGGTTAAACCAGGCCAGCTCATTAAACGGAGATTGTTCAATTATTTTCTGATGCAGGCGGATCCCCTCTTCATTTCTACCTGTAAAATCTGTCCAGAAACATATCTTATACAAGGCCTCTTCATTAGCAGGTTCCTGTTCAAGTATCATCTTCAAACAATCGAATACTTTATCAAAGTTTTCATAGTCATCGTACACATCGGCTAGCTCAAACAAGAGGTCTACCTTTTCTTCTCCGTCAAAATCTTCTATGGCCGCTTCTAAAACGGTAGCTGCTTTTTGCTGCAGATCCAGAGCCAGGTAAGCATCCGTTTTTAATATGTACAGGTTGGCATCTTTGCTATCTAATGTTTCGGCATGATCCAGGATGAATAATGCCTCCTTGTAACGCTTTAATGCGATCAGGAGATCGGCCTTTTTTAGCAATAATAAAGATGAATAAGGGTATTGTTCTATGCCGTATTCTGCCGCTTCCAGGGCTTCGGTTAGCTGTTCTTTCTCATCAAAATAATCAATAATACGTTCGAAAGAATCTTCTTCTAAAAAAGAGTTGGTTTTGCCGGTTTTGAGGTTCTCAAATTGCTCAAGGAGGGCTTTTATTTCTTCTCGGTTCTGGCGGTAAGGATATTTACTCATGGGCTATAGGTTATTGTAAATTAGGAACTTTTAAAGAAAACCACAAGTTTTAGTAACCTTTTTTGCCCATAATCGTTAAAACTGTGTAAAAAGATTTGATGAATGGTATGGTTTTAGCTAATATTTTTCAATATATTTGTTCCAGATTAAGTAATTGCCAATGACTACAAATGCCAAATTGATACTCGGAATTGTTATACTTAGCAGTATAACACTTAGTGCTTTGGCCGATAGAGGTATAGGCAAGAAGAATAAGTCAACTGCTTCGTTGAATATCTCTACTTCAGGATCTTTAAAAAACTCTATTTCCCTTAATTTAAAATCAGGCTTAAAGTATACCGGAAGTTTGTTGGCAAACCAGCAGACCGATGGCAAGACAATCCTAAGGAATACACTACTTACTTACAAAAAAGGCAACACTGTTTATATAATTCCCCACAAACAGGTTGTTGCGGTTCCAGACGTATCCCAGGGATACACCGGCATGAAACTTATCATTAAGCCTCATTAAGATTTATCCGTTTCCTTTTTATTAATTCCCCTTTTTCAATTGCTGATTTTCTTCGTATGTCATAACCCTGTACCCGGTGGTTGGAAAATCAAATTGAGAGACCAAAACAGGCTCATACGAAATCTTAGATAATGTGTATTTAAATCTTGTTTTACCTGATTCAATTTCATATTCAACAGGCAACCCGGGTAAATTTGCAAAAGTTGCATCATACTCCTTATTTGCCGGTACCAGATCCGTTGTATAATAAACAACAAAAGATCTTCCTTCTGATGTATTCGCCACCGCTTTACGGGTGCTGTATCCCGCAATCAATTTTGTTTCATTTAAGAGCTCAAACTTTAACCCACTATTCTGTTTATTCTTTGCCTTCCAGTTATCCTTAGTGAGCGTTATCATCAGTTTTTGTCCACTGAATTCTTTCAAGATCACTGCATTGTCTGACTTTGAATTGAATACGGTTATTTCCTTACCCAAGGCACTGGTCATATCTACACGGCTGCTATTGCCCTTCAGGTAAACAGTATTGGTTGCTCCATTCAATCCCCCGGTACCCTGTGACGAATTCCCGGATTGAATAACAACATCATAAACCAGTGTACCCTCAGAAAATATTTTTTGTGAAAATGCTTTCTGCCCTGATATGATCAAAAGGAACAGGAATGCTGATCTGTAAACAATTCTCATTTTTTATTTTTTGTTCATTAAAGATAATAAAATCTCATGCCAACATTCAAAATGCGGTTATAAAAAACCTGCACAGTGGTTAAGACCGTGCAGGTTTCAGAATTTTAACTTAGTATTTATCACTTCCCAGTTTTCTTCTTCATATCCTGGAGTTTTTTGTTGCTTTCCTGCATAGCAGCCAGGCGTTCCTGGAACTTACTCTGTTTAACAGGCTTTTTACGGTTCTCTTCTATTTGTGCCAGTATTTTTTCGTGATTGATGATGTACTTCTGAATAACGATCTGTAAAATAAGTGTTATAGTATTGGAAACCGTGTAATACCAGGTAAGTGCTGATGGCAGGTTGTTAAACACACCCAGCAGCAAAACAGGGAATATATAAGGCATATATTTCATTACAGGATTGGTATTATCCTGCATACTACTCATACTATACACAGATATGATCAAACTGGTAAGGGTGGCAGTAATCGTAAATAAACTAACGTGATCTCCATAAAAAGGAATAGAAAAAGGCAATGTTGCAATTGAGTCGTAAGCCGCCAGGTCTTTAGCCCACAGAAAATTCTGACCTCTTAATGAAATATTAGATTGAAAGAAATAATACAAAGACATAAATATCGGTATCTGCAATAAAGCTGGTAAACATCCTCCTAATGGACTCACTCCTGCCGTTTTCCACAGTTTCATCTGTTCCATCCCGAATGCCTGTTGGTCTAACTTACCCGCTTTGTCAGTGAATTTTGCCTTCAACAGATCAATCTCTGGCTTCAATGCTTTCATTTTAGCACCGCTGAGGTAACTCTTATATAAGATAGGAGATGTGATCAGGCGGATAACCAGGGTGAGAAGCAGTATCACTATACCCATACTGGCAATATTGTTTCTAAGAAAATCAAAGATGGGGAGTAAAAAATGCCGGTTGATGTATTTTACAAAAGCAAATATGCCGCTACCGTAAGGCACAATATTTTCCATCTGGTTATTGCTTTTACTGAGCACATTATAATCACTGGGGCCGTAGTATAACTGCAACGGTACTTCAACTACCGGGCCGCTGTTAAGTGAAAGTTTACAACTGGCTGATGTTTGAGCTACGATCTTTAAGGAATCAGCAGGAAGACTCCATTTAACAATGGCATTTTGTATTTTATTTTTTGCTATCAGCGCCGAAACAAAAAACTGTTGTTTTACCGCCAGCCAGTCAACCGGATTTTCAAATTTCTTATCACTTCCCGAACCGAGGTATTCAAAATCATAATTGCCATTCTTCAAATAACAAATATGAGTTTGTTCTCTTTCGTACTTCAAAACATTTTCAGCCAGGTCAGCCTCTGTTTGCCACAGCAGGCTCATGCTGTTTTGATAAAAAAGCCTGTCGGCGCCATTAATAGAAATATTCAAATCAACCATATAACTGTTGGGAAGCAATGTATACCGGTGAACAATTTCTTTTCCGGCAGAATCCTTAAGCACAAACGAAATACTTTGTGATTTATCTGCATTGACAGCTTTGCCGGAACTTACAAACAGGATATTTGCTGTTTCAGCAGTCAGGTTCTCGCCTGTTTTAATGGTATATGATAATTTGTTAAATGCAGCTTTTCCCAAAACAATTTGTTTTCCATCGTGCCCTTTAAAACTCTTTAGCTCAACTGATTTAGGTTGTCCGCCTTTGTTTGTAAAACTGATCTTTATTACTTCGTTCTCAAGCGTCTCAAAACGTTCAGTTCCTGCTGTATCTGTAATGAAGGCAGTTGGCAATTGTTGTTTAGCCTTATTTAGTGAATCCATCTTGCGGGAATCTGCTCTTAGCAAAGCACTGTCTACCTTAGGTTTTGTAGCTGCAATTGAATCTTCTATTCTTTTCTTTTCAGCCAGATATGCCTGGTTACTGCGGCTGTTGATAACAAACATCCCTATCAGCAATGCACCTATCAATACAAAACCAATGATCGTATTTCTGTCCATTCCCATGTTAACACGTTTTAAGTTAGCAAAGGTAGTTAAAGTTTCATGGCCTCCTGTTGCCGGTCAAAAAAAAGCCCCTCCGGAAAAGGAAAGGCTTAATCTTATCTGATTAATTCTGGTTTATTTCTTTTCAGCCGTTGCCGCTGCCGGAGCTGCTGCTGTTTCTGCTTTAGGAGCTGTAGCTTCTTCCTGTTTCAGTTGCCTTGTCATAGTAACAGAAGCCACAGGAATACGGGGTGAATTCAATATCTCCATATTATCAGCCACCACGTCTTCTACCCTGATGTTATCATTCAGCTCCAGTTTATCAATATTTACTTCAATACTTTCTTTAAGGTATTTGGGTAACGCTTTTACCTTTAACGTTTTCATTTTAGTAACCAGTTTACCTCCCGCTTTTACGCCAGCCGGAACGCCAACAAATTTAAGGGGCAATGTTGCGATCACTTTTTTGTCATCAACCAGTTCTAAAAAGTCAACATGCAGCAGTGCATCAGTTACTTTATGAAACTGCAGATCTTTTAAAATGCAGCGATAAGATTTGCTGTCAACCTTAACTTCTGCCACCATAAATTCCGGTGTGTACACGATGTCTTTAAAAGCAGTTGCGGGAGCATGGAAATTAATTTCCTGTGAACCACCATAAATTACACCTGGCACCAGTTTCTGAGAGCGAAGTTGGCGGGTGGCTTTTTTTCCGCTTTCGGTCCTCAGTTGTCCTTCGATTGTAATTGTTTTCATTTTATTATTTTTTGTGAGGCGCAAAGGTAGGGGAAAATGCTCAACAGTCAATCGCCCTTTGACAATAAAAAAACGGCTTTTTTGCGTTGATCCTATTTTTTATTTTCCATCCGGCTACGCATGAAAAGACTGTTAATACTCTTATTTTCAAAGGCATTACGTATGGTAACAGCAAACAATTCGTCTGTTGAAACAACTTTTATCTTACTGCACTCCCCCCGCAGTGGAATTGTATCGCATACCACCAGCTCAGACAGCACACTATTCTCTATATTTTTATACGCATTTCCGCTCAATACCGGGTGGGTACACATGGCCCTTACGCTCCTGGCTCCATTTTCAATCATTAATGCGGCACTCTTGGCCAGCGTTCCTCCTGTATCACATATATCATCGATCAAAACTACATCCCTGCCGGTTACATCGCCAATAACAACCATACTCGCAATTTCATTAGCCCTTTTCCGGTGCTTATCGCAGATCACCATTTCGCATTCAAAGTAAGTAGCAATTTCCCGTATCCTGTTTGCGCTGCCAACATCAGGAGCCGCAAAAGTGAGATTTGCCAACTTCAGATTTTCTATATAGGGAATGAAGATGGCTGATGAATCGAGGTGGTCAACAGGGATATCAAAATAACCCTGTATCTGCGGAGCATGAAGATCCATGGTAATTACCCGGTCGGCCCCGGCTGCAGTAAGCATATTAGCAACCAGTTTTGATCCGATCGCAACTCTTGGCCTGTCTTTCCTGTCTTGCCTGGCCAGTCCATAATAAGGAATAACAGCAATTACTTTATACGCCGATGCTCTTTTGGCCGCATCAATCATCAGCAATAATTCCATGAGGTTATCGGCCGGGGCATATGTGCTTTGAATCAGAAAGACAAAACGCCCCCTGATACTTTCTTTGAATTCAACATATATCTCACCATCGCTAAACCGTTGGATATTTACTTTTCCCAGTGGTTCTCCGAATTTTTTCGCAATTTTTTCGGCCAAATACTGCGATCCGGTACCGGAAAATATCTTTGCATTTGATTCCATAAATATTAAATTGAGATAAGTATGTTGCGTTATGCTGCGAAAGTATCATTTATTTGGATGATTTAATTTTGAAATGATGGAAAATGTCAACAAGCCTTCCACATCAATAAAAAACTGGGCTACAGATGACCGTCCCCGGGAAAAATTACTCACAAAAGGCGCTTCATCGCTGAGCAATTCTGAACTCATTGCTATCCTGCTGAATAACGGAAGCAAAAGTAAAAGTGCGGTGGAATTGGGAAAGGAGATACTTAAACTGGGCCAGGATAACTTAAATGAACTTGGAAAACTTACCCTTAAAGATTTCAGAAAAATAAAGGGCATTGGAGAGGCCAAATCGGTAATTATTGTGGCTGCGCTTGAGCTAGGCCGTCGCCGGCAGGCCTCCGCAAGTCTTGAAAAGACTGTAGTACGCTCAAGCCGTGAAATTGCTGAATACCTTCAGGCGCTGATCAAAGATTATAGTCATGAGGTATTTGCTGTTATCTTTTTAAACCGGGCCAATAAAATCAACCATTTTGAAATAATAAGCCAGGGAGGTATTACGGGTACGGTTGCTGATCCCAGGGTAATATTAAAGAAAGCGCTGGAAGAAGAAGCTACTTCCATTATTCTTTGCCACAATCATCCGTCTGGAAATTTAAAGCCCAGTCTGGCCGATGAAGAACTTACAAGGAAAATAAAAGAAGCCGCAGCCTATATGGATATTAAAGTAATAGACCACATCATTGTAAGTGAAGATGGATATTATAGCTTTGCCGATGAGGGAATACTTTAAAAATACTGGATCAACGCACCCGTTTCTCAGGCCTGCGCCGCCGGTCCGCCAAAATTGAAAGGGATTTCTACAGCTTCCATATCCTGTATAACTCCATTCGCTGCTTCAAACTTCTTTACATTATCTACCATGGCTTTCATAAAGCGCTTGGCATGAAAGGGTGTGAGGATGATACGGCTCTTTACTTTGCTTTTTGGCGTGCCGGGCATCACATTTACAAAGTCAATTACAAACTCAGCATGGCTATGCGTAATTATGGCAAGGTTTGCATAAACTCCTTCAGATACTTCTTCCGATATCTCTATATTGATCTGGCCGGGTTGCTCTGGTTGGTTACTCATTGTATCTGTGTTTTTACAAAGGTATAAAAAGAGCCTCTTTTCAGAGGCTCTTTTTATATTCATATTGTATTATAAGGCAGTTTAAATTTTCTTTATTATTTCTTCTGTTACACGCCAGCCAGTACCACCTAAATATCCATAACGCAAATAGAAGGTTTTAGTAGCAGGGTTGTAGGTATTATTACATTGTCCGGACTTACCCCAGTTTGGAGCTGGCTCTGGTACATAAATAGGAGTGCCTGTTGTTGGTAAACCAGTATCCCATTGATAAACAGGGCTTATACTGCCTGGATAAACAGAAATTGTAACCGGCTGAACTGTTGTTGCAAATGGATCAGGTACGGTCAATACTGCATAATAACCCGAGGCACCTAAATCCCCTAATTCGGTTACCAATGCTTTATCACTCACCGGGGTTAAGAAACCTGTTCCTCCTGTACGTGTAAAAGCGCGTGGTACAGTTGGATGGTAAAAGAATCCTTCTACATTATAGTCTCCTGCTAATGGGTTTCCTATTATGTGAAAATATATTGTTCCGGTTCCAGGAGCTTTGGCTACATCACTCGGTGCACCGCTAAGTGCAGTAATACTCAATGGCAACATATAGCTAACCGCAAGGTCTAACATATTTGGCTTAAATTCAATTCTAAAGGCCTCAGACATTGTATTACCCTTTTTTATTACTACTTGTGTACTTGGTAAAGAGTATATAGTTGTTGGCGCCAAAGTATACTTGATACCCCCTGCAGGCACTGTTGCGTTATAAGCCACCAAAGCTGCATTATCCACACCTATTGTTGCTGTAACATCATTGTCAAAAGTACCGGCACCAGTATATAATATACGTGCCTCCACAAATTCACTCGGTACACTTGGGTTAAAAGACAAACTACTGCTATTAAAGCCTTCGGGTCCGCCGTTAATAAAACCAATCATTTTCGGTCCATTATCAGCCAGTGGTTTTAATTCCTTGTTTTTCTTGCAGGAAGATATCCCTAAAACCAGAAGGGCAGAAAAAAGCAAAAGAAATTTGTTTGATAATTTAAAATATTTCATAATTCGTGTTTTTGGTATTTACAAAATAGTAGTGTCTGTGTCGTTTATTGATCCCACCACATACGTGCATTTTGAGAATCAGCCCCTCCAGGGATTCTTTGTACTGCAGCTTGTACAGCTAGTTTATTGCTTTCATAATCTGTTGGTCCATATTTATATCTACGTGGAATCGGGCTTCCTGAAGGAACAGCAAAAACAGTAGGTTTAATATCCGGAACTCCGGTCCTTCTCCAGTTACTCCAGCCTTGTATTCCCGCAGGATAAAAAGCGATCCATTGTTGTAATGCTATCCTTTTTAACGCTGTACCTGTAGTACCATTAGAACCTGCTACTGATGATCCTCCAATAGCTGCTACTCCATTACCAGAATTATAATCGGCTACGCCACCTGCTGCTAGATATCCAGCCGGAACAGATTGTCCCCACTGTGCAAAAGAGGCAGTAACGCCGTTATCATAATACGTTTTAGCAGCAGTTGTTCCTCCTGCAACCCATCCTCTTTCAGCCGCCTCTGCATGTGCCAATAATACAGATGCTGCATTAATGATCACCATAGTTCCATTTGCAGCAGCATAAACACCACTACCCATCCTGGCGTATGGAGTTCCAATTGGTGCTGCACCAGCTAATCCGTACGGGCAACCATTGGTAAGAGAGGCCATAGAAGCTCTCCTGGTATCTCCCAACCCATTTAACGCATCAGTAAATGTAAGTGCAATCGCAGCATCCTGGCTGATATTTTGCCCATAAATAGGATTAAGGAATGCTCCACCAGGATATGTTAATGAAAAATTATCGGCATTGGTAGAAATATACCCATACCCGTTATCAAGGGATTTCTGGAATTCAGCTGCAGCAAATTGACCCGG
The DNA here is from genome assembly GCA_044220615.1 of Ferruginibacter sp. GTDB lineage: Bacteria > Bacteroidota > Bacteroidia > Chitinophagales > Chitinophagaceae > Ferruginibacter. The sequence continues at coordinate 444,165 of JBGAQR010000004.1, read as the reverse complement.
ATTTGGATAGCGTTTGCTCATTCGCAAAGCAATTAACATTCTAAGACTGTTACCAAATTTACGCCACTTGGTTACATTTCCTGCATAAATAAGATCCCCTTTAATTGTAGCTCCGGATGGGTTTAATAATACCAGTGCATTTGATATTTCTGATAACATTCCACTATAAATATCCTTCTGCTCATCAAATTTTGGCAGTAAATTATTGGCCCCGGCCAAAGCTTCGGAATAGGGCAAGTCTCCCCACCTGTCTGTCAAAGTCCACATAACATATGTCTTCATAAGCGTTGCTACGCCAACCTGGGTTCCAACATCTCCAAAACCTGAAGCATAAGTAGGATCCTGATTGCACTTGTTGATAATAACCTGAAGGTCCTGCAATGTTCCACTATAAGTGCCTGAGGACTCAAACTCCAATCCGCTATACAAAGATGTTCCAGGATAGGTTGCTTCTGAAACATATTGGCAAAAGAGGGTGGGGGGTTGTGTTATAAGCCCACCTGCTGCACCAATTTGTGCGTTAGTTAACAGTGCTCCAAGCAATGGTTGCGGAACTCCATTCGGATCAAGATTTGTATCGCCAAAGTCGTTGAGTTTGTTACAGCCGCCATTTGTTATAAGCAGTACCCCAAGCGATAAAATGGTAGTAAGCTTTAATAAGTATCTTTTCATGAGAAAGTATTTTTAGTTGTTAAAAACCTAATTTCAAGTTTACACCAAAACTTCTTGTACCCGGCAATTGACCATTTTCTCCACTTGAATTAGTTAATTCGGAAGGATCGTATCCTTTTCTCTTTACATAAATCAGCCATGGGTTACGAGAAACCACTGAGAAAACTGCGCTTGTCAGGTACTTACCAATACCCAGTTTTTCAACCGGCAGCCTGTACCCTATACTTAACTCACGTAACTTAACAAACGTAAGGTCACGTATAGCAGTTTCAGCAATATTAGAGCCATAAAGGCCATTCTTCTCAAACCAGTATCTTGTATCTACATACATATCAACTGCCTTACCGGTTGCATCAACACCAACAACATGTATTCCGCCACCATTTGAAACAGCTTCCCGCATCGGAACACCCTTATCATTTAAGCCGGCTGAATTTTTAAAGTTTCCTGTTGCATCCCCATAAAAATCAGATAAGGAGAAAAATTTACCTCCGTAGGAGTAGTCAATATTAACATTTATCAGGAAATTCTTAAACAAAGTGAACGTATTTTGAACACCGCCTGTGTAGTCGGGAAGCGAACTGCCAAAATCAACATCCAATTGTGGTGTATAAAGACCATCGGCAGTTATAATTGGTATACCGGCCTCATTTCTTTTGATACCAACGCCCCTTAACTGACCCCAGCGTTTTCCAACTGTACTAACCATGTTAATATTACCGTTACCACTAACCTGGCTTGACTGGGTGTTTATATTGAGTTTTTCATTAATAGAGATTACATCGTTTTTAAGGAGTTTACCCCATGTTGCATTTATCGTCCAATCAAAGTTTTTAGTTTTAACCGGGTTTAAAAACAACTGTATATCTATACCTGTTTTTTTAACCTCTCCGGCATTGGTAGTCACACTACCATAACCGGTATAAGGACTAACTGTTGCAGCTAAAGGGAAGTTCTTATTTGTCCTATCCCAATATGTTGCATTAAGTCCAATCCTGTTCTTAAGGAATCTTAATTCAATACCCACTTCTTTCTCATCATTAGCCGCGCCGGCCAATAATGGATCGATCAGGCTGTTTGGCTCTGTCATTACAAAGTTTCCATTGAATTGGTTTGCACCGATGGTGTAAACCTGGTTGTTTTGATAAATACCCAATGCATTTAGTACAGTACCAACCGATGCCCGTATTTTACCATAGCTTAAGAAACTAGGGCCATTTTTATTGATGAAATCACTAAACACTAATGATATACCTACGGATTTGGTATCAATATAAAAAGGATCCGCTTCTGTAGAAATATAATCTCTCCTGTATGTGCCTTCAGCAAATAAATAATTTCTGAAACCGATAGTTGCATTGGCGAATAATGATCTTCTTGCACTATTGTCAATCCGCTGAGTTGTAACCGCTGGATTTTTTGAATTGGTCAGCAGGAACTGGTCAGGTATAGCTAAACCGCCATCTGTACGTGATTGCAATTGGGTCGCTGTAGTTTTAAAAATATCTAAACCCGCAATTACACCGATCTGGAAATCTCTGATTTTCTTATTATAAGTTCCCAAGAACTCATAATTCTGCCTATCACTTTGAGATTGAGTGACACGGTAGCCGCCAAAAGTTCTAGCCCTGCCATTCAGAGTTGGCTCAAAATTATTAAAGCCTGAGTTTGTACCAGCACTTAAATCAAGTGCATAATATTGACGTTCATCAGTTTTAACCATATGCTGTTGCTTCCTGTAAGTGAATTTGATCTTCAGGTCGTTATTAACTTTGTAGGTCACTCCCACATCCCCAAAAAGTCTGTTTCTGCTGGTAACGGTTGTATTCCAGTCTTGCCATGCAAAATTACCATGCCAGTAAAACGCTTTATAAAAAGAAGCTCCGTTATCAGCAGTACTATATGCGCCTGGATTATTATGATTCCAGGTTGCTATTTCCCCATTTGGTCCTCTCAGGTCTTTCAATTCACGCATAATATTCATGTCAAGATCGCGGTGAAACCATTGATTAAAATTACCCGAGCTCTGGTTTGCATAAGCGTCGTCGTTCTCTGCGTTTGATTTTTGGTTTATATAATTAACATTAGCAGATACGGTGAACTTTGAACCTATGTCAAAACTGGCAGTAATGTTAAAAGTATTTTTCTTTAGATAAGAGGTAGGTATCAAGCCCTTCTGATCAAGGTTTGTATAAGAAGCCCTGACGTTAAATCCTTCACCTGCCTTAGAAAAGTTAATATTATTGAGCCTGGTTATTCCGGTATTAAAATAGTCGCGTACATTGGTTGGTTGAGGCAACCATTTTGCTGTCTTATAAGCATATTCACTTCCATTGTACCAAGCATACCAAGGAATATATTCTTGTCCTTGTAAACGCGGACCCCAGCTCACATCTTCTGTATAATCGGGATAGAATTTACCATCCAGAGCCTTCCAACCAATTGGATCTCCGGCTTTGTAATGATAAACATTAAAATTAGCATCTGTACCACCCCCATAAGAATCCTGGTAGTCTGGCAGGATATAGACTTTATCAAACTGAACTCCGGTATTGATCTCAAGACCAATACCCTTTTGTGATTTTCTTGCCTTTTTTGTAGTCAATACAATTGCACCGTTTGATGCATCAGGCCCAAACAAGGCTGCTGCTGCTGGTCCCTGCAAAACTGTAACGTCTTCTATATCGTCTGGGTTAATATCCTGTGAACTTGGTATTATAGTGCCATCTACTACGTATAAGGCACCTCCCCCAATTCCAATTCCATTTTCTCCTCTTAAACGAACAATCGTTTCAACACCCAATTTGGCTGCCGACTGGCTACGTACCTGCAAACCGGCAACTTTACCGGCCAAGGCATTATTCAAGTTTGTCTGGCGAATCGTGTTCAATTGCTCTCCGGAAACGTTTTGTGTATTAGATGCTGTTGATCTTGCAGTACGTTTTGTACCAAAAGCACTTGTTACTACAACTTCCCTTAAGTCAGAAGTAATGCCTTTTTCCAAAACAGTATTCAAAACATTCTGAGTACCTACGGGAACTTCCGTTTCTTTAAAACTGGCTCCAGAAATAACCAGTACTGCACCTGGGTTAATCCGGATTGAGTACGCACCGTTAGCATCCGCTGAAAGACCGGTTTGCGTTCCCTTAATTTTAATTGTTGCAAAAGAAACCGGGTTACCGTCAGCATCAGTAACCTTACCGGTCACCACCCGGCTTTGAGCAAATGCTAACACTCCGCAGAGCATGAGCATTGTAAACAGTGTTAAAAATCTTCTCATGTGCATTTAGATTGAGTTTAATGATGTGTAAAAATAAGGATAATTTCTTAACGTCAAAATAATGTTAAATTAATTTCCCTCGTATTTCTATCTCCTTATAGGACAGTTAGCAGACCCGAATTGCTGCATTTGCCCGGAAAAATGTTAAAACTTATATAAGACCTGGATTTTTATTTCACTTTTATGGTTGGATTGAATTTCGTCAAGCCCACTGCCAGTAAAGGTTTTATTGGTATAAACAGTTTGAGACCACCTGAGCCAAATCGATATTTTTTTTAGCAGCTCATAATTGATATTTATATAATATCTGTACCCTTTTTCATAGAAAACTGGGATTGAATAAGCATAAAGAACATCATTTTCATAGGCATACAACCGGCTATTGTACCCATCCGTTTCAAAGTATTGCAACCGAAGATTTCCGGAGAATGGTTTAAGAGCCGGTTTATACAGTAAATCAAAGAAGGCAAGGAACCCTTCTTCGGGTGATGGCCCCGCCCGGTTGAACCAAACTACTTCTATCCTGTTCCGCAGTGTTATATCCGGGCTTACATGGTAACTGACCTGGGTTCGCAAGTTCTTTTTTGATTGCTGCAGTACCGGAGAAAGAGTAAGGCCTGCCGGGTTACTATTAATTCCTTTTGATCCGGAATGATACCTGGTATATATTTCCAACCTTTTACCTGGCTTGTAAGTAAACTGAAGAAGATAATCTGATCCGCCCGAAGGCGCATCCACCCTGTATTTCAGCCAGGGGAATTTATAAAGATCGGCATAGGCATCTATGCGAAGATCTGCAGCTGGCCTGATGGATATCCCGGCATAAAGCCCCTTTTCATTCACCGGGTAGGTATTTTCTGTAAAGGCTGATGTATTGAAAGATTGGTACGACCGGGAAATATCCCGGTATAATACAGCCAGGTCGGCAACGGACGAAACAGAAACCATCAGCCCGTTTACAAATGCTATATCCATTGATGGGGTAAACGCCGCTTCTCCAAAAAAATGGATATTCCTGAATGTATAACTGTAATCGAAACTGTAATTGCCCGAACGCCTGCCTGATAAAGCATACCGGTTATATGGATCCTGGGATTTAACCAACGGCAACTTAAATTGATAATGAATACCATTCAGCCCTATGTGTAGTCTCTTATACTGGTATGATACATTAGCACCAAAAACCAATTGCCGCTGGATCCCTTTATCTGCAACTTCACTTTTTGTACGGTGGTACCCCGATGTTTGCAATGAAGACACATGATCATTCTGGTCCACGGAAGTATCGGCAACAAAATTGGCATCGGTCTTTTTATAAGAAACAAAGGCAGTTGCCTGCCATGCTCTTTTTCCGATCGAAATTCCCAGCCCCCGGTGAAAATTTATTTCCGCAGCAGAATTATAAGGCCGCAATACCGGCGATTCTCTTTTTATATTAACTACATCTGCACTTTTTTTAAACGCCAGGCTTTGCCATTGCACCAGGCCCTGTCCCATGTTTACCGTAAAGTCACCGATCGCCAGCGACTGAATGATGCCGGTTTTACGAACGAACAAATGAAAAGAATAAAAATCGAAACCCGTTTTTTGTCTGCCTTTAAAAAATTGTTCACCGGCATCTTTCTCTGCAAGCAATCCATACTGTAACAAATTCTTGTAAACATATTTATACCGGAACAATATTTTCTGCGGTGAACCCGGATAGAAATTGACAGCTGTTGATGAATCAGGCAAGTATCCTTTTGATCTTTCCAATACCTGGGACGCCCGCAACAATAAAGTATGATCTCCTTTTCTTAACCGGCTTTTTAACGAACCGGTTGCTTGGGTCACTGAACTAACGGTAATATATGGCCTCAGTTTTCGTATCGTATGCAGATCCCAGCCTGGCAAGGCTTGCAGCTCATACACATCAATCAGTTTTCCAACCAGCTTCCGGTATAAAACAAGGTTCTGTACCTGTACCGGGGTAAGTATCCTTAGTTCAGCAAGCTCAGTTACATCGGCCCGGTTAAGGTCTACAGGGTGTTTTAAAAACTGTTGCATCTGCTGCAGGTACCCATCATCTTCTGTTTCCACATCTTCATTATTGGCTGTATTATTTTCCAGCTGCTGCTCAACCGTGTTGGCATTAGTTTCTTCTACCTGCGCATGCACATGCAATGAAATAAAGAACAGCATACTTATGATGATCCGTGTTTTCATTCCTTCTTTCTTTTAAACTGAATGATCAGTAAAATGCCGGAAGTAAAACCAAGTTGCGGATGATAGCTGCATGAGATATCCAGGCGGAGACCCTTCCATCCAATACCGGCGCCGGCATAACTCATTGTTGATCCGCTGGCAAATCCTGCTTTGGCAAAAAACTGTTTTGCAAAATGATATTGAATGCCGGCAATAACATTCACTGCTTTGTCTTCTTCCTTAATGATCTCGGCCCCGATGAAAAATCTATCCGAAGCATCATAGCCTAACCCCATCTTATAAACCGATGCAAGCTTATCGATACTGAGCGAAGCCGAAGTGTTGAGCGAAGCCGAAGTGTTGGGCGGAGCCGGAGTGCCAAGCTTTCCTCCAACAGGATTATACACATGTATGCCTGCATTTAATTTATCCGACAAATGCATGATGGCCCCCAGTTCAAAATAAATGGTGGATGCATTGCCATAGGCGGGAACCTTATACCCGTAATAATTAAACTGAATACCCAGATCAACAAATTTGCCCAATCGTCTTGCATAAGCCAGTCCGATCCTGGTCTCATTAAAATTTTTAAACCCGGCATAGTTCAGTTGTATCCCTACATTTCCTAACCGGGTTGGAAGGGCAGCCCCCAATGTGTACATACTTGTTTCTTTCAGCATGAATCGTCTTTCGCCAAATACACCGATCCCTGCCTGCTTTGTTTGTGCCAGCGCTGCCTGGTTCCCGGTAAAAGACAAGGCATCGTTTTGCTGCAGGCTGTAAGCCGATAAACTTGTGTAGGGTTGCGAAACGGGATAGCGGAGTGATTGTGCAGCAACTGGTATAACACAGGGAACGCAAAGCAGTACTATCAATACAATCTTCATCTTTATACAACGGGGAATCATAGATACAAAATAGCAACCCCCTTTCACCCGGGCAGGAGAAAATCAACCAATAGTTGTGTATTTTTGCCCCATGCAAATTTTAGATGGCAAGATCGTTTCCCAATCCGTTAAAGAGAAAGTAAAAGAAAAGGTGATCCTCTTCAAAAAAGAAGGAAAAAAAACGCCGCACCTGGCTGCCATACTGGTAGGCAACAACGGCGCCAGCGAAACCTATGTGGCAAGCAAAGTAAAGAACTGCGGGGAAGTGGGTTTTAAAAGCAGCCTCATCCGCCTGGATGAAAGCGTTTCAGAAAAAGAACTGACCGCAGCTATTGAAAAGCTGAATAACGACGATGATGTAGATGGCATCTTGGTACAACTGCCCTTGCCCAAACAGATCGATGAAGAAAAAATAATCAACCTCATTCACCCGGGTAAAGATGTGGATGGTTTTCACCCGGTGAGCATTGGTAAAATGGTACAGGGCTTACCCACTTTTATCCCGGCAACCCCTTACGGAATTTTATTAATGCTGGAACATTATAAAATTGAAACGGCCGGCAAACATGCAGTGGTCATTGGCCGCAGCAACATCGTAGGCAGGCCCATCAGTATTTTATTAAGCAGGAATTCCTATCCGGGTAATTGCACCGTAACCGTTTGTCACAGCCGTACAAAAAATTTAAAAGAAATTTGTTTACAGGCAGATATCATTGTAGCCGCACTGGGCATCCCTGAATTTTTAAAAGCCGACATGGTGAAAAAAGATGCAGTGGTAATTGATGTGGGCATCACCCGTGTACCGGATGCAACCAAAAAATCAGGCTTTGCCATAAAAGGCGATGTTGACTTTGCAAACGTATCTCCCAAATGCAGCTATATAACCCCGGTACCGGGAGGCGTGGGCTTAATGACCATTGCTGCTTTACTGATGAATACATTCACTGCCTGTGAAAACAAATACAGCGAAGCATAATCTTTTCTCTTCAGATAACATGACCCAGTTAAAAAATATAGTCGCCACTCCCCTCCCCGTTATGGAACATTTTTATACGTTACAGGGCGAAGGATTTCACCAGGGAAGAGCCGCCTATTTCATTCGCCTGGGCGGATGCGATGTAGGTTGTGTGTGGTGCGATGTAAAGGAAAGCTGGGATGCAGGGAAACATCCTTTATGGAAGATCGACGATCTAATATTGAATATTTCAAAAACACCTGCCAAACTGGTAGTAATCACCGGTGGCGAGCCATTGATGCATAACCTAGATGCACTTACTGCTGCATTGCAGTTAAAAGGTTTTGAAACAAATATTGAAACATCCGGCGCCCATCCACTGAGTGGATCGTGGAACTGGATCTGTTTATCTCCAAAAAAATTCAAAGCGCCTTTGCCAGGAATACTACCGCATGCCAACGAATTAAAAGTAGTGGTGTTCAATAAATCAGACTTTGAATGGGCTGAACAATATGCTGCATTGGTCTCCCCGGCCTGCAAGCTTTATCTTCAGCCGGAATGGGATAAAGCTCCGGTAGTAACCCAATTGATCATTGAATACATCAAACAGCACCCGCAATGGGAATTATCGCTGCAGGTACACAAGTACATCAATGTACCCTAGAAAGAAATGTTATAATTTCTGCACAAAGAATAAATCAGTATTCTTTTCGTTTTAACTTCATTTACCGGTTCATACAAATGCAAAACACAAAGTCACATATCCCTCGCATACTCCTTTCATTCTTCATTCTTAATTTTTCATTTTTAATTTCTTCCGCACAGTGGTACGATCCGGAAAAAGTAAATCAAAAAGCAGGTGAAATATATGGCCAGGCAGTAGAAGAAGCCACAGACGGGAAATATACGCAAGCCATCAAACACCTGAACGAAGCGCTGGCCATTGAACCAAAGCTGGTGGATGCCTTTTTAACCCGGTCGAATATTTATGCTGCACTAAAAGACTACCAAACATCTGTTGCTGATTTTAATATCGCCTGGCAGTTAGATTCTGTATACTCAAAAATATACCTGCTTCCTTATTCTATCTCGCTGGCAGGCATTGGAAAATTTCAACAGGCGCTTGATGCAGTGAATGAATTTTTATTGAACCCGAAACTGAACCAGCAAAGCATCGGGGCCGGTAATTACCGAAGATCTACTTACGAATTTGCAGTTGCTTACGAAAAGAAACACCCTTTAAAAGATTATGTTTTTGCCCCGCAGAATTTAGGCGACAGCATCAACTCTGCCGCATTGGAATATTTTCCTTCCTTTACCATTGATGGAAGTAAAATGATCTTTACCCGCCGGGTGAATAACGACGAAGATTTTTATGAAAGCAGTTTCATCAACGGCAAATGGAGCAACGCAAAACCGCTGGAAGGAAAAGTAAACACCACGCTGAATGAAGCAGCGCTGAATATTTCGCAGGACGGGCAACTGCTTGTTTTCACAGGCTGCAATTATCCAGAAGGTGAAGGAAGCTGCGACCTTTATTTTTCTGTACGCACAAACAAAGGCTGGAGTGAGCCGCAAAACCTGGGACCGGTGGTGAATACCGACCTGTGGGAATCCTCCCCTTCTTTATCGCCCGATAAAAGAGACCTGTATTTTTCCAGCAGCCGTGAAGGTGGTTTTGGCGGAACGGATATATGGGTAACACATCGCCTGCCTTCGGGCAAATGGAGTGTTCCCGAAAATTTAGGTGAAGCCGTAAACACAAGCGGCAATGAAGGTTGCCCGTTCATGCATGCCGATAATCAAACGCTGTACTTCAACAGCAATGGCCACACCGGCTATGGGATGTCTGATTTCTTTTTCAGCAAAAAAGTAAACGACAGCAGTTGGGTGATGGCAGAGAATTTAGGCTACCCGGTCAACACCATCGATGACGAAGGTTCCCTGGTAGTGGCAGCCGATGCAAAAACGGCTTACTATGCCAGCGATAAGGGCGATGGAAAAGGCGGCATTGATATTTATTCTTTCCAGTTAAGAGAAGACATCAGGCCACTAAAAACATTATGGGTAAAAGGAAAAGTGTTTGATAAAAAAACAAAGGCCGGACTGCCTTCATCCGTTGAACTAAGTGATGTAAAAACAAAGAGCCTCATCAGCAAATTACAAACCGATGAAGATGGAAATTATTTAGCCACCTTACCCGTTGGAAAAGACTATGCCTTCAATGTGAACCGCAAAGGTTATTTATTTTATTCGGATAATTTTTCGTTGCTTGACAAGAACAGCGATGCTGTTTTTACTGTTGACATCCCCTTACAACCGATCGAAGCCGGCGCAACCATTGTGCTTAAAAATATCTTCTTCGAAACAAAACAATTCGGCCTTAAACCCGAATCAACCGGCGAGCTGGATAAACTGGTGCTGCTGCTGAATGATAATCCAAAACTAAAGATCCAGATAGACGGGCATACCGATAATGTGGGCCAGGATAAAGACAATACCCTGCTCTCCAACAACCGGGCAAAGTCGGTGGTGGGCTACTTATTAAGCAAAGGGATCACCCCCCAACGACTCAGTTATAAAGGCTTTGGCGCTTCCAAACCCGTGGCAGATAACGCTACTGAACAAGGGAAATCCCTCAACCGCCGGACAGAACTTTCCGTGATCAGCAATTAATTTGTTCTTTATTATTGTCATTCACTCAATGTTCCAATGACCATTGACCAATGACCATTCTCAATGACCAATGACCTGCTCTATCAAATTGCCCTTACCCTGGTGCCCAACATCGGCGATATACACGCCAAAGCCCTTATCAATATGTATGGCAATGCCCAGGCTGTTTTTAAAGCAAAGAAAAAAGAACTGGAAAAGATCGAAGGCATTGGAAGCGTACGGGCAAGATCCATCAAAGACTTTTCTGACTTCAACAGTTCGGAAGAAGAAATAAAATTCATAGAGAAGTATAAGATCACGCCACTGTTTATTACAGATGAACATTATCCCAAGCGGTTACTGAACTGCTTCGATTCCCCTTCCCTGCTTTATTACCGGGGTAATGCAAACCTGAATACTTCCAGGATCATTTCCATTGTTGGCACAAGAAATAATTCCAGTTACGGGAAAGTGGTTTGCGAAAAATTTGTTGAAGAATTGAAAGACGAGAATATCCTTATTGTCAGCGGACTTGCATTCGGCATTGACACCATAGCACACAAAGCGGCATTGAGGAACAGCCTGCAAACTGTTGCCGTACTGGCGCACGGGCTCGACAGGATCTATCCCGAACAAAATAAATCACTGGCCAAACAAATAACCGGGCACGGAGGTTTACTCACCGAATTCATCAGCAATACAAATCCCGATAAACAGAATTTTCCAAAACGTAACCGCATTGTAGCTGGTATGTGTGATGCAGTGATCGTTGTTGAAAGCAGCAAAAAAGGCGGCTCACTCATCACCGCCGAACTGGGCAATGGGTACAACAAAGATGTATTCGCCATTCCCGGAAGAACCAATGATGCAAAAAGTGAAGGTTGCAATTACCTGATCAAAAACAATAAAGCAGCCTTGATAAATTCTGCCGATGACCTTCTTGAAATGATGGGATGGAAATCAATACCAAAACCTTCATCAAAAAAACAACGGGAACTGTTTATTGAACTGGCGCCCGATGAAAAAACGGTGCTGGATATTTTACAACAGCAGGACGGCATTCACATTGACGAACTGTATTTTAAAAGCGGGTTAAGCAGCAGCGCTGTGGCAACCGCTTTATTAATGCTGGAAATGCAGAACATCATTGTTTCGTTACCTGGCAAGGTTTACAAACTATGCTGACGATCTATTGAATTTTATTTCTCCCCACCCATTGCAGCCAGCTTTGGTAAGCCGGCCGCTCTCTTCCACTTTCATCTTTAAACCCGGTGTCTTCCCACAACCCAAAAAGATCCTGGTACAGGCCAAGTGTTCGTAAGGTGTTATTTCCGGCATCATAATCTTTATGGCAGAACCAGATGAACAGCTTTGCTTTTTTATCGTTGCAGAATTTCAATACCTTTTCCAGGTAATCTTTTTGCCAGGCGGCGTTACCCTGTTTATTCAGGTTATAAGATGGAATCACCAGGTCTTCTGCTATATAACCCGTTTCGGCAAAAACCAGCGGCTTTGCAGCAGCCAGGTTAGTGAACCGTTCAAAATAATTGACAGGAAAAAGTTTGGGATCTGTATTTCCGCCGGCCGATGAACTTACGGTAATATAGGGATAGGCGCTCAGGCCTACATAATCGGTATACCCGATCAACTGTCCGGCATAATTCAATCCTTCATTGCTTTCATCCACAATAAAGCTGATGAAAAAAGGTATGGAAGCATTGTTTGTTTTCAGTTGCTGGTAAACCTGTGCAATAAAATTTTTGTACTGTAAAAAGGATGCAGCATTCCAGGTGCTCACATTACTTTCCACTCCAAAGTTTACATACAAAGGTTGAAACTGCCCGATCAGCCAGTTTACATAATTTACATAAGCCGTTACCACTTTGCTGTCGTCGAAAGGCAATTGGCGCCAGTAGTTTTTAATGCTGTCGGAAACAGGAACATTCTGATAATATTCCGCTTTTGCAGTTCTTGTGAGCGACAAAGCAGATACACTTAAAAATATTTTTTTCCCTGCAGCCGTTTTCGTTCTTCTCGTCTGAACATCCTGTAGAAAATTGGCAGGCCAGGGGCGGTTATAATATGCTTCTTCATAGGGAATGCCGTCGTCAAAATGATGCGATACAATGTCGCAATGATCATTGATGAATTGGTAAGCGCTGTCCACCTCATTAATCGTAAAATCTGCCGGCCAGGGGGTAACGCCCATGTAAAAGGTTCTTGTTTCCGGGGCATCGGCGCTTTTCCTGCATCCTGTTGCAAACAGTAAAATGGAAACGAAGGATAATAGAATTCGTATCATGGCTTTATACTTTGGGCATGTAAGTTACAAAACCTGTGCCGCTAAAACACTGTACCAACGTACAGTTCAGGATTTTTAATTTTTAATTTTTAATTTTTAATTCCCCACCCTACCTTTGCCTATGGCAACAATAAATAATTCCCCTGCTTCAGGCAAATCCAGAAAATTTTACGGCGAAGGCTTAACGTTTGACGACGTTTTACTGATGCCCGCCTATTCCCAGATCCTCCCCCGTGAGGTAAACATCAGCACCCAACTCACCAAAACCATCACACTCAATGTTCCCATGCTCAGCGCAGCCATGGATACCGTTACCGAAGCGGCCCTGGCCATTGCGCTGGCAAGAGAAGGCGGGCTGGGCATCCTGCATAAAAATATGGGTATCGATCAGCAGGCCGACCAGGTGCGTAAAGTAAAAAGAAGTGAGAATGGTTTGATACTGGACCCCGTTACCCTTCGCCCCGATGCTACCATTGGGGAAGCACTCAGATTGATGAGAGAAAATAAGATCGGCGGTATTCCCATTGTAGATGCCAATCATAAACTGGTGGGCATACTCACCAACCGTGACCTGCGTTTTGAAACAAATTATAAAGACAAAGTGAGTTCGATAATGACGAAGGATAATCTTATCACCGCCCCCGAAGGCACCGACCTGAAAAAAGCGGAACTCATCTTCAAAAAAAATAAGATCGAAAAATTACCGGTGGTAAACCGGTCGGGCAAATTAATAGGATTGGTTACATTCAGCGATATTTTAAAACTGAAATCGCATCCACATGCCGTAAAAGATTCATTCGGAAGATTATTGGTTGGCGCCGGCGTTGGCATCACCAGCGATACCATGCAACGGGTGGAAGCATTGTACAAAGTAGGCGTTGATGTGGTTTGTTTAGACAGTGCACACGGACATACAAAAGGGGTGATCGGTGCATTGAAGAATATCAAAAAAACATTTAAGAACCTGCAGGTGATTGCCGGTAATGTGGGAACAGGCGAAGGTGCAAAAGCATTAGCCGATGCAGGAGCCGACGCCGTTAAAGTAGGCATTGGCCCGGGTTCTATTTGTACAACAAGAATCGTGGCTGGTACCGGTGTTCCGCAGATAACAGCCGTAATGGAAACAGCGGCCGCATTAAAAAACAAGAACGTAGGCATCATCAGTGATGGCGGAATAAGATATACCGGCGATATGGTAAAAGCATTGGCCGCCGGCGCCAGTTGCGTAATGATGGGTAATGTGTTTGCCGGCACCGAAGAAAGTCCGGGCGAAACCATTATTTACGAAGGAAGAAAATTCAAACAATACCGCGGCATGGGTTCGTTGGGCGCCATGGCTCAGGGCAGCAGCGATCGCTATTTCCAGGATGTGGAAGACGATATTAAAAAGTTTGTGCCCGAAGGCATTGAAGGACGTGTTGCCTTTAAAGGTTATACCAGGGAAGTGGTACACCAGTTCACAGGTGGCTTACGGGCAGGTATGGGTTACTGCGGCGCAAAAGACATCAATGAATTACAGAAGGCAACTTTTGTAAAGATCACCAATGCCGGCATGCGGGAAAGTCATGCACACGATATTGAGATAACGAAAGAAGCGCCGAATTACAGCCGGTAAGATTCGCCCCTATCCCCCAAAGGGAAAAATGGAGAAGATTGTTGCGGAGATCAACATTATTAAATGAAAGTTCAATACAAAACGAAATCTACTCCCTCTCCTCCAGAGCGAAGTCGAAGGCAGGAGAGGGCTGGGGTGAGGTAAAAAATGTTCAATATTGAAAGCAATGCAAAATCTCCGGACACTCATTTCATTCTTCATTCTTAATTTTTCATTCTTAATTTTTAATGCCGCCGCTGCGCAAGACAGCTCCCGCCTCCGCATCTCCCTGCTCACCTGCACACCCGGCGAAGAACTGTATTCCACCTTCGGACACAGCGCCTACCGGGTGGTTGACAGCAATGCTGTAACCGATATCGTTTACAACTACGGCACGTTCAATTTTGATGACGATGGTTTTTACCTGAAGTTCATACGGGGCAAATTGCTGTACTATGTGTCGGCTGAATATTTTTCTGATTTTAAAGACCTGTATCAATCCACCAACCGCGGCATCACCGAACAGGTGCTGAATTTAACGGCAGCTGAAAAAATAGCCATCCGCCGTTTTCTAAATAATAACCTGAAAGAAGAAAACAAATATTACAAGTACGATTTCTTCTTTGATAACTGCACCACCAGGCTTCGTGACATTTTGAAAAAGAACCACGATTCGTCTTTTACATTTAAAGCTGTAATGACCGCAGGCACCACTTTTAGAGAAGCCATTTATGAGTACCTCGATAAGAACAATAAACAATGGAGCAAACTGGGCATCGATATTTTACTTGGCCAGCCCTGCGATGGCGTGATGACGGCAGAACAAATGCAGTTCCTGCCCGACAACCTGATGAAAAGCCTCGACAGTGCCAATCATCCATTGGTACTTTCGCACCAGAACTTATACCCCATCCGGGAAGACGGGAATAAAAACTCCTTCTTCACCCCCTTCATTGTCTTTACGCTGCTGTTTGCCTTTATCTTTTTACTGGGGTTTGTCAAAAACAAATTCATACAGGCATTGCTGCAGGGTTTCGACGGGCTCTTCTTTTTTCTTACCGGCGCATTAGGCATCGTTTTAATTTTTATGTGGACGGCTACCGATCACCAGATGTGTAAGAACAATTTCAATTTGCTTTGGGCATGGCCTACGCATGCGATCCTTGCATTTTTTGTAAGCAGTAAAAAAAGCAGGGTGAAAAAATATTTCAAATTCACTGCCATTGCTTTAACGCTGGTTTTAATAAGCTGGTTCTTTTTACCACAGCAGATGAATTATGGTTTGATACCGCTGGTTTTGCTGCTGATATACCGGAGTGCAACAAAAAGTTTTGCCACGAATGGCACGAATTAGCACGAATTTATTAGTGTACATTCGTGGCATTAGTGGCAGAAAAAAATATCACATATCAATCTTCAAAAATTTCCTATCGGGTTGTTGGTAAAGGCAAGCCAGTTATTTTAATTCATGGTTTTGGAGAAGACGGAGATATCTGGAACAAACAGGTTGAATTTTTAAAAGACAATTTCCAGTTCATCATTCCCGATCTGCCCGGCAGTGGTAAGTCTGAATTAGTAAAGGATGCAGATATTGAAACCTACAGCGAGATCATAAAAGAGATCATTACCCGTGAGGTCCAATCGGAGGAGGCTGTAATGCTTGGACATAGCCTCGGCGGTTACATAACCTTAGCTTTTGCAGAAAAATATCCGCACATGCTTTCCTCTTTCGGCCTTATTCATTCCACCGCCTTTGCCGACAGTGAAGAAAAAAAAGCAGCCCGCTTAAGATCCATTGAGTTCATCAATAAGAACGGCCCTTACGATTTTTTAAGAACAGCCATCCCGGGCCTGTTTGGAAACCACTGGTCAACAGATCATCAACCGGAAATAGAAGGCCTTGTTGAAAAAGCAAAGAACTTCAGCCCCGAAGCACTTGTTCAATATTACCAGGCCATGATCCGCCGCCCCGACCGCACCCATGTATTGCAAACATTCCCCCGGCCCATCCTTTTTATCATTGGCCAGTACGATAATGCCGTTCCCTTTACCCAAAGCCTGCAGCAATGCTACCTACCCATGCAATCACATATACACATCCTGCGCAACAGCGCCCATATGGGTATGTGGGAGGAAACCAATGCTTTAAATAACTTTTTGTTAGCCTTTTTGCAATAAAAATTCAGCGTCCAAACAGCGAATTGACCTATTTTTAGGTCTGATTATTGCTCAATTCCAGCTATGAAGAAATTTTTATTTGTTTCTCTTCTTATTTTACTTTTTTCAGACACGTTCGCCAACCATATTTCAGGAGGTGAATTGATATACAGGTACCTGGGTCCCGGCAGCGGTAATTCCAAACAATATCAAATCACATTACGGTTATTCAGGGATAATCTGGGTGGTGGTGCGGCCATGCCCGGTGTTGTTTTTATTGGTATATACAACAACGATAACAATACACAAATAGGCGGCTCTCCATTCAACGTGAATATCACCAGTACGATAAGCGTGCCCGTTACAGCCCCGCCGGCTTGCATGGTAAATCCTCCAACATTGGATTACAGTATGGGGTCCTTTGACCTGGTCATTGAATTGCCAAATAATATTAACGGGTATACTGCCGCTTACCAAACCTGTTGCAGGATCTTTCCGTTGGAAAACGTACTCACACAAAATCAGCCGGCACAGGGAGAAGGCTCAACATATTCCTGCATCATTCCCGGTTCAAGCATGTTAGCCAATGGTAACAACAGCAGCCCGCAGTTTCGTACACAATTAACCAGGGTATGTTACAAATCCGGCTTTACATTCGACTTTGGCGCCACTGACCTGGATGGTGATTCATTGGTGTATTATTATTGCAACGCTTTCAACAGGGGTAATGCAACCAATTCGGCAAACGTAAGTCCCTCTTCTCCGCCATTTCAATCAGTATCTTATATTAATGGATATTCCGGAACTAATCCGCTTGGTTCCGGTTCAACATTAAATCCCCGGACAGGGCTTATATCCGGTATCGCTCCGCAAAATCCGGGCAGGTATGTGGTTTGTGTTTGTGTAGATGAATACCGCAACGGTATAAAGATCGGAACACATAGAAAAGATTTCATTTTAACTGTTCACGATTGTGAAGTGGCAACCGCAACATTGCTGGATAAATACCCAAGCTGTGATGGATTTACACTGACCTTTGAGAACCTTACACCGTCAAACATTATTCAAACCTATGACTGGGATTTTGGTGATGGAAATACTTCCACACAACAATCGCCCACACATACCTACAACGATACCGGTGTATATATTTTAAAACTCGTAGTGAACCGGGGCCTGCCTTGTTCAGATTCCACCACTTCTATAGTAAAAGTGTTTCCCGGCTTCAGGCCCGACTTTGGTTATGGCGGACAATGTAAGAATACACCGATACAATTCAACGACCTCACAACAACAAATTACGGTATTCCCAACCGGTGGGAGTGGGATTTTGGCGATGTTGGCTCACCCACCAATACATCCACTATAAAAAATCCAACGCATGTTTATGCAAATACGGGTACCTACACCGTAACATTCGTTGTAGAAACAAGTAAAGGTTGTATAGATACTTTACAAAAGACCATTGAAATAAAAGAGAAGCCCGACCTTTCTGTGGGCAACGATACCCTCATTTGTATCATTGACACGCTGCAAATACATGCCGTGGGTACCGGTACTGTTGTATGGTCGCCCAATTACATGATCAGTAATGTAAATGATCCCAACCCGTTTGTTAGTCCGGATATAACAACCACGTATACCGTAACGCTTACAGATGCATTTGGCTGCCAGGGTTCAGATGCAATAACCGTAAATGTAAAACCATTCGTTACATTGTCTGCAGCACCCGATACTACCATCTGCCAAACCGACCCGGTACTATTGCGGATAACCAGTGATGCATTAAAATATGTGTGGACAGAAACACCGGCCGGCAATACATTGAATGATCCTACTTTAAAAAATCCTACGGCCACACCATTGGTAACCACTACCTATCATGTGGTGGCCAATATTGGTAAATGCGTGGCGCAGGAAGACATTACCATAACACCGATCCCTTACCCTGCCGCCAATGCAGGACCGGATAAACATATTTGCGCAGGTAATTCCTACCAGTTGAGTGCCAGCGGCGGAAGTATTTATTCCTGGACGCCATCGGCATTTCTTACCGCCACCAATATCCCCAATCCTGTTTCGGTAAACCCAACCAATAATGTTCGCTATGTGGTTACGGTAAGAGATGTGCTTGGTTGCCCCAAACCGGTAAGAGATACTATGATATTATTTGTAGACAGGATCACGGCCAATGCCGGGCCAAGAGATACTTCCGTTGTATTGGGGCAACCCCTGCAACTGGGCGCCAGTGGCGGAACCAATTATTCGTGGACGCCCATTACCTGGTTAGATAATCCCAATATCAGCAACCCCGTTTCAAGACCGCAGAATAATATTGAGTACGTGGTAAGAGTGACCAACGATATCGGTTGCTTTGGCACCGACAGCATATTGGTGAAAGTGTATAAAGTAAGTCCGGGCCTTTTTGTTCCCAATGCCTTTACGCCCAATGGCGATGGCAATAACGATATCTTCCGGCCGGTGGCCATTGGTATGAAGTCGGTGGATATTTTCCAGGTGTACAACCGCTGGGGACAAATGCTGTACGCCGGTACCGGTAATGGCGCTGGCTGGGATGGTAAATTTGGTGGCCGGCCACAAGAAGCAGCCACCTATGTATGGTATGCCGAGGGAGTTGATTACCTGAATAATAAGATAAAAAAGAAGGGAACGGTGATATTGATACGATAATATCAGTACCCCTGTCGATAAGTTTAAACCCCCGCCGGCTTTGTAAAGCCGGCGGTTTTTATTAGCTTTAAGCCTACCTAATTCCAAGTTCTTCTATGAAGAAGTATCTGCTGCTTGTTTTTTTATCCGTCGTTTGCCTGCAAGACATTTATGCCAACCACACAAAGGGAGGCTGGATGTATTATGAATATCTTGGGCCGGGTATTATTGATCCAGCAAAACTCAGGTACAAGATCGGCCTGAATCTTTACATTGATTGTGCATCATCGTTGATTGAACCTACCTGGAATTTTTCTTTTTTTGACGGAAGGGCTCCGTATAATTTCATCCAGGATATAACGGTGAATGCGGCTCCGGATTTTACAGTTAACGGCTGTGTTTTGCCGAACTGTTACCCGTGCATCACTAATATTCCGCCCCGGTGTTACAAAATAATTAATTACGAAACCATTGTTGAACTTGATTCATCTCCCAATGGCTATATTGTTTCCAAACAAAGGTGTTGCAGGATCACCGGTATTTCTAATCTACAGGCACCTTCTACAACTTTCGGCGCAACATGGACGATCAGAATTCCCGGATTTAATGATGGCCCAACAGCGCCTATGGATGCAAGCCCCCGGTTTATTTTTAATGATACAGCAGTGGTGTGCGGAAACAGTCCCTTCTCAATAGACTTCAAAGCAACCGATGCTGATGCTGATTCGCTGGTTTATTCATTTGTTGATGCCTACGACGGAGGTTCCCAGGGGTTACCCAATCCCGGAACAGCATCTGCTCCTCCATACAGTACCGTAATATACGCAGCACCTTATAGCGGGATCCAGCCATTAGGAGGCAGTGCTACTATTAATTCCAACACAGGAATAATAAGCGGCATTGCGCCTCCCAACGGAGAATATGTTATTTGTGTTCTTGTTAAGGAGTACAGGGCTGGTGTATACCTTGGCGAAACAAGAAAAGAGCTTCATTTAAAAACAGCACCATGTAACCCTCTTTCAGCTGTTGCCAACTTCGTTCCGATAACATGCGATGGATTTACAGTTAATTTCAACCAGGGAAGTACAGGAAATCCCGACACCTGGTTATGGGATTTTGGCGATCCGGCAAGTGGAGTAAATAACACATCAAACCTGCCTAACCCTGTACATACGTTTAGTGATACCGGTGTATTTTATGTGAAACTCGTTGTTTCCATTGCCGGTCAATGTACCGATTCCATCATTAAACCCATTCGTGTTTATCCCGGCTTCTTACCCGGTTTCCTTAATACGGCTCCTTGCGTAAACACACCCATACAATTCACCGATACAACATACACACGCTATGGTGTGGTAAATTCCTGGCGCTGGGATTTTGGCGACCTGGCCACACTGGCCGATACCAGCCATTTACAAAACCCGGTTTATACCTATCCATTACCAGGTACGTATACGGTTGAGTTAAGGGTAACCAACAGCAAGGGTTGCGATAAAACATATACCCTGCCCATCACCATATTCGACAACCCGCTGTTATCCGTCTTTCCAAGCGATTCTATCTATTGCGGTTTAGATACCTTACAACTGAATGGCGTAGGAACCGGAACCTTCAACTGGACGCCACCGATCAGTATCATTGGCGCCACAACGGCCACGCCGCAGGTGTTTCCGGCAACAACCACCTGGTATTACACAACACTTACCGATGTAAACGGGTGTAAAAGCAGGGATTCACTGAAAGTAATACCGAAATTCGATCTGACCAATGCCATTGCAGGTCCCCTCACTATTTGTGAAGAAGATACCGTGGTGCTTCGTGGCACCAGTAACTACAGCAACAACATCACCTGGCAATGGAGCCCGGCTGCTACGGTGGAGTCGCCGGGTATGGATACCACAAGAGTGTTCCCGATCGTTAGCACCACCTATACCTTACGCACCCGCTGGGGTAATAACTGCCTCGCCACTAAAACACATACCATCAATGTAAGGCCACTGGCCATACCCAATGCCGGGCCCGATGCATTTGTATGTACCGGCGGACAAACCAGCACGCAACTGAATGCAAGTGGTGGTAACACGTATTCGTGGACACCCACCACCGGCTTAAGCAATCCCAACATACCAAACCCTGTTGCTTCGCCAACCGTACCTACCAATTACGTGGTGGCAGTAGGTGTAACCGGTTGCCCCAAACTAAGAACCGATACCGTGTTTGTAAATGTGGGCGCACTGCCTGCTATCAGCATGCTTAACGATACATTGATATGTACTGTTGATACCCTGCAACTCACTACCGGCGGAACCGGAAGTTTTGTGTGGACACCAAACTATATGATCAGCAGCACCACGGCACAAAGCCCGTTGGTTAGTCCGAATGTACCTACCTGGTACTATGCTACCTTAACCGATGCAGTAGGTTGCAAGTCGAGAGATTCTGTTTTTGTTGATGTTAAAGCAAGCGTATCACTCAATGCAGGTCCCGATACCACCATTTGCCAGACAGATGGATTTTTACTAAACACGGTAAGCGATGGTTTGTACTATCAATGGACCCCGGCAACTTATCTAAATAACAGTACCATCAAAAATCCCTTTGCAACGCCGCTCACTACCACTACATATCGTGTAAGGGCCAGCATCGGTAAATGTTACAGTGAAGACGATATCAGCATCAAGGTGGTGCCCTACCCCGCAGCCAATGCAGGGCCCGATGCATTTATCTGCACCGGTCTTTCTGTACAGCTGAATGCAACAGGCGGCAGCAGTTATGCCTGGAGCCCGGCAACTTTCTTGAACAACCGGTTTATACCAAACCCTGTTTCCATACGGCCAAGGGCCAGTATTCAATACATTGTTACGGTGAGAGATACATTGGGTTGTCCCAAGCCGGTAAAAGATACCGTTTGGGTAAGGGTATATCCTGCGGTGGTTGCCGATGCAGGCCCCAGGGATACAACATTGGTAAGCAGCCAGCCATTGTTCCTGAATGCAAGCGGTGGGGTTAGCTATGTTTGGTCGCCTTCTACCTGGCTGAACAATGCCAATATTCAAAACCCGGTTTCTTTACCGCAGGATGATATTTTATACATACTCACCGCCACTACGGCCGAAGGATGTGTGGGAACCGACAGCATACTCGTTCATCTTTTTAAAATGGATGAAGACATTTATGTGCCCAATGCCTTTACACCCAATGGCGATGGAAACAATGATGTGCTTCGCCCGATATTGCTGGGCATGAAGGAACTGACCTATTTCCGGGTGTACAACCGCTGGGGCGTACTGATGTTCTCTACCAGCGAACAAGGCAAGGGATGGGATGGCCGGTACGGCGGCAAAGCGCAGGACCCTGCTGCTTTTGTTTGGGAATGCGAAGCCGTTACCTACAAAGGGCAAATAAGAAAGAGAAAAGGCTCGGCGGTATTGATACGCTAACGAAATCCTTTTGGACTGTCATCCTGAGCGATAACGAAGGATGACAACCATAAAATAAAGAAGCACAAAGTGAATTTTCTTTGTGCTTCTTTGTGTAAAACCTTTGTGTTGCTTTGTGACATAATCTCCCCTTCATCAATTATTTTGCAGCATGAATAAGATCGCCCTCATCACCGGCGCCACCTCAGGTATTGGAAAAGCCTGCGCCGGAAAATTTGCCGCCAACAAATACAACCTCATCATCACCGGCAGAAGGAACGACCGGCTGGTTGAATTGAGATCGGATCTTGAAAAACAATACGGCATTGCCGTGTTAGCACTTTGTTTTGATGTGCAGGATAAAGCAGCCGTAGATGCGGCATTCAAAGACCTTCCGGAACAGTGGCAAAAGATCGACGTTCTTATCAATAATGCCGGCTTGGCCCTGGGCAGGGATAGTTTTGAGGACGCCGATATGAACGACTGGGAAACCATGCTGAATACAAATGTGCACGGACTGCTGTATGTAAGCAAAGCGATACTTCCCTTTATGCTGAAAGAAAAGAAAGGGCATATCATCAACATGGGTTCTGTTGCCGGCAAGGAAGTGTATGAAAAAGGGAATGTTTACTGCGCCAGCAAGTTTGCGGTAGATGCCATTAGCAAGGCCATGCGTATAGACCTGCTGAAACATAATATAAAAGTTACGGGCATTCATCCCGGGGCCGTGGAAACCGAATTTTCACTGGTTCGCTTTAAGGGCGACGATAAAACCGCCCGGTCGGCCTATACCGGTATTACTCCCCTAACGGGCGAAGACATTGCCGACACCATCTATTACTGTGCCTCCCTGCCGGCCCATGTATGCATCAACGACCTGGTGATCACCTGTACCCAACAGGCCGGTGGCTACTATTTCCATAGAAATCAGTAGTTTATTCCTTTTGTGAAGGCAATACCTGTGGCTTTTCTTCCGTTATAAAACAAAGAAAACCCGGCATTTGCCGGCCTTTTACTTGCACAAACCGGTAAAAAACCGTAGAATTGTAGTGTTATCCAGAACCTAAGAAAAAAAGCAAAATGAAAAACCGTATCATTTTACCCTTACTATTTGTATTGGCCTCCCTTAGCCAATCCGTTTCCGCACAAAAGGTCATCAAACAAAACCCTTGTTCAACCCCATCTATTCTGGCGCAGGCCGACAGCATTAAAAAATTCTTAGCCAAACAGGGCTTTGAAGTGGTGAAAGAAGCTTCCATGCAAATGGAAAGCGAATATGAAATGCCGGTGATCGTTCCACTTACCCAAGGCAGCTGGTACCAGTTCGTTTTTATCGGCGATATGAGTTCCAAGCTGTACGAAGTAAGGATGTTCGACTGGAACGAGAAGCAGGTGGTTTACCAGAAAAAATACTGGGGCGATGTGGACGGCAATGTGATCAGCTATTCTTACATACCCCAGTTCTCCGAATACCACATGATAAAACCCGTACAGGTTAATAAGAAGAAAAAAGACCTGTGTGGGTATGTGATGCTATTAAAGAAAACCGAATAATTAATTATACTAATACCCTGCCGGTGTTTAAAGAGGTCTCTGTTCATCAGAGACTTTTTTATTTCCCTGCGGGAAAGAAATCCCGGTCTGACGTCCCCGTCTGACCGACCATTTCATTTTGCTTCCAGCTAATAGTTTTTGCTAAGATCAAAACGCACTCAGCGCAATTCACGGTCAGACGGGGACGTCAGACCGGGTGCATTGGTTCACGGTCACACGAGAGCGTCAGACCGGGTGCATTATTGTGTTAATGATATCCTCACCTGTACCCCTGCCCTTGTATTTACGATGGGTGCACTGGATGAGATATATGGATTAACCCGGCGCTGGTCGAAATAGAGTTTTATGTTCACCCGGTTATTAAGGAAATAATCGATCGAAGGCGAAATGGTGATGTCCCTGCTTCCGCCCGTTGCAAAATTATTATCCTGGTCTAAACGGCTATTGGCTGTTACGTTATCCCGTATTTTAAAGTCGAGCCTGAAGTTGATCTCATTCTCCAGCTTGCTTCCATTACCATTTTTACCGGTTAAGAATTTTGGCCATTTGATGTTGAGGAAGCTTAACGGATTCTTCATTCCACGTTTACGGTAACCGGCGCCAATGGAGAATTCGGTACTGCGTGTTTCACTCAGCTGGAAATCGATCAGGCTTAAGCTAAGTTGTCTTGTCTTTGCATATTCAAACCTCGCCTGTAGCTGATTGGTGAACATCATATCAACACCAATGAGTGGCGAGAACTGTTCGCCGATGCTGATATTAGGCACCAGGAAGTAAGGAACATAGTTCTTAGAACCCGTATCATAGAAAGACGGGTATCCAAACCTGGAAACATCCTGGTAAAGCAGGGCAGATGTAAACCCGTTCATGCTGAGATTACCGGTATAGCCATGCGATAAGGTGAAATTGGTGAATATCTTATCCAGTCCTTTTATACGGCTCAGGCCACTGTAATCCAGTTTCCAGTTCAGTTTAGGCTTGATGCCGCGGAAAGGATTCGATTTGATGTTTGGATTATTTTGCCTGATCAGTGAAACCTTTTCGGGGCTCTCTCCGGTGTAAGCAGCAATGAACGCCGGTATCAGTACATCAATGGCGTATTTGCCATAGCCGTAGTAATAACCTTCGGCATTGGGTGTGGTTTGGCCATTTACAATGTTATACTGGTTCGACTTTCCTAATCTCTCTGATAATATCACCCGGTAATCCTGGAATTTTTTAAAGGTCTCAGAAACACGGTTAGGATCAAATTTTCCGAACAGGGTTTTAAATGCTATATACGAAACATCAAAGCCGCCACCTGCGTATGGGTTCAGGTGATTGTATACATGATTGATGCCGCCGCTGGTATCAATGTAGCGGAAGGTTTCTGTATAATTCTTGTTGAATGTTTTACTCATGTTCAGGGTAATGTTCAGGTCCCTGATCGGTTCTACCTGTGCACTTAAGGTAAGACGCTGATCAAATGACTGTACAAACAACGAGTTGAACGTAGTGTCTTTCGTGATCAGTCCCTTTGTAGCCGCCCGGTTAAGCCAGCCCGTATCGGGTTGTTGCCCCAGTATAAAACCAATGCCCGGCGCCATGCTTCTCCAGTTCTGCCCAACATATTTTGTACTGTCGGTGTAACCAGGCAAACGGGTATGTGCATTTTCAGATAAAGAAACATTTACCTGCTTTACACTGGTAAGTAACTTGCCAAAAACTTTTTCGCCGGTGCTTACATAAGGCATGGCTGTTTTATCAACGATCTTTCTTGTCTTCACCACTTTTTGTCCGTTCTTCTTTATCACCGTATCTTTTACTTTGGTAATGCGGTTGCGCCACTTGGCCCGGTCTTCAATATTTGATGGCTGATCTAACTGCCTTAACCATTTTGATTTTTGATACAAACGGGTAAAGTCTAACTGAAGCGTTCCTTCTTTCTGCTGCCCGTTCTCAATGATATTACCCAGTTCAACCGCCAGGCGTGAAGCGCCCACCCATGTGTACGATGCCTGGTAACGGAGGTTCATGGTTGTCCAGTCGAGCAAAGGAAGTTTATTGGTAGGAACCGTGTACGTAAAGTTTGCAGTATGATTATACAGGGTATTTCTTCCGCCTTTCAACAGGTTCCGCCAAACGGTGTCTTTCTTTTCTTTGGTATCGATCCTGCCGGCGGGTTCATCGATCCTTGAATTGTTGGTGGCTGTAAAATCAAAGTTCAGCGAACGGGTCAGGTTCCAGCGAAGGATATAATCACGCTGGAAAATATAATACTTATCGTAGGTTTCGGGGATAGAATATTTATTGGCGCCAACACTACGTGGACGGATAGCACCAAACTGCCTGTTCACATCGGCCCTGAACGTTAACTGCGATGGAACCAGGTTGAAATTGAAATCCTTCACCAGGTCGAACCAATGCGTTTTTGTTTTGCGGAACAGTTTTTTAAACGGTTCTATATACCTTGGTTTGGGTGAGAAATTATAGCCAAGCCCGTAGCGGTGTTTAACCACTTCATTACTTTCTATCAGCGGTGTGTGGCTCTTTATCTTAAGGTACGAATAACTTATATCGAAGTTGGATATATCGTAGATCTTAGGCGCCTTGGTACTGGTGCGGTTCTTACGCACATTGGTAAAATTCACCGTAGTGGTTGAGTTGAACTCGATGGCATTATTTCGTATGGAATCTTTTTCGGCGCCGAAAACGGTTTTCAGTTTATCCTTCAGCTTCACATCCATATCGTATGGATCGTATTCAGGTGTACTTACGTTTTGTGAGTAGCTGGCAAACACGGGGATTGATAAAGCGGCACGTTTTGGTAACAGTTTTCCTAACTCCAATGTGGCGGAAACATCAAACTGGTAAAAATTATCCCGGTACCGGTCGTTGGCTCTTTGTTCCAGTGTTCCAAAACCTTTTGTATGCATATTGCCCGAAATGGAAAGTGTTCCCAGGTCGGCCAGGTTAACATCCACCCTTCCCAGGCCGGCCCAACCGCCTTCTTCATCAATCGATGAAAGCCGTAATTCATTTACCCATATTTCTCCGCAGGCCGGAACCAGCTGCCTGGTATTTTCCACCGAAATTAAAATACCCCGTATCTCGGCAAGGTTGGGATTACCCATCACAGAATAGGTTTGTCCGTTACTCTGTGGCCTCCTGAAAATTACATTTTGCGGAGCGCCTACGCTACCGTTCCGTTCCTGTTTTATTTTTACCAGGGTCTGAAGATCCACATCCAATGAGTTAAGCGGGTTCCAGAGCGAATCATTGTATTGGTTTGATCCGGGGTCAAAACGGGATGCTGCATCAAGCGGTGTAAGCTGTAAAGGAATGCGTATCTCGTAATAGTTATTTACAAAATCGGTACCCATACGCACCACGGCAGTAAGGTCGTTACTGAAAAGCGTGGTGCTCAGCTCTTTCTTCTCAGCATGGATATACATCTGCAGCTTGCGGAACTGGCGCAGGTCACGGTTGGCAAAGGTCTGCTGCACACCCTTTGCATCGTCTTTTGCAAGGTTACAGAACTGCAGGCTCATGGCCTGTTCGTTCAGCAAAAGGTTAACGCCGTTGTTGCTGAGTGTTTGCACCCGTTGAATTTCAGTTGGCGTGCGATAAGGCAATGGCGTGCGCTTGTCGTTCTCTTCAATATTAACCGCTCCCTGGTTAAAGGTGGTGCCGGCAAGTGGGGGAGAATAATTTCCTGATGTATCGATCCTGTACTGGAATTTGCGCCATACGTTTCTTGTTAACTGAAGTTCGGCGAAACGAAGCACCACGCTGTCTTCAAAACCCGTTAAGAACATCCGGATGAAACGAATGGATTTAAAATCGGGTATGTTACCGATCTTACGATCGTACTGACCAATAGGAATCCGGAACTGGTACCAGGTCTCTGCCCTCGGTGTTCCATCTACCAGGGTTACATTCACCTGCTTTTTATCTACAATATAGTTGCTGCCTATCTGCATCAAACCATCTGTTCTCGGTTTCAGTTGAACGATGTACTGAAAATATTCTTCGGTCTGGTTCAATGTATTGTCACGGTTCAGATCTTCTGCATCCGGATAAAGCGTGGCGGCAGATGAATACGATGTACTTGTTGATGCAACTGGTGAATTACCCTGGGGGTTATTGAATTTTTTATAGCGGCCAAGGATACCCAGGCTTTGCTGGTCGTAGTCATCGCCGCGGTAGTAATGATAATTATCTGTGGAAGCATCCAGTAGTGCATTCTGGTAGGCGATTGAGCCGGTACCAAATGTTGTCCTTATCTGGGTAAGATATGCCGACCGTTTGTTGGCTTCTGCGGTATCATCCAATCCGTCAAAACCAACATCCTGGTATTGGCGGTCGTTAGGATCATTGCTGAATGCATTGGTAACCTGCACCGGGTTCAGCGGTACTCTTCCCCAGTTTGAATTTTCTACCGGCGATGGTGCATTGGGAGTAGGCAAGCCGTTCTCGTAAAAACGTTTTCCGTCTTTTAAAACATCTTCGGAAATATTTCCGAGGTTGAAATACAGATAACCACCAGAAGAATTTTCAATATTCGGATTGGTCAACGGCGCTTTAATGAACGGGTCCTGCATCCAGAATTCGATGAATTCAATATTGGCTGTTTCAAAATCGGGCTGATCAATATTACGCATTAAGCCGCCCCAACGCTGTTTAGCGGTAGCTGCCAGTAGTTTTCCATTTGCGTCAATTCCGGTTGCATCATAATTATATGGGCCTTTATCGGTGGGATAATAAGCCAGGTCAAAAGTGATTAACTGGCTTTCGCCAAACCCTGTGGTACGTTGCGGAAATATTTCTCTTTGGTAAACCTGCCTCACCCTTGGATCGCTTAACTCGGTTCGGTTATTAATGGGATTATTAGAAGCCCGGTATTGTTGCAGAACGGGTTCTATCTGGTACCAGGCGATCCTGGCCCTGTTCCTTCCTGCATTAATGTCATCATTCAGACTGGCTTCCGGAAAGAGAGGTACATTACTTCCCAATGGAGTTGCACCCAACGGTACTGACGCATGGGCCCAACTGATGGGAGGAAACCGCAGGTCGAGGCCTGATTGTGTTCCGTCAAAATCATCAATGTTAATAATGCCTTTTGAGCCTCGCCCGATCTGGGGTGCATGACCCGGTTTCAGGTAAGCCGCTTCGGCAAAAAGATTTACCGAAGAAGGAGCCGTGGTTTGATAGAACGGCAGCTTGTCTAATATCTTGGTGAGCCGGGGGGCGTCTGTTTTATAATTTACATCCAGCCCGTACATGGTATTGCGTATGGGTTCGTTGGTGCCGCCGGCATTGCTGTTATCGTAACTTACTTTGCTGAAGAAGGGTCGTTCGCTCAGGCGTACAATGGTACCGCCGATCGATAATTGTTTCTTGGCGGTGTTCTTTGCCATATAATCCCAGCGCAGGGCCATATAACTTCGTTGTTGCAAACCGAAGCCGGCATTGTTCTCATAATTCACCTGCACGGGTATGCCCGAGTTGATGATGGCCGAGTTGGTGATCTTAATGGTTCCCAGGTCGTAATTGATATCGTAATCCACTCCTTCTATCAATTGCCTTCCACCTGCAGAAACCGTTACCGATCCTTTGGGTATATTGTATCCGATGCTGATATCGGATGAGCCCGAGATCTTTGCCGATCCCTTCAATACAAAACGGTTAAGGTTGGGATACTGCTGCGCTACGGCCTTTATGGAATCATACAGTGCATAGTACAAACTGTCTTTAATGTTTGGAAGGTTGGGATTTGTATAGATGCCTTTTGCCAGGTCACGCCCAAAAGGTTCCAGTACCGGGAACATCACCCGGCTGTATTGTGAGTATACCGTAAATCCTTCCACATAATCAAACACCCCGTCGGGTTGCGGATCGAGTTGATTATTTAGCCGGTCGAGGTTAATGAGTGAAATGATGGGGAAACCCTGGTTCTTATCACCGAAGGGAACATAACGTTTCCAACCTAAGCCGGGTTCCTGGTAAAGAACATCCAGTTTAAAATCGGAAGGAGTAAGCGTACCATAGCCGATGGCATACACATTCTTCAGCATCAGTCCCCAGATGGGTAAAGTGGGGCGCTGCGATGTTGCCTTCAGTAATTTTAAGAACAATATCTTTTGTGTGGCCACTGCACTATCAGGAGGAATATCCTGTGAGAATTCACCCACCTGGAAAATTTTTCCGTTGTAAGAATACTGGTAAGCCACCGCCAGCACTTCGTCTGTTTGCAGGGGCTGACTTAAAGAAATAAATCCGGCCTGGCGGTTAAACACATATTGCGATGAATCTAATTTGCGGGCAAAGGTTTTTTC
Organism: Ferruginibacter sp.; assembly: GCA_044220615.1. GTDB lineage: Bacteria > Bacteroidota > Bacteroidia > Chitinophagales > Chitinophagaceae > Ferruginibacter. The sequence goes on along the minus strand of JBGAQR010000004.1, from coordinate 413,519 downwards.
AAAATCCTGAACGGGTGCCAGTCCCAAACCAACCAGGTTATTAAATACTAAAGAAGAACTACGGTTTGCCGGGTTGGAGATGATACTTGCATACAAAGGATTGGATACGTTCGACGGTACCTGTGAAACCGGCCCCCCGCTTTCGCCCAGGCTGGCCAAACCCACCACGTCTCTTGTTTCGGTGGTGGTACCATTGCGGTTGGTAACCCATACTTCCAATCTAAGTATCTGCACCGGTGCGGTAATGGCGGGTAGTTTTTCCATCACCTTATTGTAATTCTCTTTAAAATACTGCGCCAGTAAAAAGTGTCTGTTCTCTTCGTATTCATCGGCCTTCAGTTCAAATAACTGCGAAGCCGTACCGCCTTGCAGGTTGGCCGACTGGCGTTGCGATTTTTGATTGGCCACCACACCGGTAATAAACAACTTACCAAACTGTGCGGTTGTTTTGATACCAAACAATTGTTGTGCACCCGGTATCAAAGTGCTGCGTGAAGGAAAAGAAACATTACCCAGTTCCAGCCGTTTGATGATCTCATCATCCAAACCTGTATAGTCTAATTTTAACTGGTTGTCTTGTCCAAAGTTGGCGAGTGTATTATAATTAATGGGAAATTTCAGTTTGCCTCCGATGTCTGCATTCACATTCACCTGGGCGTTCATATCAAAATCAAAGTTCCCGTTCTTCCGGGCTCTTTCGGGCAGGGTGGGATTTTTTATGTTCTGGCCCTGGTAACCGGCAGTAAGATCCACATTACCCTGTGGTACGATCGTTATTTTTCCATTTCCGAATAAACGGTTGAAAAGATTATCGTACAAAGATAATTTTGGCTTTACTCTTCCGCGGTTGAGCACATTCATCAGGTTGGCCCGCTTTTGAAAGTATTCTGTTTCCGATTGTTTGGCCCGTATCTTCCAGTATTCATCAAAGCTGTAACTGGTGGTGGTACGGTAATAACGGCTGCCTATTTTTTCGTAAACGATATAGCGGCGTGTTTTGGGATCGTACACTACCGAATCACGGATATTGGACGGACTTTTAAGATCAAAGGTGGTTCGTTGTTCGCCGGAAAGTACATCTCCCCTTCTGTCGCGGATGGGGTAAGGTAAATTGCCGGGAACGGTATCGGTTGTATTTGGTAAAAGTAGCGTGTAGCGGGGGTTGGCCGAAGCAGGGGTTGGCTTAAACAGCAATAGTGTTCCCACTAATACCATACAGCCAATTAGTTTCAAGTCATTTTTTCTAATAAGCAACATCCGGTAAATCAGTTAACGTCGAATTCTTTCAAATGGCTTTAAGCGCTTTTTTAATTAAGTCTTCTAATTTCAATACAGATGGTTCAGCCAGGATGATCTTTTGGATGGATTGCTCTGCCTGGGATCTCGGTATGCCGAGGGCAGTCAAAGCATTTAACGCATCCTGTTCCAAACTATTGCCCACTTGTACGGAAAGGTTGGCATCCGGGGAATATTTCCCTATTTTATCTTTCAGCTCCAGAACGAGTCTTTCTGCCGTTTTCTTTCCAATTCCTTTGACACTCTCCAGCAGTTTTACGTTGCCTTGAAATATGGCCCTGCTCAGTTCCTCCGGTTTTAAGGAAGAAAGCATCATCCTTGCGGTAGCTGCTCCCACGCCCGAAATACTCACCAGGAGCAGGAACATTTCCTTCTCCCCTTTGTCAAAAAAACCATACAATATATGGCCATCTTCTTTCACCTGCAGGTGGGTATATAACTTACCCTGCTCCAGGCTTTGAATATGCGAATATGTGTTAAGGCTGATATTAACTTCGAACCCGATGCCATTTACATCAATATAAACCAGGGCCGGGGTTTTATACGTAAACTTTCCTTGGAGGTATGCGTACATAATTAATATACAGTCAATAGCGAAAATAAGGATATTTTACCAGCCATCATCGTTAAAAAAAGGGTAAGCTTTTTTCTGTATTTTTACTTTTCATTAATGCCTTAAAACATACTAAGTTAAACTCAGGTTTTTCATGCAAAAAATACAAGCTGCTGTTACAGCCGTAGGAGGTTATGTTCCCGAATACCGTCTTACCAATTCTGAACTGGAAAAGATGGTTGATACCAACGACGAATGGATACGCACCAGGACCGGGATCGAAGAGAGAAGGATACTGAAAGAAGAAGGTAAAGGCAGCAGCGACCTGGGCGCACCGGCCGTTCTGGAGCTTTGTAAAAAGCGTGGAATAAGCCCCGAAGAGATCGATTGCCTTATATGTGCCACCGTTACCCCCGACCTTGTTTTCCCGGCAACAGGCAATATCATTTGCGATAAGATAGGAGCAAAAAATGCATTCAGTTTTGATGTGGGCGCCGCCTGCTCCGGCTTTTTATATGCTCTTACCACCGGTGCAGCCTTTATTGAAAGCGGCCGCTATAAAAAAGTGGTGGTGGTTGGGGTAGATAAGATGAGCAGTATCATTGATTACAGCGACCGTACCACCTGTATCATTTTTGGCGACGGGGCCGGTGCCGTACTGCTGGAAGAAAATACAGAAGGCAACGGCATATTCGACAGTATTTTAAAAACAGATGGCGCCGGAAGACAGTTCCTGCATATGAAGGCGGGCGGATCGGTAAAACCATCCACCGTTGAAACCGTACTGGCAAGGGAACATTTTGTATACCAGGAAGGTCAATCGGTGTTCAAATTCGCCGTAAAAGGAATGGCCGATGTTAGCTATGAACTGATGCAGCGTAATAATTTAACCGCCGATGATATTTCCTGGCTGGTACCGCACCAGGCCAACCTGCGCATCATTGATGCCACCGCCAACCGCATGGGATTGCCCAAGGAGAAAGTGATGATCAATATCCAGAAGTACGGCAATACCACGGCCGGTACCTTGCCCCTGTGTTTATGGGAGTGGGAAACCAGACTCAAAAAGGGCGATAACCTTATCCTGGCTGCATTTGGCGGGGGTTTCACCTGGGGAGCTACCTGGTTAAAATGGGCGTATAACAGCTGATAAAAGGCAGGCAACCTGCAGCTCTCAGAAAGAATCTTTATCGTATAGCTATGAATAAATTTACTTTATGAAAAAAATTGTATTCCTTTTGTTCATTGTTTTAATAGCAGGCATCACCGAAAGTAGTGCCCAGTTCTCCCGCTATATTATTCGTTTTACAGACAAGGGAACCAACCCTTATTCGCTTGCCAATCCATCGCAATACCTTACTGCAAGATCTGTTCAAAGGAGAACCCGTTATAGCATTGCCATCGATTCCACCGACCTGCCCATCACACCGAGATATATCGACAGCATACGGCTTGCCGGTGCAGTAACCATTCTTAACACATCAAAATGGCTGAACCAGGTGGCCATTCAAACCACCGATGCGGCAGCGTTGCTAAAAATAAGCACCTTCCCTTTTGTACTCAGTGCCGGGCCCATTGCCAGCAGACCCGTACAGGGAGGCAGGCCGGTGAATAAACAATTAGACGCTCCAATGACTGGTATAGTGCAGGATCCTCCTCCTTCTATTATCACCGCTGATTATTATAATTACGGACAGAGTTACGGGCAGGTGCACCTGCATAACGGAGAGTTCTTACACAACCGTGGTTTTCGTGGGCAGGGAATGCAAATGGCTGTACTGGATGCAGGATTTTTTCATTACTTAACCTTACCAACCTTCGACAGCATACGCAATAATGGCCAGGTACTGGGCACCTGGGATTTTGTTGCCGGCAATGCCAGCGTGGATGAAGATCATCCGCATGGTATGAACTGCCTCAGCACCATTGCTGCAAACATGCCCGGTGTATTTATGGGCACAGCGCCTAAAGCTTCTTTTTATTTATACCGTACCGAAGATGCAGCTACAGAATATCCCATTGAAGAACAGAACTGGGTAGCCGGTATGGAAAGAGCCGATAGCCTCGGTGTTGATATCACATCTACTTCATTGGGTTATTTCAATTTTGATAACGCCATTTTCAATTATACCTATGCCAACATGGATGGCAATACTACCTTGAGTGCAAAGGGCGCCGACCTGGCGGCAAAAAAAGGAATGCTGCTGGTACTGGCCGCCGGTAACGAAGGCACTTCGGCCTGGCATTTTATCATCACCCCGTCTGATGCAGATAGTGTAATGGCCGTAGGCGCTGTTTCTGTTGCCGGTAATGTCGGAGGCTTCAGCAGTTACGGGCCCAGCAGCGATGGGCAGGTAAAACCTTCTGTTGCAGCCGTAGGCGTAGGCGCTGTAATAGCCAACACATCCAACGGGCAACCAACATTTGGCAACGGAACTTCTTTTGCTTGTCCGAATATGGCGGGGCTAACCACCTGTTTATGGCAGGCTTTTCCTGAAATAAATAACATGGGCATTATTACTACCATGCAACAGGCAGCCACTAAAGCAAATAATCCGGATAACCGGGTTGGCTATGGCATACCGGATATGAAAAAAGCATTTGCAATGCTGATAAAACAATTGTTCACAAAACAAACACCACAGGTTGCCGGTTGCAGCGTTAGCTGGCAATGGGCTGTGAAAACAGATTCGGTGATCAGCATTGCCGTGGAAAGAAAATTACCAGCCGATATTAATTATACAACCATAAACACATTGAATTCAACCGGTGCATTTGCATCAAGAAATTTTTCATTTACTGATGACCTGCGGAATTTTACCGCAAGCGGAATAAAGTATCGTTTACGGATGGACATTGCTGCCGATACCAGTTTTTATCTTGATTCCATTACGGTGAATTTCACTCCAAGACCAAACCTGGGAGCAGATAAGGGCGCCAGTGTTTGCAGCGGTACTGGTTTTGATCTTACATCCCAGTTTGTTACCACCGGGCTTACGGCCAACTGGACGATCGGCGGCAACCCGGTAGCAACGCCAACATCAATAACTGCTGCCGGTGCTTATCAGCTTATCGGTATCAATAATTCCGGGTGTGCAGATACTGCTATTGTTAACCTGGTGCTGTTACCCAAACCAGCATTGGGTATTGATATATCGATCACAAAATGTACAGACAGCATTGCTAACCTTACTACATTATACACAACTACCGGCTTAACAACATCGTGGACAATTGGCGGCAATCCCGTTACAATACCTACTGCTGTTACAACAGCGGGCTTGTACCGGTTAATTGCAGTAAATGGTTCCGGTTGCAGCGATACGGCTTTTGTTAGCATTACCAACAGCCAGCCTTTATGTATTGCCGGCCTGGTTGATAAGATACTTATCAGTCCTAACCCGGTGAGTGATAAACTTACCGTTCAGGTAATAAGAACAAGTTCTGCAAAAGTTGGTATTGTTATCAGCAATACAGGCGGGCAGACCGTTTATAGTACAGTCAATCAGCAGGCTGCAGGCTCACAATCGTACATCATCCCTATGAAAGAAATGGCCGGGGGCATTTATTTTGTAACGGTATGGCTGAACGACAAAAAAGAAGTAGTGAAGAAGATAATGAACCGGTAAGCTGATCTACTCTTTTATAAAAGATGCCACGAACATAGAGTCAGTCTTTTTATCATAACCTTTTAAAAGTTCCATCTGCACTAACCGCAGGTGGAATTTTTCTTTGATGAAGTTTACGGCGTCTTCGTTCTCTTCTTTAAAAACAGAACAGGTAATATAAATGAACATTCCATTTTGCTGCAAATGCGGAATAACATTGGATACAATTTGTTTTTGCAGGGCCGCATACTCACCGATCTTCTCTGTTTTAAAAAAATACAGTTGCTCCGGTGTACGGCTCCAGGTTCCGCTGCCGGTGCAGGGTGCGTCGCAGATGATGAGTTGGGTGTCTGAGGTTTGAGGTTTGAAGTTTGAGGTTTGAAGATCAGCGATGAATGACTGGTAGTTTTTAATTCCTGCAGCCGAAAATCTTTTTTTAAGGTTAGATAAAATACTTTCCCGGATGTCGGAAACGGTTAATGCGATCTTCCCATTCAGGATATCGTATGCCAGTAACGATTTTCCCCCGCTGGCGGCGCAACAGTCCCAGGCAGATACGGGATGCTGGATGCTGGATACAGGATGCTGGATACGGGATACTGGATACAAGATACTGGATACAGGGTCTTTAAGAATATTCAATACCTGCTGAGAGTTATGGTCTTGTACCACGGCATCTTTATCGGGTTCAATGATGCCATCCAGTTTTGTAGTGTTGGGTAACGCTATGCAGTCATCCCCACGCATTTCAAATGCCAGGCCGGCATCCTGCAACTTTTTTAATACGGTTGCTTTTTTACCCGGCCTTAGCCGTAAAAAAAGGTCGGGCTGAAGAAAGAAGGATGAAGAAAATGAAGACGGATCAATACCATTGCTTAACTCATCCTTCCAGGAAAACAATTCATTTATATCAAGTCCCGTTAAACTGATCTTCTCCGAAAGAGGTTTTTGAATAACGGCATCCCATTCTGGTTTATGAAAGTGAAGGAATTCGCTTGAAGTATGTTCACATAAAAATGTACCCGTAAAGATCCGCTCTTCCACAGAAGAGCCTGGCATTGACCTGCCGAGTCGGTAAAAGTTATAACAAAGCGCCGATACCTGTTTCCGGTCTTTAGATCCGTATCTCTTATTGGCTGCAAAATATTTTTTCAGGAAGGCAGACAACGGTTCTTTTCCATCATAGCTATCTATGATCCTTTTTGCTGAATTTAAATAAGAATGGAATCGCATACCGGCAAAAATAAAGCCTGCAATTAACATGGCAGGCTTTTAAATTATTTGACCTCTTAGCATATTTTATTACAATTCCAGCAAACTCTTCACCGGGTCTTTTCCGAACAATAATAATTCCGGATTCTCGAGCAGTTCTTTCACCCGTACCAGGAACCCAACCGATTCCCTTCCATCAATGATGCGGTGATCGTAACTCAATGCCACATACATCATCGGCTTAATAACCACCTGGCCATTCACCGCCATGGGTCTTTCCACGATATTATGCATGCCCAGGATAGCCGACTGCGGAATATTGATAATGGGTGTGCTCATCATAGAACCGAAAATTCCTCCATTGGTGATGGTGAATGTTCCGCCGGTCATTTCCTCTATGGTAAGTTTGTTGTCTTTTGCTTTAGTGGCCAGTTCCACCACTTTTGCTTCAATGCCCGCCATACTTAAACTTTCTGCATTGCGTATTACGGGTACCACCAGTCCTTTGGGCGCACTCACGGCGATCGATATGTCGCAGTAATCATGATAAATAATACTTTCTCCGTCGATATAAGCATTTACGGCCGGCCATTCCATCAACGCATAAGTACATGCTTTGCTGAAAAAACTCATGAAGCCGAGATTAACGCCATGCAGTTCTTTGAACTTATCCTTGTATTTTTTCCGCACATCCATAATGGCGCTCATATCCACTTCATTAAAAGTGGTGAGCATGGCCGTAGTGTTCTTTGCTTCTACCAAACGCCTGCTGATGGTTTTGCGCAGGTTACTCATCTTTTCCACCCGGTCATTCCGTTCAAACAGAACCGTACCGGGTCTTCTTCCCGGATTGTTCAATGCATCCATCACATCCTGCTTCACGATCTTTCCATTGCTGCCCGAAGCGGTTACCACCTTAACGTCTACTTTCTTATCGGCAATGATGGCGGCGGCCACCGGGGTTGCTTTAAGATCTGTTTGAGGTTTAAGGTTTGAAGTTTGAGGTTGTGCTGCTGCAGTTTCTTTTACTGTTGCCGGCTTTTCTGCTTTCAGCGCTTCGGCCGGTTTTGGAGCATCTGTATCAATGGAGCAAACGATATCCCCGATAATGAGGGTATCTCCCTCTTTGGCAATCATCTTTATAGCTCCGGCCTGTTCGGCATTCAGTTCAAAAGTGGCTTTCTCACTTTCCAGTTCGGCGATCACTTCATCCCTGTTCACCCAATCCCCGTCTTTTTTATGCCACTTTACCAGCGTCACTTCATTGATACTCTCGCCTACGGTTGGAACTTTTATTTCAATTGACATCTACAGTAATTTAAGATGGGGCAAATTTCGGGGAAAAATAAGGATTATTAAAATTGAATTCAGGCCCGGTTGCCATAAACAAAAATCAGCAGGGCAGACCTGCTGAAGATATGTTGAATATACCGGAGTGATTTTTATGTGCCCAGGTATGCTTTAAGCAGTTTGCAGCGGGATGCCGTTCGTAGTTTGGTTATGGCTTTGTCTTTTATCTGCCGAACCCTTTCCCGGGTAAGATTGAAATGTTCGCCGATATCTTCCAGGCTAAGTGCATGATCAACGCCAATGCCGAAGAAGAAACGGATCACATCCTTTTGTCTTTCGGTTAACGTACTTAAAGAACGGTCTATTTCAGTTTTAAGCGATGCTTTAAATGCGAGTTCATCATCGGTATTGGCTGCATTGTGATTAACCAATACATCGATCAGGGTACTTTCTTCGCCATCAGCCAGGGGCTGGTCCATACTTACATGGCGGGATGAAACACCCAATGTGGCAGCGATCTCTTCTGTATCCATATCCAGTAAAAAAGCTACTTCTTCCGCCGTGGGCTCTCTTTCAAATTCCTGCTCAAGCTGTGAAAAAGCTTTACTGATACGGTTTGTTAATCCAACTTTATTTAATGGTAAACGTACTATTCTGGATTGTTCGGCCAATGCCTGTAAGATACTCTGGCGTATCCACCACACAGCATACGATATGAATTTAAAACCACGGGTCTCATCAAAACGTTGTGCGGCTTTTATTAAACCCAGGTTGCCTTCATTGATGAGGTCGGGTAATGTTAATCCCTGGTTCTGGTATTGCTTGGCAACAGAAACCACGAAACGCAGGTTGGCTTTGGTTAATTTTTCCAATGCTTTCTGGTCTCCCTGTTTAATGCGGATGGCTAATTTTACTTCTTCTTCGGGGGTAATTAATTCTACTTTACCGATCTCCTGCAGGTATTTCTCTAAACTCTGGCTTTCACGGTTGGTGATAGACTTAGTGATTTTTAGCTGGCGCATGCTCATAAGCCTGATGGTTTAAAGGTTAAGTTAGAAATAGACTATTGGGTTAATAACTTGTTAAAAATTTACAAATCTATTAACGTAATTTATGTTATTTCCAATATGCAGCCAAAAAAAAAAATCTAAAACACTGGCTTTCAGAAGATTGAAACGCCATTTGTTTAACTTTTATATCCATTAAATGAAACAAAAAAACTTAAATAAATAATTTGCCAAGCAGATTATTTTGTTATTATTGCAACATTGCAACGCTATTTAAACGAAAAGGATGAGTAAGAAAGTTTTATATACATTAGAATACCCTGTAAGATGCTCTCCCAGTATTTTATATGAATTTTTAATATCTCCCGCCGGTCTGCAGGAATGGTTTGCTGATAAAGTAGATGAAAAAGACAGCGTTTACAGTTTTAGCTGGAATGGTTCGGTAGACAAAGCCAAATTATTGGAAACAGAAGAAGATAAGTTTGTGCGGTTTCGCTGGGACCACCAGGCAAAGGATGAATATTTTGAATGGCGTATCGAAAAATCTGAAGTAACCAATCAAACCATTTTAGTGATCAGCGATTTTGCTGATAAGAAGGATATCAAGGATCAGAGCCAGTTGTGGGAATACCAGGTAAAGGAATTATTTCACCGCCTGGGTAGTTAATATTCAAGCAGCTGCATCAGTAAAGAAAATTTCCCCGGGAATATCTCCGGTATTTTACTCCAGTAATTCAACGGAAATTTTACAGCAAGTTTTACAAATTCTTTTTCCAGGATCACCTGCTGAAATTCTTCTTTGGTAAGTTGGCCAATGAAACTGTAATTTTCTTTTTCAAAATGATGTTGCCAGGCATCCTCATTGATGCATACATAAAATTCTTGCTGCTTCAGCTGATCGTAACCGGCAATTAAATTCTTTTCAAATACATTTTTATACTCTCCGGATAACTGAAGTGTAAGACTGAAAAAATTACCCCACCAGAACATGGTTCGTACGGCAAAAATATTTTCTCCACCAAAACAACGGGGATAATCCAGCATTACATAAGGCAGCAGAAGGTAATTCTCTCCTTTTGAGATTTTGGGAGACGACTGAACAACAGTCAATGGTAAATTTCCGCCCGCAACAACCGGCTTATACTGTTCTGCCAAATGACCGAACAGTTCATAAACCTTACGGGTAATTGTATGTTTCGTTAAAATCCAGCCGGCATTGCTTACCAGTTGCAGTTCCTCATCAGAAAGAGTTAATTTTGGCTGCTGCTTCATACGAAGCATCAAATTACTACAATTAGCGTTCAATACAGCCACAGCGGGCATGATAAAAAAATTAGACAAACTAATTCTTAAAGCATTCATCGGGCCGTTCATCGTAACGTTCTTCATTGCTTTTTTTGTGCTGATGATGCAGGGCTTGTGGAAGTACCTGGATGACCTGGTGGGCAAGGGTCTCGACTTTATCACCATCGGCAAATTTCTCTGGTATGTAAGCGCTTCCATGCTTACCCTTGCCATGCCCATTGCCATTCTCATCTCATCCATTATGACCTTTGGAAACCTGGGGGAAAGTTTTGAACTGGTGGCCATCAAATCCTCCGGCATTTCACTCCTGCGCTTTATGCGGCCCCTGGTTTGGGTATCGCTTTTATTCTGTGGTATCACTTTTGTTTTCGCCAATTACGTGATCCCGTACGCCAACTTAAAATTTGTGGCCTTATACAACGATATCTATTATAAGAAACCCGCCTTCGATCTTAAAGAGGGCGTCTTCTTCACCCATATACCCCGGTATGCCATCAAAGCAGGCAAAAAAGATGCGGATGGAAAGACCATTCATAATGTACTGATCTATGAACAAACAAATCCCATACAGAATAACTGCATCAGCGCTGAAAAAGGGGTGATGCGTATCTCTGATGACAAACGGTTTCTTGAATTTAACCTCGAAAACGGGTATCGTTACCAGGAGAACGGGAATACAGGCGATACCGCAACCGAATACATCCGGCTTGGTTTCAGCTCTTTTAAAAAATTATTCGATCTCAGTTCATTGCAGAAACAAAATACCAACGACAGCATCTATCGTAATAATTTCAAAATGCTGAGTGCCGGACAGATCAACCGCTTTCTTGATTCGCTGGGTAAGATGAACGACAGCCTGCAAGTAAGAACCTACCGTTCTTTTGATATGTATCTTCATTACACGGCCGTGGCAGACAGTGTCTGGAAAAAACTCCCGAAGATCACTTCTAAATACAAAAGTTTTGACTCGCTCATCCCCGATTCGGCCAGGTTGCTGGTAAAAGATGCGGCTAAGAACATTGCCGGCAATCTTAAGATAAATGTAGAGAACGCCGCCAACGAAGCAGAAAGCCGGAGATCGGAGATACGCTATCATAAAATAGAATGGCACCGCAAGTTCTCTTTATCCATGGCCTGTTTTGTTTTATTCTTCCTGGGCGCCCCGCTTGGTTCTATCATCCGCAAAGGAGGGCTGGGTATGCCGCTGGTAGTAGCCATCATTTTCTTTCTCATCTTTCACCTGCTGAATATGTTCGGCGAAAAATTTGTGAAGGAAGGAATGACCTCTCCGTTCATAGGCATGTGGTTGGCAGTATTGGTATTAACACCGGTTGGTATTTTTCTTACCTATAAAGCCATGCACGACTCACAGCTTTTCAATAAAGAATATTATTTCCGTTTCTTTAAAAAAGTACGCAGTCTTTTCGGCTCTTCTAAAGAACGTTCATCCACTTAAAAATTAAAACTATGGCAACAAATAAAACAACCAACCGCAGGGAATTCATTTCCACTTCACTGAAAGGAGGTTTGGCCATTACCGTGGGGCTGGGCGCTGCCACCCCCCTGCTGCAGTCTTTTTCAACTGAACATACCATAAACACGCCAGGCTTTGGTACCGGTTTCGACCAGCAACCCCTGCCTTACAAATACGATGCATTGGAAAATGTGATCGATGCCATGACGATGGAGATCCATTACAGCAAACATGCAGCTGCTTATTCCAAAAATGTAAAAGAAGCTGCTGCCGCTGAAAAGGTTGACATAAGCAAACCCCTGGAAGACGTGCTGGCAAAAATATCTTCATACTCAGCCAAAATGCGCAACAACGGCGGCGGACATTACAACCACGAACTATTCTGGCAATGCATGCAATCAAAAAAAGAAGGCAATGCGCCAACCGGCAGTTTACAACTGGCACTTGTAAAAACCTTTGGTTCGCTTGATGAATTTAAAAAGCAATTTGCCGATGCAGGAAAGAACCGCTTTGGAAGTGGTTGGGCATGGTTATACGTAGATGCAGCAAAAAATCTGAAGATCGGATCCACGCCTAACCAGGATAACCCTTTAATGGACACCAGCGATATAAAAGGGTATCCCTTGCTTGCCCTGGATGTTTGGGAACATGCCTATTATTTAAAGTACCAAAACAAAAGAGCCGATTATATTGACAACTGGTGGAACGTGGTTAATTGGGGTTATGTGCAGCAAAGGTTTGATAAAATGAGTTAAGGAGATATAAGCTAAGAGAACAAAGGAGAAAAAGAGCAAAAAAGAAAGTATTATCCTCTCCTTCAGCTTCTTCTCTCTCCTGAGCTTTTGTCGAAGGATATCCTCTTAGCCAAAATAACAATCATGAAAAAACGGCTTCTCCCTTTATTCTTCATTGGCACCATCGTAATGATTGTAGTAATGGCCAAAACCGGCGCTACGTTAAAAACAGCCGCTACACCGCATGGTATATTGGACCTCGAATTTGCTTACGATACAGCAAAAACATCCGTAGTGCTGAATGCCTGGGCCCCTGCAACTGACCTGGATAATATTGCCGCAGCAAAAACAAATACATACTTCGACTTTCTTTTCTTATTCTTTTATTCCATCTTCTTATTTCTTGCCTGCAGAAGAATTGCACAAAATGTAAAAGGCCCGGTTGGCAAAGCCGGTAATGCAATCGCTACAGGAGCTATGCTGGCCGGGCTTCTAGACATACTTGAAAACATGGGAATGCTTATCGCCCTTGGCGGGCACATATCCGGCACCATTGCTTTTCTCACTACATTTTTCTCTGTACTAAAATGGGCATTGGCAATAATTGCAGTATTGTATGTACTTACAGGTTTGCTGGCACTGGGCTGGCAAAGAATAAGAAAATAAACAGGCTTCTTAAAATGGACTCAGCCTTTGCATTAGGCAGAACCCCAAGCAGGTCCAACTAAAACAAAGGCTGATAAATTGACAAACAATCTGCTGCAAATATATACGGGTAAATCAGAACCGCTTCAGCCAGTGAATGATTTTATTCATAAAGAATTGTTAGAAAATTCTTACCGTTCGTTTATTTGATCCCGAGTTTCTTTTTTACTTTTTCTGTAATATCATCCTGCTCAGGAAAAACAATGGCCTGTTCCTTGTAAAAAACATGTGCATAGCCGTTTTCCTTCGCCACGTCTTGTATCGCTCTCAGCATCTTTTCACGGATGGGCTTCAATTGTCTTTCCTTTTCCGCCTCCAGCGACCGGTTCAGTTCCTGTTCTTTATTGCTCAGTTCGCTTATCTTATCCTGCAGTACCTTCCTGTTTGCCTCCTTAACCGCAGGGGTCATCCTTGCAGAATCTTTCACAAATTTTGCATAGTCATTATTCAGCATGTTCTGCTGGTCCTGGTAAGATTCTGCCAACGCCTGCTGGTAAGCAGCCACGGCAGAATCAGCCCTCAATACATCAGGCATCGCTGCAAGAACATTATCGGCGCTTACATAGCCGATCTTTCCCTGGGCATGAGCCCGGCTGATCAGCAGTGCTGTGCAGGCAATAAAAAGAAAAAGTAATCTTTGTTTCATAAAATCAATTTAGTTAATACTATTTATCGCCGGATCTTCCGGACACCCGAAATGATCATCAGCAAGCCGATAACGCCGAATATAGAAGCGGTAGTGGTTTTGCCAAATGTTCTCAGCAACCAGTTCAGGTTCTGCACCCGGGTAGAGGGCGAAGCCGGGTAAATGGTATGTGCAATAAAATATACAAACAACCCGGCACCAATGACCACCAGGCCGGTTATGATCAGTGCGACCCCATTAAATTTGTCAGACTTCACCTTATATTTCTATTTAATGTTCCTGTTAACCCGCATTAAAATAATTGTAAATCTACCTTCCCCTGCTTTCAGGCCAATACCCTTGATTGGGTATTTTTAACGTTGAAAACCTCTTATCTTCGTTTCCCTAAAATAAAATATTATGTCACAGGTTTGGAAAGACTACCAGGAAAAAAATAAAGACCGTTTTTTAAATGAAATGATGGACCTGCTCCGCATTCCTTCCATAAGCGCCAAGAGCGAACACAAGGCCGATATGCTTAAATGTGCCGAAGCGGTGAAGAAAAGTTTGCTGGATGCCGGTTGCAGTAAAGCTGAAGTAATGGCTACCGATGGCCACCCCGCTGTATATGGCGAAAAGATCATCGATCCTGCTAAACCCACCGTGCTGGTATATGGGCATTACGATGTACAGCCGCCTGAACCCCTGGAACTATGGACAAACCCTCCTTTTGAACCCACCATCATTGACGGAAAAATATTTGCCCGTGGCAGTGCCGATGATAAGGGACAATTTTATATGCACGTGAAAGCACTGGAAATTCTGAGCAAAACGGATTCCATGACCACCAACATAAAATTTTTAATTGAAGGAGAAGAAGAAGTGGGTTCGCCCAATCTGGGAAAATTTGTGGCAGCACATAAAGATCTTTTAAAGGCAGATGTGATACTGATCAGCGACAGTTCGATGCTTAGCATGGAAAACCCATCGCTTGATACCGGTGTACGTGGACTGAGTTATATACAGGTGGAAGTAACCGGCGCCAACCGTGACCTGCACAGTGGTACGTATGGCGGCGCTGTGGCAAATCCCATCACTATCCTGGCGAAGATGATCGCCAGTTGCCACGATGAAAATAATCACATTACCATTCCCGGGTTTTACGACGATGTAGTGGTGGCCGGGTCCGAAGAAAGAGCCCTGATAAACAAAGCGCCTTATGATGAAAAAGAATACATGGATGAACTGGGTGTAAAAGAACTTTGGGGCGAAAAAGGATACAGCACATATGAAAGAACCGGCATACGCCCCACCATTGAAGTGAACGGCATCTGGGGTGGCTATACCGGCGAAGGAGCAAAAACGGTGCTGCCATCAAAAGCCTATGCAAAGATCTCAGCCAGGCTGGTTCCTAACCAATCGTCTGATAAGATCACTGAAAAACTGCTGGCTTATTTTAAATCCATTGCACCTAAATCGGTAGACGTAAAAGCGGAGCTGCACCATGGCGGCGAACCTTATATGACGCCGATCGACAGCAAGGGCTACAAAGCTGCCGCAAAAGCGGTGGAAACAACTTTTGCCAAGGCGCCCATCCCGGTTCGTGGTGGCGGAAGCATTCCCATCTGTTCGATCTTAGAAAAAGAACTGGGCATTAAGATCATCTTCATGGGTTTTGGGCTGGACAATGACAACCTGCACAGTCCGAACGAAAAATATAATATTGAGAATTACTACAAGGGCATTGAGACCATTCCTTATTTCCATAAGTATTTTGCGGAGATGAGTTGATTTGATGATTTGAAAATCTGAAGATGGGATAATTAAGAAAGTGAATCCCGGTAAGTTTATTGCCGGGATCTTTTGTTCCTGGGATCTGCGTCTTCGGACGGAGATTAGAAATGGATAGATCATCGGCATATTATTTTATATTCGTACCCACAAACTACTTTATGAAAAAACTATTACTCCTTCTTCTTGCGGTACCTGTTGTACTATCAGCACAGGTATCCAAAGGTGAATTTGTAAAAGACACCCTCTATACGTCAACAGGGTTTAAGATCTATAAAGGCCAAACCCTGCACTTCGGCGTTGGCAAACGGGAAGACGGTAAATTCAGGTATATAAATATCAAGAACGATGTTTCTTATAAATCCCTAACCAATAATTCCATCGTGGTAAAGAAGCTGAAGAATTTCGGCATCTCCATGCTGGGGAACGGGTACATCGAGATCATCGGTAAGATCACATTCAAAGACGGATCAAAGGGACTCATTGATATTCATATGGCATTTGATCATGTGCTGGAAGAAACAACCCGCTCTCCGGCCGAACTGATCGTTCCGGAAGAATTCAGGATAAAACAGATAGAAAACACTACAGCTGAACTGGAGAGGTTGTATAAATTATACCAGGATGGTGCCATCACAAAAGAAGAATACGAAATCCAGAAAAAGAAACTGACAAAAGAATAACCGGCTCCAACCATAAACCTGTCAACTCATGGCAAAAGCAGCTAACCCAAAAACATCGCTCACTGCAAAAGAATTTATTGAACGGTTGAAAGTCCTGCAATCGGATGTGGAGTTAAAAAAGATCCAGCGTTATTTTAAATCGGGTGAAGGTGAATACGGTGCAGGCGATAAATTCATGGGCGTAAAAATGGGAAACCTGTTTGCCCTGGCCAAAGAGTTTGCCGGTATGCCGGTAAAGGAATTGGAGAAACTACTGGAAAGTCCTATCCACGAAGTAAGGGCCGGGGCCATCAGCATCATGGATAAAGAATCGAGGAATAAAAAAATTGATGCAGGCCGCCTGGAAGAAATGTACAAACTATATATGCGCCGACACGACCGGGTAAATAACTGGGATCTTGTGGACCTGGGATGTTTATATATGACCGGCTGTTACCTCTTCAACAGATCACACGCTGTTCTTTACAAGCTTGCCCGGTCAAAGAACATGTGGGAACGCCGCACTGCTATTTTAAGCACCTGTTATTTTATCCGCCAGGGAGATGTTGAAGATACATTCAAGATAGCCGAATTGCTGGTCAAAGACAAAGAAGACCTTATTCACAAAGCCACGGGCTGGATGCTTCGTTTTGCCGGTGATAAAGACAGGCAGAAACTGAAATCATTCTTAGATAAGCATGCTGCTACCATGCCCCGTACCCTGCTCCGCTATTCCATAGAAAAACTGGATAAAAAACAGCGGGAATATTATATGAATAAGAAACCATCCTGACTGTTTCCGTATTGAACCTCATAGACACATGGTTTTACAAATAACCTATGTTTACTATGTACTATGTAGTACTGGTGCCAAATACTCTTCTTATTGCATTTCCATTAAACTGGCGTATTTTCGGTATTCAAAAAAAAATTATGGCCAAATTATACCCCCTTGCAGTTATACTTGTTACTACCCTTATTTCCTGCGGAGGCAGCAATAAAGAAGATGTTGTTGATAAGGAATTGATGAAAGCGGCCGAAGAAATAAAGGCCACACAAAAGCCCGATACCGTACCAACTGCCATTACGCAACCTGCGGCAGCCATTGCCCCCGGGGCCGTTCCTTTGACGACACAACCTGTTACCCTCGGTAAAAATGTAAATCCCGTGGCTACACCTGCCGGTGCACAACCGGTAAGCATCAATACTCAACCAGCTGCTCAACAACCAACTGCAGCAGGAATGAATCCGCCGCACGGCCAGCCCGGACATCGTTGCGATATACCTGTTGGCTCACCGCTTAACAGTAAGCCTGCTGCCCAGCCATCAAATCCAACAGGAACGATCTCCACCATTACAACACCTGCTCCGGCCACCGCACAGGCGACAACAGCACCCGGCATGAATCCGCCACACGGACAACCAGGTCATCGTTGCGATATACCCGTTGGTTCGCCACTTAACAGTAAGCCCGCACAACCAGCAGTTGCACCAGTGAATGTTACGGCAAAACCCGACAGTTCAAAAAACTAATGGTATCTCTATAAAAGTAATTCCTGGTTTCTGTTCAGAAAAAGAATCTCTACTTATGGAAAGAAAGGGGTAAGAATATTTCAGGTGTAAAGAAGGAATAAGCTTTTATCACTATGTTAAATAAAAAAAAGTTCATTACTAATTAAGCATTTACGGGCTGCAAAAATGTTAATGTGAATAAATATGCCCCCAGGCCGTTGCATTTATAAGCAGCGAATCATAGCTTTACAACGTCTTACAATAAACCCTCTCATTCCGTACCTATCCTCTGAACAATCATCGTTTTCATTGTTTTATCTCAAAAGGTGTCCGTTTAATATCCTCTGAATTTCTCAGTGTATTGCTGATTTCATTGTAATTCCGCAACGCAACATCCTCTTCCTTTAAACCTCCGGGTAAAAAACCACTCTTTATTCACAAGCGTATATCATCCTGTTGGGTGTATATACAAACAGAACAAGAAGCCAGTAATTATTATACACCTCTAAAACAAGAAACATGGAACATGTATACACTGTACATACAAAACTGGTAGAAGACAAGACCTACTATTTTGTTAAGAAAATCATGACCTTTCCGGAATTGGGAGAATCGGCTAACCTGGTAACCGGCTATGGCATGCATACGGATTTTGAAAAGGCCTGCAATATTGCCGGCATTGAAGATATGGATGCCCGGAAAAAACTATTCGCAGAATTTGAACTACAGAACAAACCCAAAGAAATGTTGCCCGCAGTTAAAAAGCCTTCTGTAGAGATCACCGACTCTGTTAACAAGTGGCTGTCTGAAATTGGCGTGGTGGTATTAAACTAATTCCGCTCTACAGGCACGGGTTCCCTTACAAAACCCTGAAACCGGCAAACTCACTTAAACACAAGCCCCGCTCTTTCAAGCGGGGCTTTATACTTAAAATACAAACACAAACAAATGTACAAGGGAGGTCGCTTTGCAATCTCCCTTAATTATTTAATCGGGTTTCTTCCCGTCCAGAAAACTGTTGATGGTGCTGATCTCAGCCTGGTTGTTATCGTCTGACTTTACAGTGTAGTTGCTATAAAAACTCTCTACGTCGGCAATGGAATTGTGCAGTTCCATGTTGCGGCGAAGGTAAGCAGGCACCGTTTCAAACTCATTGTTAGGGTCGGCTGCGTTAATGTTGAACGACAAGTTACGCAGTTTTGCAATCCGCTCCATGGCCCGGCGCCTAAGGTCTTCTGCTTCGTCCTGCATGGCAGGCTCCTCAACATCAGACATCGTGATGGGCTGAGTTTGTTGTACATGTTGCTCCTCCTCCGCCGCGTGATGGGATTTAACCACCAGTTGCATTTCGATCACAGGTTCGTCTTCCTGTTCTCTCGTTTGCACCCGGGGTAGCTCCTCAGACGGATTGGATTCTGGTTTTGGCTGCTCCTCCACATAGATCTGTGCAGGTTTAGCCAGGTATCCTCCTGACGAGGGAGAATTGCTAGCGTCTTTGTTAACTACGGAAATTTCTTTTTGGGTCTTCTTCTTTTCTGCTGGTTTGTCAACGGGTGGAGGACTTTGTGGGATATCAAATTCAACTACCGGAACCTGATCGTGGGCCGAAGATATTTCAAAAAACTCCGGAGCTGTATCCATTTTGTCCACAGTAGTTTTACGTGGTACTTCCACGCTTACCACTTCATCCATCTCTTTCAGTGTGGGCATCATATCGGCCGCATCATCTTTCAATGCAGGCAGTTCGGTGATCTCGGCAATGGCTTTTTCTTCTTCTTTTTCATCGAACTGTATTGCCGGTTGTTCTAAAACAACCGCTGCTTTTTCCACAACAGGAGCAGCCGTTGCCTTTGCCGGCATCTCCAGTGTCATTACTATCTTTTCATTTTTACTTTCCTCTTTCTTTACCTCCGGCCTTTTCTCAAACGGATCTTTATGTTCAAAACCGGTTGCAATCAATGTAATTCCGATTTTTTCTCCCAGGCTGTTATCGTAGCCCATACCTAAGATAACATCGGTATCATCACCTGCCTGGCTCAGCAAATAATTCTGTATCACTTCCACCTCATCCATGGTAAATTCATGTTCGCCTTCGGCAGAATTGATATTGATCAGTATCCATTTGGCGCCCCGGATATCATTATCATTAAGCAGCGGTGAGTTGATGGCCTGCTCAATCGCATTTTGTGCCCTGTCTTCTCCCCCGGCAGCAGCGCTACCCAATATAGCAACCCCGCCATTGCTCATTACGGTACATACATCCGCAAAGTCAACATTGATCTGGCCGGTGCTGTTTATAACATCAGTAATGCATTTGGCAGCGGTAGCCAGTACATTATCTGCTTTGGCAAATGCTTCTTTCATTTTTAAATTACCGAACTGGTGACGAAGTTTATCATTGCTGATCACCAATAATGTATCCACATGGCTTTTCAGCAGCATCACTCCTTCTTCTGCCTGGGCGATCCTTTTTTTTCCTTCATATGCAAACGGGGTGGTAACAATGCCTACGGTAAGTATGCCCAGGTCTTTACAGATCTTTGCAAGGATGGGCGCTCCGCCCGTACCGGTACCACCACCCATACCGGCAGTGATGAATGCCATCTTGGTATTCACTTCCAGGATGCGTTTTATCTCTTCCAGGCTTTCTTCTGTTGCCTGGCGGCCAATGGTTGGGTTGGCGCCGGCGCCAAGCCCCTGCGTAAGATGCGGCCCTAACTGTATCTTATTAGGAACCTTACTCAATGCAATGGCCTGTGCATCGGTGTTACAGATTATAAAATTCACGCCTTCAATTTGCTGCGAAAACATGTGGTTCACCGCATTGCTTCCACCGCCGCCAACACCAATTACCTTGATGATGGAGGATTGTTCTTTAGGCAGATCAAAATGTATCATAGTTGTTTGTTTAGATAACACCGCATTTTACAACGCTGTGCTATTAGTTAATGGGGGTTAGTACTTATTTTAATTATGAGTTATAAATTATAAGTTATGAGCGTGCTCAGGAAAAACTTATCACGTATAACTTATAACTACAGTTTAGCGTCTTCTTCTTCTTTAAAAAGATCTATCAATCCGTTCTTAAAACCATCCATAAATGTTTTCAAAGACTTGCGTTGCTTCACTTTTACCGTGCCGCTTGCATTTTCCACATCCAGCGTTTCCTCAACGGGTTGTTGTTGCAGCGAACCCGGCACTTCGATCTTTTTGAATTGCTCTTCAAACTGTTTGTTCTTGTTCTCGTAATCGTTATATCCTTTTAATATCAAACCAATACAGGTGCTGTACATGGGTTTGGCCAGTTCATCAATATGTCCGCCGGCCAGGTGTTCATTCGGATAACCGATCCTTGCATTTAACCCGGTAACATATTCTGTTAACTGGATGAGGTGTTTCAATTGAGAACCGCCACCGGTAAGTATCACACCGCCATTAAGCAAACGGGTATCCAGTCCTACCTGCTTTAAATGATAGGTAACAAAGTCCATGATCTCACTCATACGTGCCTGGATGATACCGGCCAGGTTCTTTACCGATATCTCTTTGGCAGGCATACCACGCAAACCGGGTATGGTGATAAAGGCATTTGACTTTGCCTCATCGCTCAATGCACTGCCAAACTGGATCTTCATTTGTTCGGCCTGCGTTTTTAAAACGCCCAGCCCGGTTTTAATATCATTGGTGATATTTTCTCCGCCAAATGGTATCACGGCGGTGTGTTTCAGAATGCCTTCATAAAAAACAGCCAGGTCGGTGGTACCACCACCAATATCCACGATGGCAACGCCGGCTTCCAGGTCCTGGTCGCACATTACAGCTGCAGCAGATGCCAATGGCTGAAGAACGAGGTCTTTTGTTTTCAGGTTTGCTTTTTCCACACTTCGGTTGATATTTCGGATCGCATTCTTATCACCGGTGATGATGTGAAAATTTGCGCCCACCTTCACACCACTGTATCCAATGGGATTGGGTATGTTCTGAAAATTATCTACAGTGAATTCCTGCGGGATCACATCAATGATCTGGTCGCCTGCCGGAATATATGTACGGTATTGATCCGCCACCAGCCGGTCTATCTCTTCCTGCCTGATCTCTTCTTCTATCGACTGGCGAACAATATCGCCTCTCGTTTGCAGACTTTTAATATGATGTCCTGCTATGCCCACATACACTTCCCCTATTTCCAGGTTCGGGTTGGAATCGTAGCAGTTCTTTAATGCCATCTCAATGGCTTTGATGGTTTGATCAATATTGAGTACCATGCCATGCTGAACGCCATTACTATTGGCCCGGCCAAAGCCCAGTATCTCGAGCTTGCCGTATTCGTTTTTACGTCCGGCAATGGCAGCGATCTTTGTGGTGCCTATATCCAGACCTACGATGATGGGGTTTTCCTGATTCATAATTGTATGTTTTGTGTTTGTGTGCCCCTATCTCCGCCAGCTGGCGGATGACAAGGATGTTTGTTTTATTTGTATTTAATGTTTTCGTTTTTCATTTCCCCTTTAGGGGTCAGGGGCATGTTCATTCGGTTTTTGCATTACTGCTTTTGGTTGTTGTTTGATCTGTTTGTCCGTTGCTGGTTTAGAGCCGGACATTGGATTCTGTTTCACCGGAGTTTTGGCTGTAGATACAGCACCTGTGTTTGCAACAGGCGGCTTTACCGGATCATCTTGTGGTTTCGGTTTTTCAAAAGTATTGGATGGTTGTGCAGACTCTTCCCGCTCTATGGATTGCTGAATCATACTGCTGTCAACAGTATTGCGTTCATTATCCTGCTGTATAATTTGTAAAGAATCATTTGCCTGTTGTTGTGCCCGCTCAGCCAGCAGCTGCATGATCTGCAGTGTTCGTTGTGCATCGGCTGCAATATCTTCTGCGCCTCTTTTCTTTGCCACCACCTGGTTCTTATATTGAACATTGATAACACTGTAATCATTCCATCCCGCCTTACCCATTACTTCTTTATAAAATAGTTGAAGCTTGTTCAGTTTTTCATCTACGTCGCTGCCGTCGCCAAAGCGAATTAGTTGATTACCGATCTTCGGCATCATTTCAAACTGACGGGCTGCTGTTATATCCACCTGGTCGATCAATGCCATGCAGAATGAATCTTTTTGTATGGCAAGGCTGATGTCTTTTATTTCCCGCAACAAACTGCTGTCAATTTTTGAAAGCACTTTTGTATCTGAAGGGAAACCGGTGAATACCGGAAGCCTGGCAGAGAATTTTTCGCTGAGCGGCAGCATGGTGAGTTCCTCATCAATATAAAATGTATTACCGCCGGCAGTAAAGATCCTTGCTACCGGCTCTCTCTCCAGTACATTCACCCGCAGCACTTCATTATTATCAAAGAACAATTCGGCTGCTTTTACCCAGATATTCTTTTCAAGCGCCGTTTCCAGTTTTTTAAGGTTGAAAGAACCAACGGGTTTACCAACCGGGTTATCCTGCTCAATAGCCTTCATCGAATTCAGAATATCTGTTTCATCCACAAAAAGATTGATATCAGCACCCTGTATATTGATCTTTATCTCCCGGCATAGCTTTGCATCTTTGCGTTGCATGGCGGCTACCAGCAATACCACAGAGCCTGCACCCAGCAATATCCAGCCGGTGGCTATTAAAATGTTCTTAATGCTGTATCGTTTTCTATTTTCCAATCCTTTCTTCTATAATTTTTTTCAGAGGCTCAACCAGCGTATCAATATCTCCTGCGCCTGCCGTTATCAATAGTTCTGTTTTATTGTTCTTCACCCAGCCAGGCAACTCTGCTTTACTCAACACCTGCTTATTCTTATTCTTCATTTTATCCAGGATCATCTCGCTGGTTACTCCTTCTATCGGAAGTTCTCTTGCCGGGTATATCGGCAACAGGATCACTTCGTCTGCCAGGTCCAGGCTCTCTGCAAACCCATCAGCAAAATCCCTGGTCCGGGTAAACAGGTGCGGCTGAAACACAACCGTGCATTTCATATTGCTGAACATGTTCCTGGCCCCGGTGAGTAATGCCTTTAATTCATCAGGATGATGAGCATAGTCGTCGATATATACCTGCTTATCATCGTTAATGATGTACTCGGACCTTCGCTTTACCCCTTTAAAAGAACTTACGGCGGCTTTTATCTTTTCATCATCTATCTTCAGATGTTTTGCAACCGAGATCGCTGCCACCATATTCTCAATGTTGTGCATGCCACCCATATTCAGTATTACTTCATTCAACTGCCAGTTCTTTGCAATTACATTGAATTGATAACTGCCTTTGTTTGTTTTGATCCCTGCAGCATACACATCCGCTTTCTCATCATTCAAATGATATTCCAGGCGATCCGATCCTTTCAATTCCTTTCCTCTTTTTAATCCAAACTTGCTCAGCAATAACCCGCCAGTTTTTATCCGTGCCGAAAAATCAATGAATGCCTGCTCTACATTTTCAGCGGTACCATATATATCCAGGTGATCCGGGTCCATGGCTGTAATGATGGCAACATCCGGGCTCAGTTTCAAAAAACTCCGGTCGTACTCATCTGCTTCCACCACGCAAACATTCTTTTCCCTGCTCTGCGAATTCTCCGGCGCAGGCCAGAAATTAGTGTTATAGTTTGCCGCAATTCCTCCAAGGAATGCATTGCATCCATACCCACTGTGCCGCAGTATATGTGCAACCATGGTGCTGGTAGTTGTTTTACCATGCGTACCTGCCACACAGATATTAAAAGAACTGTTGGTGATCATTCCCAGCACATCGCTGCGTTTTACCACGCTGTAATTATGTTGTAAAAAATAATTCAGCTCTTTATGGTCTTTCGGAATGGCCGGGGTATATACCACCAGGTTTGCTTCTTTGTCAATGAACTCAATATTATCTTCAAAGTGAACCGCTATTCCTTCCTTCATCAATTGCCTGGTCAATACTGTTTCTGTTTTATCATAACCGCTTACCAGCACTCCCTTTGAATTAAAGTACCTGGCCAATGCGCTCATCCCGATCCCCCCTATCCCTAAAAAATATATCCGCTTTATGTCCTTTATATCTGTCATTATATACTTGCCAGTATTTCTTTTGCAATGATCTCATCGGCATTGCTGATACCCAGTTTACCGATATTGCTTTTCAATTCCTGTTGTTCGTTCTCTTCGTTTGATAAAGCCAGAACCGCCGGGACCAACCGTTCTAACGCCTCGCTGTCTTTTATCATTATGCCGGCATTTTTATTAACTAAACTTTGTGCATTCACGGTTTGGTGATCTTCTGCTGCGTATGGAAACGGAACAAATATCACCGCCTTTTTCATCACACACAGCTCGGCAATGGCCATTGCCCCGCTGCGGCTTATCACCATATCGGCAGCGGCATAAGCGTATTCCATCTGGCTGATAAAATCGCCCACCCATACATTACTCTTTCCTGCTGCCCTCTCTCTTCCTTTTGTTGCATACGGTTTACCTGTTTGCCAGATAAGCTGAATGTTATTTTTTTCAAACGCCTCCAGGTCTTTATCCAGCGCTTCGTTAATGCTTTTGGCTCCCAGGCTGCCACCGATGGAAAGAACTGTTTTTTTCGCCGGGTCTAACCTAAAAAAACTGATCCCTTCTTTGCGGCTGATATCGTTTTTTGTTATAGCTGATCTTACCGGGTTTCCCGTAATCATTATTTTGTTTGCCGGAAAGAATTTTTCCATCCCATCGCTGGCTACAAAAATTTTTGTTGCTTTTTTGCCCAGCATAATATTGGCCTTACCTGCAAACGAGTTACTCTCATGAATGAATGAGGCAATGCCTTTCGACTGCGCAAAACGCAATACCGGGAAACTGGAGTAACCTCCAACCCCGATCACAGCTGTTGGGTGAAAGTTTTTAAATATCCGCTTAACCTGTATAAGGCTTTTCAGCAACTTAAAAGGCAACCCGATATTTTTTATCAAAGAACTCCTGTTGAATCCTGCTATGTCCAATCCTTCTATTTTAAATCCTGCCTGCGGTATTTTTTCCATTTCCATTTTTCCTTTGGCTCCTACAAACAGTATATCCGTTTGTGGCTCCTGCTTTAAGATGGCATTGGCTATTGCAATTGCCGGAAAAATATGCCCGCCTGTTCCTCCTCCTGCTATGATGATTCTGCCCCTTCCGCCCCCTAAAGGGGGAACTTCAGAACTCTTCACACTTTTTGATTCATTCATTTACTGCTGTGTTCAAAATCAATTTTAATTTCCTTACTCTTTGTTCTTCGCATCAATCTCCTCCTTAATTCCCCCTTTAGGGGGTAAGGGGGCCCCTTCCAGCTGCTCCACGTTTCTTGCCACGCTTAAAATAATTCCGATGGATAAGCAGGTGAATAAAAAACTGCTTCCACCCATACTCACCAGCGGTAACGTAACTCCCGTATTGGGAAAAATATTCACGTTCACGCCCATATTGGCTATCGCCTGTATCACCAGCATAAAACTGAGCGCCAGGGCCAGGAAGGCACCAAACGCATAGGGACATTTGCGATACAAGCGGATGCAGCGGTACAGGAACAGCAGGTAAATGAATACCATGAACACACCTCCTATCAATCCATACTCTTCTAATATGATGGCATAAATAAAATCACTGTACGAATGCGGTAAAAAATTTCTTGCCTGGCTTCTGCCGGGTCCTCTGCCCAGCCAGCTTCCGCTTGCAATGGCGATCTTTGCCTGGTTTACCTGGTATTGTTTTTCATTCACGTCTTCTTTCCTGCTGTACATAAAGGTTTGAATACGGCCGATCCAGGTGGGTACCCGTCCAACAGAGAATATTGCCGGAAGATCCTTTGCCTTTTGTTCTTTTTTATCATAGGTACTTACTGCAACTGTGAATAAGATCGCAATGGGTATACATGCCAGTCCGATTGTTATCAAAAGATGCCGGGTGCTTACCCTGCCGATGAACATCAGCATGATACTGGTTCCGGCAATCAACAACGACGTAGAAAGATTTGCAGGAGCGATGAGTAAACAAATAATGCCTACCGGTACAATGATGGGCAGGAACCCTTTTTTAAAATCTTTGATCACATTTTGTTTACGGCTTAGTTGCCGGCTCATGTACATGAACAGGGCAAGCTTAGCCATATCGGATGTCTGGAAGGTCATATTGATGACCGGGAGCCTGATCCAACGGGTTCCTTCATTGATACGCTCGCCAAAGAAATAAGTATAGATAAGCAGGAATATGGAAGCAACGAACAGGATAGATGCCACCCTGGAATAAATAGTATAATTAACGAGGTGAGCAAAATAAATGATCAGCACACCCAGTATGATAAATCCGAATTGTTTGAAGAGGTAGCTCTCGGTACTCTTGCTGTATTTATATGCCAATGAACCGGTACTGCTGTATACTACCAGCAGGCTTATCAGGGTAAGAATGACCACGATGCCCCATATAACACGGTCGCCCCGGGTTTTGCTTACCAGGTTGCCACCCATATTACTGATGTTGGGTGTAAAGAAAGATCGTATGTTTATTTGTTCAGCCATTCCCCTAAAGGGTCTTTTATTTATTTTTTGCTAAGAGATCGAAAAAGAAAAGGAGCTAAAAGAGAATAATGCAGAATCACCTTTTCTCTTTTGACCTCTTGGCTTATAATTCTTTTACTGCTTTTTTGAACTGGTTCCCCCTGTCCTCATAATTCTTAAACAGATCAAAACTGGCGCAGGCGGGGCTTAACAGCACCACATCGCCCTTACTGGCAAAATGAAATGCCGAACGTACCGCATCAACTGCATTACCGGCATTCACCATCGCCGGAACGATCTCTGAAAATGCCTCGTGTATCTTACTGTTATCGGTTCCCATACAAACAATGGCCCGTACTTTTTCTTTTACCAGGTCAGTAAGCAATGAATAATCATTTCCTTTATCCACACCACCCAGTATCAGTACCACCGGTTTTTCCATACTTTCCAGTGCATACCAGGTGCTGTTCACATTGGTGGCTTTGCTGTCGTTAATGAATTCCACATTTTTTATGGTGGCAACTGTTTCCATTCTATGCTCCAGTGTTTCGAAGGTTTGCAGGGCTTCCCTTATCTTTTCCTTCCGGATATCAACAGCGGTGGCAGCCAGGCTGGCGGCCATACTATTATAATGATTATGCTTTCCTTTCAGGGCAAAGTCTTCTATGCTCATCTGCATCTCCTCGTTTTTCCATTTGAGGTGCATTTTTGCATTGAGCAGGTAGGCACCTTGTGGCAGTTGTTTACTCATGGTAATTGGGGCTAGTGTTGATTTAATGGGATAGTTGCTGATTGTTTTCACAGTGACTTCGTCATCCATGTTGTAAATAAATATGTCATCCTTTTGCTGGTTCAATGAGATACGGTACTTACTGCTTATATAATTCTCAATTTTATATTCATATCGATCCAGGTGATCTTCGGTGATATTGGTAAGTACCGCCACATCCGGCCGGAATGTTTTTATATCATCCAGCTGAAAAGAACTGATCTCAGCCACGTACAGCGGTTTGGGGTCTTCGGCCACCTGTTTGGCAAAAGAATATCCCACGTTACCCACCATGGCGCAATCCACGCCACCGGTTTTACAGATATGGTAGGTTAATGCCGTAGTGGTTGTTTTACCATTGCTGCCGGTGATGGCGATGATCTTGCTGTTTCCTTTGTAGCGGTAAGCAAATTCAATTTCACTGATGATGGGAATGCCCCTGGCCCGTATCTGTTTCACCAGTTCATTTTTTTCCGGAATGCCGGGGCTCTTCATCACTTCATCGGCATTCAATATCTTTTCAGTTGTATGCTGCCGTTCCTCAAAATCAATATGGCCTGCTTTTAATTCCATTTTGTAATTGTCTTTGATCTCGCCACCGTCACTTACAAACACATCATACCCTTTTTGTATGCCCAGCAAGGCGGCGCCCACGCCGCTTTCACCTGCACCGAGTATGACTAATCTTTTTTTCATTGTCGTTTTCGTCACTTTTTTAAATGACGGATTAATTGGTTCTTCATTGGATTAGAACTTAACGGGTTGTTGCCGGTCGGGTACTTCGGGTTTTCATATTTTCTGGATATTGGTGAACTTGAAAAACTTGAAATTGGTCTTTACAGATCTCCGTTGGTTTTTCAATAAACTCTTTATCTCAGTTTTAATGTCACAATTGCCATCAGCACACTTAATATAGTTACGATCCAGAACCGCACTGCTATCTTACTCTCATGGTATCCCAGTTTCTGGTAATGGTGGTGCAGCGGGCTCATTAAGAACACCCGCCTGCCTTCTCCATACTTTCGCTTTGTATATTTGAAATAGCCCACTTGTATCATTACACTTAAATTTTCTACCAGGAATACGAAGCAGAAAAAAGGGATCAGCAGTTCCTTACGTATAATGATGGCCAGCGCCGCAATGATGCCACCAAGCGCCAGGCTGCCTGTATCTCCCATGAACACCTGTGCCGGGTAGGCATTGTACCAGAGGAACCCGATACAGGCTCCTACGAATGCTGCAATGAAAATGGACAACTCTCCCAGGTTGGGGATGTACATGATATTGAGGTATTCCGCAAATTTTATATTACCGCTTACATAAGCAAAAATGCCGAGGGCAATACCAATGACGGCGCTTACTCCCGTTGCCAGACCATCCAGTCCATCCGTAATATTGGCACCATTGCTTACCGCCGTTACTATAAATATGACGATGATGATGTAGAGGATATAGGCATATTTTTCCCAGCTCTTAGGCAAGAGCTTTGCATAGTTAAACTCATGGTTCTTTACAAAAGGAATGGTTGTTATAGGCGTTTTAACGATCGCAAAAATGTGTTTCTTTCCCTCGATGGTGGTAATATGAAATGAGTCGCTCATCAGTACCTCACCCCGGCGTAACACAGAATCTTTTACATACTGAACATTCGGGTTGTATACTTCTCTTTCAACCACCACACTTGGTGTAAAATAAAGAGTAGCTCCAACTATGATGCCCAGCATTACCTGTCCGAATATTTTGAACCGGCCAGCCAGGCCATCGCTGTCGCTCTTTTTGTAAGCAACGCCCTTAGCCTGCGCAATTCGCTTAGCTCTTATCTTCAGGTAATCATCAATAAAGCCGATCGCTCCCAACCAAACAGTGCATAACAGCATCAGCCGGATATATACTTTATCAAGATTGGCAAGCAGAATGGTTGGAATTAAAATAGCCAGCAGGATGATGATACCGCCCATGGTAGGTGTGCCTTTCTTTTGTTGTTCGCCCGCCAGTCCAAGATCTCTCACTGATTCACCAAGCTGTTTTTTCTGCAGGAACCTGATCAGTTTTTTGCCATATACCGTTGTGATCACCAGGCTTAATATCATGGCAAGCATCACCCGGATACTGAGAAAGCGATACAGCTCACTTCCAACGAAGTGATACCCTGCATTCTTTAACCAATCAAATAAGTGATACAACATATATTCAATTTGGTGATTTGAAAATTTGATGATTAATCAATTCACCTTTTATTTTTAATTATAACTAGTTCTGTAATTTTCAAATCAGCACATTATCAAATCTTCAAATCATTTTTCTAATAACTCAAACATTTCATTTAAGATCTTCTTGTCGTCAAAATCATGCTTCACTCCTTTTATATCCTGGTATTTCTCATGTCCTTTTCCTGCCACCAATACGATATCATCTTTTGCTGCCAGGCTTACGGCTGTTTTAATAGCTTCTTTCCGGTCGGCAATGGAAATGGCTTTTTTTTTTGTTGAAACATTCAGCCCTGCTTCCATGTCTTTCAAAATTTCCAACGGGTCTTCACTTCTTGGATTATCGGAAGTAAGGATCACTTTATCGCTGTACTCACAGGCCACTTCAGCCATTACCGGGCGCTTTGTTTTATCCCGGTCGCCGCCACAACCCACCACGGTGATTATTTTTTCATTGCCGCGACGAAGTTTTTTTATGGTGGCCAATACGTTGAGCAATGCATCCGGTGTATGGGCATAATCCACAATACCGGCGATCTTTTCAATTTTGCTGATGCGGTAATCAAACCTCCCTTCTGCCCCGTCTAAACTGCTGAGCACCTGTAATGCCTTTTCTTTATCTTCTCCCAAACAAACGGCAGCGCCATAAACCGCCAGCAGGTTATACGCATTGAATTCGCCGATCAGCCGGAAATACACTTCCTTCTCATTCACGGTCATATGCAGGCCTTCGAGGCTGTTGTCCAGTATCTTCCCTTTATAATCAGCCATTGTTTTCAGGCTGTAGAAATATTTTTTTGCATGGGTATTCTGCAACATCACCGCTCCTCTTTTATCATCGGCATTGCTGATGGCGAAAGCGGAAGAAGGAAGTCTGTCGAACCATGACTTCTTAACCCGTATATACTCATCAAATGTTTTGTGATAATCGAGATGATCGTGGGTGATATTGGTGAACAAAGCTCCCGCAAACTGTAACCCCGCAATGCGGTGCTGGTGAATGGCATGACTACTGCATTCCATAAACACATAGTTGCAACCTTCATCGGCCATTTGTTTAAGCAATGAGTTAATACTTACAGCATCGGGTGTGGTATGTGTGGCTTCAATAATTTTATCGCCAATCTGATTTTGAACGGTACTGATCAATCCGCATTTATAATCCAATGCAGCAAAGAGTTTCCATAACAACGTGGCAATGGTGGTTTTTCCATTGGTGCCTGTTACACCAACAAGTTTCAATTTCAAAGAGGGTTCGCCGTAAAAATTATGGCTCATGTTACCGGCAGCTTCAGCGGCATTTTCCACCTCTATATAAGTAATGGTTTCTTTTATATTTTCCGGCAGCGATTCGCATATAACGGCCACAGCACCTTTTTCTATTGCTGAATTTATATACGCCTGGCCATCTGCTTTTGTTCCTCTTAACGCAATAAAACAAGAGTTGGCTAGCGCCTGTCTTGAATCAATGCAAAGACTTTTGATCTCAACAGCAGTGCTGCCCTTTGCCGAGCGGATAGAGACTTTATATAGTATGTCCTGCAGTATCAATTCAGTGTTAATGAAATGGTTTGTGTTCTGTTAATATTTGTGCCGGCGGCCAGCGACTGGTTGATCACTTTTCCTCTTCCGCTGGCGGAAACCTTCAGTCCCATATTTTCCAACAGGTACACCGCATCTTTCAATCCCATACCCACCACATCGGGAATGGTGGTGGACCCGTTTACCGGTGCATTTGGCCTGGTATTTAAAATGCCGCTGTTATTGCGAACCTGTACATATCTCCAGTATCCTTCAGTAGCCGAATCGATGAAAGGCATACCGAGATAATTGAATACCGATGCGAATTCATTTTTTGATCCGTAATAATTATACGGTGTGCTGTCTGCCCTGGAAACTGCCTGGTATCTTTTTGAACTCAGGTAACTTCCGTAAATGCGATCACTTATTTCCTTAAATACGGCACCCGATACATCGGCGCCATAAACCATTCTCGACTGCATACTGTTTTGTATCACCACGGCAATGGTATATTTAGGCTGCTCTGCAGGAAAATAACCGATGAAAGAAGCCTGGTATATCTTGTTTCCTTTATTATAGCCTTTGTTATTCAGCGCTGTTACAGCCGTACCTGTTTTACCTGCGATGAGATAGCTGCTGTCCTTTATCTTTCTTGCCGTACCATGTTCTCCCTGCACTACTTCCAGTAAACATTCTTTTACCTGGCCCAGGGTTTTTTCGCTGCATATCTTTTCTACCAATACCTGCGGCTGAATGGCTTTTACCTCCACGCCATACTCTCTTATTGAACTTACCAGGTAAGGCTTCATCATCTTTCCGTTATTGGCCACGGCATTGTACAACATCAGCATGTGTAATGGTGTAACCAGTTCTTCGTATCCATGCGCCATGAATGGGATCGTTGTCTTGCTCCAGCTTCTGCTCTTCTCATTTTTTATAAGCGGCCTGCCGGATGAAGCCGTGATGTCTACTCCTGTCATCTGGTCAAGCCGGAAATGATGCAAGTGATCCAGGAATTTTGAAGGTGTTTCCTGGTAGTATTGATACGCCAGTTTTGCAAAAGCCACATTGCTGCTCTTTGCAAAAGCGTCTTTCACGGTTAACTGGTAGTCGCCCTTATGAGAATCCCGTATGGGCAACCCGTGAAATTTCTTTTCACCTCCCTCGCAATCAACAATGGTATTTATGTCCACGTACTTATCTTCAAGCAGGCTCATTAATGTTGCCAGTTTAAATACCGATCCCGGTTCGGTAGCTTTACCAATACCATAATTAAGGTCTTCGGTATATACGCTGTCTCTTTGCTTTCCGAGATTGGCAATGGCTTTTATTTTCCCGGTAGCCGTTTCCATTACAATGGCAGTACCATGCAGTGAGTTATTGTTTCGCAACATCTTCATCAAGGCGCTTTCGGTAACGTCCTGTATGTAGGTGTCAAGTGTAGAGATAATGTCTTTACCATTTTCCGGCTCCACTTCTCCTCCATCAACCGGCATATAGGCACCGGCCATGTATCGTACCAATTGCTCGCCGGTCTTGCCTTTCAGCAGGCTGTCGTAACTCTGTTCCAATCCAACGTTTGAAGCATTGTTTCTCGACAGGCCAATGGTTCTGTTGGCAAGTAATACATATGGGTTGATGCGCTTATCTTTTGATTCGATAATAAAGCCGCTTTTATTTTTACCGAGTTTTACCAATGGAAAGTCTCTGAGTTCTTTGTATTGTGAAAAGGATATTCTTTTTTTAAGGCTGTGATACCTGTCTTTGTTCTTATAACCCAGCTGTAGTTCTTTTTTATACTCTGCTGCTGTTTTGTCGTTAAAAAGGCCGGCCAGGTGCATGCTGAGTGAATCCACATTCTCTTTGAACCGTGCGCCGTTTTTATCCCGCAGTCCTTCGGCGCCAAAATCAACAAACACATCAAATACGGGTACCGATGTGCTCAGCATATTTCCATCTTCGCTGTAAATGGTTCCCCGCTCGGCATCAATGGGCAGGTATTTCAAATGCAGGCTGTCGCCCATATTGGTCCAATACTCCCCCTCTGCCTGCTGTATATACAAAGCCTTTCCCACTACTACCACACCCAGTAATACTATTCCTAAAAAACAGAGGTAAACTCTCCAGAGTATGTCTTTTTTTATATCCAAATGATCGGTCGCCCGAAAGCGCTTTTAAAATGTTTGTTCTTTTTAACAGGTCAATTACCTGTCTTATTTTTTCTCCAGCAAATACGGAGGCGACGTTAGTTCCTTTAACCCCAGTGGCTCTACTGCTTTTATCAGTTCACTTGCCTTACTCCTGAAAATAACCTCGCTTTTAATTGTCTTATACTCGTATTCCAGTTCTTTTATATGCTTTTCGGTTACACTGATCTTTCTTGTCAGCTTATCAGCATAATGGCCATTGTATATATACAATACCGCCAGCAACGCCAGGAAAAGGAAGAAAGGAATATTCTTCACCACCCACCGGTGGCTGATAAATTTCTTCCAGTCTGTTTTTGACGTGGCGGATTGCGGTTCTTTTGTTTTGATATCTTCTTCCATCATGCCTGGCACTATGTATTCTTTTATTTTAAACTTTTACTTTTTTTCAGCCACCCTGAGTTTTGCACTCCGTGAACGGCTGTTTTGTTTTAATTCAGCTTCTGATGCAGTAACTGGTTTTTTGGTGATTATATTCAGCGGGCTTTCGGTACGGCGTCCATACACATCGTCGGGCGGGGTTTCATCAAATGTTCCATTGCGAAAAAAGTTCTTCACAATGCGGTCTTCCAGTGAATGAAATGTTATGACTGCAATGCGGCCTCCGCTTTTAAGAACATCTACCGACTGCTGAAGCATTTCTCTTAATGCAGCAAACTCGTCATTCACTTCTATTCGTAAGGCCTGGAATACCTGGGCAAAGTATTTCTGAGGATTCCCTTTTACTACCGGCTTTACTGCCATCTTAAATTCATTGATGGTTCTGATGGGAGCAAGCTGCCGTTGTATTACAATCGTTTTCGCTAATGTTTTTGCATTGGTTACTTCACCGAACTGCTCAAATATTTTATGCAGCTGCAGTTCGGAATGGTCCCGGATGATATCTGCGGCCGTTCTTTGCTGGCGTTGGTCCATACGCATATCCAGGGTCGCATCAAAGCGGATGGAGAAGCCCCGGTCTGCCTCATCAAACTGGTGACTGGAAACGCCGAGATCGGCTAGTATCCCGTTCACTGAAGTAATTTTATGCAATCGTAAAAAGCGTTGCAGGTACCTGAAGTTTTGAGGGATGAATAATACCCGGTCATCTTCTGGCAGGTTGGCTGCTGCATCTTTATCCTGGTCAAAGGCGATCAGTCTTCCATTCTCATTCAATTCTTTCAGAATAGCAAGACTGTGTCCGCCGCCGCCAAAAGTGCAATCAACATAAATGCCTGCAGGATCGATCGCTAATCCATCAATACATTCCTTCAGTAACACAGGAATATGATAATTGGCAGGTTGATCCGTTAATGGGTCAACAGATGGTATTTTATCGGAGTTACCCATACTTATCAACTATTCAACTTATCATCCCTCCTGTTCATCACCTCGTTGGCAAGGTCGCTGAACGATTGTGGTGTAAAAGTTTCAAAGAACTGTTTATACTTACTTTTGTCCCAGATCTCAATTTTGTTAACTGCCGAAACCAGCACTATATCTCTCTCTAAACCGGCGTGTTCCGCCAGGTTCTTTGGCAACAACAACCTGCCGGCAGAATCCAGTTCCAGTTGTGTTGCCCCGTTCAAAAAGTAACGCCTGAATTCACGTACCTTAGGGTCAAAATCATTCAGTTTGCTGATCTCAGAAAAAATAGGTTCCCAGCTTTGTTGTGGGTATAGGGTCAGGCACTTTTCAAAGCCCCGGTTTATGACAAATTGGGAGGATGCCTCTTCCGGTAACTGCTTTTTAAAGCCTGCCGGTAAAAGGAAGCGCCCTTTGGCGTCTAAAGTGGCCTCATATTCTCCCAGAAAACCTATCATTTTCAATCAATTATCCTATTAATTAACAGATATTTCCACAAAATAACACTTTTTCCCACTTTCTGAACAAATTTGGTATAAAGTTTTTTTTCCACATGGAGCTTTCCGGCAAGGGCGTGGCTTTGAAGCGGAAAAGCTGTATGTTGCTGTGGATTGAATGTGGAAAGCTGTGAATTGCTGTTAATTACTTAAGAAAAATCTCTATTTATGGCACTGGCGGGTTATTCTGGAACTCCCCTTATAAAAAAACTGGGCATCAATCCTGAGATGAAGGTTCAGTTGATAGATCCTCCTGCTGATTATTTTGAATTACTGCAAACAGACATCTCTGGTCAGCTCGTTTCATCAAAGCAAACACCCGACTTCGTTCACCTCTTTGTAAAAAATAATATTGCTTTTATAGAAGCAATGAAAAAAGTTTTGAAACTATGTAAACTAAATTCTTCTGTGGTGATCTGGGTTTCGTGGTACAAGAAGAGTTCAGGCATGGCAACAGATATAACCGAAGATGTTATCCGGCAATTTGCTCTTAGAAATAATCTGGTGGATATAAAAGTGTGTGCGGTAAGTAATGAATGGAGTGGCTTAAAACTGGTGGTTCCGGTTTCGAAACGATAAGCCATTATTTAGCAAGCGGTATGGTAACAGTAAAACTGCTGCCCTTTCCCAGTATGCTTTCTGCCTTTATGTTTCCATGATGGGCGTCTACCATGGTTTTCACATAACTCAGTCCCAATCCAAATCCCTTTACGTTATGTACATTGCCTGTATGTGCCCGGTAGAATTTTTCAAATATCCTGTTCAGGGTTTCTTTTGACATACCAATGCCGTTATCTTCTATCCTTATTTTTAACGCATTGCCGGCATTTTTTGTACTTAACTTTATATGCGGATTTTCTTTTGAATACTTAACGGCATTGTCGAGCAGGTTATTGATCAGGTTGGTAAAATGTACTTCGTCTGCCAGGATGATATCTTTCTCTGCTTCCAGGTTTATTTCCAGTTTACCGTCTTTTTCTTCCACCTGTAATTGAATATTATTCAATGCACTGGCAATGAGGTCGTGTGCATCCATCCGCTTAAGCTTTAACTGTACTTCCTGCTTATCCAGCAAAGCCGCCTGCAGTATGGTTTCTACCTGCTTATTCATTCGTTTGTTCTCTTCCTTGATGATGCCGGTGAAATACCTGCTCTTCTCCGGGTCGCTGGCCACTTTTTCATTCTTTAACGCATCCACCGCAAGCGATATGGTTGCCAATGGTGTTTTAAACTCGTGCGTCATGTTATTTATAAAATCAGATTTTATCTCACTCAGTTTTTTCTGTTTTAACAATGTTCGTATGGTAATAAAAAAAGCAGCCGTTATAATTACCGTGAATAGTATTGCCCCGATAATGAACCAGATCATTTCTTTCCATACCAGCCGTTGCTGATGCGGAATGATCACATAAAGTAATTCTTCCCTCACCAGATTTTCAAAATTGCTTCCGCTTGGTGGTTCAAGCGAGTAAACAAGGTTCAGGCTGTTGGCGGAGTCAGCATAATACTTAAAGAAATTCTCACTATATACCTGGTCGCCATTAATGGCATTTACCCGTACATTAAATTCAAAGGGATAATTATTGAGATTAAATTTATTAAGCGCCGTTCTGATGATCTCGGATATTTCATCTTTTGAGAATCGCTTAATTACCGAGGGTTTAAAATACTGCATCTGCAAACGATCGCCCGGGAAAAGCAGGTCGGTCTTTTGCGGCAATTGCAACAAGGAACCTTTGTCCTGGGTTAATACAGCGCCGGCATAACCTACCGCCTGAACAAAATTATCCTCGATCTGTTTATTACGTGAATCACGGGCGCTTTGTATCCACAATACCTGGAAAAAAATAAGCCCCAGCAACGAAAGCAGGATCAGCACCGTTATAATAGGAAATATTTTCTTCATCTGCCGGTAAAGGTAAATCAGTATACTGCGGTAAAATACGTAAAACCAATTAAACACTAAATTTAACTAAGGTTTAGAATTTTTGATGAATTAACTTATGAATGCAACCATTTTTCAGCAATTAAATATTACTTTAGAAATATGATCGAACCAGGCCCCGGCATACTACTTATTGCAGACCCATTCTTAAAAGACCCGAATTTTCTGCGGACGGTTGTTTTTTTATGCGAACACCGCAATGAGGGAAGCTTTGGGCTGGTCTTGAACAAACAGATCGAACAAACGCTCGACCAACTGATCGCCGACATGGAGGGATTTAGTTTCCCGGTTTATTATGGAGGACCTGTACAGATGGATACGCTTCATTTCCTTCACCAGTATCCCGACCTCATCCCCGATGCCGTTAAAGTAAGTAATGATATATACTGGGGGGGCAACTTTGAATCACTTACAGCACTTATAAAAAACAACAGCATCGACGGATCTAAAATAAAATTCTTTGTTGGCTATAGTGGCTGGGGTGACGGTCAGTTATCCGGCGAGATGGATGAAAAAAGCTGGCTTACTGTACCTGCCAGCAGCAGCCTGGTGTTTACCACAGAACATGATGAGATATGGAAAGACAGCCTGCGCCACCTGGGTGGTGAATACGAAGCCCTGGTGAACTATCCCATTGATCCGCAGTTAAATTAATGAAAGAAATATAACTACCTTCCCTTTCAAAACCAGCAACTGTTGCTTTATTCATTTGTAAAAATCATTGCCCGGCTTGCTATACCCATCTATTGCAGACATATTGCCATTAACCAGAAAGAGTATTTAAAGCATAAGGGACCGCTGCTTCTTGCCACCAACCACCCCAATTCTTTTTTAGATGCCATCATACTCTGCACCCTCTTTGATAAACCCGTTTATTCGCTGGCAAGGGGAGATGCGTTTAAGAACAGGTTTTTTGCCAGGCTTCTTTTCCTTTTCAAAATGTTCCCGGTTTACCGGGTAAGTGAAGGCGTAGAGAACCTGGAAGAGAACTACAAGACCTTTGAACAATGTAAATCCATTTTCAAACAAAACGGTATTGTACTCATCTTTAGTGAAGGCAGGTGCATTAACGAATGGCATTTAAGGCCGCTGAAAAAAGGTACTGCCCGGCTGGCAATCAGCAGCTGGGCCGAAGGCATAGATCTGGAAGTGCTTCCCGTAGCGATCAATTACAGCTCTTTTAAGAAATTCGGAAAGAATATGAAGTTGTTCTTTGGGAAAATGATAACGAAGGAACAGGTGGACCATAAAAACAGCGACGGGCTTGCCATCCGCCAGTTCAACGAACTCTTAAAAGAACAGCTTGGACAGTATGTATATGAAATTAATGGGCAGGATCACAAAAAACTGAAAGAGAAATTTTATGTACCCCAGTCCCTGTTTAAAAAAATATTCCTTTTCATTCCGGCAGTAGCCGGGCTAATTATTCATTTTCCGCTTTATTACTTTGTACAATGGCTGAGCAATAATATGAACAAAGAACCGGGGCATTATGATTCCAAGATCGTAGGACTGTTATTTATTCTTTATCCCCTGTTCTTATTGCTACTGGGTTTTATTGTTTTTTTGTTTACCGGAAACTGGTTATCGTTCCTGCTGTTACTGATCCTTCCTTTCACGGCCTGGTCGTATGTTCAGTTGAAAAAACAGCTGGATCAGCTCAACTAAAAAGCCCATGCAATTAATTGCATGGGCTTCAATAAAATTATTTCTGTCCTTATACTTCTTCTGCTCCTTCTACCAATACGGTTGTCTTATTATTAAGCACTTCCACAAAACCGCTTTTGATGCTGTAAGAAGATGTTTGCGTTTTGTCTTTCAGAATTTTCAGCCTGCCTTCTTTTAACGCACTTACCATGGGAGCATGTTTGTCCAATACTTCAAACAACCCACCGATGCCCGGCAACTGAACGCCGTAAACATCGCCGCTGAAAACTTTTTGTTCAGGAGTTAATATCTCTAATGTCATAAATTCAATTTGAAGATTTGAAAATGAATCAATTTGAAAATGAAAACGGCCTTTATCAGCACATCTTCAAATTACCAAATTTTCAAATTATGCCTTAGCGGCTTCCATCAGTTTCTTACCTTTTTCAATCGCATCTTCCAAAGTACCTACCAGGTTGAATGCTGCTTCGGGATATTCATCCACTTCGCCATCCATAATGGCATTGAAACCACGGATTGTATCTTCAATCGGAACCAGCACCCCTTTCAAACCGGTGAACTGTTCCGCCACAAAGAACGGCTGGCTGAGGAAACGCTGTACTTTACGTGCCCTAGATACCACCAGCTTATCTTCATCACTCAATTCATCCAAACCAAGGATGGCAATGATATCCTGTAATTCTTTATAGCGTTGTAAAATAAGTTTTACACGGTTAGCGGTATTATAGTGTTCGTCGCCAACAATCAATGGAGTTAAGATACGTGAAGTACTATCCAACGGATCCACCGCAGGATAGATACCCAGATCGGCGATCTTACGGCTCAATACCGTTGTTGCATCCAGGTGGGCAAATGTTGTTGCCGGGGCCGGATCGGTAAGGTCATCCGCAGGTACATATACCGCCTGTACGGAAGTGATCGAACCATTTTTGGTAGAAGTGATCCTCTCCTGCATCAGTCCCATCTCGGTAGCCAGTGTTGGCTGGTAACCCACCGCTGATGGCATACGACCCAACAGGGCCGATACTTCGGAACCTGCCTGGGTAAAACGGAAGATATTATCAACGAAGAAAAGGATATCCCTTCCCTGCCCGGTTCCATCTCCGTCACGGAAATATTCCGCCAATGTTAAACCACTCAATGCCACCCGAGCCCTTGCTCCCGGTGGTTCGTTCATTTGTCCGAAAACGAATGTTGCTTTACTTTCTTCCAGGCCTTTCACATCCACTTTACTCAGATCCCATCCGCCTTCTTCCATACTATGTTTGAATGCCTCACCATAATTCATGATACCTGCTTCGATCATTTCCCTCATCAGGTCATTTCCTTCACGGGTTCTTTCTCCCACACCAGCAAATACGGATAAACCGCTGTATGCTTTTGCGATATTGTTTATCAGTTCCTGGATCAATACGGTTTTACCCACACCGGCACCACCAAACAAACCGATCTTACCACCTTTTGCATATGGTTCAATCAGGTCAATTACTTTAATACCGGTATATAA
The DNA here is from genome assembly GCA_044220615.1 of Ferruginibacter sp. GTDB lineage: Bacteria > Bacteroidota > Bacteroidia > Chitinophagales > Chitinophagaceae > Ferruginibacter. The sequence goes on along the minus strand of JBGAQR010000004.1, from coordinate 372,589 downwards.
TATCTCGTTAGCTGTACTCAGGTTTTCAAACAAGGGTGGCTTGGCATGAATGGGGCGGCCATTTGCTTTGCTCACCTGTGGCAAACCGTCAATGGCATCACCGGTTACGTTGAACAGGCGGCCTTTGATCGCTTCGCCGGTTGGCATGGCAATTGGCTTACCGGTGTCAACCACTACGGTTCCACGAACCAATCCTTCCGTTCCATCCATCGCAATGGTACGAACACTGTCTTCACCCAGGTGCTGTTGTACTTCAAGTACCAGCACATCACCGTTTTCTCGCTTTAATTCAAGGGCGTTTAAGATCTCAGGAAGTTTACTGTCGCTGTCGAACTGAACGTCAACCACCGCACCGATGACTGATTTAATTTTACCTGTATTGGCCATAAATGATACTTTATTATAATGAAGTCTGAATTTGAGCGGCAAAGGTAAGGGATAGAGTTTGAAATTTGAAATTTCAAATCGCTCCTTTTTATGCTTTTTAAGAGGGAAAAATGTGGGGATATCCCGGCCTGAAATATTAGCATATACAATATATCAACGGCTGTTCGTTAATGGAGAAATTCCTTAGTTTCAATTTAAAATTCAGCCATGCTGCCCAGGCTTAAAAAAATCTTCCGGATAGCATTCATAAGCGCCAATATGCTTACTATACTGCTTTACCTGATGGCCTGCCTGGTGCCGTTCATCAATTCGGGCAAGTCATGGTTTATCGCCATGCTGGGCCTGGTTTTTCCTTTGCTATTTGTACTGATTACCGGATTTTTGATTTACTGGATATTCCGCCGCTCTAAATGGGCCTTTGTTTGCTTTGCTGCCATGCTGCTTAGCTGGAAACAGATATCGGTGATGTTCAGCTTTCATTTCCCTGAAAAATTCACGGAAGCCAAATCGCCCCAGACATTAAGAATACTTACCTGGAATCTTTCCAATTGGGGAGGATCTAACCGCTCTGATGGAAAGAAAGCAGATTATGAAGAGGAGATGACCGAAGTGATCAGGAAAAGCAACGCCGATATTTTATGCCTGCAGGAATATGTTTACTTAAAAGAAAAGAAGACCAGGGATACCATTCCCCTGGCCCTGCAGGAAAGCGGGTACAAATACAGTTATTTTGTGCAAACGCATTATACCTACCGTATCTATAAAAGTACAATCATTACAGCAGTGGCTATTATATCTAAATACCCCATTGTGGATACGGCTCACTTTTTTTATAACTACGATGATTTTGCCGAGCCCATTATTTATGCCGATGTAAAAGTGAACGATAAAACAATACGGGTATTCAGTAATCATCTTCAATCGGTGATGTTTGAAGATCATCATTACCGGGCCCTGCATAATTTAAAAGATCCCACAAAGGCAAGCATTGCCGATTCAAAAGCTGTTGCCTACCGGTTGCGGAATGCTTATGTAAAAAGAGCCGGCCAGGCCGAACTGATCAATAAAAAAGTAAAAGAAAGTCCGTACCCGGTGGTAGTTTGCGGCGATTTTAATGACGTACCGAATTCTTATTCTTATTTTACTGCTAAAGGGAACCTGCAGGATGCGTTCCTGGAAAAGGGTTCGGGTTTTGGAAAAACACTTCGTATTCTTTCGCCCACTTTACGCATTGACTATATACTGGCCGATAAAAAATTTGATGTCATGCAGTATCACAAAATTGAAGTGCCTTATTCAGATCATTATCCCATCCTGGCCGATCTTAAATTCGCTAAAGATTAACTCATCGCTTTATAAATAAGAGCAGCGATCAATCCCCCGGTCACCGGGCCAACAACCGGTATCCAGCTATAGCTCCAGTCACTATCTCTTTTGTTTTTTATTGGCAGAATAAAATGTATGATACGTGGTCCCAGGTCTCTTGCCGGGTTAATGGCATAACCGGTGGGTCCGCCAAGTGATAAACCTATACCTAAAATCAACAAGGCAACCGGCAACGCATCCAACGAACGCAGGCCGGCATCGGCACCGGTAATAAAGAATATTCCAAACACCAATGCAAAGGCGCCAATGATCTCTGTGGTTAAATTGGATAGGGTATTCCTGATCGCCGGGCTGTTACAGAATACAGCCAGTTTTGCATCGGCATCGGTGGTTTCATCAAAATGTTTTTTGTAAGCAAGCCAAACCAGTAAAGCGCCAATCATAGCGCCTGCAAACTGCCCGGCTATGTACAGTGGCACGTTGGCCCAATCAAATTTTCCGGCTGCAGCCAGTCCGATACTCACTGCAGGATTTAAATGAGCGCCGCTTTGTGCTGCGGAAATATATACACCCACAAACACGGCCATGGCCCATCCAAACGTGATCACTATCCATCCTCCATTGTTGCCCTTGGTTTTATTTAATACTACGTTGGCCACTACACCGTCGCCCAATAAGATCAGGAAAGCCGTTCCGATCAGTTCAAAAAGAAAATTATTCATAAGCAGTAAGTTGGTTTTATTAAGATTTATTAATTCAAATACATTAATTAAGACGAATTACACGAATTAGAATCATTTCAATTGGTGTAATCAGTGCAATTCGTTTTATTTAGTGTAACAAAAAACTATTTATCATCGGCCCAGGCAATGGCAGACTTAACTGCCCGCTGCCATCCTTTTTTTAAAACAGCCTGTTCTTCTACTGGCATGGCTGAATTAAAAGCGGTATCTGCCTGCCATTGTTTCTGTATCTCATCAATACCACTCCAGAAGCCAACCGCAAGCCCGGCAAGATAAGCGGCTCCCAATGCCGTTGTTTCTGTAACTCTCGGGCGAACAACTTTTGTATTTAAAATATCCGCCTGGAACTGCATCAGTAAATTATTGGCAGTGACGCCCCCATCAACCCGTAATTCTTTAATAGAAATACCCGAGTCGGCTTCCATTGCTTTTAATACATCCATGGTTTGATAGGCAATACTTTCCAATGCCGCCCTGGCAATGTGGGCAGATGATGTACCTCTTGTAATGCCCACCATGGTTCCTTTTGCATACTGGTTCCAGTGTGGTGCACCCAGGCCGGCAAATGCCGGAACCACGTAAACACCATCAGCAGCATGTACCGATGCAGCCAATGCTTCTACTTCTTTTGAATTTTTAATGATGCCTAATCCGTCACGCAACCATTGCACAACAGCACCGGCAATAAATACACTTCCTTCCAGTGCATAGTTGGTAATGCCGTTTACCTTCCATGCAACAGTGGTTAATAAATTGTTTTTAGATACCACCGGTTTCTCTCCTGTATTCATCAGCATGAAGCAACCGGTACCGTATGTATTCTTTACCATGCCGGGCTGCGTACACATTTGCCCGAACAATGCTGCCTGCTGATCACCGGCAATGCCTGCAATTGGAATGTTATGCGCTGTAAGAATATTCTGCGTGTTACCATACACTTCGCTGCTGCTGCGTATCTGCGGCAGCATGTTTCCGGGTATGTCGAATATCTTTTCCAGTTCCCCATCCCATTGCAGCGTATGAATATTGCATAGCATGGTACGGGATGCATTGGAAACATCGGTTACATGGATCTGGCCCTTCGTCAAATTCCAAACCAACCAACTGTCAACCGTACCAAAACACAATTCGCCGTTCTCTGCTTTTTGGCGGGCTCCTTCTACATTATCCAGTATCCATTTTACCTTGCTGGCAGAAAAATAAGCATCTACAATCAGTCCGGTTTTTTCATTAATGATCTTATCCAGTCCTTTTGCTTTTAATTCATCGCAAAAAGAAGCCGTTCTCCTGTCTTGCCAAACAATGGCATTATAAACGGGTTTCCCTGTTGCACGTTCCCAAACAACCGTTGTTTCCCGTTGATTGGTGATACCGATGGCCGCAATATTTTCAGGAGACAGCCCCGCTTTGGTAATAGCTTCTGCTGCCACACCCAGTTGCGAGCTCCATATCTCATTGGCGTCATGTTCTACCCAGCCGGGCTGCGGAAAGATCTGGGTGAACTCTTTTTGGGCAATGGTTACAATACTTCCCTTATTATCAAAGATGATGGCCCGGGAACTGGTGGTTCCCTGGTCGAACGCCAGGATATACTGCTGCATGGTGAATTTTATTCTGAAGATAACAGAAATATTAAAATACCGTACATCAAGCCTGTTTGCAGAAAATAAAAGAAAGAGTATATTTGCAACATTGTAGCAAAAAACTGTTTCTGTACAAACCACTCACCATACGTAAGGTCTTCGCTTCGGTATTGCTGCTGGTGTTCTCATTCAGCATTACCCCCACTATTATTTTACACAACTGGATTGCCGATCATACCGACGCTGCAAAAAAAACCGGTAACTCCGGCAAGAAACAACTGAGCTCGGAAAAGCGTTACTGCCATTGCGATAATATTGTTGCCGAATCTCCTTTTACTGAAACGGATGATTCTGTTATACCCCTCCCTCAACAATCATTTATTGTTGAACCCGCTTGTTTAATTGTTCATATAGTATCCACTCCCCGCTTTTATTTCTCTCTACGTGGCCCTCCTGTAGTTTGATCAGTGTACAAAAAAGCAGTATCCTATTAAGGATGCTTCAGCATTATCAAACACCTATTAAACTTATATCATGCGGATCTTTATTACAGCATTGCTGACGATCGTTGGCTTATTCAATACAAGCACCAGTTCATTTGCCCAGGGAAATTCTTTTACTGATCCTGCTGTGCAATTCAAAGCACTTAATAATACATTCACCGGTCAGGTAACCGATGCAAAGACCGGTAAGCCTGTCAGCGCCGCCTCTATTTATATCACCGACATCAGGTCCGGCTCTTCTACTGATGATGAGGGCCGTTTTATCATTAAGAATATTCCGCAAGGGAAACATTTGGTAGAGGTATCGCATATTGGTTACACCAGCATTGTTGAGAATATCGACTTCAGTGCCGATGTAAAAAAGGATTTTGCCTTAACCGAATCGATCATTGAGAACAATGCGGTGATCGTAACCGGCGTAAGCGGCGCCACCCAGCAACGGAAAGTGCCTTTTGCGGTTTCGGTAATGCGGCGGCAGGATTTTATGCAAAATACTTCTTCCAATATCATTGAATCACTTACCAAGATCGGCGGCGTTTCTACCCTGGCTACCGGCCCGGCTATTTCCAAACCGGTGATCCGGGGATTGAGTTATAACCGGGTGCTCACCATCAACGACGGGGTGAGACAGGAGGGGCAGCAATGGGGCGATGAGCACGGCATTGAAGTGGATGAAGCCAGCGTAAATAAAATTGAATTGCTGAAAGGCCCTGCTTCCATCATTTACGGAAGCGATGCCATGGCCGGCGTAGTGAACATCATCAGCAATGTACCCGTGCCGGTGAATACCCTCAAAGCAACTGTTTCAGCCAATTATCAAAGCAATAACAGGCTCAGCGCTTTTAATGTGACTATTGGCGGAAACAGGAATGGGTTCAACTGGAACCTGTACACATCAAATAAGGCAGCAGCAGATTATAAGAACAAATACGATGGCCATGTGTTCAACTCAAAGTTCAATGAACATAATATAGGCGGATACCTTGGTTATAATGCAAAGTGGGGCTTCAGCCATTTATTGTTAAGCAGTTTCAACCTAAAGGCAGGCATGGTGGAAGGAGAAAGAGATGCAGCAGGTTACTTTATAAAAACACTGGCGGGCGGCATTACCGAACGGGCTACCAATGATGATTTTAAAAGCATCACACCCCAGATACCTTACCAGCACATCCGGCATTTTAAAATTGCCAGTGATAATAATATCCGTATGGGGAAGAATCACCTTACTTTCAATTTGGGTTTTCAGCAAAACCAGCGGGAAGAGTTCGGGAATCCCGATGATGTGAATGAACGGTCGTTGTTTTTTGATCTCCGCACGCTTACCTACACGGCCCAGTTTCACCTGGCAGAAAACAGGGGCTGGAAAACATCCATCGGCATCAACGGCATGCAACAGAATAATACCAACAAAGGAATAGAACAACTGATCCCTGATTATTCCCTTTTTGATTTTGGTATTTACGCCTATTCGCAAAAAACAATTGATAAAGTAACACTCAGCGGCGGGCTGCGTTTCGACAGCCGGAATGTAGATGCCCATGACCTGCTGGATGGAAATACCATAAAAGGAAATGCATTTAAAAAATCCTTTTCCAATATTTCAGGCAGCGTGGGATTGGCGGCACAGGTAACAGACAAAGTGAATCTGAAACTCAATATTGCCCGTGGATTCCGGGCACCCAGCATTCCTGAGCTTGCTTCCAACGGCGCACATGAAGGAACCATTCGCTACGAGTATGGTAATACAGCACTGAAAAGTGAAACGAGTATACAGGTTGACGGAGGCATGGATTATAACGCCGAACATATTTCCATCGGCCTGTCTGCCTTTTATAACAGCTTCAATAATTTTATTTTTTACCGGAAGCTGGAAGCGGCAGGCGGAGGCGACAGCCTGGTAAATGTGAATGGCGATCTGCTGACTGCTTTTAAGTTCGACCAGACCAAGGCCATGCTAACCGGGCTGGAAGCCACCATTGATATCCATCCGCATCCATTAGATTGGCTGCACATACTGAATACGTTCTCAGCCGTAAGCGGACAATTAAAGAACCCCATTGAAGGAAGTAAATCTCTTCCCTTTATACCGGCCACTAAACTGGTAACAGAATTCAAGGGCAGTTTCAACAAACTTTCTAAAAACTTCAGCAATTTCTATGTAAAGTTTGAAGTGGATAATACGTTTTCAAAAAGCGATGTATTTACTGCCTACAACACCGAAACCAAAACGCCTGGTTATACGTTACTGAATGCAGGTATTGGCGCCGACGTTGTAAATAAAAAGAAACAAACCTTATTTACAATCGGGTTGAGCGCCATCAATATCGGGAATGTAGCCTACCAGAATCACCTGAGTCGTTTAAAATATGCCGAAACAAACCAGGCCACTGGAAGAACCGGTGTTTACAACATGGGAAGGAATTTCAGTGTTAAGCTGAATGTGCCTTTAACCGTTAATTTAAAAAAATAGTTTACCGGGATTTTTTTTGCCGGAAAGTCGGGAAGACGGAATGATACAAGGTAAGACGTTGTGCAATTTTGCTGCATAACGGCTTACCGACTTACCGGCTATATTACCTATTCTTTCTTCTTTTAAGCCATAATAAAAAACCGGTAATACTCAAAAGGCCTCCGGCGAGCCCGAAGAGAAAATAAACTATTTTAACTCCCACACCGCCATACCTGCCCATGTGCAACTGTGAGTTGATGATATCGTACCTGTCATCGAAACTTATCTCAGTTACAAATCTTGTACTGGCAATGGCACCGCTGCTATCGAGCATGATGGCATCGGCGAATTTTTTGGAATGAATGAATGAATTGGAAGAACGGCTTCCATAAACAGCGGTCTTGCCTTTTTTACTTTGTGCAAAATAAATTACGCTGGCCGTAAAACCAGGATGCCTGGCCTGTATTGCTTTGTAAGCCGAATCAAAAGAAAAGGGCAAGGCTGTTGAAGGCTTCAGCACCGGTTTATAATCGTACGAAACATAAAAATCTTTTTTGAAAACGTACCGTTGCATCCAGAACCCGGTAACGGCGATCATTAAATTAAATAGTAAGGCATAAACGCCAACCAGTTGATGAAAATTACCCCTTCGGTAAACGGCCTTTTTAAATAGTAAAACTGCGCTGATGCTTTTCCTGAACAGGATCAACCCGGTGATGATGCTCAGCAAAAAAACTAATGCAAAAAATCCCAATAACCACTCGCCCTTTTTATCTAAATGAAATGAATTGTGGAATTTAGACAACCAGTTCATGAAGTTATGCTTCACGTCATCGCTGCCGCCTCTTGTTTGCAATACTTCACCTGTTTGCGGATGCAGGAAAACTTCCATGGCCTTTGTTCCACCCTTATACGATGAATCATAAATAATAAAAGAAACAGGTGCGGTATTATTTTCCGCCAATGTGCAATTACTTACCTGTGCATGTGGGTAATGCTTTTGTACAAGCTGGTAGCAACTGTCAACCGGCAGATTCTTCAGGGGCCAGGGTTTCACTTCCGGCCGTTGATCCAGCTCATCATGAAAGACCAGGGCAGCGCCTGATAAAGACATCAGCAAAATAAAAAGCCCCGACAACAGGCCGGCGATACTGTGTACGTAAAAAATGAAACTTCTTTTCATTAACCTGTATTTAACCTGGCGTTAAGTTATCTTGCAATATTAATAATTCATTCATTCAAATGAACAGCCTCTATAAGCTGGTTTTGCTCATATTACTCTCAGGCTTACAGGCAACGGCATTTTCACAGAATGCAGATATTGACCTGCTTAAGTCGATCAATAAGAACGAAACCTATTTTAAGAACAAATACCTGGAATTGAATGCATCTTCCGTAACCTTTGTAGGTATTGCTGCACCGGTTGGTATGGCCGTGGCCGGTTTTATAAAGCACGACAAAAAATTAAAACAGGATGCATTGTATACGGGTGCTGCATTCTTATTCTCCGGCTTGGTAACCCAATCCACCAAAAGGATCGTGAACAGGAAACGCCCTTTTGAAACATACTCCTTCATTGTAAGAAGAGATGATGAAAGCGGCGGATTATCCTTTCCATCGGGCCACACGTCTTCTGCATTTTGTACTGCTACTTCACTGGCCTTACGTTATCCCAAATGGTACGTGATCGTTCCTTCTTATCTTTTTGCAACAAGTGTAGGCTGGGCAAGGATGTACCAGGGTGTTCATTACCCCAGCGATGTGCTGGCTGGTGCATTTGTTGGTGCTGGCAGTGCCTGGCTGAGTTGGAAAGCACAAAAATGGTTCAGTGGAAAAAAGGAACAAAAAAAGAAGCCCGACGGGTCTTCTTTATGAAAATATACCTTACGATAATATTAATAGTTTTTTCCTGGAATTTATATGCACAAAAAAAGGAGGGTCCCGTATATAATAAACCCAGGACCTTTTCATTCATAACGGATATTCCAAAAGATGTGGCCGGTTTCACGAAACAGTCTTTCCGGAAAAAAAATCTCCCCAACCTGGCCATCGTTGCCGGCTCTACTGCCTTATTGATTTTTGCCGACCAGTCAGTTACGAACACTGTTCAAAGCAATTTCCGTAATGCCGGTATCCAGGGAACAGAAGATTATTCGCCGATCATCCGGATGAACATTTTTGGAAAGAACGCCAATCTCGGAAAGATCCCTCACAACGTAAACACAGCATTTTATAATTTCGGGCAAGGGTCATCAACCCTGTTTATGGCTGCTGGTTTTTTTGTATTAGGGAAAATAAAAAAAGATAACCGGGCACTGCAAACAGCCAGCCAGCTTACAGAATCGTTCATAGCCATCGGCATTGGCACACAACTGATGAAGTATGCAACGGGCAGGGAAAACCCCTCGGATGCAACAGCCCGGGGAGGCAGGTGGAGGCCTTTCCCTTCGTGGAACGATTTTCAAAATAACAAAACCCGCTACGATGCATTCCCCTCCGGCCACCTGGCTACTTTTGTAAGCACGGTTACCATCATTGGAGAAAATTACCCGGAGATAAAATGGATAAAACCTGTAGGATACAGCATTTCTGCATTGATAGGATTAGCCATGATAAACAACAGCGTACATTGGATCAGTGATTATCCGATGGCCATAGCGATCGGGTACGGGTTTGGAAAATTCATTTCAAAAAAAACCAAATTCAAAATTATTGTACATTGAGCCGGCTGTAGTTACTAAATTCAGTCTTACCATGATAGATATAGATATCAATACCCCGGCCTTACTTTTTCCTGCCATCACATTATTGATGCTGGCTTACACCAACCGTTTTCTTTCGCTGGCATCACTGGTGCGGAAACTGCATGAAGAATATAACCGGGGTGAAAGAGAAAAAAACATTTTAAAGCAAATTAAAAACCTGCGGTCCCGTATCAACCTGATCCGCTATATGCAGGCATTGGGTGTACTCAGTTTTTTGTGTTGTGTATTATGCATGTATGCCATTTTCCGCGGATGGAGCCTGGTGGCACACTGGATATTTGCAGCAAGCCTGATCTTTTTACTGCTGTCCATTGTTTTATCTTTACTGGAGATCAACAAAAGCACCAAAGCGATAGAACTGGTGTTGAGTGATATTGAGGACCTGGATAAGGAGAATATTTTTACAGATATCTTCAAGAAAAGCGACAGCTAATCAAACTCCACGGGTTTTGTCTTCTCGTAGTTCTCATCATAGCGTACAAAAAACCGGATATAGATAACACGGCTCAGCCGCATGAGCCAGGGTTGTGTTACGATGAGCAGTAAGGTATTTAATCCCAGCCACCAGAAGATACGGTTATCATCTACCGAAATACCGATCAATACCAGCCAGGCCACAAAGGTGGTTGCCGAAACCGCCACCGCCAATGCATAACTTACATAACCGGTACCGTACCAAAAGCCCTGTTCCATATCGTATTTCTGGTTACAAACCGGACAGTTATCGTGCATATTAAAAATATGGGAGAGCTTGAGGTTTTTAAACGGGTTACCGTCTTTGAACATAGGGCCACGCCGGCAACGGGGACATCTCATAGCTAATATGCTCCAGTAATAATTGGGCCTGGGTTTGTTACTCATGCCCGCAAAGGTACAAAAGCAGCCAGGGTTTTTTGTAACAAAAGTTACTGCTACTTATACTTTATCTTGAAGAAGAACATGATAAGGCTCATGGCAAGTACCATGATATTGGTATAAATGATGGCTGTGTCTTTCATTAATAGCCCGTAAGTAAGCCAGCAGGAAGTACCCAGCACCAGTAAGACCATCATCAGCATGGAAATGTCTTTTACCGATCTTGTCTTCCATATCCGTATCACCTGGGGTAAAAAAGTAATGGAGGTGATGGTACCCGCTGCCAGTCCTAATATCTCTGCTAATTTCATTTGATTAGTTTAATACGGGTGTTGTTGCCTGTCTTTTTCGTTCACCGATCTGCTGGCGCCACATGGCAAAATACAATCCTTTTTCTTCCAGTAGTTTTTCATGTGTACCCGTTTCGGCCACTTCGCCTCTTTCCAGTACATAGATCCTGTCGGCGTGCATGATGGTACTCAACCGGTGTGCAATCAAAATGGTTACCTGTCCTTTCTGCGAAGAGATATCACGAATAGTATTGGTGATCTCTTCTTCCGTTAATGAATCCAATGCAGAAGTGGCTTCATCAAATATTAACAGGTGTGGTTTACGCAATAATGCACGGGCAATTGAAATACGTTGTTTCTCGCCGCCGGATAATTTCAGGCCGCCTTCGCCGATCATCGTATCCAGGCCCTTTTCCGCCCTTGCCAGCAAACCGGTACAACTGGCTTTCTGTAACACATCATCCAGTTCGGCTTCTGTTGCCGAAGGATTTACAAACATCAGGTTCTCACGAATGGTTCCGCTGAACAGGTTGGTATCCTGTGTTACAAAACCAATTTGTTTACGCAGGTCATCAAAGCGTATCTCTGTTTCATCTAAACTGTTGTAGAGAATCTTTCCTTCCAGCGGACGATAAAGGCCTACCAGTAACTTCATAAGCGTTGATTTTCCCGAACCCGAAGGGCCTACAAAGGCAATGGTTTCCCCTACCTTAACATCAAAGCTGATATTATTGATCGCTTTATGTGCTGCAGTCTGGTGCTTAAATGAAACCTGGTTAAAAGAAAGTGTTTCAATATTATTAAGCGGCTTCGGCATTGCAGGATCCGTTTCGGGCTTCTTCTGCATCAGGTTGTGGAAATTATTCAGTGATGCTTCCGCTTCCCGGTAAGAAAGAAGAATGTTACCGATCTCCTGCAGCGGACCAAACACAAAGAAGGAGAATATCTGCATGGTTACTAATTGACCGGCATTCATTTCGTCTTTAAAGATCAGGTACATTAAAATGAATAAGATAACCTGGCGGAGCGTATTCACAAATGTGCCCTGTATAAAACTGATGCTTCGTATCTTTTTCACCTTCTTTAATTCGAGGCCAAGTATTTTATACGTGTTCTTGTTCAGCCTTCCCACTTCCTGTTCGGTTAACCCAAGACTTTTTACCAGTTCAATATTGCGGAGCGACTCGGTGGTGGAGCCGGCCAGCGCCGTGGTTTCTCCTACTATCTTTTTTTGAATGATCTTTATTTTTTTACTTAAAAAATTGGTGATGATGGTTAGCAGGAAAATGCCAATTACATAGGCAACGGGAATACTCCAGTGTATATATAACGCAGCATACACAAACACAAATACCACTCCCACAATTACACCAAACAAGATGTTGATGAAATTGGTCATGAACCTTTCCACATCCGATCTTACTTTAGTTAAGATAGAAAGGGTTTCTCCACTACGCTGGTCTTCAAATTCCTGGTAAGGCAGTTTCATGGCGTGCTGAAGTCCGTCGGTAAAAACCTTTGCGCCGAACTTTTGTATCACTACGTTCAGGAAATAATCCTGGAATGCTTTTGCAATACGGCTGATCATGGCTACCGTTATGGAAGCAATAAGGATGTACCACACGCCGGGCTTACTCCATGAGAAGGCGCCGAAAAAATCTTCCCGGGCAACCTTGCCATTTTGAAAATCATTGGCAAGATTGATGAGCTTGCCAAGCAAAATAGGGTCAACCAGTGAAAAGCCGATATTGATGGAAGCCATCAGCAGCGTAAAGGTAACCAGCCATTTATATGGCCTGAGATACTGTAATAATACTTTCATGAAGAAAATTTAAGTGGCAAAAGTACATCGAAAGGTTTCAATGTATCAAATATTGTACAAGTTCGGGAAAAGTGACAAGATTGCATGAAGGGAACGAAATGCAGGATGAACCACATAGGACATAGGGAACATAGGTTACAAATAGACTTGTAAGTTCTTCTATGTGCACTATGTGTCTATGTGGTTCAAAGAGAGCAAGGCTGTCGCAATTTGCGACCACCTGCCTTTCAATACACTACGCTCCCCACCCCTCCCTGTCCAAACTCCGGTACTGGATGGCTTCTGCCAGATGCTCCGGCTTTATGTCGTCGCTGGCAGCCAGGTCGGCAATGGTTCGGCTCACTTTTAAAATGCGGTCGTAGGCCCGGGCACTGAGGTTTAGTTTTTCCATCGCCGTTTTCAATAAGCTTTGCCCGGCGGAAGTAATGGCACAGATATCTTTCAGTTGCTTACTGCTCATTTGTGCATTGGCATAAATACCATCGGCTTTTTTATAGCGATCCTGCTGTATCTCTCTTGCTTTGATCACCCGTTCCCGGATACAGATACTTTTTTCAAATTGCTGCACAGAAGAAAGTTCATTGAAATTAACCGGCGTTACTTCCACATGCAGGTCGATGCGGTCGAGCAGCGGACCGGAAATTTTGTTGAGGTATTTCTGAACAGCGCCGGGCGGACAGGTACATTCCTTCTCCGGGTGATTAAAAAATCCGCAGGGACAGGGATTCATAGAAGCGATCAACATGAACGAAGCCGGAAAATCCAATGCGACCTTTGCACGGGAAATGGTAACCCTTCTTTCTTCCATCGGCTGGCGCATTACTTCCAGCACCTGCCGTTTAAATTCGGGTAATTCATCTAAGAACAAAACGCCGTTATGTGCCAATGAAATTTCGCCTGGCTGCGGATTACCACCGCCACCTACTAAAGCTACATCACTGATGGTATGGTGCGGACTCCGGAACGGTCGCTTTGATACCAGTGTTGAATTTTCCGGAAGTTTACCAGCAACAGAATGTATCTTGGTTGTTTCCAATGCTTCCTGCAAACTCAATGGCGGAAGGATGGTAGGCAATCTTTTTGCCAGCATGGTTTTGCCGGCGCCGGGCGGACCGATCAAAATGGCGTTGTGACCTCCTGCTGCTGCAATTTCCAAAGCCCGTTTAATATTCTCCTGTCCTTTTACATCACAGAAGTCAATTTCAAAATCGCTTTGCGCATTGGCAAATTCTTCCCTGGTATTTACAATGGTTGGCTGCAGTAAATCTTCGTTCTTAAAAAATCCGATCACTTCTTTGATATGCCCCACGGCATACACATTCAGTTCACTCACCATCGCCGCTTCTCTTGCATTTTGTTTGGGGAGGATGAGGCCTTTGAATTTTTCCTTTCTTGCCTGTATGGCAATGGGCAGGGCGCCAATGATGGGCCGTATCTCACCATCCAGGCTCAGTTCACCCATGATCACATACTCTGCTAATTTTTCCGGGTTTTCAATTTGCTCGGTGGCGCCCAGTGTTCCGATGGCAATGGGAAGATCGAATGCGGTGCCTGATTTTTTTATGTTTGCAGGAGCAAGATTTACCACCAGTTTGGTACGGGGCATGTAATAATGATTGCTCTTGATGGCGCTCTCTACCCGTTGCAGGCTTTCTTTAACAGCGCTGTCGGGCAGGCCCACAATAAAATAATCTTTGCCCTGGTTGTTTACGCTTACTTCTACGGTAATGGTAATGGCTTCTACACCATACACAGCGCTGCCGGATGTTTTGACCAACATGTAGATGAATTGATCGCTGAAAATCTGTTAATGAGATCAATTATCCTTGTTTATTTTCTGAGGATTGGATGGGATTTTCACCTGTAGTTTTGGCCAGGCTGCCAACAACAGCGAAATTTTAAATTCTATATAGCTTTGTAAAAGTTAACAGAATCGCTATGTACGAAAACAATGGACCAATAAAAAAGAACAACCACGTCTGCCCCAGATGTTTACTTAGGGAATGGGCTACCACAGAAAACGGACGGGAAGGAGTCTTTGTTTATGAAATACCTAAACAGAAGTATTCCTTTTCTACTGCTATTGGATCAAGAGCATATTCCTTTGCAATAAGAGAATTCATTTACGTTCCCGAAATTGAGGGAAAAAGGACCATTGCTCTGGAAGATTGGTTCGCTGGGTTTGAAGGTCAATTAGCAAGTTTTATTAGCAAAATAAAGAATGGAAAAGAAGGTGAACAATTATTAAGAGGAAGAAATATTCAAGATATAATGGAACAATGGAATAAGTTACTACTTGCAATTTTTTCCCTACACCATAGAAATGCACACGACCTTAGATTAATCACAAAATATTTAGACCAAAATCCACATCTTAAAGAAAATATTGGTGTTGAAGATGTATCAAATACAGAATTGCTGGTTCTTCAAAACATAGTTCATAGCACAATGGAACTAGGACTGGAATATCAAATGTGTGACTTCTTAGTTATGCACAACCCTTCTGGTAATATATTATTATCTGATAGACTATTATTCCAAGAACATGCAACCGGACAATTTATTTTTCCATTATCCCCTTTT
Organism: Ferruginibacter sp.; assembly: GCA_044220615.1. Lineage (GTDB taxonomy): Bacteria > Bacteroidota > Bacteroidia > Chitinophagales > Chitinophagaceae > Ferruginibacter. The sequence goes on along the minus strand of JBGAQR010000004.1, from coordinate 357,283 downwards.
CATTTAATTGCAATTTCAAAATCAGAAGGAGATGTTCCAAGTTACAGAAGAGATACTTTACCAGATAGTATGGTTGACTCTTATAATAAACTAATTGCTGGTCGTGCAAGAGATTGGATGGTTTCAACTAAAGAACATTTATTAAAAAAATATGCCCCGCTAATGAAAGCACATGATGAAAATGAAATCCCGTTCTATCAAGAGATAAAATTCTTAAACCAAGGAATTAAATTTGATCCACCAAAATCATGAATAGGTTAATAAAAAGGGAAATCATCTTTGATATAAAATTCTAGTTGTTCCGTTATTTCCCTCATTAACCTTGCGTTCTTTTCACCACCTGAAAGCAATACACCTTACATCATTTTTTATACATACTCGTTCCCGGATGAAAACTCTGCCAGCTATGCCAGAACTCCTGGTATGCCTGCACCGGTGCAAGGCGCATTCCTTCCAGTTCGCCTCCGATACATTCGCCATTCATATTCCAAATTGTATTAGTTGCTGTATCTTTTAGCGTTTGTGTATTGCTATCTAAAGATAGATTCAACAGCTTATCATGCACCTGCCTGTTCCAAACATGAAAAGAACGGTTGTCGTTTTCCACAACCAATACAACCGGCGTATTTTGGAACGTATCGTTGATGACTCTTTGTTTTACCAATTCATTCCAGTCGTAGGCTTTTGCGTTTTCATCTTTTGCCACACCCACCACCCATGATTTGAATTGCCAGGAAGCGCTGTCTCTTTTCTCCAGGCTGCTGTTGATGGTGCCTTCGTCAAAACCCTCAAGGCCCTGGTATCTTTTTACAAATACAGGATCGGGCTGCATGATGAGCGTGCCGGGGTATTTGCGTATCCAGGCACCCAGTCGCATCTGTTCCGATGGGATCTCTTTCAATTCACTTCCTTTCAACGGGCCCGCAATGGCAATACCGCTTACCTGCCGCCACCAGCTTTTGGTGGTTTCATCTTCAAACATGGCATTAAAATGATCCATCCCCACCAGCCGGAATTTTTCAAACTTACCATTTACAACCGGGCTGAACATGCGGCCCGTTCTGCAAACCGAGCAATAAGTGATCATTACGGGTTCTCCGCCAACCGTATCCTGTACCTGGTGATGATAACCGATGATCTCGATGGGATATGCTTTTGCTTTATTGTTAATGACCACGCCGATGATGAGTTTGTTGCTGTCGATCTTGTTCTCTGCCGCTGTTGCCAGTATTTTATTTTTGGGTTGGATGAACATTTTATCGGCCAGGAATTTAAAGTTGAACATATAAAAAACAGCGCCGTATAATAACACAAATAAGCCCAGCAGAATTTTCTTCCACCATTTGCCATGGCGGAAAATATAAACCATGGCGGGTACGAATAAGATCAACCCTAATATTCTGAACAACCAGATATAATTATTAAGGAAATAAGCGATATCGATGGTATTCGATCTCTGGCTGCCGGGGAAGGGCATGATGAAATATACACGGAGTATCTCGGTGGCTAATAATATTATAAGCCCGGCTATAAGCAGCAAGGTTCTTTTCATGGAATAAATTTACAGGTTTTATCATTGAGCATTGAATATTGAGGATTGAGAATTGAATATTGAACATTTCTGCATAATGTTCAATACCCAATGTTCAACGCTCAATTTTCAACAAGGTGCCTTTAACCGTCAGAGTTTCTCCAGCATATCCACCACCCCTTCCCGCCTGAGGATAAGATAGCCAAGCCGGTCGTTGCTGATGCCTTCCTTTAATTGATAACTGAAAAGAAGCTGCCCGTTGGCAACCGATGTTTCAAAATACTTAAAGCTGATGTTGGGATATTTTTTCAGGTCTTCGCCGATCTCGTATAAATGCGTGGAAAGAATGAACAGTGAGTTCTTTATTTTCAGCAGGCCTTCAATAACAGCGCTGCTGCATTTCATGGCGTCCTGCACATTGGTGCCCTTAAAGAGTTCATCGATCAGTATCAGCCATTTTTTTCCATTGTTTATTTTCTGGATGGTGGCCTTGATGCGTTGCACTTCATTATAAAAATAGCTTTCGCCCCGGGCGATATTGTCCATCACATTGATGTTGCTGAGCATCCCATCAAAGAAAGTAAGTTTCATTTTCTGCGCCGGTACGCCCATTCCGATATGCGCTAAAAAGACCGAGATGCCCACCGATTTGATGAAGGTGCTTTTGCCCGCCATGTTGGCCCCGGTTAAAAAGAGAAAGTTGGTTTGCTGGTTAAGCATTACATCATAACTCACCGGCTCCTGCACCAGCAGGTGATACAAACCCGTTGCTTCCACCACCGGCCCGCTGTGTTGCACAAACTCCGGGAATACCAACCCGTATTTCTGCACAGCCCTTGCCATACCATACCAGGCATCTGCCTGGGCATACATTACCACCAGGTCAAGCATATTGTGCTTATAACTATACCGTATAAAATGTGCAAAGTGCAGCAGTTGCGCCCGGCTCAGTGAATCGGAATTCCTGTGCTTTGAAACAATATCAAATTGTGGTTTGCTGATGATGTGTTGCACGTTGTTCAATAGTGCTTTCAATGGCGCCGGTTGTTCCGTTCCGGAAAACAATTTCAGTAATTGCTGGAAGCCTTTAATAAAATCGAAACAATGTTTGGCGGAGTAGTTCACCAGTGCAAAGTCGGGGCCATGCAACAATTTATAGGTATACGCCTGCAGTGAAGAAGGGTTGGCAGGAATGATGCTGATATTTGAATCAAAGAATTTTTCCACCACCATCACCGTTCCGTTTGTGATCTCACGTGGCCATTGATGCTGGTGCTGCAATATCCGCTTTAGTGTTTGCTGTACAGCGATCACTTCTTCTGTTGTTCGTAAAGCCGTACTGAAGTTGATCCGCAATTGTTCGCTGCCATGGGTGGTACTGCACTGGTCAAGTTTATCCAGTACGGCTGTTTCTTCTCCATTGCGGAATACCGAGAGATCATCAAGCGTTGTTTTGTCTATATCCATTGCTATTGAAGATTGAAGATGTAATATTGAATATTAACAGGAGCATTAAAGTTCAAAGCGCTCTCCGATATTCAATCTTACATATTACCTATTAAATCTCATCCTTTGCCCTTTTATTGATTCATCATGGCTGCCATTCTCATAAACCTTATGGCCGCTTACAAATGTGTTTACAACAGATGCAGGAAAGATAAAATTCTCCAAAGGGCTCCATCCGCATTTATAAAAAAGATTTTCTTTGGTAACGGTGCTGGGTTGTTTATTATCTACCAGCACGAGGTCGGCAAAATAACCTTCCCGTATATAACCCCGGTCTTCTACCTGGAAACAATCAGCCACGGCATGGCTCATTTTCTCTGCAATTTTTTCCAGGCTGATCCTTCCCTCTTTGTGATAATGCAGCATCAGCAGCAAGGGGTGTTGTACCAACGGCAGCCCGGCATGGGCATGTTCATAAGGCCCTTCTTTTTCTGTTAAAAGATGGGGGGCATGGTCGGTGGCAATAACATCCAGGCGGTCATCCAGCAATGCCTTCCACAATGCTTCTTTGTTGCCAGGCGCCTTAATGGCCGGGTTGCATTTTATTTTATAACCAAGCCGTTCGTAATCATCGGCGGTAAAATGCAAATGATGTACACAAACCTCGGCTGTAATTCTTTTTTCTTTCAACGGCATCATGTTGCCAAAAAGCTGCAGTTCTTTTTCGGTACTGATGTGGAGGATGTGTAAACGGCTGTTGTATTTCTGTGCAAATTTTATGGCAATGAGTGAAGACTCAAAGCAGGCCTCTTCATTCCGTATCAACGGGTGATCGGCTGCAGACAGATCCGCTTTTGCATTTTTAATACGTTCATAATTCTGTTTTATGATCCGTTCATCTTCGCAATGCGTGGCAATAAGCATTTCACTTTCCCGGAACACTTTATCCAATGCACTGTGGCTATCTACCAGCATATTGCCCGTACTGGCCCCCATGAATATCTTTACGCCGCATACATCCTTTTTGTGATCGTTCATCTTCAACACTTCATCGGCATTGCTGTTGCTGGTACCCATGAAAAAAGAATAGTTGGCCAATGATGTTTGCGCTGCAATTTTGTATTTGTCTTCCAGCAGGTCCGGTGTAAGTGCATTGGGAATAGTATTGGGCATTTCCATGAAACTGGTAACACCTCCGGCCACAGCAGCCTTACTTTCTGTATATATATTCGCCTTGTGTGTAAGCCCGGGTTCCCGGAAGTGTACCTGGTCATCTATCACCCCGGGAAAAAGATGTTTGCCTTCGCCGTTTATTTCAGCAACCCGGTGTTTTGTTTCAATAGCAGGTGCAATTTTCTCTATCCGTTCGCCGTTAGTGAGCACATCAAGCGACTGGATTTTTCCTTCATTTACAACCTGTATGTTCTTAAAAAGGTATTTTTGCATATCTTGAATTGAATTCAGATGCCTGTTAAAACTAAAATTATCCAATGCAAATTATTAAAAGCTTAACCAAACTGCTCATTTTTATTTGCCCTGCTTTTGCCTCTGCTCAATCCACTTATTTAACACAGGGATCCAAAGACATTCATTTTGTAGAGCGGATGGAGATCAAGCAGCAGAAGAATACCCACCTTAATTTTTCCACCCTCAAACCTTTTAACCGGAAATATATTGTAGAACAGGCCGAATTCATCGACAGCGCCCGCCTGGGTTATGTGGATACACTGACCGGCAAGGATAAATACCCCGAATGGATGGACCAGGCCCTGACCTCAATTGATGAATACAACCTGCAGCGTTTTTTAATGAATAATACCGAATGGGTTACGGGCAAAACCGATGAATTTAAAAGTAAACGACCAATTCTGAAGACCTTTTATAAGACCAAACCCAATTTCCTGGAAGTAAAGACCAATAATTTTTTCCTGGCACTTAACCCCGTACTGCTGTTAAGCGCCGGGTATGAAACAGGAACAAAGAATGAATCGGTGTATATGAACAGCCGGGGTGTTACCCTTAGAGGTATGATCGGTAAAAAAGTTGGCTTTGCCACTTTTCTTACCGACAACCAGGAAAGGGGGCCGTTGTTCTTTCAGCAACAGGTAAGCAATTTCAGGGCGGTACCGGGTGTAGGTTTTTACAAACCATTTAAAACATCCGGCGTGGATTATTTTGATGCCCGTGGTTATATCACTTTTAATGCGGCCAAAGCCATCGACATCCAGTTTGGGTATGATAAGAATTTTATCGGCAATGGATACCGCAGTTTATTCTTAAGCGACTGGGGTAACAGCAACCTGTATTTAAAGCTCAACACCAGGATCTGGAAGATCAATTACCAGAATCTTTTTATGGAACTGATGCCGCAATTTAAAAAAGCGGGCGATACCCTGTTAGACCGAAAGTACGCTGCCATGCATCACCTTAGCATGAACGTAACCAAGTGGCTTAACATTGGTTTGTTTGAAGGCGTGATCTTTGGACGTAAGAACCGTTTTGATTTTCAATACCTGAACCCTATCATTTTTTACCGGCATATAGAAGGCACGGTGGGCAGCCCGGATAATGCACTGGCCGGTATTGACTTTAAAGCTAACATCAAACACCGGGCACAATTGTACGGACAGTTGCTGCTGGATGAATTCATCTTATCGGAAATAAAAAACAAACCAACCAGCTGGGTAAACAAATGGGGATTACAGCTGGGTATAAAATACCTGGATGCGTTTGGCGTAAAGAACCTGGATATACAGGTTGAAGCAAACCGGGTTCGTCCGTTTACCTATTCGCACAACGATACCATTTCTAACTATACACATTATAATCAGCCACTGGCCCATCCGTTGGGGGCAAACTTCCAGGAAGTGCTGGGCATTATCCGCTACCAGCCTGCACCAAAATGGTATGTGTACCTGCAGGCTATTTATTATTACCAGGGCTTAGACAGCTCGGGCAAGAATTATGGCGGCAATATCTTCCGGGATTATACAACAAGATCGATGAACGAAGGGTTCAAGATCGGCAGCGGTAACAAAGCGAAATGCTTTAATGGCTACCTCCAGGTTTCTTATGAATTAAAAGAGAATTTATTTGTGGAGATCTCCGGGCAATACCGTCAATACAAAACATTGCTTAATCCAACTTCATCAACCAGTACAACCGTTATTGCAGGTATCCGTTTGAATATGTTCAGCAGGCGGTATGATTACTAAGGGGTGCTGGATACTGGATACAAGATGCTGGATGCAGGATGCAGGATAAGAATGCAAAGCCTCTTTAAAAGTTTGAGTTACTTCCAGGATCCAGTATCTAGGATCTTGTATCCTGCATCTGGCTTCGGGTTTACTCCACCGTTAACGAAAAAGAAATGATCCGGGAGTTGATCTTATCGATGGTGTTTGAGAATTTTAGGTTTGTATCCCTGCTGTGCAGGTTACCAATACCCCATCCCATCTTAATTTCGGGCGTAAGTACAAACATGGGAAAATAGAAATGAAAGCCGATCCCTGCTTCAGCGCCATAATCAAGCCGCTTTAATTTAATAAGGTTCTCTGCTTTTCTTGCACCGGCATTGGAAGCCAGGTCATATTCTGCCTTAACACCCGCCATCATATACACCCGGAAATTATCAATACGGTCGCTTTGAAATTTTAACTGCACCGGCAAGGTGAGCGTGATAGACTGTACCTTTTTAACGGTTACAAAATCCTCCCCGTCCGGAAAATCGGGCTTTGGCAGGTTGTATTGAAATGCTTTTTCTGTGAAGGTGAGATTGACCGGGTAGGTACGCAAGGCAAAATGTTCGCTCAGGTTAAGGTTTACCAGCCAGGCCAGGTTGATACCGGTACTATTGATACTTTCAATGACCATGATACTATCCTGCTGTAAAAAAGTAGGAACGTGGTGTGTAAAACTGAAATGCGAACGGTTGAAGCCTAGGTTGATACCGAAGTGTATCTTTTTCTCATCGTGGTCGGGCAGGTTCAGTTTCTCCCGCAACTGGGCGGCTGCCGCCAGGGGCAGGCAGAACAAAACAATAGCCAATACTTTTACTTTTCTCCGCAATAGATGCTGCATATACCTAAGCTCAGTGGTTTAGAATAAGTGTTCCTGTATCCCAGGTTGTCCAGGATATTGGTAAAGTTCTTCCCTTCAGGAAACTGTTTAATTGATTCGTCGAGGTATTGGTATGCGCTGCGGTTTTTAGAAAATAATTTACCCACACCCGGGCAGATAAACTTCATGTACAGGTGATACATGCTTTTTACAACCGGTGCTTTTGGCTTACTGAATTCGAGTACCACTAATTTTCCCCCGGGCTTTAACACCCGCCTGATCTCACTAAGCCCTTTTTCGAGGTTCTCAAAATTACGTACCCCAAACGCTACGGTTACCGCCTCAAACGAATCGTTTTCAAAATTTATTGTTTCGCTGTCGCCATTTAACAGTTCAATACTGTTTTGCAGGCCAGCCTTCCTTATTTTCTCCCGGCCTATTTCCAGCATGCCATCACTGATGTCGATGCCGGTGATCTTTCCCGGTTTCAGTATACCAGATGCCATAATGGCCATATCTGCTGTACCGGTTGCCACATCAAGCAAGGTTTTTGGCTTAATGGCCGCCAGTTGCTTAATGGCCTTCTTTCTCCACGAAATATCGATACCGGCACTGAGGAACCGGTTCATAAAATCGTACCGGAAGGCAATGTCATTGAACATGCCGGCCACCTGCTGCTTCTTTCCCAACCCCGAATCTTTATAAGGTACTACTGTATCGTGTGCGTAATCGGTCATCGGGGGCAAAGATAAGGAGAGATGCTGGATACTGGTTACTGGATGCTGGATGCTGGGTGCTGCATTAATTATGGAATAGCTTTTACTTATCAGGTTCTTTCCAGTATCCAGTGACCAGCATCCAGTACCTGCTTTCTGCTATCTTTGCCCCATGCACATCAAATCAGCCAGATACATCATCAGCAGCCCCGGATACGAACAATGCCCCGTACCCGATAAGCCGGAGTATGCATTCATTGGCCGAAGCAACGTGGGCAAGTCATCGCTGATCAATATGCTTTGTAATAACGATAAACTGGCAAAAACTTCCTCAGCCCCGGGCAAAACACAACTCATCAATCATTTCGAGATCACCTCATCCCCGTCCCTTCTCCATCCTTCGACAAACTCAGGAGAGAAGGGTGAAGCGAAGACCGATACGAAACAAAAAAAATGGTACCTCGTTGATCTGCCCGGTTACGGTTTTGCCAAAGTAAGTATCCGAAGCCGTAACCGCTGGGAACAGATGATCGAGAATTACCTGCGGAAGCGGGAAAATCTTTCCCTGGTGTTTGTGTTGATAGATGCCCGGCATTCGCCTCAGAAGATCGATCTTGAATTTTTAGAGCAATTAAAAAAATGGCAGGTGCCTTTTTGCCTGGTATTTACCAAGGCCGATAAAGTGAACCAACGAACGGTAAGTAAGAACGTAAAGGATTTCCTGGAAGCTATGAAAAAGACCTGGCAGTTTTTACCGCAGCATTTTGTAAGCAGTGCGGTTAAAAGATCAGGAAGAGATAAGATATTATCTTTTATAGAAGAGACCAATGACGGCTTACATGCTGATAACTGACCAGGAATTGGAGCGTGAGGTGTATGGCCTGTGTTGTGAACACATGCTGTAAGGAGGTAGTGTTCGGCGAGGATCAGTTCACCACTTTATTGGCGCAACTGCTGCTGGCAAAGGCTTCGGGTTTGGCTTTAAAGGCAAAGCCCATTCCCAGGATGTAGCCCATGGCTTCCCGTAATGCTTCATTGCTTTTAAAGTGCGGATTTGTGTTGATGTCGGCATGCACTTCCATATCCACATCATACACGGTGAACAGGTCGCAGAGTTCGTAAGCGATCTCAATGCTTTTGGCCACTTCCACCAGCATGCGTTCTTTGATGCTGTACTGATGCAGTGTTTTTTCATTGTGAATGAACATGAAGCCGCCATGGCCTTCCCGCAAAAAAACAATTACGGTGGCAAACTCTGTTTCCCTGCCTTTTACCTGGCTGTCGGTTCCGATACAAACTTTTAAATGAAAACCATTTGCTGTTTCTCTTTTGATGGCCTGTTCAACAGCATTTTTAATGGGGATCTGGATGGGGTCTCCGTTAAATTTTCTCCATAACATAAAAATGGGTTTTTTAAAGTTACGGATAAATTAAAACACAACGTATCAATTAACCATATAATAATGGCTCAACAGAATAAAAAAAGGGGATAGCCCCTAACGCTACCCCCTGACTTACACATGAATCTACCTTACTGTTTTATAATTCTTTCTGTTTGTTGTTCATTATTGCTGAAAAGCCTGATGATATACATGCCATCCGGCTGATCAGGGAAACCGATCTTATTAATACCTGCCTGTCCCGTTCCCTTAGAAATCATCCTTCCATTGATATCGCTTAACAGGTATTGGTAGTTCCGGGCTGCATTAATGGTAATTTGGTCCCGAACCAAAGTAGAAACGTAAAACGGCCTCTCAATATTGCCCGTTCCCTTCAGGGCGATGGTATTGGAATAAACGGCCTGATCAAGTATGGAGATCACTTTCAGGCGATAATAAATAGTGCCCGATTTATACGATTCATAAGAAAAATTCGTTGCGGAGCCTGTTGCCGTGGTTAGTGTATTAAAACGATTACCGTCTTCCGATGCCTCGATAACAATATGCTTAACCGGTTCATCGGCAATGATATTCCAGCTCAGTTTATGCCTGCCCTTTTCTGTAGTTCCTGTCAGACTTACCTCATGGATCGGCAAAGCGCCGCTTGTTCCGCTAATGGTATAAGAACCCAGACTTCCGTATTCTCCCACATTCACATTACCGGTACCATCAATCTTAAGATAGTAAGTGCCTGCATTTAAAATAGTATCTATCGTTACACTAACTGTATTACCCGGGTCGTAAGTTCTGATAAGGGCCGCAGAAGAGTTATACAACTCTATCTTTATATCCAGGTTTGCGCCAATGTAATTATTGGCGACATTGAATGGAATGGCGGTAAGATGAATGTTTGCATTCTGGGGCAGTGTTAACTGAAAAGCATCTTTATCTGCATTGGTGGTTATGATGCCGTTCACTGTAAAATTTGCCGATGGCAAAACGTATGTACTTGCATTCAGTGTTTCGTCATAATCATCTGCCCGGTATGTAAATCCATTTTGCGTGGCAATGATGGAAAGATTATCCTGCATATTCGTACATCCATAAGGCGTAGGTCCGTTATTCCAGTTGCTTATATTTTTGTAATAACTGTTGCCCATGATGGGTGCCCAGCCGGTTTCTCCGCCACCGGCACCACTGTTGTACTGTTCTTCGGGTGTGCTGCAAACGGTTCCGTATTTCGACTGGTGTGATAATCCCACCGTATGACCGCTTTCATGTGAACATGCTTCACCTACCATCTTAGGACTGTAAGGGCCCAGGCGATCGCTGAAAACAAACCCGGGTGTATCGTCGCCCCATATAAAAGAACCTACATAAGCTACGCCACCTACCCCGGTACACCAGGCGCTGGTGGTTGTAATGATGATACGCATGCGCCTGTTCAACGGCGCTGCTAAAAAAACAACAGAGTCGGTAGTGATATTTATATTGAATGGCCGGAAATCTTCCGCTACCCGGTTAAATGCTTCGGTGATCTGCAGGTCGGTAAGTCCGGATGGATCGCAATAAAAAGAGCTGCCGCCGTTCCATACCGTGCCTTGCACAAACTGCCCGTCAAAATCTAAAAAGATAGTTGCCGTAGCAGATGGATAACTGTTGTACTTGGGAACAGCGTGTGTTGTAAGTGCGAAAAGAATAAGTAAGAACAGCGTAAAGATATTTTTCATAGTAACTGGATTTAGGTAAGTGATTTATCATTGGCTGCAATCGGGTATCACCCGGTCGGTTTCTACTTTAACCAGTTGATAAATACCTGCGGTATTAATTTTCAATTCGTAGCCATCGGAATAATCTTTGTTGATGATGCGGCCGGTGTACGACACACTGTTGTCTTTGTTTATAATTTTTGAAACACTTAAAACAGAATTATTGAAATAAGGCGACCGGATAACAGCGCTTTGCAGGTTGTTGTATTTAACCAGGTTATTTACTACCACGCCTGAAAAAGAAAAGTTACCGGAGAAAGAAAGGCTGATGTTTTGACCCGGGGCTGAAGTAAACACACTGCTTAAGACCTGCTCACTGCAGTTGATCACATCGGGAAAATTGCTGAATTGCTTTGGCCTGGCTGCGGTTTGAGAAGAAGCGGTTGTTGCAATAAATACAAACAGCAGCAACAATGCACAGCATGCAGGTTGTTTCATGGTAATGGATTTTGGTTCTATTCGGATAACTGGTTCTGCAAAGCAAACGCCCCGGAAATGGGGTTATTTCAAAAGCGGGAAATTCTAAAAAACCTTCTACTGTGCATGTAGAACGGCGTCGATACCCATGTAAGAAATGCTGTTATATGTATGAATAGAAATAAAAAAGGGGCAGCCCCCGCTGCCCCTCCAGGTTTACACATGAATCTGCCTTACTGTTTTATAATTCGTTCGGTTTGTTGTTCGTTGTTACTTAAAATCCTGATCATATACATGCCCGAAGGATAACCGGAAATATTCACCCGGTTTATCCCTTTTAAACCGGCTCCGTTCAACACCATTCTTCCGTTCATATCAAGCAACTGGTATTGATAATTGACCGACGCATTGATCAGCACCTCGTTTTGTACCAGGGAAGACACATGGAAAAGTTTATCTGCACTTCCCGTTCCTTTTAACGCAATGGTATTGGAATAAACGGTTTGATCCAGCACCGACGTTACTTTCAACCGGTAATAAACGGTGTTGGTTTTATATGGCTGGTAAGTAAAGGTTGAAGTCGTTGCACTCAATGCTGTTAACGTACTAAAGCTTACCCCGTCATCCGATGCTTCTATCAAAGTTGCTTTTACAGGCTCATCGGCAATGATACGCCAGCTAAGCTGGTGCCTGTTCTTATCAACCGATCCGCTTAACCGTACGTCGTGGATCGGCAATGCACCTGAGATGCCACTGAGTGTGTAAGAGCCCAGGCTTCCGTACGAACCCGTATTGCTGTTGCCCGTGCCGTGAATTTTCAGGTAATAGGTTCCGGCATTTAAAACCGTGTCGACCGTTACCGTCATAGTGGTAAGCGGATCGTATACCCGGATAAGCGTTGCAGAAGAATTGTATAACTCAAGCCGTATATCCAGGTTTGCCCCGATATAATTATTGGCTACATTAAACGGTATAGCGCTGATATGAAGATTTACATTTTGTGCCAGCGAAAATTTAAATGCATCTTTATCGGCATTGGTGCCTATCAAACCATTCACCGTAAAGTTTGAAGAATTGAGTGAGTAGGTATTGCTGTTCAGCGTTTCTCCAAAATCATCGGGCCGGTAAGTAAAACCGTTTTGGGTGGAGATGATGGAAAGATTATCCTGTACCGAAGTGCATCCATAAGGAGTTGGGCCATTGTTCCAGTTACTCATGTTCTTATAATAACTGTTGCCCATGATGGGAGCCCATCCCGTTTCACCACCGCCGGTGCCGCCGTTGTATTGTTCGATCGGTGTGGTGCAATCTGAACCATATTTTGACTGGTGAGAAAGTCCAAGCGTATGCCCGCTTTCATGCGAACAACATTCGCCCACCATCTTGGGACTGTAAGGTCCCAGCAGGTCGCTGAATACAAAAGCTGGCGTATCATCACCCCAGGTAAAAGAGCCGATATACGCAACACCTCCCACGCCGGGATACCACCAGCTTGTTGTTGTAATGATCACCCGTACCCGCCTGTTTAAAGGCGCTGCCAGGAAAACGGCTGAGTCGGTGGTTATATTGATATCAAAGGGACGGTAATCTTCTGCTACCCGGTTGAATGCTTCGGTGATCTGTGGATCCGTCATACCCGACGGATCACAATAGAAAGACGTGCCGCCGTTCCAAACGGTGCTTTGCACATAGTGCCCGTCAAAATCAAGGAAAATGGTTGAAACAGCCGATGGATAACTGTTGTACTTGGGAACAGCAAAACTTTTAAAAGAAAATGCAATTGCTGCGATGAGTAGTAAGGTAAAATGTTTTTTCATGATGCATTGGGGGATCTGCAATATTGAATATTGGATGATATGTTATTGCTGACTGCAATCCTGTATTGCCCGGTCGGTTTCCATTTTAATGAGTTGATAATTACCTGCTGCATTCTTTTTCAGTTCGTACCCGTCAAAATAATTTTTGTTGATGATACGGCCCACATAAGAAACGCTGTTGTCTTTGTTGGTGATCTTTGAAATACTGAAAATGGAATTGTGAAAAGCAGGAGATTTGATAACGGCCGATTGAAGGGTGCTGTATTTAACCACATTATTCACCACGTCGCCGGCGAAAGAAAAATTATCTGAAAAAGCAAGACTGACATTCTGGCCCGGGGCTGAACTGAAGATACTGCTCAACTGGGCCTCTGAACAATTGATTACGTCGGGGAAATTGCTGAATTGCTTTGGCTTGGAGGCGGTTTGCGAATAACCGGTTGTTGCGATAAATGTAAACAGCAACATTATTGCAATGGATGCAACATGTTTCATGGATTTGGTTTTTTGGATAAATGGATAACGTGTTCTGAAGAATCTAACGCAGATAAATAGCCTTTAGTATGTACGATTAATAAAAACGACTGCCAACAGGTCTTTGGGAATGATCAACCTATCAGAACTGTCCGGTATTCAGCAGCACCAGGGTACAGGCTTCCAGGGGTTTGATACCGTTCTTTTCAGCCAGTTCAGCCAGTTCATCATTCTCGGCCCCGGGGTTAAAGATGATCCTTTTGGGATGGAGGGATAATATGTAATCGTAATATTCCTTTTGACGCACCGGGTTCAGGTACATAGTAACCGTGTCAATGTCGTTGAATTGTTTTTGATCCGTTTCAATAGCAACCGGGCCAACGGTACCTTTTCTTTTTCCAATGGCTGCAACCGGGTGCTGGTAGCTAAGCAGCCTTTTAATTGCCATATTACTGTAGCGGGCCGGGTTTTCGGAAGCGCCGATCACTAAGGTCTTTTTTGGTTGCATTCTATTGTAAAAATCTTTTTTTAAGCTCCGGTGTGGGTATTATACATTCTTCCCGTACGCCAAACCATTTATACCGGTTGGCGGCTACCCAGTTATAAATACCGTTGCGGATGAATCTGGGTACGATCATAAGGCCATAACACAGGGGCCATAATCCCTTTAAATAACGACTGACCTTTAATGCAGCCGAAGACCTTGAATAGGCTTTTCCATTTTCAATCAAAACAAAAGACTCCATAGCAACCGGCGGTAACTGGTATTGCTTCAGCAATTGCTGGCCCACATCCGATTGCAGCGGGGCGAATTGAATGCTGCCTTTCTTATCCCGTTTAATAACAAACTGAACAGCGCTGTTGCAAAGATTGCAGATGCCGTCGAATAATATGATAGGTTGATCGTTCACTGGTACAAAGTTAACTTTGATTTTTTGATTGCTTACCCAGGTTATGTCATTTATTTAAGTAGCCTGTTAAATTTGAAACAAACAGCAAAACAAAGATCAATGAGAAAGCCACAAACATGATATTCATTAAAACCTCTCCTACTTTGAATATTGTTTTCTTTGGTATCTGGTACATGGGATAATAGGCAAACTGGGTGATCACTTTCCCAGTCCAGTAGGCCGCAATCAGCCCGGTTAATGCCACGGCCAGGCTGGTATTATTTTTCAGATCTGTTGAAAGGAGAATAGCGATCAGTCCAAAGGAGAAATTCAATCCCTGTATATACCTGCCATAGGTTTTGGCAATTTCCTGGTTAAGTGGTTTTAATTTTTTGATATCGTTGTACCAATCAAAGACCCGGTGACGGATATAAGGATAGATAATGGCAGTAAAGATCATTCCCGATCCGCCGAGAATGATGAGCCAGTTTGGAATATTTATTTTCATGATCGTGATTTTTATTTTAAGATTGATAAGGGCCGTTCGTTTATCTTCTTTAGTTCTGTATAACACAAACCCGTATAGTAAACCGCCATTACCGGGGCCGTGAACAATAAGATCCAGAAGGAGCCTATTGGCATTGTAATTACGGAGATAAAAGCGATCCAGTGATATACAAACCGGTATCCCCTGCTGTGGGTGAACGTTTTGGTAACCGCATGTACTATCATGCTGATCACCTGCCATCCGCCCACTACAAAATAGCCAATGATAAACGTGGTATCCCGGTTGATGAGTGTGGCAATGCTGAACCCAACAATTAATACAATGCTGATCCACATATCCACTTCTTTGAATTTTTTCATGATCGTGTATTTTAAATTTTCAGAAATTTATGAAAGATAGTTTCCAAATAAAAGCCGCAAGGCGGCCAGTTAATTGCCCTCACCTTCAGGCCAGAGCTATTTAAAGAACTTCAGCAGGCTGTTCATGAACCAATTCTCATCTGCCTTTATCATTACATCCAGCATTTTATCGGCCTGGCCGCCAAACTTGCGTATGCCGCCAACGGTGTCTACAAACTGCTTTACATTCTTATCTTTTTTATCGCCATCGATCTGTTCCAGCTGGCCCAGCAATTTCAGCATGGGGTCCAGTTCTCTTTTTTTTCTTTCCTTAATGATCTGTGTGGCTACTTTCCAGATATCCTTTTCCGCCGTAAAGAATTCCCTGCGTTCCCCGGGAATAAGCACCCTTTCTACCAGGCCCCAGGAGATCAGTTCCCGGGTATTCATGTTCACATTACCCCGGCTGATGTTCAGTTGCTCCATGATGTCATCCTGGGTAATGGGGTCCGGACTGATCAGCAGCAACGCATGTATCTGTGCCATGGTGCGGTTGATTCCCCAATGCGTACCAAAAGCGCCCCAACTGCTGATGAACTGTGCTTTTGCTTCGGAAAGTTTCATGATAATCTCTTTGTACAGTAAAGATAACACAGTTTTTGAATTTTCAAAACTTATTGAAAATAAATTTTTATCACAAAAAAAGCGCCGGATCTTACTCCAACGCTTACCATTATTTTAACCGGTTCCGTTACAACAACATCGTAACCGGGTTCTCTAAATACTTCTTCAATGTTTGAAGGAAAGCCGCTCCCACAGCGCCATCCACCGTACGGTGATCGCAACTCATGGTGAGCATCATTACGTTGGTAACGCCAAAGCCGTCTGCTTTTTTAACCACCAGTTCCTTTATCCTGCCCACCGCAAGTATGGCACTGTCGGGCGGGTTAATGATGGCGGTAAATTCTTCAATATCCATCATGCCCAGGTTGGAGATGGTAAAGGTATTACCGCTGAATTCCTGCGGCTGCAGTTTCTTATCTTTTGCTTTTCCGTATAAAGTTTTTGCTTCAGAAGCGATCTGCGACAATGTCTTCTGATCAGCAAAACGGATCACCGGAACGATCAGTCCATCCGGTGTTGCCACCGCACTGCCGATATGTATGTGGTGATTCTGGCGGATGAAATCCGTCATCCAGCTGCTGTTAACGGCAGGATGCTGGCGAAGTGATAAAGCGACTGCTTTAATGATAAAATCGTTGAATGATATTTTTACCGGGCTCAATTCATTTAACTGGGTGCGTACGTTGATCGCATTGTCCATGTTTATTTCCATGGTAAGATAAAAATGCGGCGCACTGAATTTGCTTTCGCCCAGCCTGCGTGCAATGGTCTTGCGCATCTGCGTAAGCGGAATATCGGTATGTCCTTCTTCTCCCGTTGCGGTAAATACCGGCACCGGTGCGGTAGAAGTCTTTGCTGCAGGCGCTGCGGTTGTTGCTGCACCCGGAACATAACTATCTACATCTTTTTTAGTAACCCGGCCACCATCGCCACTGCCGCTTACCTTATTAATATCAATTCCTTTATCGGCTGCTAATTTTTTTGCAAGGGGCGAAGCCTTTACTCTTCCGTTGGTAGAAGCAGCAAGTTGGTCGTTGGCCGTTGGGCGTTGGTCGGCAATTGGTGCAGACTTGCTTTCGATCAACGATCCACGATCAACGGCCAACGTATTGGCTCCTGATTTCTCTGCCGCCACATAAGCACTCACATCCGTACCTGCCTTACCCACGATGGCAATGATCTCGTTTATTTTTGCGGCATTGCCTGCTTCCACACCTACATATAATAAAGTACCTTCTTCATATCCTACCACTTCCATGGTTGCCTTATCGGTTTCCACTTCAGCCAACACATCATCGCTCTTTACAAAATCGCCGATCTTTTTATTCCAGGCCACTATCTTTCCTTCGGTCATGGTATCACTCAGCAGGGGCATGCGGATTTCTTTGGCACCGGCGGGAAGGGAAACGGTTTGAGGTTTGATCCCGCCTGTGGCGGGAGAGGTTTCAGGTTTGGAGTTTGTAGTTTGTGGTTGGGGAGTCCCTATTGATGCAGGTTTATCAGCATCTAATAGCGATTTATAATCTTCTCCTTCCTTTCCAACAATGGCAATTACCTGGTTGATCTTAGCGGCCTCACCGGCAGGCACACCTATATATAATAAGGTTCCGTCTACATAACCGTTCACTTCCATGGTTGCTTTATCGGTTTCCACTTCGGCCAGCACATCATCGCTCTTTACTTTATCGCCCACTTTTTTATTCCAGGAAATGATCTTCCCCTCGGTCATCGTATCGCTCAGCAGCGGCATGCGTATCACTTCTGCCATAGTATTAATCGCTTATTTTTAATTGAGGTTCGAAATTAAGGCAAAATGCGGAAATAGGGCCCATTCCGGTCAATAATCCAGTTCCAGCCGAAGCCGGTCTTTCAATTCTTTTACCAGCGGGTATTCTTCTGCTATCTTCTGGTACTGCTCCCGGGTATTCAGCGGCCTTTCGCCGGGCTGGGTGGCGTCTTCCTTTTCTATGATAATAACACTGTATGTCAGTTGCCGGTTACAAAAATGATCCTGCAGGCAGTGAACCAGTTCGGCCCTCTCCTGCTCAATGAACTTTTGCTGGATATTACTTTCGGTAATGATCTCGATGGAATTATTATCAATGATCCTAAGAACAGCGCCTTTAAAGTTAGTAACCGCAGAGTGATTTTTTTTCTCCGCCAGTTTTTCTATGAACTTATCCCAGCAAAGCGTAAGTTCTTCGGTAGTCAGTTCTTTTATATCATTTCCATTGGCTTTGTTTTGTGCCGATACTTTTTTACGGATCGCATCCAATGAGCCCAATGATTTTTTTGGTGCGGCAGCAACAGGAGTAGTTTCTACAACCGTTTTCTTATTAACCGGTGGTTCCGGCTCTTCAATGGTCAGTTTTGCTTCTGTATTTTTTTTGATAACAGGCGCCGCTGCAACTTCTGTTTCCTTTACTTTAATGAACGGAATTGTTTTAAACGCTACCGGCTTTGCAGACTCAGTCAGTTTTTTTTTTGAACCAGCACTGCCGGCATCTACCAGTTCCACAGCCTGCGACAGGTAGCAGAGTTTGATGATAGTGAGTTCTACATGCAGCCGTTTGTTCCTTGCCTGGCGGTAATTTATCTCTGCTTCGTTCAGCAGGTTGAGGGCTGCCAGTAACCAGCTTGTTGCTATCTGCTTTGCCGCCTGCATATATTTCTGTTTAAAGTCATCCGCCACTTCCAGCAATACAGCTGCTTTTGTATCCTTGCACACCAGCAGGTTCCGGATGAATTCGCTGCAGCCTTCCAGCAAAGTATCTCCTTCAAAACCTTTTTGATTTATTTTATCGTACAGCAATAAGGCATCACTCAGTTTTTGCTGCTGCATGCAATCAAGCAGTTTAAAATAATAATCCTCGTCTAAGATATTCAGGTGTTCGAGCGTATTGCTGTAGTTCAGTTCGCCATTGGTAAAACTTACGATCTTATCCAGGATGCTGAGTGCATCACGCATGCAGCCTTCGCTTTTCTGGGCTATCACATGAAGCGCTGCTTTCTCTGCCTTAATACTTTCTTTATCACAGATCTCCTGCAGGTGATCGATGGTATCGTTGTTGGTGATTCGTTTGAAATCAAATATCTGGCAACGGCTGAGGATGGTAGGAAGTATCTTATGCTTTTCAGTAGTGGCCAGGATGAAGATGGCATATGGCGGCGGCTCTTCCAGTGTTTTTAAAAAGGCATTGAATGCCGATGCACTGAGCATATGAACCTCATCCACGATATACACTTTGTATTTGCCGGCCTGTGGTGCAAAGCGAACCTGGTCAACCAGGGTCCGTATATCATCCACCGAGTTGTTACTGGCAGCATCCAGCTCATGAATGTTCAGGGATGTACCGGCATCAAAAGAAACACAACTGTTGCAGGTATTACAGGCTTCGCCGTCGGCGGTCTGGTTCTGGCAGTTTATTGTTTTGGCCAGTATCCTGGCACAGGTGGTTTTACCAACACCACGTGGACCACAGAATAAAAAAGCATGTGCCAGCTGGTTATTCTTTATCGCATTCTTTAAAGTGGTGGTGATATGTGCCTGCCCAACAACCGTAGAAAAATTCTGGGGCCTGTACTTTCTCGCTGAAACAATAAACTTATCCATACGCCGCTAATTTCGGGATTTTTTGCCACGAATTACACGAATTGGTTTTTATTGGTGAAAATTCGTGCAATTAGTGGCAAACATTTTTTAAGATATCATCGGGTGGCGCTTGAATTCTCTGCTGCGGTCGAACAAATACCGGTAAGTGGCCAGGTTGCGGCTGCGGAAGGTATCGCCGAAACTCTCTGCCACATTGATCATTTTGGGATTAAAATCGCCGATCCATTGCATCTCGTAGTCGAGGTATTGCTGGTTAGGTTTCTGTACTATCCGGCGGCATTCGCCAATGATATACGAGTCGATCCCCTTTCCCTGCCATTCGGGTACCACGCCAAATACCAGTCCTACAAATTTCCTGGACTTGTTGAATTTCTGCCGCCATACAAATTCCAGTTTCTGCAACAGCCCGAATTTTCCGTTCAGGTGTTTAAAGTACTGGTTAATGTCGGGCAGGTTAATGAACATGGCAATGGCGGTTCCTTTGTAATAGGCAAAGTAGGCGATGTCTTCATCCATCACCGGTTTCATTTTTTTAAACATCAGCAATACCTGTTCCTTGTTCATTTGTTTTAACCCGCCGTGGCCCGCCCATGCTTTATTGTACACTTCCACAAAATCGGCGGCGTATTTGGCCAGGTTATTTTTTTTGATGGTATCAAAACCAATGTCGGGATTATCATCATGTATTTTATGCCGCTCTATGGTTTTTTGGGCCAATGGTTTGGTGGCATCTAATCCAAAACAGACCTGGTTGAAGAAAAGTTTGAACCCGTAGTTCTCAAAAAGACCGATATAGTAAGGCGGGTTATAATTCATACAGTAAAGCGGTGGAGTAAATCCCTCGGTGATCAATCCCCACCAGCGGTCACGTTCACCAAAATTGATGGGACCGTCCATCGCTTCCATGCCCTGTTGTATCAGCCAGTGTTTGGCATTATCGAATAAAAGATCGGCAGCATCCTGGTTATTGATGCATTCAAAAAATCCGGTACCGCCTACAGGCAGGTCATCTCCCTTGTTCTTATATTTTTTATTGGTGAAAGCGGCAATGCGGCCGATGAGTTTGCCCTGGTCGTCTTTTAATATCCAGCGGATCACTTCGCCAAAGCGGAAGGTCTTGTTCTTTTCTTTATCAAACACTTCGTTTATATCCTTATCCAGCGGACGTATCCAGTTGGGATCGGCTTTATGCAATACAACGGATACCTGTATGAATTCGTTTGCGGTGGATTTATCAGTAACGGGAATGATCTGCATTTGTACTATTAATGCAGCAAATATAAGGAAGCTGCCTTATTGCATACGTTGGCATTGCACTACCTCACTTTCACCATCGCCTTTACCTGTTGCACCGTTCCGTTTTGCAAGCGGGCATAGTATACGCCCGGGGGCAGCGGACCGCTGTCATAATTATATGAGTAAGAACCGGCTGGCAGGTCGGCATCCACCGGTGTTTTGATCAGGCGGCCCATGGTATCAAATATCTGTAACAGGGTATGACCACCATCTGTTTTATATTTAATGGTGGTGGATTGTGTGAACGGGCTGCCCCATATTTCCAGGTAACTGCTTCCGGCGCCACTTGGCGAAACCGGCTGGCAGCTTGCATTGTTCACCAGGGCAAGGTTCTGAAAATTCTTCAGCATGATCTGCTGCAGGTCGGCATTTTGTACACACAACCAATTCTCCAGCATGGATGCATACACACTGCGGAAATCGTACTGCATGGGAATGTTATCGTTCACGTTCACCTGTGCCGGTATGGTTGGATTATCGCCCCATATCTTCGGCATTACACTCTTGCCAAATAAGAACATGGGTGCTGCAGCGCCATGATCGGTACCTACGCTGCTGTTGCTTTTAATGCGGCGGCCGAATTCGGAGAAGGTCATACCCATTACTCTTTCTTCCACACCTAAAAATTTAAGATCGTCCTGGAATGCTTTGATGGCATCACTTACATTCTTTAATAAAGTAGCGTGACTGCCTACCAGCGGATCGGTGGTGGAAGTTTGTAAAGAATGCGTATCAAAACTTCCATAACTCACCATGTAAATTTTTGTTTTCAATCCGCCCTTTATCAGTCTTGCCACGATCTTCAACTGGTCGGCCAATGGGTTGGGTGTTGGATAAGGCGCCTGCTGGGTAACATTGGCTGCTGCATTTTTTACCACCGTTGCATAGGCAGATGTTTGTTTGGCAACCAGGCGTATGTATTTTAATTCCTTTCCTGCATTGTTATTGGGAGCCGGGTCTTCAATACCAGCGAGCAAATTATAAAAACTGGTAGGGTTGCTGATACTCATGCCCATGCTTACCGATGGGCCCTGGAAAGTTAAAGAAGTGGTAGAACCAATTTGAATTCCTAAAGGATCGGGCATGGTATTGTTTGGATAACCCACGGGGTAGTTGGGATATTCATAATTTAAAAACCGTCCGCCCCAACCGCTGTTGATTACCTGGTTGCTGTCTGATGCACTCATCCATATATCGGTTGCCCTGAAGTGTGAAAAGTTTGGAGATGGGTAACCGGCTGCCTGTATAACACTCAGCTTGCCTTCATCATACAATGCTTTCATGCCGGTCATGGCCGGGTTCAATCCTGTTTTAGCAGTAAGCGATAAAATGTTGTTTACCGGTATGGCAATATTGCTTCTTGCATTGAAATAGTTAGAATAGTTATCAATGGGTATCACCGTGTTCAATCCATCGTTACCTCCGTTCAACTGAACGATCACCAGCACGTGATCATTGGGTGTGCTTCCGTTGAGCAGTTGTGCCAGCGGAGATTCGGCGCCAAATGCCTTTACCGAAAACCCATTGATAAAAGCCGGCAGTATGGTGGCCGGAACAGAATTGCGTAAAAAATCTCTGCGTTTCATAAATTAAGTTTTGCCCCTATCCCCTAAAGGGGGACAACCGAAGCGATTATTAAGCGATCAAAAGGTTCATACTCTATAAATCATTACAAGCCAGTTCTCCGCCAGTTGGCGGAGATAGGGGCAGACTTATGCTAATTGGTATTCTGCCAGTTTCATTAAATATTGATACAAGTCTCTCAGCCTGGTACGCACAATGGTTGCATTAGTCATATCGTTTGGGTTGGCAATAAAAGCCGTCCATGCATTGGTCCAGTAAAAATCAGATGTTTGCCCGCTTAGAATGATGTCTCTCTTCAACTGATCCTTGGATGCCTGTGTTAATGGTAAGCGGAATAAATAAGTAATGGAATCTGTTATCAATGCATTGGGATCGCCGGGATTGGGTAATGTTTTTGCAAACAGTGTTGGATCGATCCGGATATTTTTTCCGCTGCGGGTATAACCGGCGAGCAGCATCTGGTCGGTAAACTGGTTTCTTTTCGGAAAGGTATCGGAGTTGATCCATATCTCATGAAACTGCGGTGCCTGGTAATATGCAGGCCAGCCGGCCACATTGGGCGGATCGCCGAGGTTTTGCTGGAAAGAAATGGACAGTGCATTAAGCAGTTGCCAGGTGTTGTAGGCGCCGGTATAATCGCTGGCCACTGGTGGAAATACCACACTAAATTCCCGGCATAATCCTGCGATGATATCTACCGGGTTCTTTATAAAACAACTCTGGTTCAATACATCAAAAAAATGTTCGCTCTTGAACAGGGTTGCAAGCACCGGTTTAATATTATAGTTGTTTGATCTGAATACCTGGGCAAGCGGTGTGATCACATTTACTTCTGTTGCCGCATCAATCTCGTAGTAAACAAACCAGCGGTAAAGTTTGCGGCAGATGTGCATGGAAACATCATTCACCGAAAAGATCATGTTCAGCAGGTCGTCAAGCTCGAGGTCGCCGGCCGTGGCCCCTGTGCGGCCGGCAATAAGCGTATTGTTATAAAAAGAAGAGAATTGTTTGCTGGTAGAGTCGTGCCTTGCTGCGTTAAAAGCAGCGGTGTTGGTAGTGCCGTTTATCTGCCAGCCTGTTAATACTTTAGCGGCTGCCTTCACATCTGCCTCGGCAAAAGCCTGTGTGGCATTATCGGCTCCCTTGCCTACGGTAAACAGTTCCTGTAACTCTCTTGCATAGTTCTCATCGGGTGCAGCATTGGTATTAAGGTACCCGTTTTGATAAACAAGCATGCCCGGGTCTTTGGTGATCTCCCTGGTCATTTGCTTAAAATCGCCCAAGGCATTCTTTCGCAATACGGCGTTGTTCTTATAACACCATATTGCCCGGCTGATGGTATCGGCTTCGGTTGAAAAATGATTATGCCAGAACAGGGTCATCTTTTCCAGTATATTTCTTTCCTGGCTAACGATCTGTCCCATCCACCAGTTCTTAAATGAAGCCACCCGTTGCGAATTTATATTGCCGTCGTTGGTATTTGTATTCACCCATGTTTGCCCGGCAGCTACGGCGTTATCCGGGTCGGCAGGATCAGTTGAATTGGCGTATGTTTTTACCGGTGGTGATGGCTGGGTTTGTGCAGCAGATACATTAAGCAGGTAATCCACGGCCTGGTCCATCGTCATGCCGTTGAAAAAATCAACATCAGCCTTCAGGGCACCAAACATAGTTCTTTTAAGCAGGTGAATCACTTCATTGGTTGTCCATGGGCCTGTATATGGATTAATGCCGCTGAATGTACGGGCTGTTGGAGAAAACGGAACGGGCCTGGTCTTTTTTACTTTACCCGCAGTAAGGAAGTCTCTTCTGTCCATAGCAGTGGTTTTGGATGAAGGTGATAGATGGGGGTACGACTAAACCAATCGGTAATGGTTTAATCGGCTCCTGGTTTTATTTTAGAGATAGATTATCCCGTGTTAACGCTGCCCCGATCTTCCTTACTTTTTACTGCCGGGAAGAAGGTTTACTGAATATTCTCAATGATCCCGGCAATGCCTTGTCCGCCGCCCACACAGGCCGTAACAATACCGTATTTCTTATTCAGCCGCTTCATGTCGTTCACAAGCTGAATGGTAAGCTTGCAACCGGTGCATCCGAGCGGATGACCCAATGCAATGGCTCCTCCGTTTATGTTTACGATACCGGGATTTAAGTTGAGGGTTCTTATTACCGCCAATGCCTGCGATGCAAAGGCTTCATTCAATTCGAACAGGTCGATCTGGGAAAGGTTCATGCCTGCCTGCTTCAATACTTTGGGTACTGCTTCCACGGGGCCAATGCCCATGATGCGTGGATGAACGCCGGCACTCACACAGTTCACCAGGCGGGCAATGGGTTTTACCCCCAGTTCGTTTACCATCCGTTCGCTCATTACTATAACAAAAGCAGCGCCATCGCTGGTTTGGGAAGAATTTCCGGCGGTAACCGTTCCGCCCATGGCAAATGCCGGTTTTAGTTTTGCCAATCCTTCCGTTGATGTATCGGCCCTCACTCCTTCATCTGTATCTACCACAAAACTTCTCTTTTGCTTTTTGCCTTTTCCATCCAGGTAAACCTCTTCTACATTAATGGGTAATATGCCGGGTTTAAAGAACCCTTCTTTAATGGCATTGCCTGCCTTGAGGTGGCTGTTATAACTAAACTGGTCCTGGTCTTCACGGCTCACATTATATTCTTTTGAAACCGCTTCAGCCGTTAAACCCATACTTAAATAATAATCGGGATCGGTCGCTGTGATGGCATAAGAAGGAACGGTCTTCCAGCCGGCGGTTGGTACCATGCTCATGCTTTCAGTTCCACCGGCAATGATGCATTCGGCCATTCCGGTCCGGATCTTTGCAGTAGCCATGGCAATACTTTCCAGTCCGCTTGCGCAATACCGGTTGATGGTTATGCCCGGCGCATGAATGCCCACCGCTCTTGCCGAGATCATACGGCCAACCTGTAAGCCTTGTTCTGCTTCGGGCACCGCATTACCTACAATAACATCGTCTACCCTTTTTGCATCTAACTGGGGTACGCTGGCCAGCAATCCCTGAATTACATTCACGGCCAGGTCATCGGGCCTGGTAAAGCGAAAGCCTCCTTTTTTACTTTTTGTTACTGCGGTGCGGTATCCGGCTACTATGTATGCTTCCTGCATGATAAAACTGTTTTCCCCCATCCCCTAAAGGGGTGATGAGGATGTTATGCTTGCGCCCCTTTAGGGGATGGGGGTGTTTAGTTGTTTATGCAACTTTCAATACCAAAGTTAGAATTTCTGTTTCAAACCAAAAAACTGGGGCTGGTAACTTAATTTTGCGGCGATGTACAAGCTCCTCCGCTCTTTTTTATTTCTGTTTGACCCTGAATGGGTGCATTATTTTTCGATGAATGGATTGAAGATACTGTGTAACATTCCAGGTATAAGAAAGCTGATCTCAAAGCAATTCACTCCCAAATCCGAAAAAAATATTCAATATTCAATATTCAATATTCAATTTCCAAATCGTGTTGGCCTGGGCGCCGGCTTCGATAAAAATGCAAAGTACCTGAATGAGCTTGAGGCATTGGGTTTTGGTTTTGTGGAGATAGGAACAGTTACTCCCCTGCCCCAGGCTGGTAATGATAAACCACGGTTATTCCGTTTGCCAAAAGATAAAGCACTGATAAACCGGATGGGGTTTAACAACGATGGTGTTGAAGTGGTTGCCAGGAGATTAAAAGAGTGGAGAGAGAAAAATGGCCGCTGGCCGTTGGCCGTTGATCGCCGGTCAACGACCAACAACCAACAATCAACGCTGATCATTGGAGGAAATATTGGTAAAAATAAAGTTACTCCAAACGAAGACGCCTGGAAGGATTATGAAAAATGCTTTTTAGCCTTACATGATCATGTGGATTATTTTGTGGTGAATGTGAGCAGCCCTAATACGCCTGGCCTGAGAGAATTACAGGAGAAAGATGCGTTGCATAAGATATTGAGTAAATTAAAAATGAAGAATGAAGAATTAAAAATTAAGAAGCCAATCTTATTAAAAATAGCACCTGATTTAACTGTAGAACAACTTGATGATGTGATTGCATTGGCCCTTGAAATAAAATTAGATGGCCTTGTTGCAACAAACACTACCATCAGCCGTGACCAGCTTCAAACGGCAAACCACAAACTTCAAACCATTGGTGCCGGCGGCCTGAGTGGCTTGCCCGTAAAGCAAAGAAGCACAGAAGTGGTGAGATATATTCATCAAAAAACAAACGGGCAAATACCCATTATTGCAAGTGGCGGTATATTTACAGGAGCAGATGCACAGGAGAAGATCAACGCAGGGGCTTCACTGGTGCAGGTTTGGACAGGTTTTATTTATGAAGGACCTTCTATCGTTAAAAACATCTGCCGGGAAACAAGTAATATTCAATAATCAATTTTCAATCTTCAATAATAAATGGAACATCTTTTTACATCGGAAAGCATCATCAGTTTTTTTATCCTTGTAGTTTTGGAAGTGGTACTCGGCATTGATAATGTAATTTTTGTAAGTATCATACTCAATCGCTTAGAAAAAATAAAAGACCAGAAAAAAGCCCGCCGCATGTGGATGATTACCGGCATCATTTCACGCAGCTTATTATTAATAGGCCTGGGCTGGCTGCTCTCTCAAAAAGGAAAAGCTGTATTTACTGTTGCAGATAAAGGGTTCGACCTGGCAAGCATTGTAATGCTCGGGGGCGGTATCTTTCTTATTTATAAATCGGTGATGGAGATCCATCATAAACTGGAAGGAGAAGATCCGAATGTGTCATCACAAAAGACCAAGAAAATATCACTGGCAAATGCCATCGGGCAGATCATGCTTATCGATGCAGTTTTTTCCTTCGACAGCATCATCACCGCCGGCGGTACAGCCAAACACGTGGAGATCATGATCGCTGCTGTTGTTATTGCCATGGCCATTATGTTCCTGTTCAGTCCTGCCATCTCGGCTTTTATTCATAAACACCCTACATTAAAAATGCTGGCCTTATCGTTTTTGGTAATGATCGGCCTCAGCCTCATCATGGAAGGATGGAATGCAGAAGCGGCACATGAACTTAACCTGAAGAATTATATCTATTTCGGCATGGCATTCTCCTTTGTGGTAGAAATGCTGAATATGGTGATGCGGAAAAGAATGGCGAAGAACCGGGTGGTAGAATTGAATGAACCGGTACTGGAAGAAACAAAAGAAAATAATTCAGACCAGGCAAAGTAAGGAAGCCGCAACCATACCAGCCGTTTCGGTCCGCAATCTTGTTTCACCCAGCGCTACCGCGATAAAATGATGCTGTAAAGCCTGTTCAATTTCTGCAGGCGTAAAATCTCCTTCGGGGCCTATTAAAATTATTTTTGAGGACAACGACTCATTGATCATTTCAGCCAGATTTCTTTTCTCAGCTTCAATACAATGAGCAATAAATTTCTGCTGATGACCTGATAAAGAAATCATCTTTTCAAACTTTGTGGGTTCGTGCAACACCGGTAAATAACACTGCTGACTCTGCAGCATGGCGCTCACCAAAATGCTTTTCATCCTGTCAAACTTAAAAACAGTCTTTTCGGTTCTGGTACAGATAAGGGGAATGATTTCTGACACACCGATCTCGGTTGCTTTTTCTAAAAACCATTCAAAGCGGGTATTGTTTTTTACGGGAGAGATAGCGATGCAGATGTTTGAAGTTTGCCGTTTGCCGTTTGAGGTTTGCAGAATCCTGGTGCTGCATCTTTTCCGGTTATTGTCTGTTATTTCGCAGGTGAATAAATCGCCCCTGCCGTTCGTTAGTTGCAGTTGCTCTCCGTTCTGCATACGCAGCACCTGCACCACATGCTTGCTGGTATCTTCATCCAGCACAACATCTGTACCTGATGCAACCAGATCTTCTTTATAAAAAAATGGAAGTGCCATAAAATAAAAATGAAGAGTAAAAATAACATTCACTCTTCATTTTTATTTTTGAATTTTTAATTCGGTCTTTAAAACGGTGCATCATCATCAAACTCCCCGTCGTTCATCTTACTTCCCTTCTGAATATAGAGTTTGGCGCCGTCGCTGTCGTCTGTTTTCACCGGCTTCCAGTTTCCTTCGGGCATGCCCGATGCAAAATCGCTGCCGCCTTCTTCTTCAATGAATTTCTGGATATGCAGCAAGGCTTTCAGTTTAACCGTATCCAGGCTACCGTTACGATGCTTGGCGATCTTCACATAGGTTTCGCCTTTATTGCTTTCGCCAAATTCGTTGGCGGTAATATCATAGTATTCGGGGCGGTACAGGAACATTACCATATCGGCATCCTGTTCAATGGCACCCGATTCACGCAGGTCACTTAACTGAGGAATTTTGGCTCCTTCTTTTCTTTTCTCCACTTCACGACTTAACTGCGATAAGGCAATGATGGGAACCTGCAGTTCTTTTGCCAGGCCTTTCAGGTCCCTGGATATGCGGCTGATCTCCTGCTCCCGGTTTGCATTGCGGTTCTCACCGGCGCCGCTCATCAACTGCAAATAGTCGATGATGATCAACCCAACATTATGCTTGTTCTTTAACCGGCGGCATTTTGCACGCAGTTCAAAAATATTCAACGCGGCGGTATCGTCAATAAAGATGGGCGCTTTGGATAAACGCTCAATACCCCGTTTGTACAATTGCTTCATTTCATGTTCTTCCAGTTTACCACGGGCAATCTTCTCCAGCCATATTTCGCTTTCGGCGCTCAGTATTCTTTGTACCAGCTGTCCGCTGCTCATTTCCAGGCTAAAGAAGCCTACAGCAATTGGTTTGCTGGGATGTAAGGCTGCACTCCTGGCCAGGTTAAGGGCAAATGCCGTTTTACCAACAGAAGGACGGGCGGCAAGAATGATAAGATCGGTAGGCTGCCAACCGTAAGTGATCCTGTCTAAAGACGGAAAACCGGTAGGCACGCCGGTGATATCTTCCTGACGGTTGCGCATGTCTTCAATACGCTGAATGGTTTTCACCAGTACCGTATCAATGCTGTCGAAATTCTTGCGCAGGTGATTGTTGGTTATTTCGAAGAGTTTGCTTTCGGCATCGTCAAGCATATCGAACACATCGGTGCTGTCTTCGTATGCATCGCCAATGATCTCTCCGCTTATGCGGATCAGTTCTCTTTGTATGAATTTTTGCAGAACAATTCTTGAGTGGGCATCAATGTTGGCCGAAGAAACAACCGCATTGGTAAGTTTGGTAACATAATAAGGTCCGCCAACGAGGTCAAGCTCTTCCCGGAACTTCAGTTCTTCCACAACTGTTAACAGGTCTATCGGCAAACTCTTAATGGCCAAACCCTGCATGGCTTTGTATATCCGCTGGTTGGCATCTACATAAAAACATTCGGGTTTTAATATTTCCACCACGGTATCAAAAGCGCTTTTTTCAAGCATGATGGCGCCAAGTACTGCTTCTTCCAGTTCTTTTGCCTGGGGTGGCACTTTGCCAAACATCATGTTGCCAAGGTCGAGTGGCGCTTTACGGCGTAGCTTTTTATCTTTATTGAAGTTAGTAAGTTCCATTTGCTTGTTTCCTGATGCTTGTTAGGGTTGTTGTATGCAGGGCGGCTAAGGTAAATGCAATCAGAGATTTAAATCGGTTCCATTTTTATCCACAACCCCGGCTAAAATAGTTTTGCATGTGTTTTCCACCGCCTGTTCACAACAAAGTTAACTTATCAAGGGCTTATCCACATCAAACTCACAAATAAAAATTCAGCAAATTGGAACAGATGCCTGTTTTTATTAACAATCTTTTGCCCCACAAATTTCTTTTTCTGCACCGCATATCTTTTCCCGGCATTTGCTTTTTTAATAACCGATCCTTAGCTTATGAGTCCCCGGGTTACCGGAGTTCATTTCCAAAAAACTATCTTTGCCAGTCAACAACAAATTACAAATTATCAGATGACCATAAGTTACAACTGGCTTTGCGAATACCTTCCAGAAAGAATTGAACCGGAAAGACTGAGTAAAATACTTACTTCTATCGGGCTTGAAGTAGAGAGCCTTGAAAAATACGAATCTATTAAAGGTGGATTGCAGGGATTGATCATCGGCGAAGTGATGACCTGTGAAAAACACCCCGATGCAGATAAATTAAAACTCACCACCGTAAATACAGGTGCAGCAGAGAACCTGCAGATCGTTTGCGGCGCTCCTAATGTTGCGGCCGGGCAAAAAGTGGTGGTGGCTACCATTGGAACAACCATTTATCCGGCTACCGGCGAACCTATGACGATGAAGAAGGCCAAGATACGTGGGGTAGAAAGCCAGGGAATGATCTGTGCCGAAGATGAGATAGGCCTGGGCGAAAGTCATGCCGGTATTATGATATTGCCGGCCAATACAAAAGCTGGAATGGCGGCAGCAGAATATTTTAAGCCTTATGAAGATCATATTTTTGAGATCGGCCTTACGCCAAACCGCATGGATGCCATGAGCCATATGGGCGTGGCCAAAGATGTTTGTGCTTACCTGTCGCATCATACAAAGAAGGAAACGAACATGGTATCTCCGTTTAAAAATAATTTCAAGCCCGATAACCAGGGATTACAGATGCAGGTGATCGTAGAGAACGCCGATGCCTGTGCACGTTACTCGGGCGTGAGTATTGAAGGAGTTACCATTGCCGAAAGTCCGGCCTGGCTACAGCAAAAATTAAAAGCCATCGGGTTAAGACCGATCAGTAATATTGTTGATATCACCAATTTCATTTTGCATGAAACCGGACAACCCCTGCATGCTTTTGATGCAGATAAAATAAAGGGAAAGAAAGTAATTGTAAAGAACCTGCCCGAAGGAACTCCTTTTATTACATTGGATGAAAAGGAAAGAAAATTATCGGCAGAAGACCTGATGATCTGCAACACAGAAGCGCCCATGTGTATGGGAGGCGTGTATGGAGGTTTGCACAGCGGTGTTACTGTCAAAACAAAAAGCATATTTTTAGAAAGCGCCTGGTTCAGCCCGGTATCTATCCGTAAAACATCTGTGCGCCATGGATTGCGTACCGATGCCGCCACACGTTTTGAAAAAGGGGTTGACATCAGCAATACCGTAAACGTTTTGCGGAGAGCTGCTATGCTCATCAAAGAAATTGCCGGTGGTGAAATTGCCAGCGACATCATTGATGTGTATCCGAACCCCAAAGAAAAAACAGAAGTAGCGCTGAAATTTCATTACCTGAAAAAACTGAGTGGTAAAAATTATCATCCCGATACGGTGAAGAATATTTTAAACAGCCTTGGATTCGACCTCTGCAAGGAAGGCGCTGATGAAATGCGCTTTTCGGTACCATACAGCAAGCCTGATATCAGCTTGCCTGCCGATATTGTGGAAGAGATCATGCGGATAGACGGGCTGGATAATGTAGAGATACCGGCCACCATAAGTATAGCACCTTCTGTAGAAACGCTGGCACACGAAGTGGCTTACGCAGAAAAAACAGCTGAGCACCTGGCGGGACTTGGTTTCCGGGAAATATTCACCAACTCCATCACCAACAGCGCTTACTATACAGCCGATGTTTTACAAACAACGGTGAAGATGATCAATAACCTGAGTGAGGAACTGAATGTAATGCGGCCAGCCATGATGGAAACCGGGCTTGAATCCATTGCGTATAATTTGAACCGGAAGAACAATGACCTGAAGTTTTTTGAATTTGGAAAAACATATTCTGTTGATGAGACCGGGAATTATGTGGAAACCAATCATCTTGCTTTTTACGTTACCGGCAATACCAACGCAGGGGGCTGGAAAGCAAAAGCGCAAAAGGCTGATTTTTATTTTGCAAAATCGGTGCTTGAAAAAATAATTGCTTTGCTGGGATTAAAGGTTGATGGATATACTGAATTAGAGAACACCGGGCTTTCAAATTGCCTGCAGGCGCTAATTAAAAAAGAGCCGGTTGCGCAAATAGGGATGGTAAGCAATAAAAAACTGGAGCAGTTCGATATTAAGCAACCCGTATTTTATGCCGATCTTAACTGGAACAGGCTGCTGACCCTGAACAAAAAAACCATCACCGAATACCGGGAGATATCAAAATATCCTGCTGTAAACCGTGACCTTGCTATTGTAGTAAACAAGGCCCTTTCTTATGAACTGGTGGAAAAAGCCACCCTGGCTACGGGGATAAAGAAACTTAAATCCATCAGTTTGTTTGATATATTTGAGAGTGAAAAGATCGGTGCCGGTAAAAAATCCATGGCGGTAAGCTTTACTTTCCAGGATGATGAAAAGACCCTTACCGATAAAGAAATTGATGCCATGATGAACAAGATCATCGCCTCTTTTGAAAAAGAATTAAATGCTGAAATACGAAAGTAATATAGCATGAGTGAACTGGAACAACATATAAAGCGGGTAAATGATAAACTTCAGCAATTGCTGAAGGGTTACCAGCAATTGCAAAAAGACAACCAGCGGCAAACAGCGTTGATAGAAGAACTGAAGAAGACAAAAGAATCCAGTGCACAGCAAATAGAATCCTTAAAAGAACAGGTAGGCATATTGAAAGCAGCTGCCGGGAAAATGAATGAAACAGACAAAAAAGAATTTGAAAAGAACATTAACCGGTACATACGGGACATTGATAAATGCATTGGCATACTAAGCGAATAAACATGGCAGAACTGATCCCCATAAATATCGTGATTGCCGACAGGAGCTATCGTATCAAAACCAGCCCTGCCGATGAAGAAACCATTCGCCGCACATTAAAGACAATCAACGATAAGATCATCGAATTCAAGACCCAGTTTGCCGGCAAGGATATGCAGGACTATGTGGCCATGGTGCTTATCTGGTATGCCACGCAGGCAAAAGCAGATGGCAATCCGGAACTGGAGGGTGAAATGCTGGAAGCCTTACAGAAAATGGAAAGGCAGCTGGATAAAGCCAGGTAAGGCAGCTGGTTTTAAAACCATCTATTAGCATCCCTGCTTATATTTCTCCAAACAAATTACCTATCTTCGTAGGCTAAACAACTCATCCCATATTTCGGCCCATCACCCGGAATGAAAAGAGAGTACTATATGATTTTGAACCGATTTAAAACAGAAAAATTCAATGGAACCGATAATATTATACATTATCATTGGCGTAGCCGCCCTCATACTGGGCTTAATACTGGGTAAACTCGTATTTGCAAAGAATACCAAAAACCAGATCGCCGAAGCAGAGCAACAAGCCAAAAAGATCATCGCCGACGGCCAGTTACAGGCCGAAACACTAAAAAAAGAGAAGCTTTTAGAAGCAAAGGAAAAATTCGTTCAGTTAAAGGCTGATCACGACAGGGATGTTATGCAACGCAACCAGAAACTTTCTGAAAGCGAGAACCGCATTAAACAGAAGGAACAGTCCCTGAACCAGAAAGATCAGAATCTTGAGAAACAGATCAAGGATAATGAGTCTATCAAGGAAAACCTGAATCGACAGATCGAGATCGTTAACATTAAGCGTACTGAGCTGGAAAAGCACCAGGAAGAACATATCCGCCGCCTGGAAAAAGTAGCCGGCCTTTCAGCAGAAGATGCCAAAGCGCAGCT
Organism: Ferruginibacter sp.; assembly: GCA_044220615.1. Classification (GTDB taxonomy): domain Bacteria; phylum Bacteroidota; class Bacteroidia; order Chitinophagales; family Chitinophagaceae; genus Ferruginibacter. Next base: position 323,242 of record JBGAQR010000004.1, on the reverse strand, counting down.
TATTGAAAGCCTGAAACAGGAGGCCCATACCAAGGCTTTGGTGATACAGCAGGAAATTATTGAAGATGCCAAACTGAAGGCAAATAAAGAGGCCCGTAAGATCGTCATCCAAACCATACAGCGTACCGCAGCCGAGCAGGCCATTGAGAACGCCATTACTGTTTTTAACCTGGAAAGTGACGAGATCAAAGGTTCTATCATTGGTCGGGAAGGACGTAATATCCGTGCCATTGAAGCCGCCACTGGTGTAGACCTGATCGTAGATGACACGCCGGAAGCCATTGTGCTTTCTTCTTTCGATCCATTACGTCGGGAGATAGCCCGTTTATCATTACAACGCCTGGTTGCCGATGGACGTATTCACCCGGCCCGTATTGAGGAAGTGGTTGAAAAAACAAAAAAACAGATCGATGACCAGGTAATGGAGATCGGTGAACGTACCGCAATGGAGTTAGGTGTACACGGCCTTCATAAAGAATTGATAAGAATGGTTGGCCGTATGCGTTTTCGTTCCTCTTATGGTCAAAACCTGCTTATGCACAGCCGGGAAACAGCCAATCTTTGCGCCATAATGGCCTCGGAATTAGGCCTGAACCCGAAACTGGCTAAAAGGGCTGGTCTTTTACACGATATTGGAAAAGTACCTGATGAAGAAACTGAATTGAGCCATGCCCTATTAGGTGCAAAACTGGCTGAGAAATATGGGGAAAACCCGGCCGTGGTAAATGCCATTGGCGCCCACCACGATGAGATGGAAATGCAATACGTGATTTCTCCCATCATTCAGGCTTGCGATGCCATCAGCGGGGCAAGACCAGGTGCAAGGCGTGAGATCATGCAACAATATATTCAGCGTATCAAGGACCTGGAAAATCTGGCAATGGCCTATACCGGGGTGGAAAAAGCCTATGCTATTCAGGCCGGAAGGGAACTAAGGGTAATTGTTGAAGCAGACAAAGTAACAGATGGAGACAGCGATAAACTCAGTTTTGAGATAGCCCAGAAAATTCAAACCGAAATGACCTTTCCGGGGCAGATAAAAGTTACCGTAATACGGGAGAAAAGATCAGTGAATGTGGCGAGGTAATTTGCCTATAAAATGACTGAAAGGCCGGTAAATTGTGAGTTACCGGCTTTTTTTACGCCTATAATATTGGTTTTTGAAAATATTTTAAGCATGAGTCGAAAAAACTCATCATTCATAGTTTATAACTCACAACTTTCCCCTACCTTTGCCGTCCGTTAAAATTAATCAGTATGAACGCAGTATCATTTGTTCATGAGCAATTAGGCACAAAGGCCAAAACCTCACTTCCGAACTTCAAAGCCGGTGATAATGTAACCGTAAATTATAAGATCCTTGAGGGTAATAAAGAGCGTATCCAGAGCTTTAAAGGCGATGTGATCAAACGCCAGGGAACTGGTGCAACAGCCTCATTTACAGTACGTAAAATGAGTGATGGTGTTGGTGTAGAGCGTTTATTCCCTGTATTCTCTCCAAATATTGAGAGCGTTGTTCTTAATAAAGTTGGTAAGGTAAAAAGGGCTAAACTGTTCTTTCTTCGTGAAAGAAGCGGTAAAAGTGCCCGTATCAGAGAAAAAAGAATGGCAGTGGCTAAAAATTAATCAAAATCTTCATATTTTTTTAAAGCGAAAGTCAATGATTTTCGCTTTTTCTTTTAAAAAAGTTATGAAGTTGGCATTTTTGTTGTTATGTTTACGCAAAATTCAATCCTTCGATAAGACTTTTACCCCAAGGTTACTCTGAAACGTAAATTTTAAATTTTAAACCGTAAACCATGAGAAGGATTGTTCTTGCACTAGTTGCAGTATTTACCACTATTTTGTTATTTTCTTGCGCAAGGGGTATTTCACCCGAACAGGCTGCCAATGGGAAAGCCAGGTGTGGCAGAACCTATATTCGCTAGTATTCTTTAATTGCTTTAGTAGGGTTAATCAGAGGTTAACTTTGTTACATTAATTTACAGGCAAGTAATTATTTGAGTTATCTTTGCTGTCTAAATTGAGACTATGACATTATCATTTTTGAGCAGCATATTTCTGTTATCCATGCCGGGTGGCAGCGAATGGATCCTGATCATTATAGTAGTTCTATTGATGTTCGGGGGTAAAAAAATACCTGAACTGATGAGAGGGATCGGCCGCGGCATGCGTGAATTCAATGATGCCAAAAACAATGTGAAGAGTGAAATTGAAGAGGGCATGAAAGAAAAGGATAGCAAATAAATACAAAAGAATAAGATCATTACGGCTGAAGTGAGCCCCGTTGAAGAGGGAACGCTTCAGCCGCTTTTTTATAGCACCGGTACTGCATTTATTTTAACCATGTTTTCATTTAAAGACATAGCTGAATACCACAAGGATCTTGTGCATAACCAGGTAAGCTGCACGGAAGCAGTTGCGCATTACCTGCAGAAGATCGAAGCGCATAAACACCTGAATGCGCTCACAGAAGTATATGCCAACGAAGCCACAGAGCAAGCTTATCGTTTAGATGAAAAACGGAAAGCCGGTGAACCGCTTAAAAAACTACATGGGGTTGTTATCGCCATTAAAGATGTGATCTGTTATAAGAACCACAAAGTAACCGCTGCTTCAAAGATCCTGGAAGGATTCACAAGCCTGTACAACGCTACGGCGGTTCAACGCCTGCTGGATGAAGATGCCATCATCATCGGCTCGTGTAACTGCGATGAGTTTGCGATGGGCAGCTCAAATGAAAATTCGGTATATGGTAAAGTATTGAATGCACTTGATAATACAAAGGTACCGGGTGGTTCATCCGGGGGAAGCGCTGTAGCTGTTCAGGCTGGTTTATGTATGGCCAGTCTTGGCAGCGATACCGGGGGGTCAGTGAGGCAGCCGGCAGATTTTTGCGGCATTGCAGGCCTGAAACCGTCTTATGGAAGAATTTCCCGCTACGGCCTTCTCGCCTATGCATCATCCTTTGACCAGATCGGGATCTTTGGAAATAACATAGCCGATATTGCCCTGCTGCTGGAAACAATGAGCGGTACAGATGAATATGACAGTACGGCTTTACAGGAAAAAAATATATCCTTGCAACAATCATCACCCGGTAAAAAATATAAAATAGCTTATTTCAAAGAAGCAGTTCAACATCCCTCACTTGACGGAGAAATAAGAGAGAATATTTTGTCTCTTATTGATACTTTAAAAAATGAAGGCCATACTGTAACAGAAATCGGTTTTGACCTGCTTGAATATGTAGTACCAACATACTATGTATTAACTACCGCCGAAGCCAGCAGTAATTTAAACAGGTATGATGGAATACGCTATGGTCATCAAACAACCGGGCATATTTCAGATTTAACAGACTTTTATAAGCAAACCCGTAGCCAGGGTTTTGGCAAAGAAGTACAGCGACGCATCATGCTTGGCACTTTTGTTTTAAGCAGCGGCTATTATGATGCTTACTTCAGTAAAGCACAGCAGGTAAGACGCTTATTGGTAAATAAAACCGAAGCCGTTTTTACTGAGTTTGATGCACTTATAATGCCAACTAGCCCGGGCACTGCATTTAGTTTTGGTGATAAGACCAATGACCCGGTAGCCATGTACCTGGCAGATATATTTACTGTATTTGCGAACCTGACAGGCATTCCCGGAATTTCATTACCCTTATTCAAACACAGCAATGGCATGCCTTTCGGCATACAGGTTATGACCAAAAAAACAGATGAATTAACTTTGCTTCAGGTATCAGACTGGTTGATGAAGAATCACAAAATGTATCAACCTGTAGCCGTATGAAGAAACTTCTTTTTATAACAGGCTTTTGTTTCTCACTACTGTCTGCAAATGCAGGCAGTATGCATGATCTTTTGCAACAACAAAAAGCAGAAGCAGATACCAGCATCATCAAAGACCCGGCAGAAGATTCCATCATTGCAGAAGTTTTAAAAACAAAAACACCTCCACAAAAAGAAAAGATCCAGTATTTCAGCCAGGTAACAAAATATGGATTTAAGAACCTTTTTGCCCAGTACAATTATAACCCGGCACTGCCTTATTCAAGCCAGGTGAACCCCAATGCAGAAAGTTATATGCAGGATTACCTGAAATTACACAGCAACAACCTGCTAAAAATGAAAGGATGGGGTCAGCCTTATTTTAATCTTATTGATAATATTCTTTCACAATACGGGTTACCCCGTGAATTAAAATACCTGGCCGTTATTGAAAGCAACTTAAGTACTGGCGCCACCAGTTGGAAGGGAGCCGGTGGACCCTGGCAATTCATGCCTTATACGGCAAGAGACTATGGCCTTGTAGTAAATGGTTTTTTTGACGAAAGAAGGGATTATTATAAGAGTACACATGCTGCCGCCAGGTACCTACTTACCTTATACAGCCAGATGCACGACTGGTTGCTGGTGATTGCGGCTTACAACGGCGGACCGGGAAGGGTTTATTCTGCCATTAAAAAAAGCAGAAGCCGTAATTTCTGGTCGCTCCAATATTATTTGCCCACCGAAAGCAGGAACCACGTTAAAAAATTCATCGCTACACATTACATCATGGAAGGGTCGGGAGGAATAACCACTACTCCAAATGCTGGTGGTGGAACTGGCATGAGTGCAAATCCGTATGACAATAAACCGGATCTTACCGAAGAAGAACTTGCAACAACAGCTACTCAAAGCATTTCCGGGAAATACAATTCGCTGGTGATCACGAAGAATTTATCTATGGATATTGTGCAGTTTAACCGTTACAACCCCGGCTTTGATAATATGATGGCCATGAACGGCAATTATGATCTTCGTTTACCTGCTGATAAAATGCAACTCTTCCTTGCAAATAAGTATAGTATTCTAAATGAGTGTGTGCAGTTATTACTTGGAGATAACCCTGCTCCCGTATCAAACCCTGTGATCTATCCTTCACAAAAAAGTGCAAAGAAGAAAAAGAGCTGATCATTTAAGCACATTCATCATCGCTTCCGCTTTAAGTAAACTTTCAGCATATTCATCCGCCGGGTTACTGTAGTATGTAATTCCTCCCCCTGTTTGAAAGGAGAGATATTTTGTTGCTGCATTATAAAACATACTTCGTATCACTACATTGAAATCGAAATCGCCATCGGGGTTTATATACCCTATTGCCCCTGAGAACAGCCCCCTGCGGCTACGCTCATATTGTTCTATCAATTCCATCACTCTTTTTTTAGGGGCCCCGGTCATGGAGCCCATCGGGAAAGTGCCCCTGATGCAATCAACCCAGTTCATTGCATCATTTACTTCCCCACTTACCGTACTTATCATCTGGTGTACCTGCGGAAAGCTATAAACAGCAAACAACTCATCTACCCTTACCGACCCGGGCTTACAAACACGGCTCAGGTCGTTTCGTACCAGGTCAACCACCATTACATTCTCACTTTTCTCTTTACTACTTTGCAGAAGATAGTTTTTCGATGCTTCATCCGCATCTGAATTTTTATGTTCTCTTTTTGAAGTTCCTTTGATGGGTTGTGAAAATATACGGGAGCCGGCTTTCTTTAAATAACGTTCGGGGCTTGCACAAAGGCAATAGCTGTTTTCTACCCGGTAAAAAACCGAGAATGGGTTGGGTGATAATTCTGCCAAACGATCGTATATGTACAAGGGGTCAATTTCAGCATTTGCTGAAAAAAATTCCTGGCAGAAATTAATCTCATAACAATCGCCCCGCAAAATGTGCCGGCGCAGTTCTTCTATTATTTCCAGGTAATCTTCCCTGTTGATCTTGTGTTTGATATCTACCTTTGCTTTACAGCTATTATTTATAACCGTAGGGCAACTTCGTATTTCTTCATAAACAGACCGGGGGTCTTCTTCTCCATATATCTTCACTTCATCCCCATCTAATTTGATCACCCATTGCGGAACAAAAAAGAAAAGGTCGCTAAACCCGATCCTGTCTGTATACCCTGAATGAAGCGATTCTGTTTCGTTCTTCAGGTCATATCCTAAATGTCCAAACAGCCATTCGCCTTTTGTTTCATTATGAAAATGCCTTAGCTGACCGAAAGCGTTCCCGGCATTGGTGCAGATGGTTTTTTTAGATCCTGCAGCCAGCAGGCATTCAAACGCAGGTTTGGAAAACCCGTATTGCTGATTATCCAAAAAAGAAAAAATGCTGAACTGGTTTACCCAATTCAGCATTTGTATTTTAAATGTTTTAAGATCGTTAACAGGAAAAGATGTACATTTTTTCACAAGACTGTTTTTCCCCGTTATAGATACCGGTTTTAGAAATCATCGTCGTCATCAAAATCACCACCACCATCCAGGTCATCAAAGCCCAGGTCTTTGAAGTCATCGTCCATTTTAAAATCGTCCTCATCCTCGCCTTTTGCACTTTTCTTGCCTACGGATTTCTTCCCTTTTGATTTAGGCACATCGAATTCCTCGAAATCAGGATCCCAATCATCTTCTTCCTCAGGAGTTTCCCAATCATCAGCCACTTCTACATCATCGTCATCGTCATCATCATCTCCGCCTTTCTTTGAAGCCGATTTCTTTTTAGGTGAAGCCTTTGTATCCATATCATCGTCATCATCCAGATCATCATCATCGTCATCTGTCTTTTTGGGTTTAGCTGCTTTTTTTGCTGCAGTAATTACTGTACCTGCAGATGCTTTTGCAGTTTTCATTTTTGTGTTATCAGATATCAGGACCATAATTGAAAAAAGGGTTATTACTGTAAAATTTCAACGGGTTTTTTAAATAGCCAAAAATATTGCAAACTTTTTTTCAATTTTTTTTATGCCAGCAATAACTGGTCACGGCCGGGGCCATTGCTTATGTATTTAACAGGTACTCCCAGATAACTGTTCAGGTACTCTATATAAGTTTTCATTTCCTTTGGTAGCCCTTCATAGTCAGTTATAGAAGATATATCTTTCATCCATCCTTTGAATGTTTTATATACCGGCTCTATGGCAACCTTGTTCATTTGAAAAGGTACAAAATTCTTTTCTTCTCCATTCACTTTGTAGCCATTGCATACTTTCAGTTCTTCCAGGTTATCCAGTATATCGGCTTTTGTCATAATGATTTGTGTTACCCCGTTCACCATACAGGCAAACTGAAGGGCCACTCCGTCGATCCATCCACAGCGGCGTGGGCGCCCGGTTGTGCTACCGAATTCATTTCCTGTTTTCCGGATCAGTTCGCCGGTTTCGTCGTGCAACTCGGTTGGGAAAGGGCCACTACCCACCCGGGTACAGTATGCTTTAGAAACCCCAAACACTTCCCTGATCTTTTGAGGAGCTACGCCTAAACCAGTACAGACACCAGCCGAAATAGTATTGCTGCTTGTTACAAACGGAAAGGTACCAAAGTCTACATCCAGCATACTGCCCTGAGCCCCTTCGGCTAAAACACGCTGACCCTTCTGTATTCTTTCATTGATGAAATATTCACCATTTACTATATTGAATTCACGCAGGAACTCAACGGCCTCAAAAAATTCTTCTTCCCAGGCGCTGATATCTTCCTGGAAATTGAAACTATCCAGCAGTTTCTGGTGCTTGAGCCTGAGTTTTATGTATTCGGTTGTAAAGCTCTTGTCGAGCAGGTTGCCCACCCTTAAACCATTGCGGCCTGTTTTATCCATATAAGCCGGTCCTATCCCTTTAAGGGTACTGCCTATCTTTTCATTTCCTTTAGAAAGTTCACTGGCCTTATCAATGGCCCGGTGTGTTGGCAGAATGAGGTGTGTACGTTCGCTGATATAGAGGTTCTTTTTATAATCCACTCCCATAGCAGCCACATTATCACATTCCCGTTTCAGTGTAACTGCATCCAGCACCACCCCATTGCCGATAAGGTTTGTTTTGGATTCATGAAAAATACCGCTGGGTATCTGGTGCAGTACTATCTTTTTTCCATCCACGTATAACGTGTGCCCGGCATTAGGTCCGCCCTGGAAACGGGCCACTACATCATAATCTTTAGCAAAGAAATCAACGATCTTTCCTTTACCCTCATCACCCCACTGCATTCCAAGTATAACGTCTACCATTTAGTATTTTGAATTTAAAATTTGAGATTTACCGTTGGCCTGTTGCCCGGTTCGGCGTAAAAATAAAATGAAATACATCAATCACCTAAAATGATATTTGGTTGTTTGAAAATTGGGGAGAATTTGAAAAGTGAATATGATCAGACGGGGACGTCAAATCATTGGAATATGCTCATCGTGCATGTATTGGTCTGATGAGGCGTAGGACCATTACTTATGCCACTTTCAGCATACTCAGTTTGCTGCTGCTGAACTTGCGTTGGGCATACTCCAGCGTTACATCAAAGGTTCTAACCTTTTGAGAAGGCAGTTCATACATAGCATCGGTAAGGATGCTTTCGCAGATACTGCGAAGGCCGCGGGCGCCCAGTTTGTATTCCAGCGCTTTTTCAACCATAAAATCCAGTACCGCCGGTTCAAATTTCAACTCAATGCCTTCGATATCAAACAGGCGGGTGAATTGCTTGATGAGTGAGTTCTTAGGTTCGGTTAGTATACTGCGGAGTGTTTCTGCGTCGAGGGGGTTTAAATAGGTAACCACCGGCAAACGGCCCAGCAGTTCTGGTATCAATCCAAAATGCTTGAGGTCAACTGCATTCACAAAATGAAGGAGGTTGTCGTGCTGGTATTCCTGTAATTCTTTATTTACATTGAAACCAATGGCGTTTGTGTTTACCCGGCGGGCAATGATCTTATCTACACCATCAAAAGCGCCCCCACAAATGAAGAGGATATTCTGTGTATTTACTTTGATCAGTTTCTGTTCAGGGTGCTTGCGGCCTCCCTGTGGCGGAACAAGCACCTCCGTTCCTTCCAGCAATTTCAACAATCCTTGCTGCACACCCTCTCCGCTTACGTCCCTTGTAATGGACGGGTTATCGCTCTTTCGGGCTATCTTATCTATTTCATCAATGAATACAATTCCTTTTTCTGCCGCAGCTACATCGTAATTACAGGCTTGTAATAACCGGCTGAGCATACTTTCCACATCTTCGCCTACATAACCGGCCTCAGTAAATACGGTAGCGTCCACAATGGCAAACGGCACATTCAGCATACGGGCAATGGTTTTTGCCAACAGCGTTTTTCCGGTACCTGTTTCGCCAACCATAATGATATTACTCTTCTCGATCTCTACATCATTCTCAAGTTTCTGATTAAGGCGTTTATAATGGTTATACACCGCAACAGATAATATCTTTTTGGCATCATCCTGCCCGATCACATAATCATCCAGGAATTTTTTGATCTCGATTGGTTTTCTTACGCTGAGTTTATGGCCTTGTGTGTTGAGGTGTTTATTGTCGGAAGAATTACCCAGCTCCTGTTCGATGATCTCTACAGCATGCTCAACACAGTTTTCGCAGATATGTCCATCCTGGCCGGCAATGAGTATTTTAACCTCATCACGGCTGCGTCCGCAAAATGAACAATGTAGTGTTTGCTGTTTGGCCATATTAGTTTTTGTTTACCCGGCTAGCTTGGCCGGGGCACAAAGGTAATAATTGTATAGTAAGACAAGTTACATCTCTATAACGTTGCTTGCAATTAATTATGATAAAAAAAGCCTCAAAAAGAGGCCTTTATATATAAATTTGATCCGCTCTTTTTAGATTTTTTTCAAAACAGCGTCCACAATGCCATATTCAACCGACTCTTTGGCATCCATCCAATAATCCCGGTCAAAATCCTTCATCACTTTATCAACTGTTTGTCCGCAGTTTTTTGCCAGTATTTCGGCTCCCATCAGTTTGGTCTTGCGGATCTGTTCTGCCATAATTTCCAGGTCGGCACTGGTACCCTGTCCCCCGCCGCTTGGCTGGTGAATCATCACTTCGCCATTGGGGAAAATATACCGCTTGCCCTTTGCCCCGCCGCTGAGTAATATGCTTCCCATACTGGCTGCCATACCCATACAAACGGTACTTACCGGCGAACTGATCATTTGCATGGTATCGTAAATAACCATGCCGCTGGTAACGATACCGCCTGGGCTGTTGATATAAAAAGTGATCTCTTTCCCGGGATCGATCGCTTCTAAATACATTAAGCGGTTGGTGATATCTTTTGCACTTTTATCATCTACCACACCCCATAAAAAAACCTTACGTTGCTCAATGAACTTTTTATCGAACTGCCAGCTGCTCATCATTTTCTCCATCGGGTTATCGGCCTGGGCATCTGGTTTGTCTTCGTCTTCTAAACGGGTAATATTATTTCTGTAAAAATTCATACGTTATCCTTTTTATTTCTGTTCTTTTTTAAGTTTTTTCTGGTTGATGAGCAATACTTCATCGATCAATCCGTATTCTTTTGCTTCCATGGCGGTCATCCAGTTATCCCGGTCGCAATCAAGCGCCACTTTTTCGCTTGGTTGGTTGGTGTGAAATGCAATGATGTCGTAAAGTTCTTTCTTTACTTTCTTCACTTCATTAACGGTGATCTCAATGTCGCTTGCCTGTCCGCCGGCACCTGCGCTTGGCTGGTGCATCATAATGCGGCTGTGTTTAAGGGCTGTACGTTTTCCTTTTGCACCGGCACACATTAATACAGCGCCCATGCTGGCGGCCATACCCGTGCAGATGGTGGCTATATCGGGTGTGATAAACTGCATGGTATCATACATACCCAGTCCGGCATATACACCACCACCCGGACAATTAATATACATCTGAATATCCCGGGTACGGTCGGTGCTTTCTAAAAATAATAACTGGGCTGTAACAATATTGGCTACTTCATCGCTGATGGGATAACCCAGGAAGATGATGCGGTCCATCATCAACCGGCTGTACACATCCATCACCGCAATATTCATCGGTCTTTCTTCAATGATGTTGGGCGTAAGATTGGTTACATTGTGTTTGATGTAGCCATCCAGCGTATTGCTGCTTATGCCTTTGTGCTTGACCGCATATTTTTCAAATTCTTTTCCAAAGTTCATAGTGTGAGGTTGCTTTATTTTTTAAAAATACCGTTAGCAAATATAGTTGATTGTAATTCCTCAAAAATAATTTTGCTTAATCCCTGCTTCTCGACTGGTAGATCAGTATGTATTGTACCAGCATGGCAATGGATGCCAATGCCGCCACCACATAGGTAAGTGCCGCCCATTTTAAAGCATCCTTAGCTTGGTCGTGTTCTTTATTGGTGGTAATCCGGGCAGTATCCAGCCATTTCAATGCCCGGGCCGATGTATCAAATTCAACCGGTAATGTGATCACCGAAAATAATGTGGTAATCGCAAACAAAATGATACCTATCAATAACACCGTTGGATTTCCGCCGCCAAAACCGAACATACCCAGGCCGGCAATGATGACCCACTGCGATAACGTGCTGCTGATCTTTACCGCCGGAACAAGCCGGCTACGCAGCATCAGCATGGAGTAGGCGGTGGCATGTTGAAATGCATGCCCGCATTCGTGGGCTGCTACAGCAGCGGCTGCAACCGTTCTGCCTTCATATACATCCGGACTAAGGTTCACTGTTTTGTTGAGAGGATTGTAGTGATCAGATAAGAATCCATCTGCAGAAATCACCTGCACATCGTAGATCCCATTATCACGCAGCATTCTTTCGGCGGTTTCCTTTCCGCTCATGCCATTGCTGGTAGCTACTTTGTTGTACTGGGAGAATTTACTTTTTAACCGGTACTGAACGATCATACCAATCACCATAAAAATCACGGAGATGGCAATAATTCCAAAAGTCATTTTACAAAATTTTCAATACCTATTCACAAACTGCAAGCCAGCCTTTTTTTATGCCATTTCGGCAAAAGGACAATAAAAAAAGGAGGGAATCTCTTCCCTCCTCTGTATAATAACTCAAGTAAGATTATGCTTTATACTGACCTGCTAAACTTGCTGCCAGGTCGGTCATTTTCTTTAATGATTCTTCTGGTAATCCGCCTTTTTTGAATTCGGCCAGAATTTCTGGATACTTGTTTTCCATTTCCATCAGGAAGTGCTCTTCAAATGCTTTCACATTTTTAACAGCAACATCCTTTAATAAACCTTGTGTACCCAGGTAGATAATGGCCACCTGCTTTTCCACAGTAAAAGGAGAATATTGAGGCTGCTTAAGTATTTCCACGTTCCTGGCACCTTTGTCAATTACGTTCTTGGTTGCAGCATCCAGATCGCCACCAAACTTAGAAAACGCTTCCAGCTCACGATAAAGAGCCTGGTCAAGTTTTAATGTACCGGCCACTTTCTTCATGGATTTGATCTGCGCATTACCACCCACACGGCTTACCGAGATACCTACGTTAATAGCAGGACGTATACCGGCATTGAACAGGTTACCTTCCAGGAATATCTGCCCGTCGGTGATGGAAATTACGTTTGTTGGGATATATGCAGATACGTCACCAGCCTGTGTTTCAATGATCGGCAGGGCTGTTAATGAACCGCCGCCTTTTACCAGGTGTTTGATCGTTTCAGGCAGGTCATTCATCTGCTTTGCGATCTCGTCTTTAGAAACCACTTTTGCAGCTCTTTCCAATAAACGGCTATGCAGGTAGAATACGTCACCAGGATATGCTTCACGTCCGGGCGGCCTTCTTAACAACAAAGAAACCTCACGGTAAGCCACCGCCTGCTTTGACAGATCATCATAAATGATCAAAGCCGGCCTTCCGGTATCGCGGAAGAACTCCCCGATGGCAGCTCCGGCAAATGGTGCATAGAACTGCAAAGGAGCCGGATCAGAAGCAGAAGCGGCAACAATAGTTGTATAAGCCATGGCGCCATACTCTTCCAGTGTTTTCATGATCCCTGCAATGGTAGAGGCTTTCTGACCAATTGCCACATATATACAGTAAACCGGTTTACCGGCTGTATAAAATTCTTTTTGGTTGATGATGGTATCAATAGCAATAGCTGTTTTACCGGTCTGGCGATCACCAATGATCAACTCACGCTGTCCACGGCCGATAGGAATCATTGCATCGATCGCTTTGATACCAGTTTGAAGCGGTTCTTTTACCGGCTCACGAAAGATCACGCCGGGCGCTTTACGCTCCAGTGGCATTTCGTATAATTCACCTTTGATAGGGCCTTTACCGTCGATCGGTTCACCCAGGGTATTGATAACCCGACCGCTCATTCCTTCGCCCACTTTAATAGAGGCGATCTGGCCGGTACGTTTAACTTTATCTCCTTCTTTGATCTCGCTGCTGTCACCCATCAATACCACACCCACATTGTCTTCTTCCAGGTTCAGGGCGATCGCTTTTACACCATTGTCAAATTCTACCAGTTCACCGGAACGAACATTGTTCAGTCCGTAAACACGGGCAATACCATCACCCACCTGTAACACGGTTCCTACCTCTTCCAAACTGGCGCCGGCGTTAAAATTACTTAGCTGCTGACGAAGAATCGCTGAGATCTCATCTGGCTTAATTTCTACCATAATTAGTTAATTGAAATGTTTATTAAAAGGCCTTTTTTAATCGGCTGCAAAGGTAGGGGAACAGGGGCGGAATGGCAAAAAAAGGGCGGGTAAATTAAAAAAATAGAATGAGAGTAAACCAGTACGTACGACTCTTCCCAGGGTGGCTATTCCGGGTACAAAAAGAGAGGAGTTGCCTCCTCTCTTTTTGTATTATTTTTCAAGGTTCTTTATGCAGGACTATAAACCCTACCTCACAAACTTTGTGACCGATTCGTCGCTGGTGCCGGTACTCCTGATCTTAATGAAATAAACACCTTTTGTATAACCGGAGATATCTAATGTGATATCCTCGTATTTATAGGTACCTGATTTTAGCACTCTTCCCTGTGCGTCATAAATGGAGATTATCACATTTTGTATTCCCTGTTTGCTGCCTGCCCGAACAAAAACGCTGTTACCACTGGCAGAAACAAAGTAGATGAATTTTCCAAGCTGGCTCCGCCTGATAGGCAGCTGATCGGAATATTTGAACTTGCCATCAAGGTCAACCTGCTTCAGCCGGTATACGGCCACCTGCTTCGACAGATTCAGGTTCTGGTCGGTGAAGCCGTATTCTGCCGTGCTGTTGCCCGAGGCAGGCACAAACCCGATATTACTGAAGGCCGCTTCTCCTTCATACTTACGCTCCACTTCAAAGCCGCGGTTGTTGACTGAATTCGTAACCTTCCAGGCCAGGCGGTTATTATTATCCTGCGGATATCCTTTAAACCATACATAATTGATGGGAACAATACTCAGTTGAGCCGTGAACAATCCACGTCCGTGCGTTGCAGCAGCTACCATCCTGTCGGACCCCCTGATCCTGAGCATGTCCACACGCACATTACCCATATTGGTATTATTCTGAGCCCAGGGAGTGGTTGTTCCTGAAACAGTACTGGTTCCCCATACACCCAATTCAGTTGCCAATAAAACACCTCCAACTGCAGCCGTAAGCTGGCCCCATCCTGACTGGATGAATACACCCCAGCGCACAGGAACATCGGGCAGATTCACACCGTTGTTATCCAGTGACGTCCAGTTGACGCCTAAGTCAGTTGATTCATATACACTGGCGATACCGTAGTTGGAAAGTGTGATCAGTATATGTGAAGCATTGCCTCTCTCCACATCAATACTGGAAATGTATTGTCCGGTAGTGATCGCTGCCGGTAATGTAACCTGGTTGAATGTAGGAGTACCATTGGCACTGGAAGCATAGAAAAGCTGCGGCGCTACGGATGCAGCTGCACCATTTGCAGTAGACATTCCAAACCAAACTCTGTTGGCTGTATTCGGATCTACTTTTACGGCAGATACAGAATGGTTCGTAGTAGATGCAGTAACGGTGAAACTGTTTGAGACCAGCGTAAGGGCGCTGAAATTAAGGGTAACCCTCCTGAAAGCCCTTGTTGCTCCGCCGCAATAATAGAAAGCTGCTGTTGACAGGCCCGGGCTTGTGCTCGATGCTGTATCATAATCACCGGGGTTAATGAACCGGTCGGTGGTAAACCCACCATTATATGTAAAGCTGGTACCTCCGTTATTCGACATGTTCAGGTTGGTGCCTGTGTAGTTCGTAAGCTGTTGCAGAGAGTTCTTCTGATCGATCTCGCAGAAGCCTCCATCACCACCGGTTGGGGTTGTTACTGAGTTTACTCCTGCTGCAGTGAATTTATGCGTTCCATTGTCCTGTGCTCCGGCCAGCATATAGTTGGAGCCGGACGAAGGGTGCATGGCACAACTGTAATACTGTGTAACGTTGTAATTATTATTCTTATCAACAAAAGAAGTACCTCCATTTGCAGTATAGAATACTCCTCCATCGCAAACGATCGCAAACTCCGTGGAAGAACCGGGCAGGTAAACAAGATTATGAATATCGGCATGCACATACGGCAATGCAGCGCAGCCCGACGCCCATTGTGTGATCTGTGCCCAGCTGGTTCCGGCATTGGTGGTACTCATTACATCCACCCCACCTACGAACACCGTATTATCATCATTAGGCTTGATGGCTATCATAAGATCATACCATGCCTGGTTCCTGGAAAAGTCTGTTGAAGTGGCTGAACCCTGGTCGCACCAGTTGGTCCCGTTATTAATGGTTACCCAGGATGTGGCCGGTGTGGCAGCGCCATCATCGGTACGCCGGATACCACCCACGGCGCTGGTTGCACCCTGCAGTAAGGCATACACCCGGTTATTATTGGAGGGAGAACAGGCCAGTTCAATACGTTGCCAGGTTCCGGTAGGTGTTTTATCCACCCAGGTACCTGCATTACCAACGGTTGCTCCGGCATTGGATTTCCAGATTTTTCCTAGTCCTGAACTTTCGGTAACGGATGAAACCCAGAGGTCGCCGCTGAATGAACGTTCGATATCAAAGATCTTATAATCGGTTGCACAGGTACAATTACCACAGCCGGTATAGGTTCCGAGCACGGTAGTCCAGGAGGTTCCGCCATTGGATGATCTCATTAACCCACCATTATTACAGAATACTGCGCTTCGACAAGCCACGTATACATCATGCGCTGCATTATTATAAACAAGTATCTTTTGTACATAGGAAAAGTCGTTTGCATTTGCACCACC
The DNA here is from genome assembly GCA_044220615.1 of Ferruginibacter sp. Taxonomy (GTDB): domain Bacteria; phylum Bacteroidota; class Bacteroidia; order Chitinophagales; family Chitinophagaceae; genus Ferruginibacter. The sequence goes on along the minus strand of JBGAQR010000004.1, from coordinate 307,144 downwards.
TGTTGTGGTGGAAGCCAGCAGTGACCAGGTTAAGCCGGCATCTGTGCTTTTGTAAACACCCAACCCCCTGATTGCGTCAATGTTACCGAATCCTTCGCCGGTTCCTGCATACATGGTGTTCAGGGTTTGAGGATCCTGTGCAATGCTGGTGATGGCCAGGTTCTGGCTGATGGATGTGATCCTTGTCCAGGTTACCGGCGACCCGGTCTTGAAATTGGTGGTACGCCATATACCTCCACCTACGCCACCTGCCACTGCAGTGTTTCCTGTAGCGTCATTCTGATCAAAGATGAAACCCCTTGTCCGCCCTCCTATATTATTGGGGCCACGTTCTGCCCATGTCACGGCTGAAATAATTGACGTGTTGGTAGGATTCAATGATGCCATGATCTCGGAAGCACGGATCTCGCCTTTTAGTAATCTTTCTGAGGGCACATAGCCAAGCTGGGGGTCAACCGTCATCAGAAATTCCTGGCGGGCTCTTGCCAACAGTTCTTCCTGTTCGTTTTCCTCACCCTCTTCTTTATTGACCGGCACTTCCTTTCCATCCTCCTGGTATCCTGTTTTTAAAAGTTTTGGTGCGAAAAAAAATCCGGCAGCAACAAGGCCGATGATAAATAGGGGGAGTAAAAATCGTTTCATAGTTATCCAGTTTAAAGTATAATTTGCGTATAGTAAAATTATATAAATTCTTCGCCCCGTCAAATTAAGGATTTCCACGTATGTCAATATTGATCATTAGCCAATGTTCTTACCAGGATTTATGAAAACAGTCACTCTCATTCTTGTGCTCACACTGGTATCTATTCCTGTTCTTTCACAGGTCATCCGCATATATGGGTATGAACAGCCTGTTTCCGGCGGCGCTGAAAAAGAGCAGGTTTTTATTTCAGGCAAAGAAGAAACACCGTTTACAGGAAACAGCCGTTATTTTGTTTTTGCAGAGGTTAAAAAGGGAGAACGGGTCATTATCAGCAATGTATGGATCAAAAGAAATACCTTTTCTTTCAAGACCGATACGTTAAAAAGGCTTCCATATGTTCTGCAGAATTCAAACGGCGGAGAATTGAGTTTTCGGGATACCCTGATAAGATCGGCCAGCGGTAAGGTGTTTCAACTGTCAGCACTTTCCAGGATCGATAACATACAAATACCTGCGGGCATAAAAAGTAAAGTGACTGGCAATGACCTGGTGATCGTTTTCCTGTATAGGAAGAAAACAATGACCGCTGTATTGAAAAAAGTAAAGCGGGTCACCCCGCTTTTCACTCAATAATATTTCTTATTGCCCCCTTCTTAACCTTGGCCGAACGTTTTGCTGACGTTGATTACGGATCTCAAGCAACTTGCGTTTAAACTCTCCATCCATCCGGAAGAACCGGTCGCAGCGGCTGGCACCAATTATACGACTGAAATTATCCTGGTATCTCTTCTTCACATCCAGGTACGCCTGCTGCTTCTGAAGTTCAGGCAGGTCTTTATTAACAGACTTGATGTCGTTTTCAAATTGTGTATGCACCGGCCAGAATTTCTGCGCCTCATCCGGCGTAAGATCCAGCTGTTTTGTTACATAGGCAACATACAGTGCTTTAATATCCTGAACCTTTTTATTTTCATCCGCTTCCTGCGCTTTTGCAAAAGAAACGCCGCCCAAAACCAATGTTAGTATAAGTAGATATTTTTTCATGATCGTGTTTTAATTTTTTAAATCTCCTAAATTGATACTGTTTAAATAATTGTCCAATGCCTTTTCGTCAAGTAAATATTCTTCTTCTGAAGGCAGTTCATTTTCATCAATACTGTTTGCCACCAACGCCGTTTTCACATCGCTTCCGCTCGCCTCCAGGTATTTTACGATCTCATCGTCGGATATCTTTGAAAGTTCCTGGTCAACGTCTTCTATCTTCAGGCCGGCGGTAACATAATCAGGCAGTTTGCTGTTAACCGAAGTATTGGTGAACTTAAAAACTCCCAATGCCATCACTCCCGTAAAAGCAGCCGCAACAGCGTACTTGAAGAAAGTAGTGGTACGCCTCTTCATTACAATCACTTTTGTTTGGGGCTGAACCTTGTTCAGCACTTCTTCACCCAGGCCTTCAAAATATCCCTGCGGAACATCAAATACATTTTCATTTTGAATACTGTAAAGCATCGGCGATAATGTTCTCAGTTCATCGACAGCATTTTCGTTCTTTACTTTAGCAAGAATGGCATCTGAAAAATCATCAAAATATCCCTGCGGTACTTCAAACACATTTTCATTTTGAACGCTGTAAAGCATCGGCGATAGAATCCTTAATTCGTCAGCAGCACTTTCGTTCTTTACTTTGGCAAGAATGGTTTCTGCCAGGTTTTCAAAATATCCCTGCGGAACATCTTCTGTTTTAACGGCAGGAGAAATGGTTGCTGCAATCCCTTTTTCATACCCGATGCAAGCCACAATATCCTCACTCAGTCTTTCAAAATACCCTTCCGGAACGGTAAAAACATTTACCTTCTCCATGGCTGCAAGTACCGGGCTCAGCTCCTTTAATTCATTCAATATGTCGTTTGTGCTTTCCATCTACCCTTTTCAGACCTTTTTAATTGCTAAAAGTTTAACTATTCAGTATAAAATCCTCAATTTTTTTCACCGCATGATGATAGCTCGCCTTTAATGCCCCCTCGCTGGTCTCCAGCACCTTACTCATTTTTTCATAAGGCATTTCATCGTAATACCTGAGGTTGAACACAATCCTTTGCTTTTCAGGCAACTGCTGTATGGCAACCTGTAATTTCCACTCCAGCTTATTGGCATCAAAGTGCTTGTCGGCCTTTAACCGGTTGCTTAACCCATTCTCTACATCGCTCAGCGAAACGGAAGACCTTTTTTTCTGTTGTTCCAGGAACGTGAGGCTTTCGTTGGTGGCAATGCGGTAAAGCCAGGTATAAAGCTGGCTGTCTTCCCTGAAATTATCCAGTGCATTCCACACTTTAATGAACATATTCTGCAATACGTCATTGGCATCTTCATGAGATACCACCATACGCCGGATATGCCAGTAAAGTTTTTCCTGGTATTTTTTAATGATGAGGGTAAAACTGCGTTCTTTGGTAGCAGGTTCCCTGAACTGCATAAGCAGTTCTTTGTCGTCTATTTGTTCTTTCATAAAGGTTGAGCAGTGGTAAAAATAAAAAAACCAATCCTAAGATTGGCTTTTCCTGCAAAAGTTTAATGGGGGTTACTTTCTCGAAATGGCTTTTTCGGCTGCGGCGATAATGTTATTTGTGTCGAGCCCGTATTTTGTAAGCAATTCTGTGGGTTTTCCGCTTTCTCCAAAAGTATCATTTGTGCCTATGTACTCAATAGGTACGGGGCAATGTTTTGCTGCTACCTGTGCAATACTGTCTCCCAATCCGCCAATGATATTATGCTCTTCTGCTGTTACAGCGCATTTTGTTTTGCTTAAAGAGGCAATTACAGCTGCTTCATCCAATGGTTTGATGGTATGTATGTTGATCAGGTCAACGCTTATTCCTTTTTCCTGCAGTGCTTTTGCTGCTTCAATGGCTTTCCATACCAGGTGACCGCAGGCAAATATGGAAACATCCGATCCAACAGAAAATTGCTGGGCCTTACCAATAACAAAATCGGCTTCATTGGTAAAGATGGGCCATACCGGGCGGCCAAAGCGTAAATAAACAGGCCCCTCGTAATTGGCAATGGCCATGGTAGCTGCCTTTGTCTGGTTATAATCAGCCGGAACGATCACGGTCATACCCGGCAGCATCTTCATCAGTCCGATATCTTCTAATATCTGGTGAGTGGCGCCGTCTTCTCCCAGGGTAAGCCCGGCATGAGAGGCGCATATCTTTACATTCTTTCCACTGTAGGCAATGCTCTGGCGTATCTGGTCGTAAACCCTTCCGGTTGAAAAATTAGCGAATGTGGTTGTATAAGGAATTTTTCCTCCTATGGTAAGCCCGGCTGCAATACCCATCATATTGGCTTCAGCAATACCACACTGAATAAAGCGTTCAGGAAATTCTTTCATGAACCCATTCAGTTTTAACGACCCTGCCAGGTCGGCGGTGAGCGCTATGATATTGGGGTTTTTCCGGCCTGCTTCCAAAATACCGTCTCCAAAACCGCTGCGGGTGTCTTTATTGCCAGAAACCTGGATATCGTTGAGCATACTATTAAAAAATTTAAGGCTGTTTTATAATTGCCGCAAAGTAAAAGAAAGATTTGCAGGGTGGCAAATGAGAATGAAAAAGTTGCCAACAATACAGCAGTAAGTATTCAACACCGGCTTAGTTCGATATTTCAGAAATGGTATAATACTTTAATCCCAGTTGTTTTGCCTGGGCAAATATCATCTGCAACCGGCCTCTTGTTACACTTAGCTTCCTGCCTGTATTTATATCGTGAGCAACAAATACCGCACAACCATTGTTATTAAAAGCTGATTTTACCATATCTAATACATCCGCGTCGGAACGCTTGCTGCTTTTATCAATGCCCAGGCCATACAAAACCGAATTCTTTTCTGTGGAAGCCAGGCTTTTGCTGAAATCATTGGTACCGTTAAGCGCCCTTACGCTTTTAAAATAACGCATCAGCGTTTTATCATATAACCCGTTATGGGCACCGTAAGGATAGGCAAATGTTACCGGGTAAAATCCATCCCGGTTCATCAGTTTAAGTCCGTCTGCAATTTCACATTTGACCATCTCATCAATCGTATGCCTGTATTTATACACATAATCCATCATGTTGTAATGGTTGGTACTGTGAAAAGCGATCTCATGACCGTGGTTCTGAATAACTGCCAGCTTTTGTTTCTGTGCAGCGGTGAACCGGTTGTACTTACATACGTAAAATGTGGCTTTAACATTGGCTGAATCCAGCATAGGCAGGTATTGAAACCAGTTATCTACCCGATCATCGTCAAACGTGAGAGCGATCCCTGCTTCCTTGAGCTGACAGGTTTTTTCAAATTTTTTACAGCCCGGTGTGCATACAAATGCTGTCATTATCAGCAGCAAGGCAATATTTTTTCTCATTGTCTTTACTCAGGTTAATTCTGCAATAAAAAGGGGGAATTTTCGAAGGGGGGAGTGTAAAATAGTAAAATTTAATTCAACCCGGCATTTTTTGTGTTGAAAATATGGTCGTCTTCTTTCAGCTTTAGTTCCCATTTCCAGGCGGTAGCCATCATATCGCCGAGGCTGTACCGGGGGGTCCAGCCAAGCATGTTCTTTGCCTTATCATTGTTGGCATATATAGCTACCACATCACCGGGGCGGCGTGGACCAAGTTTGTAATTCAGTTTTACCCCGCTTTGTTTTTCAAATTCATTGATGATCTCCAGCACAGTAAGGCCGTTCCCCGTACCCAGGTTAAACACTTCGCAATTGTTACTGTTCTTATTCTGAAGCAGGTAATTAAAGGCAAGGGTATGCGCATGGGCTATATCGCATACATGGATATAATCCCGTACACAGCTTCCGTCTTTTGTGGGATAATCATTTCCGTGTACCTGCATCATGGGTAATTTACCAATAGCGGTTTGGGTAATGGCCGGAACCAGGTTTTGCGGCTTGCCCAACGGCAGCTCTCCAAGCAATGCAGAAGGATGTGCCCCAACCGGGTTGAAATAACGAAGTAGAATGGCCTTGCTTCCATTACAGTTAACGGCTTCCTGAACAATGCGTTCGCCCATTTGTTTGGTGGCTCCGTAAGCAGATTCTGCCGTCTTCATCGGGCTCTCTTCGGTAACCGGTATCGTATCGGGGTTACCATAAACGGTGCACGAAGAAGAGAAAACAAAATTATCGATCCCAAATTCATCGGCACATTTTAAAATGTTGATGAGTGAGTTCAGGTTATTCTCAAAATAAAGCAAGGGCTTTTGTACCGACTCGCCCACTGATTTGTAGGCAGCAAAATGAATGATGCCATTGATATCCGGGTTTTCCTGGAAGATGGCGAATGTATCGTCGTAGATGCAGAGGTCAACCTTATAGTTCTTTACCTTTTTACCGGTGATCTTTTCAACCGACTCCAGGATGGTATCGCTGCTGCGTGAATTATTATCGGCGGAGATCACGTCAAAGCCGTTCTCTATCAGGTCTACAATGGTATGAACACCAATATAACCACAGCCGCCGGTAACCAGGATTTTATTCATGTTGCAAAGAAAACAAAAAATCACTCACGGCAATGAGTGATTTTTAAATATCGGAATGAAGGGTTATTTAATGAAAAAATGTATGATATAAAAGATGCCGGCCGCCAGTAAGCCGCTCACCGGTATGGTCAGTATCCATGCCCAGAGCAGGTTTACCGTAACACCCCAACGTACCGCCGACAAACGTTTGGTAGCGCCTACTCCCATGATCGACCCTGTAATAGTATGCGTGGTGGAAACAGGTATTCCCATTTGCCCGGTAAAGAATAAGGTGAATGCTCCTGCCGTTTCTGCCGCCACCCCTTCCAATGGAGTAACTTTGGTGATCTTGGTTCCCATCGTTTTCACGATCTTCCATCCACCACTCATGGTTCCCAAACCAATGGCCAGGTAACAGGCTACCGGAACCCAGTTGGGCAGGTCAGAAAAATTCTGGATGCTGCCACTGGCAATGAGTGCCGCACCAATGATACCCATAACTTTCTGGGCATCGTTACCGCCATGACCAATACTGAACGCCGCCGAACTGAAAAGCTGCAGCTTCTTGAACATATTGGCCACTTTAAAAGCGGTGGGTGTTCTTATCTTTTCTACATATAAATAAACCAGGCAAAAGAAAACAGAAGTGAAGATGATGCCCCAAACGATTGAACCATTATCGGCTTTATCAATGTCTTTGGCCAGCGCTTTTTCAATACTGAACCCTTCTATCTTCTTTTTTATTTTTTCCTTGTTGGCTTCTTTGATCGGGTAAATAGCATTCAATGCCAGCAGGGTACTATCGATGGTTATTTCTTTGTTGAAATATTTTTTTAAAGGCTCTTTGTATTTTTCGGTAACGTTCTTCGCCACATTGTATTCGGCTTTTATTTTTTCATCGTCAACCGATTTTGCTTCCAGTACCAGAAAGTCGTTCGCATTACGTACATCGTCCTTCAGGCGGCTGGCCTCAATATCTTTCAGCCACCCCTGGTCCGATGCTTTTTTTGCAATGGCTTTGGCACCCAGGTTATCAAAATCCTTAACCAGGGCTCCTATCTTTTCATAATTCGGCAAAGCCTTATCCAGCTTTTCCTTTGCGGTATTGTATGCCGCCAGGGTCACAGTATCATTGGGGTTGGCTTCTTTCTTTGCCAGCGACTCCTTCACTTCTTTTTTGTACTTATCGATCTTCAGGAACTTCTGAAGGTTCTCATCCATCTTGCTGGTTTCAAACCGGTCGAACAGTATAACGGTTAAAATGGTAGCCAGGGCAATGATCCCGATCCGGGCCCAAATATTCCGCATGATGGTGACTATGGTAATGAAAATGGATATGAGCATTCCGATAATGGGCGCCAGGAAGATGAATATAACGGTATTGATGATGATGCCTGATTCTACAATTTTACCCCAGCTGAAACCAAGCCCCTTCTGCATCAATGCATGGGCAATGGCGGCGCCGGCAAAGGCCCCGATCAGGGTATGGGAAGAAGAGGAAGGAATACCGTACCACCAGGTTAACAGGTTCCAGAAAATGGCAGCAATAAGCCCCGATAAGATCACCGGCAGCGTTATGAATTCTTTATTAACTGTTTTGCTGATGGTATTGGCAACTGCATGGTCTTTAAAAATAAAATAGGCAACGCTGTTAAAGATGGCCGCCCAAACCACTGCCTGGAAAGGAGTAAGCACTTTGGTGGAAACTACCGTAGCTATTGAATTGGCTGCATCGTGAAAGCCGTTAATGTAGTCGAATATTAAGGCCAGTGCTATTATTACTATTACTAAGGTCATTCGTTTTGGTATTTGTTATCTGTTAATTGTTAATAGCAGCTCCTTTCGGTACAGCCATTACTATTAACCATGAACCATTAACTTTTTTCTATGCGTATTTCACAATGATACTTTCTATCACATTCGCCGCATCTTCACATTTATCTGTAACAATTTCCATTACCTGGTATATCTCTCTTTTCTTGATCACTTCTTTGGCATCGGGTTCTTCGGCAAAGAGTTTTTCAATACTCATATCAAAAATATCGTCGCCCTGGTTCTCAATACTGTTGATGGTTACCAATGCATCGGTTACCTGGCGCATGTTCTTCATGTTGCGCAGTTCTTTAACGGCTGCATGCACCGCCACACATCCCTGTGCAATGATATCGGCCATTTTATGAATGCCGGTATCGTTGGGATTTACCCGGTAAAAATTTATTTTTTTGGCAGAAGCCTGTATATAATCGGCAATATCATCCAGCGCCGAGGCCAGGTAGTGAATGTCTTCCCGGTCGAAAGGCGTGATGAAATTCCGTCCCAGCTCAGTAAATATCTGGTGGGTATAATCATCATTCGCATGTTCCATATCCTCAATTTCCTTGATCAGTTTCGCCCGTTCATCAAAGTCGGGTTCGTGAACAACCTCTTTCAGTTTTTCTCCCATTTTTACCAATACATCCACCACACTTTCAAACAACTGAAAGAAGACCCTGTCTTTTGGTAAGAAGATTTTCAGAATTGAATTTAAGCCTGCCATAAGTATGCTTTTTTTTGCTGCAAAGGTTAGGGTTTAGGGCAGATAAAAAAGGGGGCCGGAAAAATGGTAATGATTTGTTAACACAGAGGTAATATTAAATTGTTATTCCTTTGCGGTCAAATTTGCTAAATGCTTAAGAAAACACTGCCGTTGCTGGCTTTACTGCTCGTATTATGCCAGTTTACGCAAGCCCAGTTTTTGATGGATATGGTGGATACCACCAAGGAAACGGGCAGGGGTTTACTCGCTGTTTATAAAAAATTCGACCACCTCCGTATTGGCGGGTACATCCAGCCACAGTTCCAGGTAGCTTCGGCAAAGGGTGCAAGAACTCTTGAGGGAGGCGATTTTTCTGCACAGGTAAGCAATCGTTTTATGTTGCGCCGCAGCCGGGTGCGTATCGACTATATTCATTTTGGTAAAGACAGCAAACCCGGCGTGCAAATCGTTTTTCAATTTGATGCCAACGAACGGGGCTTTACCGTACGGGATGTTTGGGGCAGGATCGTTGAAAATAAATTCAAACTGTTTTCCTTTACCACCGGCATGTTTGCCCGCCCCTTTGGCTATGAAGTGAACCTGAGCAGCAGCGACCGGGAAAGTCCTGAAAGAGGCCGCATGAGCCAGTTGCACATGAAAAGCGAACGTGACCTGGGTGCCATGCTCAGTTTCGACGTGAGACAAAAAGAACATCCATTAAAATACCTGAAGATCGATGTTGGTTTTTTTAACGGGCAAGGCATTAATGCCGCCGGAGATTTTGATAATACGAAAGACTTCATCGGCCGCATTGCTTTAAAACCCATGCATATCAAAAAAAGATTACAGGTATCGGCAGGTGCTTCTATACTTTCCGGTGGTTTACAAAACAACACAAAGTATTTTGTATATACCGCCGAACAAGCGGGCATTAAAAAAGCAATTACCGATTCCGCAGCAACAAACCTGGGAAGTGTTTCTCCCCGCCAGTATTACGGAGCCGATATACAATTAAAATTCAATAATGGTAAAAAAGATGTGTTCACCGAACTAAGGGGCGAATTCATCGCCGGTACACAAACCGGCACCGCCAACAGTTCCGAAACACCCACGGCCCTGCTTGCCGGTACCGATGCATTTCACCGACGCAACTTTACCGGCGCTTATTTTTATTTACTGCAGCATATTTTTTCTCCCAAACACCAGTTGATTATAAAATACGATTGGTACGATCCCAACAGCAAAGTAAAAAGCATGGAGATCGGCGCTGCAGGCTCAAATTTTACCGCTGCGAATATTAAATACTCAACCCTTGGAATTGGATACATTAACTATATGACTGAAAATATCAAACTGGTATTATACTACGCCCGGGTATGGAATGAAAAGACTCAACTGGCCGGTTATACCACCGATGTAAAAGACAATGTGTTTACCTGCCGGCTCCAGTTCCGGTTCTGATAAATAATTACATAACATTGCGGTAACACAGGCATAACAATTACCTAACCTTCCGTTCATGCTGACATAATACATAAGTAGTCCTTTTGCAGTAAATATTTACCGCATGAAATGGCTACTGCTACTTGCTACATTCTCGCTCTCCATAACCGCATCATTTGCACAAAAAGGAAGGATCGACGGAAAGATCACTGATTCAAAAACAGGCAGTCCGCTGGCCGGCGTTTCCATACTGGTAAAAGAAACAAAAAAAGGCACTTCATCCAACCTGGATGGATCGTTTGTATTAAGCGTGGAAACAGGAAAAAAATATACCCTCATCATCAGTTCTACCAATTACGAAAGCAAAGAAGTAACGGAGATAGAGACCGGCGCCGATGGCATTGCCCATATTGACGTGGCGCTGGATATAAAAGCAAAGACCGGAGATGAAGTGGTGGTACGCTCCACTTCTGCAAAAAAAGAAACGGTGAATGCCATGATCAGCTTTCAACGAACAACCAACACGGTTGCTTCAGTTATTTCGGCAGAAGCCATCCGCAGAAGCCCGGATAAGAATACCGGTGAAGTATTGAAACGTACACCCGGCGCCAGTATACAGGAAGGAAAATTCATTGTGATACGTGGACTGGCCGACCGCTATAACCAGGCCATGATCAACGGCATTTTATTAACCAGTACCGAACCCGACCGCAAAACATTCTCATTCGACCTCATCCCTTCGGCCATGATCGATAACCTGATCATCAATAAAGCCTTTGTTCCGGAATACCCCGGCGAGTGGGCGGGCGGTTTGATACAGGTTAACACAAAAGATATTCCTGCAAAGAATTTTATGACCATCCAGCTGGGAACAGGTTTTAATACGCAAACCATCGGAAATAAATTCTATAAAGACGGACAAGGTGGAAACACAGACTGGCTGGGCATGGATGACGGAACCAGGAATCTTCCAACAGCTTATACAAGAAAAGCGGAGTTTGATATTTTAACGCCGGCAGAAAAAACAGCCATCGGCAAACAGATGCGTAATACCTGGAGTCCAAAAGAAATCTCTGCACCACTCAATCTTTCCTTCCAGGCTAATGGCGGGTTCAGCACCAATATTTTCGGCAAAAAACTCGGAGGCATCTTCGGTATCAATTACAGTAAAAGCGTTCGCAGGCTTCAACTGCTCAACCGCTCAAATGCAATTGATAATATCAGCAATGTAGTCAGTGTTATTTCAGAATACAACGATACAAAATACCAGCAGGATGTTTCAGCCGGTGCACTGGGCAGTGTGAGCCTGCAACTGAATCCGAGAAATAAAATTTCGGCTAAAGCGATCGTGAATGTAAACTCACCCAATTCAACCACGCAAAGAAATGGCGAAGATTTTTCCAGGGCAGAACAACTGCGTGGCAACGAATTCACCTTTAAACAAAATACTTTTTTCACCGTTCAGCTTTTGGGCGAGCACAGCATTGCAAAGCCACTGAAGTTTAAATGGTACGGCGCCTTTAATATCCTCGACGGGTATGTGCCTGACCAACGCCGTTTGCTGTATTCAAAAACAAGCAATACAAGCGATCCCTATCGCCTGCTTATCTCTAATTCTCTTTCACAACAAACCGGCAGCCGCATCTATCAAAGTCTGAGCGACTATATATACACAGCCGGCGGCGACCTGGGTTATACGTTTAAATGGCTGAACCAGAATCAAACCATCAAAGGCGGTTACATGCTGCAGATAAAAGACAGGTTGTACGATGCACAGCTTTTTGCAAACTACCTGCCGCTCGATAATCCTTCGTTACGCTTATTACCGGCCGACCAGGTATTTGACGCTGCAAATTTTGGCAACGGTACCGATAACAAATTCGCTTTTGACGCCATCAAAGGAAATAATTTCCGCTATATGGCAAATACCATCCTCAATGCAGGGTTCCTCCAGTTCGATAACCAATTCGGAAATAAATTAAGAGTGGTTTGGGGCCTGCGTGTTGAAAATTACGACCAGTTGGTTGGAAGTGTTAAGAAATGGGATCCCCGTCATACCTATTCCAAACTAACAGATTTTCTTCCTGGCCTGAATGCCACTTACAAACTGAATCAAAAGACCAATCTCCGTTTATCTGCCTCACAAACCGTGATACGCCCGGAGTTGCGTGAATTATCATCGCTTAACCTGTATGATTTTGAACTGAACGCTTCTGTGCAGGGTAACCCGTTGCTGAAGAGAACCAAGGTTTCCAATTTCGATTTCCGTTACGAAATATATCCAAGGGCCGGCGAAGTGATCAATGCAGGTGTTTTTTACAAACACTTCAGCAACCCGATAGAACAGATATTCAACGGACTTGGTGGCGGCGCCAGCACACTGAATTATGCCAATGCTAAAAAAGCAAATTCGTATGGTGTGGAAGTAGAGGCCCGCAAAAAACTCGACTTCATTCCCGGCATGAAGAATTTCACCTTCCAGGCCAATGCCGCTTATATCTACAGTAAAGTAAAAGATGATGCCCTGGCGGTTGACCGTTCATTACAGGGCCAGTCGCCTTACATCCTTAACCTTGGTTTGTTGTACGACCTGGAGAAATATGGTTTTAATGCAACGCTTTTGTTCAACCAGATCGGAGAACGTATTTACCTGGTAGGTGATATTGTTGGCGGCGCCCCGGATATTTATGAAGCGCCACGCCCGGTACTTGATCTTCAGTTAGCAAAAAAACTGCTGAAGAAAAAAGGAGAAGTGCGGTTGAATATTTCCGACATCATCAACCGAACGCAATATTTCTACCAGAACCCGGGAGGAAAGTTAAGCTTCCAGAAAAATACAGACGCTTACCGCTTCACCCGTAAGTACGGAACCACTTTCAGCATCACATTCAATTACTCATTATAAAATTTAAAAACAAAATAGAAAATGAAAAAGTACATCTTATACTCGGTAGCCCTGATGGGTTTAGCAGTTACCAGTTGCAGAAAAATTGAAACCGATGGAGAGATCCAGATAGTGGTGGTTAACGGCGGCGGTGGCGGAAGCACAACCGGCCAAACGATCACCCTGCAGGGCCGCATCAATGCCGATACTGTTTTGCGTAAAATAAATACTTACATCCTCAAAGGCATTGTGTACATGGTGGGTAATCATACCATGACGATTGAACCAGGTACCACCATCAAAGGTTCTTTCAGTGGAACAGATGTGGCAGCTTTAGTAATAACAAGAGGCTCTAAGATCATGGCACAGGGTACTGCAACAGAACCGATCGTATTCACTTCATTGTCGCCTAACCCACAATCGGGCGACTGGGGAGGAATTGTACTTTGCGGTAAGGCCGGTTATAATTTAAGTTTTAATGGTACACAGGGCTTATACCAGGTAGAAGGCGGTATTGATAATGCAAGTGGCGATGGACTGGCTGGTTCCGGTGATGCCATTGCTCCAACTCCGATCGACAATGATAATTCAGGTATTCTTCAATACATACGCATTGAGTATGCAGGGTATGCCTTTCAACCCGATAAAGAGATCAACAGTTTAACCATGGCTTGTGTAGGAAGTGGAACCACCATCGATCACATACAGGTTACCTATGCAAAAGATGATGCGTATGAGTGGTTTGGCGGAAGCGTTAACTGCAAATACCTGATTGCCTGGAAAACACAGGACGATGATTTTGATACCGACAATGGCTACAGCGGAAAAGTTCAATTTGGTTTGGTGATCCGTGATTCATTGATCGCCGATATCTCTACTTCTGAAGCGTTTGAAAGCGATAACAACGCAACCGGTACCACAGCCACGCCAAAAACAAGGGCTATTTTCAGCAACATCACTGCAATTGGTCCAAGGGCTACATTAAATAATATAGGAAATACCTTATTCCGTGCAGGTGCACAGATCAGGAGAAACTCAGCGATCTCTATCTTCAATTCCATCATCATGGGATGGCCACAAGGCATTCTGATAGATGCAACCACAGGTACCTCAACCGCATTAAATATTGAAGACAGCAGTTTAAGACTGCGGAATGTTACCCTGGCAGGCAATACCGTTAATGTTAAGTTCTCAGGAACAGCGGGAGCAACCATCAATTCTGATGCAACACTTACCAGTTGGTTCACGGGTGCTTATTATAACAACGATCTGCTGGCAAATACATCAGATGCGAAACTGATACAGCCATACAATTATGCCGCACCCGATCCTACTCCTTTTGCCGGATCAAATGGCAACCAGAAGATATTAACCGGCGGAGGTTTTACAGATGCCAAATTCAGCGGCGATACCTTCTTTGATCAAACAGTTACTTTCCGTGGAGCCATTGCACCTGCAGGACCATTAGCAACCTGGTGGAAAGGATGGACAAAATTTAATTAAGCGATATACACACCTACCCTATAAAAAAGCATCCCGATAACCATCGGGATGCTTTTTTTATATAACATTCCCTTAATGTTATGGTAACGCTCCGGTAAAACTGCTGAATGATATTGCAGCGGGTTAAAGAAACAGCTTGCAGTCGTTTCAAATTTCTTAAGCAAATAGCAATCCTGAGCATCGCCGAAGGAATCATGCTTGTGCCGGCCTTATTCTTATTGCCGGCCTTTTTATATGAGATAACGGAACAGGAACGATAACGCAGCCAGGCTTACACCTAAGGCCCTGTATTAAGTTAATGTTACCAAATTGTTACTATGCACATTTAAACCACATTTTTTTTCACAGGAGCAATCAGCCGGATTAAGAAACTATATTCACAGTCAACAAAAACTATAGTTTATGAAATGGGTTAGCGTAAACAATGGTACTTCCAATGAAACATTTGAATTATGGGCAACCGATAACAAGCTTGCCAATATCTCTTTCAGCGGACGTACCCGCTTTGCCCGGATGGTAAGCCACCTGGGCAAACGGATATTCTCTTTTGAAGACAAGGGATTGTTCTCACCCAAAAAATTCATCCGTAACGAATACGGTATCAAGATGGGGAAAGTAGAAGAGTTAAAGCCGGGTTCGGGAAAAGGATTTGTAGACATGGATGGAAAGAAATATTATTTCGTTTATAACCAGGATAACACAGGTGAACTTACCCTGTACGACGAATCGATGCAAAAGAACCTGCTTACCTGCAGTTTCAATTCCATCTCTCATCGGCTCAGCAAAACAAGATCCTTATTATTAGATGGAAAGTTTGCCAGCCTGTTGCTGGTGCTTTGCTGGTATGCATTTCAGCCGCACAGTGCTTCAGGCGCTACTTCTATTGTAAAGCAGACGGATTTAATATTGCCGTAATACCGGCTTAATATTATGTTTATAGTGCCGGTGTTTCTTTGCAAAACCTCCGGCACATGAAAATCACTGTACTGCTTCTGTCCTGCCTTTTTTCCGCTGTCGCTTTTTCACAAACCGACCGCCAGCCAAATGTTTTTATCATCACCACCGATGGTTTTCGCTGGCAGGAGGTTTTTAACGGCGCCGACTCCCTCATCATCAGTGATGCCCGCTATGTAAGCGACACCGCTTTACTGAAACAATTATACTGGGATAATGACCCCGGGTTAAGGCGGAAAAAACTAATGCCTTTTACCTGGCAAACGATACAGGGCCAGGGGACATTATACGGCAACCGGAATTTTGAGAATATGGTATCTGTTGCCAACCCTTACCGGTTCTCTTATGCCGGGTATAATGAGATACTAACCGGCTATGCCGACCCGGCTATCATAGCTAACCGGAAAAAACTAAATGAAAATGAGAACCTGCTTGGCTTTTTAAACCGGCAGGCTGGTTATGAGAATAAAGTAGCCGCCTTTGCCAGCTGGAACCTGTTTGAATATATACTCAATAACCAGAAGACCAATATTCATTTAAACAGCGGCTACCAGCAGATAACACATGATTCTCTTTCAATCGCAGAAGCACTCACCAATGCCGTGCAGCAATACGCTGTTGACAATTTACAAAGCACCCGCAACGACATGCTCACGTTTGTAACGGCGAAAGAATACATTCTAACCAAACATCCAAAAGTGGTTTATATTGGTTTTGGCGAGACCGATGAATACGCCCATAGTGGTAAGTACGATGAGTACCTTCAAAGTGCTCACCTGTTCGATGAGTTCATTTCACAACTCTGGTACCTGGTAAATAAAGATCCGTTCTATAAAAACAATACCAGCTTTATCATTACCACCGATCATGGCCGGGGAATGAAGCCTGGTAACTGGTTTAAACACGGGATGTTTACAGCCGGCAGTAACCATACCTGGCTCCTTACGCTGGGGCCACTGTTTGATACAAAAGGAGAGATAAAAAGCAGTGAAGAAATTTTCAATGACCAGCTTGCTCAAACCATTGCCCGGTTATTGGGTTACAATTTTACTCCACTTCACCCGGTAGCAGATCCGGTATCACTAGCAAAATAAACAAACGATATTTCCTGAAAAACAAAACCCCCGTTAATAAAAACGGGGGTTTTACTTCCCAAAACTGATCCGAAAAAACTGCGGGGTAAAAGTAGATGGCCTGTGTTAACGGCCGGTCAATCCTTCGTTAAGCAATCATTATATAAGGAGGATGGATTCGCCGCTGCTCATTTCGGGCGATGCCACTATACCATTACTTAAAAACCGGCTGTACCATTTGCCTGAATTTTTTACCGTACGCCGCTGCGTGGCAAAATCAACATGCACCATACCAAACCGGGGATAATACCCTTCGGCCCATTCAAAATTGTCCAACAGCGTCCATACAAAATACCCGTTCACTTTTACACCTTCTCTTTTTGCCAGCAAAACCTGTGCAATATAATCCTGTAAGAACTTTACCCGTTTATGATCATCTATCCCACCCTGCTCAAAAGCATCTTCAAAAGCTGCCCCGTTTTCCGTTACAATGATCTCTTTTACTCCCGGGTAATTATTGATCCGTTTCAACGCTTCATAAATTCCTGGTGGGTATACTTCCCAATCCATCACCGTATGATCTACCTTTCTTTTGCTGGCCTTAATAACTTTTGCCCGCATAAATGGCATCAGGGGTGCATGACTTACCAACTCCCTGGTATAATTCTGCAGGCCAACAAAGTCCATCTCAAAGGCCAGTTTCTTTTCATCATGCGGGTACATGAAGCGTTCAATGCGTTCTAGTATCTTCAGGCTGACTGTTGGATACCCCATGCCAAGCAAGGGCTCAATGAACATCCGGTTAAGCAGGGCATCGGTTTTTATAGCGGCATTAATATCTTTCTCATCGTAATGACGAAAGGGTTCAATATGCGAATAAGAATAAGTAGTACCTATTTTACAATCCGGCCGCAACGATCTTATAAGCCGCCCGCCTTCTGCCTGGCACAATGCCGCATGGTGTGCGGCTGCTAAAAAACTACTCAGCCCTTTTTTCCCGGGCGCATGAACGCCTAAAAAATAACCGGCACCGGTAAACACCATGGGTTCATTCAGCACCATCCAGTGCTTTACCCGGTCGCCAAAATTTTTCATACAGCAGTCCACAAAATAACTGAACCAGTGTATAACATCCCGGTTCGTCCATCCTCCTTTTTGCTGCAATGCCTGTGGAAGGTCCCAGTGGTAAAGCGTGATCCAGGGTTCAATACCCAGCTCCAGGCAAAAATCAATTACGTGATTATAAAAATCAATTCCTTTATAGTTTACAGCGCCTGTGCCATTGGGCAAAATGCGGCTCCAGGAAATAGAAAAGCGGTAGTTGGGGATATGCAGGTTATAGATCAGCGCCAGGTCTTCGGCGTAGTGATGATAAAAGTCGCAGGCAGTATTTCCGTTATCGTTATTGAATATCTTATTTTTCTTTTGAGAGAAAGCATCCCATATTGAAGGTCCTTTTCCATCGGCATTATGTCCCCCCTCAATCTGGTAGGCAGCGGTGGATACGCCCCATTTAAAATCTTCGCCAAAATCATTCCTTGTAAAGAGCATGATCTTATTCTCCCAGTTGATTTAATATTTTTCCCAGGCTCTTGTCTTGTAATTTCTTTACAGAATAAATAGCATCGCCCAGCTTCGCTTCTTTTTTATCGCCTTCAACAACATGCTTGCGGATGATCATGTTGATGATCCGTTCGGTACTGTTGGGATAATTAACAGTGATTACCTGTTTGCCCGCTGCCCAGGTCCTGATCTTTTCAATGTGTTTCTGCTTCAGACTTTTTATCACCGGCACACCCATGTCTTTAAGTGCTGCGGCATTACATTGTTGCTCATACTGGCCCTTCATGGGTATTACCATCAGCTTCTTCTTAAGGAACAGGGCTTCAGCGGGTGTTTCAAAACCAGCGCCGCATAATACACCCGAACAATTAATGAAGCTTTCAATAAAGTCATCGTTGTTCACCGGCCGGATATGAACATTCTTTTCCTTGTACTCTTTTTTTGAATGCTTGCTGAATACCTGCCAGCTGATCTTTTTTATTTCACTCAACACTTTTATAATTCTTTCGTCGCTGTATGCCGGCAGGTAAACGGTAAAATGATCTTTGTTGCCTGCTTTGGCCAGTCGTACCTGGCTCCTGATCACCGGTGTGAAAATATTTTTATCATACATACCAAAATGAAATCCGTACGCTTCTGTAACAGGTGCATAATTATTCAATACAGCCTTACCCACCATGTCTTTCTTTTTGGGTTTGGGCGATCTTTTATTTATAACAGCCGCCTGGTGACTTAACCCGATACATTGCTTATGTTTCATCTTGCAGGCCCAGGCGCTCACCGGCTCAAAATCATTTATTATCAGGTCGTAATTCTCAACAGGCAGATTTTTAATTTCCTTGTAAAGCTGTTTCAGGTTACTCTTCTTATAGGTGGCCACCAGGTCAATGCCTCCTTTCTTTCCAAAAATAAAACTGAGGCCTTTGAATGTATACTTAACCGGGTAAGGCAATTCCACATCTGCCTGTATGCCGCTTACCAGGATATCGAGTTCGCCTTTCTGTTGCAGTATGGGAATGATATCCCTGGCCCTGCTCAAATGGCCATTGCCTGTTCCCTGTATGGCATACAATATTTTCATGATTGCTTCAGCAGGTTGAATTCTTCCACCAGGTTTTCAAACAACTGGTTATTGTTCAGTTCTTCTTCCTGGTCGTGCACACTCATATTCAGCATTTCAATCTCATCAAAGCGATAGATCTCCCATTTACCTTCTGTGTATTCCAGTGCAGTGAGGTTCTCGATCCAGTCGCCGCTGTTGAGGTAGATTATTTTTCCCTCTTCATTTTCTATTTCCCTCATCTCGGGCTGGTGAATATGCCCGCACACCACGTAATGGTATTTGTTGCTGATGCCGATATCGGCCGCTGTTTGTTCAAAACTGTTGATGAACTTTACCGCACTTTTTACGCTGTTCTTTATTTTTTTCGAGAGGGATAATTTTCCCCGCTTGAATACTTTCTCCGAAATAAAATTGGCAAACCGGTTTATCAGTATCAGCGTATCGTATCCTACCGCCCCCAGTTTTGCCAGCCACTTACTGTGCTGCATCGTTACATCAAACACATCGCCATGGAAGAACCAGGCGGCCTTTCCGTCTTCCAGTTCCAGTATCACTTTGTTTACGATCTTTAATGATCCCATTTTAAAACCCACGAACTTCCGCAGCATTTCATCGTGGTTGCCTGTTACGTAATATATCTTCACGCCCTTTCCCATCCAGGTCATCAGTTGTTTTACCACTTTCATGTGGCTCTTGGGCCAATAGCGTTTATTGAACTGCCAGATGTCGATGATATCACCATTGAGTATTACTGTTTTTGGCCTGATGGTTTTCAGGTAAAGCAATAACTCCCTGGCATGGCACCCGTAGGTACCAAGGTGTACATCCGACAGAACCAGTATATCCAGCTTCCGCTTTTTTATTTTATCCACTACCGGATCTTATAAAATTTCAACGGGGTATAAAAGGCCGAAAGCATGGGCAGAAATATCCTTACAGAAATTTCCAGGAAGAAGTAATGTACATTTTTCATAAAGAGATTCCGGGGTTAGTGATGATGCAAAGTCGGCAAACACTGTGACCAAATGTTTACCTAAACATTATGCAAGTATTAATTATGCAGGAGCCTCATCAGTATTCATCATTTGGTAACACCGGCTTAACGGGCGCTTAATATTGGTCAGGCAGTTTTGCAGCAAGTAAACCAACTACAGATGAAAAAGACAGCAGCACTTCTTATTTTAATTTCCATTTTCTCAGCCTGTAAAAAATCTGATGACGTTCCGGACGAGGTCATTGTAAATGAAGATCCCGCCACCTACAAAGAGATCGCTTCGCTTAACCTGGGGGGACTTGGTGCGGCAGAGATCACCACGTTTGATCCGCAGACAAAGAGATTATTCGCTGTAAACAATGGCGCTACTAACCGGATAGATGTTATTGACATTGCCAACCCCGCTGCAGCTGCTCTCATTCATTCTATCAACCTCAGCATCTATGGAGGTTATGTGAACAGTGTGGATGTAAGCAATGGAAAATTAGCCGCAGCTATTGAATCAACCAATAAACAGAATCCCGGTAAAATAGTAGTGTTCAATACCAGCACTTATGCTGAAGAGAAAGTGATTCCCGTGGGTGCATTACCCGACATGGTGGTATACAGTCCCGATGGTAAGTACATCCTCAGCGCCAACGAAGGAGAACCCGATGCCACTTATACCAACGACCCCGAAGGAACTATTTCCATCATCAGCGTGGAAAATAACTACAGCGTTACCACACTTAATTTTGCATCTTTTGCTTCGCAGCTGGCAACGCTTAAAATAAAAGGCTTCCGGGTATTCGGGCCTGGCAACGATATTGCCAAAGACGTAGAGCCGGAGTACATTTCTGTTTCTTCCGATTCTAAAACAGCCTGGGTTACCCTGCAGGAAAATAATGCCATTGCGGTTGTTGACATTGCTTCCAAAACAATCACAAAGATATTACCATTGGGGTTTAAAGATTACAATACAGCAGCAAATGCGATCGATCCCAGCGACAAAGAAGGCGGCATTAATTTTAATCCCTGGAAGGTTTTTGGAACGTATATGCCCGATGCCATCAGCTCTCTTAATTATAATGGCATACCCTACCTCTTTACGGCCAACGAAGGAGATGCAAGAGAGTACACAGGTTTCAGTGAGATAAAAAGGGTGAAGGACGTAGTACTGGATGCAACTGCTTTTCCAAATGCAGCTACATTGAAACAGGATATACAATTAGGCAGACTGAATATTACCACCACACTGGGCGATACTGATGGTGATGGGGACTTTGATGCCCTCTACAGTTTTGGCGCCCGTTCTTTTAGTGTATGGAATGGCAATACCGGTGACCTGGTGTACGACAGCAAGAATGAGCTGGACATAAAAGCAAAAGACCTGGGTGTTTATGACGATAACCGAAGCGATGATAAAAGCGTGGAGCCGGAAGCCATTACCATAGGCAAAGTAGGAAACAAGACCCTTGCCTTTGTAGGAATGGAAAGAGTTGATGCGGTTGCGGTGTATGATGTAACCAACCCAACGGCTCCGGTATTTATTAAAATGTTTGCCACAGGCGATGCACCGGAAGGCGTGCTGTTCATTCCTGCTTCAAAAAGCCCCATACAGCAAAGTTTACTGGTAGTGAGCAGCGAGAATGATGGAGTAATCAAAATATATAAAGCAGACAAGCTCTGAACTGTTACAATATTTTTCCCCTCGTTATTTGTCAGTACTGAATGGCAACCAGACTTTCATAGCACCTCCTGTCTGACCTGCATCGGCAAAGGGAACTAATATTAGTTGTTGTTTGCCTTTATTTTTATCTGTTACAGAAACAGACCAGGCCTGTTTGCCAATCCATGTGCCGGGAAGCACTCCGGAAATAGCTTTTGTACCAAAAGCATTTAGCGACAAAGTTTGTCCCGGATCAATTACTGATGTATTTAAGATACTATCATAAGCTAAAACCTGCGGGCCCCGCTGAAATGCACGTTGGCCGGGGTAACTTTTACCGCCAGCCAGCATCTGAACAGGCATTTCAAATGTGATTTTTATTTTATCACCCGGTTTCCACGTACGGTGAATCATACACAGCTGCCGGTATTTAATAAACTTCCCGGAATAAATATCTTTCCCTATTGTTGCCGTAAAGTATTTACTCCATTCCGGAACTCTAAGCAATAAAGTAAATGCTGCCGGCCTGGCAATGTTTACTGTTATGATTGCATTTTCATCCGCCGGAAAATCGCTTTCCACATGAAGCGCCAGCTTTATTTTTTTACTTCCGCCTGTTGTGATGATTTCAGTATACGTTGCAGGTTCATACATCAGCACGGTGGGTACATTTTTAATATTACCAGCTGTAAAATAAGGTATCATGGCAATACCTCTCGGCACACTCGACTGGCAGCAGGTTATATAACAGGTATAGGGCTTTTCACCCATCAGCGGGGTATAATAACTTACACAGCCGGTTTGAGGATTTTCAGCAGCCAGCAAATGATTATAAACAGATTTCTCAATCTCGTTCAGGTATTTCATGTTACCTGTTATTTCAAACAGGTTTCGGTTCAATTGCATCCACGTGGTTGTTACACAACCTTCACCCATATTGTATTTATTTTCTGCCGGCAACACCGCATCATCCTGAAAGTGTTCGTAAGAACTGGTGGTTCCCGTAATGTATAACCTGTTTGCTATAATATCCTGCCATGCAATTAAAACCGGCTTCAATAATTTTTCATTACCGGTAACCCGGTATAAATTTACCAGCCCCACAAAATTGGAGAGCATTTCATACGCCTTGCTGTTACCTACTTTAGTTACTTTACCCGTTGCTATTAATGAACTGATTATTTTAGGGCCATTGTTTTGTTCCCAGGCATCCAGGATATAATAACAAAAATCGAGGTACTTTTTTTCACCGGTGTACTTGTACAATTCAACGATTGGGTCTAATACACTCGTTGCAGCCATACCCATGTGCTCGCCTGCTGAAATAATATCCCGTTGACCGGGTTTATTTCCAAAGGTTGCACATAATAAATCGCCCACTTTCCTACAGGCATCCAATGCCGGAGTATAGCCGGTAGCGGTATAATAAGCCAGCAAACCATACAGGTTATATTTATGGCTCCACACATCCCAGCTTGTCCAGTATTGGTCGGGAGTATAAGTGCCTAAATAGCCATTTTCCAATTGCGTGTTTATCAAGGTAAACATCATTCTATCCATTTGCTTTTTTAATGCAGCATTATGGGTAAGCTTCCAAACATTACAGGCAGCTTCTAAATATTTACCAACATGCTCGCCCTGCCAGGCATGAATACCCGGCCGGGTTAGGTATGACCCTATTAAGCCATCTTCATCAACCTTTAATAACCTTTGCTCTAAATTTTGCTTAATCCGAACCCCTAAATAACCAGTGGCCCGCTGGTTACGAAAAGGGATTGCACTAAAATTATCCTTTACTTTATTTTGAACTAACGGTTCTGCTTCTTTTAAAACAGGGATATTAAGATTATAAGAGACAATATATAATTGTTCTTTTTTCAGAAAAAGATTACTCTTATTGTCATTGATCTGGTACCCTGTATGAAACACATGTTCGCTATCCGGTTTAAAGCCGGAGAATGCAACAATCGCCATGTTTCCTTTTTCCCCTTGTAATTGAACCTGCTTTGTTTCGGTGAACAAAGTTTTAGTTTTGTCTTTATTGCTTATCCAGTATTTAATAGTTCCACTAAACGGACTGTTGGTTTTATTTGATAACGTGAACGCTGAAATAAAACCATTCAGGCTATCGTCCCGGCAATCCTGCGTAACGGTAACTTCATCTATCCATCCTATAGGTTCAATTGTATAATAGGGGTCTGCGGCCCACATACCCATTCCCCCAACCAAATTGTAAACTCTTACCGCAATTACATTTTCGGCATCCCACTGAACTTCGTTTTCCGGAATAATATAGGTTCGGGACTTGTCCCATTGCGTAGTATAATCAGGTGGCATAGTGCCCATTGCCCCAATTATTTTCCCATTAAAAAAAGTCTGGTCGGCATCATCAATTTTACCAAGGTTCAGCTTTAATCCCTTTCCCGTAATTGTTTTCATCACTGACGGAATAGTAATTTTAATGCGGTACCAGCAGTAGGAAGAATCTTTTTTTAAGCTTTTTCCCAATTGCTGGCTTGTCCAACCGGAGTCATTAAAAGCCGGATTCGCCCATTGCTTGTCATCTCCAAACTTAAATTTGGCGATTAGGGGCAAATTAATTGATTGAGCCTGTGAATTATCGGGGATTAATATCACAAGTATTGCAATACTGAAAAACCATCTGATAAATTTCATGTTTTACGGTTGGTATAATTTAAAAACAGTTTTGTAAAACTGCTCATGCAAAAACTATAGTCAACTATTTACCTAACCTCACAGTTAATACATCATGCGGTTGAATAGTAGCTTTGAGATTATTACTTGTTGTTCCAATATTTTTTTTGAGCCATAAATCACGTATACTCATCTTGTCGGTAACAGCATATGTTTTACCGTTTAGATTACTGAAATACCTCTTCCAGTCAAAATCGATGGTCTTAACCACATCGCTCCGGTTAAAAAAGCACAAAGCGACTTCGTTGTTTGACAGAGGTTTTAGCCATAGCTCAATATTACCATCAAGCGTCCACCATCGGTAACCCTGCTTGCCCAGTGTATCCTGGTTTAATGCAATGATTTCTTTGTTTGTCAATATTTCTTTAATTACAGCAGTCATTGACCGGATATCGTTGCCTAAAATAAGGGGCGCCGCCATCATAGCCCATAATGTAAAATGGGCACGGGATTCAGCATCTGTTAAAATTCCGTTCCCTACCTGCAGCATATCAGGATCATTCCAACCACCAGGGCCTGCAGCGTTTGCGAGTTTCGCATTTTTATCGAGGACTTTAGTAAACCCATACCCGCCCCAATTTATTTCACAATCGTAGCAATTCATGATGTCGCCGGTAGTTCTCCAAAGGTGGCCTACGTTTTTAGCCCAGTTCCAGGGTTCTGTGCTTCCCCATTCGCAAATACTGAAAACTATGGGACGCTTGGCGGCAAACAATGCATCACGCATTGTTTTATACGCCCCTTCAGCCTTTTGAGCATCGGTATTACAAAAATCGTATTTCAAAAAATCAACGCCCCATGAGGCGTACATCTTTGCATCCTGGTATTCGTGTCCACGGCCTCCGGGTCTGCCTTCGCAGGTTTTGCTTCCGGCACAGGAATACAAACCAAATTTTAAACCTTTTGAATGAATATAATCAGCCAACGCTTTCATACCGGAAGAAAAGCGTATTGGGTCTGGTACAATATTCTCATTTTCATCACGGGAAACCTGCCAGCAATCATCAATGATAATGTACTCATAGCCGGCATCTTTCATTCCATTTGAAACCATGGCATCCGCCATTTCCCGAACAAGTTTTTCGTCTACGTTACATGCGAATTTATTCCAGGTATTCCAACCCATGGGGGGTGTTTTCGCCAAGCCCTCGAATTTTTGAGCATGAAGGATTAGAGAAAGAAACAGCATTGCAATAAAAAAAGCGTGCCTCATTATTTTTATTTTAATTTTTCAATTGTATACTTTTGATTTTTTGTGGCGATTTTCCATTCATCTGTTCTGAATGGACCAGCAGGAAACCCTTCCCTGTTAAATAAATTGCACTCGGTAGCATCTCCCATCCATCCAAAATGCACTGCTACCGGGTTTGCAACTTTCTCAGAAGATAAAATGATCTTATTATCTTTAATAAAGGCCCTGGCAAAATAAAATACACTATCTGCTCCTGCAATTTCAAAGCCCTTTATATAACCATATTTATCGGGGGTAAATAATCCGCTGCCTGTGTTATCAAACGAAAGAACAATTTGACTGTTTTTTATTTCCATTGATTTATATACAGGTCCGCCGCAAATCATTTTTATATTGTATAAATTATTAAATGCAATGGCAGCCAGTCTTTTTCCTACATCCTGCTTGTTGGTTGGATGAATATCTTTTGGATCGGTTACCAAATCGGTGGTAACAACCATTCCGGTATTTGGCAATGATAAAGCCATGGTTTGGGCTTCTCTTAGCTCTGCCCAGCCGCAGCCTTGATTGCTGTTTCCCCCGGCAAAAAATGTTGCCAATTGCACAAAATAAAAAGGCATGTTTGGGTTGTTCAGTTTTTGCCGCCAGTTATTTATTAATAGCGGGAATGCTTTTCTGTATTGGTACGAACGGTCTGCATTTGTTTCTCCCTGGTACCACAATACGCCTTTACAGGCATAAGGTATTAATGGATTTACCATGGCATTAAAGCAAAGAGAAGGCAATGAATTTTGATTGGTTGTCTTTATAATTGATTCTACCTGGAATTTCCATTTCCCCTTTAGCGAAACACTTGTTTTTCCTGTTATTAATTTTAAATCAGCATCATCGCCATAAATGCCGCCTCCACCGCCATTATCAACCACCCGCACTGCAATTACATTTATTCCTTCTTTCAAAACTCCCGCAGGGATTGTGTATTTTCTTTTTGCATCCCATTGATTGGTACTTCCAACTTTAACGCCATTTACATAAGCAATATCATCGTCATCAATCTTTGCTAATTCCAGTATTGCATTTTCTTTACTATCGGCTTCTGACAATATTATTTGCTTTCTTAACCAAACAACCCCATCCAGGTCGCCGATGCTTTGTTGTTCCCATAATTGAGGTGCATTTAACTCCGGCCATTTTGAATCATCAAAAGAAGGTTCTTTAAATAAATTGCTGGTAAGATCAGCTAGTTTACTTCCTTGCAGCGTTTCAATTCTGTGTTCACTGTTTTTAATCTTCACTTTGGAAAGCGAATCCAGGTTTATCTCAGGCATGTCGGCGATCATTTCTTTAAATTCATCGCTGCTTTCAAATCCTTCCCGGCTTATCCATGTTTCAATATTGGTTCCGCCCCAGCTGTTATTTATTAAACCAACAGGTATTTTAAGGCTATCATAAATATTTTTCGCAAAAAAATATCCAATACCTGAAAAACCGGCAACTGTTGTTGAATCGCAAACCTTCCATCCGGTAGTTTTAAAATCAGCCTCTGGCAATGATCCAATACTATGCAGAACTTTAATATGCCTGATATAAGGATTGTTGGCTGTAGTTATTTCGTGCCTGGCATTATTTGATTGACCAACCGTCCATTCCATATTTGACTGTCCGCTGCAAAGCCAGACCTCACCAACGAGTACATTTTTAATAACAATACGGTTTTCTCCCTCTACATATAAATCATACGGGCCACCGGCAGTTTCTGCATCCAGCTGCACTATCCACTTACCGGTTTTACCGGCTATAATTTTTTTTACTTGTTTATTAAAGCGGACCAGAATTTTTTCATTTGCATTTGCCTTTCCCCACACTGGTACGGATCTGTTTCGCTGCAATACCATATTATCGGCAAATATTCCCGGCAGGGTAACATTTGCATAAACCGAAGTACCAAAGCCAAACAGCAGCAACACCCAAAAAAAATGTTTTTTCATTTTCCTAATCAGATTTATTGTTTGTATTCAAAAACCCTTACATAATCTATTTCAAAAACAGCCGGGAAAATATTCTCATCAATGCCTTTTACTCCACCCCAGTTTCCGCCTATTGCCAGGTTGATAATGAGAAAGAAAGGCTGATCGAATGGCCATTCCTTTTCCGACAGGTGTTCATTTGTGATGCGGTTGTATAATACCCCATCTACCATAAAGTCAATTTTTTCCGGGGTCCATTCGATTGCGTAAACATGAAACTGCTCATACGGATTTAAAATAAAAATACCTTTCCCTTTTTGGGTGCCCTTCATATGGTTATACGATTCGGTATGGATGGTTCCAAAGATGCTGTCTTTATTATATCCTACGTGCTCCATGATATCGATCTCGCCACACAGGGGCCACCCGGCCTTGTCAATATTTTTTCCCAACATCCAGATGGCGGGCCATGTGCCCTGTCCTGCCGGTAATTTTGCCCTTACTTCAATTTTGCCATACTTAAAGTCAGCCTTATTTTCTGTAAGCAGCCTTGCCGAAGTGAATTGGCTGTTTTCTTTTGGCTGCTTCAGCGCACTGATCTTCAGTACTCCTTTTTCTACCCGGGCATTCATTGTGTCCATTGCAGTATAGTACTGCAACTCATTATTTCCCCACCCATGGCCACCCACATTGTAATTCCACCTGGTACTATCCGGTAAACCGTGGTAGTTAAATTCATCGCTCCATATCAGTTTCCATCCCGAAGCAACCGGTGATGATTTTATTCTTGCAAACAACAATTCCGGTTCATTGGTGGTAATAAAATCAAAATCATTTGCCAGCAGCCAGTCCATATCATCGCTGGCATTCACCGTCCAGGCATTCAGGCTGATATTATTCTTCTTTGCCCTTTCGATCCAGTCGGGATAATTTCTAAACACCGAGAAATGATAATCGGCCCCGCTGATCCCATTTTCTTTTAATTCTTCGGGGGTTTTATTTCCATTTAAGTACTGTGTAATTGCTTTTGGATCAGCAGCAGCTATTTTTTTAAGGATATCAAAATCAAAACTGATGTATTCGATCACTGTTTGTGCCTTAAGTTTCCGTACCAGTTCAAGAACTTTTTGTGCAATTGCCGTTCCCCGTTCTTTGCTGATCTCCGAAGGTTTTATTTCGCAGATCAGTTTTGTTGCATTATTGTCTTTCATTCCGGCCAGGATATACTCCCGCAGGGTGGGTAGTTTTTCGCCGTTAGAAAGTTTGAAAACCGCCAGGTCGGCATAGTTTATTTTTTCAATCGGTAATTTATGATAGTCGGGATCGTGATTAATTACCAAAGAATCATCTGCCGTCATGCGTACATCAAATTCGGACCCGGCGCATTTTAATGAAATGGCATACCTGAGCGAAGCGATGGAGTTTTCCGGTAAATTATTTTTCTTCCATCCTCCCCGGTGAGCGATCACCACATTATCCGCAGTGGCAAACTGTTTCTTTGAAATTTTTCCAGAACTGCTGCAGGAAGAAATGGCTGCTGTAAATAAGGCAAAATAGATAAGGCGCATAATCGTAAGTAAAAGTATTTAATAGTATACCGGCTGTAAATTGTTTCTTCAGACAGCCAGGTTATTTCAGCTCAGCAAATAACTTTGTGCAAGTTCATTAAAATTTGCTACCTGGTTATACTGCCATTGTTCGTCTTTTCCGGCAACAATCCCAAACATTCTTGCTACTGCCGGCGCTGCTTCCATGGCTGCTTTGGCATCAAGGAATAACAAACGGGTGCGCCGGGCCAAAACATCTTCGATGGTTACAGCCATTTCATTCTCTATACAGCATTTTACTTCGGCTAGGGTATAGGGGTACAGGGGATGAATTTTTTCTGACAAAGTTTTATCCTGCGCCATCATTTGCTGAATTAAAGCCGAGTCGGCCCCATAGATACGCAGGTGTTTGTTTGTTTGGTCGGCAGTACAACCATGAATTTTTAATTGTTTTGTTACACAGGGCGAAAATGTTAACCCGACCACCTGTATCACTTTATCAATGGCATATTCGGCCATACTCCGGTAGGTTGTCCATTTACCCCCGGTAATATGTACCAGGCCTGATGGCATTGTTTTTACTACATGATCTCTGGGCATAACAGCCGTTTTTGTGTTGCTGCCCGTTTTTGCCAGGGGCCGCAGGCCGGCAAAAACGCTTTTTACATCTTCCCTGGATATATCTGAAGTGGTATACCTGTTAAAATGGTCAATCAGAAAATCGATCTCATTCTGTAATGCAACGGGTTCTATGGAAGCCTGTTCAATATGTGTATCGGTAGTTCCTACCAGCAATTTATTATACCAGGGGATGGCAAACAATATCCGGCCATCATCTGTTTTTGGGATCATCATGGCCACTTCACTCTTGAAAAAAAATTTGTCAACCACCAGGTGAATCCCCTGTGATGGGGAGATCGTTTTTTCGGGAGACCCCTCTGCAAGCTGCAGCAGGTCATCAGCAAAAACGCCGGTTGCGTTGATAACCACTTTTGCTTTTATTTCCAGCTCCTTGCCATTAATACCGTCCTTTGCTTTCACACCGGTAATTGTATTTCCGTTTTTAAGAAACCCGGTAACGCCGCAATAATTAACAACCACCGCACCCTGTTCGGTGGCGGTTTGGGCCAGGTTTATGGCCAACCTGCTGTCGTCGAATTGCCCGTCAAAATAAGAAATGGCTCCTGCCAGTTTATGTGCAAAAAGGTCGGGTAGCAGTTGTAAGGCCTTTTTCTTTGAAAGTAATTTTGTTTTTCCCAGGCTGTGCTTTCCCGAAAGAAATTCGTACAGCCATAAACCGGTTCCATAATACCATTTTTGCCACCAGGAATACACCGGAACAATGAAGGGCAGTGAAGTGCATACATGCGGTGCATTCTGCAAAAGTCTTCCCCGTTCCAGCAGGGCCTCTCTTACCAGCCGGATATTACCTTGTGCCAGGTACCTTACTCCTCCATGAACCAATTTGGTGGTTCGGCTCGATGTTCCTTTTGCAAAATCAAATTTTTCAAGCAGCAGTGTTTTATACCCCCTGCTGGCCGCATCCACGGCGCAACCAAGGCCCGTGGCTCCGCCTCCCGCAATAACAATATCAAATTGCTGTCCGGTATTGATCTTCTCCAGCTGTTCTGTTCTGTTCATCTGATAAATGATAAAACAAAAAATGGTTTTTCAATGATGGTGAATATAAAAACATGTTGGTTACGGAGCAAAAATAAAGGTTGTTAAGGTGAGCAGATGCTTGCCAAAACAACCCTTAGTCTAACGCTTGCTACATGAAAAAAATATCAATACCCTGTATTCTGCGGGTATGCAGCACCCAGCAGGCTTATTTCGCTTCTTGGTATCGGCCAGTTAATCATATGGGGTTTCATGGTTCTTCTGGAATCGTTCCGGTATGGCAGTGGTTTAGCCGGCGTATTATTTGCACCGCCTGCGGTGGAGTTTTCCGGGCTCAGGTCTCCTGCCATTCCATAGCCAGAATGATCTATAACATAATTGTAAAGTCTGCCCAACCTTTTAAGCATGTATAAACGCCGGCCTTCAAATGCCAGTTCTCTTGCCTGTTCATTTAATATGGAATCAATTGTAATTCCGGTGGCAGCAGGTATTCCAGCTCTTGTTCTTACCCTGTTCAGTTGGGTAATAGCAGTGGCATTATCTCCTAACATCATATTGGCCTCGGCTGCAAAAAGCAGTGTTTCGGCAAAACGGAATACGGCTATATTTTTTGTTTGAAGATCTTCGGTAGGTATGCCATCATCAGGAAAATATTTTTTGCATCCTGCATTCATCCGTATAAAGAAGCCATTTCGGTTGGCTGCAGAAGCGTCAAATTCTTTCCATGGCGTGGTGGGTGCAAAATTAAGAACCGCACCCAGTGTTGCTCCTGCCGGCAATGTGGCGGGGTCGTTAAACACATACTCTTTGATATAGTATGAACCCTTGATACGGGTATCATTCGGGTTTTGAGCCAACAGGTCCCGTACATAATTATTCATCGTAAGCCAGCCAAATCCCCGGCCGGCCTGCTCAATGGTATACTTTGAACCTGGCGTTAATTCGGCGTAATTGGGCATCAGGTTAAAATTAATTTTATGGGCCGTACCGTTTACATTGGTCTTCCATTGCAATACCCACAGGTTTTCTGAATTCTTCAGGTCGCCTTTAAATACCAGCGCCGTTGAAGAAACCAGGTTGTGTGTACCATTATTGATCACTGCTTCTGACTGCGCCTTTGCTTCTGCCCAGTTTTGCTGCCACAACGCCACATCTGCTTTCAGGTGCCTGGCAGCGCCCTGGGAAATGCGGCCAAATTCAGCCGGAGCCCAGCTTAAATTCGCTATGGCATAAGTAAGGTCGTCATTAATCTGCGTGTAGATATCCGTTACAGGTGTTTTATCCTGTATAATATTCAACGCATTTTCAGGTGTGGTAGGTTCGGTGGTAACATAAATATTGTTAAACAATCTGTACAAAACAAATATGGAGTTGGCCCTGAAAAATTTCGCTTCTGCAATTACTTTTACCATCCTTGCATCGGTTTTATCCGGCCTGCTTTCCGCCGCTTTGATAATGGCATTTGCCCGGTCTATGATCCGGTAATAGGTACGCCAGTAATTACTGTACACGCCACCGCAGTCATTATCGGGTGTTGTTCCGCAAAACATTCTTCCATAGTTGGCTACTTCTGCATTACGGCTGAGGGTGAGGTCGTCTTTGGCATCAATTACAATCGGGTTAGAGCCGTTATTACCCAGGTTTTCCCAAAAGGCCCGCTGAAAACTATATAAACCCACCACCCCTGCTTCCAGGCCTTCGGGTGTATTGTAAACAAAATCGGCTGTAAACTGTGCAGTAGGTTTCTCGGTCAGGAATTTTTTGCATGAAGCAGTGAAAGCCAGTATCAGAACCAGGGCAAAATTCCACCGGAATAAAGCAATATTTTTTTTCATTTTTTTGTGTTTTACTGATTAAATAGTTTATAAACCCAGGTTTATCCCGAAAGTAAATCCCTTGGTGTCGGGAAAATCGTTGGGATTATTTTCGGGGCTGTACGATTTATATTTTGTAATCGTAAATAAGTTAGTAGCTGTTACATAAAGTTTCAGGCTGCTCATTTTTGCTTTTCCTAAAAGGGATGACGGAAGATTATACCCGAGCGAAAGCGTTCTTAGTCTCACATAAGAAGCGTTGGCGATACCCATTACACCAATATTTGCGGGCGCCCCGCCACTGGCATAATTGGGCCGTGGGTGTGTGGTGGAAGGGTTCTCGGGTGTCCAGTAATTTACCTTGATGCCGTTTCGGTAAGATTGCAGTGTACCTCCCTCATTAAAACTGGCAAGGAATGGATTGTATTTGGTGGCGCCCTCCACGATATACAAATCAGCCAATAACTCAAAGTTTTTATACACAAGGTTAGTTGATACAGCCGCATACCATTTTGGTTCGGTGCGAATAACAACATTGTCGGCATCTGTAATCCTTCCGTCTCCATTTACATCTTTCAGGCGAATAGAACCCGCTTTGAGGGTAGCCACATTTTGCCAGGGAGTTACAGTTCCGCTCAATGTACCCTGCGCCGAAGCCAGGGCTTCTGCATCGGTTTGAAATATGCCGTCGAAAAGCATGGTGCGTATTACATTGATCGGCTGACCTACAAACCTGTTTCTGCCAAGATCATCTTTGGCATTGCCACTGGCATCTGAAATGCCTGTTTTCAATATCTTGTTCGTGTTTTTGGTAAACGTGGCAGTAATGCTCCAGTCCCAATTCTTTTTCCGCAGAATATGCCCGGTCAATAATAATTCCACCCCGCTGTTTTTTGATTCGCCGCCGTTTGTTATCATGGAACTGAAACCGGAGGTACCTCCCAGGGATATATCGGTTAACAGATCGGTGGTTCGGGTACTGTAATATTCCAGCGTACCGGTAATGCGGTTATTGATCAATCCGAAATCAAGACCGAGGTTAAATGTGGTGGATGTTTCCCACGACAAATTGGGGTTTGGAAGCACACTGCTGGGCAATGCGCCGCCAACAATGGCTCCACCGTATATATAGGGGAAGTTTCCTACAACACCCAATGTGGTATAGGGGTCCAGCGACTGGTTACCTACAGCGCCATAGCTCACCCTGAGTTTTAGCTGATCGATCGCCCGCACATTTTTAAGGAACGATTCCTTATGTATTTGCCAGGCAACAGATGCGGCGGGGAAAAAGCCCCACTTATTATTTTCTGCAAACACAGAAGCCCCATCCCGGCGGGCGGTGAATGTAAGCAGGTATTTATCCATCAGGCTATAGCGCAGGCGGCCCAGGAAAGAAACCAGCCTGTATTGCTCTTCATTCCGGATGGTTTTAAAGATCAGTGCATTGGTGATGCCGTCGTAACCAAGCACATCATTTCCAAAACCGGTACCTGTTGATGTTGTTTTGGATGTATTCCGCTGATTAACGGATTGAACAAGGGTAACATCAAACTTATGGTTATTGCCCAACTGCCCTTTATAGTTCAGAATATTCTCAATCAGGTATTCTTCCCGCAGGGTATTGGCAACCGTTGCGCTTCCATTAGGCGTTACACCTGCCGAATGTTGTTTGGAAAGATAGACGCCTTCATCAATATTTCTCCGGCTTAACAGCGTATTCAGTTTGTACGAAAAATTTTTGGTAAGCTTATAGTTTCCAACCAGGTTAAGGTTCACCAGGTTCACTTTGGTATCGTTGTTCGATTCCCTGATATTCCACAGCGGGTTGATGGTACTGCTGCTTGCATTGGCCCCGGCAACATTTTTTATTAAATTCCCCACCGAATCATATGGACCGGTAAAAGGAGAGATGGTAATAAAATCAAGGCCGGGTGTTTCTTTCCTTTGCTTATCAGTTGTAACGTTGAGGTTTGCTTCAATACTTGCCCGGCTGTTTATCTTTTGATCAATATTAAACCTGAATGACCCTCTTTTATAATCGGCACTTGGCACCAGGCCTGTTTGTTTAAAGTAGTTGATACTGGTAAACAGTTTGGTATTTTCGGTACCACCGCTTACACTAATGGTATGGCTGTTGGTAACACCGGTTTTTAAAACCTCGTCTTCCCAGTTTGAATGTATCCCCTTGGTAAAATTGTAATACTCCAGTCCGGTAAAGTTTACATTATCGGGCTGATAAGTGCCAAATTGTGTACGAACCGCTTCCCGCCTTAACTGGGCATATTCTTCCGGCGAGTAGAGGTCAAAATTTTTGGTGAGTCTTTGTGTGGTTACATAGGAATTCAGTCCAACCCTCATTTTTCCCGCCTTGCCTTTTTTAGTGGTAACCAGGATTACGCCGTTAGATGCCCTTGCTCCATAAATTGCCTGGGAAGAGGCATCTTTTAATACCTCGATGGAGGCGATGTCGTCGGGATTAATATCATTGATGCTTTCGATAGGGAAGCCATCCAATACCACCAGGGGGTCGTTTCCGCCCCGGATAGATTTTCTTCCCCGGATTAAGATATTTGAATTACCTCCTGGCCGGGCCGAAGCCAGGGTAACCTGTACGCCGGCTGCCTGGCCACGTATCATTTCAGCAATGTTGGTGGTAGGAATAGCCTTTGCTTTATCCATATCTACTTTAGACACCGCACCGGTAACATCGCTTTTACGTTGGGCGCCGTAACCAACCACCACTACCTGTTCGCCTGTTGCAATGGAAGGCCTCAGCTTTACAGAAAGCGCCGTACGTGTACCCGTATTTATTTCCACCGACTCAAATCCCACATAAGAAATAATAAGAGTAACGTTGGGATCCGCCTCAATGCTAAAGTTGCCGTTTGCATCGGTTTTGGTTCCGTTGTTTGTACCTTTTACCAGAACAGTGGCGCCTTCCAGCGGCTGCCCTTTTTCATCCGTTACTTTTCCTTTTATTTCGGGAACAGGAATTTCGGGAGGGGCCGGCACTGTTGCTGCCGGTGCAGCCAGCCTGCGTTTTACTATAATGGTATTTTCAGAGATAGTATAGGTCAGTTGCTGGCCCTGGAAACAAAGATCAAGCACCTCTTCGATACTTGCTTTTCTGACATTGACCGTTACACTTTTAGCCGCAGACAGCACTTCATCGGCATAAAAGAACTGGTAGTTTGTTTGTTTCCTGATCTGTTCAAATACTTTTATAAGGGAGATATTATTTTCCTTCAACGTAACATTTTGTGAGTAGCCGTTAGCACTGACCTGAAGGCAAATGGCGATCATCAAAACTGTGGTTAGTTTCATAATTCTGATCGTTTTGGTAAAAAAACCGCTTTCGGAAAAGCCGGATTTTGAAAGAGCAGTTAAATACATAAATTTGTATTGTTTGGGTTTAATAATAAGCAGTCGTAGATTGATTTGATTATTGTGATACTCAGACTTCAGCCGGGTTTCGCCGCAAACGGAACCTGGTTTTTTTCTGGTACTCCGCTAGTACTATCCATCCCTGCCGGATGTTGATAAAAAGTTTTGCTTTACGATCATACCGATATGGTTCGTTTATGGTGAAACAATTATTTGTTTGCCTTCTATTCTGAAATGAACTTCTCCTGTTAATGCCAGTTTTTCAAACACCCTGGATACATATTCATTACGGGTAAGTTGCCCGGTAAAATGCAGGTTTACATTACCCTGGTATTCTATATCCACATCGTACCAGCGGGATATCTGCCGGAGAATACTTTTGAGGTCGGCGCTTTTAAAGTGAAACCGGCCGTTCTTCCAGGCCATTACTTCTTCCAGGTCAGCATTATTGAACAGGCTTATTTTGCCGGCCTCATTAATACCGGCCTGTTGGCCCGGTTTTAAAAACTGAGGCGCCTGTGTAAGAACTGAAACGGGCGCTGAAATTTTTACAGCGCCTTCAAGTAAGGTTGTTTTTATAGCGGGTTCATCTGCATATGCATTTACATTAAAATGGGTGCCCACCACTTCAATTTCCGAAAGCCCCGCCTTTACTTTAAAAGGCATGGCTTTGTTTTTCGCCACTTCAAAATAGGTTTCGCCGGTTACTTCAACTTTACGGTCTGGCCCGGTAAACAAAACCGGGAAACGAATGGAAGATGCTGCATTGAGCCAGACTTCGGTACCGTCTGCTAATGTAACATGGTACTGCCCGCCGCGGGGGGTGGAAATAGTATTATAGAATGCCTGGTCATTTTCAGAAATCCGCTTACCATTAATTGAATAAGTTAATAAACCATTAGCCAGTTTTTGAACATCCACATTTCCCTGCAGGCTGATTGTACCGTTTTGTATACTGTCTAACACAATCGTAGAACCATCTGCCAGCGTAAGTACCGCTTTATTACCCCCGGGAGCAATATCTTTTTCCGATGGCCTGCCAGCGGATGGTTTGCTGGCAATATTTTGTTTGACGGGTGTGGTGGAAATAAGAAAGTAGGTGCCTGCACAAAAAAAGACCAGGATTGCAGCAGCTGCGGCAAATAGCTTCTTCCTGTGGCCGGTTCTGATTGCAGGTTCTTTCGTTTGATGGATAGTTGTCAGCAACGATGCCCTGATCCGGTCGGCCAGTTGCTGCTCACTCACATTTTCATTTACAAATAATGTTTCACTACCGTCTTCAAATGAATGGTACCAGCGATTTAAACGCAATCTTTCCTCTGCTGTAGCAGTTCCGGACTGATATTTTTCAATAAGAAGCAATATGTCTTCGGGTATATGCATATAAGGAGTAGTGTATTGAATGCAGCGGAATACCCATGCTAGGCAGAAATATTTTTTATGAAAGGCGGGGTGAAGAGAGGGCGGTTAGAAAATACTTATAAAAGTTCTGGCTACCAGCCTTAATTGTTTTATGGCTTTATGCAGCTGGTTTTCCACGGTTTTAGGAGATAAGCCCATTTCCTGTGCGATTTGTTTTGCCGCCATTCCTTCGTTGCGGCTGTATTTAAATATCAACCTGCATTTTTCCGGCAATTTCTCTACTTCCGTTTTTACAATCTCCAATATGCGTTTATAGTGAAGGGAATTTTCCACCGTCAGCTCAACTACCGGAGTTTGGTGAGATATGTTATAAACCTGTTCTCTTTGTTTCTTTTTTATTTTTGCCAGCACTGTATACTTAACGGCAACGGCTAAATAATTTTCCAATGACTCAATTTCTGCCTTTTTACGGTTCACCCACAGGCTGGTAAATGTGTCTTGCACAACATCTTCAGCCGTTTCAACTTCCTTTAACCGTTTATAGGCAATAGCGAATAATTTTTTCCAGAAACGTTCATATATTTCTGTAAAAGCAAGTTCGTCGTCTTTTGAAAGCAATTTCAAAAGAAACGGGTTATCATATGACTGATAGTCTTTCATTGCAGCAATCAACACTAAAAATACTCATTTTTTATTACCAGATCAAAAAGTATACATTACAGATACTGTGCTAATTTGAAAAGTTGAACCACCTAGAACATTACAACATGATGCCATATTACTTATTAATTGATTTCACAAGGAAGGCCTGGTTATGGTGAAGTGTATTATACCATTTACTCTTTCTTACTCTGCAGCGTAAACCCAAATGTGGTTCCCACATCTATTTTACTGCGTACATGTATGGCTTGTCCATGGGCCTCAATGATGTGTTTGCAGATGGCAAGTCCTAAGCCGCTGCCCCCCACCTTTCGGCTGCGGGCAAGATCGGTACGGTAAAACCTTTCAAAGATCCGGTGCAGGTGTTCTTCGGCAATGCCGGCGCCATCGTCACTTATTTCTATCAGTACTTTGGCGCCATCCACTTTATAAAAGCTGGCTTCTACAGTGCCATTCTGTTTGCCGTACTTAATAGCATTATCAACAAGGTTGATGAATACCTGTCGCATCTTCTCTTTATCGGCATAAACGGCCAGTGGAAGTTCGCAGCCTTTTTTAATGATGCACCTGATCTCTTTATCATCGGCTTTAATGGAAAGTGAATCGTATACTTCTTTTACCAGGTCCTGGATGATGAAACTGTCCTGCAGCAGCAGTTGCTCCCCGCTTTCTAATTTTGAAATGGCATCCAGGTCGTCTACCAGGTTTACCAGACGGTCGATATTACGGGAAGTGCTTTGCAGGAATTTTTTATTCACGTCGCTGTTCTCCAAAGCGCCGCTCAGCAGTGTATCCACATAGCCCTGTATGGCAAAGATGGGGGTCTTCAGTTCGTGACTCAGGTTCTGTAAGAATTCTTTGCGGTAAGCTTCATTCTGCTGAAGCACTTCTATCTCTTCCTTGCGTTGCTCGGCCCAGTTCTCTACATCTTCCCGCACTTCATCAATACCTTTTTGCGGCAGTATATTTTTATAATAGAACTCTTCTTTCTTACTTGCCTTGGTTTGATAGATGAGTTTGTAGATCAGTTTTATCTTCCGGTAAATGAAGGTCTGCAGCGTGTACAGGATCAAACCAAAAGAACCCAGGAAGATGACCACAAACGAGATCAATGCGATCCACCACACCGGTTTAAAAACAAAGATGCCCACAGCAATAGGAACAGATAACCCCAGTGCAGTTAATGCGGATAATTGTTGCGGTGAAAAATTCTTTTTAGAGAGCATTGTTGGTCATTGAGTCATTGGTCATTGAGTCATTGGTCAATGGCCATTAAATCGTTTAAGAATAAGTAAAGTTAGTGTCAAAAAAGGACTCAATGACAAATGCCCAAGGACTAATGACCAGTAGACTCTTAATAAGAATAAATAAATCTGGAATCCAAAGCACTTAATGACCAATGACTATTGACCTAATGACTATATTTCAAACTTATACCCCACTCCCTTCACTGTAGTGATGCAGTCGAGGTTCAGTTTCTGGCGGATCTTACGGATGTGTACATCAATGGTTCGGTCGCCCACGATCACTTCGGTGCCCCAAACCTGGTTCAGTATCTCGTTGCGGAGGAAAACCTTGCCCGGCTTACCTGCCAGTAAGGCCAGCAGTTCAAATTCCTTGCGGGCAAGTATGATATCATTGCCCTGGTAGTTCACCATATATTTTTCCCGGTCTATCTTCAGGTCGCCCACCTGCAGGGTACTGGTCTCTTCTTTATTGATACGCCGGAACAATGCATTCACTTTACTTACTAAAACTTTTGGACTGATGGGTTTGGTAAGATAATCATCGGCGCCGGTCTCCAGTCCCTTTATCTCGGTTCCTTCGTCGCTCAATGCCGTAAGGAAGATGATGAGCGTATCGTTAAAAGCAGGCTGCATGCGCAGCAGGTTGCATACTTCAATCCCCGTTTTACCCGGCATCATAATATCCAGGATGATCAGGTCGGGGTTAAATCGTTTGGCCAGGTCTAATGCATCGTTTCCGTTCTTTGCCGTGGCCACTTCGTATCCCTCTGTTTTCAGGTTGTACTGGATGATCTCAAGGATATCTGGCTCATCATCGGCAATTAAAATTCTTTTAACCGTGGTTGCATTGCTCATATTGGGTGCAAAAATAGTCTTTACCATTAATCAGCAGGGTGGTTTTACCCCGGGTGGGTATTATCAAATTGTTAAGCAAATACAGCGCATTAACAAGAATTTTCATCTTAACAGGCAGGCAAAATGCAGCCCCTCGCCGATTTTTAGCATCTTTGCAGCAGAACTGACTATGAAAAGAAACATTCTTCTACTCTCCCTGCTGGTATCCTGTGTTACTGCATCGGCAAATATGGACACGGTAAAAGTGCCCATTTTCCGCCAGTTGTTTCACGATCGCATCAATGAAGAGCAACGCCTGCTTGACCGGATGGACGGCAAGGCCGACGGCATCATTAAAGCCACGCATACCAGCGAGATAAACCTGGCCATAACCGACGTAATGATACGCCGGGTAAATGAGATGCAGGATCTGGTGGAACTGAATGAGAAACTGGTAAGCAATAACCAGAAGATCCGCTACCTGAGCTATGTTGAAAATATGGTAAAGGCCTATAAGCACGGCATCAAAACAAAAGAACTGAACCCCGCCTATGCACCCGTGCTGATGGAGAATTTTGAAAAGATCATGAAGGCCACCATGGACAGCAGCAGCATGGCAACACTTATTGAACAGGCTCCTTATTCCATTGGAAAAATAAATGCCGAGATATTTTACGATAATAAGGGGTATGCCGAAAGCAAAAAGATACTCTACAAAAAATTCGGCTTTCTTAATCCCGATAAGATCTTACAAACGATAGAGCCTTACAGCAACGAACCCTTTGCCGATTCATTGATAGTACTCAGCTGCAAATTCAACCCTACCTCTATTTATTCGGTTGCACAGGCAGCCGATTCAAAACTGGGCATGCTGGTTCACCGGAATAAGAACCCGTTGGTGAAAGCGGTGGTGGAACTGAGTAAAACATCCAACGCCTTATTATACTTTCCTTTTTTAGACGACCTGCTGAAAGGAAGAAAGACCGTGGAAAGCATTAAGAAATATGTAGGCGATGGCGAAACGGGTTACGACAGCGTGGGTTATTTTAAACTGCTGGTACAAACCGAGATCGCCTATTTTAAACGGATGGTATCGCCCGCAAAAGATACGCCCATTGCCATGTTTGGTGCAAACGGGTTAAGGGAGGTGTTGAAGAGCAAGGCCGTTCAGCATTTTGTTACGCCCATCAATACCCTGCACGACCTGAGTAACCTGAACATGCGGATGAAAGCTACCGATTCTCTTTCGGCCATCGACCTGTATTTTATGATGGTAATGAGCGAGAACGAGATCTATACTTCCAGCTACAAACACAGTTTCTTCCGCATGCTGCAGCGTATGGGCGCCGAGCCAAGAACAGATTCTCTTTTATTAAGCGTGCATTTCGACTTCTTTAAGAAGTTCATTAAAATGGCGGCCAATTACAATAAGCTGGATACTTTCTTAAAATTCATGCCCAACCAGGCATCGGAAACACTGATGCGTGGGTTCATTGCCAACCTGGATAATACCGGTAACCTGGAAGATGCCGTGGACGTAGCAGATTCGTACAGCAGCATCAACGATATGAAACTGCAAAGTACCATACTGGGTTATGTGATGGAGAATGAGAAACTAAGCATGCAGAAAAATAATAACCGGGGCCGTACCATCTATGGTTTGCTTAAGTCGATCTTCCTGTCGGCCGACAGTACCAATAAAGTTGACCTCACCAGCATACTGGGCATCCCTTCTATTTATGAAATAGACAACAAGGATATGCGTGACGACAGCGGCCGCATCATTCAGCAGGTTTACTGGTATGGCGATGAAGATGGAAAAACATACTTCCCTATATTCATCAGTTCTTTTTCACCTAGGGAATGGACCATTACCTCCAACAAAGAATGGTACGAGATCAGGTCGAAGAAAGGAAACGTGTGGGTGTTTGCCAACAGGCCGTTGGATAATGATGCCAACCTGGACGACAGCGCCCAGGTTCACCTGAATGATTACCTGGCCGAAAACAATCTCACTCCAACAGTGGTGGTTCATCGTGGCCATAGTTACTGGCTGCCCCGTACCATCAAACGCATGTCGGGCAATGCCAAGATCGTGATGCTGGGTTCCTGCGGCGGCTATAAAAACCTGAACGATATCATCGACATCAATCCCGATGCACACATCATCTCTACCAAAGAGATAGGCACGGGAGATATTAACCGGCCCATTCTTAATTACCTCAACCAAACCTTTGAATCGGGTAATAAATTAGTGTGGAAGAGCATGTGGGCCAGCCTCACCAAACAGTTTTCAACCGACCCCAACAAAGCCGTTAAAGAAAGCTGGGAAGATTATATTCCCCCATATAAAAACCTGGGCGCCATTTTTCTGAAAGGATATAATAACCTGATACAGGAAGAGTAGGCTATCTGCACTACCCGTTTTTTTATGAATGGCAATATGTTCAGCATTCAAACTCCCGTATTTTTGCAGGATGAGTGTTACGCCGGCTGCTAAAAAAAAGATATTTAATTTTTCTTTACTCCGCAGGGTATTTCGTTTTGCAGCGCCTTATAAAAATAAGTTCTATGGTTCGCTGGTGCTGGCCATTGTGCTGGCGGTACTATCACCCATACGGCCCTACCTTATACAGCTAACCATCAACGACGGAATAAAAGGCAATACTACTTCGCATTTCATTGATTCGCCCGGCGGGTTCATCATCGAGATCACCATCATACAGATCGTATTGTTGTTGCTGGAAACCATTTTTCGTTTTCTCTTTACGTTCCTTACCGCATCACTGGGACAAAGTGTGGTGAAAGACATGCGGGTGAGTACCTATAATAAAATACTGCACCTC
This sequence comes from Ferruginibacter sp., assembly GCA_044220615.1. Lineage (GTDB taxonomy): Bacteria > Bacteroidota > Bacteroidia > Chitinophagales > Chitinophagaceae > Ferruginibacter. Next base: position 264,164 of record JBGAQR010000004.1, on the reverse strand, counting down.
AATTTATCGCAGTATGATAAAACGCCCATCGGTACCCTTACCACCCGAACCATCAACGACATTGAATCCATCAATGACATTTTCAGTGATGGCCTGATCCCCATCATTGCCGACCTGCTGGCGATCTTTTCTGTGCTTACATACATGTTTTATGTTGACTGGAAGCTCACACTTATCTGCCTGGCGCCATTTCCATTTCTTATTGTGGCTACTTATTTTTTTAAAGAGAGCGTGAACAAATCTTTTATCCGGGTGCGTAATGCGGTTGCCAGTCTGAATGCTTTTGTTCAGGAGCATATCACCGGCATGGCCATTGTGCAGGCATTTGCAGCAGAGAAGAGGGAGTTCAATAAATTCAACAGCATTAACAAGGAGCACCGCAATGCAAACATCAAAGCCATTTTTGCCTACTCGGTTTTTTTTCCGGTGGTAGAACTGGTAATGGCATTGTCCATCGGGTTATTGGTTTGGTGGGCTGCAAAAGATGCACAGCATCCGGCACAGGCCGAAAAAGTGGCCGGGGTGATCACCGCTTTCATTCTTTGTCTCAACTTATTGTTCAGGCCGCTGCGGGTGATCGCCGATAAATTCAATGTGCTGCAGATGGGAATGATCGCCAGCGAACGGGTGTTTAAGGTTTTGGATAATGAAGACAGCACGCCCCCATCCCCTAAAGGGGCGCAGGATAACCATAAAGCAACCTCTTTTATGAAGGGCAAGGTTGAGTTTGATAAAGTATGGTTTGCTTATATAGATGAACAATTCATTTTAAAAGACATATCATTCACCCTTAATGCCGGCGAAACGTTGGCCATAGTTGGTCATACCGGAAGCGGCAAAACCAGCATCATCAGCCTGTTGAACCGCCTGTACCCGATAAACAAAGGCTGTATAAGAATTGATGATACCGGCATTGAAGATTTTCACCTGGATGAACTAAGGGCTAAGATCGCCGTGGTGCTGCAGGATGTTTTTCTTTTCAGCGGAACCGTTTCTGACAATGTAACCCTCCGCAACCCAGCGATTAAACATGAAGATGTGGTACAGGCCGCCAAACTCATCGGCATTCATGATTTCATCATGCAGTTACCGGGCAATTACGATTATAATGTAATGGAAAGAGGCGCCACCCTTTCCCTGGGGCAGCGCCAGTTACTATCATTCGTGAGGGCCCTGCTTTACGACCCCGCTATTTTGATCCTGGATGAGGCCACTTCCTCGGTGGATACCGAAAGTGAGGCCCTGATACAGCACGCCATTGAAAAACTGATCGCCAACCGTACTTCCATTGTAATTGCCCACCGCCTTTCCACCATCCGTAAGGCCAATAAGATAATTGTACTTGACAAGGGTGAAATAAAGGAAATGGGCACCCACGACGAGCTTATAGAAAGGCATGGTTTCTACTACCAGCTGCACAAAATGCAGTTTGAGAAGCAGGAGGCTGCCGATTTGAAGATTTGAAAATGAGCCAATTTGAAGATTGGCCTTCATACCGGGCGGCTCTACATCTTCAAATCACCAAACTGACACATCTTCAAATTGACTTTTTTCCCCCTTAATTTCATATTTCCCCCCTCCCCCCTTATCTTTGCGGCAAAATTCAGGGAGCACATGAGATCTAAGAGCATCAAATCATTACTGGCAGCGGTTTTCAGCCTAGGAGTATTGCTTTTTTCACAGCCGGCAAAGGCCCAGCATGAAGAGCATAAAGAGCCAGCTAAAGATTCAGCCAAAAAAGAGAAGATATTTGATGCCAATGAAGTGATATTCGGCCATATTATGGATGCTCATGAATTTCACTTTTTTAGCTGGAAAGGTTCCGATGGCCACCAGCATCACGCCACTATTCCACTGCCCGTTATTCTTTATACAAAAGAAAAGGGTTTATCGGTTTTCATGTCATCTGCCTTCCATCACGGGGAGCATAACCATGATGGTTTTGGGTTGCTGACCAACGAAAAGATAGACGAACTGAAATTAGACCGTAACAAATATGCCGCCGGCCACATTGTTGCCGTTAATGCAGCAGGCGAAATAGACCAGGCAGCCAAAGTATATGATTTCTCTCTCACAAGAAATGTGGTTCAGATGCTGTTGGCACTTACCCTGCTTGTTTTCATCCTTATAAAAGTAGCCCGCAGGTATGGTACCGGCGCAGGCATCACTTCTGCACCAAAAGGAATGCAAAATACCATGGAAACCATTGTGAACTTTGTGAACGATGAAATTGCAAAACCAAACCTGGGCGCCAAAAGCAATAAGTATCTTCCTTACCTGCTTACCGTTTTCTTGTTTATCCTCATCAACAATATCGTAGGGCTGATCCCCGGTACAGCTAACGTTACGGGTAATATTGCCTTTACGTTTGTATTGTCCATGATCTCATTTGTGGTAATACTCTTCAGCAGTAACAAGCATTACTGGGGCCACATCATTAACCCGCCGGGAGTGCCGGGTTGGGTAAAGATCATCCTGGTGCCGGTTGAGATACTGGGTATTTTCACCAAACCCTTTGCACTCATGATCAGGTTGTTTGCCAACATGGTGGCGGGTCACATTCTTATCATCTGTTTGATATCGCTCATCTTCATCATGGCGGCATTGAACCAATACGTAGGCTGGGGCTTTTCTCCATTCTCTATTGCCTTTACCATTTTCATTTATTTTATCGAGGTGCTGGTGGCATTTTTGCAGGCCTTCATCTTTACCATATTAACAGGCGTATTTATCGGGCAGGCTATTGAAGGTGCACATGATTCACATGACGATCATGCACACGCAGCGGCTCATTAATAACAAGCGTTTTTTTAACCAATATAAATTCACAATTATGAATTTCTTCTTATTAGAAGCAGTGGCTAACGCAGGTGGTGCTATCGGTGCCGGCCTGGGAGCGATCGGTGCCGGTGTAGGTATCGGACAGATCGGTAAAGGTGCATTGGAATCAATTGCACGTCAGCCAGAAGCAATCAACGACATTCGCAGCAACATGATCCTTACTGCCGCCCTGGTAGAAGGAGCAGCGCTGTTTGCGATCATCATTGGTTTCTTAGCCATGGTGCTTTAACCCTTTTACTGCATCCAAAGCACAGGGCGGAGGATGCAGTATTTTTCTCTCAAGCACTGAGCGAAGTCGAAGTGAGTTCTGCGTTTCGAGCGAAGTCGAGAAACATGCGAAGTCAAAAAACAAAAAAGTACAACAACCGAATTTTAATAAAATAGCTTTATGCAATTACTTACACCGGCCTTAGGCCTTATCGTCTGGACGCTTTTAGCATTTCTTATCGTTTTTTTCCTGCTGAAAAAATTTGCATGGCCTGCCATCATCGGCGGACTGGAGAAAAGGGAAAAGACCATTGCTGATTCTTTGGCTACTGCCGAAAAGATAAAACTGGAAATGGCCCAGATGAAGAACGACAATGAAGCCATTCTTACCCAGGCACGTGAAGAAAGAGCTACTATGCTGAAGGAAGCAAAGGAAACCAGGGACAAGATGGTGAACGATGCCAAAGAAGAAGCTAAGGTTCAGGCAGCAAAGATCCTGGCCGATGCCCATGCTTCTATCAACAACCAGAAAATGGCTGCACTCACCGAAATTAAGAACCAGGTAGGAAGCCTCGTGCTGGAAGTAAGCGAAAAAGTATTAAGAAAAGAATTAAGCAATAAGGCAGAGCAGGAGAATTATATTAAGACCCTGGCTGCGGAGGTTAAGTTGAATTAAAAATTATGAATTAAAAATTAAGAATGAGCCATGTTTGCGCAATCAATTCTTAATTCTTAATTCTTCATTCATAATTGAAGAAAATGAACAATCCACGTTTAGCAGGCCGCTACGCAAAGAGTTTACTTGACCTGGCAACCGAACAGGACCAGGTGGATGCAGTGTATGCCGATATGAAATGGCTGCACGGCATCTGTAAAAGCAATGCTGATTTTGTGAACGTATTACGCAGCCCGGTCATCAAACCTTCTGCAAAAGCAAACATCATTGAATCGGTTACCAAGGAAAGGGTGAGCAAGCTTACCAGCGCCTTTATACAACTGCTGGTTGGAAAGAACAGGGAACTGAACCTGCCGGAAATTGTAAACACCTATATCGACCAGTTCAATGCTTTACGCAATATTCATAAAGTAAAGATCACCACAGCCGACCCGATCTCTGAAGAAATGAAAACGGCGATCATGGCCAATGTAAAAGCCAGCGCCAAACCAGGTCAGACCTTTGAAATTGAAACGCAGGTTAAGAATGAATTGATCGGTGGCTTTTTACTGGAGACAAATGGCGTTTTGGTAGATGCCAGCATCTTAAGAGACCTAAAGGATATTCATAAGCAATTTATGAATAACGACTATTTGCATAGAATACGTTAAGAAGGACCCAGAAATAATTTAAAAAAGCTGTTACTAATGTAGCAGCTTTTTTATTTGTGGAGCGGATCGTTTAAGTCGTTTAATGGTTTAAGACGTTTAATAACTCAGCCATCGAAAGAACCCTTTAACCCTGAAACGATTTAAACCTTTAAACGAAAGAGTACACCGGCATCTTAATATCATGATAAAATAAGAACGTCCATTTCTCTTCACTGCCCTGCTTCCACCACTCCTGCCTTAGTTCCATACATTTTTTTCCATCGTAATCATATTTGGCAATAAAGCGGTTCTTCATCTGCTGCAACTGCGGAGCCACATCACCACCATAAAAGATCTTTTGCCCTTCTTCTTCTATCCAGAACACCTGGTGGCAGGGACTGTGTGCCCCTGTTACATGATAGCTGATGTATTCATCGATCCTGCCATCGCCTTCCAGCAGAACAACCTGGTCGGAGTTTTGCAAACCATCAAAGTCTGAAACCTTATACGAAGGCGATCCTTTCTTCAATGCAAATTCCATCTCATCTTTATGAACATAGTACGTAGCGCCGGGAAAGCTCGGGAATTTCTGCTTCAGCATTTCATCCGTCTTATAAATCCCGCCGGCATGGTCTTTATGCAAATGACTGAGCAATACCTTGGTCACTTCCATCGGGCCGATGCCGTTGTTGAGTAAGTTCTGGTGTATCTGTAAGGTACCATCCGGGTTTGAAAAGCCGAGCCCGGTATCAATTACAATAATGTCTTTAGAAGTGATCACCGCAAAGGGTTGTATCTCCACCAGCAAACTTCCCACGGTGCGTTGTTGCAGGTCGTCCTTCGCCGTATCAAAGGGAATGAATTTCTTGGTAGCATCAATGGTAAAAGCGCCTTCGCTGAGTGGAATGATCTTCATCAGGCGAAGTTAATTGGTTAATCCGTCAATCCGTTTATACGTATTAACCAATTAACGGATTAACATCTTACCGTAAAACCATCTGCCTGTCGGCATCCAGTTTTATCAGAATAAAAAGAAGAATGGTAAACGTAAGTAAAGAAGATCCGCCGTAACTCATCAGCGGAAGGGTGATACCGATCACCGGCGCCAGGCCGATGGTAACGCAGATGTTCACGGCCACGTGGAAGAATATGATACCCGCTACCGAATAGGCATAAACCCGGCTGAAGGTGCTTCGCTGCCGCTCGGCAATACGGATGATGCGCAGGAGAAGAAAAAGATAGATCAGCATCAGTGTGGCGCTGCCCCAGAATCCAAAATTCTCTCCTACAGAAGTAAAGATAAAATCGGTATGCTGCTCGGGTACAAAATCGCCCTGGGTTTGCGTGCCTTTTAAAAATCCTTTGCCGGCAAATCCACCGGAGCCAATAGCGATCTTGGATTGCTTAACATTATAATCCTGCGCTTCTTCCTTCTTCTTTTTATCTTTTGCTCCTTCCGAATTCAGCTCAACTGTTTTACCATCTCCATAAGGGTTTGTTTTCCCAACCATGCTGAATATCCGGTCGGCCTGGTAACCCTTTAATGCATGCTGAAAAATGAACGGCACCACAAACCGGGCAAAGCCAACGCATGCGGCCCATCCAAGTAAAATAAATCCGAGCACTGCAAAGTTCCGTTTAATCTGTCGCCAGTTAATATAAATAAGTATAATGGCGATGGCAGTAAAGCCGATCAATAATTGCGTACTGCTCAGCACCAATGTTGCCACCAGCAATATAGCAACCGAGGCGCCTGCGATCAAATAGCCAGGGGGCAACCCTTCCCGGTACATAGGAATTAAGAATGAAAAGTAAACCAGTGCCAGCCCGGTTTCGCCTTGTAGTATGGAAAACAGCGCCGGGGTGAATGCAATACCTGCTGCGATCAGCTGCGCTTTTGGTTTTTTAAAATCCGTTTCCTGCTGCGATAAATATTTAGATAAGGCAAGCGCTGTAAATATCTTACATAACTCCACCGGCTGCAGGTTCATGAAACCAAGCGGTATCCAGCTTTTAGAACCTTTGATCTCTTTGCCTACCACAAAGGTTGCCAGTATGAGTAAGATGCCTACCAGGTAGGTAAGGTTGGAAGTAGCGGTAAAAAGTTTACTGTCGGTAAGCAAAATGAAAATAGCCAGTACCGCACAAGCCGCAAAAAAGAACAACTGCTTGCTGTAATTCTTTTTAAACCCAAGAAAAGTTTGCATCAGGTTATCGCTGCTGCGGTACTCCACCGAAAAGATACACAGGATGCCAATGGCAACCAGTATGGCATAAAGCCAAACCATCACCCAGTCGATCCCTTTTGATATGGCAGGATTTTTTTGATACATACCGTGAAACGTGAATCGGGAGTCGTGAATCGTGAATACATTAAATGTTGTAATAACTCACGATTGACGTCTCACTACTCACGGATTATTATTTAACGTGTCTTTTAATTCCGGTTTCTTTTTTTCGTTTGGCAGAATTGCTTCTGTTTTGATCGTTATTCTTTTATCGCCGCTGTCTTTTACGGGCCGGCCCTTCTTCAGGTCTTCCTTATCCTGTTTGATCTGCTCCAGTGCATCCTGCTCATCGGTGGCATCCATCTCCATGGTATCTCTCAGCAATTTGATATACCCTTTTGCAACAAGGTAAGCCGTATCTTTTGCATGCGTTAATGAATCCCTTGTTTTAATAGCGCTGTATATACGGGTGGGTATCAGGTTCAGGTTGGCAAACTTATCAACGATCGCTTTTTTGCTGGCCGCAATGGTATCGTTGAGGTATTTTTCAATCATCAGTCCAACAATGGGTGCCGCATAGGTACCTCCAAACCTTCCGCTGTTCTCTACCACACACATGATGGCGATCTTTGGGTTATCTCTTGGCGCAAAGCCGCAGAAAAAAGCATGGTTGGGTTGTTTCACTCCCCGGAAATAGTTCTCCACCGTACCGGTTTTACCGCAAATAGTAATACCGGCAACCCTTGCCCCGGCTCCTGTTCCACCATCCACCACGGCCTGCATACCATCATGCACCACTTCAAAAACGCTGTCGGGTATATCTAATGCATTGTGCTTTTCTTTGTACTTCGATAACATGTCGAAACTGTCTCCGCCTTCCATAGAATCAACCAGGTGTGGAATTTTATACCAACCCTTATTAGCAATGTATGCCATTTCGTTGGCTACCTGTATGGGTGTTACATCCACTTCGCCCTGCCCGATACTTACCGAACGGAAATTGCAATAGTTCCAGGAGCCATGGCCATACACTTTATCAAAATAGGCCGGCGTAGGTATATGCCCGGGTTTTTCCCAGGGAACATCAATACCCAATTTATGTCCCAGGCCAAAGGCCGACATGTATTGATCCCATTTGGAAAGACTGCTGTCCTGGCTTGGATATCTTGGGTTGGTGATCACCCGCTGCATCACCGTAGCGAAATAGGTATTGTCGGAGATACGAATAGCGTTGCGCAGATCAAACGTACCAACATCCAGACACTTCATCGGCTTACCACCACCACAGCCATAGAAGGCGCCGCCACAGGAAACCCGGAAGTCGGTATTGATCACTCCTTCGTGTAAACCTACCAGCGCCTGCAATGTTTTAAAGGTTGATCCGGGAGAATAGGTTGCACTCACCGAGCGGTTGAACAAAGGCAATGCAGGACTAAGCAACAATTCTGCATAATGTTTTCTTCTTTCTGCCCCGGTTAATAATTTTGGTTTGTAGGTAGGACTGCTCACCATACATATGATACCACCTGTTCTTGGATCCACCGCTACAATAGAACCGAGTTTATTCTCCATTAATTTTTCACCCAGTTCCTGCAGTTCAATATCAATGGAGGTATACATATTTTGCCCGGCAACAGCAGCCGTATCAAATTTTCCATTCTCCAGCCGGTCGGTAAGCCGGTTGAATTTATCCCGTTTCCAGAATTCAATACCCCGCTGCCCCATCAATACTTTTTCATAGGTACGTTCCAGGCCCGCCTTACCGATATAATCACCCATCACATATCCCTGGTATTTTGGGTTCTTTAAAATATTTGAATCCACTTCACCCAGGTAACCAAAGATGTTTCCACCGGCTTCGTAAGGATAATCTCTTACCGAACGTTCCTGCAGGTAATAGCCCGGGGCCAGCTTATACATATTCTCGTTGAGCTTGGCCATCTTTTCATTACTGAGCAAGGGTTCAAAAATGGAAGCCCGGTATGATTTGTTCTTAATGATCGCTGTAATGATCCTGCGGTGAAATTCAGCCGTATCAATTCCCAGGATATTACACAATGTTGCCGTATCGGTTCCTTTGATCTTACCCGGTGTTACCATCAGGTCGTAGATAACCGTATTGCGCAAGATGGCCCTTCCCTTACGGTCAAAAACAATTCCCCTGTCGGGATAGATCACTTTACGGAAAGTACCCTGGTCATCGGCCTGTATGCGGTACTTGGTGGAAAATAACTGGAGATTCATCAACTGAAGAAGGATAACAACGAACATGCCGATGAACACCAGCATGATCACATTCTTTCTTGATTGATTAAATACGGACACTTCTGTTTATGTTTTAACGATCGGTTTCTTTATGGTTTCCTGCATGACTGCTATGCCGTATTGGTACGGAATGACTGCTTACGGGAGAACAACAATTCGGTTATCACTATCAACAGCAAACTTACGGCTGTTGACAAGAGTGTTTTTAAAATAAAATACCAGATGTTTCCAAACTGCCATGCTTCCAGTAAAAACAGCCAGCCGTGATGGATGAGTGTAAGCACGCCGATGAAAATAAAATAAGGAAGAAACCCACCCATACTTTTAAACGAAGGTTCTTCATAGTTCGTATCGGCGCCTTCCTGCGGAATGAGCAGGTTTACCAGGAAGGGTCGGATGTATGCAATAAGCACACAGGCCGCCGTATGAAAACCCGGGTGATGGCGGAAACTGTCTAAGGTAAATCCCAATGCAAAGGCAACCAGCATCTGCCAGCTACGCTTCATGCGGAAGGGCATCCATAAAATGAACAGGAAATACAGGTAAGGGGTTACCATCTGGTGCAGGTGAATCTTATCCAGCACATATACCTGTACCAGGATGAGGAGAGCAAAACGGAGAATATTTTTTACCAGTGTGTTCATGGTGGCTTACTGGTCTTTCTTTTTAACGTTATCTAAAATGGCTTTGATGCTTTCTGCCTGTTTGTTCTCTATTATATATACATACTCCAGGTTATAAAAATTGGCGGCCGACCTGAATTTGATCAAAAAATTGCTGCTGCCCTTGTCGGGAACGGCTTCTTCCACCCGGCCGATCATCATCCCAATGGGAATGCTGGTACTGAAACCGCTGGAGATGATGGTATCGCCCTTTGCCACTTTAGCGCCCTTTGGTATGCCGGTAAGAGAGATGATATTGGGCGTTTTTCCATCCCAGTTAAGCGTTCCTGTTTCTCCACCCTTTAATAATTTACCACTGATATGGCTGTCTTTATGTAAGAGGCTCATCACCACGGCATAGTCTTTACTTACATCGGTGATCACGCCTACCACGCCGCTGTTGGGATCAATAACTCCCATCCCGATCTTTACCTGTTGTGCCGTACCCCGGCTAAGTACCAGGAAATTATTTTGTGCCGCCACCGAATTATACACCACTTTGGCCGGGTAGTAATTGTATTTGCGGTAACTTTCTACCGAATCTATCTTCAATGAATCGATGAAAGTTCTTGTTGTGCTGTCGGGCAGTTCAAAATCGGCTTTCAGTTTATTATATAATGTTGCATTCGCTTTTACCAGCGAATCGTTGGTTCGTTTAAGCTGAAAATAATATTCCACCCGGTTGAACTGTTGATTTATCTTCCCGGTTACCTGGTTGGTAGCGCCACTGAAAATGGCATTATGGTAACGGCTGTAGTGAACAATTAAATAAATGCTGAATCCCTGCAGGCAAAGAAATAAGAGAAGATTAAAATAACGGCGGATGAAAAGGAAGATATTACGCACAGTCCAGGTTTATAAAGTATATGAAGTAAATAAGTATTTATGCAAATAAGTTTGAGTGCAACCGGACATGACTTTACTTTATTTACTCCTTTACTTTATATACCATATTTACTTACGGAAATTATCTCATTACAAAAGGATAACGGTCGTAATGCTTTAATGCAATACCGGTTCCTCTTACCACACTCTTCAACGGATCGTCGGCCACATGAACCGGCAACTTGATCTTTGCATTCAGTCTTTTGTCAAGCCCTCTCAGCAAAGCCCCGCCACCAGTTATATACAGGCCACGGCGGTAAATATCCGATGCCAGTTCGGGCGGTGTTGTTTCCAGCGCTTTTAAAATGGCTTCTTCTATTTTAAAGATACTTTTATCCAATGCTTCGGCTACTTCCTGGTAACTCACCATTACCTGTTTTGGGATACCGGTAACCAGGTCACGACCATTAACCGGTATATCATCCGGTGGATTTTCCAGGTCTTTCATGGCAGCGCCTACCTGTATCTTTATCTGTTCTGCGGTACGTTCCCCTATCAGCAAACTATGGTAACGGCGAAGCGCTTCCATAATATCGGCGGTAAATTCATCGCCGGCAATACGTATGCTTTGATCGCATACGATACCCGCCAATGCAATAACGGTGATACCCGTGGTACCACCACCAATATCTATGATCATATTTCCAACGGGCTCTTCCACATCAATACCAATACCTAATGCGGCAGCCATTGGTTCGTGAATTAAGTAAACTTCTTTTGCCCCGGCCTGTTCGGCACTGTCTCGTACGGCACGCTTTTCTACTTCGGTGATGCTGCTGGGGATGCAGATCATCATACGCCAGCTGGGGGCAAACAATGGTTTTTTGGGATAGATCAGTTTTATCATTTCCCTGATCATCAGTTCGGCAGCATTAAAGTCGGCGATCACCCCGTCTTTCAATGGCCTTACCGTGCGGATGCTTTCATGGGTCTTTTCATGCATCATCAGGGCTTTTTTACCCACGGCCAGAATGTTCTTGGGATTATTGCGGTCGAGCGCCACAATAGAGGGCTCATTTACCACGATCTCGTCGTTATGAATGATGAGGGTATTGGCTGTTCCCAGGTCAATCGCAATCTCCTGGGTAAAAAAGTTAAAAAGGCCCATATGGAATTTTATGAAAAAGGATTTTAATCAATGGAGGCAAAGTTGGTGGAAAATATTTGAAATAACAATTGGAAACCCTTTATTTTTCAACATTTACAAGAAAGTTGTGAATTGAAGGGCAAGTGAAAAACGCAGGCAAAGAAAAGTTATTGAGTAAACAGAAATAAATTTTTGAACAATTACTGTTCCGATGTTTTGAATTCATAACCGATGTCGGGACGGAAGTACATGTCTTCAAAAAAAAGTTGTTCCATCATGTAGTTCGATTGCTCGGCTGCTTCGGTGATATTGGCTCCAAAAGAAGTAACCGTTAAAACCCGGCCGCCGTTTGTAACGATCTTATCTCCTTCTTTTTTTGCCCCGGCAAGAAAGATCATAGTATCCTCGATGGAGGTATCTTCCAGCCCGTTGATCTCTTTGCCTTTCTGGTAATCGCCGGGATAACCGCCGCTTACTGCCACTACGGTTGCGGCAGAACGGTCGTCGACCTCGAGTTTTACCTGCTGAAGCTTTTTTTCGGAAGTAGCGATCAGTATTTCCACCAGGTCGTTCTTGATCCTTGGTATCACCACTTCGGTTTCCGGGTCGCCCAGGCGGCAGTTGTATTCGATCACTTTGGGATCGCCGTTATCATTCATCAGCCCCAGGAAGATGAAGCCCTTGTACTCCAGTTTGTCTTTCTTTAACCCGGCAATGGTGGGTTCAATGATCTGTTTCTTCACTTTTTCCAAAAAGGCATCGTCTACAAAAGGCAGTGGACTAACAGCCCCCATGCCCCCGGTATTAAGCCCTGTATCGCCGGCGCCCACCCGTTTGTAGTCTTTTGCTTCGGGTAACAAGATGTAATGTTCGCCATCGGTCAATACAAACATGCTTAATTCAATGCCTTTTAAGAATTCTTCTATCACCACCCGCTTGCCTGCTTCGCCAAACTTTGCCCGGTGCAGCATCAGTTCAAATTCCGACATGGCTTCCAGGTGGTGCTGGCAGATGAGAACGCCTTTGCCGGCCGCCAGTCCATCGGCTTTTAACACAATGGGCAGCGAATGGGCTTTGATGTAATTCACTCCCGCCATATAATTATCTGCACTGAATTCGGCATAGGCTGCTGTGGGTATTCCGTGCCTGCTCATGAATGCTTTTGCAAAGGCCTTGCTTCCTTCTAACTGGGCCGCTTCTTTGGATGGACCGATCAGTTTTATTTTATCAAGCCCGGGCTTGCTTTTGAAATAATCATAAATGCCATTTACCAATGGTTCTTCGGGGCCTACCAAAACCATATCTATTGCATGCTCTTTACAGGCAGCGGCAAGTGGTTCAAAATCGGAAACGCCAATGGGCAGGTTGGTGCCGCATAAAGCCGTGCCTGCATTACCCGGTGCAATAAACAATTTATCGCACAAGGAGCTTTGTTTCAATTTCCATGCAAGGGCATGTTCCCGGCCTCCCGAGCCTATTAAAAGGATATTCATCGGTGATTTGAATTTTGGATAAGCTTGAACATTAGGATTGCGAATTTAAAATTCTGCAATCGTATTTCAATAACTATTTTTTAAAAGGCGAGTAACAGGGCTGTTTTTCTTAACGCTTCCTTTTAAAATAGCCCGGTTCAAATTGACCTTGCTAAATATAATTTCACTATTTTGAGTTGATAAACCAACTAACAAGCACATAAAAACTTCTATTTATGAGTGATCAAGCAAAACTGGGAAAACACCCCAAGGGCCTCTATGTTCTGTTTTTTACGGAAATGTGGGAACGATTTGGTTATTACCTGATGGTGGGCATCCTGTTTCTTTTTCTTACCAATAATACCGGAAAAGGAATGCCCCGTGCATTAGGCGCTGATGTAGTGGGAACCTTTATTGCACTGGTTTATCTTACGCCCTTCATCGGGGGGTTACTGGCCGACAGGTACCTGGGTTATATCAAATCCATTTTTATCGGTGGTTCACTCATGGCGGCCGGCTATCTTACCATCGCCCTGCCGGGTGAATACACTGCATATATAGCCATGTCGCTTATTATCATCGGCAATGGATTCTTTAAACCCAATATCTCCACGTTGCTGGGCAATATGTATAACCGGGAAGACCTGAGGCCCCTGAAGGACAATGCCTATAATATCTTCTACATGGGTATCAATATCGGCGCCTTCTTCTGCAATTTTGTTGCCGCCATTCTTCGCAACAGGATCAGCTGGCAGGCTGCCTTTTCTGCAGCAGGCGTTGGCTTAATAATCGGCCTGATAGCCCTTGCCATTAACCTGAAGCACATAAAAGCATATGATGTAAAAAAACCTATGCAGCCCGGCGACACCCCTACTTCCAAAATATTCGGTACGGTATTTCTTCCAATGCTTGTATTTGCAGCACTTGGCTGGATAATACCGGGCAATATCTTCGGAAGTGATTCAGCCGATGCGTTCATTTTTGCATGCATCCCGGTTATTGCCTTCTATATTAATTTATGGAGAAAAGAAAGCGGGCAGGACAAAAAAGGCATTGGTGCCTTACTATTCATATTTGCTGTGTCTGTCATATTCTGGACCATCTATAATCAAAACTCCACCGGGCTTACTATTTGGGCAGAATCACATACCGACCGGTCGATCCCTGAGTTCATGGAGGGCCCCTCTGATGCTGTTTATGCGTTGCAGAAATTGGAAACAAGCCCGCAGCAGACAGACAGTCTTGACAGCTACATGAGGGTGGTAACCGATGATTCAGGTCACGCCATTAAAAAGATGGGCCCGGATCCATACTTTGCCAATATGCCCAAAGAAAACTGGCCAGCAAGTGGTGTTGCCAAAGTAGGAAATACCGAGTTGTTCCAGTCTATCAACCCGGGTTTTATTGTTGCCTTTACACCCATACTTATTGCGTTCTTCGCCTGGCGATCCCGACGGGGCAAGCCGGTGAGCACAGCGAGTAAGTTTGCCTGGGCCTTAGTAATTTCAGGATTAAGCGCTTTGATCATGGTATTTGCTGTAATGTCGGTTCCCAGCATCTACACCCACAAAGCAAGTTCTATGTGGCTGTTCCTCACCTATGGGATATTTACCGTAAGTGAAATCTGTTTAAGCCCGATAGGATTATCATTCGTTTCAAAACTTGCTCCGCCCCGATTAACAGCGCTGATGATGGGAGGATGGTTCTTATCAACATCACTTGGTGGCAAAGTAGCAGGCGTGATGGCCAGTTTCTGGGATAAGATGCCCGACAAAAGAATATTTTTTGGCATTATTGCCGTTGCAGCTATCCTCGGTGGCATCCTGATCTTCTTACGGGTGAAATCACTTGACCAGATCGTACGGGATAAGACCGGTTCTGCATAACATACTCATTTCAACGAAAGGCGATACATAAGATGTATCGCCTTTTTTATTTAACTTCCTTGCTAAAACGTAATTGCTATGTCTGAAAAAAAATTATTCCAGCCTTTTATATCGCCTCAAACCATCATGAAAGAGTTGACCGTAAAATCAATTCTTCTGGGTAGTTTGTTCGGTGTGATATTCGGCGCCGCCACCGTATACCTTGCTTTAAAAGCCGGTTTAACGGTGTCGGCTTCTATCCCCATCGCAGTAATTGCAATCACCCTGGGCAGGAAGTTTTTTAAAACCACCATTCTTGAAAATAATATCATTCAAACAACCGGCAGTGCAGGAGAAAGCATCGCTGCGGGGGTAGCCTTTACCTTACCTGGATTTCTGTTTCTTTCTTCGCCCGATAGCGCCTCTTATTTTAATTACCTCACCATACTGATCCTGGCCATTGTGGGTGGCATGTTAGGTACCTTATTAATGGTTCCCCTCAGAAAAGCATTGATCGTAAATGAACATGACACGCTGCCCTATCCCGAAGGAACGGCCTGCGGCGATGTTTTAAAAGCTGGTGAAAAAGGGGGCGACTTTGCGAAGACCGCATTCTGGGGCTTGGGCGTAGCTTTCAGTTATGCCATATTACAAAAGGTGTTACATGTAATTGCAGAAACACCCTTTTGGATTACAAAGCAAACCAATAAATTCTTTCCATCGGCGAAACTAAGCGGCGAAATAACGCCTGAATACTTAGGCGTAGGTTATATCATTGGCCCACGAATAGCTGGTGTGCTGGTTGCCGGTGGTGTTTTAAGCTGGTTGGTACTGATCCCGCTTTTATCTTCTATTGTACCCGCCGATACCATTGCTGTTCAACTGGCAAAGCTGGGATACCTGGCAGATATTACAAAAGACGGAGGCAAGGGAGGATGGAACGCTGCCACGCACACATTTAATGATTATTCTTCCGCCATCTACTATGCATTCATCCGGCAGATCGGTGCCGGCGCAGTGGCTGCAGGAGGTATCATCACCCTGGTTAAAACAATACCCACCATTGTAAAGTCGATCAAAGGAAGTGTGAGTTCTATAAAAAACAATTCAGGCGAAGCCGGAAGCGTTTCAAGAACTGAACGGGATCTGAGTTTGAAAATTGTTGGCATAGGAAGCCTGGCACTTGTTGCACTGATCGCAATACTTCCACAGGTACCCGGCGACAGTATCTTACAAAAAATATTGATTGGCTTATTGGTATTAATATTCGGGGCATTATTCGTAACCGTTTCTTCCAGGATTGTTGGTTTGATCGGTTCATCCAATAACCCCATCAGTGGTATGACCATTGCTACGGTGATGGGAACCAGTTTGATCTTTATAGCCGTAGGCTGGACCGGCAAGGCCTATGAGCCCCTGGTACTGGTGGTTGGCGGAATGATCTGCATTGCTGCTGCCAATGCCGGCGCTACATCACAGGATCTGAAAAGCGGTTTTATTGTTGGAGCCACTCCCCGCAATCAGCAAATTGCTTTATTCATAGGCGCTATTGTTTCTTCTATTGTTATAGGCATCACCATAAAATACCTGGATAAACCCAACAGCGAAATGATCGCCCAGGGCATCAATCATGCAATAGGAACAGAAAAATATCCTGCCCCGCAAGCTACTTTAATGGCTACTTTAATTAAGGGCATCTTGTCTTTTAATTTAGACTGGCAATATGTTTTTGTTGGTGTTTTTGTTGCCGTAGTAATGGAACTATGCGGCATCCGGTCATTGAGTTTTGCCGTAGGTGCGTACCTGCCCCTATCAACTACTTTACCAATTGCTATAGGCGGTGCTATCAAAGGGTTGGTTGACCGCAAAAAGAAAAAGGAAAATATCGTAACCAGCCCCGAAGAAGACGAACTTGGCAAAGGAAGTTTATTTGCAACAGGATTAGTAGCCGGGGGAGCCGTTGCCGGGGTTGTAATTGCTTTTATTGTTGGCAGCGACAGCGGTGAAAAACTGTTAAAGTCAATAAGCATGGAAGAAAGCATAAGCAGTGGCGTTGGCACCAACCTGTATTATTTACTGGGTGTCTTGTTCTTTGCAATTATGGGATGGATGTTGTATAAAACAGCCATGAAAAAATAAACCCTGTTTTCAAATTGTTTAAGGCGGCTTTATTGTCGCCTTTTTTTATTTATCTTGAAAATAAAACAACGCATGAGTCAGCCTGCCAAACATCCCAAAGCCCTTCCCTATTTATTCTTTTCCGAAATGTGGGAACGCTTTGGGTATTACCTCATGATCGGTATCTTTTTGCTGTACCTGAAAAACGTAGAACACGGCTTTTCAATGACCAATACCGAAGCGTCTGACCTGTACGGCACGTTCATCGCATTGGTTTTTCTTACCCCATTCATCGGTGGACTGCTGGCCGACCGGTATTTTGGTTACCGGAGATCGATCATAGCAGGTGGTTTAATGATGGGCACGGGTTATTGCCTGATGTCGGTACACAGCCTGCCTGTATTATACATTTCCATGGCGCTGGTGATCTTTGGCAATGGATTTTTTAAACCCAATATCTCTACCCTGCTGGGTAATTTATACTCCACTCCCGAATTTGAAAAAAGAAAAGACGAGGGTTATAATATCTTTTACATGGGTATTAATATCGGCGCTTTCATCTGTAATTTTTTCAGCGCAGCCATCATCATCCTCTGGGGATGGAAGTATGCCTTTGTAGCAGCCGGCATCGGCATGTTCCTGGGCGTGTTCATTTTTATGGCAGGAACCAAACATTATGCATCTGGAGATATAAAAAAACCCATGACCAAGGAGGATATGCCTTTTTCGAAGATCGTAATAACCATATTCATTCCTACGATCATTGCGGGCATACTTGGCTGGATGATACCCGGCGACATTTTCGGATCAGACAGCACCGATGCCTTTATTTTTGCCTGCCTGCCGGTTATCTATTTTTATTCTTCGCTTTATTTCCGTGCCGAAAAGTCGGAGAAGCGCCCCATTGCAGCCCTGCTGGCTATATTTGCTGCGGTTGTTTTATTCTGGGCTGTGTTCAAACAGAATGGAACAGCCCTTACCATTTGGGCAGATAATTATACCAACAGGCAGGTGAGCGGTACCACTGCAGATGTTTTCAGGGGGTTGTCGCAGGCGAAAGACATTACGTATAAAAAAGATTCTGTTGAATTATACGACGGGATGTTCAGGCTGCAGAAAAAAGACGGCAAAGTAATTAAGGAATATAATTATCCTGTTTACTTCAAAAATGTAGCATCCAAAGATCTTCCTGCTGATGGCGGTAAAGCCACATTGTGGTCAACTCCCATCAGCCAGTCCATTAATCCGGGCTGGGTCATCCTGCTAACGCCATTGATCGTTGCCTTCTTTGCCTTTTTAAGAAAAAAGGAACGGGAGCCGTCTACTGCTACCAAGATCGCATTTGGTTTGTTGTTCTCTGCTTTGTCGGTACTGGTAATGGTGACAGCCGTTTATGTTTCAGGCAATGGCGCCGAAAAGGCAAGTGTGTGGTGGCTGATGGGCACCTATGGGGTCATCACCATCGGCGAATTATTATTGAGTCCGATGGGACTTTCCATCGTTTCAAAACTCAGCCCGGTACGCATTACGTCGCTCATGATGGGCGGCTGGTTCCTGGCTACCTCCATAGGTAATAAACTATCGGGGTTGCTGGCCACTCTTTGGGATGGTTATGAGAACAAAGCGAATTTCTTCTGGGTCAATTTCATCCTGCTCATGATCGCCACCTTTATCCTTTTTGCCATGCTGCGCTGGCTCAACCGCATCATGAAAGAAAAAGGAGTGAACTGAAGATCATCCCGTTCTTAACCTTTTTCATTATTCGGGCATACCTCACCTGCCTGCGTGGCCGCAGGCCGGACCCTTCTTTAAAAATCCGCAGATAACGCTGGGAAGTACCTGGTTTTAGTATTAACTTACAGTATCAGCATGCTGCATTGGAAAACTCTGCTCTCAATTAACTAACTGCTTGTACCCGGTTTATTTGGCGCATTAAGAAGTTTTTTATGAAGCTCAGGCTCACCACTGATAAAATAATGGTTGCTACCATTGTTTTGCTGTTGCTGTCAATTGCAACCGTAGTGGCCATTTCCATTTTCGAATCAAGACAGGTAGATAAAACAACCAAACTGGTAGCGCACACCAATGAAATATTGGTTCACACAGAAAGTTTACTGGCTTCTGTAAAAGACAACGAATCGGGTTCACGGGGTTATGTACTTACCGGGCAAAAAGCTTTTTTAGACCAGGTAGAAAGATCCAAAAAACGAACAGAAGAAGAGCTGCAATTACTCCGGTCGCTTACAACCGATAACCCCGGTCAGCTAAAAATGATCGACACACTTTCTTTACACATCAGCAACCGCATTGCTTTTTCAGACAATAACATCCTTACCTATAACCAGAATGGCGCCGATGCTGCCATGGAAATTGTACGAACGGGTAAGGGGCGGTCGCTCTCCGAACTGGTAAAACGTGCAGTAGATACTATAAGCAACACCGAGAACAACCTGCTGCAGCAGCGTAAAGAAGAAAATGAAAGCGAAGCCAGGAAACTCACGGGCATTCTCAGCACGGCTGTAATAGGCATCCTGTTGCTGTTAGGCGTTTTTGTACAACGCATACGTACCGAGTATGCTGAAAAAAGAAAAACGGCAGCCGCACTGGCAAACATGAATGAAGAACTGGAAGAGAGGGTACAGTTAAGAACAAACGAACTGTTAAGGTCCAAACAGATTTTGTCCGATACGTTTGAACGCATCACCGATGCGTTTGTATCGTTCGATAATAACTGGCTGTTCACTTATGTAAATAAAAAAGCCGGGGAGATATTCAACCGCCTCCCGGAAGACCTGATTGGGAAAAACATATGGGCTGTGCTTCCCGAAGCGAAAGACCGGCCGTCCTTCAGAGCGCTTCACCAGGCCATGGAAACACAGCAATTTGTTTACCTCGAAAGCCATCATCCGCAATATAACCTCTGGTTCGAAAACCATATTTACCCGTCGCCGGGCGGGGTATCCGTTTTCATCAGGGATGTTACCGAAAAGAAAAAGGCGGAAGAGAAACTGAGAACAAGTGAAGAGAAATACCGGGTTTTAATTGAACGGATATCCGACACTTTCATCGCACTGGATAAAAACTGGTGCTATATCTATGCAAACAAAGCGGTAGGAGACCTGGTTGGGCGAAGTCCCCAATCGCTGATCGGGAAAAATGTATGGGAAGAATTCCCGGAAGCGGTGGGTTCGGCCACTTATCATCTCTTTCATAAAGCTATGAATGAACAGCAATATGTTTATAATGAAGATTATTTTGAACCCCTGGACCTCTGGCAGGAGAATCATGTTTATCCGTCGCCGGATGGTATCTCTGTATTTATACGGGACATCACTGACCGCAAAAGAGCAGAAGAAAAGATCATGAAAGCCAACCGGCTTTACTTCTTCATCAGCCAGGTGAACCAGATGATCGTTCGTACCACCGACCAGGAAACTCTTTTTAAAGAAGCCTGCCGCATTGCGGTAGACCTGGGCAAATTCAATTTAGCCTGGATCGGGCTGGTGGATGAAAGAACACAACAGGTAGTTCCGGTAATTCATGCAGGACAAGGTGGCGAATATCTTTCAGAGATAAAACCCATTTCCATCCGGGAAATACCCGAAGGGATGGGCCCCACCGGGCAGGCCATACGAAACGGAAAATATCATATCTGTAACGATATAGAAAGCGATCCGCAAATGATCCCCTGGAAAGAAGCCGCCCTGGGCCGTGGGTATCGTTCGTCTATGGCGCTGCCCATCATCAAATTCGGAAAAGTGATCGGCGCTTTTTCTTTTTATGCACCGGTAAAGAATTTTTTTGACCAAAGTGAAATTGCCCTGCTGGAAGAAGCAACCGGTGACGTAGCATTTGCACTGGAAGTGTTTGAAAAAGAATCGATGCGGAAAAATGCTGAGCAGGCGGTAATGGAAAGCGAACGACGCTATCAAACGCTGGCTGAAGTATCGCCCGTTGGAATCTTTCACACCGATGAAGTGGGCAATACAACCTATGTGAATCCCCGGTGGTGCCAGATATCGGGGATGACCTATAATGACGCCATGGGAAATGGCTGGTTCAATGCGGTACATGAAGAAGACAAAGAAAAATTGAGAACAGGCTGGGAAGAAGCCACCAGGAGAAAAGAGGTATCTATTTCGGAATACCGGTTCGTTCGGCCCAATGGCAGTATTGCCTGGGTAATTGGCCAGGCCATTCCCGAAAGGGATTCGGAAGGAATGATCGTGGGTTATGTGGGTACCACCACCGATATAACCGAACGCAAAAAAGCTGAGGCAGAGATCGAAAAAAATGAAAAACGTTTCCGCAATACGCTCGACAAAATGCTGGAAGGCGTTCAGATGTATGATTATAACTGGAACTGTTTGTATGTAAATGATGCTGCTATCAAACAAGGCCCTTATCGCAAAGAACAGATACAGTCTGCCACCTTACTTGAAAATTATCCCGGAATTGAACATACCGGGTTGTTTCACATCTTCGAACAATGCAAGGCCGACAGGTTATCAAGACATATTGAATACGAATTTGTTTTCCCGGATGGGAAAAAAAGCTGGTTTGAACTGAGCATACAACCCAACCCCGAAGGGCTGTTCATTTTATCGGTCGACATCAGCGAACGTAAAAAAGCACAGGAAGACATCAAAGAAACTTCTGAACAACTGCGGCAATTAACCGCCCACCTGCTGTATGTACGGGAAGAAGAAAGAAAACGGATCGGCCGGGAAATACACGATGAACTCGGCCAACAGCTCACCGCCATCAAAATGGATGTGGCCTGGATCGATAAGAAAACAGCCCCCGAGAATGAAGCATTTAAAACCAAACTTAAAAATGTTATCTCCCTGCTCGACGGGGGCAACCAATCCATCCGCAGGATACTGAATGAACTGAGGCCGGTTATTTTAGACGATTATGGTTTGCTGGAAGCGTTGAAATGGCAGGCGCAGCAATTCACTGCCAATACCGGCACGCCCGTTACATTTAAAACATCTGAAACACAGATAAAGATCGCCGAAGAGATAGCCACCTGTGTTTTCCGGGTATTCCAGGAAGCGCTTACCAATATTACCCGATATGCAAAGGCAAGTAATGTGGTGGTTTCCCTGGATATTGATGACGAAAATATTTTACTGAATATAGAAGACAACGGAGCAGGGTTTGACATGGATCTGACAAAAACAAAAAAGTCGTTTGGTATTTTGGGAATGAAAGAACGGGTGGGTTCGTTGGATGGAGATTTTGAGCTTAATTCGGCCCCTGGAAAAGGTACCCGCATCCGGATCTGTTTGCCTTTACATAAACCAAAAACCTAAGTGTATCATTATGGAAATAAAACGCATCATACTGGCAGATGACCACAGTTTTGTACGACTGGGTATCATACAGATATTAAAAGACGAATACCCCTATGCAGAGATCATGCAGGTTGGTGATGCCGAATCACTGATTAAAGAAGTGGCACGCAACCAGTGGGACCTGGTGATTACCGACCTGGATATGCCGGGCCGCAGCGGGTTAGAAGCATTGGAGCAAATAAAGATGCTGCGTCCGGAACTGCCTGTGCTCATCCTCAGTATCTATCCCGAAGACCTGTATGCAATACGGGTATTAAAAGCAGGCGCTGCCGGGTATCTCAATAAAAATTCCGCTCCCGATGAACTGATCGTTGCCATACAACGAATAGCATTGGGCAAAAAATACATCACTTCCGAAATAGCTGAAAAATTCCTCGATACCGACAGTAACAAAAAACCACACGAATTATTATCGAACCGCGAATTTGAAGTGTTTAAATTACTGGCCGCAGGCAAAACAGTGAGCCAGGTTGCCGAAATGCTTTCCATCGCTTTAACCACGGTAAGCACACACCGCAGCCGGGTAATGGAAAAACTAAATCTTTCCACCAACTCAGACCTTACCCGTTACGCCATTTCAAACCACATCATTTCTGATATTGACATGTAAGGCGGATACCCGAAACAGCCCGGTAGTATTTTGTCTACAACTGCTTTTACCATTCCTCTACTCAAGCTATCCTGCTACTGCTATTTTCTGCCAAAAGCTATTGCCGGTTCTTTGCAGTATTAACCCGGTAATATGAAAATTCTGATCATCGATAGTTCGGCCTGGATACCCGACCGGATTGCGAGCCTGCTTGCAGAAGCCGAAGGAGATAACACCCTCTATAAAGCCCTTACCTATAAGGAGGCCATTTCATTATTCCATGAAACCATGCCGGCTGTTGTTATACTCGACAAAAGCCTGCCCGACAGTGGTTCCATTTCTCTTCTCAAAGAGATCAAATCAGTAAAAAAAGACACGATGATCATTGTATTGTCGCTCCGTATCGACCTGAATACGGAACAGCAATGCAAACTGGCCGGCGCCGATTTTTTCCTGGATAAGTATGATGAATTTGAAAAGATACCGGCCATTATCGAAAGCATTGCTTCAGAAATAAGCGCATAAACCGAATTAAGAAAAACCGCAAGAGAAAATGCACAAACAATTAAAACATATCGGGGCCGGGCTTGCCAGGCGCAGTGTTTTGTTGTTTGTGCTGTTTTCATCCATGTTGTTGCTGGCTGTTACCATTACACAGATAAGCAAGGCGGGCATTCAATCAAACAATACCGAAACATACCCGGCTTATTTACAGGCCTTGGCTTCGGATAATGTGTTGTTCATTGGCACGGCCATGTTCCTTATTCTTTGCGTATTTTATCTGCTGCTGACCGAAAACCGCAGGCAACGGAAAATGATCAGCAAACTGCGTATGCAGGAAGAACACATGCGTATCATCATCAGTAATATCGGCGAAGGACTGATCGCAACCGACAGAAAAGGCGGGATCGTATATATGAACCCCGCCGCAGAAAAACTTACCGGCTGGAACCGTTATGAAGCCAGGAACCTTCCGCTTGAAAAAGTATACCGGGTGGTAAATGAAGAAACAGGAAAACCTTTTGAAAGTATTGTAAGCCGCATATTCAAAAATGGTTCGCCCGTTGCACTGGAAAATAATACATTACTGCATACCCGGAATAAAAGAACGCTGGTGATCAGTAACAGCGGTTCTCCCCTGCTCGACAGCAAAGGCAATGTTTCAGGCGCCGTGGTTCTGTTCAACAACATCACCGAACAAAAGAAAAGAGAGGATGAATTGGTGCAAAGCGAAGAAAAGTACCGCATGCTGATTGAACAGGCGTCAGACGGGGTGATCATTTACTCTTTCGACGGCACCATCTATGAATTCAACGAAGCATCGTATATACTGATGGGTTACAGCAAAGAAGAATTTGCACAATTGAAGCTGCAGGATATGTTCTTTAATGAACCTGTTATTATCAACCAGGCCGTGGCGGATAAAATTTTTGCCGGGCAAACTGTTCTCTTCGAAAGAAGATTGAAGAAAAAAAGCGGCAATGCACTGGAAGCAGAAATAAATGCCCGCATGCTGCCCGACGGGCGAAGCCTGGCCTTTGTACGGGATATCACGGAACGGAAAAGAACAGAAAAAACAATGCGGATGGCGCTGGAACGTTACGACATCCTGAGCAAGGCCACCAGCGATACCATCTGGGATTGGGATATTACCAATAACCGGATGCATTACAACGAAGGTATCAGCAAAATGTTTGGTCACCAGATAACCGAAACAGGGAATATTGCCGACTGGTGGAAAGCAAACATTCACCCGGACGATATCAAGCCAGTAACCGATGCCCTGGAGAAAGCTTTTAAAAAAGAAAGACAGAACCTGCAGCTGGAATACCGGTTTCGTTGCGATAACGGTACATACAAATATATTTACGACCGGGCCTTTGTGATGTTTGATGAACAGGAGAATCCGGCACGTATGATCGGGGCCATGCAGGACATCACATACCAGAAAGAAGAAGAACTGCGTATTGCCCGGGCCATTGCCGATGCACAGGAGCAGGAACGCAGGCATATTGGAGAAGAACTGCACGACAATGTGAACCAGATACTGGTGGGCTCATTGCTTACGCTTGGCATGGCAAAAGATAAAAATGCCGACCGGGAAAAAGCAAACAACCTTATAGAAGCAGGCAGGAATCATGTGTTGAATGCCATTGAAGAACTGCGTAAGCTGTCGCACGAGATCGCCCCGGTTACTTTTGAAAAGAAATCACTGGAAGACATTTTTGAAACCCTGCTGGAAGGTATCAACCCCAGCAAACAGTTCAACATCAATTTTGAATTTGATGAGGCGCTGAATACCATCAACGACGATATTCAACTGAACCTCTACCGCATATTACAGGGACAGGTAAAGAATATTCTCAAGTATTCGGGGGCAAATGCTATTGACGTAAAACTAACCTGCTCCGAAAACACGGCAAAGATGAGGATATTTGATAACGGGCGGGGGTTTGATACAAGGAAACCAAGGAGAGGTATTGGCCTTAATAACATAAAGAACCGGGCCGAATCATTTGGTGGTAAGTTCATTCTCAATTCTGCACCAGGCATGGGTTGCGAGATCATTGTTGAGATACCGGCAAAAAGCGATGCAGCATCAGGTGCTGTTTAAATAAATTCCAGGTGTTTGTACTGTGTACCCAACACCTGTTTATCATCTGACCCCAGCCATTTATTGAGTACGGTGGCATACACATTTTTAAAATCAACTTTGTGCTTCAGGTCGCCTTCATTCAGATCACCCAGGTCGGGCATCGCATTCAATACCCCTTTCTCCTTTAAACCGCCGCTTACAAAAAACATATTATTAGCTGTGCCGTGATCGGTTCCGCCACTGGCATTCTGCGATACCCTTCTTCCGAATTCGCTAAAGGTCATCATCAGCACATCTTCAAAACGGTTGTTCTTTTTCAGGTCGGTAACAAAAGCCTTTACGGCATCATTCAATTCTGTGAACAATCTTTTTTGCTGGTTATCCTGGTTCACGTGCGTATCAAAACTACCCAGGCTTACATAATATACCTTGGTATTGATATCGGAAAAGATCAGCGAGGCGATCGTCTTGAGGTCTTTACCCAGTTCGGTATTGGGATAGCTTTGATCCGTTGGATGAACCCGGCTTTGCTTATAAATATATTCGGCGCTGCTGAGTGTTTCGCTCATTGTTTTGTACAGGTAGTCGATCGTTTCTTCCCCGTTCCTGTGATCGGCATTTATATCCTTTATAAAATTTCCGTTGCTGATATTGAATAAACGTTTGGGATCTTTAAATGCCAGGCCTTTGTTTTGTTCTCCCTTTAATGCCAGGCTAAGCACATCATCAATTTCCATTGCCTGTGTTGGTTTATCGCATCCCTTGCATTGTGCATCCAGGTAACGGCCCACCCAGCCGGTGTTGATGTATTCGTTGCTGTTGCTGGCGCTGTGCCAGATGTCCATACTGCGAAAATGCGACCGGTCGGGGTTTGGATAACCCACGCTGTTCAAGATAGCCAGGCGGCCCTCATCATAAAATCCTTTGAATGCTTCCAGTGCCGGGTTTAACCCTGCTTCATCGGTCAGCAACAACGCTTTTTCTTTTGCAATGCCCAGGACCGGCCGTTCTTTATAATAAATATCATTACGCACCGGTATCACGGTATTCAACCCGTCGTTGCCACCACTGAACTGGATAACCACCACTACCTTATTACCCGGCGGCACCATCATTGGTCTTTCAAATGCCTTTAAGAACTTAGGCAGCATGAAGGAAGCCGTGGCTAATGAACCAACCTGGATGAATTCCTTTCTTTTTATGAGCATAAAAAACAAATTAAAAATGAAGAATGAAGAATGAAAAATGTTTTATGCCGGCAGCAATTTTTAATTTTTAATTAGCAAAGCTGGTATTCCGGCGTACTCATCAGGTTAACGATGGTACTCTTTATATAATTTTCCCTGTTCGCTGCATTTACATATTTATCAAGCACAGCGATGCTTGTTCTGCCTTTTGTCTGCAATACCGTTGCTGAAATATTTTCCAGCAGTTTTTCTCTTGTTACCTTTTCAAATATTTTATTCGCCGCAGCCCATTCGATCGTTGCCGTGCCTCCCTTCACTGCTTCCTTCATCCGTTTGATGCCTGCTTCCATCATTTGTCCCATCTGCACATCATCATCAGCCTTGGGTCTTATATCCATCATTTCATTGGCAGCCAGTATCTGCGGAATACGCAGGCGTAGCATCAGCGAACTGCTGTCGATCCAGTTCTTGCCTCCCGGCCAGCCGGCCACATTGGGCGGGAAGAACAATACCTGGCCCAATGCCCGTTCAAATAATAATTGCGACTGCTCATTCTCCAGCTGCATCGGAAGTAACCTTCTTATACCACACAGTAATTCAACGGGAGATTTTATTCTGGTGCCGATATTTTTTTCATCATAGAACCAGCTGGAGGTAAAGATATCTTCCATCAGTTTTTTTATATCATAACCGTTTTTGTAAAAGCGGTCGGCCAGCCAGCTGACCTTTGTTTCATCTGTATTCTCATTCACGAAATATTTATAGATCTTCCGGCTGATGAACACAGCAGTTTGCTTTTGTTCTGTCAGCAGGTTGATGATATCCTCGCCATTAAAATTCCCCGACTTCCCCAGCAGCGTTTTACCCCCTTCATCGTGTTGATTTCTGCGGAATACAAACCCGCCCTGCGGATTAAAACCCCAGCCGGTGAAAGCCCTTGCAGCTTCTTTGATATCGTTCTCGGTATAATTACCCCGGCCCATAGTAAAGAGCTCCATTACTTCCCGGGCAAAATTTTCATTGGGATGTTGCTTACGGTTTTGCTGGTTATTCAGAAACTGAAGCATGGCCGGGCTTTTACTCACCGCCATTAACAGGTCTTTAAAATTTCCCAGCGAATTTTCCCGTATCACCTGCAGCAATTCCTGCTGGAAATAACTGTTGTTTACCCGGCAGGCAAAATGCCCGTGCCAGAACAGGCTCATCTTTTCCCGCAACTGTGCTTCGCTGTTGATGAATATCTCCAGCCAGCGCAGGTTCAGGTTCTTCAATGATTCTCTCGATTTATCCTGGATCTCTTTCCGTTGTTCCCTGGTAAGGTCTTTCCGCTGCATGCCTTCATTGCCCGAAAAGTACAAGTCGATAAGTTCCTGGGATACATTGATCCTTTCAGGTTTTTTATCTGAGGTCTTTACCAGTAATTGCCAGAGCTCTTTTTGAGAAAGCGTATCAAGCGAGGCAGCATTTTCGGCCATGGGACCAAAAGCCGCCCGCCATAACAAATGCTGATTTTTTAAGCGATTGGATGCCGGCATAATGTAAGAATGA
This sequence comes from Ferruginibacter sp., assembly GCA_044220615.1. Taxonomy (GTDB): domain Bacteria; phylum Bacteroidota; class Bacteroidia; order Chitinophagales; family Chitinophagaceae; genus Ferruginibacter. The sequence goes on along the minus strand of JBGAQR010000004.1, from coordinate 235,949 downwards.
ATTGTTAACTGATCAGGGAACGGAGCTAAGACCTTACCGAAGCCTTAAAGTTTAAAACATAAATCTACGATTTTGGCTGCGGTAAAACCTGCGCCACTCATCCCTTTATCTTTTAAAACCAACCTGGCCATTCCTTTTTTATCTATATTTAAACCATTGGAGGGCCGACAACCTTTTTTTTCTAATCACCTTTTAATTTACTAAACATTCCTGTTTATGAAATACATCAAAATTTTAACCTGCTGTATATGCCTGCTTCTTTCAGAAATGGTTTCTGCACAAACCATGTGGAAATATTTTTCACCGGATGATTTTGCCGCCCGGCGAAAGAAAGTAATGGAAAAGATCGGCGATGGCGTGGCCGTTTTGCTGGGTGCCGAGCTGACTGAATCATATACAAAATTCAGGCAGGATAATAATTTTTATTACCTCACCGGCGTGGAAGTACCCGATGCCGTGCTGTTCATAGACGGTAAGAACAAGCAATCTATTCTGCTGGTACCCGATAATATTCCCAACGACATAAAAACCGAGGCCATTATTAAACCGGGGGACCTGGCTGCCGGCGCCTATAAATTCAACCGCGTAATTTCCAGGAATGCGTTAAGCAACCTGTTACAGCGTTTTGCTACTTCGGGACAAAGCTTGTATCTGCAACAGGTACCGCAGGAACTGGCAGAGATGAGCCGTGACCGTTGTACGATGATACGCACCAACCGCACAAATGATCCGTGGGACGGGCGCATTTCTAAAGAAGTGAACTTCATCAACAAAATAAAAGAACGCTTTCCAACAGCAGCCGTAAATGACCTCACTCCCGTACTGGATGACATGCGCTGGGTAAAAGACGCTAAAGAAATTGCAGTGATCCGTGAATGCGGCCGCATTGGTTGCCTCGGCATCAATGAAGCCATTAAAGTAACCCGGCCCGGCATTTATGAATACCAGACTGTGGCGGCCTGCGATTTTATTTATGGAGATATGGGTACGGCTGGCCCGGCCTATTATGCCATTGCCGCATCCGGCGAACGGGGATTGATATGGCATTACAATGCAAACAATCACCTGCTGGAAGCCGGTACCGTATTGCTGATCGATTATGCCCCGGAATTAAATTATTACACTACCGATATCACAAGAACCTGGCCGGTACAGGGTGAGTTCACTGCAGAACAACTTAAATTTTACAACTGCGTACGGGAAGCCCGTGATGAAATAATAAAAGTGATGAAGCCGGGCGTAACCATGGACGATATGAAAAAAGCAGGCGAAGCTGTTTATAAAAGAAACGGTTTGGAAAAATACTGGTTCGGGTACGTAGGTCATTTTGTAGGCATGGCCGTGCATGATGTAGGCAGTTACGATAAACCTTTTGTAGAAGGAGTGGTGTTTAATGTAGAACCTATCCTGGAAGATAAAGATAAGAAGATACACATCCGCCTGGAAGATACTATTGTGATCACCGCAACAGGAGCAGAAAACCTTACCCCCGGCTCGCCGGTTGATCCCAAAGCGATCTATGCCCTGATAAAAGAAAAAGGAGTTGGCGAAAAGTAACTGAACAATTAAATAATAAAGGCAAATGCAGGATTACTTCTTTGCATTTGCTTTTACGTACTCATATACATTGTTCCTTTCTTCTTCAGATAAATTGGCTTTAGGCGCCATTACAGCCAGGATATTTGCCCAGCGTGTAGCGGTATAATCACCTGCCGGTTTTAATCCGTGGCATTTGCCGCATTTGGCATTAAACGTTGCCTGCCCGGCAATAGCTGCAGCTTCCCCTGGTGTTTTTTCTCTTGGCGCTGCTGTTTTAGTTCCTTCTATTCCGGTACTTCCGGTGCTGGCCGATCCGGTTGCGGCATTTGTTTCGGCTGCTTTACCGGTGTTATTAATAACTCCGCCGGTATTTGATGCAGGAGGCGTTTCAGATTGTGCAGGTGTCATTTTTTTTGCACAACCCCAGATGAGTACTACAGCGGCAAAAACGGGTAATATTTTTTTCATGTGTTTATGTTTATTTTTTTGAGCGATAAAAATAAGGGTTTAATTTTTTTGTACCGCTGCGTTAACAAGTTTTTTACTGAATAGACGGACCACCAAAATAGCCCTGCAGTACCTGCGGAAGTCCAATACCGGTATCCGTTTGGTTATTCTCCAGCAAACAGGCCACAATACGCGGCAACGCCAATGAAGAGCCATTAAGGGAATGAACCAGCTGTGTTTTACCCTCTCCGTCTTTAAACCTGATCTTCATACGATTGGTCTGGAAACTTTCAAAATTACTCACCGAACTTACCTCCAGCCATTTTTGCTGGGCGGCACTGTATACTTCAAAGTCGTATGTAAGGGCTGATGTAAAGCCCATATCGCCGCCGCACAATCTTAAAATGCGGTATGGCAGTTCCAGCGACAGCAATAGTTTCTCAATATGGTTTACCATCTCTTCCAGTACTTCATAACTTTTATCGGGATGTACCAGTTGAATTATTTCAACCTTATCAAACTGGTGAACCCGGTTCAATCCTCTTACATCACTTCCAAAACTTCCGGCCTCCCGGCGAAAGCAGGGCGTATAAGCCGTCATCTTCACCGGCATATCGGCTTCTTTTATTATCTCATCCCGGTAAATATTGGTAACCGGAACCTCGGCAGTTGGTATCAGGTAAAAATTATCAACCGTTGCATGATACATCTGTCCTTCCTTATCGGGTAACTGGCCGGTACCATAAGCCGTGGCTTCATTCACCATCAACGGCGGCAGGTATTCGGTATACCCGGCTGCCGTATTATAATCTAAAAAATACTGAATGAGTGCCCGCTGCAGTTTGGCTCCTTTTCCTTTATATAATGGAAAGCCGCTGCCGGTTATTTTAGCGCCGGTCTCAAAATCAACCAGGTCGTATTTTTTTATCAGCTCCCAATGCGGTACGGCAGATGCAGGAAGCGATGGCTTGTTACCGCCTTCTCTAACGGTCACATTCTCTTCCGGTGTTTTTCCTTTTGGTACAGACGCATGAGGAAGATTGGGTAACAATACCAGGTTATCGTACAGTGCTTTTTCTGCTTCGGCTAATTGAACCGACAGGTTTTGCAGGATGGTTTTATTGCCTGCCACTTCCTGCTTCTTTGCTTCGGCTGCCTCTTTTTCTCCCTTACCCATCAACATACCGATCTCTTTGCTGGCCGCATTGATGGAAGACTGAATGCTTTCTGTTTCTGTCTTCAGTTTACGAACCTGCTCATCAAGTTCTACTAATTTATCCACTACAGACAAATCGCCGAAATTCTTTATCGCCAGTTTTTCCTTAACCAATGCCGTGTTTTGCCTGATATAACCAATCTGTAACATATCTGCTCAAAAATTTGGGCAAATATACAATTTTGAAGCTGAGAGCGGATGATAGAAACACGGATGACACGGATTGGGGCTGATTTGCACTGATAAATCCGTGTTTGATCCGCCATATCAGCGTTATCCGTGTTTCTATTGTCATCCGTGTTCTATATTTGCAAAATGCAGCAGGCGAAGGACGACTTACAGGTACGATGGCTGAAATTACGCATCCGCATCAAGGAACGTTTTGGTATAAAGCCCGATATGGACGGCATTCTTTTCCTTATCGGCATACAGGAACTGGGCAGCGGCAAACAGGATTTCAGCAAGGAAGAAAAGCAGGACCTGATGCATATTGCAGTTTGCACCGTACTTTCACCCAGCGGCTATTATGTGCTGGAAGGGAACGATGAAGAGGGCTGGCCTCATTTTAAACAACTGAAGCCCTTGCCGCCTTTTATTTTAACCGAGCAGGAAAATTTTTTAAAAGATCATATATTGCTCTATTTTCAAAACCAGGATTTCATTGACTAATTATTAAATTATGAACAAGCTACGAATCGTACTCTCTATTCTTTTACTGACCCTTTTAACCGCTGCAGTAAATGCTCAGGTAAAGAAACCGGTTGCTAAAAAACCAGCGGCTACCGCAAAAAAAACAGTTCCTGCAAAAAAAACCGTTAAGCCGGTGGCTAAAACCGTAAAACCGGTAAAAGCGATACCCGGCATCCGTGTAAAAGTTACTACCGATTCGGGCGTGATCGTTATCCGCCTGTATGATAAGACCCCAAAACACCGGGATAATTTTATCAAACTGGCCAACGAACATTTTTTCGACAGTCTTTTATTTCACCGGGTCATTAACAGTTTTATGATCCAGGGTGGCGACCCCTCCAGTAAAAATGCAGCGCCCGGTGTTCCGCTTGGCAGCGGCGACGTAGGGTATACCATCCCAGCCGAATTTGATACCAGTTTATTTCATAAAAAAGGCGCCCTGGCTGCTGCCCGTACAAACAACCCTGAAAAAGCAAGCAGTGGCTGCCAGTTTTATATTGTGCAGGGGAAAGTATATACCGATGCCGACCTGAATATGCTGGAGCTGCAGATGGGAATTAAATTCTCTCCCGCCAAAAGAAAAATATATAAAACCGTAGGCGGTGTTCCTTTCCTTGATATGAATTACACCGTTTTTGGCGAGGTAGAAAGCGGGATGGAAGTGATCGACAAGATCGCATCTGTGCCAACCAATGGGCAACCTTACGACCGGCCCCTTGGCGATGTACGCATGTATATAGAAGTGATAAAATAGTTTACGAACAAAAAACTTATTTTGCATTCAATCAGTTAAAACAAAATCATAAAAAATGAATTTTCCAGAAAACCTTCGCTACACCAAAGACCATGAATGGGTTTCTTTAGACGGCACTACGGCTACCATCGGCATTACCGATTTTGCACAGCGTGAACTGGGCGATATTGTTTATATCGATATCTCATCAAAAGGAAAACCGGTAGCTGCTGAAGAAGTGTTTGGCACCGTGGAAGCGGTAAAAACCGTAAGTGATCTTTTCTCACCTGTTGCCGGAACCATTATCGAAGTAAACCCCTTGCTGGATGGAAAACCCGAGTTGGTAAATACCGATCCTTACGGAGATGGATGGATGGTAAAGATGACCGTTAACAACCCGGCGGATGTAGAAAAACTGATGAATGCAGAGGCTTATGCAGCCGTGGTGGCATAATCGAACCAATTAATGAACCATCAGCCTTCAGAAATAAAAGATATTCCTTTAAAAAAATTCTATCCAGGCATTGCCTGGTTTTTTCTTGTATTGACATTGATATGCATTCCGGGTTACGACCTGCCCAAGGTTGATAACTGGCTTATCGAGATCAACTTTGACAAGTTCATACATGTGGGAATATTTTTTGTTTTAGCCTGGCTCTTTATGATACCCGTAGTGAGATCGGCCGTACACGTAAAAGAAAAATGGAACTGGCTTATTAAAATAACCATGGCCTCCGTTATCTGGGGGATCAGCACAGAACTGATTCAGAAATTCTTTATTCCCGGCCGCAGTTTTAATCTTACCGATTGGGCCGCCGACGGGCTGGGCGCAATAGCCGCCCTGCTCTATTTTAAATTCCGCCGGGGAGGAATAGTATCCAGACCAGCTAAATAAGGCCACGCCTTGTTTCCATCATTTTAAACCTTACATTTGTACTATGCAAAATGTTGAGAATATGGAGTATAATACTACCAGGAACCATTTGATTATGCGGGAATATGGCAGACATATTCAGAAAATGGTAGAATACCTGTTGGGCATTAAAGACCGGGAAGAAAGGCAGAAAAATGCCTATGCGGTCATCGAACTGATGGGTTTCCTGAATCCACACCTTAAGAATGTGGAGGATTTCCGCCATAAGTTATGGGACCATCTTTTTCTTATCAGCGATTTCACGTTAGATGTAGACAGCCCTTATCCCATCCCCACCCGGGAAACATTAAAAGCAAAACCCGACCCACTTCGCTATCCCAAAAAATATCCCAAGTTTAACCACCTGGGCAAGAATATTGAAGTGGTGATCGATAAAGCACTGAAAGAAGAGAATCCCGAAAAGAAACAGGGCTTTGCCAATGCCATCGCTTATTACATGAAGCTCACCTACAGCAACTGGCATAAGGAACTGGTACACGACGACTCTATTCAAAGCGAATTATCGGCCATTACACATGGCGAGCTTGAATTCAATAACCGGCCGTTTGTTAAACACCGGGTAGAAGATACCAGGGATGATTATGGCAAACGAAGCGGCAATAATTTCCGGAAGAACTTTGGTGGCCGTAGCAACCAGGGTGGCGGAAGAGACAACCGCGGCGGCGGTGGAAGAGATAACCGCGGAGGAAGAGGCGGCGATAACAGGAATAATGGCGGTAACCGTAATTTCAAGAAGAGGTATTAGCCTTTACACGAATTAAACCGAATTACACGAATTCATAAATACTTACCTGATGCTTACAAACGTCAGGTTTTTTTATTTACGTTTGCCATAATTCGTGTAATTAGTAAAATCAGTGTAACAAAAAATATGCAATCATTTGAAGTAAGAGGCGGTAAAAAATTATCCGGTGAAATAACTCCGCAAGGCGCAAAGAACGAAGCGCTGCAGATCATCTCGGCCGTTTTGCTTACACCGGAAAAAGTTACCATAAAAAATATTCCCGACATCATCGATGTGAACCTGCTCATTGAGCTGCTCGGCGAAATGAAAGTGAAGATCAACCGGGAAAGCCGGGATACCTGCTCCTTCCAGGCCGATGATGTGGATGTGGATTACCTGCACAGTGAAGCGTATCATAAAAAAAGCGGAAAACTGCGGGGCTCTGTAATGCTGGCCGGGCCGATGCTGGCACGGTTTAGAAAAGCCTATATACCCAAACCGGGTGGCGATAAGATCGGCAGAAGAAGATTAGACACCCACATCATTGGCTTTGAAAAAATGGGAGCCAGTTTTTCTTACCATACCGACGATGGTTTTTTTCATTTGGAGACTACCGGCCTAAAAGGAATAAATATGCTGCTGGATGAACCCAGTGTTACCGGCACCGCCAATATTCTGATGGCGGCATCCATGGCCAGCGGCACCACCACCATTTACAATGCAGCCTGCGAACCATATATTCAACAGCTTTGCAAAATGCTGAACCGTATGGGCGCAAAGATCAGCGGTATCGGCAGTAATATGCTTTCTATAACCGGTGTTGATTCTTTAGGCGGAACCGAACACCAGATGCTGCCCGATATGATCGAAGTGGGTTCTTTCATCGGGCTGGCTGCCATGACGCAAAGCGATATCACCATCAAAAATGCCGGCATCGAACACCTCGGCATCATCCCGGATAAATTTCAGCAACTCGGCATTGCTATGAATTTTAAAGGGGATGACATTCATATACCGGCACAGGAATATTATGAAGTGCAGAAGTACCTGGATGGCGGCGTACTTACTGTGTACGATCATCCCTGGCCCGGTTTTACCCCCGACCTGCTCAGCATTATGCTGGTAACGGCCATACAGGCAAGAGGAAGTGTACTGATACACCAGAAGATGTTTGAAAGCCGCCTTTTCTTTGTAGACAAACTGATCGATATGGGCGCACAGATCATTCTTTGCGATCCGCATCGTGCCGTGGTAATTGGTTTAGAAAGAGAACAACAATTGCGTGGCATTACCATGAGCAGCCCGGACATACGTGCCGGCGTGGCCTTATTGATCGCCGCCCTGAGCGCACAAGGCAAAAGCACCATTCAGAACATTGAACAGATAGACCGGGGTTATCAGCATATTGATGAACGCCTGATAAAACTGGGTGCAGATATTAAAAGAGTGAATGGATAAAATTGACCGCAGAGAACAGGAGAAAAGAGTTATCGCAGAGATATATTCTTAACCTCTCTGCGAAACCTCCGCCCCTCTTTTCTCTGCGGTAAAATAATCTTATGAAAAAAGTTGTTAGCATAGCAATCGTAACGCTGTTTATATCTTTCCTTCATTCCTGCAAAAGCAAAACCCAGCAACTGCTAACCAAAAAATGGGATTGTATGAAAGTGGAGAACCTGGACCTGGGCAGCGATCGTTTTCAAAACCCGCAGGATTCGGTCAATACCGTGCAGGTAATGGCTGCACTTGAATCACTTAGCTGGACTTTTAAAGACAATCATGAATACGAATGCTCCATTGCCGGTAAAGTGATGATAGCAGGCAGTTATGGTTTAACAGATGATGAGAAGACGCTTGTTTGCACACCCGGTACCAGAAACACCATCAACCGCTATACCATCAACGTTCTTACCGAAAACGACCTGGTACTAAGCACCGGGAATCCGCCACTGGTACTGCATTTTAAGCCACATTAGCCAAAATGAGATTTTAATAGTTTCTTTGCGCATGCATTCGATCCACCAGAAGATACTGATCATTACTGCCCCATCCGGAGCAGGTAAAACATCCATCACCCATCACCTGATGAAAACTTTTCCTGTACTGGCCTTTTCCGTTTCAGCTGCCACCCGCAAAGCAAGAGGCACCGAAAAAGACGGCGTGGATTATTATTTCATGAGCGTGGATGATTTCAAGCAAAAGATCCAGAACAAGGATTTTGCCGAATGGGAAATGGTATATGAAGGGAAATACTACGGTACCTTAAAATCGGAACTGAAACGGATATGGGGTCTCAATAAAGTTCCCGTGCTCGACATTGATGTAAAGGGAGCCATTCATATACAACAGCAGTATCCTGAAAATACCCTCAGTCTTTTTGTAGAGCCCCCTTCTGTGGATGAATTAAAAAGAAGGCTCCTCAGCCGCGGAACCGAAACAGAGGAATCCCTGGCAGCCCGTGTAAATAAAGCTTCGTACGAAATGTCCTTCAAGGATCATTTTAATAAAGTAGTGGTGAACGACAGCCTGCAACGTGCCTGTACCGAAGCAGAACAGATCGTGGGTGATTTTTTAAACGAGAACTGATGACATAAAAGCACCCTGCCGGGTGATGGCTTACCTTGTTAAAGATTTTTACTTTTAGGTAAATATGTAACCCGTGGAGAAAATAAAGGTCAGTATTATTGAGGATAACAAGGTGATCCGGGAAAATGTAACCAGGTTTATTTCCTTTCATGAAGAATTTGAACTGGCAGCCATTTGCGAATCGGCCACTTTTTTCCTTCACTCGTCAATCATCAATCCTTCCAATCAAACGCATATTTTGTTATTGGACATTGGGTTGCCCGGCATCAGCGGACTGGATGCCATACCCCTCATTTTAGAAAAGATCCCCGATATAAATATTGTAATGCTCACCACTTATGAAGAGGAAGATGTGATATTAAAGGCCCTGTGCGCCGGTGCTTGTTCCTATATTTCAAAAAAAGCCAGCCTTGAAGAAATAGTAGATGCCCTGCGTATTGTAGCCAAAGGCGGTTCTTATATGTCGCCCTCCATTGCCCGTGAAATTGTGAACCACCTCATGGGCGGCCGGGTAAGCAAGGCCACCATACTCACCGACCGGCAAAAAGAGATCCTCGAAAAACTGGTGGATGGAAAAAGCTATCACACCATCGCCTCCGAACTTTTCATTTCTGTTGAAACGGTGCGTACCCACATCAAGAAGCTGTATAAAGTACTGCACGTGAACAATAAGACCGAAGCCATTACCCAATACATGCGTGGACATATCAGGTAATGGTCATTTGAGTTGTGCCTGTATTGAACCACATAGAACATAGTAAACATAGAAAAACACATAGGCTTACTATGTGAAACCTGTGTGCTCTATTGTTCCTATGTGGTCCAATTTTTCAACTGGTTTATCAATAGCAATTATTAAATTATATTTGGATAAACCTGCCGCTTTGATATTCTGCCGTATTTCTGCCCCTTTTCTTTTGCCGGTGCTGATGTTTTTGCAAACTTCGGCGCAGCGATCCCTGTATAAGATCATTCCCCCGCAATACGAACTGGAGCATATAAAACTTAGTTTTAAGGAAGCCCCTGGTTTATTTACAGATATAGAAGAAGATAAGGAAGGCAATGTATGGTTGCCAGGTACGCATGGGTTACATGTATTTGATGGGCACAATGTGACAACATACCGCACCGACAGCAAAGCTTACCATCTTTCTTCCCCTTCGGGCAGCAATGAATTTTCGTATAGCACCAGGGATCAAAAAGGTTGCCTTTGGATGACGGAAGACAATAACCGGTTCATTAAGTTCGATCCCCTCAAAAGAACCATCGTTGATCATTTTTATAGCAACCTGGCACCGGGCGAGAGTAATTTTATGCTTGCCACTCATGCTAGTTCGGGGCTATTTTTCACAACGACCAATTTCGAAAAAGGGCACATCTCTCTTTTTCGTAAAACCGGGAATGGGGCTGCTGAAAAGTTATTTGAAACGGACTTCAATAAAAACAGTAGTATTTTTTACCACCTTGTTGGCAATGATCACTGGATTGTGGATAGCGATACTGCAATTCGGCTTTCGCTGGATGGGAAAAAGATAACGAGGTATTCATATCCCGGCGGAGCCATTTTGCATTTACTTTTTTTTGCGGATGACAGGTCTGTTTATTTTTCCGACATCGAACACCAAACCATTTACTACTTTAACCAGGCTTCTGAAAAACTCGAACTTTTTTTGAAATTACCATCTATTGAAAGAGGAAAAGTACAGGCTATCTATATTGAAAATGATAAGGTTTACCTGGGAAGTAACCTTTACCTTTTCATCATAAACCGGGCGGATGGTACCATACAGGATATGTCCCCCCAGTTTACAGAACTGGCAAGAAAAGAAGTTCCCAATAGTTTAAGTGAGCAACTAATAAAGTTTTTCCGTCAGGATGACGGCAGCATATTGCTGTTGACTGTCAGTAATATTTTCCGTATAAAAAAGAAAGTACCACCGCTCGTCAGGTTCAGGCAACAGGTGGATGCAGAGATCAATGCTTCATGGCCGGTCAGTTACCGGGCTTTGGCTGAAGACGATAAAAAGAATATCTATGCATCTTATTACACCGGCATTTCAAAAAAAGCGGCCGGTAAAACAACATTCATCAAATGGCCCACTAACCAATACCTTAATGGCGACAGGATATCTACTTACAGCCTTCGATACTGGAACGGTTTCTTATTGTGGAATAATGTGAAGATCGAATTGGCAACAGGTAAATTCCGCTACCTGTTTGATTCAATATCCAGCGGTCATTGTGTACAATTCCTGCAACATGACAGCCTTTGGTTGTACAAATGGGGTTCAAAATTGCTTCACTGTTACGACCTTGTCCACGATATTTTATCCAGCTATCCCCTGGAGCCGGCAACAAATACCAATATGAATGCCGGAGGAATATTTGACATTAATGATCTCGTTTCAGATGCCAGCGGGGAAAACCTCTGGATCGGTAGTCATTATTTTGGCCTATGTCTTATTAGCAAGAAAGGAAAACTGATAAAGCAATACAGGCACAAAGATCTTTCGATATCCGATGACTATATTACTGACCTGGAACTGGTAGGCGAACAACTCTGGTTCGGATGCAGCGATGGCCTGGGCGTTTTAAACACCGTAACCGGAAAGACCAGCATCTATAAAAATCCTGTAATCAATAATGGCCGGCTTACAAACCGTGCGGTCTTTAGCATACAACCTGATTCTATCGGAAATTTTTACCTCGGCAGCAGCTATGGCATCGTATATTTTGATACCAAGGCCACCACCTTCTATAACCTGCTGGAAGGACACCCGTTATCAACCCCCGAGTTCAACAGGGCCTCTGTTTTTAAAGCAAGTGATGGTCGTTATTATTTTGGCAGCACAGATGGTTTATATTCGTTTGCCGGCAATGAACTGGAGTTTATTAAAGCTTCCAATACGCTGAACCCTGTTAAACTGTATGGCGTATCCATCTTCAACAGCAAAGAAAACAGTTATCATTATTTATCCGGAAACCTGGATGGTTTAAAGAAACTGATCCTCGACCCGTTCGACAATACCATTGAATTCGGTTTTGCAGCACCTGAGTTTTACCGGGATGTTTATTACAGCTACCGCATAAAAAACCAGGGGGATAAATGGACAGAATATAAGCCTGATAATAAGATACTGCTGTTTGGCCTGCAACCAGGCAAATATACACTGGAGATAAAAGCCTCCACCAGCTTAAGCGACGAAAATGCGAGCTATTATTCGTTACCCATAGAAATGAAACAGGTCTGGTATAAAAAACCATGGGTCATTGTATTATTTTCTTTACTTGCCGTTACAGTGATCATTGGATTTTTGCGGTTCCGTTTCAGCCAGAAAATAAAAAGACAAAAAGACCTGGCCGACCTGCGCACAAAGATCAGCAGCGACCTGCATGATGATGTAGGCACCATCTTATCCGGCCTGGCCATGCAAAGCCAGATGCTGACCTACTCTGCCAAAGAAGAGCAAAAGGAATCACTTTTGGAAATAAGCGATATGAGCCGTGATGCTATGGAAAGAATGAGAGATACAGTATGGGCTATGGACAGCCGGAAGGACAAATATGAAAACCTGATTGACCGGATGAGAGCCTTTGCAGAAAAGAACCTGGCGCTGAAAAACATGACACATGAATTTATCATCAGCGACATCGATACAAAAAGATTCATTGACCCTGAAAAAAGGCAAACCATCTATTTGATCTTTAAGGAGGCCATTTCCAATATTGTCAAACACTGTGATGGAAAACACGTTTGCATCACATTCGCTCATACAAAAAACAACCTGCATTTGACCATACGTGATAACGGTGCCGAAAAAACAAACCGTAACTCAGACGGACTTGGTTTAAGCAATATGAAAATGCGTGCAGAGAAAATCGGCGGCACACTTACCACGAAGCATGAAGATGGGTTTGTGGTGGAGTTGGCCGTATAAAATACCGAACAAAGAACAAGGAATATAGAATGATGACCGGAGCCGGAATTACTTCCTTGTTGGAAATTCCTTGTTCCATGTTCAATATTCTGCTAATCATTTCTTTTCCATCAACTGCTTTACCATTGCTTCCAGCTTAACGATCCGCTCCTCCTGTGTTTCAATAGTTTTTTGCTGTTCCTGGATTGCTTTTACAGCCAGTACGCCAAAGCCGGCATAATTCATAGTATAGTTTGTTTCCCTTCCTCCGTCTTTTGAAGGCGGGGTAACAAGCTGAGGAAACAGCAGCTCCACATCCTGTGCTATAAAACCAATGCTTTCTTTATGCTCCGGGTCGGTTTTATAGGTATAACTACTGGCCTGCAGTTTCATTACATCTTCTAACACTGAATTCATTGGCCGGATGTTCTCCTTTAACCGCCTGTCTGAAGTAGCTGAATATGCACCGGTTGTATAATTAAAGTTACCTACATTAGAAGACGGAGTATATAAATTCAGGTTCCCCGACGGGGTTGCACCCTGCCATAATTCCCAACTGGTTGCCCCTGCATTAGTATGTTGTATCTGCAAACCAAACCCGTCATGCTTCAGGGATAGTTTATAACCGGCAGATGTCTGACCAATACCCAGGTTTCCGTTAATGCGCAATACCTGGTTATCAAATTCGCCATAGATGAGCGCATTATTTGCATCTGCATTGCTGTTGGCTATATAGAGTTTGTTGGAGCCGGTTTCGTTCTGTCCCGCAGAATAGCCGAGGAATACATTGGCATTTCCGTTATTGGTTGAGCCTGCAAAATTACCGATGGCTGTATTTAAGTTTCCGGCAGAATTGGAATAAAGTGCATTAACCCCAATGGCAATATTATGGCCTCCCGTAATCAGGTAACCGGCCTGGTAGCCCATTGCTGTATTGGATGAGCTTGCATTATTTGAATATAATGCCAACATGCCCACTGCTGTATTGGAACTTCCGCTGACATTATTAAGAAGTGCTGATGTACCCATTGCGGTGTTATAATCCCCCGTAGTACTGGCAGTAAGTGCACTATACCCTGTTGCAGTATTAGAAATCCCGGAGATGTTTTTATTAAGGGCATACATTCCAATAGCCGTATTCACATATCCCGTCTTGTTATCATAAAGCGCCGACAGCCCGTAAGCGGTATTGTTAAAACCTGTGGTATTTCTGAACATTGCGCCGACCCCGGTTGCAGTATTATTATTACCGGTAGTGTTTGAATCAAGTGCCTGGTAACCGAGCGCCGTATTGGAGCTTCCTGTTGTATTTAATTTCAATGCTTCAAACCCGGTTGCTGTATTATTATATCCGGTGGTATTTGCAAAAAGTGATTTACTCCCGACGGCCACATTTCCTAAAGCATGTTCAGAAGAAGATGCGCCCAGTCCATTATTATACAAAGCGCTGTCGCCAATGGCAACTAAGTTGCTGCGGTCGGTGTTTTTGTACAAGGCATTAAATCCCATTGCCACATTGGAATAACCACTGTTATTACTAAACAGCGCACCTATCCCATTTGCCGTATTGTTGTTTCCCGTGTTATTAAAAGAAAGCGCATAGGAGCCATTTGCCGTATTGAAATATCCTGTGCTATTAGAATAAAGCGCATAGGAGCCATTTGCCGTATTGTAATTTCCTGTGCTATTAGAATAAAGCGCCTGAAAACCATTTGCAGTATTTTCATGTCCTGTGGTAGCTGGATTTAAAGCCTGGTGGCCCCAACTGGTATTTCCTGCGTCACTGCTTATTAACCCTGCCCGTACATTATTTCTTTTAAACACCAGGTCCTGGTTATCGGTTGTACCAATAAAATGTGTAGCAGGGTTGGTGCCTGCATTGCCTGATGTACTCCAGTCATTGCTTCCGGTTGTATTGCCTTTTAAAAATACCCATGCCGTAGCATTACGGTAGGCAAAAGCATTTGAGTCGGTATTATAAACCATTATTCCTGCCGGGCTGGTAATGGCATTCATTTGGGTGCTGTTCATTCTTGGGATCAACAAGCCTTTTGTTGTCGACGTTATATCCAGCAAGGCATTCGGATTGGGAGAGGCCGTCCCAATACCCACATTATTCTGGGCAACAAGACCGGCACTTAATAAAATAAAAACAGCAAAGGCAGTAAGGTATCGGTGCAGTATCATTTTTAAAAATTTAATGCTGAAAATAATAAGCTAAGATGCTGCTATGATCCTGGAAACGCAATCACCCGGCAAGGTGAAAAAATCTCAGATGCCCGATACAGAATACGGGATGCCAGGGACTTAGAAATGTCTACCTTTATGAAGCTCATCCTGTATCCCGTATCGGGCACCCAATTCTCTCCTTTCATTCTTGCTTCCCTGCTGCTTATCGGTTTTTTCGCCGGCATCGAGATCGCCTTTATTTCGGCCAATAAACTTTCCATTGAACTCAACCGCAAACAGGGTACCCACAGCGGCAAGGTATGGGGCTATTTTTCCGACCGGCCGGCCCGGTTCATCGGTACCACCCTGGTGGGCATCAATATCGTTTTTGTGGTGTATGGCCTGCTGGTGGTGGATATGCTTTTCCCCATCTGGCACTGGATCGAACTCAAGCTCCCTAAAAATCTCACCGAGTCGGTTAAGTATATCAAGCTTTTTGTGGAAACGGTTCTTTCCACCCTTATTGTACTTATTGTGGAGTTCATTTGCAAGGCCTATTTCAGGGCCAAGAATAATGAAGTGGTGAGCTCCAGTTCCGTCAGCTATGTTGTTCAGTTCTTTTACTGGCTCTTCTCTTCCCTTGCTTCCTATTTTGTTGACATATCCGAATGGATACTGAAATATATCTTCAATGTAAAGATCAACCCCAAAAAAGATATGTTCAGCAAGGTTGACCTGGAACATTTCATGCAGCAAAGCGGAAGTAAAGAAGAAGAAGACAGCAATGAAATAAACAAAGAACTGTTTGAGAATGCCCTTTCGCTCAGCGAAACAAAACTCAGGGAGTGCCTCATCCCCCGTAAAGAGATTGAAGCGGTAAGCATTCACATGCCGGTGGAAGAAGTAAAAAAGAAATTCATCGCTACCAAACTGAGCAAATTAGTGGTATACGACAGTAATATCGACAACATCACCGGTTATATTCACCAGCTCGACCTGTTTAAACACCCCCAAACGGTAAAAGATATTTTATTGCCCATACCTACTGTTCCGGAAAGTATGAGCGCCACCGACCTGATGAATAAATTCAGCAAAGAACACAAGACCATCGCCTGGGTGGTGGATGAGTTTGGCGGCACGGCCGGTATCGTTACCATGGAAGACCTGCTGGAAGAGATCTTCGGCGATATCAAAGATGAATACGATACAGAAGAATTTGTGGAGAAGCAACTGGCTGCCAATGAATTTATTTTCAGCGGCCGGCTGGAGCTGGATTATATCACCGAGAAGTACAAACTCAACTTCCCCAACGACGAAGCAACGGAAACACTCTCCGGGTATATCATTAAAAATCACCAGCAGATACCCCGGTCAAAAGACCACATCATCATTGGCGATTATGAAATTGATATATTAAACATGAGCGACACCCGGATAGAAATGGTGAAACTGAAAGTAATAAAGTAACCCGTTCATTTTTTCTACCGGCATTCTTTAACCACTGCCATTACATGACAATTGCTGTTGACACCAGATCTTTAGGAGCAGGCAGAAACCAGGCCGGCAGCAGCTTTGAAAACAGTTATCTCCTGTCCTTTGCAGAAAGATACCGGCAGCACCAATTTCTTTTTATAGCCGACAAGCCATTTGATGCCGGCATACCGTTTCCTAAAAATGCTACCGCAATTACAACAGGCCCCGGGATAAAAAACAGTTTGCTGATGCAATACTGGTTCAATTATAAACTGCCGGTGTTGTTGCGAAAACATAAAGCAGATGTTTTTGTCGGTGCTGAGGGTATTTGTTCCCTGCGAACAAAAATTGCGCAATGTCTTATAATTTCAGACAGTTCTTTTCTGCAATCTCCGTTATATTTTACCAAACCAAATACCCGGTATTATAAAAAGAATACGCCGGCCTTCCTGGCTAAGGCAGCTTCCGTGGCAGTATATTCTGAATTTTCAAGGTCGCTGTTAATTGATCAGTATAAACAAGAAGCCGGAAAGATCGGGGTGGTTACCGGCAACGCCAATGAAATTTTTACTCCAATTGACCAGCAGGAAAAAGAAAACATCAAAGAAATGTACGCCGGGGGCAAGGAATATTTTTTGTCACCGGCCGTCAATAACCCACGCAGTAATCTGCTGAACCTGTTGAGGGCCTTTTCGTTTTTTAAGAAACGTCAGAAAAGCAATATGCTTTTACTGATCACGGGCAACCCGGGCGAAGCATTTATGAACGAACTGAGAACATATAAGTTCAGGGATGAAATAAAACTGATCCGGAACCCGGGTAAGGTAGAAATAGCAAAGATCGTTGCTGCCGCATATGCCCTGGTTTACCCGGTGATGTATGCAGACGATGCACAAGCCCCCCTGCAAGCAATGCAATGCCGTGTACCGGTAATAACCAGTAATGTTGGGGCTTTGCCCGAAGCCTGTGGAAATGCCACCCTTTATGTGGACCCTTCCAATTTTGAAGACATAGCCCAGAAAATGATGCTGGTTTTTAAAGACGAAGACCAGGCAAAGGAAATGGTGAGGGCTGGGGTGGAAAGGGCCGGCCTCCTTAAAAAAGCGAACAGCCATGAGCAGTTATGGGCGTTGATAAAGAAGGCAGCCAATGGTTAATTTCAGTTAAATTTGCGGTTCACAAAACGGAAACGGACAAAGAATATGAACCAATCAACCATTAAGATCGATATACTGCTTGATCCCGATAAGATACCTGAACAAATAAACTGGCAGGCCAGCGACAGCACCGCCGATATGGTACAAAAAGCAAAAGCCATGAGTGTGGCTTTTTGGGATGGAACCGATAAATCAGCCCTGCGCATAGACCTGTGGACAAAAGACATGATGGTGGATGAAATGGCCGACTTTTATTACCAGATGATGATGGGCATGGCCGACTCTTTTAAAAGGGCCACCCGCCAGGAAGATATGAGTAACGATATGAAAAAATTCGCCAAGGAGTTTTTTGAAAAATTCAAGGCGATACAGTTGAAGGAACAGGGATAACACAAAG
Organism: Ferruginibacter sp.; assembly: GCA_044220615.1. Classification (GTDB taxonomy): domain Bacteria; phylum Bacteroidota; class Bacteroidia; order Chitinophagales; family Chitinophagaceae; genus Ferruginibacter. Next base: position 217,967 of record JBGAQR010000004.1, on the reverse strand, counting down.
CAGTCATTTGTCATTAATCATTAGTCATTGAGCCCTCCCTGAATAAAAAGATCTCAACGTAATGACAAATAACAAATGACCGATTAATAATCTTAAATAATTAAAAGATCTGATTATGAGTTTAGAACAAAAAGTAATGGGCGAAATGAAAGAGGCCATGAAGTCGAAAAACGAAGGCGTGTTACGGGCTTTACGGGCTATTAAGGCAGAGATCATTAAAGCTAAGACCGAACCCGGTGCCGGCGGCGAGATTAACGAAGCCACCGAACAAAAGTTTTTACAGAAGATGATGAAGCAACGGAAAGATTCGCTGGAGATATTTGAAAAGCAGGGACGGGAAGACCTGGCTTCGAAAGAAAAAGAAGAGATGGCGGTGATCGAAAAATTTCTTCCGAAACAATTAAGCGAAGCGGAACTGAAAGATGCATTGAAAAAAATAATTGCAGAAGCAGGCGCCTCTTCCCCTGCCGATATGGGCAAAGTAATGGGTGTGGCCAGTAAGCAACTGGCAGGCCTTGCCGATGGAAAAACCATCAGCGCTGCGGTAAAAGAGTTGCTTGCAGGATAAATAAAGATATACTATGCTCATAGACCTGGTATTTGCAGTATTGATGGTGATGGCGGTGATAAAAGGTTACCAGAAAGGTTTTATCATTGCCATATTCTCCATCCTTGGTTTTATCATCGGCCTGGCTGCTGCATTAAAATTATCAACCTTTGTAGCTGCTTACCTGGCCGATAGTGTGAACATATCTGCCAAATGGCTCCCCTTCATTGCTTTTATTCTGGTTTTCCTGGCTGTAGTTATTCTGGTACGACTCGGTGGTAAACTCGTTGAAAAAACATTTGAACTCGTATTATTGGGCTGGGCAAACCGTATAGCAGGTATTATCTTATATGCACTGCTTTATACCATTATTTACAGCATTGTTCTGTTCTATGCCGAAAAGCTGAAATTAATTCAGCCTGCGGCCATTGAAGCATCAATAACCTATGCCTTTGTAAAGCCCTGGGGGCCTGTGCTCATGGACAATATTGGCAGGGTTATTCCCTGGTTCAAAGACATGTTTATTGAATTAGAGGATTTTTTTAATGCGATACCCAACAAAATTGCCCATTATGGCAGGCATTATTTTTATTTGACGTAATTTTAGCCCGGATCGCCGGCTTCATAATATAAAGATTGAGATGGCGCTTTATATTACACAATTTGTATTTACGGATGAGTTATGAAATAAAACAAGACGGGAAATTTAAATTCATAGAAGAAGGCAATGGCGAACCGCTGATGCTGTTACATGGACTATTTGGTGCACTCAGCAATTTTCAGTTCCTTATTGAGCATTTCCGCAAGACCAATAAAGTGGTGGTTCCCTTGCTGCCCCTGCTCGACCTTGACCTGTTGCATACTTCGGTAGGCGGGTTACAGAAATTTGTGCAGCGCTTTATTGAACACCGCAATTACAACGATATTCACCTGCTCGGTAATTCGCTGGGTGGCCATGTGGCGTTGGTGCATATACTCAAACATCCAGAACGGATAAAATCACTGATACTTACCGGCAGCTCGGGCCTGTTTGAGAACGGCATGGGCGATACCTATCCCAAAAGAGGCGATAAGGAATACATCCGCAAAAAAACTGAACTTACCTTTTACAACCCGGCTATGGCAACCGATGAATTGGTAAACGAGGTTTTTGAGATCACCAATAACCGGATGAAGGTGATCAAGATAATTGCCCTGGCAAAAAGCGCTATCCGAAACAACCTGGGCGAAGAACTGAGCCAGATAAAACAACCAGCCTGTCTTATCTGGGGAAACAACGATACCATCACCCCTCCTTTTGTGGCAAAAGAATTTCACCGGCTGATCCCGAACAGTGAATTGCACTTTATTGACAAATGCGGCCATGCACCCATGATGGAAGTGCCCGAAGAATTTAACAGCTTACTTGACGGGTTTTTGGCAAAATTTAAGACGCCGGCTGCAACGGTTTAAAAAATAAATTGTCCATATAATTTTATACGCTATTATTCGTTATTCGCATAGCTGTAATCAACCCAAACCGGTTATATGTTAACAATAGAACTGATAAATCCCAATATCCCCCGCCTGCAATTGAAAGACTCAGTAAGCAAGGCGCTCACCCTCATCAATGACTTCAGGCTTACCCACCTGGCGGTAGTGGAAGACGACAAGTATCTTGGCTTAGTAAGTGAAGACGACCTGCTGGATGCCGAAGAACCCAGGATGCCCATTGAATTGATGCAGGAAAATTTCTTAAAAGCGTTTGTTCAGGAGAATGAACATTTCCTGAATGCGGTAACCTTCAGCAATCAATTTGATACCACAGTTGTTCCGGTGATCAATGAAGAGAAAGAACTTATGGGCGTTATCACCACCAGCGATCTGCTGAAAACACTCGGCAATTTTGCCGGAACCAACGAGATCGGCGGCATCATTGTACTGGAAATGGAACGCAGCCAGTTTGCCATTTCCGAAATAAGCCGCATGGTGGAAAGCAACGATGCCACCATCCTTCACCTGAACACCACGGTTCATTCCGAAACCGGGATGCTTACGGTAACCATACACCTGAATAAAAAAGAGATATCGGCCATCGTTTCAACCTTTGAACGGTACGAATACGATGTGATCTATTATTTCGGAAACGAGAATTTTGAAAATGAAATACACAGCAACTATCGCCACCTGATGAACTACCTGGATATCTGAGCTGTTGTCTTCCCTGTTATCTGCAGCTGTCATTATAACTCCGTTCGGCGGTAAAGTATTGAAGGAATGAAGCACCTTAAAAAAATAATCTATTGCAGCCTCTTACTTTTACCTGCCCTGTTTTCGCATGCACAAAAACAAAAAACAACACCCGTTATACTTATTGGCCGGTCCTTGCTTCCGGCCGATTCAAATCAAAAGGTCTGTATCCGAATCCTGGAAGTAGCAGGAACAAAAAAAACAAAGATATACATCGTTTATAGGGAGATCCATTTTAAAAAAGGAGATTCACTGATCGTTGCCAATCTGCAGAAAGAACTGGAACAGGCACGAAGGCAGGTGTATAATACCACCCTCTTCAATGAAGTAAGTTTTACGCTCACAGTCATTGATTCGGTAAATGTGGATATAAACGTACATGTAACCGAACGCTGGTACCTCTATCCTGTTCCGCAGTTTCAGCTCGTTGACCGCAATTTCAATGAATGGTGGAAAACCTATCACCGCAGCCTCGACCGGGTGAACTACGGAATTAAATTTGTACACTATAACCTCAGTGGCCGGCGTGATCAGCTACGCATTTTCCTCATCAATGGATATACCCGTAATATTTCCTTCTCGTACAGCAACCCCTACAGCAATCGTTCGCTTACCAATGGATTTGTGGTTACAGCAGGTTATTCGCAAAGCAGGGAAACCCCTTACAAAACAGATTCGGCAAACGGTATACTCCTGTTGAGAGAAGCCGGTTTTTCCAGGCAATCCATTTACGGGGGCATTGGATTCAGCATCCGTAAAGGTCTTTTTAAACGACATAATTTTTCTATCACCTATGCTCATTCAAAAGTGAATGACAGCATCATCAAACTCAACCCAAAATATTTTAATGACCCGGTCAATTCAAAAGATATCATTGATTTTGTATACCTCCTTCAATACAGCAATGTAAATAATGTATCGTACCCGCTCACAGGCAGAAGCGCTTTTTTAAGTGCGCAGAAAAGAGGGCTTGGTTTTACGGGGGGAATAAACATGCTCACCCTGGAAGCCGGTTATAATAAATACTTCAACCTGGGTAAGAACTGGTACAGCAGCATTTACCTGAATGGAAAAATACGGCTGCCCTTTGATCAACCCTATATTAACCAGCGTGGACTTGGTTATGGCGAGAACTACCTGCGGGGCCTGGAGTATTATGTGATCGACGGTGTGGCAACGGCATTGGTAAAAACAACGCTGAAGAAAAAGATCGTTTCCTTCAGTATACCCTTCCGGTTATTCCCAAAAGTATTTACAAAGATCCCCTTTACCTTTTTTGCAAAAACATACGGCGACCTGGGATATGCCTATAATAAAAAATCAACGTATACCTACCTCAACAACCGCTTATTGTATACGGGCGGGTTTGGCATTGACGTACTTACCTTATATGATATAAACCTGCGGTTTGAATACAGCTTTAACCAGTTAGGCAAAAACGGTTTATTTTTACATAACCAATCGGGATTTTAGGGATATATTTACAGGCACTAATTAAAACCTTCCCTTACCGGGATATGAAAATAGCGATCTACAGCAGGGGCATCAAGGAAAACCAGCACCAGGACATTATACAACTACTGGATGAACTGGCATTGAGTAACGTAGAACCGGTTTTTTACCAGGACTTCTTCAACCAGTTCTATTCTTCCATCGATATCAAAACAAAATACTCCACTTTTAACTCACCTGCCGACCTGGATGAGAGCATCGACTGCATGATGAGCCTTGGCGGAGATGGGACCCTGCTGGATACCGTAACTTTTGTAAAAGACAGCGGCATACCGGTACTGGGTATCAATTACGGCCGGCTTGGCTTTTTGGCTAACATCAGCCGGGAGGAACTGCATGTGGCCGTACAGGCATTGGTTGAAAGAACCTATGTGATGGATAAACGAACACTCATTCACCTGGATGCAAATATTCCGTTGTTTGAAGATGGCCCTTATGCACTGAATGAATTTACGCTGCATAAAAAAGATACCTCGCCCATGATCCGTATTCATACCTACCTCAATGGCGAATTTCTGAATACCTATTGGGCCGATGGACTGATCGTGGCCACGCCAACGGGTTCAACCGGTTACTCATTGAGTTGCAATGGCCCGGTGGTTTTCCCTGATAGCGGAAGTTTTGTGATCACACCGGTATCGCCGCACAACCTGAATATACGACCCATCGTGGTTCCCGACGATAATGTGATCTCATTTGAAGTAGAAGGAAGGACCGATGGCTTTCTTTGTTCGATGGACAGCCGCCGTGAACTGGTACCAAAAGAAATTCAGCTGGCCGTTCGCAAAGAGAACTTCATGATCAACCTGATACGCCTCAACGAAAATAATTTCCTTCAAACACTGCGTAATAAACTGAGCTGGGGATTGGATAAGAGGAATTAACAACCCGGTCGCTGTCTGTCTTTTCCGCATACCTTTGAAGCATTCTTTATGCCCGACAAGACAAAAAAACTCCGCTTAATATTTTTCATCTACTGGTTCCTGCTGGCTTATATACTGGCCGCATTGGTATGGTGGTTCATTGCATTGAACCGGCAAAACAAACTGATGACAAAATACGAGATAGAACAACTGGACCCTGCCGGTGCTGATTACAAAACCGAAGCTGAAAAATTTCATTCGCTTGAAAAAAGAAAATCGGCGCAATATATCGGTGAAGGAATCACTTTTTTCTTACTCATTGCTGCAGGCGCCGTATTTGTTTACCAGGCTGTACGCCGCCAGTTAAAGCATAGTCATGACCAGCAGAATTTTATGATGGCCCTTACACACGAATTAAAAACACCCATCTCTGTTGCAAAGCTGAACCTAGAAACCCTGCAAAAAAGAAAGTTAGATGAACAACAGCAGCAACGCTTACTGCAAACCACCCTGCAGGAAACCAACCGCCTGAATTCTCTTTGCAATAACATGCTCCTCTCCTCGCAGATAGAGGCAGGCGGCTACCGCATCACCAATGAAGAAACCAATTTCAGCGAACTGGTGAGTAACTGTGTACAGGATTTTGTAACCCGTTTTCCGCAACACAGCATTCATTCATCCGTATCAAAAGAATTGTTTGTGCAGGGCGACCGGCTGTTGTTACAGATGCTGGTGAACAATTTGATTGATAATGCGATCAAATATGCACCCAAAGACCGGCCCGTTTCTGTAACACTGCATGAAGAAAAGAACAGGGTTGTTCTGCAGGTAAAAGATGAAGGCAAAGGCATTTCAGACGAAGAGAAAAAGAAGGTATTCACCAAGTTTTACCGGGTAGGAAATGCAGCCACCAAGGCCGCAAAAGGGACTGGCCTGGGTTTGTACCTTTCAAAGAAAATTTCACAGCAACACAATGCAAACATTTCTGTGACAGATAATATACCAGCAGGTTCTATTTTTACCGTTGAACTTAATTCATTTACCGAAAAAAGGTAGCTTAGCACATGGCCGATAAAAAATTTTCTATATTACTGGTAGAAGACGAAGAGAACCTGCAGGAGGCACTGAAGCTTAACCTGGAACTGGAAGGCTATGAGATCACCAGCGCTTATGACGGCGCCGAAGCATTAAAGGCGGTAACAAAAGAACATTTCGACCTGATCATACTGGATGTGATGCTGCCCGAACTGGACGGCATCACCGTTTGCGAAACCATCCGGCTCAGCAACCCCGATATCCCCATCCTGATACTGAGTGCAAGAAACAGCAGTGCCGACAGGGTGCTTGGCCTGAAGAAAGGCGCCGACGATTACCTTACCAAACCATTCAACCTGGAAGAGTTATTGCTTAGAGTGGATAAGCTGATAAAAAAAAGCGAAAGGCTGAGTGTGAAAGTTCCGGTACCGGAAATTTATGAGTTTGGAAAGAACAAGATCGATTTTAAAGCATCAGAAGCCTATACAAAAAGCGGGGAAAGAATAACGCTTACCAAAAAAGAGATCATGCTGCTGAAACTGCTAATCGAAAACAAGAACGAAGTGGTTACCCGTGAAAAGATACTGCAGGTGGTTTGGGGATATAATGTTTATCCTACCACACGTACCATTGATAATTTCATCCTCAACTTCCGTAAATATTTTGAAGAAGACAGCCGGGCGCCGGAATATTTTCACTCAGTAAGAGGCGTAGGATATAAATTCACTTATGCCTGAGTATGGTATGTATTGAGCAGCTGCACAATTTCATTTGCCCTATCATACATCGCTCTTCTTTTTTCATTTTCAACAACAGGCGTATAAAGCTGGAATTCTATTTCATCGATCAGGTTAGATAATTGCACAGTTGTTTCATGAGAGATCCCCATCTTGTCCATCCTCGCTGTTATACTTCTTCTATTCAGTTCTTCTGCCGGAATGGAAAGTTTCTTTGCTACATGCCTTTTCAACTCTTCATTCAACGTAATATAGAATGATTTTCCATCTTCACCCTGTAATTGCTGTTCTGCCTGCGCAAAAGGATTTTGCTGTGCCTGGATGATCTCTTCAACCGGTTCTTCATTATCCAGCTCTTCTTTTTTCTCTGATGCAACCTGTTTCTCCTTTTTCACATCTCTTCTCAGCCAGGATATCAATCCGATTATGATAAGCACCGCAACCAGGCTAACCACCCGCAGCCGGTTCTTAAAAAAACTTACCAGGAATGAATCTTCTTTCTTAACCTGGTTCTCTTCTTTATTATCCGTTGATTTTCCGGTTCCGGGCGTTACTGTTACCGGCAAGGGTTTTGATTCAATGGATCTATAGACTCCTGTTTTTGGATCAAAGAAACTGAACACCAGCGCAGGAATAGTATAGCTTCCTGCTTTAGAAACAGTGAACGGGAATTCAAATACTTTCCTTCCTCCAACCGGTACGGTTCCTTTGAGAAGGTCGTCGGTTATTTTCGGATCAAAGCCTTCAATACCTTCGGGCCAGGCGATCTCGGGAGCATTTACCAGTTGCAGGTTTCCTTCGCCACTGATCATTACTGCAAGCCTGCCTCCGTCATCGGTAGAAAAATTATTTTTTTCAAGCCTTGTTTCAATGGTAAAATTTCCAACAGCCCCTTTAAAACCGGCGGGCTTGTTTGTTTCAGGTAATGCTTTTACCGAAATGGTCACCGGTTTATTCTGCAACGTTACCCTTTGCAGTTCCATCCCTTCCGGTGGTATCATGGCGTCGGAGATATCAGCCATCATGCCATTAAAAATATCGGGGCGCTGGTTAATGAACTCAGCTTTTATAAAACGAACATTGTTCTCAATCTCTGCAGCTCCCAACTCCAGTTCGCCGGGCAGTAAAGGATACAGTTGCACTTTCCGGATGCAGTACACATTATATTCCCTCCCGTCATTTTTTTCTACCTGGTAGTTTGTATTATCTGCCTGTTGCAGGTCGATCACCGAAAACCCGTTGAACGACGGATTTTTAACCATATTACTTTCGCTCTTAAGGCGGGTGTACAATTTATAGGTAGCCACAACCGGTTCGCCTACGTAACAGGTTTTTCGGTCCACTTCCAGCGCAACAAACATATTGCGGTGGATCTTATCCAGGGGATCTTCTCCTTTTTTCAGAATAAAATCCTGGTTTACTGTTCGGGGAGCCTGGTCATCAAACATATCCATTCCTGCAAAAGGATTGTTGGCTGTATTAAGCTGGGTGCTATTGCCTGTTGATGCAGAGATCACCTTAATACTTACCGCATTGCTTTTATAAGCAGCTCCATCGGCCTTTGCCGTGGCTGGCGGGATCAAAAAAGTTCCGGTACCTTTTGGCCTGATGATATAACTTATGGCAATGAACCTCTTTACATTTCCGTTCACCATGCTCATGCCGCTCTCCTGGCTGGGGCCCCCGATGATCGTAAAATCTTTCAGGCGGGGCGGATCGATCTGCTGAACTTCTTCTGCATTCTCCACCGTGAATTTCAACTGGGCATATTCACTCTTTCCGATCGTATTGGGAGCAATACTGGCAGAGAACCGTACCTGTGCGGTTGTAAAATAACCAGCCAACAGAAAGATCGCTAAGAATGTCTTTGGTAAATATGCTTGCATAATAACAGGCATCAAAAATAACGGATTGGCAAATGCTTCGGGGGTTAAGAATGGTTAAACGGAAGAAATAAATTGTTAAACCATTTCCGGAAATTACAGGTCGCCCAGTTGGGGACGAAGCACTATTTCTTCCACGCAGGCCTGCGGGGATAGTTGTGCAGCCGCATAGATCATTTCGGCTATATCGCCGGCTTCCATAATTCGTTTGGGGTTGATGCCTGCTCCGCTCCAGGAATCAGTATAAGCAGCACCTGGCAATACATGTGTTACCTTGATGCCATGGGGTTTCATCTCTTCCCGGAGATTTTTACTGAAGCCATACATGGCAAACTTGCTGATGCCATAAGCCCCGCCATTGGGATAGGCATTAAGGGAAGCAATGGAACACATATTAAAGATATGACCGCTTTTTGCCTTCATCATCGCAGGCAATAATAAACGGGTAAGGTGATAGGCGCTGTACACATTTATTTCCATCAGGCTTTCCAGGTTGCCGTCGTCTTCCCCATAAGCGCTGCCGGGTAAGTAAATGCCGGCATTATTTACCAGTATATCTGTTTTATCACTTAAGGTTTTTACCCGGTCTGCAAATGCTGTTAATTCTTTTTTATTGGAAACATCACAAACCATCACATGCACTTTCGCTGAAGGGAAACGTTCCTGTAATTCTTTGCCTGTTGCTTCCAGTTCACTTTTAGTACGGGCACAAAGAAAGAGTTGCTGCGGTTTTCCGTCGGCAGCAAAACGCTCAGCGATGGCTTTGCCAAATCCTTTTGAAGCCCCGGTTATTACAATATTCATGAGTAAAAACTTAATTGGTTATCTTGCAATGATAAGTAAAGTTAGTATTCCCTCATTTAAATACTCCATGGCATTATACAAGCACCTGTTCTTCGATCTTGACCATACCCTCTGGGATTTTGATGCAAATGCAAGAGAAACACTTGGTGAACTGTATGCGATCTTCAGTCTGAACGAGAGAATAAATACTCCTTTTGCAGACTTCTATCCAAAATATTTATTTCATAATGAGATACTGTGGGACCGGTACCACAAAGGGCTCATCACCTCTGAAGAATTAAAGTGGAAAAGGATGTGGCGTACATTATTGGATTTTAAAATTGCCGATGAACCCCTGGCCCGTGACCTGAGTGCCAGGTTCCTGGAAATATTGCCCACGAAGAAAATACTGTTCCCCTACACCATTGAGATACTGGATTACCTGTTAAAGAAGGATTATGTTTTACACCTCATCACCAATGGTTTTGAAAAGACCCAGTGGAGCAAATTAACCAACAGCGGCCTGGGTGATTATTTTACCCATGTGATCACTTCCGAAGCAAGTAACAGCCTGAAGCCCAAAAAAGAGATCTTTGAGTTTGCGATGGATAAGGCAAAAGCCTCCTTGCCCGAAAGCATCATGATCGGCGATAACCTGGATGCCGATATACAGGGCGCTATGAATGCCGGTATGGATTCGGTATTTGTGAATCATATCAACGCCGTAACCGAATTAAAGCCCACGTACACGATCACACATTTAAAGGAACTGGAAACCATCTTCTAAAAGAGCAGAAATAAAAAACCCCACTCATTGCTGAATGGGGTTCTGAAAATTCTTGTGAATTACATTTTAGCTGTTGCTTTTTCTTTGTCTTTGCAGCAGGACTTAGCTTTTGCTTCTTTCGAGCAGCAGGTTTTTCCTTTAGCACATTTTTTCTTTTTCCCTTTGTCGGCTAACGCAACTCCGGTAACAAACATAAATGCAGTCGCTAATAAAAGTACTTTCTTCATGAACTATGTTTTTTGTTTGATTAATCAACGTAAAAGTAGGCCATTAATTGCAGGGCGCCAAGCCCCTATTTGTTAAATATCAGAGACTGGCGATAACGGTAACACCCCCTTTTACGGCCTGGTTTAGCTCCACATGTACCTTGGTTCCGGGGGGCAAAAGCAGGTCTACCCGGCTTCCGAATTTAATAAAGCCCATTTCGTCCGTTTGGTTCACTTTTTGGCCCACCTGCAGGTAATTTACAATACGTTTTGCCAGGGCCCCGGCTATCTGTTTAACGAGGATCTCGGTATTATTCTTCCGGATCACCACCGAATGCCGCTCATTTTCGGTAGATGATTTGGGGTGCCAGGCCACCAGGTATTTACCCTTGTGATATTGATTATAAACCACCTCGCCGCTGATGGGGTTTCGGTTCACATGCACATTGGCCGGGCTCATAAAGATGGAGACCTGCAGCCGTTTGTCTTTAAAATATTCCTCATCCACCGTTTCTTCTATCACCACCACTTTACCATCCGCCGGGGCAATGATCGCATTTTCGCTGATGGTGAGCTTTCGGTTTGGTATGCGGAAAAAAGAAATGAGGAATAATAACAATCCGAGTGTAAGAACGAAAACAAGATTACAGAGCCACATCATAGAGGCACTGAAAAAATAATATACGGACAGGTTAATAGCGCCAAAGATCAACGTGGCGATGCCGATGCTTTTATATCCTTCTCTGTGTATGGTCATTAGGTTGAATTAGGAGGCAAAGATAATGAGTTCTTGGTTTGCCCTTCGGCTACGCTCAGGATAAATTTGAGGTTTGTGGTTTGAAGTTGGGTGTATAAATAAGTCAGCGCATTTTATTTAAGGAATAGCTGAACATAGACCCAAACAGCGGGTACGGCAAATAAGAGAGAATCGAATCGATCTAAGAAACCGCCATGACCGGGCATGAAACTGCCACTGTCTTTAACATCGGCCATACGTTTTAATTTGCTTTCGAAAAGGTCGCCAAAAGTACCAGCGATGGCACAAAGGGCAGCAATGATTGCCCAATGTTGTACTGAAATAACTTTTGCAACGATGATATAGTATCCTAATAAGGCAATTACTACAATACAAAGAATAGCACCCCCAATTGTTCCTTCGCAAGTTTTTTTAGGTGATATTTTTGTGAGGGGTGTTTTACCAATGAAAGAACCAACAAGATAGGCCATCGTATCATTTATCCAGATTGAAAACATAATACCACAAACATAAAGTTTGCCTAAATCAAGTAAATTAAAATTTTCATTTGTAATAAAAATATTATCCCGGAGGTTTAGAAATAAGGCAAACGATAAAGAAATATAAATAAGCCCGGCAAAACTCATCCACTTTGCCTTTATAGGGATTTGTCTGTTCTGAGTAAGAAAAATAAATAGGCATGCTATTTCTAAAATCCAGATAAACCATTTTGTACTAATTTTTATTGAAAAAAAACCGATATGCAAATCAGCCCAATAATGTTTAAGCCCCAAAACTATCATTAAAGTAAAACCACAAATGGCAAAGAACCATTTAATAACAATATCAATTTTGATGTTATAAATTTTCTCAACCAATTTCAAGTACTCATACCAACATCCAAAATGTATTACCGTAAACAAAACAACAAAGCTCCAGAAATTCCAGAGCAGCCCCACGCCCATCACCGCCACAAAAAGCAGCGCCGTTAATGCCCTTGTTTTAAACGTTTGAAAATTAAATGCCACCGTTACTGTTTTTATTTTCCGGGAAACTATGCATCAGGTCTTTATGTTCATACAGGTCCTGTTCTTCAAAAGCGATCTGCTTGCGGTTCTTTGCCGATACCCGTTCAAACAGCATAAAGAATCCTACGGTAACAGCAAGGGCTATAAAGGCGCCCCATAGCGGTACTTTGGGATCCAGCTTATCTACTTCCACCTTACCCACATGTCTTGATATCCAGAACATCTGTATCACCGCCACGGTATTATTTAAAAAGTGGGCCACAATATTCACCCACAAATTTTTGCTTCGCTGGTACATCAGCCCGAGCACAAAGCCCAGCACCACCCTGCTTAAGAAAAGATAGAAGGACATATGGATCAGGCTAAACAATAACGAGCTCACCACCAAAGCAAGTAAAGGCATTCTCCACCAACGTTCCAGCAGGCTCTGCAAGGCTCCCCGGAAAAATATTTCTTCAAACAGCGCCGGAAAAAAAGCCATGATCACGATTGCCATAAAAAATTCGCCCCAGCTTTTTAAATTACTCAGGGCCATCGTTTGTTCGGTGTATGCATCTTCCAGGAATTTGGCATTTGCATTCCAGTCGGGAAAGCGGGAGATGATCATCTTACTCAGGTCGGCCAGCGGGTTCGCTAAAATGTTCGCTAAGAAAATGAGAAAGAACCCCAGTAATATCTGCCAGCCATTGATATGCCTGTTGAGCCCTAACCAAAAGGTTTTTTTACCATGGCAGAGGAGTAAATAAAATATGGCCGGGAGGCAAAATGCACAGAAAGTTCCCAGCACCTGGTTCAGCCGGGCATATCCTACATTGGCCGGGTTTACAAATGCTTTGTTCATTTCGGGGATCATTTTATCAACCGGCAATCCCGGGGGAACAATCTGTAGCCCGATGAGATAATAAACAGCAGAAGCCAACAGAAAGCCGCCTCCCAAAAACACCAATAGAATAGCCAGCTGGGCCGGGCCGTTCAAACCTTTTACACTCCTGTATTGCATAGCTACGCCGATTAGTTGTAAATTTGCCACCGCAATATAATGTGTAAAAGGTTTAAAAAATAAAATGCCCGGCATCGGTCCTTTACAACTGCCTGATTTCCCGCTCTTACTTGCTCCTATGGAGGATGTAAGCGACCCGCCATTCCGTGCCGTGTGCAAGGACCATGGGGCCGACCTGATGTACACCGAATTCATCAGCAGCGAAGGATTGATACGGGATGCCATTAAAAGCCGTAAGAAACTGGACATTTTTGATTACGAAAAGCCTGTAGGCATTCAGATATTCGGCGGCGATGAAGAAAGCCTGGCATTAGCAGCAAAAATTGTGGATGTAACCAACCCCGACCTGCTGGACATAAATTTCGGATGCCCGGTAAAAAAAGTGGCTATGAAAGGCGCCGGTGCCGGCGTACTAAAAGACCTCGACCTGATGGTTCGCTTAACAAGCGCCGTGGTTAAATCAACTTCATTACCCGTTACGGTTAAAACAAGACTGGGTTGGGATGAAAACACAAAGAACATTGAAGAAGTTGCCGAACGTTTGCAGGATGTTGGTATAAAAGCATTGGCCATTCATGGAAGAACCAGGACCCAGATGTACAAAGGCGAAGCAAACTGGGAGCTGATCGGAAAAGTGAAAAGCAATCCAAGAATTCAGATCCCCATTTTTGGTAACGGCGATATTGACAGCCCCGAAAAAGCCCTTGAATACAAAAATAAATATGGAGTGGATGGCATCATGATCGGCAGGGCTGCCATTGGATATCCCTGGATATTTAACGAGATAAAACATTTTTTAAAAACAGGAGAACATCTTCCCTCTCCCACCATTGAAGACCGGGTGGCTGTTTGCAAAAAACATTTACATAAATCCTACGAATGGAAGGGCCCTAAAGTAGGCATCTTTGAAATGCGCCGGCATTATACGAATTATTTAAAAGGAATGCCGGGAATTAAAGACTATCGCTTAAAGTTAGTGACCCTTGAAACCGTGGAAGAGATTGATGAAGTGTTGGATGAGATCGTTGTGAAGTACCAGGGCTATGAATTTGAAAAGACGCCTATTGAATTAATCAACTACCACGAAAAATGCCCGATCAATTAGGGTCGGGGCGCTTCAGCACCTGAACCCTTAAAACCTATCCTTTCACCAGGTTTTCCAACTCCTCTGTATAAAACCCTCCCCTCCTTTCTGCAAAAAAATCAGCGCCCAGCATGAGGAACGCCTGTATGGTTAATGTAATACCCAATCCATACCAAAATGTTTTATCAGGGTTGAGCCTGAAAAGAAATATCAATACTACGCCTGCAAGAACAAGAGCGATCTCTACCCAGCGGAAAATGATAAAATTTTTCATCACCATTTTCATTCTTGGCAGTTCCTGTGTTTTTGTATAGGTTACCGGTTCCATACCGATATTGTAAGAAACCTCCTTCATCTGCCTGTTCGACCTGGAGTAAACAGTAAATCCTACTACGCATTGGATGATCCCGATTGCCAGCAACGGTATGGCTGCTCCCTTATAGAATGAAGGATTGGATTTAATGAAGATCAGGAAGACGATGGCCAGCATGATGGCAGCAATGCCTACAATGAGAAACAAAAAACTTTCCTGTTTTTCGGCAATAAAGTATTTATAGATGAAATTAAAATCCTTTTGCTCAAACATAAAATGAGTTTATTGGTTTATAGCATTGATGATCTCTTTACCCATCGGTTCTACCGTAGAAGCAAAATAATTCGTCAGCCTTCCGTTCTCATCCACAATATACTTACAAAAATTCCACGAAGGCTGCTGGCTGCTCCAGCCGTTCTTTGCCGGATCGGTGAGCCACTGAAATACGGGGTTTTGCCACAGCCCTTTCTTTACACTGCTTTTTTTCATCAACGGAAAATTTACTCCGAAGTTCATTTTGCAGAAGGCGGCAATTTCTTCGTTGCTTCCTTTTTCCTGCTCTTTAAAATCGTTTGCCGGAAAACCGATCACCACCAGCTTATCCTTATACTTTTCGCTCAGCTTTTGCAGGTCGTCGTATTGACCCGTATAGCCGCAATCGGATGCGGTGTTTACAAGCAGCACTTTTTTTCCTTTCAGTGTTTCAAAATCAAATTCGGTTCCATCGATCAGCGTATCCTTTAATGAATAAAAAGGAACGGCGGGTACCACCTGTGGCGCCAAAAGTTTTTTAGTACCTTTTCCCTGTTTATTCGCCCACCATATCCAGAGTGGATAAATTGCTTTTAATACCTTTTGCCTGCCGGTCATATTCTTTGAATTTCTGTTTGCAATTTCTACATAGCCCCAGAAACTTAGCACTAATAACGATACTACTACAAAAACTATTTTCGGTCCCCGGTATTTCTTTTGCTTTTTCACTGGTTATTTTTACCTGATCACCCACTTAAACAATTTCAACTTCCCTTTGAAAGGCGGGTATTTTATTGCCGGGTCAAACCAGGTAGGTGTTTTCATGATGGCTTTGCTGTGACTGAATGTATCAAAGGAATATTTACCATGATACCGGCCGCTTCCGCTAAAACCCCGGCCGCCAAAGGGCAAATGATGATTGGTGAGATGCCAGCTTGCATTATTCACACAACCTCCGCCAAATGCAACACTGTTGAGCCAATCCTTTTCCTTTGCTCCGCCTGATGTAAACACATAAAATGCCAATGGGTTCTTATTCAGTTCAATTATTTTAAGCGCTTCTTCTTTTGTAGTAAAAGAAATGATGGGCAGTATGGGTCCAAAGATCTCGTCTTTCATGACGGAAGAATCCACGCTTATCTTATCAATGATCGTAGGTTCAATGAAAAGTCTTTCCTTATCGGTTCTTCCTCCATGAATGATACTCCCCTGCTGCATGTAACTCATAAGGCGGTCAAACTG
The DNA here is from genome assembly GCA_044220615.1 of Ferruginibacter sp. Classification (GTDB taxonomy): domain Bacteria; phylum Bacteroidota; class Bacteroidia; order Chitinophagales; family Chitinophagaceae; genus Ferruginibacter. The sequence goes on along the minus strand of JBGAQR010000004.1, from coordinate 201,730 downwards.
CCGTCCGTTGATGATCTTTCCGTAATTGTAACTTTCTTCCGGTTTATCGCCGAAGAATTTCCCGATGCTTTGTTTCAATGCGGCTACCAGTTCGTCTTTTTTACTTTCCTGTACCAGCACATAATCCGGTGCCACACACATTTGGCCGGCATTGCTGAATTTCGTCATCGCTATGCGCCGGGCTGCTACTTTAATGTTTGCATCAGTTTCCACCACGCAGGGGCTTTTACCTCCCAGTTCCAACGTAACTGGTACCAGTCGCTCCGCTGCCATTTTATAGATTATTTTTCCTACGGCGGTGCTTCCGGTATAAAAAACATGATCGAATGTAAAGTTGTTCATCATTTCCGGGATCACGGCAGCGCCATCTCCTTCAGTAAATAATATATACTCCGGGGAGAATGTTTCTTCAATAAGTTTTTTCATCACGGTCGCTGTTGCCGGGGCAAATTCAGAGGCTTTCAGCACTACACAATTGCCGGCAGCGATGGCGCCAACCAGGGGTGTAAACAATAATTGCAGGGGATAATTCCAGGGACCAATGATAAGTACAACGCCCAATGGTTCTTTCAGTACATAACTGCTGGAAGGAAAATTCAACAGGTTAGTTCCCACCATTTCCGGCTGCATCCATTGCTTAAGCCCTTTTATTGTTGCGTTGATCTCGCTGATGAGAAATCCCGTTTCTGTTACCCAGCATTCTTCCGGGCTTTTCTTCAGATCGGCGTAAAGGGCTTCATGAAACTGCCTTTCGTATTTCTTTACTGCATCCCGCAGTTTTACCAGTTGTTCCTTGCGAAACACATGTTTTTTTGTTATCCCACCATCATAATACCCCCGCATCTTCATTAAGTGTTCCATTACACATAAATTTGCTGAAAGGTAGCAAATCCGGTTGTATGACTGATGAACAATATATGCAGCAGGCGCTGAAGGAAGCTCAAAAAGCGTACGATGCAGGCGAAGTGCCGGTGGGTGCCATTATAGTAATGAACAACCGGGTAATAGCCCGTGCCCATAACCAGGTGGAACTGCTGAATGATTGCACGGCCCATGCCGAGATACTTGCTATAACCACTGCATTTAATTTTTTAAGCAGTAAATATTTACCCGAAGCAGCCCTTTATGTAACCCTGGAGCCCTGCCTCATGTGCAGTGGAGCCCTGTACTGGAGCAAGATCGGCCGGATCGTTTATGGCGCCGAAGATGAGAAGAACGGGTACCGCCGGTCTACGGGAAAAAATAATCCGTTTCATCCAAAAACGGAATTGCTGGGAGGTATCCTGAAAGAGGATTGTGCCGGGCTGATGAAAGATTTCTTCAAAGCGAAGCGATGAGTTACTGAATGATCAGTTTAGACCTTGCCTGCCTCTTATCCTGCTTTACTGCCAGTAAATAAATACCCGGCTTAAGTGAAAACATCAGAACGATCATTTCTGTTCCGCCCAAAACCAGTCTTTTCTCTTCCCTTACCGGCTGATTGCTATTATCGGTTATCTCCACCTGCACAAAGCCCGGTTTAAAACCTTTTATCTCCATTTCAACCCGGTTTGTTGCCGGATTAGGATACAACCGTACCGAAGGTTTACTAATGCCGGGAATGGAGTCATTTTTTTTGGATTGGCCGGCCGCTGCTGCAATTTGTTTAACACTATCGGACGTAACGGGGCCCGAAGGTTTTTGTGCAAACCCCTTACAAATTCCGGATAGCGTAAGAAAAAGAAACACAAATTTTTTCACTTTAAATGGGATAAGGGAATAGATAACGTAAATTTGTGTTCCATCTTTCACAATGATTTCTTAAAACATAAAACAGATACACTATGGCATTTACATTACCGGCTTTACCGTATGCACATGAAGCATTAGAGCCACATATCGACACAAAGACAATGCAGATACATCATGGCAAACATCACCAGGCCTATGTAGATAACCTGAATAAAGCCATTGCCGGAACCGAGTATGAGAATAAAACCATTGAACAATTAGTGGCAGCTGCCGGAAGCATCAGCCCTGCCGTAAGAAATAATGGCGGAGGCCACTGGAACCACAGTTTTTTCTGGGAGAGTTTAGCTCCAAATGCGGGCGGCACTCCATCCGGCAAACTGGCAGATGCCATCAATACCGCTTTTGGCTCTTTTGATGCATTCAAAGAAAAATTTGCAGCGGCCGGCATGACAAGATTTGGAAGTGGCTGGGCATGGTTGATCGTAAAGGACGGAAAACTGGAAGTGAGCTCTACCCCCAACCAGGATAATCCCCTGATGGATGTGGCTGAAGTAAAAGGCAAACCCATTTTAGGTTGTGATGTTTGGGAACATGCGTACTACCTGCATTACCAAAACCGCCGGGCCGATTACCTGGCTGCTTTCTGGAACGTGGTAAACTGGAATAAGGTGGCAGAACGTTTTTAAGACAACGAAACATCATTCATAGGAACTGCGGCAGTGATGCCGCAGTTTTTTTATGGCACCGGGTCGTACCCGTGGCCACCCCAGGGATGACACTTGCTCACCCGCTTTATTGTAAGCCATAGTCCTTTCAGAGGCCCGTACTTTTTCAACGCTTCAATGCTGTAATGCGAACAGGTGGGTGTATACCGGCATTTCTGTCCCAGCCAGGGAGAAATGATCCATTGGTACAATTTTATCAGCAGGATAAAAGGAAAACTAAGTATCTGCAACAGTATTTTCATTCACTATTTTAATAAGGCGCTTAATGGCTGATCCTGTTTTTTCAAATACAGTCGGGTAGTCTGGTAATTCATTCCCCACATAAATAAAAAATACGGCCAGTTGTTTTTCTTTATGCTTTAGTTGCTCCCGGAGGGTATTTTTTTGTAACCGGTATGCTTCCCTCATCAATCGTTTTACCCGGTTGCGGTCCACTGCTTTTTTAAAATGCCTGCTTCCAACTGTAAACCCTGCCTGCAAAACCGACTCCTTCGTTTCGGTATACTTCCACATCACCCGGAATGGGAAGCTGGAAAACGACTTCCCTTCAGCAAACAGTTGCTCAATGATCTTACGGCTTTTTAATTTCTCCGTTTTTCCAAACCGGTATCGTTGATCGGGTTGCACGTATTCAAATTTACTACTTCGCTCTTTATGCTGTTTCGCTTTATTCTTTATAAGTAAGAAATGGTTGATGTTATACCGTTATAAATAAAAATGCCCCGCTGGTAGGCAGGGCTGAATTATATTGACCGGATCTCCTTTTAGGGATCAGCAGTTTTATTTCTTATCGCCGTGTTCGCTGGAAACAGTCAGTTTATGACGTCCTTTCTTTCTACGGCTGGCCAATACTTTACGGCCATTGGCGGTTTGCATACGCTGGCGGAAACCATGAACAGATTTTCTGCGGCGTTTGTGCGGTTGATAGGTTCTTTTTTTACCTGGCATTGTTTTACGTTTTTCCTTTTACAAATAAATTTTCAGATCCGTTTGTTACACTCACCAGGGCACCATCCCTGTTGTTTGTGAAAGGACGGCAAAGGTAAGGGTAAAACGGGTACGGGGAAAGGGAATCTGAAGTTTTTTTACGATTTAAAGGCTTAAATGAGCCGATTGTACCGGTTTTCCGTAAAAAACAGCGGCATGGCTGTCAAAATCCTCGGTTGAATCGGTAGTATAAAAGGCTAACTGCCCGTTTTTACTGCATTTATCCGCTATGGCCGTATGCCGGGCCAGGTAATTGTGCAGACTGGCGGCTACAATTTCGCCCTGGGAAAGTATGGTAATACCAGCAGGGGTATTCTCCCTGATTTTACCGATCAGCAGGGGATAATGGGTACAGGCTAGTAATATCGTATCAATTGCAGGGGATTGGTCCAGCAGTTCATTGATGTTCTTCTTAATAAAGTAGTCTGCCCCCGAACCATTATATTCATTGTTCTCCACCAGCGGCACCCACATGGGGCAGGCCTGCTGGTAAACCTTTACAGCAGGATAGAACTTTGCAATTTCTATCGGGTAAGAATTGGAGATCACGGTTCCATTGGTAGCCAGTATTCCCACATGGCCGTTTTTTGTAAGTTGCCCGATCATTTCGGTTGTGGGGCGAATAACGCCCAGCACTTTTTTACCGGCTTCCATTTTTGGCAGGTCGTTTTGCTGAATGGTTCGCAATGCCTTGGCAGAAGCGGTATTGCAGGCAAGTACCACTAAGGGGCATCCCTGGTCAAACAACCATTTTACACATTGCAGCGTGTATTCATATACCGTTTCAAAACTGCGTGTGCCATAGGGCGAGCGGGCATTATCGCCCAGGTATATATAGTCGTATTGCGGAAGCAGGGCCGTTATTTCTTTTAGTACGGTCAAACCACCATACCCGCTGTCGAATACGCCAATTGGTTGTTGCTTCATGTATCAAAAATAACAAAGCCCCCTGATGTAGCAGGGGGCTTTTATTTCTTTTTAAAGAAGATTAATTGTTTTTAGGAGCGGCTGGCTTTGCTGCCGGAGCATCTTTAATACCCAACTTCGCTTTTACAGCGGGCAACAGGTCATCTCCCGGAGGTGCAACAAGGATCGCATTGGTTGATTCATCAATTACGTATGAATATCCTTTTTCTTTAGCAACCAATTTAATGGCATCCATTGCTTTTTCCCTAACCGGGCCGATTTTATCCTGGGCATACCTGCTGGCTTTTTCCTGGGCTTCCTGGTCATAGCTCTGTAAACGGGTATACAGTTTCACCAGTTCATCCCTCCTGATCTCTTTCATGCTGGCAGAAAGGGTGGCAGAATCTTTAAAATAGTCATCCCTTTTTTTATCGGCATCCACCGTTAAAGCCTGTCCCTGTAACTGCAGAGATTGCTGGTATTCCCTTAACTGAGAATCTACTTTTGCTGCTTCGGGCATTAAACTGATCAAAACATCGGTATTAATGTAACCGATCTTTGTTTGTGCTGAGGCACTAAAAAAACTCAACGCCATCACAGCTCCTACGATTAACTTTTTCATTTTTGTTTTACTATTTATTGGTTTGTTTTATAGTTTGTTTTTTGGCTGCAATCGCTGCATTGCAACGCCTGTTTTATTTATTATTTAACACCCAGGTTTCGCAGCACATCCGCACTCCTGTCGAGTTTGGGGTCGGCAAAGATAACGGTAATTCCTTCACTTTTATCCAATATAAAATCATATTGCTTTTCCACGGCCAGTTTCTGTACGGCATTATAAACCCTGTCCTGGATGGGTTTGATCAGTTCCTGCCGCTTCTTAAACAGGTCGCCTTCAAAGCCGAATCTTTTCTTCTGAAGGTCTCTCAGTTCTTTTTCCTTGTTATACAATTCATCTTCTCTTTTTTTCTTCAATACATCACTTAACATTACCTGTTCGGCATCGTAATCCTTGAACATCTTGTCAACCAGGGCCTGCTTCTGGTCTATTTCCTGCTGCCATTGTTCACTGAACTGGTCAAGCGCTTTCTGCGCTTCCTTGTATTCAGGCAGTTTGTCTAAAATATATTTTGAGTCAATAACTGCATAGCGCTGTGCCGATGCAGTAAATGCTGTTAACACGAAACAACATGCGATGAATAAACTCTTTTTCATTGTTATTCTTTTATAATTGACAATTACTCTGGTTCCTGTCCTAACATAAATGTGAACTTGGCTGCTCCTTTCAATCCGCTTGTCTGATTATAGCGATCGAGTCCGATACCATAGTCAAATCCAAGTAAGCCAAACATAGGCAGGAAGAAACGCAAGCCCACCCCTGCCGAACGGCGTAACTTGAACGGATTATAATCTTTAAATTCGTACCATCCGTTTGCTGCTTCAAAAAATGCCAGGCCATAAATAGTGCTGCTGGCACTGGTGCTAAAAGGATAACGAAGTTCTACCGTGTACTTATTAAAAATAGTAAAGAACTGCGATGGGGTTATTCCATCAGGGTTAATACGTGGGTCAGATTTATCATAAACCGGGTAACCCCTGTGCGCAATGATGTCGTAACCCAGCAATGCAAAATTATTACTGAGTCCGGCATCGCCTACCTGGAAGCGCTCAAACGGAGATATGGCAAGGTTTTTATTATACCTGCCTATAAAACCATATTTGGCGGCTACTTTCACAATGAATTGTTTGTTTTTTTCTTCTCCTCTCGGTAAGCCAATGGGTACAAACCATTCTGCATTCATACGCCATTTATGAAATTCGGGCAGCTTATAGCTGTTATCAGACGATGAGGTAATTCCCATCAATGAATAAGGCAGGGTAAACTGTCCGCTTAAGAGGAAGTTCGATCCACTGGTAGGGAAGATCGGGTTCGGCCCTGCCGAATTTCTTATTAATGCGATCTTTAAACTAATATTGGTAGAAGTTACATTTTTCAATTCGGGCGTTTCCCCAAATAAGCTGTAATTCTTTAACTTATATTGTTGAAAATTCAACGAGTATATAAGGTTAAAATAATCGTCAGGCCACTTTAATTGCTTACCCAGCGCTATATTAAAACTGTTGGTTTTCACATAAGAAGTATCACCGCATTTTTTACAATAGCTACCTGTTATGCGGTCATATGCATTGGCATATTTGGTATTGGAATAAGCAATGGTAAATGAATTACGTTTTTTACCTCCCAGCCAGGGCTCGGTAAATGAAAAGTTATACGAGCGGAATGCTTTACCATTGGATTGTATACGGGCTGAGAATTTTTGCCCGTCGCCGGAAGGCAATGGATCCCAGGTAGATCGCTTGGTGATGTTCTTTATAGAGAAATTATTAAAGGAAACGCCCAGCGTACCGGTTAAACCAATACCTCCGCCAAAGCCTGCAGACAATTCCAGCTGGTCGCCCGATTTTTCTTCAATGCCCCAGTTAATATCCACCGTTCCGTTCTCGGCATTGGGTATTACATTGGGATTGATTTTTTCAGCATCAATAAATCCTAGCTGGCCCAGTTCCCTTTGCGTACGGATGATATCGGAGCGGCTGAATTTTTCACCGGGAATGGTTCTTAATTCACGGCGGATAACATAGTCTTTTGTTTTTTTATTACCCGAGATGGTGATGTTGCCATAAGTGGCCTGCGGCCCTTCCGTCATACGTATCTCAAAATCGATGGTATCGTTATACACAGCGGTTTCAACCGGGTCAACGCGGAAAAAAAGATAACCATCATCCATATACAGGCTTCCTATATCCATTCCTTCGGGAGTAAGTTGTTTGCCCAGGCGCTTATTCAGTAATTCAAGATTATAAATATCGCCTTTCCGGATACCGAGTAAAACATTCAGCAGGGAGTCGCCGTATTTTGTGTTACCTCGCCATACAATATTTCCAAAATAATATTTTCTTCCTTCTTCTATTTTGATGAACAGGTTCAGGTTATTCCTTCTGTCCATTATCGAAGTATCCCGAACGATCACCGCATCCCTGAAACCTTTTGAGTTGTAATAATCCAGTACATTCTCTTTGTCTTCAGTGTATTTGGTTTCGTTGAATTTAGCTCCGCTAAAGCCCCTGATGCGTAAATAAGGATCTACGTAATCACGGGTTTTAAGAATGGTAAGAAAATCCATGTTGTGCACATACTCTTTGAAAGTGATCTTTGAAGCCGTATCACCAAATGGATTTTTGATAACCACCGGGAAGAGGGTAAAGCGGTTCATTTCCTTCGTTCCCTTCATCTGCTTCTTTAATTTGGGATCGGGAATGCTGGCATTGCCGGTGAAGTTGATGGAGTTAACCTTTACTTTTTTTCCTTTGGTAATATAGAAAGTAAGTGCAACGGCATTGTTGATGATGGTAACCGGTTCTTCCACCAGGCGGATATCTACATTACGGTATCCTTTACCATAATAGAATTTACGGATGGCCTCCACAGCGCTTAGCTTCATATTTTCTGTAACCACCCGGTCGCTCACCAGGGCCATTTTAGGCTCCAGGTCTTCTTTTTCTCCCTTCTTAATACCAACAAGTTTAAAACTTGCCAGCCTGGGTCTTTCGGTAATGGCCAGTTCTATATAGAGGTCTTTTCCGTCGAGCCGTGTAAATGATATCTCAATGTTGGAGATAAGATTTTGGCGCCATAATTTGGCAATGGCCTTTCCAAAAACATCTGTTCCGGGAATCTGAACCTTATCGCCAACGGCAAGTCCGGAAATTGAAATAATAAGATTTGGATCGAAGGCCTTGGTACCGGTAACAGTTATGCCGGCAATGGTATATTCCTTTGGGGTCTTTGAAGTGAAAATGGCCTGCAATTCCGGATCAACCGATACGGGGTTTTGTGCCAGGGCAAACTGGCTGCTGAACATCAGGGTTGCAATAAAAAAAAAGCCTTTGTAGATCCTCTGCATCAATTGGTTTTTATCGTGCGGCAAATTAAGCCCAATAATTAAAAGTATTTGTTAACCTCATCCTAAATCATTCGCTTAAATGCCCAAGGAATACGGGTTTTTTATGTTCCAAAAGTCTTGCTAACCAGCGGCTTCCTCGTTCTTTATTTGTTCACCTGTTTTTCCAAAACGACGCTCCCTGCCCTGGTAATCCAATATGGCTTCATACAGGTTTTCTTTCCTGAAATCGGGCCAAAGAGTATTGGTAAAATATAGCTCAGAATAAGCAAGCTGGTATAACAGGAAATTACTTATCCGGTATTCGCCACTGGTACGTATCATCAGTTCGGGATCGGGAAAATTACGGGTAGCCAGGTACTGTTGTATGGTTTCCTGATTGATGGCATCTGCACTCAGTTTTCCATCCTTTACATCGGCCGCAATTTTTTTCACCGCAGTCTCTATTTCCCAACGGCTGCTGTAACTAAGTGCCATTACCAGGTTAAGCCCCGTGTTCTTACTGGTTTCGTTCAATGCCTCTGTTAATTCCATCTTCGCCGCTTCGGGCAACATATCAATATCGCCTATCACATGCAGCCTGATATTATTCTTATTGAGGGTTGGTACTTCTTTATGGATCGTATCCACCAGCAGTTCCATCAAACCCGACACTTCGTATTTGGGCCTGTCCCAATTCTCGGTACTGAATGCATAAAGCGTCATGTATTTGATCCCCAGCTCTGCAGCGCCTTCCACCACGTTACGAACACTTTCCACGCCATGCAGGTGACCATAAAGACGGTCTTCGCCTTTTTCACGGGCCCACCTTCCATTGCCATCCATGATTATGGCAATATGACTTGGCAGCCGCTGCATGTCTATTTTATCCTTCAGGCTCATAAATGCTAAAAATAAGTATTCACGCCATGGGCGTGATTTGGGCGGGCAAAACTAACAAATTTTGGTTGTAATATGCTTTTTGAGGTCAAATCTTACAGCTTTACCAGTTTACCGGTAAACTCTTCGCCATTTACCAGCATTTTATACAGGTAAAGCCCGGCAGGCGCATGGCTGATATCGAATTGCTTTACATTTTTAAAACTGCCTACCCGGGTGCCCTGCGGACTAACTAAAATGATCTCGCTGGCTGTTTGTGCCGTGCCATTCTGAAAGCAACTAAAGATCCCGGTAGAAGGATTGGGATACAACGCAGCCGCACCTGAAGAAGACCTTGCCGGCAACGGGGCTCCGCTGGCACATGCCTGTTTGGCCTTTAAATAACCGGCATCATCACCTATGCGTTTTGTAGTGCTGCAATTTGTGCCATTGAAAAGTGTAACGATGGCATTGGGAGAACTGTAATCGGGCAGTTCCACCACAGACTGGTTATAGAAGTTGAGGATACGCCCCATGTCGGAAACCTCCCACAGCAACTGGGTGGAGCTTGAAGTGGCTTTAAGTTGCGTAATGCAATTGCCATTACGGCTGATAACAGAAATGGTAAAGTTGGCATTACTGCATGGAGGATCCTGTGGCCCGGCAAACCATAAAAGGTTGCTAATATTGGCAAACACCAGGTCGTAACCTCCCTTTTTAGTGATCCTGCAGAATTTACCCCGGCTCTCCTGGGGAATATCAATGTAAAACAAAGAAGAATCTGTGGGGGTTACAAATCGTGCGTTTAATATTTTGCTGCTATTATCTGTGAAAGCAAATGCGTTGTTTATTTTTTCTTCTGTTGCAAACCCCGTTCCGGCAGCATAACTGTTACTCATGCTGAAATAGATCCTGCTTAATTCGGCCGGCACATAAAAATAACCGGGCATGCTGGCCATATCGTTCGAATAGATCTCTGTTGCCTTTCCAAAAAAAGTTCCGCTCTTATAAAAGATATTTTTATTGGTTTGTATCTCCAGTTCTACCGCCGATTGGTATTTTGAAGAAACGGTGAGTTTATAATTTCCCGCAGAAGGCAGGGCAACCACCAGGCTTCCTGCACCGGCATTACGGTCAATAGAAAAATCTTTGATCACATCCAGCGTTCTTTCGGTTGATTCTACGGTGAAATTAATGTACCCCTTACCCGCCATATCAAACGTGGGCTTATAGCTGATGGTGAAATTTCCTGCAGCCGGCGCCTGGATCATAAACTCACTGCGGTTATAATAATCCTGGCCGCTGGTATATTTCAGTTGTACGTTTATTTTTTTCAGGGCACTGATATTGCCGGTGAAGAATTTATCTTTTACCAAAGAAGCTGCTTCAAATTTACTGGCATTGATGGCGCTGCCGAATGCTGCCAAATCGCTTTGAAAGTTATTATCAATTTCTGCCGACGTTAACAAAGGCAAACTACCGTTTTGATAGGCCGAACCATTTGTATTGTTATACTGCTGGTAGAATGAACTGCCCGCAGGATATTTACTGGCAATTACGGCGATCATGTAATAACTGTTCACCAATTGCATCCTGTTTGTTTTGGCCAGGTATACACACAAAGCAGCGGCCTTATCCATTTTTGCATCGTTGGAGCGCTGGTCGGATGCCCAGTTGTAATACAGCACCATGTAATGTATGTATGCCTTTAATTCACGGATCCTTTCTTTTACCACTTCCGGTTCGTTCTGCGTTTTACTTTCTGCATCAGCGATCATCTGCAGGTAAAGCGGTATCCTGTATTTATTAGACATCCCACCGGTTACATTCTTATCATCAACCCAAAACTGCAGCAGGTTATAAATTGTTTTGCCTGCACCGGCAAACATATCGTTACAGAATTCCTGCAGGGTATTGTCTATTGATGCTTTGTCATTCAATAAATAATTGTTAGCAGCCAACAAGTAAGGCAGGCTGGCAAATTTTGCCGGAGATGCTTCCCAAACAAGCCCCTGGCTTTTTTTATCCTTTGCGATCTGCACCGTTGCTTTAAGATCATTCAGGTAAAATGCCGGTGTTTCGCCACTCCAGTTAGAAAGATTAAGGTAATTGTATTCAGAAATATTTTTGGCCCTTTCTAACCAACGTTTTCTTAATCCATTTGCACTGGTGAGGTTTTGATAAACCGCCGGTATCAACTGAACATCGATATTGTTAGAAATGGAAATATTTGGTGAAGGCACATCCGCATGTGTTGAATAAGCATATACCTGGAAACGCATAACCGGGTAAAGCGTATTGATACGCTGAGCCGTATGGTTAGCCAGGCTGAACTGCTGGTCGCTTTCTTTTGAATAGCCTGTGTTCTGGCATCCCGAATTGTCGGTTGAATTTCCCCAACGGGCTCCATCCGGCACTTCAATACCGATATACTGGTTGGCATAGTCAAAATTGCGGTATTGATTTACATACAGGGTACGGTTGCTGAAAATATTGGTCTTATACTGTGTATACTTTTGTTCAATGGTGGTTGACCATAAATTCATAGATGCCTGGTTATTTACATCAGGCACCGATTGCGTGTTTGCCGCACGGGAATTATTAAAACAGGCAACATAACAAGGATTGTTTTGCAAAGAAGAAAGATAGTTGCCCGTCATTATATCGGCCCGGTGCCCGGAAAACCGATAGGCTCCCACCATACCGTTCCGGCGTTGATATAAGGCCCAGTTATGCCCGTTCTCTCCAAAATAAGAATCCCAGCTGTAGGTAGTACTGTTATCCATCGCCCAGCGGTTATGGCCGCCGCTTACAAACCATGTTTTGTATTTAAAGTTGCTGGTATAAACACTGTCCATTTTCTTATAGGCCGAACTCAGGGAAGGAATGATCTCCCAGATGGATCCAGGCTGGTAAAAACGAAAGCCGAGGTTTTGCAGGTATTGATAAATGCCGAAGCATAACCCGTTATCCTGCGAAGCAGTAAATTTTATAAACCCGGCTCCATCGCTTTGTACTTTACAGGCCTGGTTATCGGTAATGGTTGAATCGTAAACGAAAATGAGTCCGGAAGAAGGGATCGTATTGTAAGGCTGTATGTTGAACTGGCTGCTCTTTACCGCTTTTTGTAAAAGCATAGCTGCATCCTCCGCAGTTGACTTAAGCAACTGAGACGACCCCTGTGGATAGAACACGGTTTGTGCCTGAGTATATAGCATACAAAAGGCAAATACCGCTGTGGTAATGCAGCAGCGAATGAACGCCATAGTTTAATGTTTGTGCGGATTGAAACTATGGTTCCATCACAGAAATAACCGGATTTAGGCTTTGTTCTTCTTTGGTTGGGAAAATCTCAGATAATAATGGGGATTGGATTATCTGCGTTACTTGAGGGACTGTAAAAATAGACGTTTTTATTTAAAAACAAAATCTATTGGCCACATTATTTAGTAGTGGGGCATTTATAGCTGCTGATATTAAGGGAAAGCCCTATTTCAGCTATAATATACTGGTCTTTTTGCTTGCTCCAGCCTCTTTGCCTGCCTTCAACACCTATGATATTATCAGGATCTATCTCATAAGAACGGTCCTGTAATAACCCGGCCGTTGACAGCGGTGTAAACCTGCTGGCTCCAATATAGGTTGTACTTACGTCGTCTAAGTAATCAGTCATTGTAAACCGGTGGGCTATCTCAAAAGAAAGGTTCAGCCGGTCTGTAATATTATATTTTATACCCACGCCAAGCGGTATACACATTGATAAGGTACTGTAGGGCTTTCTGCCGTTATACCCGATCTGCTGCCCTTCCGTTCCCAATGGCCTCAAAAATTCTTTTTTGCCATCGAGGTAGGCATAAGGATCGTAGGTAAAAGCACCCACACCCAGGGTTATATAAGGGGTAAAGGCATAATAAGGATCGCCGGGAATGAACTTAAAGAAGTTGAAATCGCCCTGTAAAGACAGTTCCCATATATTGGAATTAAAGCTGAGATTACGGGTCTTCTGGTATTCGTTCTTGCTGTATGTATCGCTGTATCCTACCTGTGCATAGTGAGCGCTGATGCGGAGCCCTACATAATTACCAAACTGTTTGCGGAAGAAGGCACCCAATGCAGGTTTAGGCCGGTTGATGGCAGCACGGGTGTTCAGGTCGCCAAAATAATGAGCGGCGCCTAAGGTGATCCCAAACTCCCCTTTTTGTACATATTCATTATGCTGTTGCTGTGCGTTGGCACTAAAAGCAATTACCACAGTTAATAGGAGTACTCCGATTTTCATCTTCATACATGCAAAATAAAGAATTGTTTTGAAAAAAACGGGCCGGCGGTAATTTTTGAATAAAGGGCTTTGTTAATCTTAACGTGGGTCCCGTTTTTCAATTCGCAGCCCTGCACTCATTATATTGGGCAAGGGGTTATCCCGCATGATCTGGGATATATTGAAGTAATATTTACCTGCCTGCTTAAAGCGGCGGGGCCGGCCATTGAGTAATTTCCTTACTTCCCAGATATCGTTCATGCCGGTTCCTTCCCATCCGTTGGCATCATCGCCCAGTTTCAGATCAACCCGCTGCTTAAAAAGGGTATCGCCGGGTGCCTGTAAGCCGATATTAAGCCAGATATTATTGTATTTATATGCATCGGTATGCCTGAGCACCAGGTAAATGCTGTAGGCAGATACGGTATCGGTGATCACAAAATTACCGGCAGCGGAAAAATCACTGCGCCATTCGTACTTTGGGATCACTGTGTTCTTTTCAAACACATCTGTTTGTTTGCACGAAGCGGCAAATAAGAGAAATGCACAGGGTACCATAAAGTACCATTGTTTATACCTGTTCATTTGAATCATCCGGGCTTTATTAATAGTAGAACTTATAGAACGTTTAATACCTGCTCTTTGGCCTTTTCCAGTTCGTCTTTCATCTTTACCACGCATTTCTGGATATCGGCGTCGTAGGCTTTACTGCCGGTGGTATTTATCTCCCGGCCGATCTCCTGCAATATAAAGGACAGTTTTTTACCTTTTCCTTCTTCCGGCTCCTGTAATATTGACCGGAAATATTCGCAATGCTGCCTCAGTCTTATCTGCTCTTCATGAATATCTATCTTTTCCATGTAATAGATCAGTTCCTGCTCCATACGGTTGTTATCGATATTCTCTTTGCCCACGTTCTTTTCCAATAACTGGTTTATCTCATCCTTTATCCTTTTTTTCCGGTTGGGTTCCAGTTTTAAAATGGCTTCTTCCTGTTCGTTGATGTTGGAGATGCGTTTGATGAGGTCTTTTTCCAGCACCGTTCCTTCTTCTACCCGGTGCAGGTTCAGGTCGCCCAATGCTCCCTGCAGTACTTTCCGGAATTCAGAAAAATCGGATTCACTTAATACATCATTGGTGGGTGTTACCACTTCGGGCAGGCGGAGCAAGGCGCTTAATACCGAATTGGTGTCGATCTTCAGTTCGGCCGCCAGGCTGTCTATCTGGTTATAATATGCTTTAATAAGGTCGGTATTGATATTAACCGGTTTGGAAGTTCCGTTCTGTTTGATGTTAATGGTACAATCAATGGTGCCCCTTACCAGGCTTTCCTGTAATGCATTCCTTATTTCAAATTCATAAGGACGAAGCAAGGGGGGTAATTTAAGCTGCAGTTCGAATTGTTTCCCGTTAAGCGCTTTTATCTCTACCAAAAAGGTTTTTTCATTCACGGTTTGTTCTGCCCTTCCAAAACCCGTCATTGATTTAAGCATGTTATTTTTATTTAGGCTGCAAGTTACAGGATAAAGTTATGAGTTGATGGCAGGATATTCTTCAAAGGGTTTCATGCCCATGATGCGTTCGGATTTATCAAGCGGTACAAAACCATACTGTGCATACAGGCCATGGGCATCCCGGGTTGCCAGCAACCAACGGCGCAATCCCTGGAGCTCGGGATGACCGGTGATCGTTTCCATCAACCATTTACTTAATCCTTTACCCCGGTAGCTCTCTAAAACAAATACATCGGCCAGGTAAGCAAACGTGGCATGATCAGTGATCACTCTTGCAAAACCAATCTGCGCATCCTGGTAATAGATGCCGAAACAAAAAGAACCGGCAATGCTTTTTTCAACAAGGGCAACAGGAATATTTTTAGCCCAGTAACTTTCATGGCATAAGTAATGGTGAATGAGTGTAACATCCAGTTTTGTTTTATCTGTACTGATGATCAAATCATCTTTTACAACCTCTGAGACTTTCATTTGTGAATAATATTATAATTAAAACAGGCATTGCTGAAAATAATAAAGCCCGGCTTTTGACTGCCAGGCTTTGCTATATAGATGGGTTAGTAAGTACCGGGAACCAAATTCCCTACACAATATTAAAAAGAAATTTTCCTAACAGAAAAATATTTTCAAAATTTTTTATTAACATTTTTTTTAGGCCTGTGGATAAGGAACATGTTTTTACAAGCATTCTGCAGCCGAATAAAAAAAATAAGTAATGAACATGAATGCTTTTTTATTCTCTCTCATTAATAAAGCATGTAATGAACCTATTGATTTTACTGGTGTTTCAGAAGAACTGGTTTTAATACCCAACATGATGATCCAATTCATAAAATAAAATCTGCTCCAAAAAAAATGCTGGAGCAGCACATTCAGCATTCCATTTTCTGTGGCAAAAAATGCAAAAAAAATTTTTCTCAAAAACGGGGCTAAGGGGCATTTTTATAGTTTTTACCCGCAATTCAACTAAAAGCAAAGCGATGTACCTTTGATAAAATTTACGTGTATGCAATTCCCTTCTCCTGTTTCATTGCAATGGATCGCTGAACTGATCCAGGCAAAATTAGTAGGCGATCCCAATGCCCAGGCAACCGGCATCAATGAAATTCACAAAGTAGAAAAAGGCGATCTTGTTTTTGTTGATCATCCGAAATATTATGCTAAATGTTTAAACAGCGCCGCCAGTTTCATCATCATCAATAAAGAAACAACAGTGCCCGAAGGAAAAGCATTACTCATTGTTGACAACCCGTTTGAAGCGTATTGCAAAATCGCCACACACTTCCGCCCGTTTGAGCCGGCAAAAAAAATGATCAGCGATTCGGCAACCATTGGCGAAGGAACGTTTGTTTACCCGGGTGTGTTCGTAGGCAACCATGTAAGCATTGGTACAAACTGTATCATTCACCCCAATGTAAGCATCATGGATCATTGCATCATCGGTAACAACGTTATTATCCAGGCAGGCACGGTCATCGGCGGCGATGCATTTTATTATAACACTAAAAAAGACCGGGAACTGTGGTATAAAAAAATGCCCAGTTGCGGCCGGGTAATAGTAGAAGATAATGTAGAGATCGGCGCAGGATGCACCATCGACCGCGGCGTTAGTCACGACAGCATCATTGGCAAGGGAACCAAGATGGATAACATGATCCATATCGGTCACGATACAGTAACCGGTAAGAACTGCCTCATTGCCGCACAGGTTGGTATTGCCGGCGGCGTAATATTAGAAGACGGCGTAACCCTTTGGGGCCAGGTGGGTGTAAGTAAAACGCTTACCATTGGCGCCAATGCCACCATCTATGCACAAAGCGGCGTAGGAAAAGATACGGAAGGCGGCAAGGTTTATTTTGGCAGCCCCATTGAAGATGCCAAGGAAAAGATGAAAGAACTGGTTTGGGTAAAACGGATACCCGAACTATGGGAGAAAGTAATGGGCAAATAAATATGTCCTTATTTCACTATTCTCGTTTCATTGGCCATTAAATTAACTCCATTGGCCTGCTGCAGCCTTGTATAGGAAAAAGCAGAAGCGCTGATAACAATATTCTCCAGGTTTACGATCAGCGGCGTGGGGTATTGCATGATCATTTTGATCTTTGTTTTCTCCGCATTATTATAGTTCCAGGTAAATTTATATTCCTGTCCGCTGAAGGACCATATACCCGTATTATCTGCATTGAATTTATAAACATCATTATCAAGGTTAATACTGTTCTCCTGCCCGCCTCTTTTGTAATAAGAAATATTGTTGCCTTCCATGATTCGGCTCTCCTCTGTTTTCCAGCTTAAGCTGGTCAAAAAGTCGGTTGACCTTTCCTCCTGTTGAGGAACAACAGCAGGAGATACCGGCTCTTCCTTTATAACTGCTGCCCCTGCATCCATAAAATTATACGGCAGCATATCTGCTACTTTTTCCCATGCCCAGTAACCGGTAATGGTGATATCGCTTTGCTCATAGTAATACCCGTTCTGCTCGATCTCTAAAGATTCTCTGGGTTGAAACGACACAACTGATAACTGGAATTTGGCCGAAGCATCGGGGTTTGCTTCCAGGAATAATTTTGAAGCCTCTTCATTCTTATAAAGCACCGCCACTTCTTTTTGATTGGGCATAATGGCAACCGTTTGGGCCGTATCGTCCATTTTATAATTCACGGCGGCATAAAAATTACGCAGCGG
The DNA here is from genome assembly GCA_044220615.1 of Ferruginibacter sp. Taxonomy (GTDB): domain Bacteria; phylum Bacteroidota; class Bacteroidia; order Chitinophagales; family Chitinophagaceae; genus Ferruginibacter. The sequence continues at coordinate 184,101 of JBGAQR010000004.1, read as the reverse complement.
TATGGCTTTTTCTTTATCGTTCTCCTTCAGCAGGAATTGTATCTCAAATCCTTCTTCCTTTAATTTTTTCTGGTACATGCTGCGCATAAAGTGAAGGATAGAACCATTGTATGCCGCCACCCGGTTCGCCTTCCACCTGTTGCGCTGCTCTTCATTGGCAGGCTCCAGTTCTTTGAACAAAGGATACCCGGTATACGTACTTACTTCTTTATTGTATTCGTGTGTAAAAGAATCCAGGCTGTATTTAATAGAATAGCCGAGAGCATCATTTACGATCTCAACCGGGGCATCGGCCAATATCTTCAACAAGTTCTTTCGTTTGTAAAAAAAGAAGTGCAGGGTTTCTTTGTTCTTTATACTGCATTCCCGGCCATTGGCTGTTTTGCCAATAAAATTCTCCAGGAAGAATTCACCATACTTCTCCCAGCCATCCTTTACTTCAAAACTGGCTTTTACCACCACATCCTGCAGTTCTTTTTCCTTTTGTTTCAGTTCTACAATGATGGAATTATTGGCATCATCGCCCGATGTGATCCGTTTTGTTTCGGTCTGGTAACCGGTAAATGTTACCACCAGGTTATATCCCCCGTTAGGCAGGTACAGGGTAAAATTTCCTTCGGTATCGGTGGCGGTACCCAGCGTGGTGTTTTCGGCAAATACCGAAGCCGCCTGCAGTGGTTGTTTGGTAACCGCATCCAGTATCCTTCCTTTGGCTGTAAAAGATGTTTGGGAAAAAGTCAGAACGGGAACGATAAATGCCAGCAGGCAAAAAGCGATTTTTTTCATCAGATATTCTTTTGGATCAAACTTATTGTGAAGCGCTAATGTACATCAATGGCTGTTAAGTTTTTGTTGAAATAAGGCGCAGGTATCCATAATGCTCTCTTCAACAGTACGGTAGGTAAATCCCGGAATGAATTTTTTCAGCTTGCTGTTATCAAAAACGGCTTTGGTTAATGCCGTGGCCGTTGTTTCCTTTGTTACCAACGGGTCTTTTCCTGTTATGCGGCTTTTTATTGCTTCCAGGCGCCAGACGATCTTTGCCAGCAAGGGAGTTACTTTTCTATGCGGGGGCTTCTTATTAAATGCTTTTGCCATTAAATTAAAAACATCACGGTAGCTTTTATTTTCGGCACTAAGAATGAACCGCTCGGCCGTTATATTGCTTTCCATTAATTGTATCATCGCCTTTGCCACATCCCTTACATCTACAAACCCCGTTGTACCTTCTGCATACCAGGGAAATTCTTCGTAGGCATTTTTAAACAACTGGGAGGATCCGCCGTTCCAGTCACCCGGGCCTATCACAATAGTCGGGTTCACCATTACTGCATCAAGTCCTTCGCCAATGCCACGCCATACCTGCATCTCGGCCAGGAATTTACTTTGCCCGTAAGCGCTGTTGCTGGTCTCTTCCGACCAGTTCATGGTTTCATTGATGGGTTCATTTTCCCGTATACGCCCCAATGCAGCCACCGAACTTACATAAACCATCTTCCGCACGCCTGCATCCAATGCTGCATTCACCAGGTTGGCCGTTCCTTCAATATTTATTTTAAACATTTCATTCCGTTGCCTGGGGTTAAAACTTACAATGGCAGCGCAATGATACACTTCTTCCACTCCTTTCATGGCTTCTTCCAGCCCTAGCACATCCAGTATGTTGCATTGCATTTGCTGAAGAGCAGCAGAATTAAATTCGGCGATCGGGGTTTTATTATAAATGGCCCTCACGGGCTTGCCCTGCGCAAGCAACTGCGTAATTAATTCCGTTCCTACCAGTCCGGCCCCGCCCGTTACCAATACCATGAGTTTTTTTTACAAAGATAGAAGAATGAAATACTGAATCATTAAGGAAACAAAGCGATGATCGCTTTTACGCCCATATAGGTCATGGCTGCCACCACCATCCAGCCGGCTGCAGCAAGCCAGCCGGGATGTTTGTAATTGCCGGTAATATTTTTTTTATAGGCTGCAAACAAGATCATGCTTAAAGCAAAAGGCAGTATCAAACCGTTTACTGCCCCGGCCATTACCAATACTTTCACGGGCTGCCCCACCAGTAAAAATATGACCATAGAAAAAATAATGAATGAAATAATGATCGTCCTGAAATTCCTGGTTACAGCAGGGTGCAGCAGTTTTGCAAATGTTATTGATGTAAATGCCGATCCTATCACCGAAGTAATGGCAGCGCTCCATAATACCAACCCGAATATCTTATAACCGAATTCTCCCGCTGCACTTTGAAACACGGTAGCGGCAGGATTTTTTGGGTCCAGCATAATGCCCTTCCACACAATGCCCAGGGCGGCAATAAATAAAAGCATACGCATCAACGAAGCGATGAGTATGGCAGAAACAGCTCCTTTGGATACCTGTTTTATATTCTCTTGGCCGGTTACACCCGCTTCCAGCAAACGGTGAGCCCCCGCAAAACTTATATAGCCGCCAACCGTTCCGCCAACAATGGTAAGTATCATCATTTCATTTATTGTATCGGGGATGAATGTTTTAATAACTGCTTCTCCCAGCGGCGGATGCGATTGAAAAGCCACATACAACGTCAGCCCGATCATGATAAAGCCCAGCAGCTTTGCAAAATTATCCATGGCTTTACCGGCCTCTTTAAAAATAAATATCCCGATAGCGATGATGCAGCTGATAACAGCGCCCGTTTGCACGCTGCATCCTGTAAGTACATTCAACCCAAGCCCGGCGCCGGCGATATTGCCGATATTGAATGCAATGCCTCCAAGAATGATCAGCACGGACAGCACATAACCCGTTCCCGGCAGAACTTTATTGGCCAGGTCTTGTGCATACAGTTTACTCACACTTATCATGCGCCAGATATTGAGTTGTGCACCAATATCCATCAACACCGATATGAGAATAACAAAACCAAAACTGGCTTTCAGCTCTGCCGTAAATTTTGTGGTTTGGGTAATAAAGCCCGGGCCAATGGCCGACGTAGCCATCAGGAAAGCTGCACCCAGCAAGGGCCCTGAAAGAAAGGATCTAGTCTTCATGCAATCGTTGATGTATGGCTTTTGCAAATTCAACAGCATATTTACCATCGCCATGAATGCAGATGGTATCGGCCTGTACAATTATTTCTTCGCCTGTTACCGCTGTTACTTTATTATCCTTCACAAATTTTAATACTTGTTTTACAACATCATTTGCATCACTGAGCAATGCGTTGCTTTGAGAACGTGGGGTAAGCGATCCATCAGGCTGGTAGGTTCTGTCGGCAAAAACCTCACTGGCCGTTTGCAGACCTTCTTCTTTTGCCATCGTGATCATTTTAGAACCAGACAAACCATAACAGATCAGCGAAGGGTCAAAATTCTTTACCGCCCTGGCAACAGCATGTGCAATGCCCGGATATTTTGCTGCCATATTATATAAGGCGCCATGTGGTTTTACATGATGGAGCTTAGCGTTGTTCCTTCTTACAATATCGTTCAGTATGTTCAATTGATCCGTTATAATTGAATAAACTTCTATTAATGACAGCTGCATTTCTGTTCTGCCAAAATTCTCTCTGTCCAAAAAAGAAGGATGGGCACCAATGTTTACATTATACTTCAGGCAAAGTTCAACTACCTGCTGCATGCCAGCTTCATCGCCTGCATGGTAACCGCAGGCAATATTTGCAGAATTGATAAAGGGCATAAGCTGCTCTTCATTGCCAATGCCTTCACCCATATCGCAGTTAATATCGATCAAGACTTAAAATATTTTTCGAAGTTAAGCCGGCAGCCGGCTTTTATTTCCGTCAGCACCTGCTCCATTGAAATTAATGCATCTTCTGCTTCGGTTACCGTTACTGTTTTAAAACTGATCTTTTGTCCGGGCCTTGCCTGCGAAAGTTTCGGCAGGTCGGCTTTTAGTACGGATGCAATACGTGGGTAACCTCCTGTGGTCTGGTGATCGGCCATCAGCACTATTAAATTTCCATCGGGTAAAAGCTGTATGGTTCCGGCATCAACGGCCGAAGAAATTAATTCTGCAGGTTGACCTGGTGAAAGCCCCTCGCCGTTCAACCGGTATCCCATCCGGTCGCTCTGGCTGGTAATTTCAAAATTATTCTCCTCGAAATTTTGTTTCGATGCTTCACCAAGCATATCCCATTCAATACTTTTTATGCAGCGGATACTGTTTGCCGGCTGGTATATTTTTTCTGTTTCTTTATGTGAGATATGCCAGTTCAGTATCTTATCTCCAACCAAAGAAAAATTATCTTCTTTAAAAAGGATCACATCATCTTTCTGTAGTGGCCTGCCCAAATGCCCGCCGGCACTAACTTGTAAATGCGTGCTGTAACTGCCCAGCCATTTATCCGACTGCCATCCGCCCTGTACTGCCAGGTAAGTTCTGGCGCCATGAACAGGTTTTTTAAACTTCAGCAACGAATCTTTTTTTACAAAGAAGGGCCGCCACAAGGGCAAGGGATCGCTATTGATCGATGCAGAAAGATCGGCGCCGGCCAAACTGATGATCGCATTTTGCTGAAACAATATTTCCGGGCCGGGAAAATTTATTTCCAGCACGGCTGCGGTATCGTAATTACCAACCAGGAAATTTGAAACAGCCATTGCAAAAACATCCATTGCGCCGCCGGTTCCAATGCCCATGCTGCGGAAACCATGCCGGCCACCATCCTGCAATGTGGTCAACATTCCTTGTTTGCTGATCTTAATGCTCATTGCTTTGTTCAAATTCTTCTTTGCTGATGGAATTGAATCTTATATGATCGCCTGCTTTCAGTAAGCAGGGAGTCGTTTTCGCTTTGTCAAATATTTTTAACGGGGTTTTACCGATCAGTTGCCAGCCGCCCGGCGAGGCAAAAGGATAGATGCCTGTTTGAAAGCCGGCAATACCCACACTACCGGCAGGTACCATGGTACGGGGCGATGTTTTTCTTGGCGTGGCAATCCGCTCATCAAGTTTGCCCATGTAAGCAAAGCCAGGCTGAAAGCCAATCATGAACACCCGGTAAATTTTTTCTGTATGGATACCGATCAGTTCTGCAACAGAGATCTTATGCCGGCCGGCTACTTCATCCAGGTCATCGCCATTATAATATACAGGTATGTTAATAATGGTCTCTTCATTTTTTTCAACGATATCGCCAGGCCCGGCTATTAACTGTTCGGTATGTTCTTTTACAAAATCAAAAGCTGAACTTACCGCAGGATGGTATTTTCGTATGGCAACCGCATCATAAAAAACCGCCAGTGATGAATAGGCAGGTACGGTTTCTATAAATCCTGTAAAAAAATCGGCCACAAATGCCTGTTGCAAGGCGATCACTTTTTCATTGACGGCTTCGTCAATTACATGGCCGAATGAAACCAGCAGGGCTGTTTCGCTAAGGGCAGATATGATATGGCCACTTGAAGGAATAAATCTTATTTTTAGTTGTTTGAACGATGAATGGTAAGTTATAAAAATAAACAAGATGCATTGCAAATTTCTTTTATTACTGTTATTGATTTTTGTGACCGGCGGCATTTGTACCGCCCAAGATGCACCATACATCAAAAAAAACGGCCTGGTAATGCTTACTCAAAGCGGCGCCTCTCATTTTGCAAAACTTCCGCTTCGTTGTGCAGAAAAAGAATTTCCTTATAAGACCGGAATTACGTTCGGCGATTCTTCCTTTACTACTTCCCCTAAGAATTATCACCCGGCATTTTTTGGTTGTTTCGACTGGCACAGCAGCGTACATGGTCATTGGATGCTGCTGCGGTTGCTGAAATTGTTTCCCGGCATTCCCGAAGCAGGACAAGTACGTGAACTCTTTAATAAACATTTTACCGTGGAGAATATCAGCCGGGAAGTACTCATCTTCCGGTTGAAGGACAATAAAAGTTTTGAACGCACTTATGGCTGGGCCTGGCTGCTGCAATTACAAGATGAGTTGCTGACCTGGAACGATGCCGACGCAAAAAAATGGGCTGCTGCTTTGCAGCCACTTGCAACCGAACTTGCAAAACTTACCGTTGCCTACCTGGATAAAATTGTCTATCCCATCCGGGTAGGTGAACACAGCAACCTTGCTTTTGGATTAAGTATGATGTATGATTATGCTGTGCATCAAAAAGACAGCAGTCTTACAAAAGCCATTAGCAGTGCCGCCATGCGTTTTTATTTTGCAGACAAAAATTGTCCTTTTAGCTGGGAACCCGGCGGTAGTGATTTTTTAAGTCCCTGCCTGGAAGAAGCCGACCTGATGAGAAAGGTTTTACCCAAACAACAATATATAAGCTGGTTAAAGAACTTCATGCCGCAACTCTTTGATAAAAATTTTAAAATAGAACCCGGAAAAGTAAAAGACCGCTCGGATGGAAAACTGGTGCATTTAGACGGATTGAATTTAAGCAGGGCCTGGTGCCTCAAAGGGATTGCAGCAACCATTAACAACAAACATCTTCTTGAGCTGGCGAATGAACATTTAGAAGCAGCGCTGCCGCAGGTGGCAAGCGGCAATTACGAAGGAGAACACTGGCTGGCTTCTTTTGCCGTGTATGCACTTACAAATTAATACTGATAGAACCCTTTACCGGTCTTTTTCCCCAGTTCGCCCTTTGCCACTTTATCAATTTGTATGGGGGATGGTTTAAAGCGTTCTGCTTCGCCGCTGGCCTCGTATAAAGAGCGGGAAACAGCCAGGTTAATATCCATACCGATCAGGTCCATCAACCGGAACGGGCCCATCTTAAAACCGGTGGCTTCCATGATATCATCTGCATTTTCAATAGTTGCAATACCGTTCTCAACCAGTTTCATGGCTTCTAAATAATAATGCCTGGCCACCCGGTTCACTATAAAGCCCGGTGCATCTTTGCACATCACCGGTGTTTTATTCATCAGCAGGCAAAGATCATAGATCGTTTGTGCAGCGGCATCATCAGTTTGTTCTCCCTTTACCACTTCCACCAGTTTCATAATATGGGCAGGGTTGAAAAAATGCATACCCACCACCCGTTGCGGGTGTACAACATTAGCTTGTATATGGGAAATGGAAAGAGATGAAGTATTGCTGGCAAAGATCACTTCGGCGTGGTTCACTTCGGCCAGTTGATTGAAGATGGCAACCTTGGCTTCTACTTTTTCAACAATGGCTTCTATGATCACATCGGCCAGGCAATCATTGGTGTCGGTAATGAAGCGGAGGCGGCTGAACAGCATTTCTTTTTCTTCGGCGGAAATTTTTTGTTTGTCGACCAGGAACTGCAGGTTCTTCTGAACAGACTCCTTCGCTTTTTCCAGTATGTCATTATTAATGTCGAACAGCAAGGTATAAAAGCCGCTTTGTGCAGAAGCCAGTGCAATGCCGCTGCCCATGGTGCCGGCGCCGATAACGCAGATGGAATTTATTTGTTGAGACATTTACTGATTAATTAAGCAGATCACTTCGGTCGTTCCTCTCCCGTGATGACGTTATACTGCGCCTGTAAACTGATCCAGGAACCGTACATCATTCTCACTGAACAAACGCAGGTCTTTTATCTGGTATTTAAGCATGGTGATGCGTTCGATACCCATGCCAAAAGCAAAGCCGGTGTATTTGTTGCTGTCGATGCCGCAGTTATCTAATACATTGGGATGCACCATACCACAACCCAATATTTCTACCCATCCTGTTTTTTTACAAACATTACAGCCTTCGCCGCCGCATATCAGGCAACTGATATCCATTTCAGCGCTGGGTTCGGTGAACGGGAAATAGCTGGGACGAAAACGGATCTTCACCGTTTCGCCAAACATTTCCTGTACAAAGAAGTAAAGCGTTTGCTTGAGGTCGGCAAAAGAAACATTTTCGGCAATGTATAATCCTTCTACCTGGTGAAAGAAGCAATGCGCCCTGGCGCTGATGGTCTCATTGCGGTAAACACGGCCCGGGCAAATGATACGGATGGGCAGTTTTCCCTTTTCCATTTCACGTACCTGCACACTGGAAGTATGCGTACGCAATAACCAATCTGGGTTTTGAGAAATATAAAACGTGTCCTGCATATCACGGGCAGGATGATTCTCCGGTAAATTAAGGGCGGTGAAATTATGAAAGTCGTCTTCTATCTCCGGACCCTCGGCCACCGCAAAGCCAAGCCGTTGAAAAATTGAAATGATCCTGTTCTTAACTAAACTGATGGGATGGCGGCTGCCCAGGGGCATGGGATCGCCGGGAAGGGTGAGGTCAATAGCGTTGGCTGTTGTTTGTTGGCCGTTATCCGCTTTCAACTTCAATTCTTCATACCGTTGTTCCGTAAATAATTTGAAATCGTTCAGCAACTGTCCGGCTTCCTTTTTATTTTCTACGGCCACATTTTTCATTTCGCCCATCAATGACTTAACCAGGCCCTTTGATCCGAGGTATTTAATGCGAAAAGTCTCTGCGTCACCCCCGTTGAATGAGGTGATCTCGTTTTTCAGCTCTTCTATCTGTGATAACAACTGTTCCATGCGGCAAAGATAAGAAAGTTGTGCCCCGGGAACACATACCAAACCGGGAGAAATAACGTTTTTTTTATGCGATAAACCTTTAATTTTAGCTTCTAAATTCAAAAAACATGGACTTATTTAAATCGGGTAATCCCACTTTATCTGAAAAGAGATTTAAGGATACCGTACTGGAAGAGGTGGTAACCAACGAAAATGCCATGACCATCAGAGGCACGCTGCAGAAATTCGGTTTCCTGTTCCTGATGGTAATGGGCACAGCATTCTATTCCTGGAAACAATTTGCCGGTGGCGCAAATGTTCAGCCTTTAATTTATATCGGCGCTTTTGGCGGACTGGTGGTTGCAATCGTACTGATGTTTAAAAAAGAATGGAGTCCATGGCTGGCACCTCTTTATGCATTGCTGGAAGGATTGTTTGTGGGCGCCATATCTGCTTATTACAATTTTGCCTTTGCCGAACTGGCACCGGGTATTGTGATCAATGCAGTAGGACTTACATTCGGTACGGCCATTGCCATGTACCTGCTGTACAGTTTCCGCATCATCAGGGCCACTGAAAAATTCAAAGCTATCATTTTTACAGCTACGGCGGGCATTGCCATTTTTTATCTTATCACCTGGGTTCTTGGTATGTTTGGTATATCTATTCCTTTCCTTCACGAAGGCAGTGCATTGGGAATAGGGTTTTCTGTTTTTGTGGTGGCACTGGCAGCGCTTAACCTGATCATCGATTTTGATATGATAGAACGTGGTGCTGAATTAGGGGCTCCCAAATACATGGAGTGGTACGGCGCCTTTGGATTACTGGTAACCATTGTTTGGTTATACCTGGAGATACTTCGGTTACTGTCGAAGATCAGTAAAAGATAATCATCTTATTTACAGATAACCTAAAGCCTTTCATTTTCTGAAAGGCTTTTTTATTTGAGTTCTTTTAAAAGCTGTTTTACTTTACCGGCCACCAGGTCTCTTACTTCGTTGAATTGTTTTGGTTCCATATGTTTTGGGTCGGGTATCTGCCAGTCGATGAATTGTTTGGCAGGCATCCAGGGACAGGCATCGCCGCAACCCATTGTTACCACGGCATCAAAGGGAGCAAATTGTTTTACTTCTTCCAGGCTTTTGCTATCATGTCTGCTCAGATCATAGCCCAGTTCTTTCATGGCTGCAATGGCTTTGGGGTTTACAATACCGCTTGGCTTGCTTCCGGCGCTGTACGCTTCTACGTTTTTGCCTCCCAGTATCTTTGCAAATGCCTGGCTCATTTGAGAGCGGTTGCTGTTTTCGATGCACACAAAAAGGATCTTCTTCTTCATGCTCAAATAGTTTTTTTCATTACCACGGCCGATGAGGGGCATAATCCCGTAAACTGGTCGGTCTGTTTTATGGCATCGGGTGCCGTTGTTCTGTCGATGACACAATAACCCTGCCGGTCAAAAAAATCTTTTGCGGTATGAGTGATCAGGTACATGCAACTGATGCCGCTTTCTTTTGCAAATTTTTCGATCTGTTCATTCAGAACTTTTCCATAACCCTTTCCCCGGGCATCTTCTGTCACACTCACACTTCGGAGCAAGGCACAATCGTCAAATATATCCAGCCCCGCAGTACCGGTTACCTTATCCCCGTCGAGCAACAGGTAAAGCAGCGTATCTTCTTTAATGTCGGTAACGGGTAATTTTTGTTGCGTTAATAAACTGAATACTTCCTGTCTTTCCTTTTCAGTAAGTGCAATTTTCAGCTGAAGTGATGCTGTTTCTGAGTGCATGGCTTTATGTTTTGGTTTGAATAAATTTTTTTTTTAAATAAACCTTCTTTGCGATCTCGTCTTACCCAGGCGCTGAATATGCCAAAGACCGGCTACAGTAAGTGATCTCCCCGCTATCTTCCCTGTCACTTCTTCTGCTGAAAAAGAGGCTGACAGCACTTCAACGGATTGCCTTAATTCAATTTTGATTTTATCCTGTTTGATCACGCAATAACCTTGTTCAGAAAAATATTCCTTTGCCTTGGTTACCAGGCAGGGCCAGTAATTGCAGATGCCTTCTTCGGCATACCGTTCCAGGGTTGAATTGATAATATTGTTCAGTTCATCCCGTTGCTCTTTATTGATGACCGGAAGATGATTCAGTTGTTTGCAATCCTCGAATATTTCCAGGCCTTCAATACCTATCACCCGTTCGCCATTAAGCCACAGGTAGTTTATTTTTTTTTTCGTTCGCATCAACCTGTAAAGCAGGCGATGTTAATGTTCCGGTTATCATTCTGTTTATTTTTTAAATTAAAGAATAAATAAGGTTGACGGCTTTACAGAGCCGCCAACCTTTGTTCAGTTAGCAGCAACCCCAATCTGTTATGCCGCAGCATCCGCTGTTTGTTGTGCAACAAACCGGATCTTTTTGATCTTTGTTCATGACTATACTGTTTATGATGATAAATAAAGCTTAGCAACATCCGCTTCCGGGTTCACAGCATTTGCGATCGTCTTTTGCCGGTTTTTCGGCGTACACGGTTATGCTGGTGATCCTTGTCTTTCCTTTTTTATATTCAGCTACTTCTTCGGCACCCAGGTAATTGGCCAGGATATCATCCGGGATATTTATTGTTTTGTCTTTTTGAAGGGTGATCTCATTAAACCCGGCTTCCTTGATCATTTCCAGGTATACCTGTTTTTGTACAGCACCGGATACACAGCCTGCATACAATTCTGCCACTTCTTTCCATTTGGCCGGCAGCGCTCCTTCCAGAACGATATCGGAAATAGAGAAATGGCCACCCGGTTTCAACACACGAAATATCTCACTGATCACTTTATGTTTATTGGGCACCAGGTTCAATACACAATTGCTTACGATCACATCGGCATAGTTGGAAGTAACGGGCATGTCGTCAATATCTCCCAGCCTGAACTCCACATTGTTGAAGCTTAGTTTCTCTGCATTGGCCCTTGCTTTTTTGATCATGGCTTCGGTGAAATCAACACCCAGCACTTTACCGTTTTCGCCTACGATCTTGCGGGCAATAAATGCGTCGTTACCTGCGCCACTACCCAGGTCAATTACGGTATCCCCTTCTTTTATCTTTGCAAACTCGGTTGGCAGTCCGCAACCAAGGCCCAGGTCGGCATCGGGGTTATAGCCTTCCAGTTTGCTGTAATCGTCTGCCATTATATTATACACCTCATCGCCGCAACAGGCAGATGTGGCGCCGCAGCAGGATGCGGCATTCTGATCTTTGTTCTGCTCTGCAATGGCAGCATACTTTTCTTTTACCAGTTCTTTAATTTGAGATTCGTTGTTCATGGCTTTTGTTTTAGGCCTCACCCCAACCCCTCTCCATCCTTCGATAAACTCAGGAGAGAGGGAACTCGGAGTTGGCAGTTTATTGATTTAATACCTATTATTTACTTAAAGTTCCCTTCGCTTTAATCTTCTCCATTTCCTCCCCCTTTGGGGGAGATAGAAGGGGCCTTAGCAACATGCTTTTTCGTTCTGTACTTTCATTTTATTGAACAGGAAACTGAATTCGCCCATGAATTTGTCAAAAGCCTTCCAGTTGATGCAGTAGCAGCTTCTTGGACCGTCTACATTTCCATCGATCAGGCCTGCACTCTTCAGTTCTTTTAAATGCTGCGATACCGTGGATTGGGAAAGCGGTAATACATCCACTATTTCACCACAGATGCATTCGTTACGTTGTGCCAGCAACTTAAGGATTGCAATACGGGCCGGGTGGGCCAGTGCCTTGGCAAAAGCCGCCAGGTCCTGTTCTTTTTGGGTAAACTCTTCTTTTTTGTGAATGGCCATGTTTTTATTTTATATCGCAAATATACGATAATGAAAGTGAGACCACCAAATTTTTTAAAAGAAAAATGTCTTCTTGTTTGCAAATAACCCCTGGGGGTTACCGGTTTTACCTGTATTATAGGCATTTTTGTACGCTGTGGGATAGTATGAAACCCGGGAGGAAATTATATTTTTAAGTATGAAATGGCTGGCACTCCATATTGCGGTATTAAATAGCATATTGGCAACCGGGCAATTGAAAGCGCCGGTAGTACGCTATGAAGACAGCCTGCTGGTAAAACAATACCTTATACGGGGCAAAGAGATATCCGAAAAGAATACAACCGTTGCTTTTTCATGGGTAAACAAAGCATTAGCCGTTTCAGAAAGTATTAATTATTCAGCCGGTATTGCCTCCAGCGAAACAGAACTGGGACTTTTATACTTCCGCACAAAGGGATACAAGGAAGCGCTGACCCACCTGGAAAAAGCAAAACCACTCTTACTAAATCTGAATGATGAAATATCACTTGGCATTGTACATAAAACGATGGGAGATATTTATGCCGCCCAGAGTTATTTCCGGCAGTCGTTTGATAATTACCGCGAAGCCACTCAACTTCTGCGCAAAACGGGTCAACTGAAATTACTCAACGAATGCCAGGATGCCATGGGAAATATTGCACTTGATTTTGGCCAGGCAAGAGGCGCCATCAACCATTTCAGGCGTTCGCTTGCAGTTAAAACAAGCCTGAATGATGAGAAAGGCATTGTGGCAACAAATGCAAAACTTTCCAGGATCTATTTTTCGCTGAAGCAGTACGACAGCTCTCTTTATTTTGCCCGGGAAGTACGGCGCCTGGCAAAAAATGATACGGAAACATCAGCGGATGCAGCCATTGATGAATTGGTAAACCTCTCCTTTCTTGGGAAGCTGGAAGAAGCTGAGGCTGTAAAGAAACAAGCTGAAGAACTGGTGGCACAACAGAATAACCCGGCCAATAAAATGAAACTACTGGCAGCAACCTCCAATTATTTTATTGCAATGAAGGATAAAGAGAATTCGGAAAAATACTTTGATTCGGCAGCTGCCATGATAGAGAAATTCAGAAGCCCGGAACTTGCCATAACAGGGTTAAACATGCTCACAGAGATGAGCAGCCAGCATGAAGACTATAAGACCGCCTACCGAATGGCTAAACTTATGGACAGGTATAAGGATATCTTCCGCAATGAGAATATGGAAAGAATAAGCGCCGAAATTAAAAACACCGCCGATGCCAGCCTGAAAGAAAAAGAGATTGAATACCTGAACCTGGCCAACAAACTAAAGGAGCAGGAATTAAGCAAGGAAGAACTGAATCGCATGGCGTTGCTGCGGGAAAATATTTTGAAGGATTCATCCCTGGCAAGTCAGAGACTGTTGATGGCGGCACTAAAAACTGAATCCATTCTCCGAAATGATCAGCTTGCCAGGGAAAAAGAGCTAAGTCTTTCGCTGAGCCGGGAGAACGAACTGAAACAAAAACTGCTGAACGATGAAAGAAGGAATAAAAATATGTTATGGCTCGGACTGGCAGCCGTAACCATACTGGGAGGTATCATTTTCTACCAGTTTAAAAAGCAACAGAAAAAAAGCCAGATCATTAACCGGCAGTCGGCAGAGCTGGAAGTGCTGAACAAAGAGATCCATCACCGGGTGAAGAATAATTTACAGGTCATCAGCAGTATGCTCGACCTCCAGTCGCAATCACTGAATGATGAACGGGCAGCTGCCATCATCAAAGAAGGCATTCAGCGGGTACAGAGCATGGCCTTCATTCACCAGAACCTTTACCAGGGCAATGCCGTAAACAGTGTAAACATGAATGAATACATTAAGATGCTGAGTACACATCTTTTTCAAACCTATAATATACGCACCGATAAAATTCAGCTGCACACACAAATTGAGGACCTGAACCTGCATACCGATACCGCCATACCGCTCGGCATGATATTAAATGAACTCATCAGCAATGCGCTTAAGTATGCATTCAAAGGAAAAGAAACGGGTGATATATGGGTAACCATGAGGAGGAATGATAACGGGCTGTTACTGCAGGTAAAAGACAATGGCACCGGGCTGGATAAGGATTTTGATCCCGGCACCAGCAATTCCTTCGGGTACGAGATCATTAAAGCCTTTTGCCAGAAGATGAAAGCCCGGCTGCAGGTAGATGGCCATAGTGGTACCGATGTACAGGTACATATTCCAAAATTCAAAACCACGGGCTGATATGACCAACATTAAAGTACTGATCGTAGAAGACGAACCGCTGATCGCAAAGAACATCGGCATGTACCTTAACAACAATGATTACGAGGTATCCGGTATTGCTTATGATCCCGAAGAAGCTTTCTTCCAGCTGAAAAAAAACCAACCCGATTTTGCCATACTGGATATTAACCTGGAAAGCGATAAAACAGGCATCGATATTGCCGAATACATCAACCGCAATAATTTCATACCCTTCATCTACCTTACCTCCTACTCAGATAAAGAAACCATTGATAAAGCAAAACAAACCAATCCCTCCGGGTTCATTGTAAAGCCTTTCAATGAAAAAACATTGTATGCCACGATAGAGATCGCACTGGCCAATCATGCCAGCCATTCAAACAAACACGTACCGGGCCTTTCATTCGATAAAATAAATAAACAACTGGTTGCCCCTTTAAGCGACCGTGAGTTTGATGTGATGAAGCTGCTTTACGAAGGCAAAACAAACCAACAGATAGCCGATACTCTTTTTATTGCTATGAACACCCTGAAGAAGCATATCAACAACACGTACTTTAAACTGGATGTAACAGGCCGTACTGCCGCCATTGCTACACTCAGGGAGTTGATGCTGAAATAATACTCTTTTTAAAATCACCCCCAGGTTCTATAAAAGGTTCTCTTAATGATTACATTTTTGTATGGTAATCATTAATTATCATGAAAAGAAAAATCTTATCCGTTGTTCTCATTTTCTGCACTGTATTTATTTTTTCTTCCTGCCAGAAAGAAGACAGTGTTGCCCCCATCAATGGCTCATCAACCGGGTTTGTAAAGGGCAAGAACCGTTTTACTATAACCGTTGATGGCGTGGAACGGGAATATTATGTTCATGTTCCCTCCGGCTATACAAATAATTCGGCGACGCCTGTGGTCATTATGTGCCATGGCGGCGGTCAGACAGGTGAGCTGTTTTATAATATTTCCGGCTGGAAAGAAGTAGGCGATTCTGTTAATATACTCACCGTTTTTCCAACGGCACTGACCTATTGTACAACCGATGACGGGATAATCGCAAACAGGACGAAATGGAACTCCTTCCCTGGTGGTTCTGACTTTTGTCCCGGCGTTACTCCTAAAAACGATATTAAGTTTATGAAGGAGATGATAACGGCTATGAAAGTCAGATTTAAAGTTGATGAGAAGCGAATTTATATGGTTGGATTTTCAAATGGCGGGCAATTCACTGCCACCTGTTCTGTAGAGATATCAGATATACTGGCAGCAGCGATTGCCAGCGGCGGTGGCGGCGCTTTCCCTCGTGATACCACCTGTAATCCGGTTAGGTTATTGCCATCCATGCTGATGTTTGGCAGTAAGGATGGAAAAATGATAAAGGGTTTAGGGCTTCCGGCAGGTTCATCTGTGCCGATGGGGTTTACACAGCTGTATACTGCTTATCCATACCTATACGGTGCACAGCCAAAACCATACATCAATACCTTTCGCCTGAATGCATCATCTTATACTGTAAACGGTGATACCAATTCAGTCGTTATGGCAGATTATGTTGGTTTATCCGGTAACCCGAACAATGTATTTAGAATGGTGGAAGTAAAAGGAATGGATCATGAATATCCAAATGGCATCAACTACCCGTTAAGAGGAGCCGTTTTACACTGGGCCTGGCTCAAACAATATACAATGCCCTGAGCCGTTAAACCTTCTGCATAAAAAACAATCAAAAGCACTTCAACCAACCCCTTATTACTAAAACATACAACAATGAAAAAACTACAACTTCTTATCTGTCTTATCACCGCCTCCCTGGTGAATATAGGCATTGCCCATGCACAGGAAGCCGATTCAACCGGTTTGCCCGGCGACAATTTCAGCCTTCAGGGCGCTATTGAAATGTTTAAGAAAGCAGGCTCGCCGGAAGAGTTTGAAAAAATGATCAACACCGAATCCAACAATGTAAATAATCTTGATCTTAACAACGACGGACAAACCGATTATGTACGGGTTATTGATAAGTCGGACAAAGATGCACATGCTTTTGTACTGCAGGTAGCTGTTTCCGAAACGGAGAGCCAGGATATTGCGGTGATCGAGCTGGAAAAAACAGGTGCCGAATCTGCGGTGCTGCAAATAGTAGGTGATGAAGAAATTTATGGCGAGCAGGTAATTGTGGAAGCATCTGATGGCAGCAATGATGATGATGAAGAAAGTCCTGCCAAGAATGGCCCGAGTTTTAATTATTACAGCAACCCTCCCATTGTGGTAAATGTATGGTTGTGGCCTTCGGTTCGTTTTGTTTACCGCCCTGCTTATGTGCCCTGGGTTTCGCCCTGGCGCTGGAAGCTTTACCCAACCTGGTGGAGGCCATGGCGTCCGCTTGGATGGAGGGTGTTTCATCCGCTGGCACACCGCTATCATCCTTTTTGCAGGGTAGTGCGTACTCATAGAGTTGTTGTGGCACACCGGGTATATACACCATTTCGCACAAGTTCGGTGGTAGTACGTAACCGTCATGCCGGAGCTGTAAGAAATTACCGTGTTACCCGTACAAGAACAACCGTAACAGGACCAAGAGGTGGTAAGGTAAAAGTTACCCGTACCAAGGTGAGGGGAAAGAGAGGATAAGCTTACCTGGAAAAAGTATATTCAATAAAAAACGGGCTTTAAGACTAAAGCCCGTTTTTTATTGCTGTTTAAGATCTATTCTCTTCCGTCGAGCAGGTTGCCTAGCCCGCCTAAGATGCTTCCTTCTTCTTTTCGGTTGTAGGTACCGTATTGCATGATACGACCTGCCAGCCTGCTGATGGGTAATGACTGCAGCCATACTTTACCGGGGCCCTGCAGTTTGGCAAAGAACAATCCCTCGCCGCCAAACATCCAGTTCTTGATACCCCGAACGAATTCAATATCAAAATCGATCCCTGCTGTATAGGCAACCACGCAACCGGTATCTACTTTCAATATCTCTCCTGCCTGCAATTCTTTTTCTATCACATAGCCACCCGCATGGGCAAATGCCATTCCATCGCCTTCTATTTTTTCCATGATGAATCCTTCGCCGCCAAAAATTCCGGTGCCCAGTCTTTTTTGAAATTCAATGCCGATGCTCACGCCTTTTGCTGCACAGAGAAAAGCATCTTTTTGTGCGATGATCTTTCCGCCAAGCTGGCTCAGGTCAAAAGCAATGATCTTTCCGGTATAAGGCGCTGCAAAACTCACCCGTTTCTTTCCCTGCCCCGCATTGGTGAATGCGGTCATGAATAGGCTTTCACCCACGAGTAATCTTTTTCCTGCACTGAATAATTTACCCAGCAGGCCGCTTTGCTGCTGTTGCTGGCTTCCGTCGCCAAAAATGGTATTCATCTGGATGCCGTTGTCCATCATCATAAAGGCGCCGCTTTCGGCAATGGCTGTTTCATTGGGGTCCAGTTCTATTTCTACAAACTGAAGTTCTTCCCCGTAAATCCGGTAGTCAATCTGGTGATTTGATATCATGGCTTAATTTTTTTGTGAAGTTAATAACTGTTTAAAAAATGGATTCATAAAATCAGGATGAATGGAAAAAATAATGGCAAAGCCAGAGACTTTGCCATTATTCCATTTAAAGATCAAACTGTTTTTCTAGGACTTAATTTCTTTCAGCTTACCGCTCCATACCCGCTTGCCCTGTATTCTTCTTACCAGGTACATAATGCCGACAAATATGAAAAAGAACGGCCCCAGGAAACCAAAGATGGCCACCCATTTACCGCCATAGAATTTTTCCATTGGCCTGCGTAACCTTTCCGATATCAGGTACATACTTGGTACCATGATCAGCGTAAGGAAGAAGGAGAATATAAGACCAAATATGATCGTCCAGCTCAACGGCCCCCAGAACACCACACTGTCTCCGCCAAAAAATATCTTGGGATTGAAGTGCTGGAATAAAGAGATAAAATCAATATTGAAACCAACTGCCAATGGCAACAGGCCAAGGATAGTGGCTACCGCCGTAAGCAATACCGGTATGATACGGATCTTACCTGCCTGTATGGCTGCTTCCCTGGTTTTGATACCACGGCCACGCAACTCATCAGTAAACTCAATTAAGAGGATCCCATTCTTGATTACGATACCAGCAAGCCCAACCACGCCTACACCAAGCATGATGGTGGCAATGGTCATTCCGGTAAAGGCATAACCCAGCAATACCCCAATGATGGAGAAGAATATCTCTGTAATTACAATGAACGGCTTACTCATACTGTTGAACTGCAACACCAGTATCATAAAGATGATACCAATGGCGATCAGCATAGCCATTCCTAAGAAGGCCTGTGTTTCTTTTTCCTGTTCACTTTGCCCGCTTAGTTTTATGCTGACATCGGAAGGTATCTTGGTCCTGGCTTTAAAGTTGTCGATCTTGATCTGGAGTTCTGCATTCACCGGGCCCACCATGGTTGGATCAAGCACATTGCTTTGCAACTGGATGGTACGTTTTACATTTTTACGCTTAATACCGCCGGCTGTTGTCGTGTAATCAACCTTTGCCACCGCACTCAGCGGGATTGATTTCACCCGCATGGTATTCATATCCATGAATGTGATACGCATGTTCATCAGGTCGGTTACATTATTACGGATGAGGTCGCTGGTACGCAACTGTATCTTATATTCATCTTCGCCGTCTTTCAGTTTACTTACTTCTTTACCAAAAACAGCCGTACGAATTTCCATTCCGATCTGCCCGGTGCTGAGCCCTTCCATCATGGCTTTCTCCCTGTCTACATTTACGGTTATCTCCGGGTTGGTGAGATCGACATTTGATTGCAGGTTTTCCACCCCGGCCACCTGGTTGGTATCTAAATAATTGAAAAGCTGGGTTGATACTTTTGCGATGCTTTCAAAATTGTCGCCGCTTACTTCTATATTAACCGGTGGATCTGTTGGGGGTCCGCCGTCTTCCTGTGCAATTTCTATACTGGTACCGGGAATGCCTTTTGTTTTTTCCCGTATCTCATCCATAAAGGGCCTTGTTTTTTTACCATGGCGTTTTTCATACTCTACAAAGCTTACCTGTATACGGCCTAAGTTTGATTGGGTACTCCGGTTATTGTCTCTTGGATTATTGGCGCTCACTGCCACATTGGTAATGATACTTTCAACAATACCTCCCTTGGCAGGCAATTCATTTTCCAGTACTTTTTCAACCCGGTCTTCCAGCACATGCGTAATGCTGTCGGTATACTTTGCATCGGTACCTACCGGCATTTTTAAATACACATAAATGAAGTTGGGATCGCCGCTGGGGAAGAAGGTGGATTTATTTCCCCGCAACATCAACAAAATAATGGACAGGAAAAAAACACCAAATAACGATGCAAACATCCAAACCGGGCGCCAGCCTTTAAGTACCCAACGCAGCAGTTTTTCATAACGTGTCATTAATTTAGGTAATGCACGATGCTGAAAGCGGTAGATCACTCCTTTCAAAAAATACTGATTAAGCAATGCCAGGCCAGCCATGATGAGCAGGAAGTTTCCAAAACCATGCATGCGGTATTTGCTTGCGGTGGCTTCGGCAACATCCACACCTAATTTTCCGATCTGGCTGCCGGCAGCAAAACCAAAGATGTTCAGCAATACCCCCATGATGATCATTGCCCAGAACCACCACTTGCGGAATATTTCCTTTTTCGGCTTATCAAACTCATGTCCTTCCGGTTTCATAAAACTCACCGCAAACACCGGGTTGAAAATAAATGCCACGATCAGTGATGCTGCCAGTGTTAATATCAACATGGTGGGTAAGTAGATCATGAACTTACCGATCAGTCCTTTCCAGAATAATAAAGGGAAGAAGGGCGCCAGCGTGGTGGCCGTACCGGCAAGAACCGGAATAAATACTTCGCCTGCAGCTTCTTTGGCGCTTCGTACGATCGGTACTTTTCCATTGGCGTAAATACGGTGCGTATTCTCAATTACCACGATCGCATCATCTACAATGATACCCAGGCCAAAGAGCAGGGCAAACAACACAATGAAGTTTAGGGTAACCGTAGTACCAATGATGCCATCAGCAATGGGCAGGAACATGAACGCCACAAACACACTAAGCGGCACACTCAGCGCTACAAAGAATGCATTGGTAACACCCATAAAGAACATCAGTATCACTAATACCAGGATAAACCCGATGATGATGGTGTTCACCAGTTCGTTGAAGGATGTTTTGGTCTGCTTGCTCTGATCGCCGGTAATTACCACGTTCAGGTTTTTGGGCAATTCGCTGTTGGCCTGCATTTCGGCTACAGCGGCTTTAACCTTATCGGCACAGTTAATTAAGTTTTCGCCCGAGCGTTTTACGATATTAAGCGTAACTACATTCTTTCCATCCAGCCGGGCATAACTTTCTTTTTCCTTGATGGTGTCTTTTATTTCGGCAATGTCTTTTAAATAAACAGAAGCGCCCTGCGCACTGCTTCGTACCACAATATCCTGCAGGCTCAATGCACTGGTGAACTGGCCTTTCACACGTAATGTACGTTTCATATTACCTACTTCTATCAACCCGCCGGTGATATCCCTGTTCTCACGACTGATGGCATTCTCCACATCCATAAAACTCACACGGGCCAGGCTCATTTTATAAGGATCTACATTCACCTGTATCTCCCTTTCCGGTGCACCTACGATCTCGGCACGGGTTACTTCGGTCAGTTCTTCAAACTTATCCTGCATTTTATCCGCATAGTATTTCAGCTTAACCGGGTCGTAATCGCCGCTTACGTTCACAAACATGATAGGCATTTCGCTGAACGCAAATTCCTGCACATCCGGTTGCTGCGTAAGGTCTGTTGGCAGATCGGTCTTGGCCTTGTCAATTGCATCCTTCACTTTTTGTTTGGCGATGTCTGTTTTTACATCCGTATCAAATTCAATCACAATCAGGCTGTAATCGGTTTGTGAAGTACTTTGTATTTTAATGACCTTGGCGCCGCTGATGCCTTTCAGTTGTTTTTCGATGGGCCGGGTTACCAGGTTCTCTATATCCTTTGGCGAGTTGCCCACATGCACCGTTACAATGGAGATGGTAGGCACCACAATATCCGGAAACTGTTCCTTGGGCATGGTATTGAACTTATACAGCCCGTAGATGGAGATGATAATGGCAATGATATACACAGCCGTTTTATTATCAACAGACCAACTGGTGGGTTTAAACTGTTTAAATTTCTTCGATATTCCTTCAATGATATTATTCATAAAATAATTTTGAAGCCTCCCCTAAATCCCCTCCCAAGGAGGGGACTTTAAAGACCCTGATTAATTGAATTTCTTTTTTTCATTTTAAGATCTGTAACTCACTATAAGAAAAGTACTGTGAATAGTTTTACTCTTCAAGTCTCTCCGCCAACTGGCGGAGGAGATGTAGAGGGGGCTTATTTCACCACACTTACCACCTGTCCTTCGTACAGGGCCTGGTATCCTTCGGTAACCAATTGCTCTCCTCCCTTCAGTCCCGATTTTATTTCCACATTATCGCCGTACACTTCACCAATCAGCACCACTTGTTTTTTAACAACGGTCTTACCATCGTTTCCTTTGGTGAGCAGGTAAACGTATTTACCGGTTTCATCACTTTGTACAATGTTCACCGGGATCACTACGGCATTGGGCGCTGCATAATCCAGTATGCGCATGATGGCGGTTTGATTGGGTTTTAAAGCGGGATCAGCCGGAATTTTTGCTTCGGCAATAAAGCCCCGTTGAGTAATATCTATCGCCTGGCTGATAACAGAAAGTTTGGAAGTAACTGTTTTGTTTGCATCAGGAATGTTTATCTCTACCACCGAACCTTTGTGTAACCGGGTAAGATAATTTTCCGGTACGCTGGTTACCACTTTCAAAGTGCTGGTGTTTACAATTTTTATCTGCGGACCCGCAGCCGTCATTCCCTGGAAGGTTTCACCCACACGTATGTTCACAATATCAGCTACTCCATTCACATCACTGAACACGTTGGTGGTCTTCACCTGCTCTATGGCCAGTTGCACCTGCTCGCCTGCCGACTTCAACTGGTTCTCCAGCGCTTCCACATTATTCTTTGCAGAGATCAGCTGCACTTCGGTGCCGATGCCTTGTTCCCATAGATTTTTCTGGCGCTGGTATAAATTCTTTGCAAAACTTAATTGCGTTTTAACTCCTTCCAGTTGTTGTTTGGCGCCCGTTACCTGCTGCTGCGCAATGGCATCATCCAGTTTTAATAGTTGCTGGCCCTTCTTTACAAACTGGCCCTGTACCACGTACACTGCTTTTACCTGGCCAGGCATTCCGCGGGGTGATATGTAAGAAATATTATCGGCATCCACATGGCCCTGCAGATCGATGTAATGTTTAAAATCCTGGATCACCACAGGAGCAGCACTTACCAGTCTTATTTTAGCTGCATTGGCCGTATTGCTGTCAATCTTCTCCAGCTCGGTCTGCAGTTTTTTTATCTCTGCTTCGTTCTTTGCGCTTTCGGCTTTCAGTTTTTCAATGGCGGCCTTCTTATCATTGATAATGGCAGCGTCGTCTTTTTTACTGTTGCTGCAGGATGCAATGATCAGCATCGCTGAAACGGTAATGGCTATTTGTGTTATCTTTTTCATCTTATTTAGTTAGTCTGTTTAATTATAATTTTCCGGTTGCTTTTAAGAAATCAATTTTTGCAATGATGGCGTCATACAGGGCCGTGATGTAATTGGTTTGTGCTGTTTTCAGATCCAGTTGCGCCGTGTTGATCTCGGTGGCCGAACCGGTACCGATCTCGTATTTCTTTTTGGTTTGATCATATACTTTTTCTGCCAGCGCCATATTCTTCTTTTGAAAATCCATGGTGGCAATGGCCGCAATAAAATTGTCTTTCGAACTTTCCACTTCCCTATCGATGCTGATCTTTAATGCTTCGGATTGATTCTGCGTTTTCTGCAACTGCAACCTGGCCTGTTGTTTCTTTGCTTGTAAAGCAAAGCCATTGAAGATGGGGATCTTCATTTGAAGACCGATGTAAGAACTGGTGAACCAGTCTCCTTTACCAAATATGTCGAACTCCGCCCGCTGCGCCTGTTTGCTATACCCGCCCACCAGCATGAAGGTTGGTATCTGGCTGAGTTTATATCGCCGTACGTTCAGGCCGTTCAGTTTATTGGTTACTTCCGCTATCTGGTAATCCTTACGATCGCTGTATTTAAACTGGCTTGCTTCCAGCACTCCTTCTTTCACCTGGTTATCGTCTAATGTATCGGTAAGTATCAGGCTGTCTTTTATGGGCATACCCATCAGCAGTTTTAAACCGGAGTAGCCATTCTTAAGCAGGTTATTCGCTTTCAGTTTTTCGGTGGAGAGGTTGGCCAGTTGTACCGACAGTTTATCAATATCCACTTTTTCGGTGAAGCCGTTATCGTACATCACCTGTACATCGTGTTTTAATTTTTCTAACCGGCTGATGTTGGCATCCAGTAATGCGATCTGCACTTTACCGGCTACCAGCTGGTAATACACTTTATAAACATTTGCCCGGATGCCTTCTTCGGTAAGCTCTGCTATCCGCTCCTGTAACGTGATGGTACCGTTGCGTGCCTTCAGCGCAATAAACACCTGGCCATCAAAAACGATCTGGCTCAGCGTAACACCGGCATTGGCATTCCAGGGGTTACCGAAAGGAAAAAGCAGGTTGCTGAATCCTCCTGCAGGAATTGTTATCGGGTTACCGCCGGCATCTCTTACGTCTTCTTTCTTCAGCACATCATATACCTGGTAACTTATAAAATCAGGAATACTCTGAACCGGGATATCAATGTTGCGGGTGATGGAAGCGCTTCCGTTTATCTGCGGCAACGCAATAGAGGTTACGTCCCTGTTCACCTGTTTCTGGATCAGTATATCCAGCAGTGCATTTTTTACCTGCACCGAATTCTTTTTTGCATAATCGATCGCCTGTTGTATGGTAAATGAATTTACCTTTTGTGCGTTTGTTTCCATGTTCATCATCAGCAGGGCGATCATGAACAGGCTATACTTCGTTATTTTTTTCATCACAGTAGTTTTATTGCTTATCATTTTTTTAATCCTTTTTCTTCCATGTATTTCAGTACCAGTTTATATCCTTTAAGGGTTACCAGGCCAAAGAGGTAATGAATGATGATCTCTTTTTCTATTTCCAGCAGGCTTTGTTTTACGCTGCGCTGAAACTCGGGGTTAAATGCCGTAAGCATGGTTTCCACCCGGTAACGTGCCATGGTGTGTACATTGATCTCGGGGCGGAACAGTTCCTCGGTAATTCCCCGTTCCAGGTTTTGCCGGCATACATTATACAGGTACTCGTTGCGGTGTTTCTGAAACTTGCCGAAAGCGGCCGGGTGATACTTCTGCATATCAAACAGGATGGAAGGATTCATGGTCTTGAACATCTCCACCATCATATCCATCACCAGGAATATCTCGTGAACGGCATTATCGGCCAGGTCCCTGTCCTGGTTGCAAATACACTGGTTGGTATGTATCACATCTTCCACCACCGATTCCACCAGTTCGTCCTTGTCTTTGAAATACTGGTAGATGGTCTTCTTACTCATCCCGAGGTTGGCAGCAATATCGTCCATGCTCACACTGCGGATGCTGTATTGCATCACCAGGTCGTGGGCTGCTTTCTGAATGCGTTGTTTTGTATCTGGTATTATCATAATCGGGGAGCAAAACTATGGAAACTTTTAATGTAACCAAAGTTTCCATCAGTTATTTTTGCCTTTCGTAACAAAAATTTAATACCCACGTCACCGGGGAAAGACTGTTTTCCTGCATAGCAAAAGGGAACTCAATCAGTTATCTTTGGTACACAAAACAA
This sequence comes from Ferruginibacter sp., assembly GCA_044220615.1. Classification (GTDB taxonomy): domain Bacteria; phylum Bacteroidota; class Bacteroidia; order Chitinophagales; family Chitinophagaceae; genus Ferruginibacter. The sequence goes on along the minus strand of JBGAQR010000004.1, from coordinate 158,685 downwards.
TTAACCATGAACAGGAATTTTCATTACAAAAAGGCATTCCAGTACTTTTTACAGGGACTTTTGATACTGGCGCCCGTAGCCATTACCGCTTACGCCATTTTTTGGGTGATCACCACCATCGACAGCCTGATACCCATTTTTACCTATACCGACGACCGGGGTGTGGTGCATGTGCAGAACTACGGCATCGGTTTCCTGCTCATCATTGTGGTACTGATTGTGATCGGGTATTTCAGCTCTTTCTTCATTACCGCCCGTTTCCTTAATTTCTTTGATAAACTGCTGGAAAGAACGCCCGGCATCAAACATATTTACTCAACCACCCGTGATTTTTTTGAAGCCTTTGCGGGCGACAATAAGAAGTTCACCAAACACGTGCTGGCCAATGTGGACGATAATGATGTATGGCGTTTTGGTTTTGTTACCCGGGAAGAAATGGACGACTTTGGCCTGAACGAGTATGTAACCGTTTATATACCCATGGCCTATTCGGTTGCAGGCAATGTATATGTGATACCGAAGAACCGGGTGAAGCCGATCGAGAACATTACCGCCGCACAAACCATGAAGTTTGCGGTAAGCGGCGGTGTTACCGACATTGATGAAGACGACGCTAAAAAATAAAACCTCAGTCTTTAACCGGAAAAACAACCGGGCAAACCGGAGTAATTAACCCAGTTTAGATGGCTTAACGATGAATAATGAAAAAAGCCATCCGCTGTTTGCTGCTGCTTTGCATTTTATTATTGCTGAACCATCCTTGCCTGTGCTGGGGCTTTTATGCTCACCAGAAGATCAACTACTACGCTGTTTTTTTGTTGCCGCCCGAAATGATATTGCTGTACAAACCCAACATCGTCTTCTTAAGTGAACATGCGGTTGACCCGGATAAAAGAAGGTACGCCGTGCCCGATGAAGGACCCAGGCATTACATTGATATAGATCATTACGGAACTTATCCCTACGATTCATTACCCAGGAAATGGGCGGATGCGGTGGCAAAGTTTGGCGAAGATTCATTGAAGCGTTACGGCATTGTTCCCTGGCATATTCAAAACATGTTGCACCGGTTAACCGATGCATTCAAAACAAAGAATTTCAGTGCTATTATGAAAACAAGTGCAGAGATCGGTCATTATATTGCCGATGCACATGTACCCCTTCATGCCAGCAGCAACCACAACGGGCAACTTACCAACCAAACGGGCATTCATGGTTTTTGGGAAAGCCGGGTTCCGGAACTGCTGGCAGAAAAAGAGTTTGATTTTTTTATTGGCAAAGCCGCCTACATACAAAACCCCGGCGACTTTACCTGGAAACGGGTATTAGAAAGCGCCCGGGCTGCCGATACCGTATTACGATACGAAAAGGAACTCAGCAAACAATTTCCCGACGACAGGAAATATGCGTTTGAAGAACGCAATGGAAAAACGATCCGGCAGTATTCTTCTGCCTTTACCATTGCGTATAATAAGAAGCTGGATGGAATGATCGAACGCCGCATGCGTCAATCCATCTTTGCCATCGCCTCCTTCTGGTACACGGCATGGGTAAATGCCGGCCAACCCAACCTGGAAGATCTTGCCCGGCAAAAATTCAGCGAAGCCGACCTCAGAGAATTTGAGCAACTCAATGTACAATGGGCATCCGGCACTAAAATGATCGGGGGGCAGGAACAATAAAAAACCGTTTCATTTGATTTGGGTATTTTTGCCCCGGAAATCATTTTATTAATTAATCAGGTTAGCCGTGGTTCATAATTTTAACGCAGGTCCGTCTATTTTACCCCAAACAGTTTTTGAAGAAGCATCACAGGCCATTCTCAATTTTAATGATACCGGTTTATCTATTTTAGAGATCGGTCACCGTACGCCCATCTTCCAGGATGTGATGGATGAGGCCAGGGCATTGGTAAAAGAACTGATGAACCTGGACGGTGATCATGAAGTATTATTCCTGCACGGCGGGGCTTCTACCCAATTTATGCAGGTGCCCATGAACTTACTGGATGATAAGGAAACAGCCGCCTTTACCGATACCGGCGTATGGAGTACCAAGGCCATTAAAGAAGCAAAGCTTTTTGGAAAAGTAGAAGTGGTATGCAGCAGCAGGGAAAGTAATTTCACCTATATACCCAAAGATTTTGCCGTACCCAATGATGCCAGATACCTGCACATTACCACTAACAATACCATTTACGGTACGCAATGGCAACGCATTCCAAAAACCAGCAACAGTTTAGTGGCCGATATGAGCAGCGATATCCTGAGCCGGGTACTTGATTTTAATTCCTTCGACCTGATATATGCCGGTGCACAAAAAAATGTGGGAGCAGCCGGGGTTAATTTAGTGGTGGTTAATAAAAATATTTTAGGAAAAGTAAAACGCAGCATTCCAACGATACTCGATTACCGCAATCACATCAAAGAAGGTTCGATGCTGAATACCCCGCCGGTATTTGCCATTTATGTGTGCATGCTTACGTTACGCTGGCTGAAAGAACAGGGCGGTGTTGCCGTTATTGAAAAACGCAATGATGAAAAAGCAACGCTTCTGTACAAGGCCCTTGATGAGAACCCGCTATTCACCGGTACGGTAAACAAAGAAGACCGCAGCAAGATGAATGTTTGTTTTGTAATGAAGGACCCTTCGCTGGAACAATCTTTTTTACAGTTCACCAAAGAGCAGGGCATTGTGGGTATTAAGGGCCACCGGTTGGTTGGCGGTTTCCGGGCATCGCTTTACAACGCTTTACCCATCAGCAGCGTGCAGGTACTGGCCCAACTGATGAAAGAATTTGCCTTGCAGCATGCTTAAACAATTTCGATACATTTACAACTGATAACAGAAAGGAATATGGTTACGATCCATCCATTTAAAGCACTGAGGCCGGCGGCAGAACTGGCAAAACAGGTGGCATCACGCCCGTACGATGTGCTCAACAGCCAGGAAGCAAAAATAGAAGCAAGGGGAAACAGTGCCAGTTTTTTACACATCACCAAAAGTGAGATCGACCTGCCCGATACCATCGACATTCATTCGGCCGAAGTATATGAAAAAGCAAAGGAAAACCTGGATGCATTCATCAGCCGGAAAATTCTATTCCGCGAAAGCAAGGCCTGCTATTATATATACCAGCTGATCATGAATGAACGGAGCCAGACAGGTTTGGTTTGCGGCAGTTCGGTAAACGATTATGAGAACGGCCTTATCAAAAAGCACGAATTCACCCGGCCCGAGAAAGAGAAGGACCGCATCAATCATATTAAAACAACCGGGGCACAAACGGGCAATGTTTTTTTAGCGTACCGAAATGTGGCAGAAATTGATGAGATCATCAGCAACTGGAAAAAGAAAAGCCCGGTATATGATTTTACTGCGGACGACGGGATCCGTCACACCATCTGGATAGTGAACGACAACGAGACCATTGAAAAGACATCTTCCCTGTTCAAGGAAAAAGTTCCCTGCACGTATATAGCCGATGGGCACCACCGGGCCGCTTCTGCCGCCAAAGTAAGAACTGCACTGGGTGATAATGCACAGGAAGGCGCTGATCTTTTTCTGACTACGTTGTTTCCGTCGAACCAGTTGCACATCATGGATTACAACCGGGTGCTGGTGGATCTTAATGGTTTAAATGAAGAAGAGTTTTTATCTGCAGTAAAAAATAATTTCTCTGTAGAAAAAGCCGGCAACGCATTTTCGCCGGCCCGCCTGCATGAGTTTGGTATGTATTTAAACAAACAGTGGTATACTTTAACTGCCAAAGAAGGCAGTTATACCAACGACCCCATCGGTGTGCTTGATGTAACCATTCTGCAGGATAAGTTACTAGACCCTGTTTTGAATATCAAAGACCAGCGCACGGATAAACGGATAGATTTTGTTGGTGGCATACGGGGCCTGGGTGAATTGGAAAGAAGGGTTGACAGCGGCGAAATGGCCGTGGCCTTCAGTCTGCACCCGGTAAGCATACAGCAGTTGTTCGATATTTCCGACAGCGGCAATGTGATGCCGCCCAAGAGCACCTGGTTTGAACCCAAGTTAAGAGACGGATTACTCACACACCTGATCGATAATGCAGATACAGATGATGAATAAGAAATTGATTGGCATATTCTAAACTTTATAACGGATGAAAAAAATTTTTCTGCTGGCCGTCGTTGCTATGCTTCAAGCTCCCCTGATGGCACAAGACGCAACGGAACTTCATAAAACCGCCCGCAATTATATGCAGCAGGGAGATCATGCCAATGCCATACTGGTGCTTAACAGGGCCGTGGCGCTGCAGCCGGGCAACGTAGAGATATCCAAGGACCTTGCTTTGAATTATTATTATGCAAAAGAATACAGCAAGGCATTGGACGTGCTGAAGCCGATGATTGAAAAAGAAACGGCCGACGATCATTGTTACCAGATAGCCGGTGATGCCTATATGGCGCTCGACCAGGTAAAAGACGCAGAAAAGATCTACCGAAAGGGAATAAAAAAAGTAAGCAACAGCGGCGCCCTGTATAATGAACTGGGAAAACTGCTCTGGTCGCAGGGAGATTATTCCGCCATCAAACAATGGGAGAAAGGTATTGAAGCCGACCCCGGTTTCCCCGGCAATTACTACAATGCCGCCAAGTATTATTATTTCAGTACCGAAAAGGTTTGGGGGTTGATCTACGGGGAGGTTTTTCTGAACATGGATCCGCAAAGCATGTACGCCGCCGAAATGAAGAATATCTTACTGGAAGGCTATAAAAAACTGTTTGCTGATGCTAACCTGGAAAAGAACAATACAGAAAAGAACAATTTTGTGGCTGCGTTTTTAAGCACCATGAACAAACAGAGTTCTGCGGCTTCGGGCGGTATCAATGCCGAGTCGCTTACCATGATACGGACCCGTTTTATTTTAGACTGGTATCCTGCCAATGCTGCTAAATTTCCTTATAAACTATTCGACCTGCAGAAACAATTGCTGCAGGATGGTTTGTTTGAAGCTTATAACCAATGGATATTTTCTGCTGCACAAAATTTACCGGCTTACCAGAACTGGGTAAATGCCCATACAAAAGAATATAATGAACTGAGCCGTTTTCAAAAGAACCGGGTGTTCAAGATCTCTGCCGGGCAGTACTATCACTAACTTATCAGCCCCGGGGTAAAATCCATTTTTTTCATTAACTTGTCTTTCTAAAATATTTTTTATGGAAGAGCAACGTGATGAAAAATTATGGCAGCTTGCCCGTAGGCGGGCCGATTTCCAGGACAGCTTGGTGGGCTTTGTGGTGATCACGGTAGTTTGCTGGGCCATATGGTTCTTTACCACCGGCCGCCATGGGTTTACCGGCCATACTCCCTGGCCACTATGGGTGATGCTGGGCCTTGGAATCGGCCTGGTATTCAAATTCATCAAAGCCTACAAAACCGATAAGGACACGCTTACCGAAAAAGAATACGAAAAGCTGAAGAACCAGCAGAAATAACCTTGCTCAACACCAACGATTGCTTATGAATGAAAATTCAAGAATATTCGATTTTGTCGATTACCAGTTGAAGCGTTTCCCAAAAAAAGATATGTTTTGCGGAAAGGAGAATGGCCAATGGATACCATACAGCACGGCCGACGTAAAAGATATCGTTAATCAACTGAGCATCGGGCTGATGAACCTGGGCGTTGGCGGTAACGGTATGAAGATAGAGGACCAGGATAAGATCGCCCTTGTTTCCAAAAACCGTCCGGAATGGCTGATGCTGGATTTTGCCTGCCAGCAGATCGGCGCCGCCCTCTGCCCTATTTACCCAACCACCAATATCAACGAACTGGAATTTATTTTTAACGATGCAGCGGTAAAATATGTTTTCGTAAGCGGTCAGGATATTTTAGATAAAGTGAATAATATACGAGACCGGGTACCAAGCCTTAAGAATGTTTACAGTTTTGATGAACTGCTGGGAGTGGATCATTGGAAAAAACTGCTCAGCAATCCGGGCAGCGGGGAACTGGCAAAACTGGAGGAAACAAAAGAAGGCATCCTGCCGGAACATTGTGCCACCATTATATATACATCCGGTACCACCGGTACACCCAAGGGGGTAATGCTCAGCCATCGTAATATTGTGACCAATGTACTGAACTCGGTAAAAAGTTTTCCTTTTGAAGAAGATACCGCAGCCAGGGCGCTCAGCTTTCTTCCGCTCAATCATATTTTTGAGCGTATGGTTTCGGCCATATATATATACAGCGGCATCTCTGTTTACTATGCCGAAAGCCTGGATACCATTGCCGAAAATCTAAAAGAAGTAAGGCCAACTCTTTTTTGCACCGTACCCCGCCTGCTGGAAAAGACCTATGAAAAAATAATGGCCAAGGGTTCTGAACTCACCGGCCTCAAAAAGAAATTATTTTACTGGTCGGTTGGTTTGGCTAACGAGTATGATAATATCCGGCCCAAAGGCATTTGGTATAATATGCAACTGGTACTTGCCAATAAGATCATCTTCAGCAAATGGCGGGAAGCCCTGGGTGGCAATGTAAAACTGATCGTTACGGGCGGCGCAGCCTGCCAGGTTCGGTTGATCCGCATTTTCACTGCCGCAGGAATTCCCATTTACGAAGGCTATGGCCCCACCGAGAACAGCCCCGTGATCAGCGTGAACCGGAGAGCAAGGGGTGGAACAAAGTTTGGCACCGTGGGCCTGGTCATTGAAGGACAGGAAGTGAAACTGGAAGCCGATGGGGAAATATGTGTGAAAGGCCCCAGTGTGATGATGGGCTATTACAAACGGCCCGACCTTACTGCGGAAACGATCATTGACGGCTGGCTGCATACTGGCGACATCGGGATATTTGAAGACGGGAAATATTTAAAGATCACCGACCGCAAGAAAGAACTGTTTAAAACAAGTGGTGGAAAATATGTGGCGCCGCAACCGATCGAAAATAAAATGAAAGAATCTCCTTTTGTGGAGCAGATGATGGTGGTGGGTGCCGAACAGAAATTCGTAGGGGCACTCATTGTTCCTTCTTTACCCAACCTGAAGGAATGGATGCAGCACAAGGGAATAACATTCACCACTGCCGAAGATGCCGTGCATAACCCGAAAGTGCTGGACCTGTATAAAGAACTGGTTGACTCCTTCAATAAATTCTTCAACCATGTGGAGCAGATAAAGAAGTTTGAACTGCTGCCCAATGAATGGACCATCGACAGCGGCGAACTTACGCCCACGCTTAAATTAAAGCGTAAAGTGATCATGGAAAAATATAAGGGGGCTGTTGAGCGTATATACGACTGATCAAAATTAAAACCGGGGATCTGATTGTTGGCTATGATCAGCATCCCCGGTTAGTTTACTCATGCCTGTTTAATGCATTCAAGGAACCTGGATAGAACAGTAAGGTTGATTTTTCATTAAGTTATAAGGTCGTCAATACATCAAGGGTTAATCATAGTATAAATATTTTTTGCCTCTACAATTCCCTGATCAGTTTGGGAATAAGGTCAAAGTCTTTTGATTTGTCAATAAATCCCACGGCCCCTATCTCTTTACATAAACGCTGGTAGTATTCACTTACCTGGTTGCTTATCATCAGCACTTTTATGGCCGGGTGCTCCTGGCCGATCCACCTCAGCAGGTCAATGCCGTTTTTACCGGGCAACTGAATATCAAGCAATACAATGGCAGGCTTCTTTTCATCAATGATCTTCACTGCCTCGTTGTAATTTTCCGCAATAAATACCGTACGGCTTACCTTCGCTTCTTTCAATAAACCGGCCAGTCGCTGAACTATTAATATAGAATCATCAACTATTAAGAGTGATTTTTCCTTCGTTTCAGGTTGGGGCATACTTAAAAGCAGCAGCAAGTTATACAAATGACAGGGCGGAAATGTAGTTATGCCGCTGTTGCTGGTGTAGCTTAAATACTACAGGCTTGTAGAGCAGCGATAGTGGGTCAGATCAGTTTATTCTCAATGGCATACTTGGTAAGGTCTGAATTTGATCTCAGGTTCATCTTTGCCATTACCCGGGCCCGGTAAGTACTTACGGTGGTAACGCTGAGCGACATCATTTCGGCAATATCTGAAACGGATTTACCATTGGCCAGCAGTTTCATTACATCAAACTCCCGGTCGCTGAGTGTTTCGTGCAGTTGTTTGTTGGAATTGGAAGAAAAAGAATCGGCCAGTTTTTCGGCGATGGATTGTGAAATGTATTTTTTTCCCAGCAATACTTTTTTAACTGCTTTCACCAGTTCGTCGGGCGCTGTGTCTTTACTCAGGTAACCGGCTGCGCCTGATTTTAAGGCCCGTAGTGCATATTGCTCTTCGGGATGAATGCTTAGTATCAGTACCGGCAGGTCGGGATAACCCGACTTTATCTGTTGCAGGGCATCCAGCCCGCTGCGCCCCGGCATAGAAAGATCGCTTACCACTACATCCCATTTTTCGGCCATTACCTTTTTTATCAGTTCTTCCGCATCGGGTACTTCGTCGATCACTGCATTGGAAAATTCTTCCAGCAATATCTGCTTTAGTCCCTTACGAACAATGGTATGATCATCTGCTATTAAGATCCGCAACATAAATAAGTTTTAATCAGCAATTTTTACAAGATCCAGCGGAATAGAGATCGTGATCTCTGAACCCTGGCCCGGATTGCTTTTGATTTCATAAGTTCCGCCGATCAGTAAGCTGCGTTCTTTAATACCCAGGAGGCCCAGTGTTTTTTTATCTTTTGTTGCATTCACATCAAACCCAACACCGTTATCCCTGATACTAAAGTACAACCTTTTATCATCGCTGTCAAGTATGGCATTTACCTGGCTGGCATTGGCATGCCGTGCCACATTGGTCAGCACCTCCTGGTATATCCTGAAAAGAGCCGTAGCTTCCTTGGGCATTACCGATATATCGCCCGCCTTGTTGGTAAACACCACTTTAGTACCCGACCTTCTTTCAAATTCTTCGCTCTGCCATTCCAGTGCAGCCAGCAATCCAAGATCATCCAGTATGCTTGGCCGCAGGTCGGTTGCAATTTTACGAACCGTGGTAATGGTAGAATTTATCAACTCTATGCTGTCCTTCATCTTTTTATTTATCTCATCATCCACGCTGTTTATTTTCCGGTTCAGCCAGTGCATGTCCATTTTAAGGCCGGTAAGCTGCTGCCCCAGTTCATCGTGTATCTCCCGGGCAATATTGGTCCGTTCATCTTCCCGTATGCTTTGCAGGTTCGATGCCAGCATACGTATGTCTTCATACGATTTCTGCAACAGATCTTTTGCTTTTACCTGCTCGGTCACATCATGTGATAAACCCAGCCATACCATACGGCCTTCATACAGTATCTGGTGACTGTAGGTTTCCACATGAATAATGGTGCCGTCTTTTTTCTGGTGCCGCCAGTATCTTACGTTGATCACGCCGGGTTCCATTTTATCTACTTCTTTAAGGAAGTATTTCACGTCTTCTGCCGGGCGAAGGTCTTTGGTGCTGAGTTGCAGGAATTCCTCCCTGGAGTAGCCGTACTGTTTTATTGCTGCATCATTTACATCAATGATCTTCAGGTCGGGTATAGTAACCATCCACATGGGCAGCGGATTGTTATAGAACAACAGCCGGTATTTCTGTTCCGAATGCAACAGTTCTTCTTCGGCTCTTTTACGTTCGGTTATATCCTCCGCATATCCGTATTCAATATTATTACCCTGGGGATCTTTTACCACATTGGTATTGGCATGTATCCATCTTGTTTCGCCATTGGGGCGTATAATGCGGTAAAAGAGATTTGATTTCCGGGTTGCTTTCAGGTTTTTAAACGCATCCTCCAGCATCGGTTTGTCATCAGGATGTACGGCATCAATAAAGCTGGCCGGGTTCTTATACAGGTCTTCGGGCTTTTGACCCCATATAATTTTATAAGAAGGGCTTATATACAGTGTTTCAAACGTATCAATATTATTTACCCAATACACCCCCGAAATATTTTCCACCAGGTTTTGAAACTGCATTTTCGATTTCAGTACCTCTTCTTCCGCTTTTTTCCGTTCGGTAATATCCAATATGCTTCCCCGTATATGTATACCGTTTTCAGAAGGCAGCCTTACCAGCCATACTTCGCAAGGGATATTATTGCCTTCCTTATCCTGATGCAGCCACTCAAAAACGGGCTTCTCCCCTTCTATTGTTTTTTGTATATGCTCAGCAGCCGCTTCTGAAGATAGCCTGCCGTCGGCCTGAAATTCGGGACTAACCGCAACCGGACCTACTTTTAAAAGTTCCTCTTCGGTCATTTTAAATAAACGGGTGGCGCTTGTACTTACGCTAACGAATTTTTTCTCTTCCACATCAAATACAACCAACGCCTCGGGTGCATGTTCTACAAGGGCCCGGTAGCGTTCCTCGTTTTCCCGGATGGTTTTTGCTGCCTGTTCCTTTTCCGAAATATCGAAGCCAACCCCCATCAGGCAGCTTTCGCCCTCATATTCTATCGCCTGCCCGGTAAAATAGTAAGGCACAATTTTACCGGACTTTAATAACAATTCTGATTCTACATTGTCTTCTCCGTTTTCAAACACATTGGCCACTTTTGCTTTCATTAAAGGCTGATCTTTCTCCTGAAAGAAATCCAACGCAATCATCTTACCGATCTCTTCACCGGTATAACCGGTTACTGTTTCAAAATTCCTGTTCCACCTCAAAAATTCCCCTTTCTTATTGTACAGGTAGAATATACCCGGCAGACTGTTGATAATGGAATCGGAAAGTTCTTTTTCCTTGATTGCCTTTGTCCTGATAATTTCCCTTTCGGTAACATCCTGCATGGCGCCCAGAATGCGCTGGGGTTTTCCATCTTCACCATATTTAATATATGCCCGGTCATAAAAGGTTCTGTATTCTCCATCGGCCGTCTTAAAATAGAATTCCTCGGCAATTGAGTTTTCCGATCTTTCGATGGCCTTATTCAGCCGTTCTACAATACCCTGCCGTTGATCAGGGTGGATTCTGCCAAGAAACATTTCAAAATCAATTTTTTCATCCGGAGAATTGAAGCCGTACAGGCTGTATAGTTTTTTATTTCCCCATGTATGATTCGTATCAAAGTCGTGATCCCATACCGCATCGTTGGTAGCCTGCGCAATGATCTCAAAGCGCTCATTGGATTTGCGTATCTCTTCTTCCGCTTTTTTCCGGTCGGATATGTCCCGTACAAATGCGAGGAACCGTTCGCCCGAAATGAATTTTGCACTTACTTCCACCTCCAGCAGGCTTCCGTCTTTTCTTTTCATCCGTCGTTCTGCCCGGGCTCCTTTGCTGTTCATCATTTCTGTAAAATGAAAAGGATTTTTTTCCAGGTCTTCGGGCAACACAAGATCATAGATACTCAGGGCGCCCAGTTCTTCGGGAGAATATTGAGACATTTTGTAACCGCTGGAATTAACCACCAGGAAGCGCCCCTGCTTATCGGCTATAAAAATGCCGTCATTGGCCTGCTCTACCAGGGTACGGTATTTCTCTTCGCTTTCCTCGATAAGTTTCTGTGCTGTTTTTTGTTCGGTGATATCCCGGCTGGTGATGATGAACCCGATCGTTTGCCCTTCTTTTGTTTTTATAAGACTTATGCCGCTCAGCAGGTTTGTTTTAACATTTGATTTCGGATGAATGAAATTGAATTCACCCCGCCACTGTCCTTCGTTAAATACTTTTTTAAACACCTCTTCATTGGTTGTGCCGGGATATTCAAATGATACCAGTTCGGGGATGCTTTTACCAAGCACTTCTTCTGTGGTAAAGCCGTAAAGTTCTTCGCAGGCCTTGTTCCAGCTTACAATGCAACGGTTCATATCCAGGGAAGTAATGGCATCCGATACACTTTCCAGTAACCTCGACTGGTATTGCAGATCCCGTTCATTCTTCTTCCGTTCGGTAATGTCTCTTATGAAACCGATCAGGGTATGCGAACTGGCCATTTTTGAATTCACTTCAATATCCAGTATGGTTCCGTCTTTTCGCTGCAGGCGTCTTTCGTATAAAAGAGCTTTGCCCTGCATCAGTTCGTTAATGCGTAGCGGGTTTGAATCAATATCCTGTTCGGGCAAAAATTTAAACAGGTGTTCACCCAGCATCTCTTCTTGTGTATAACCACACATGCTGCAAATGCTGTTATTTACTTCGGTGATGTAGCCATCCAGATCGGTTATTACAATGCCATCGCTGGCCTGCTCTACCAGGTTGCGGTATTTTTCCTCGCTTTCCTTCATCAGCATCTCGGCCTTTTTATTGGCCGTAATGTCTACTGCAGAAGCCAGCCAAAATTGCCTGCTGTTGATTTCCAATTGTTCTACCGAAAGCAGGATGGCCAGTTGCTCCCCAGCCTTGGTTTTGATCGCTATCTCATAATTTTCAAGAAAACCGTATTCATTCAGCAGCTGCTCAATCTCATTGCTTATAGCATTTCTTTTTTCAATGTCTATCTTGCTTATCAACCCGGCATCATCAGATGATCTTCCAATCAGGTCTTCCCGTGGCTGTTCCAGCAAGGCGGCATACGATTCATTTACATCTACGATATGCCATTCGATATCGTAAATGGCAAGCCCAAGGAGGGTTAAATGAAAGGCTTTGGAAAATTTTTCTTCGCTGGCTTTAAGCTGGCGGGTACGCACCCGTACCAGTTCGTCCAACTTCCGGGGCCGCCGGGCCACATGGTATATAACCAGGGCTCCCAGTAAAGAGAATAAGCATCCAAAAAGAATGAATAAAAGAATATCGGTAAGGTCGTTTAAAGATGTTTCCCGGGTAACAGACAGTTTCCATTCGCCATTGGGCACATTAACTGAAACAGATTGCCCGTCGGAAATATCCTTATTATGCCGGATAAAGAATTCCTCTTTTCTTGTATCGGGGTTGATCTTTGAAAGCTGAAAATAATAACCGTTGCTGCCCGTTGTATCAATACCGGCTGCATTAAGCAATGTGGGCATTTTAATAATCACTGCCGAAAAGCCCCAGAATTTATCATTGCGGAAAATGGGCAGTCTGCCCACTACACCAATGCCTCCCTGCCTGAGTGCAAAGGGGCCGGCAAAATACAATTCTCTTTTTTCGATGGCCTTATATGCTTCTTTGTTCCTGGCCGGATCTTTTAAAATATCGTAACCAATAACCGGTTCGTTTCCCTGCAGCGGGTATACATACTGAATTATGCCTCCGGGCACCAGTTGCAGTGCGTCAATCTCGTTCCCGGATGCAAATATCTGTTTGGCGACAGAATCAAAGTTGCTGACCACGCCGTTATTGTCAACAAAGAAAGACAGGATCTTGGTGGCCGAAAGGCTGTAAGCAAGCGATTGCTGTAATTTATCGGTGGCCTCATTGGCAACATCGTAGGCTTTTTTCTTTTGCGACTCTTTTAAAATAAGATAGCGTTGATATATTAAAACAGAGAATAAAGCAGCCAGTAGAATGAATGAGATCAGGCCCAGCAGGGCGGGTTTATTAAAAAGAGTAAACGCCTTACCTGTGGGCTTTGCCTGGTTATTTACAAACTGGTTGCGGAATGATTGATTTGCTGGCATTAGTTGACAAAGACTTACAGAATAACTGGATTTTAAATGAAGCGGTGATCAATATGGGGCACAAAATTAACTACCTGAACAGTTATTGCCGCCGAATTCTGATAGAATATTCTGTGAAATAAAGTTAGTGTAAATCTTACCAGCGTCGTGTTTTTTCTACCTAAATCTTAATCTTTTCTACATAATAATTAAGATTCTTACTATCCCCCCTGCGACACTATAATTATTTTATTCCCGTTTTCATTCTGATAAAATCAATATCCTAACAATATCCAAAACGCCTGTCATGCGTAACTCAGCGGCCCGTAAGATCAGTATCTACCTTAAAATAGATACCAACAGCATTGATGCGTATTTCAATCCGCACGATCCGGCCCGTTTGGATAAACGTCAACTGGGCCACGATTTCCAGGAATATCTCAACAACTCTATTGCCGTTGCCGGCCGGCATACTACAATTGATTTCAAAGTATTCTGTTGCGATGCAGGCAACATGCGTTTTATGGTGGATCCGCTCATGCGTACCATACGGCGGCATTTCCAGATCCGGAAAGCACTGAAGGAAGCCGAATTCAGGAAATTTAAAAAGAGGAATTATATCCTGCTGATGATAAGCATTTGTGTAGTGATGTTCTTCCAGGGCATTGTTCCCATGGTGTTTGGCCAGGATCACCGCATTCATTCCATGTTCAGCAATGCCATTGACGTATTCAGCTGGGTGATTTTATGGAAACCCATTGAGCGGCTTATATTTTACTGGAATCCCTTCTTAAAAGAATTATTACTGCTGGATAAGATGCAGCATGCCAAAGTAAACATAGTTGAAAGTGAAGAAGAACTTATTAATTATCATCTGGAGCATTACGATGCTGCCTGATACAAGCGCACAGTCCAAGACCGGCATTGAGAATTATACCATGCTCAGTTCCGGACAGGAATATGTGTGGATGCCGGTGCTTCATCACCAGGGTAAAAAAGGGTTCTATGCCGAAATGAGGTATAACTATGAAGCGTCAAGAACAGCATCGGTATATGCAGGAAAGAGTTTCAGCAGGGAAGGAACTGTTTCATACAACATTACTCCCATGGCGGGTATCGTTTTTGGGGAATACACCGGGGCCTCGGCAGCCGTGAACCTGGAACTGGAATACAGGAAGTTCTTTTTTTCGAGCCAGGCACAATACACCGTGAGCAAAGACAACCGGGCGGATAATTTTTTTTTCAACTGGTCGGAGCTGGGTTACCAGCCGGTGAAATGGTTTTATGCAGGCGTAAGCACACAACTTACCCAACTGTATAAAACAAATCTGGTTCCCGAATACGGACTGATGATTGGCCTGGTGATAAAGAAGATAACCATACCCGTATATGTATTCAATCCCTTTGGAAGGGGAAAAAATTACATCATCGGCATTAATGCAGAATGGTAAAAAATAAAAACAACAATAAAAAATATACGGCATCAACCATTGCCCTATTGCAACAACAATGAATAATAAAATCCAAATCCAGTTTATGAAAAAACTTCTTCTTTCCGTTATGGCATTAGTTTCTGCCGTATTGGTATCTGCCCAGGTAGGCGTAGGCACTACCACACCCAACTCAACGTTGGATGTACGGGGCTCTGTGTCTACCAACTACCGGTCGTTCACAGCCAACACCGCTGCTTCTTCAACAGATAACCTGCTGGTATTTACAGGAACCAGTGCAGCTACCCTGACACTTCCTACAGCCGTTGGTTGCGATGGAAGGGTGTATGTAATTAAAAATGCAAGCACCACCGGGCCCGTACCCGTACTTACCGTTGCCACCACTTCTTCGCAAACCATTGACGGCATCGCTTCCTGGGTGCTGGATGAAAGCTATGAAACAGTAACGGTGATAAGCAATGGCGCCAACTGGAATATTTCTGCACAAAGTCTTTCTGCCGGTTCAGGCACCAACTGGACCCAGGGTGGTAACAGCCTTGCCTCAATAAGAAATTTAGGAACGATCAGTAACCATTCGCTTCCATTCATAACAAACAATACCGAAAAGATGCGGCTGACCAATTCGGGAAGCCTCGGAATAGGCACTTCCAGTTTCAACGGAACCAACCCGGAGAAATTATTGGTGGATGCAGGAACCACTTCATCTGTAAATGCCATCGTAGGTAAAGGTTCTATTGATAGTTACCTGCAATTAAATATTCAGAATAATTCTGCAGGCACCAATTCATCATCCGATGTAGTGGCTACTGCCAATAACGGAAGTGAAACAACCAACTATGTTGATATGGGTATCAACGGGGGTAATAATACGAGCGGTATCATGGGTACAGCCAATGATGCGTATTTATATAATGTAGGCCAGAACCTGCTGATAGGAACCGGTACCGCCGCCAAATCACTGGTATTTATGACCGGGGGAACAACTCAATCCACCAACGAAAGAATGCGGATTGATGGAAATGGAAAAGTAGGTATCGGAACCAATACAATACCCAAAGGAGGGGTTGGCTCCGCAAAATTTGCTATGGAAGGAGCCAATGCTTCAACCAGTGGTCCGCATTTACAATTCACCACTTCAACGGATAATTACCCGTTGTTACAAAACCTTAACTGGTCGCACGACTATATATACAATGCATACGATGCCTATTTCGACGGATCGTGGAAAAGCGGAACAACAGCCGGCGGAAACTTTGTGACAGGAAAGGAAGCCGGAAAATTTCTGATACAATATGGTAATACCAACACACAGGGATCTGCCATTACATGGAACAACGGTATTGCATTGACCAATGCCGGTAAAGTAGGGATAGGTACTGCCACATTTAATGCGACAAACCCGGAAAAACTAATAGTAGATGCAGGAACCACTACTTCTGTTAATGCCATTGTGGGCAAGGGTTCTATCGACAGTTACCTGCAGTTGAATATTCAGAACAATTCTTCCGGAACCAGCGCATCGTCTGATGTAGTGGCTACAGCCAATAACGGAAATGAGACCAGTAATTATATTGATATGGGCATTAACGGCGGGAATTACTCCGGCGGTGTGATGGGAGCTGCCAATGACGGGTACTTATATAACCTGGGCCAGAACCTGCTGATTGCAACCGGAACTTCCGGAAAATCACTGGTATTTATGACCGGAGGAACAACCCAGTCAACCAATGAAAGAATGCGTATTGACGGAACAGGAGATGTGGGAATAGGCACTAACAACCCCACCTCTACCTTGCATGTTACCGGTTCAACGGCGTATTCGATCACTACAAAAACAGCCAACTATACAGCTACGGCAAGTGATTATGCCATCATTTGTAATAACACATCCGGCGCAATCACTATCAGCCTTCCTGCTGCTTCGGGATGTTCGGGGCGAACATATGTTATTAAAAAGATATCAGGAGTTACCAATAATGTGGTGATTGATCCAAATGCCTCCGAAAATATTGACGGCGCTGCAACCCGTACCCTCACTGTTCAGTACGAAAGCGTGCTGATACAATCAGACGGATCAAACTGGTTTGTGCTGTCGAACCTGTAAAGTATTCATTTATTAATTCGAATCTTATCATTCATGATACAATGAGACTGTTTTTAAAAATACTGTTACTGTTCATTCTGCTTTGCAGGAGCTGTAAAGAGCTTTTATTTAAAACTCCAGTTACAACCAAAATACTATGAGATCAATTTTAAAAATACTGTTACTGTTCATAATACCTGTTACTTTAACAGCGCAGATAACTGTTCAGAATAACGGCACTTTGTACGTAAGTACATCTGCAGATGTGCTGCACATAACCGGATCGTTCACCAATGCCTCCGGTGCGGCATTTACCAACAACGGTATGCTCTATATCAGTCAGGACCTGAGTAACAGCCAGTCGTCAATGGCAGTTGGCACCGGAACCCTGTTTTTGAATGGAAGCAGTTTACAAACCGTAAGCGGTTCACAAACTTTTAAAACCTACAACCTGGTAACAAACAATGCCGCCGGGTTTCAGCTCAACAATAACCTGAGTGCTTCCGGTGTTCATTCCTACACAAGCGGGATGATCACCACATCGGGCACACCCAACTATATGATCTATGAAGCAGGTTCTTCTTATACAGGCAGCAGCGATGCCCGGCATGTGAACGGCTGGGTTAAGAAGATCGGTAACACAAACTTTGCCTTCCCGGTGGGTAATGCCACTTATGAAAGACCGGTGAGTTTATCAACCCTCAGTGCTTCCAGTGAATTCAATGTAAAATATAATGTGGCTGTTACACCTAATTATAATAATCTCAATACCCCATTGGTACTTGTGGATACATCCGAATACTGGACCATCAACCGGGTAAGCGGGGGTACAGCACAGGTTAGCATGAACTGGGATGTAAGTAAAGTGCCATTCCCGAATGTAATGCTGAGCAGTATAAGAGCAAGTTATTATAACGGTAGTTTATGGTCAAACATCGGCGGTTCCGCTACCGGTGCAGTAGCAAGCGCCGGCTCTGTCACTTCTAACAGCACCAATATATTCAATACCGATTTTGTTATTGCCAGCACATCGTTCGTACTGCCGCTGAAGATCATCAGCTTTACTGCCAGTCGTTCTAACAGGTATACAAAGATCAATTACACGATCGGTAATGAGTTAAACGTAAACCGGTACGAGCTGGAGAAAAGCGATGACGGAATTAATTTCCATACCATTTATACGCATACTGCCTTCAACCGCGATGGCACTGAGTTTTACAGCTATAACGACAACAGCGCCCTGAAGGGAACCGCTTTTTACCGGCTAAAAGTAATAGAGCTGAGCAGCCAGGTGAGTTACTCGCCCGTGATTTCTGTTGCCGATCATTCGAAAGAACTGTATGTAATTAAGAACCCGGTAGATGAAAGCATTGAAATATATGCATCTGCAGGCGGTACTTATAGTTATGTGATCAGCACCACAAACGGGCAGGCAATGCAAACCGGCACACTGGATATCAGGCAACCCGGCATTTATTCTATCAAGCTACGGTCGTTGTTTGCTGCCGGATCGTATATGTTGGTGATGAAGAGCAAAGAGATCAGTATGCATAAAATGATCATTAAGAATTAAACAACCCCCTTCTCTAATAAAACCAACTCCCGTTATGCGGGAGTTTTTTTATGCCAGTGCAGGAAGCAGTTTTATTTCATTGCGGTACAGGATGATCTTTTTATCATTCTCCAGTTGTTTGAGCAGCCGGGATATCACCACCCGGGAAGTAGCCAGGTCATCGGCCACCTGGTAATGCGATGCCTTTATCACGCTGGAGCCGGAGAGGCGCTGTTTTTCTTTCAGGTAAGCAATAAGCCGTTCATCCAGTTTATGAAACGCAATACTCTCAATGGACTTAAGGAGTTCCAGGAAACGTTCATTAAAACTGCGCATGATATAGCTTTTCCAGCTGGGATATTTGCAAAGCCATTCTTCCAGTTTTGCATGTGGTATGGCGATCAGTTCTACCTCGTCTTCTGCAATGGCCCTCACTTCACTTTTCCTGGCTTCCATGCAGCAGCTGTACGCCATCGAACAGCTTTCGTTGCTTGACAGATAATACAACAGGATCTCTTTGCCTGTTTCATCCATGCGCAACACTTTGATGGTGCCTTTCAGGATAATGGGCATCATGCGGATGTATTTTCCATAATCCATTATAAGATCGCCTTCTTTGAATTGCTGGATCTCGCCTGATCCGAAAATTTCTTTTACAAGTTCCGGTTCAAAGATTTCGGCAAATGCTGTTTCGTATTGCATGTTTACAGGAGGAGTATGATTTGTTACAAAAGTATGCAGAATCAGGGTGTGTACTACCCATCATTTTTTTGTTGTTGCCTTACCGGCGGTTTCATTCATTTTCTTTTGTTCTTCCAGCATGGGTTTAAAGGGCCCGTACTTATGCTGCTTTTCAGTGAAGGCATCGGCATAAGGTCCAAAGGGATGATCAACCGGTTTCGTGGATATATCGGGCCAGTCTTCAGGCACCGCAATATGTGGCCGCTGCTGCGACAATACAAAGGCCGCCACATCCCATGCTTCTTCATCAGAAAGAAGGGGGTTTTGATGGGTGGTGCCCTGCGGCATGTTATATTTTATATACTTCGAAAAATTGCTGATGCGGTAAAGCCCGGCCCCATCATTGAAGCTGCTGTTGCCCCAAAGGGGTGGGTAGGTAAATTCTGTTTTATCAATATTTAATACCCCTTCGCCACTTACCTGGTGACAGCTTTGGCATTTGGCTGTGTAAACCGCTTGTCCTTTTGCCGGATCTGCCGCCCGGTCTAAATAGGCAAGTTCTTTAAATCCCGAGCCAGACGCCTTTTCCCCCCTGGGAACATTACTTCCTACAAAATAAATATAGGCTTTGATGGCCTGCATTTCTTTCACGCCGCTGTCTAAAGCCTTTCCATTCAAACTTCTTTCAAAACAATCATTTATTCTTTTATAAACACTCTCCACGGCCCCGCTTCTTGTCCTGAACTTTGGATAGAGTGATGCAACAGAGCCATAGTTATTTCCAAACACCACTGTACCGGCCTGCAGGTGACAGTTCTGGCAATTCATACCATTACTCATTTTTTGTACCGAACCATTGGGTCCAAGATACTTTGCGGTGTGTGCAATAAGTTCCTTACCATATTCCACCTGTTGCTTTAATTCAGGAGCAGTAATGCTGTTTATATCAGGAGCTGTCCAGTAAGTAACAGTGTCTTTATTTACTGTGCCGGATGCTGAAGAGGGTTTTTGTTCTGTAACCGGGCTGGTCTTATATATAATGAAGGGCATGGCAAGGAGGGCTACCACCAATACCCCGATGATCAACAGCAGAATGTTGATGACCGACAGAAGACCCCGGATGGTTTTATCATTATCCTGCCCGTTATTTTGCATATTATTTTTGCATGCAGAAACAAATACCCTCCGTATGCAAAAACAAATATAATCGACCGGGGCAAGAAGCCATAAACAAATGGGGTTATTATTATGATACGTACTGCTTTACTTTTTCCCAGGTACCCCCATTTACCACATTTTTAAAGCCATTGCTTTCCAGGATACCCTTGGCCTGTCCGCTGCGCATGCCGCTTCGGCAAAACACAATGATGTTTTCCTTTCCTTTGAATTTGGCCAATTGGTAGGGTATCATATCCAACGGAATGTTCACAGCCCCCGGCACGCTGCCTCCTGCAAATTCGCCCGGCGTACGAACATCTACCAGAAAAGCTCCTTTATCAATGATCCCTTTCAGATCTTCCGTAGCGCCTCCTCCAAATAACTGCTGAAATAAACCCATTGCCTTACATTTTTATGTTGTGAATTTCTTTATTACTCCTATCAATCCCGCTTTGGGCATCGCCCCGCTTTGCCTCCATATTGGTTTGCCGTTCTTAAATAATATCAGCGTGGGCACACCCTGCACCTGGTACTCGTGAGCCGCCTGCGGACTTTTATCTACGTCTACCTTAATGATGGTTACCGCATCTCCTATCTCTGCTTTTATTTCTTTCAGAACAGGCGTCATCATTTTGCAGGGACCGCACCATTCTGCAAAAAAATCAACCAGTACCGGTTTACCGGATCGTATCATCTCGTTAAATGTCATTTTCATTCTTTGTTATCTTTTCCCTGCGCTCTTTTTTAAACATACCAAGCAACAAAGCTCCCATAAGGGCGCCATACAATGTACTGTTGAGCGGTTTGGAAGTGATGGCACAGGTACCCGAAGCACAACCTACCTGCTGCCAGTAAATAAATCCGGCAAGGGCGCCCACGGCTGCACCAATGATATAAAGCAGGTTATTTTTAAACCACTTCTTCATAATGAATATCGTTTGTTGCCGAATGATCCTTTACCGGTGATACTGCACAACTACCCGTTGCGCAACAACCCAGGTTAAAAACCGGCATGGCAGTAAATAAGATGCCGATCATTGCCAGTAATACATCTTTGTCCATAACAGCCTGTATCATGATAGTGATGCCCATTGCCAGGCGCAAAATCCGTATAAGATTCCAGTTGCGGAAGATCACCCGTTTCATTTTAAATTTTTTAGTACAGCAAAATTAACCGGTGGCTGCGCAGCTCCCGGTAACAAAAGTTACAAAAAAAGCAGCCTGCCGGCTGCTTTTGAACCAATGGTTTTTCCAGTTTTATAAAGTATTGAAGGTGCTGTTATTTTTTAACAGAACAGGTATTTAAACCCAACAATGTATAAAGCGGGCAAAAGCTTACCAGGCTGGTCAGTACAAATACGGCGCCCAGCACCAGCAGCACAATACCCAACGTGCCCGTAACCGTATTGGTAAAATAGAGTACGGCAAAAACGGCAGCCAGCAGTATGCGTATCATACGGTCTGCATTTCCCATGTTCTTTTTCATGATCTTAAATTTTAAGTAAGGTAAAAAGGTTCATTATTTATTACGGTAACATTTGTAACATTGAAGAAGAGCCCTGCACTAACCTCCTCTTTACCAATTTTTTACAACATAGTTGTGGGACAAACATAATCTGTTCTTGGCACATTGGTCTTTATTATTTCACTGAACCCTCCGCTCACATCGGAAAAATGATCCCAGCCCCGCTGCTTCAGAATGGATGCGGCGATCATACTCCGGTACCCGCCTGCACAATGAAGTACAAAATATTTATCCTTTGGAAACGCTGCCAGGTGGCTGTTAATCTGGTTCAACGGAATATTTACGGCATCAACCACATGCTCGGCATCGTATTCGCTTTTTTTACGGATATCTATTACCAGCGGCTTTGCTGTTTCATACAGCCTTACAAACTCTTCAGCGGTGATGCGTTTCACCGACTCTGTTTCTTTGCCGGCATTTTTCCATGATTCAAAACCTCCTTCCAGGTAACCGAGCGTATTATCGTACCCCACTCTCGACAACCGGATAATGCATTCTTCTTCCCTGCCAGGATCGGTCACTAATACTATTTCCTGTTTTACATCGGGGATCATTTCGCCTACCCATTGTGCAAAATTTCCATCAATACCGATATTGATGCTGTTAGGAATAAATGCTTTTGCAAAATCCGAAGCAGCCCTTGTGTCCAGTATCAATGCCCGGGTTTCATTGGCTACCGTTTCAAATTCAGCAACAGGCATTGGCCGTTTTCCTCTCTGCATAACCGTATCCAGGCTTTCGTAACCTTTAATATTCATGAGTACATTCTGCGGAAAATAAACCGGGGGTGTGGTGAGGCCGGTAAGCAACTGCTTAATAAACTCATCCTTTGTGAGCAGTGGGTTTAATGCATAGTTCACTTGTTTCTGGTGGCCGAGCGTATCGGTGGTTTCCTTACTCATCATTTTACCGCAGGCACTTCCGGCGCCGTGGTTGGGGTAAACAATCAGGTCATCGCTCAACGGCATGATCTTGTTCCGGAGAGAATCGAACAAATAGCCGGCAAGCTTTTCCTGGGTGAGGTCTGCAATTACATGCTGGGCAAGGTCGGGCCGGCCCACATCACCGATAAACAAGGTGTCGCCGGTAATGATTCCATGTTCTTTTCCCTGCTCATCTGTTATTAAGTAGGTACTGCTTTCCATGGTATGCCCGGGAGTATGTATGATCTTAACGGAAGCATTTCCAATTTTAAATACCTGCCCGTCTTCCGCAACAACAGCATCGTAGGCCGGCCTGGCCGTAGGGCCGAAGACGATCTTCGCTCCCGTCTTCTTTACCAGGTCTAAATGACCGCTTACAAAGTCGGCATGAAAATGTGTTTCAAAAACGAATTTGATCTTTGCATTGTTTTTTGCAGCCCGGTCAATATACGGCTGCACTTCACGCAGCGGGTCAAAAACAGCGGCTTCGCCATTGCTTTCAAGATAATAAGCGGCATGGGCGATGCACCCGGTATAAATCTGTTCCAGTTTCATATTTATTTTTTATGAGCAAACCTCCCCAATATTTTCGTTGATTTTGGTAACATAGGTAACATGGGAGCATGATCTTTATCAGGAAGGAGCTCCGGCAGAAAACCGGGGTAATATATCTAAAAAGAAAGGAATGTGGCCTCGCCAGGAATCGAACCTGGATCTGGAGCTTCGGAAACTCTTATACTATCCATTGTACTACAAGGCCGGGAGTTGTTAAACGTTAATTTGTTTATCCGTTAATTGGTGGGTGTCTGAATTTTTGCAGATCCTTTATTTTTTGAACTCTCTCCCGGATTAACTAATTAACGTATTAACGTATCAACCATTACTATTTTCCCAAATGCGAAAAGTTACTACCGAATATTTTTACCGCAATGGCGAGCAATATTACGCCAAAAAATTTTCTGATGACCACCATACCATTCGGTCCCAGCATTTTTTCTATCCATTTCAGCGATTTTAAAACCAGGAAGATGAAAATACAATTGATTAATATGCTGATAAGGATATTGATATCATCGTAGTTCGCTTTTAAACTCATGATGGTAGTTAGCGTACCCGATCCGGCAATTAACGGAAAGGCAATGGGAACCACGCTGCCGCTTTTGGCATTACCATCCTGCTTAAAGAATTCGAGGCCCAGCACCATTTCCAGTCCGATGATGAATATCACAATGCTTCCGGCAACGGCAAAAGACTGTACATCCAGCCCCAATATGTTCAGGAATTGCTGGCCTACCAGCAGGAATAATATCATCAACCCGCCCGAGGCCAATGTGGCCTGCGTGGACCTGATCTCTCCACCCATTTTAGCCCGCAGTGATGCCAGCACGGGGATATTTCCCACCATATCTATCACCGCAAAAAGGGTAAAGGAAATGGTAAGTATTTCTTTGGCCGACAGGTTATCGAGTGTCATTCTGTTTATTTGTGCAAAGATAGTCAGCTAAACAATAAAGTGGTATCACGCCTGTTTATACACATGTACTTCTTTAAAAACAGCGTACTCTTTTTGCAGAAAGGCCAGGCATTGAGCACAAAGGCAATCTTCAAACTTAGATTCCACATAGATCCTTTCTTCGGCAGATAATTGTATGGCGCTGCACTGGCATTGGGTAATGCTGCCGGCCTTGCATTCAAATGTCCGGTTGCAACGTGGACATTTTTTTTCTTCGTGCCTGCACATGTGGAATTATTTTTAATGTTGAAGAAGATGCGGTATGCATCTTCTTCAACACCTGGTTTTAGTTATTAAAGACTGAGCCCGATGCCCGCCATAAAATTAAAACGGCGGCTGTTATAGCCCCTAACTTCCGAATATTTTTCGTCGGTGATATTCTTCAGGTCAACAAATACTTTTGCATTTTTTGAAATGGTATAGGTTGAATACATGTTCCAGGTATAATAGGCCGGCATTTCAACCGGCGCCGACATATAAACGGATTCGTAACGCCTGCTTACGCTTTGTATACCGGTATTCAGGTACCAGTTTTTAGTGATCGCTATTCCCAGGTTAAGGTTGATCGTTTGCCTGGGCCTGCGGTAAAGATTAAAGTAAGATGTATCTTTTGCACCGGCCTTTGTTTCAATTTTTCCATCCAGGTTCACATAGTTGGCAGTAAGGTTCACTTTCCCGAAGTCAACACTGGCTTCCAGTTCAAGCCCTTTGTCTTTTTGCTTATCGCCATTGATATAATAGTTGGCATAGGTTGGTGCACCGGCACTGTAAAAGAGGATATTGTCTTTTATATTCCTGCTGAAATAAACAGCACGCAGGTTCAAATTGCCTTTGTAATACTGGATACCTCCTTCTATACTCATTGATTTTTCCGGATTCAGTTCTTTGTTCGGATTACGGTATTCTGAATATACCTGGTAAAGCGAAGGCGCTTTAAAACCCGAACTGATATTACCAAAGATCTTGAAGCAGTTCTTTATCACATAAGACGGATTGAATGAGAATGTAAACACATCGCCGTACTTATTGAAATTATTATACCGCCCGCCGATCTCTACATTAAAACCAGCGATATCTTTTACCAGCAACGATGCATAAGCGCCAAGCTGGTTCACTTTTGCACTGTCGTCGCTCATTGGCATAGATGCATAAGGGCCGAAAGCGCTTACGGAAAAATAATTCTGATCGGTAAGCTGGTTGCGGTAATCCATACCAATCAACACATCCACACTTTTGGTAAGAGCAATATTGCTGTATAACTCCACGAAATGAGACTTGCCGGTGTATTCTCCTTTACTGTAATAAGAGAACCCTCCCCTGCTGGCTGAGTCGTCGAGGTAAGTTCGTTTTGTGGTATTATAATTATAATTGAAATGCAGGATGCTTTTACCGATGGTAAAATCTGCTCCAACACCCACCAGTGCATTTTTTGTAGTAATGCTGTAATCTGCATCATCAGTGAACAGGCCGGCATCGCCATCTGTTTTGTAGTCGCTTAATTGTGTATTGACCCGGATAGCAATTCTATTCCCGACCCTTTGCCCCAGCGATGCTTTGAATACATTTTCTTTGATACCATCTTTATCAAAGTTCTTGTTGCCTGCCTGGTCTTCGGCGGTAGAGAAACCCTTGCTGGAAAGCCGGCTGTATTGCAGGGTATAACTGGTCTTTTTGATGGTGCCGTTCGCACCTGTTGCCACTTTGAATGTGTTGTAGGAGCCGGCAGCTAGGTTCAGGTTGGCATTGAGTTTTTTAGCTCCGGCTTTTTTACTGATGATATTGATCACCGCAGCAATGGCGTCGCTTCCATATAAAGTAGACTGGCTGCCTTTAAGTATCTCTACCCTTTCTACCTGGTCGATGGAAATGAAATTAAGATCAAAGGCGCCGCTGATGCCGGATGCATCGTATACCGGGATACCGTCGAGCAGGATCAGTGTTTTACCCGCAGCGGCCCCACGAACATATACATCCTGGTTGGTGCCCAGTGTATTTGTGTTGCCGTTTACAATAATGCCTGCCTGGGTGTTCAATACTTCACCCAGTGTTTTCCCATTGTTGCGTTCCAGTTGTTCTTTATAGATTACCGTAACCACTTTTCCTGTAAGGGCCTGTTTGATGGGGAATTTGGTGGCGGTAATCACCACTTCATTTAAATTCTTTGTACTGTCTGTTTGTGCAAATACCGGACTGCTGAATAAAACAGCAGCCGCAATAAAAATTTTCTTTTTCATTGTTTGAAAAAATTTTTTTTGTGACTGCTTCCTGGAAAATGTGTTTGGTGGGGACACCAACCACGGCGTAAAGAGATATAAAAGCCGTTAAGCCGTTACATTTCCTGCCTTTCACCCGAAAGCGTTGAATGATTGTTGATGGACCAGGCAGGTCTTCTGGCTTACGACACATTTTCAAAACCTTCCCGTTATAAGAACAGTGGTTACGAAGATTGAAATGTTCCTTAAAGCCCCTTCAGGGGTTTGGGGTGTCGTTTACAGCTACGGGGATAGCTCCCGAATTGAACGGGATTCCCTTTTTAATCCCTCGCCTGAGGCGAGGGAACCAGATCCGCTGCAAAAGTAATGGAGATAAAAATACCGGCAGGAAAATTTATTCAGTTTTTGTGGAGAAATAAAAAAAGCCGCTGCTGTGCAGCGGCTTTTTCCTGTAACATTGTTTTAGTGATCGTCTGATTTCCTGCATTCCCCTGTAATTGTATGAAACACATTGTGCGCCTCCGTGATATTTTTCATCAGCACTTCATCAGGTGCTTTATTATCCACTTCCTTTTTAACCCTGGTACATTGTGCAACTAGTTTTTCGAGGGCTGCCTTCGTTTCGGCTGGCTTAAAATCAGCAGGAACGGACGATGCCAGCCAGTTCCTCGCAGCCAGCAACAAACTGTCTGCCTTCTGCTTAAGGGGAGTAAAATTCCCCTCTTCTGCAGGATGAAAGGATGATGACATAAGGCCGTGGAATGTTTTCAGTTCTTTCCAAACGGGCTTATCGGCTTTTTGAGCATTGAGTAGCGGATTGAGGGCCATCAGCAGGATGGCGGTCCAAAAAAAATTTCTTTTCATAATTTTTATTTTGAGGTTAAATATTGTTGTGGTTCCTTTAAAAATTCTTCTTTACATTCCCTGGCGCAGAATCCGTATAACTTACCCCTATACCTGACCGTATCTTCCACACCAGCCTTTAACGGCATGCCGCATACCAGGTCTGTTTTCGAATCGAAGTCAAGGTTTTTCAGTTCGGCTTTTAAAGAATCTGTTTTTGCGGGAATAGACATGGCTGACTGGTGATTGTGATCGGGCTGGTTACAGGCAGCGGTCAGCAGTAATAAATAGACAAGTATTTTTCTCATTGTATTATTTGTTTTAAGTCAGGTGCATTGAATGATTCAAAAACCAAAACTCAGGTGCATCATCCCCCTTATTTTCACTTCGGTCTGGCCCGAAGCGAAATGCTGACTGACGGGTATTTGCACGTTAGCGCCAATAGTGATCATTCTAAAATTCAATTCTATGCCAGCAGCTGTGGTTAATAAATAACCTCCTGTTTGCGCTACTTTTTCTTTGTTCAGTTTATTGATGGCCGTATTCTCATAAAGCAATCCCAGGTTGGGTACAACGGCAACCGGTCCGGCATTGATGGTATAGGATGCAAATGAACTGGCAGAGAATTTATTCCCGAACATGTATTTGTCTTTATTGGATGTATTCATTTTATAAGATGCACTTGTATTGATACCGAATTTATTTATCCTTACGTTATATGCGCTGTTCAGTATAAAGTCGGTGCTGGCAGTACCCGTTTGTGTATTCGCCATCGCTACAATAGCAGGATCGGTTGCATCAATATCGAACTTGCCGGTTGGCACTTTTACTCCGGCCCCAAACCATAATTGCTGGTTAACAAGTGTTGCTTTTGATAACGCAGATGTTTTATCAAAGACCTTATAATTTACCATCGCAGCAATATCGCCAATGCCCTGGTTGTTGGTAATGCCATCGTCGGTAACCTGGTGAACATAATTATATGGAATAACGGCAAGCACCTGCCATCTCTTTCCAATGTTCCACCCGCCCCATAGCTCCGCCGTACGGAAATAGTCTTTGCTGAACTGCGTAGCATCATCGGCCATTACCGTATTAAAGCGTTTATACTGGTACCGGAGCCCGATGAATTTATGTTTGAACTGTGGCAGTAAGCCGATATAATAATTGCCCAATCCGCATCCGCAGATCTCGCAGGCTTGTGTGGTATTGATCGTAAAAAAGAAAAGAGCTGTTAGTATGATGAATTTTTTCATAAAATTATTTTTAAGTAAAGAAATAGTGTTACAGGGGCAGTTTTGCCCTGTATGCTGCAATAAAAAATAAAAAGAAGGTTATGCCTGTGGCGGATGGAATACGGCGAAGCTGCGGTCTACAGGAAAAGATGCCGGATCAAACCTGTTAACCTTTCCGGGGATGACCGGTGGGATGATAAGCAGGGAGAAAAATGATCTTGAAGAAAGTACCTGTACTTTGTATGCCGGTTTACGTTCGGCATTCTGCTGCTCTTTCTTTTCTTCTTCCTGCAGTTTTTTCATTACCTGGCATTTACCGTTGCAATGCATTTTAGGCCTTGCCTTGTTAACACAGTTCTTTGCATATGCTGCTGTGTTCACATAATAATCCAGCATAACAAAGGGACTGCTGAAGGTTTGTGCAGAAAAAGCAAGAAGCAATAATATGGCGGTAACCTGCCTAAACATAAAGCAAAGGTAAACGATCGCCATTGATCTCTTATGAGGCAAATCATGTCTCTTTCACTTTTTTAACTGAAAAAAGTTTATTTATTAGCGCCTTTCTGTATCTTTTCATCATGCAGACAAAATCAAAAAAACTTAACCTCTTCGATTTTACCATGATCGTGGTGAGCCTGGTGATCGGCATGGGTATTTTTCGTACCCCGTTAAATGTGGCCAAAGCTTCACCCGACACCTTTCTGTTTTTTTCCGCATGGATCGCCGGCGGCCTGGTAGCCTTATGCGGTGCATTGACCTATGCAGAAATAGGCAGTCGCTTACCGGTAACAGGTGGTTATTATAAAATATTCGCTTACGCTTACCATCCTTCCATCGCCTTTGCCATCAACTGTGTGATCCTGGTTTCCAATGCCGCATCACTGGCAGGCGTGGCCATTGTGGGCGGAGAATATATCACCGGTATCTTTATTCCTTTATCAAAAGATGTTGAATGGATGAAGGAAGCGGCCAATGCTGCTTACATTCAAACCGTACAGATCAGCATTGCCATTGCCGCCATTGTTATTTTTTATGGCGTTAACCTGATGGGGTTGAAGATGAGTGCCAAAACGCAGAATGTGCTAACCGTAATCAAAATAAGCCTGATCCTGCTGCTCATCACGCCCATCTTTTTTGCAAGCCCCGAAACAACTTCAGTTGTTGCCCCCTCTGCTATCAGTCCAACATTTATGGAATACCTGAAAGCATTTGGTATTGGCCTGGTAGCGGTGAGTTTTACATACGGCGGCTACCAGCAAACCATCAACTTTGGGGCAGAAGTGGATAAGCCTACCAAAAATATTCCCCGGGGGATATTCCTGGGCATCTTCATCATCATTGCCCTGTACCTCACCATAAACTATGCATACATAAAAGTGATCGGCTTTGAAGAAATAAAGAACAGCAAGAATATTGCCGCCATCATGGCTTCCAAGATATTCGGCATAAATGCCGAACGGGTTCTTTCCGGCTTTTTGTTCCTGAGCGTACTGGCCTATGTGAATGTACTACTCATGAGCAACCCACGGGTAATGTATGCGATGAGCGAAGACAAGATATTGCCTGCCATTTTTAAGAAACGAAATATCAAAACGGATGTGCTCACTATTTCTTTAAGCGTATTTGCGGCATTATGCGCCCTGATCGTTTTTTGGGCAAAAGAATTCGATACCGTTTTAAGCTTCAGTATTTTTCTTGATTGCTTTGGCATGGCGCTTTCTGCCGGCAGCATTTTTATTTTAAGAAAGAAGACGGCCCATTTAAACGATACCGGCATTTACAGCATGAAGCTGTACCCGCTGCTGCCCATCATTTTCATAGCCGCTTATTCTTTTGTTGCCATAAGTTTGCTGGTGAACGAAACAAAACTCTGCCTGATAGGCCTTGGCGTTATGATTGGTTTCATTGGAATTTATTTTGCCGTAAAAGCCTTTCAGAAAAAAGAACCTAAACTTTCATAACAATGCCCGAAGATATTTCTTACATCCTGAATGAATTTGCCGAAGAACGGGAAAATTATTTCAATGCCGTTTCTCCGCCCATCATGCAAACAAGCAATTTTGTTTTTAATACGGTGGATGAAATGCGTAAGGCCTTTGCCGATGAATATTCCGTATTCCTTTACAGCCGCGGAAAAAATCCAACCACCGAGATCCTCCGCAAAAAACTGGCTGCATTAGACGGAGCCGAAGACTGCCTGGTATTCAACAGCGGCGCTGCTGCCATCTTTGCGGCCGTATTTGCCAATGTAAAAAGCGGCGATCATATTGTATCGGTTAACAAACCCTATACCTGGGCGCAACGGATGTTTGATGTTATACTGCCCAGGTTTGGCATTACCACCACTTATATTGACGGAAGAGAAATTGAGAATTTTGAACGGGCCATTCTTCCCAACACTACTGTTATCTATTTAGAAAGTCCGAATAGTTGGGATTATGCCCTGCAGGACCTGGAAGCCGTTGCCGAACTGGCAAGATCGGAGAATATCGTTACCATCATCGACAACAGTTATTGCACACCCTTATATCAGCGACCCATTGAAATGGGCATCGATCTTTCGCTTCAAACAGCTACCAAGTACATCAGCGGCCACAGCGATACCCTGGGCGGTGTACTGAGCGGCAGCAAAAAAATGATGGAACGCATTTTCAACAGCGAGTTCATGACGGTAGGCAGCGGCATACAACCCTTCAATGCCTGGTTACTGATACGGGGATTAAGAACTTTACCTGCCCGGCTCGACCGGGTAACTGCTTCTACCGGAAAAGTGATCGGGTTCCTGAAGACCCATCCCAGGGTCGAGTCGATCCTTTTCCCCCTTGATGAAACCTTTCCGCAATATGAACTGGCCAAAAAACAGATGAAGGGCGGCTGCGGGCTGCTCACCTTTATCATCAAGGCAACAAACATGCAGCAGATCGAAAAATTCTGCGAAGATCTTCAACACATATTTATGGCGGTAAGCTGGGGTGGCCACGAAAGCCTGATCATTCCCAAATGTTCTTCACTGCAACCGCATGAGTTTGATGCTGCCAACCCCGAGCACCGGATGCTGCGGCTCTACGTAGGGCTGGAAGAACCCGGCTACCTCATCAAAGACCTGGAGCAGGCTTTTGAAAAGATGGGCTGATACCATTACCGCCTGTAAAATAGTTTTAAACAGATTAGAGGGAGATAGATTATTTTTGTTGTATGCGTTACAAATTCTTTTCCCTTATTCTTATATTGGTCATTTCTGCTTCGGCCAAAGCCCAGGAAAAATGGGGCCTGCTCAAATGTGTGGAATATGCCATGACCAATAATATTTCGGTGAAACAAACCGACCTGCAAGCCAGGCTCGCCGAGTTGCAGTTAAAGCAAAGCAAGCTGGGGCAATTACCCAGTTTGAATTTCAGCGGCGGACCTGCTTTTAACAATGGCCGCAACCAGGATCCAACCACTTTCAGCCTCATCACACAGAGTTATCTTTCTGCCAATATGCAATTGCAGAGCAGCGCCGATATATTCAACTTTTTCAGCAAACGCAGTACTATTGCCGCCAATGAATGGGAACTACAGGCAGCTAAAGCAAATACCGATAAGCTGAAAAATGATATTGCCCTCACGGTTGCCAATGCATACCTGCAGATATTGCTGGCAATGGAGCAGGAAAAGATAGCGGCTGTTCAGCTGCAGCAATCCCAGGCGCAATTAAGCAATACCCGCAAACTGGTTGATGCCGGTGCATTACCTGAATTGAATGCAGCAGAACTGGAAGCACAAGTGGCAAGAGACAGCGCTACTTTGATAAGTGCTAAAGGAAATGTGCAGCAAAATATTTTAACCATCAAAGCCTATATGGCCCTGGATGCAGCTACCCCGTTTGCGGTGGATACTCCGCCGGTAGATAAGATACCGGTAGAAAAAATAGCCGATCTGCAACCCGAAGCTGTTTATGCATCGGCCATTGCCAATATGCCGCAGCAAAAATTCAATGATTTTAAAATTAAAGCTGCACAAAAAAACTTGACGGCTGCAAAGGGTGGGTTATATCCAACCATATCTGCCTTTGGAAGTTTGGGAAGCAGGTATAACAGCAGGTCTGAAGAAGTGACCGGCTCAACTTTAATAAACCCGCCAATAGGAAAAGTAACCGTGGGTACTGTTGATTATAGTGTATATCGCCTGAACCCATTTCCGGATTACACCTACAGAAAACAACCATTCTTTTCACAATTGAATCAGAATTTTAATCAAGCCATAGGCTTAAGTTTACGTGTTCCGATTTTTAATGGTTATACTGGCCGTGCTAATTATCTAAGAAGCAGGATATCTATTCAGAACCTGCAACTGCAGAAAGAACTGGACAACCAAAGTCTGAAACAGAATATTTACCAGGCATATAATGCCGCCATGGTGGCTTTGCAAAAATTCAATGCCGGTAAAAAAGCAATGGAAACGGCTGAACGTACGTATGGATTTGCGCAGAAGCGCTACGACGTGGGCCTGATGTCGACCTTTGAACTGATCACCAACCAGAACAATGTGTTCAGGGCAAGGTTAGAGAATGCACTGAACCAGTTTGATTATGTATTTAAGATGAAAGTGCTGGAATTTTATAAAGGGCAGGGGTTAAAATTATAAGTGGTGAGTGAGAAAGAGTTGATAGCGATATAATGTACAAGAGTGCGACGCCTGTGAAGTTGAAGAAAGAGCAAATGCCCGTAACCATAAACAACAATCTACAAACCGTAAACTGAATTATATATGAGCAAGTCGCTAAAATGGATATTGATAAGCGTGGGAATTTTATTGGTGCTGATGGTGGTACTTTCCAAAACAGGCGCTTTTGGTAAAGACGAAGGATTAAAAGTTACTGCGGAGAAAGTGCAGAAGCGTACCATCACCGAGATCGTAAATGCCAGTGGAAAAATTTACCCGGAGGTAGAAGTGAAGATAAGCCCGGATATCAGCGGCGAGATCACTGAACTGAATGTACAGGAAGGAGATTCGGTAAAGAAGGGCCAGGTGCTGGCACGCATTTATGCCGACATATATAATATCCAGCGCAACCAGGCGGCCAGTGGTGTAGAGCAAACGCAGGCCCAGGTTGCCAATTCGCAGGCAGCTATTGATGCCCTGAAAGCGCAGATGGAACAGTCGCAGCGTACCTACGACCGGCAAAAGAAATTATTTGATGATAAAGTGATCAGCAAAAGTGAATTTGAGATAGCAGACGCAAATTTAAAAAGCAGTACGGCAAATTACAATGCGGCCAAGCAGGGTATCCGTGGCGGACAGGCAAATGTGCAGAGCGCCCGTGCTAATTTAGAAAAAGCGAACAAAGACCTGAGCAGAACTGCCGTGATAGCTACTATGGATGGAGTGGTGAGTTTATTAAATGTAAAACAGGGCGAACGGGTAGTGGGAAGTAATTTAATGAGCGGAACAGAGATGCTGCGTATTGCCGACATGAGTAAGATTGAGATACGGGTTGATGTGGGAGAGAATGATGTGCCCAAAGTGAAGTTAGGCGACAGCGCCAATATTGAAGTGGATGCCTACAGCAACCGCAAGTTCAAAGGCATTGTTACACAAATTGCCAGCAGCAATAACGGCGCTGCGGCACAAACTGCACTATCAACCACATCGGATGTTACGCAATACAAAGTATATATCCGCTTATTGCCGGAGAGTTATAAAGACCTTATCGGGAAAGGCAGTTTTCCCTTCCGCCCGGGTATGAGCGCCAATGCAGATATCCAGACCAAGACGCATGTAAATGTATTGAGCGTTCCCATCAATGCTGTAACTACCCGTGACAAGAACGACAGCACCAAAACCGATAAGAAAAAAGACGAGTCGAATGTTAAGTCCAACACTTCAACAAATGAAGACGACCTGGACGTAGTGGTTTTTGTGATCGACAAAGAAGGAAAAGTAAGTAAGCAGAAAGTAAAGACTGATATACAGGACATCAACTATATCGAGATCACCGAAGGCCTTAAAGACGGGCAGGAAGTGGTTACCGGTCCGTATGACCTGGTAAGTAAAACACTGAAAGACGGCAAGAAGGTGAAAGTGATAGACAAGAAGGACCTGTTTGAGAAGAAATAACTACAGAACCTATTCAACAGTGAATAAAATTGAGACTGAAAACCTGTGCCCTGTTATTACTGTTAGTGTTTGCCAAAGCAACGGCAGCACAAAACACTACCCGGCTTACGGTAAATTTATCCTCGCTCAAAAAAGATTCACTCAACAACCTTACTATCCAGCTTTATTTACTGCCGGATACCGCTCTCATCAGCTCGCAGTTATATAAAGCAGGTGGCAATGTGTTTGCTGCAAACCCGTTCTCTAAATACCTGGTACGCATTTCTTCGGTTAATTTTGAAACAACAGACAAGACCGTATCGGTTACCGATAAGCCTGTAAATATTTCAATCCTGGTAAAAAGAAAGACCAGCAGCCTGCAAAACGTAACGGTTGTGGCCAAAAAGCCGTTGATAAAACAGGAAGATGATAAATCGATCATCGATGCAACTGTACTTGCCAACAGCAGTACCAATGCATACGAAGTGCTGGAAAAAACGCCCGGCGCCATTGTAGACCAGGATGGCAATGTGTATTTAAGCAGCCTTACCCCTGCCACTGTTTATATCAATGGCCGGGAGATGAAGTTAAGCAGCGAAGACCTTGCTTCTCTTTTAAAAAGTTTACCGGCAGCCAGTGTAAGTAAGATAGAGATACTACGCAGCCCTTCTGCAAAATATGATGCAGCCAGCAGCGGTGGCATTGTAAACATTGTTTTAAAGAAAGGGGTGAAGATCGGAAGTAACGGCAGTGCAAACATCGGCTACTTCCAGGGTGTGTACAGCACTCAAACGGCGGGGTTTAACCTTAATAAAAGCGCCGGTAAGATCAACAGTTATTTCAGTTACCAGTTTACCAGCCGGAAAAATTATGAAGAACTGAATTCCGACAGGCTGATCAAATCGGACAGTTCTTTTCTTTCTCAAAAAGCATATACCACCTACCCTTCGATGGGTAATTATATTGGCGGAGGCGTTGATATTGCTTTTACAAAAAAGTTCAGTATTAATTACGACCTCAGGCTGAACATCAACAATAACAAGAGCGATGCGGTTAATGGCAGCGATGTTACAAAACTGCTGACCCAATCATTACTGAGCAGGAACCAGTCGGACATCCACAGTAAGAACAACAGCCTGTACATGGGCAACGAGGTTTCATCAAAATATAAGATAGATTCTGCCGGCAGCGAGTGGACCATCGACCTGGAGTATAATTACTACCGTAACAATAACACACAGCTGTATACCAATTATTATTTTCAACCCGTAAAGCCGGCTGTTTTTGGCGATGGAATAAACAAGAGCAAAAAAAATATTTTTGTAGCGGAAACAGAACTGGTGTTTAAGCTTCCTAAAATAGCTACTATTGAAACAGGCATTAAACTAACCAGGAGCATCAGCAATAACAGCGCTGAATATTTTTATGAAACAGGGGGCGGCGGAAGGCAGCCCGATACCTACCAGACAAATACATTCAAATACCGGGAAACCATTATCGGCGCTTATTTACAGGTAGCCAAAACATTCTATGGTTTCACCCTCAAGCCAGGCCTGCGCCTGGAAAGCACCGATATCCATGGCCGTCAACTCATACCAAAGGATACCAATTTATCTATCAAACGTACCGACCTGTTTCCGTATGTTTACCTGCGGCATAATCTTTTTAAATTATTCAAAACGCAACTGGTTGGCAATGCCATTTACCGGAGAAGCATCCGGCGGCCTTATTACGAAATACTGAACCCGTACCCGAAGTATGTTGATCAGTATCTGTTTGATGTGGGAAATCCGCGGCTACAACCACAATTCACCACCAATTATGAGCTGAATGTAACTTTCGATGATTTCCCTGTGCTGGCATTCGGCATAAATAAAACGAAAGATATTTTCAGCAATGTTACCTACCAGGACGACAGCAGCAAGATCGCTTTCCGTACCTACGATAATTTAGGCAAGAGCAAGGAGTTTTATGCACGGATTCTTGGCGGCGTACCACCCGGCGGTAAATATTTCTTTTATATTGGCGCCCAATACAACCATATTGAATACGACGGCTTTTACCAGAACCAGCCATTGAGTTACCGGCGTGGAAGCTGGCTGTTTTTTATGTACCAGGAATTTAAAGCCGGCAAAACACTTACCCTGAACATGCAGGGTTTCCTGCGTACAAAAGCCATACAGAATTTTTATGAGCTGGATAATTTCGGCGGGCTGTTCATCTCGGCCAATAAAAGCATTCTGAAAAAGAAGGCCAATATCATTTTCTCGGTGAATGATGTATTACGGACCAACCAGGTTTCCTTCAGTCTGAACCAGGGCAATGTGAGTGCAAAGGGATCAAGGATAAATGATACAAGAAGATTCGGAATAACGATCCGCTATAATTTCGGGTTAAGTAAACCTAAAGAGGATAAAGAGTTTGGAGCCCCGGTTGATAATAATTAAGGGAACTGTTTTTCTGCAACAGCCACACTTTCGGGCTTGCCAACATCAACCAGCTTATCGCCACTGTGATCGTATCCAAGAATGAGGTTGTCTTTTGCAAGATCGAGATAGGTTTCTGTTAAAGAGAATTTACCAGTTTGCCTGATCAGCCTGAATACTTCCGGCTGAAAAACCACCACACAACTGTATGCTTTCTGAACAAGGTTATCTTTTTGTACAGCTATTTTTTCTTCGCCTGTATTGGTATTCCGCCAGCCGCAGAGGCGGTTGTTTTCATCAAATAAAAAATAGCGGGAGGTTTTCCGGCTCGTTACACCAAAAGATATCAGTGGTTTATGTTCTTTATGAAATGAAAGCAGTTTGTGTATATCAAGATTTGTAAGAATATCTACATTGAGTGTAATAAAAGGCTCATTCCCTTCCAGCAGCGGCCTTGCTTTCAGTAAGCCTCCACCGGTTTCCAGTACTTCGTTTGTTTCATCGCTTATAACTACATTACTGCCCCATCCCCTATTTTTATTTACGGCATCAACGATCTGGTCGGTGAAATGATGAACATTCAACACCACATCACGGATACCGTATTGCTGCAGGTATTCAATATTCCGCTGCAACAATGATTTGCCATTCACTAAGGCAAGCGCCTTCGGATGCTTATCTGTCCAGGGTTTAAACCTGGTACCCAATCCAGCTGCAAAGATCATCGATTTCATTTCACCCAGTTTTGCTGATTAGTGTGATTCAAGTTCACCTTTACCTTGAATTTATTCCGCAGATGCCTTGCCAGCGCTTCTGCAGCATATACGCTGCGATGCTGGCCGCCGGTGCACCCAAAATTGATCATCAGGCTGGCAAATCCTCTCTTTATATAATCAGTAACAGAAATGTCCACCACGCTGAAAACACCGTTTAAAAAAGTAAGCATATCGGTCTGTTGTTCTAAGAAATCCTTTACCGGTTTATCAAGCCCGCTTTGTGTTTTGTATACATCAATACGGCCTGGGTTTAAAATACCCCGCATATCAAATACATACCCGCCGCCGTTCTCGGTGGCATCTGGCGGAATTCCTTTTTTATAAGAGAAGCTGTTGATGGTAACTACCAGCAGGGTTTCTGCTGTTGCCTGAACAGGGGTGAAGGTATCGATCACTTCGTTGCTTACACATATTTCCAATACCTTTTTAAACTCGGGAACCGCAATACCCATGTTCTGGTTATTAAAGAACCATTTTAAATTACTTAAAGCAAGTGGTATGCTGGTAAGGAATTGCGCTTTGCGTTCAAACAATCCACGGAAACCATAAGCGCCCAGTACCTGCAGCAGGCGGATGAGTACATAACCATTATACTGGCTGCGGAAGGTTTCCCGGTCGATCTGCTCTTCCACTGCTTTTTCAAACTCATTGATATAATGTTCCAGCAATCCCTGCTTCCATTCATCTGTTAAGTTTGCCCTCGCCTGCCACAGTAAAGAGGCAACGTCGTATTGCGGCGCTCCCTTCATACCGCCCTGGTAATCGATGAAGTGAACGCTTTCATCGGGCGTTACCATAATGTTGCGGCTTTGAAAATCACGGAACATGAAATATTTATACTCTGTGTGAGCCAGGTAATGGCTTAATGCTTCAAAATCATCCAGGAGCTTTTGTTTATCATAAGGCCTGCGCAACGCATCCAGGAAATAATATTTGAAATAAAGCAGGTCGGCCATAATGGCCTGTTTACCGAAAGACGTATTGGTAAGGCATTTTTTATAATTCAACTCTTCATGCCCCTTTACCTGCAGCAATACCAGCTGAGACAGGCTTTTCTTATACAGATCGTATACTTCACCGGTAAAACCCTTTTCTTCCAGTATGCTCAGCAGCGAAACATCCCCAAAGTCTTCCTGTATGTAGATGTTCTTATCCTTATTAATGCAGAATATTTCCGGCACTGCCAGTCCCTTCTTTTTAAAATGCCCGGAGAAATAAATGAAACTTTCATTTTCCTTCAGGTTCTCCCCGTAAGTAGCAATATAAGTTTTGGCAGCCGTGTGAATACGGAAGTAGTGGCGTTCGCTTCCTGCCTGGGGAAGTTTATCAATCCCTGTTATTTCAGATCCGGAAAAAGAAGAGAACAGTTCTTTTATTCTTTCAATGGTTAATTGCATCCGTATTGTTTATCCGGGTAAAATTAGAGTAATTATACCAGAGATAGGAAGAAGCTGTTAATAGAAAAACTCCGGTCACTGCCGGAGTTTCATTTTCAAAGGGAATGAGTTCACCACCTGATCTCATCCAGTTCTACCCGGCCGTATTGGTTATCCAGGTTATAGATCTTCGTTTCCATGGTCATATTCTGCCGCTGAAAATTCTTAAAGGTTATTACCCGTACAAAAGAGGGTATTTTCTCCCGGTAAGAAGAATAGCCGTATGCGTCTACTTTCACACTGTATTTTCCCTGTGTTGCATGCCTGATAGAATATTCGCCCAGGTTTTGCCAGTATGAGTAATATGAGCTGCCGGTGAAGCGGCCCCCGCTTTTGCTTACCAGGTTAGCATTGCTGCATGTTTCGCCACCAGGTTCTGCAATATGTATACTACTAATATAATCATGATTACTACCAACCGAGATACGCAGGTCAACCGGCAGCGCTTTTACCAGGTTATGATTGATCCAGGAAATATCGAACTCATTTTTGTGCATTACCAGTAATGCATTCATTTCGGCCAGCGCATCTTCTTTTACTGAAATGCTGTAGTAATTATCATCGGGTGATGTGATCACGGCATAATAGGTTCTTACTGCTTTTTCAATATCCTTATTCTGAAAGTATGCCAGTGCCAAATCACGTTTTACCAGCAGGTTATTCTGTTGCCGGCTCAAAATACCATTATACACGGCAATAGCTTTATCAAAACATTTCCATTTTTCGTACATATAAGCAGCCAGCCGCAAACCATTCTCATTTCCCTGGCAGAGTTCAATGGCATTGTACATCAGTTCCTGCGCTTTATCTTTTTTCCCTTTTTCAAAAAAGAAATCTGCCATTTCAAAATAAAAGCAGGTGTTATTCCTGTAATCTTTTTCCAATGCTGAATAAGTGTCGGATAACTCAGGAGCCGGCGAGTTTTGCATAGCCTGTATGTAGTCTTCATCTTCTGCGCTGCTTAGTTTATATTCTGTCCATATATATTGTGTATACACCCGCCGGGCTTTTTTCAATGTCATTACAATGGCTCCGTTAGCTCCTTCGGGCCCGAATAAAGCCGCAGCACTTGGGCCCTGCAATACAGTAAGGTCTTCTATATCGTCGATATTGATATCGTTTGCATCGGGCAAAATGGTTCCGTTCACCACATACAATACGCCAGAGCCGTAGGTGCCGTCGCCGTTACTAAAGCCGCTTTCTCCGCGTAAGCGGATATGGCTCTGCCGCCCCAATGCTGCAGAGGATTGGCTACGAACCTGTATCCCCGCCACTTTACCGGCCAGGGCATCGTTGATGTTTGTATTACGCACTGCATTAAGCTGATCGGCCGAAACTACCTGCGAATTTGATGAAGAACTTCTTGCAACCCGTTTAATGCCAAATGCACTCGTTACAACCACTTCTTTTAATCCACCCTGCTGTTCGCCTGCCAAATTGTTTTGTGAATAGCCAGTTATTGCTGATGAGCTATTTTTATCAGCATCCGTATGTTTTGCAACATCCATATTGTTTTGTTCCGGAACGGGCCTGTTCAGGTCAATCAGCGTTTCATTCTTACTCCACCAGCTTACCCGGCTGTTATATGCTTTTACCAACGGCTCCAGCACTTCCTGCTCGGTAAATGTTTTAAGCGATCGTATTTTATACTCCGGCTGGTACACGTAATTCATCTCTGCACATTTTTCTTTTAGCTCTTCGGGCGGTGCTATCTTGTACCTGATATAGTCTTCTATCCGTTCAAGCACCAGGTAAGATGTTTGTTGTGTAACCACCCTATGTGTAAGTCCGAACTCAACAATATCCCGCCAGTTGTAATACCCATAACTACCATAGATCAATGAATCGTAAGCCTTCAGCATCTGAACATTTTCGTATACTGTTTCATCACAGGTTTCGTTGGCGGGTAAAAAATAATTCTCCGATCGCAGCAAGGCAGTATTGTTACCATATAACAACTCCAGGTTGTCGGGTTTATCGGCCACACCACTTAAAAGAATGCTGTTACTCAGTTTAAGCGGAAATGATTCATTTAAATGAATATTGGCTGCATTGTACCGGAACAGGAAATTTTCGGCAGAGTCGATGCGCTTTACGGCATTTGTTACTTCTGTATAATACAGGTTGATGACAGAGCCGCCGGTATTACCTACCATATTTTTATACCGGGTATCATCATACCGGTAGGTAGAAGTGATAAAATTAACCTGCACGGCGCCCAGCTTGGGCATATCGTTACCAATAGAATTTATTCCATCCGAAAAAAGTAATACCGCATCGGTAAGCACATTTCTAAAATCAAGATTACCCAGTTCCGTAGCCCCGTTGTACTTATAGGTAAGCAGGTAATTACGGATATAACTGAACTTTTCTTTTGCAGTATTGAAAACAATGATGCCCTGTATTTGCTGGTTAAACAAAATAATATTTGCTTTCGTGATCCCGTTCACTAAAATATATTTCTCCAGGAATTCAAGTTCTTTTGACAGGTCTCTTTGTTTTGCTGATAAGGAAACATCCCAATATACATTGATGGACCTTACTGTAGCCGGGTAGTACCTGGGCACTTCGGGGTAGAACCGCATCAGGAATTCGGTTTTGCCGTTGCTTTTGTTAATACAGAACTGCGGCTGATCGCCAAACTGGCTGATGGAGAAAGACAAGGGCTTATTCAAAACAATACCGCCCGATTCCCAGGATAAGGATGCTTCTTCACTGCGCATGTCGAACAAAAGATCTTCGGCAAGTCCTTTGCCCGTATACGGAATAGAAGCCGGTTTATTTATTTTGATATCCAGTTTAAAATGTTCGGTGAGGCTTTTAAAATTCAACGGAAGCGTATAAGTAAGTTTCCGGTTCTCTTCCACCATCATTTGTACAATGGTGAATTTTATTTTGCGACTGCTTTTTGCAGCAACGGGGTATATGTTGAGGCTGTAATTATTTTGCCCGTTCATTTGCAGTATGGCCGGATCGATCCGTTTACCAACGATGCTGTTGTAGGCCTGTCTTGCCTTCCACCGTTCTTCAATACTACCCTCCCGGTACTTGCCATTTAACTCAAGCTGAAAATCGGTGATCACCTGCCCCCGGTTCAGCGTAAAGGCCTGGTAGGCTTCCACTTCCTGGTTATTGGAATTATAGAATTCCATTTCAATGACCGTAGTGGCAATAAAAGGATTTGCGTTGACTGATATGTTGCAGCTCTTTAACTGAACGGGCTGATCAAATAATCGTTGCTGGGCGTTGCCTTGCAGTATGCATGCTGTTACACAAAGCAGGGATAGGAATATCTTCTGCATAAACTGTTTTTTACAGGATGCAGGAAGAAAAATATTTACATACTTTTTCTAAAACAACTTCCCCTGCCCTCCAGGTACCCGGAACTTACTCCTGTCTAAACTCCATTCCTCTGCATTCATATTATACAGCTTACCGTATTTTTTATATTGCTGTGCCACCATCTGCGCAATGCTTCCTTCGCCACGCATACGTACTCCCCAGCGGGTGTCGTTCACTTTTCCATCATGACTTTGCTCAACCAGGTGCCAGACCTTATCGGCACGGTCAGGAAAATTTTTATACAGCCAGTC
Source organism: Ferruginibacter sp. (assembly GCA_044220615.1). Taxonomy (GTDB): domain Bacteria; phylum Bacteroidota; class Bacteroidia; order Chitinophagales; family Chitinophagaceae; genus Ferruginibacter. Next base: position 115,645 of record JBGAQR010000004.1, on the reverse strand, counting down.
GTGAAATAAAAATTTAATGGCTCCATTCAGGCGAATGAAGGTATAGGCAGTGAAGGTGGCCCCGTTGTCTGCCGCTGCTTTCATAATGCGTTGCATCTCGTGCTCATTCAGCCCGGGTATCATCGGCCCCATCATGATGCCCATTCGTACGCCGGCGCTACTGAGTTCATTGATCACTTTTAGTTTTTGTTTAGCGGTTGTGGTTCGTGGTTCCATGGTTCTCCGCAGGTCTTCATTAAAAGAAGTAATGGAAACCATGGCGGAAACGATCTGTTTCTTACCCATCTCCTGTAATACATCCTTGTCTTTTAATATCCAGGAGTTTTTAGTGAGTATGCCTACGGGCTGATTGAATTCATTACACACTTCCAGCAAGCCTCTTGTTAGCCGGTAAGTTTGTTCAGCAGGCTGGTAACAATCTGTGTTGCCGCTGAGCATGATGGGTGTGGCATCCCATTTCGGATGTGTGAGAAACTTACGCAGCAGTTGCGGCGCATTTTTCTTTACCAGTATCTTCTGCTCAAAGTCGAGGCCGGCGCTGTAACCCCAGTATTCGTGCACATTACGGGCATAGCAGTAAATGCAGCCGTGTTCGCATCCGGCATAGGGGTTCATGCTGTAACTCATGCCTACATCCGGACTCTCCACTTTATTAACAATGGTTTTGGAATGCGTTTCTATATATTGTGTTTGCAGGTTTGTTTCTTCCCAGTCGTCGATGGCCTCAATATGTTCCTTTGTTTTTTCATCTTTCAAAAAACGGTTTTTAGTGTTTATCTGTGCGCCTCTGCCGGCTTTATACTGCGTCTTTTCTTCCTGCCCGGAAACTTTTACTTTATAATGGTCTTGTTTTAATTTTTCGTTCATTTTTTTTACCACAAAGGGCAATAAGTTTTATCACGGGGTACACAAAGAGCCTTTGTGATCTTTGTGTTTTGCTTTATGTACCTCTATTTAACCAAAGAGTTCTCCCTGCTTTGTATTTACCGGCAGGTTCTCAAATTCAAAGCGTTTCACTATTTCATACTTCATTTCTCCCACAGGCCTTTTCAGTAATAACATATCCGAAGCAATGAACCTGCCTGTAAAATGTTTGTGGCTGTACTCCAGCCAGCCCTGTTCGTATTGCCAGGGCTGTAGTTTGCGGGCGATGGTAAGATGTGGCTCCAGGATGAAATGCGGCTTGTTGTCGTCGTTCAGTTTCATCAGCCGCTGCGTTTCTGTCCGTACCTGTTTCACCAGGTGCTGCACCGGAAGCTTGCTGGTTACATTTATATATATGGTATGACTGGGAAAGCTTCCATAATCATTCAGCTCTATTTTAACAGGGCGATACCCCATCGCAATTACCTGCAGCCGGTTTATGATCCTGGATTCGGTCATTTCGTGCTGGAGAAAGTTCGCCAGTGTGATATGCGGTTTACTCCACCTGGCATGGTCCGATCTATATTTTTCAGCAAACTCATTTTTTATCTTCATGACCCTGTTCCATAGTTCTTCGTGCGGGTGCAGCACCAGCAGGTACTCGTATACCCTATAGCCGGGCAGGCTGTTTCCTGTAAGCTTCATGATTTTCTTTTTAAACAATTAACTAATTTTATTAGCATAAATATACTAATTTACTTAGTTTTACAAAAACAATTTTTATGGAGGGGGAACAATTTTTCGGGGCTTCTTATAAAGGCAGCAAGCAATACAACCAGCAGGAAATAAAAACCGCCAACGCCACAGGTTTTGGCGCTGCTGCAGATGATTATATGGAACGGGGTATCGATCTGAATGAACAACTGATCCGGAACAAACCGGCCACTTTTTTCTTTCGGATGAAAGGAGACGCCATGAAAGACAGCGGCATTTTTGATAATGATGTGCTGATCGTTGACCGTTCTCTGAAACTAACAGATGGAAAAATTATTGTAGCCGTGCTGAACGGCGAGCTAATGGTAAGAAGATACCACAAAAACTTTACGTCGGCTTTTTTGATCCCGGAGAACAGCCGGTATAAAACCATTAACCTGGGCGAATTCAGTGATTTTATGCTGTGGGGGGTGGTAATGGCTGTTATAAGGACCTTATAAATTGGTGATTTTAACCCCGTCAGCGGTTGAAAACCCTGGCGGCGGTTAAAAGATAAAAAAGATTTTTACAGTAGTAGAAGGTAATTCCCGGATCTCAAAATAACAGAATGATGAACATACAGCCATTACTTGAAGGAGAGTATTTTCATATTTACAATCGAGGTGTAAATAGTGAGGATCTGTTTAAAGAAGAACGCAACTATACCTATTTTTTACAACAGTACGGTTTATATTGTTCTGATATAATAGAAACGTTGGCGTATGCATTGCTGAAAAATCATTTTCATTTATTAGTATACATAAAAGAAAATGTGGAAGTTCCAAAGTATAACGGGCAGGGTACTATAAAGTTAAATGCCTCAAAGCAACTATCGCATTTTTTCAACTCCTATGCCCAATCGATAAATAAAGCATTCAGGCGTACCGGCCCTTTATTTGAATCGCCTTTTGAGAGGAAACTGATCGATAATGACTCTTATCTTACTTCTATGGTCTATTATTGTCATTACAATCCACAGTCGCATGAGTTTGTTAATGACTTTAAAGAATGGCCTTTTACATCCTACCATAGTATAGTTGAAAACAACAACAGTATTGTAGCATCCCAAAAAGTATTGAATTGGTTTGGTGGTAAAGATGCTTTTGAAAAAGCGCATACCGGAAGATATCAGAAAACAGAAACAGAAAATTTTTTAATTGAAAAATAAATACACTCCCGACAGAATTTTCTACCGTTGCCGGTATTTAAAATAAGTAATCTTATTTATTTGAACCGCCGACGGGGCTTAAAGCCGCCGTCAGGGTTCAAAAGATTTTAATAATAAGCAGATGAAAGCCATCGTCGATTGTAATAATTTTTATTGTTCCTGTGAGCGGTTATTTCAGCCGCACTTAGACAAACTGCCGGTAGTAGTATTGAGCAATAACGATGGCTGTATCATTTCCAGGAGCGATGAAGCAAAAAAACTTGGAGTAGAAATGGCTGGCCCATACTTTAAAGCAAGGCCCCTGATACAAAAACACAATGTTGCCACTTTTTCTTCTAACTATAACCTGTATGGCGACCTGAGCTGGCGGGTGATGGAAACACTACGGATGATGCTGGGAAAAGAAAACGTAGAAGTGTATTCAGTAGACGAGTGTTTCTTAAACCTCAACGGATTCAACAAAGAGCACATACCTCAACTTGCAATAGAAATAAGACAAACCGTTGAACAATGGACAGGCATTAAAGTCTCTGTTGGCGTAGCTCCTACAAAAGTATTATGCAAAGTGGCCAACCTTCTTGCCAAAAAAAATAAAGAAACTACCAACTGCGTGGTGGTACTTGACAATCCTGAAAGAATTATGGCAGCATTACAAAAAACCCCCGTTGGGGATATCTGGGGTGTAGGCAGGCAATATGCTGTAAAATTGAAATATGGGTGGAATATACACACTGCATTTGAACTAAGTAATCTAAGTCCCGATTTTGGCCATACATTCCTGGGTGGAGTAGTTGGTGTACGGCTTATAAAGGAATTAAAGGGAGAACCAGCCATTGACATGGAAGATGAATTGGTAAACAAGAAGATGATCGCCACAACCCGGATGTTTGGAAACCCCGTTGGTAGTATCTGTGATATAAAAGAAGCCATCGCCACTTATACTTCAAGAGCTGCCGAAAAATTACGCAGGCAAAACAGCGCAGCAAAGGTCATCAGTATATTTGTAGTAACGAAGGACCAGGATCACATGCTTAACTTCAGGCAGAAGGGAACCATCAGCACATTTACCACATTACCCTCACCTACTTCATTTACCAACGAACTGATAAAGCCTGCTGTAGAAATGGTAGACAGTTTGTATGAAAAAGGGCAGTTATACAAAAAAGCAGGTGTGCTGCTCAGCGGTATTGTTCCCGACTCATCGATACAGGGAAATTTATTTGTTACCGAAACCACCAACTGCGGAAGAAAACTCATGAACGTAATTGATAACATCAACTTCAGCCAGCGGGATGATATTTTGAAATTTGCAGCATCTGGTATGACAAGAGACTGGAAAATGCGCCAGGAATTGCGCAGTCCACGCTATACCAGCCGCTGGGAAGAACTATTTGAGGTGCACTAATCAAACAAGCCCTTTTGCTTTCCTTCATCGCCAATAAATGTTGGCTTTACCAGCTTCAAACCAAGTTCTTTATTCATTTTATCTACCAGGTAAACCGTCAGCTCCGGGGAGGTGGCTTCATCATGCATGTGCATAAAGAAATACAATTCTTCCAGCCCGTTCTTCAGCCAGTATTTCATTCTGTCCACCCACTCATCGATCCTTGTATAATCTGTATCGTGTAAACTGTTTCCAACATAACGAATGAATACTTTCGGAAGTGTAAGATACATATGAGCACAATCTCTTCGCCCGCTGGTATCGGTGATCACTGCTCCAATATTCATCTCCTTCAGTTTTGCAAAAAGTTCGTGGGTGATCTCCGGTTTTTTGAACCAGTCCGGGTGCCGCACTTCCATAAAGAACTGCAGGTCGGTTGGCATCGTTTGCAGAAACTCAAACAGTTCTTCTTTTCTCTTTGGTGAAAAGGTTTCACTCACCTGTATGAAGATTGGGCCCAGGTATTCTTCAAAAGCAACGATGCCGCGGAAGAATTCATTGGTAATAAAATTCTTTCCCTTCAGGCTTCCCCGGTGCGTAATGCCCTGGTACATCTTAGGACAAAATTTAAAATCCTTTCCTGCTGCTTTAGCTGTCCATTTTTTTATACCGGCCTCGCCGTATACTTTATAATGTGTGGCATTCAGTTCAATGCTGTTGTAGTGATGCACATAATGATCCAGGAAATCTTTTTCCTTTGCCTTGGGCGGATAGATCTTACCCACCCATTCGGTTCTGCCCCATTTTGCACAACCAATATATACTTTGGGCAACTTTACAGGCTTGCCGGCTAAAACAGTTTTATTAAAAGCTGGTTCCTTTGGCAGACTAAAATCAATATTTATCAATTCTTCTACCGGCACCCTTCCAAAATCCATGATCTTTATTATTTATTTACCTGATAAAAGTAAGTCCTGTTTTCAAAACCCCAATGCTTCAAATGTTTTAATTTTGCGGCAATTAAACGTTATGACCACAGAGAAAAAAAAGACCTGTGCAGTGATCGGGGCTGGTGTATCGGGCCTTGCAGCAGCTATCCGTATGCAGAATAAAGGATACCAGGTAACCGTTTTTGAAGCAAACTCCTTCCCGGGCGGCAAATGTTCCAGTGAATCAAAAGACGGGTATCGTTTCGATATGGGGCCTTCTGTATTTACCATGCCGCATTATGTTGATGAACTTTTTGAAATCTCGGGAAAAGATCCCCGTGATCATTTTAATTATATAAAACTTGACCCGGTTTACCGTTATTTTTTTGAAGACGGTACCCAGCTGGATGCATTTCACGGCAAAGAAAAATTTGCCGAACAAATGGCGGCAAAAACAAACGACAGCAAAGAAGACATTCTTCGCTACATGGAAAAAACAAAAACCGTGTATAACCTCACCGAAGAGGTTTTTCTGAAGAACTCGTTGCACAAGCTGAAGAATTTTTTTACCTGGCCGGTATTGAAAGGTTTTTTGAATTTCGGAAAGATAGGAGCTTTTGATACCATGGATGGTGCTAATAAAAAAGCATTTAAAGATGCCCGGATGGTGAAGATATTCAACCGCTATGCCACGTACAACGGCTCCAGCCCCTTCCTGGCACCGGCTACCCTGAATGTGATCGCTCATGTGGAAATCATGAAAGGAGCTTATTACCCCCAAGGAGGTATGGTAAGCATTACCCGTTCACTGGCAAAACTGGGTGCCGACATCGGCGTAAAATTCAACTACTCCACTCCTGTAAAAGAGATACTCATTGAAAATAAAAAAGCCGCAGGTATAAGAACAGGTAACGGAGCAGAAAAATTCGACATTGTTATCAGCAATATGGATGTATACAACAGCTATAAAAAATTAATGCCGGGAGTAAAACGCCCAACAAAAACACTAGATCAGCCCAAATCGAGTTCCGGCATCATTTTTTACTGGGGTATCAAAAAAGAATTCAAAGAACTGGGGCTCCACAATATTTTCTTTGCCGATAATTATGAAGAAGAGTTTGATACCATCTTCCGCAAGAAAGCGATTTACCACGACCCAACTATTTATGTGAATATCACCAGCAAACACACACCCTCCGATGCACCCCCGGGCTGTGAGAACTGGTTCGCCTTTATTAATGTACCCAATAACCAGGGACAAAACTGGGATGCATTCATTAACGAAGCAAGGGAAAATATGATCCAAAAGGCCAGCCGCATATTAAAAACAGATATACGGCCTTTGATTGAAAGCGAAATGGTTTTTGATCCCCGGGTGATCGAAAGCAGAACATCCAGCGCTTTTGGCGCTATTTACGGCAACAGTTCCAACAATAAGTTCGCTGCTTTTTTACGGCATGCCAATTTTTCAAAAGATATAAAGAACCTGTACTTCTGCGGCGGCAGTGTGCATCCCGGGCCCAGCATTCCCCTCTGCCTTTTATCGGCGAGGATCACTACCAACCTCATCAAATAATTGTTAGCACAGGGCTGCATATTTAGATTAAATTTGTGGCTCTTTACCGAAAAACATCATTGTCTTTTACTCTCCGCCAGCTGGCGGAGATGGGGGCGGAAAAACATGAACAACACGGCGATCATAGAGATAGAGAACCTTACCAAAACTTTTAAGAATGCAACGGAACCTGCGGTGAACGGCATCTCTTTTTCTATAAACCGGAACGAGATATTCGGATTGCTTGGTCCCAACGGCGCCGGCAAAACAACCACCATTTCTATTTTATGCGGCCTTTTTGCTCCCAGCAGCGGAAAAGTGATGATCGACGGAAAAGATCTCTTTGATGAATCTTCCGCCATTAAAAAGATCATCGGCATCGTACCGCAGGATATTGCACTTTACCCTACACTGAACGCAAGAGAAAACCTCGCTTTTTACGGAAGCATGTATGGACTGCACGGAAAAGAACTGAAAGACAAGATTGAATCCTGGCTGAACAAACTCGGGCTTACCGATGCGGCAAAAAGAAGAGTGTCTACTTATTCGGGCGGAATGAAACGCCGGGTAAATCTCATCGCCGGGATATTACACAGCCCCAAACTTTTATTTTTAGATGAACCCACCGTTGGCGTGGACGTGCACAGTCGTAACGTGATCATTGAACACCTCAAACGTATCAATGCAGAAGGCACCACTATCATCTACACGTCGCATCACATGGAAGAAGCGGAACACTTCTGTACAAGAGTATCCATCATTGACCAGGGAAAGATACTTACGCAGGGCACTCCTGCTGAACTGATAAGCAATAACAACGGCGCTGCCAACCTGGAAGCCGTATTTCTGAACCTGACCAAAAGAAAACTGAGAGACTGATGATGACGAAACTACTGGCCACGGTTAAAAAAGAGATCCTGCTGCTTATACGGGATAAAGTGGGGTTATCGATCCTCTTCATCATGCCCATGGTACTCATCTTTGTAATGACCCTGGTGCAGGACTCCGCCTTTAAAACCATGAATGAAAAAGGCATTCCCGTGATATTTGTTGACAACGATAAAGATTCGCTGGGTATATTAATTGAACAGGGATTAAAAAGCAATGACCTCTGTTCATTAAGCGACAGCATTGATGGAAAGAAGGCCACGGCCGAACTGGCTCAGAAATATGTGGGTGAAGGAAAATTCCTGGTGGGCATCATCATACCCAAAGGAGCCACAGACGCCATTCGTAAAAACGTTACTAAATTAGTAAGCGAAACACTGAACACAGAAGATACTGCTGCTAAAAAAACAAATGCCCTGCCCGATTCAGTAGAGATCACCATCCTGATTGACCCGGTGGCAAAAAAATCTTTTCTTATCTCTGTTACCAGTAACCTGCGTGAATTTATTTCGGAAGTGAAGACAAAGATCATGTTCCAGACCTTCTCTGACCAGGTTGCCGAAGTAATACCCGACAAACAAAATGCCCCTAAAAAAACATACGAGCGGTCGCAGATCATAAAGTATAACGAAGTGTATGCTTCTAAAACGGAAGACAAGATCGTTCCCAATGCCGTACAGCATAATGTTCCTGCCTGGACCATCTTTGCCATGTTCTTCATCGCCATACCGCTTTCGGGAAGCATATTGAAAGAGAAGAATGAAGGAAGTGTGTTTCGCCTGCATACCATGCCTACGCCTTATTTATTACTGGTGAACGGAAAGATCATTGTGTATGTAATGGTTTGCCTCATCCAGTTTGTACTGATGCTTTCTGTTGGCCAGGTGTTTTTACCCATGCTTGGTTTACCGGCACTGGTTTTAGGTAACAGCATCGCCGGCATTTTTCTGTTAACCTTCTCCACTGCTTTTGCAGCCACGGGTTACGGAGTAATGGTAGGCACGCTGGCTACCACCGAACACCAGGCAGCCATTATGGGTTCTCTTTCCATACTTTTGCTTTCGGCCCTGGGCGGCATCTGGGTACCCAGTTATGTAATGCCCGAAGTAATGCGTAATATCAGCGCCTGGTCGCCACTCAACTGGTCGCTGGAAGGTTTTTATAAATTATTTTTAAGAGGCGGGCAGGTTGCGGATATTCTTCCGGAAGCAATGAAACTTGTTTTATTCTTCCTGGCAACCATGACGGTTACCTCTATTGCAAACCGGAAAAAAAGAAATGTATAATTATGAGTCAGCAGGATATTACCGGGGAGATCAAAAAGTATATTGAGAAGAACATACTGGATGCTTCGGTAAAAATTGATGCCCATACCGATCTCAAAAGTGCCGGCATCGATTCTTTTTCTATCGTGGAGATCATCTTATTCATAGAGCGCAAATACGGCGTATCCATCCCGGATGATAAACTGGTGCCGGAGAATTTTAAAACGATCCAGTCACTGGCTGCCACCGTTCAGGTGCTGATGCCCTGATATGCCTTAAAGCAAAACGCCATGCAATTGTTCAACAAAGCGCTGCTTCCCAAAAAAGTGATCCTGAGCGGGGCAGATTGCTTTCACCTGGTACTGGATAAACATGCACAGAAACACGGCGCCGGCGGTAATGTAATGCGCAAGGTCTTTTATTTCAACAGGCCGCTGTCGTTTGAAAAGATCGATACCCTCCTTAAAAATTCTCCTGTTATTTACTGGTTATGCAATATTAAATTGCAGGAAGGCATGTTCTTTCAAAAACCATACTGGCAATACAGCGATATGGGAAGAGAGATCATTTTCAGGCAACACCATGCAGCAACTGAAAATGAGATACCGGCCGAAATAGGGGCACGGGATATTACCACCCGGTCGGAACGCTTCATAGAAGCCGACCTGGTTATGTATCCATCCGGCGCCTGCGCCTTTGTTCTTTCGTGGAATCATATCCTGCTGGATGCAAAAGGCACCACCCTGCTGTTTGAACATCTGAATCAATTATCAGAGAACAAACCACAGAATTTCGACCTGTTCTTTCCCGGACCCGAGAAAAAGACCGGCATCATCACCCATATCCGGAATATGTATAAGGTGAAGCATTTTGTACAACACTCTGCCCGGCCTCCTGTATTTTCTGTTGCCGGAAAAAAAATGAAAAGTGAAGAGGGTATCACGGCAGTAAAAGTAATTTCATTCAGCAGTGAAGAAACAAAAAAGATAAACGACAATGCGTTTAAATCAGGTTCACGTTTCGGACCTACCTTATACCTTATCGCCTGCTGCTCGCATGTGATCAACGGATTGGGCAAGCAAAAAAACAAATCGGGTGATTTCTGGTTGCCGGTACCCTACGATGGAAGATTAAAAGGCGCCAATGGCCCGCTGATATCGAATTGCGTTTCATTTCTATTTTACCGAATTCCCCAAACGGAATTGAATAATACCGGGCAAACCGTGAAATATTTAAGCAGCCAGATGATGAGCCAGATCAAGGCAGGCATTCCGCAGCGCTATACCCTATTCCTGAATATGATGCGGTATGTTCCCCTGTGGTTGTATTATTTCCTGGTAAGTAAAACGGGCAAGGGCGTATTTGCCAGTTTCCTGTACACTTCCACCGGTGATAATTTTAATGACCTGCGGTCGTTGTTCGGTGAACCGATCAGGGATATCAATATGATACCGGCGCTAACGTTCCCGCCAGGACTTACTTTTGTATTTTTAAAGCATGATAATGAACTCAGCGTGAATATTGCTTATTCTCCGGATATTGTTAACTATGATGATCTTCATTATATTGAAGAAAAGATAAAACAAACCTTACTAAGCGATCATTAATGGATACTGTTGTACATACCGATATTGTTGTACTGGGCGGAGGTTCGGCCGGCATTGCGGCTGCTGTGGCTGCATCCCGTAAGGGCCTGAAGGTAACCGTGTTGGAACGCAATGCATTCCTGGGCGGTAAAGCAACCGCAGCTGAAGTGGGAACCGTTTGCGGCCTGTATCATTTCAGTAAAAACGAAGAAGCCGAATATGTAGTGAATGGTTTTACCAGGGAATTTGCCGAAGCCTTAAAAGAAAGATCGGGCACCCAGCCGCTGCATAATGCAGAAGGCCTTCATTACCTGCCCTATAATATTGAGGCGTTTAAATCCATTTGCCTCGAACTGCTCAGCAATAATAATATCAACATTTACTTCAATGCTGTTTTAAAGAATGTGCTTACAGAAAACGAGAACATCATTTCCGCATCGGTGATAGCTGCCGGTAAACCGCTTACTGTTTTTTTCAGGTCGCTGATCGATTGCTCCGGCGACAGTGTGATCAGCAACGCTGCCAACCTGCCGCTTATAACAACCGATAACTACCAGGCGGCAGCTCAGTTATTTACCATGGAAGGAGTGCAGGAAGACAATGAGTCAAGATTGGGCCTCATCATGATGAAGGCATTAAGGGCTGCCATTGATGATGATATTCTTCCGGATTTTTACGACAGGGTTTATATTGTACAGGGTTCGCTGCTGAATAACTGCGTGAGTTTAAAAGTTGGTATTCCATTACCTGTTACCTATGCACCCGGAAACCTGCAGGAATTAAAAACGGTTGCACAAAGTTTTGTGGAGAACCTGGCACAATTCCTTATTACCAATGTTACTGCTTTTAAAAATGCGTCCATACAACATATAGCTCCCGAAGTAGGAATAAGAACAGGGATACGCAGCGTAGGCAAATACGTACTTACAGAAGAAGATGTATTACAATGCCGGAAATTTGAAGATGCCGTTGCCAATGCAAGCTGGCCTGTTGAAGAATGGGTTCAGCACCGGCGGGTAAGCATGCGCTATTTTGCCGAACACGATTTTTACCAGGTACCGGCATCCTGCCTGCAATCGGCCACTATTAAAAACCTCTTCTTCGCCGGAAGAAATATTTCTGCCACCGAAAAAGCCATTGCCAGTGCAAGGGTAATGGGCATCTGTTTGCAAACAGGTTATGCCGCTGGTTGTTTAGCCGCTGCCATGGCTTCCGGGCTCTCTCAAAACGACTCCATAAAACAGGTACAAAACGGGCAATTGTAAGTATTTTTGCCCGATGAAACAATGGCCTGTGTATGAAATATTGAAAGAGTCTGCCCGGCAATGGCCCGCCAACCCGGCTGTGCATGATGAGTACGAAACATTGAATTTTCTGCAATTATTTACCGAAGCAGAAGACCTGCGCAATCATTTACTTAAACTGGGCATTAAAGAAGGAATGGGCATTGGCGTGATGGCTGCCAACGGAAGAAATTTTATAACAGGCATTTTTGCAGCCGTGGGTTGCGGCGCAGCCGTAATGCCTATGTCGCCGCTGTTGAAAAAACCGGAGGTAGATGATATTCTTAAAGATGCAAAACTGCATGCTATCATCGACGATGGCTCGGGTATTCAACCGTTAGCTTCTGTTGAAACAGTTATTCCTTTAAAGCAGGGTTCCTTCCGTTTCAGTTACACAAACATTCACGAATCCGTTGTCTTTGCTCCCTTTGTTGAGCATCCGGCATTCATCCGTTTTACATCCGGCACCACAGGCAAATCAAAAGGCGTGGTGGTTTCGCATCAGTCAGTAATTGACAGGGTGGTCGCTGCCAACAACGGGCTGCAACTTGGAACTAACGATACCGTTATCTGGGTACTACCCATGGCCTATCACTTCATGGTTTCCATTGTGCTCTATGTAAAATTCGGGGCGGCAATAGCCGTTGCAAAAGATTTCCTGGCAAAGAACATCATTGATATCAGCAACCAGTATAAAGGAACTTTGTTGTATGCTTCTCCCCTGCAGATAAAATTATTATCGAACGATGCCGGTACCGAACAGATGCCTTCCTTAAAAAAGGTCATTTCTACTTCCGCGGCGATAGCACCCGATGTATGCAAGGCATTTACAGAACGGTTTAACATTGATGTAAGCCAGGCCTATGGAATTATCGAGATTGGGTTGCCCATTCTTAACTATGTAAGATCTGCCGAACACCCCGAAGCCGTTGGCTATGCATTGCCGGGATATACTGTTGACATTTTAGACGACAATTACCAGCCATTACCAACCGGACAGGTGGGGCATCTCGGCATTAAAGGACCTGGCATGTTTGATGCATACCTGCTGCCTCCCACTTTAAGCAAAGATGTTTTAAAGAACGGCTATTTTTTAACGGCTGATTATGCTTCTAAAACAGAAGACGGCCTGATCAAGATTGAAGGACGTTCCAAATCGGTGATCAATGTATCGGGGTTAAAAGTTTTCCCGGAAGAAGTGGAAGCCGTGCTGGAAACAATACCGGAAATAAAACAGGCACGTATCAGCAGCAGTCCGCACCCGTTGATGGGACAAATAATAGAAGCCGAACTTGTTTTACATGAAGGCGTCTCTATAGATACCGAAGATGTTTTATCTTATTGCAAAAAAAGACTCTCTGCTTTTAAAGCGCCCCAGCGAATTAAGATCGTTGATTCGTTGCCAATGACAGGAAGCGGGAAGCTGCAGCGGCATTGAGATGTTGAAACGTTAATCCGTTAATTGGTGAGACGGAGATATGTATTACCTGTTTTTCAGTTTTTCATACAACACAATATTCATCAGTACCAGCAGCATGCCGTAAAAAGTATCTTCAAAAGGAATGGTATAGATGCGGATGCCCAGGTTTTCGGCATCGTTGTATAATACAACAGGTATGGCAGTAAGAAACCCGTTCACTATTAAAAAAGGAATGAGACAGATGGCATAGGAAACCAGGAAAGAAACAGAATCAAATCCTTTAAAATAACTTCGGAAGAAATATAACCCGAGGATAAAAGCGCCGGTAAGGGTAAATGTCCAGCCGGTATAATATTTTTTAAAGAAGATGAGTCCGGTAATTAACAACAAAAGGCCCAGTGCCATTAAAAAAGTATCCGCCGGCTTTTTGTTTTCGAGTTTTGGAAAATAAGCCCTTATACATGCATAAATAAAAATACAGCAGTAAGGCACTATTAAAAAGAAGAGCACTTCTTCCAGCGGCAGGTTAATGAGTTTTATACCTGTAATGTAGGCTTCGTTAAAACTCCATACATTCTTTGAAGTAAAATAAACATCCCATGCTATATACAGGGCAGCCGGAAAAAGCATGGCTGGAAAAACATATTTCCAGTGCTTATAAAAAGCTACCTTCTTATCGAAGCTTAAAAAAAAGGGCCCTGCAAAAGATGCAGCCAGTATAAGAAAGTATGTGTAGTGATTATTCAATGACTGTATGCCGTTGGCAGAACTTGACTTATTAAGGAACTTTATGCGGCGATATTCTCTTTTTCTTTTGCAACTCTTTTTTTATCCTCTCGTACTTTATTCCAGTACTTTTTATTCACCCACAACATGCCGAAACTTTCTCCTTCTTCTTTCTCCAGGTGTTTGTGATGCATCTTATGCGCCCAGCGTATGGCACGTACATAGGTATTATTGCTGCGGGTGAACCATTTAATTCGTTGGTGAATGATCACTTCATGCACCAGGAAATAGGCGATACCATAAAGCGTAAAGCCTGATCCCATACAGATCATCCAGTATTGTTTATAGATAACACCGAGCATGATGAGCAACCAGCTGGGTATGGCAAAGATGAGAAAGTAGGCATCGTTCTTTTCAAAAAAGCCCGGACCTTTCTGGTGGTGATCTTTATGCAGGTACCAGCCAAATCCATGCATTACATAGCGGTGAAGGCACCAGGTAAAGCCCTCCATCAAAACGAAGGTGGCCAGTGTAATTGCTATATATAAGATCCAGTTAAGCATCTGCGGGTTGAAAGTTTAATTCATGAATGTTCGCAAAACCAGGAAAAACATAAGTTGAATCAGTAACAAATTTACAGCGAATTTGTTTTGCTTATTGAATTTTGTGAGGTGAAAAATACCCAGCAGCAGCAGGCTGATACCAAACCAGCAGAGATAGTTAAAAAATGGTATGGAACCGGCCCATGACCAATATCCCAGCTTGATTGCCACGGGCTCCATCAGCCAGTCGAAGAAAACAGCCAGTGTTGCACCATCCACAATTACCGACAGTGCTTTCAATGACTGCGGGGGTTTTTCTGTATCGGCGGCCAGCCTGTTCGTTAGCTTTGTTAGCAAGGTATGTATGCTGATGCCGCAGCAATAAATAATGAGGAACCAGTTAACACCGATCAGCAGGGGTACTTCTTTTAATTTAAACCCAAGCACATTGCCATATGTATACTTTCCAAAGAGCAGGCCGGTGTTTACCCCGATCACTTCGGCAACAAATCCAATACAAAAACAAGCGAGTAAAAAAAGAAAGAACCGGTTGTTCTTTTCCTCCTGGGTCCAGATCAATAATGAAAATGAAAGCAGCAGGTTAAAGGGAGTTGCCTTTATAAAAAAAGCTTTATCAAAATACAGTAAGCCAACCAGGCCAATGGCGTGAAAAAAAACAGCAATGGCTGTAGCAATATCCTGTTTGGTAAAACGGTTTAACACGTATCTCTTTAAGGCGGGTGAATTAATTGGCTGCTGTTGTTTCAAGATACGCTTCCATTTTTGGAAAAGCAATTTTGAACCATTCGGTGTATTTCTGCGGGTGCGACCGGATAGAATCTTTTATCTCATCGATTGCTTTATAGCAGTAATCGCTCACTTCTTCTTTGTCGGGAACGATCTCTCCGCTGTACACGCCGGTAAATACATGATCAAATTCATGCTCGGTTAAACCATTATCAAGTTCGGCCCGGTAAACAAAGTCAAATGCCTTTTTGATATCCGTTACAATTCCCATTTCTTCCTGCAGGCGTTTCATAGCTGCGGCCAGCGTATCTTCTCCCGGGCGGGGGTGGCTGCAACAGGCGTTGGTCCATAAACCGCCGCTGTGGTATTTTTTATCGGCCCGCTTGTGCAGCAGCATTTCGCCACGTTCATTAAAAATAAAAATGCTGAAAGCCCTGTGCAACAGGGCTTTTTGATGAACTTCCATTTTTTCCATGGCACCAACAGGCATATCCTGCTCATCTACCAAAATAACATCCATAATTGCTGATCTGATTAATATAAATTCAATTGGCTCCTCAATCCTGCCTTGGCTACAATATAAGCCTTGCCGTAATTGGGGATGCGTATCCTTTGTTCCATGATACTGGCCGGCGTGGTACGTTTTATCTTTTTGAACAGCGATAAATAATATTTGTATGCCACATATACACCAAATCTTGCTTTGTTAGGAAGATTCAGAATTCCTTCATAGGCATTTTCAAAATCCTGGCTGATGTCTTCTTCGATCTGCCTTTTCATGGTTGGCGTAAAATTCTTAAAATCCACTTCGGGAAAATAAGCCCGGTTCAGTTGTTCATAATCGGCCTTCACATCCCGAAGGAAATTAACTTTCTGAAAAGCAGCGCCCAATGCCTGGGCAGAAGGCTTAAGATCGTTGTACATATTGCGATCGCCTTCACAAAAAACATACAGGCACATTAATCCCACCACTTCAGCGCTGCCGTAAATGTATTCTTTATAGCCATTACTGTTATAGGTTGTCTTACTCAGGTCCATCTCCATACTGTTGAAGAAGGCTTCGATGAGGTCGTGGCTGATATTATACTCTCTTACTGTTATCTGGAAACTATGCAGGATCGGGTTGAGGCTTATTCCTCTTTCAATAGCCGCATAGGTATCTTTCCGGAATTCGGTCAGTAACTCTTCCTTCCGGTATTGATGGAATGTATCTACAATTTCATCGGCAAAACGCACAAATCCGTAAATGTTATAGATAGGCGTACGCAAATCGGGATGCAATAGCCGGATAGCACTGCTGAACGAAGTACTGTACTTCTCCGTTACGGCTTTACTGCACTGCTGACTTACATCGTGGAAAAGCTTTATCATTTCCGTTGAGTTGTTTTTATTCTTAAATAGTTTCCGTTTTCACCAACTTGTTAGCCAAAATGTTTTAAAACCTCGTTGGCCACCACCTCTCCGCTTATCAGGCTGGGGGGCACTCCTGGCCCCGGAACCGTTAATTGACCGGTGTAAAATAGGTTTTTTATTTTAATACTCCTGCATGAAGGCCTGAAAATTGCCGTCTGCATCAGCGTATTAGCCAATCCATACGCATTGCCTTTGAACGAATTATAGTCGGATATAAAGTTGCTTATGGAATAGCTTTTTTTATAAACGATATTATTTTTTATCTGCTGGCCGGTCTTATTTTCAAATCTTGCCAGTATCTTTTGAAAATAACTTTCACGCAATTCTTCCGTATCTGCTTCCAGTCCGGCGGCAACCGGTATCAGGAAAACCATATTATCACATCCGGCCGGCGCCACGGTATCATCTGTTACAGAAGATACCGAAAGGTAAAACAACGGATCAGATGGCCATTGTTTTGTTGAATAGATCTCTTTGCCATGCACTTCAAAGTCTGCATCAAAGAACAAGGAATGATGCGGCACTCCTTCAATTTTTTTATTCAGCCCAACATAGTACAATAAACAACTTGGCGCCATTAACCGTTTATCCCAGTACTGCTCACTGTACCTACGGTAGTTTTGGGGCAACAGTTTGCTTTCTATAAAATGATAATCAGCTCCTCCTATCACCACATCTGCCTCATAACTTCTTCCTCCTTCTGCCTGTACTTTATTTGCTTTGCCATTGTCAGCATCTATTGCAGTAACATTGCAATCAAACACAAACTTAACGCCCAGTTCTGCCGCAAGCCGGTGCATGCCTTCCACTACAGAATACATTCCTTTTTTTGGATACCAGGTGCCCAGCTTTATATCTGCATAATTCATCAGGCTGTATAAAGCAGGTGTGTCTTTAGGCAACGCTCCCAAAAACAAAACCGGGAATTCCATCAACTGCCGCAACTTCTGGTGCTTGAAATATTTTCCGATGTGCTTATCAATGGAAGTGAACACATCCAGTTTAAAAACACCTTTAATGGTATCCCAATCTAAAAACTCAGTTAATGACTGACCGGGTTTATACACCAGTTTGTTGATCCCCACTTCATACTTATAAAGCGCTTCTTCCAGAAAAGCATCCAGCTTATTACTACTGCCGGGTTCTATACTTTCAAATAACTTTTTTAGTGCTGCGTAATTGGCGGGAATGTCGGAGTACCCTTCCTGCCAATAAACACGGTACGATGGATCCAGCCTTTCCAGTTCATAGTAATCAGAAACTTTTTTTCCAAAGCACCCGAAATACCGTTCAAATACATCGGGCATCCAGTACCAGCTTGGTCCCATATCAAAGGTGAAGCCATCGGCTTTTAATTGCCGGGCCCTGCCTCCGGGGGTACTTTGTTTTTCCAGTACGGTAACATCCCATCCGGCTTTGGCCATAAAGGCAGCGGCAGATAAGCCTGCAAAGCCACTTCCTATAATTACTACTCGTTTCAAAGTGCGAAAATAAGGCTATTGGGTTTAATAGTAAACAGTACTGGTGGGTATTGTGCTTATTGGTCAGACGAGACGTCAGACCAGCGTTAGAACCGCTCCAGTTGCTGTTTCAATAATTTACGGGCAAAATGGATCCTGCTTTTAATCGTTCCCAACGGTTCTTTCAGGATAAGCGCTATCTCGTGGTATTTATATCCTTCAAAATATAATTGAAACGGCGTTTTAAAAATATCCGGTAACTGGTGAATAGCCTGGTGTATGTTCTTTACAGCAAGGTTTGTTTCGGCGGCATTTGCCGTAGTGAACTGGTTGTAGTCGAGTAAAAAGTCATTGGGAGTATTGTCGAAAATGGTATGCTGCTTTGCACTGCGCCTGTAATTATTAATAAAGATGTTGCGCATGATGGTGTACAGCCAGGCCTTAATATTGGTCCCGTCTAAGTACTTTTCTTTATTGGCAAGAGCCCTGAATAGTGTTTCCTGCACCAGGTCTTTGGCCGACTCAGAATCCCTGGTAAGGGTCATGGCAAAAGGCTTCAGGTAATCTGAGTTATGGATGAGTACCTGGTCAAATTCTATGGTAGACATAACAAAGTGTTTAACTAATTCTACCTAAAGCTAAACAAAATATTTTAAAACAAAGGGATCCCGTTTAGTTTTTTTTGTTAAATCTTAAACAGGCTCAGGCCGAAAATGTATCCTGGTAACAGGTTATTTAGGCAATTACAGTCCGGAAACGAATTCCATAACCTCGGAATAGGACTTTTTAAAATGAACGGGGGAAAGGATCTTTTTCTCGTACGTATGGGTCAGCTGACCGGAAATGATCACCGGGGTATTGGTAAATTTTTTATTCACCGCAGCTATGAATTTATCGAAGTTGAATTTTGGGCCCACCGTGGTCAGATGGGTATAGATATAGTCGGGATCTTTCAGCTTCAATACATACTCCACATCACCGGCCGGAACACTGCACCCGAGATAAATGGTATTTACCCCCCTGTTTTTAAGAAGGTAGTTCATGAACAAAAGGCCCAGTTCGTGATATTCTCCTTCCGGTAAAAAAAGTAATACGGTCTTATTAAGCCGTACCCGGTTACTGATATTGTCAATGCCGGCGATCAGTTTTTGCCTGATGATATTGCTTACCAGGTGTTCCTGCGCCGGAACAATATGATTGGTCATCCACAGTATTCCTATTTTTTCCAGGAAGGGAAAGATGATCTGGAAAATGGTCTTTTCAATTCCTTTAACGGCTATGAAATTATTGAGGGTATTTTCAAATCCATCCATATCCAGGTCAACCATATTCTGGATAAGGCCATTTACAATCCGCTCCTGCTGGGCCTCCAGTTGATTCAGCGAAAGTATTTTCTCTTTCATCTCCGCCTCATTCATCCGGTCAATATGGGATATCTTAAACCCATACTTATTCAACAGGGCAACATTCAGTATCTTCTTTAGTTCATCGTTACTGTAATAACGGATATTGGTTCCGGTACGGCCGGGCTTTAAAAATGAATAGCGCTGCTCCCATATACGGATGGTATGGGCCTTTATGCCCGACAGGTTCTCCAGGTCTTTAATGGTGAAGGAATGCATCGCTTTTGTTTTTGGTATTACAAATACCCCGGCGGATTGTTTAAGCAGTCACAAAAAAATTTCAGTAAAGATAGCGTACGGGGTTAAAAGCTACGGGCTGGCAGGTCTTTGAATACCTTGTTCACCAGTTTATTTCCGGGGAAAAGGATGGACCAGGCAGTAAGAAAGATGATCATGAAATCGGTATATAAAGAAGCATTCTTCTGGTACCAGAGTTCCAGTGCTCCTTTATATGGGTATATGGCTTCATACATGGCTTTGGGATCAGCTGCTTCTGATACGATCTTTTCTTCATCCCGGAAAATGAGCGACCCAATACCTGTCATTCCCGGTTTGCAGTTATATATCTGCTTTTGAACTTCTTCGGAATATAGTTTGAAACTTACTTCCATCAATGGTCTTGGGCCAACAATACTCATATCGCCGTTAAATACATTAAAGATCTGTGGCAATTCGTTCACCTTGGTCATGCGCAGTACCTTGCCAAATGGCGTTACCCGGGGATCGTTCCTTAGTGTGATCTCGCCGGTACCTATATTCGGACTGTTTTTCACCATGGTAGCAAATTTCCAGATATTGAAGGGGCGGTTCTTATAACCGATCCTTTTCTGGAAATAAAAAACTTCCCGTTCGCCGGTAACCAGTAAGATGAGGATAGAGGGGATGAGGATGGGGGAAAGAAGGATCAATGCAATGATTGCAATTATCAGATCGATAAGTCTTTTCAGAGTTTTATACATGATTGGTTGTTGACCGTTGGCCGTTGTTCGTTATTAGGTTGAGTCAGTATACTGTTCGGTCAACGGCCAACGATCAACGATCAACGTTTTAAAACACTTCTTTTATCTTTTCACAAACAGCTTTTAACTGTTCGTTGGTAATGTTTGTTGAACAGGGAATACTTAAGCAGCGCTGGTAAACAAAATCGGAACGATTGTCTTTGTTATAAAAGATGTTTTCCTTAAACATGCGCAACTGGTTCATCGGCACCCAAAACGGGCGGCTTTGCATTTTATTCTCGTTCAGTATTTTTAAAACATCTTTTTGTTTTTCTGTCATGATGGTTGGCAACCAGCAGTTGGGGTTTACACCACTGCTAACCTGCTGGAATTTAATGTCGCCCACACCAGCCAGTTCTTTTTTATAAAAAGCCATTACCTCCTGTTTGCGTTTGATGAAGCCAGGCAATAATTCCATTTGCGCCACACCCATGGCTGCTGCTACGTTCACCAGGCGGTAATTGTAGCCGATCTCATCATGAACATATTCAAACGGATCGCTCTTTGCCTGCGTGGTTAAATGCTTGGCTTTTTTTGCCAGCGCTTCATCATTGGTAACGATCATACCGCCACCGCCGGTAGTTATTATTTTATTACCGTTATAGCTGAAGGTTCCCATCAAACCAAAACTGCCGGCATGCTTTCCCTTATAGTAAGAACCAAGTGCTTCGGTACTGTCTTCAATCACGATTAAGTTATGTTGTTTTGCCAGTGCCATAAAACGATCCATATCGCACATATTACCCAGTACATGTACGGGCATGATGATCGGAATCCGTCTGCCGTCTTTTTTATAATGACATACTCCGTTGCGCTGTTCTGTTTCTTCGGTTAAGAATTTTTCGAGCAGGTCAAGGTCCATTTGCCAGGAGCCGGGATCGGTATCGATCAGGATCGGATCGGCGCCGGTATATTTAATAGAGTTGCAGGTAGCAATAAAAGTGATGTTGGGAGTGATTACATAATCCTTCTCATTAACACCCATCAGGATCAGGCAAATGTGCAAAGCGGTGGTTCCGCTGCTGGTAGCCACGGCGTATTTGGTGCCGACAAATTCGGCGCTCATTTTTTCAAACTGGTCAACATATGCGCCCACGCTGCTTACCCAGCCGGTATCCAAACAGTCCTTAACATATTTCCATTCGTTTCCGGCCATGTTAGGGCCACTGAGTAAAAGCATAGTTTTTGGTTTTGTTATAAACGGCCAGGGGCTCGGGATTATTATTGCAGTGCAAACCTATTAAAAAAAAATGCTCCGGCCTAAAGTGGCGGAGCAATTGAATGTAAATAAACCCGGTTTCTTATAACCTGAAGTTAACCGCAAGGGTAAGCCTGTTTTCTGTTCTTCGCAGATCGGGACGCCAGTTATTTACCGGCGTATCTATCCATCCATCCGGTGAAGTGGTACCTGCCCTACCTGCAAAATAAGGTACACTGCTTTTTCGATATCCATACTCGGCCCGTATCGTTACCATATCATTCGGCATTATATCAAATGTTGCTGTTGCCTGGAAGATATTCAGTTTTTGTTTTGGATCAGCTGCAATGGCATCTGTAAAGTCATTGGGGGTAACCGGGCTTGGGGTAAAGGCAAGATATAGACCGGGATTGGTAATGATATCGGACCTGAGGGTGAGCGCCAGTTTATTTTTATTGAACCATAACCGGTTGGCAACCGATGTTCCTGCCATGTAATGATCTTTGGACTTAACCCCGTCGCCACTTTGAAAACCATAATGTGAATTGATACTGAAAGCGGCCTGCGAAATGCCTTTGTTTTTTGCATTTCTGTAATATCGTTTCACCACGCTGTTATCGTGATGAAACCGTATGCGGTTGCTGTTACGGGTATCTTTACCATAATAGAAATTTGCTACAAACTGCAGGTTTTCGTTGGGCCGGTAATAATTTGAATTTCCAAAACCAATCCCTTTGCTCCAGCTGTTGTAGGTCTGCCAGCCATTCAATAACCACAACTCTGTTTTAAATTTTTTTGATGGATGAACCTGCAGTCTTGCGCCACTGAAGTAAAAAGGAGTAAAATCGCAGACCATACTACGCTGGTAATTCCAGTTCTCCTGTGTAACATAGCTTTCCAGGCCTATATAGCTCATAAATATTCCAAGTTCCACATTAATGCCATACCATTTATTAAAGTGATAGCCCGCCGCCGCTTCCCGGATATTCTTTAAATTATTTACCGAAGTGTTTCTTCCTCTTGCTGTTGTTCCATCCAGGTCTTGTATGATGGAGGCCATTTGCCCATACTGCAGCCACAACCTGCCAATGATATTCTTATAATTGGTTTCTATTCCAATACTTGCCAGGTTTAGCGTGAACTCATTCGCTCTGCCCATTGTACTTGAGATGGTTTGTGTATTATCTTTTGGCCGGGCAAAATTGTAATTGAAATAACCATCGAGGTAAGCAACACCGGTTAAGATTGTATTACCCTTCTTATCTTTCAGGGTTAACGGAAGGTCCGTTTGCCTGTTCTGCCCGTTTATCCAGCTGATATCCATTCCGTCGAAAGGGGTTTTGTTTGTTGTGGAATTATCCTGCGCCATTGTTGTCATTAGTTGAAAGACAGACAATACCGCTGTTGTTATTTTTTTCATTTTTTGATTTTAGTGTTTAGAGTCTTTGCTCATGGGGTTGCTTTCATTCCGTATCAATTCAATATTCTGTACCGGCTGATAGATAAGCGGCACATGCTCTACCACCACGTCGCTCTTATCAAGCCCAAATGCCTTTTCATCACTCTGGCCCAGGTCTTTTAGTTTAAAGTAAGCCTGTAACAACAATCCTTCACTCAATGCAAATTCATTTTCAACGGAAAGGAATTTTTCGATCACCACAAATTTGAAATCAGGTTCTGCATTGTATTTAGTGGATCCATCGGGGCGAATGTGCAGGTTCAGTTCTTTATTGGCCACCAGCTCCATCACGATCTTTTTAAAATACAGTTCTGTTTTTGGCTGAATGCGAAAACCCAGGTGTATCGTTACTTTTATTACTTTATCATCCACCAGTTCCGAAACATCGTAACTCATGGTATACGGCTCTTCGGTACGGTTGATATGCACAAACCAGTACACATCAGCCCGCTTGGGTTTTTTGGAAAAGACAGAGCGGATGATCTTTTCCTCTACCTGGCTGCGGGTATTGGCCTTGGTTAAATAAATAAGGTGGGTAGAAAATTTCTGAACAGAGTCGTCTTTGCTTAATTCGATCAATTGCGGCGTGTACTTACCCAGGTCTACAAACTTTACAAATTTATTATTGATCTTCCTTGCATAGTACCATACATACATCGTCATAAAAATGAAGAGTTCAAAGAACAGGAACATCCACCGTTCTTTTATCTTGGCTACATTGGCAATGAAGAATGATGTTTCAATGATTGCAAACAGCCCGATGATGAGTGCAACCACCCACTGGCTCCATTTGAGCCGGAAGAGCAGGTAATAATTCAGCAATACAGTGGTCATCATCATGGCAATGGTGATGGAAAAACCATAAGCTGCTTCCATATGCGATGAATTACGGAAGTACAAAATCATCAGCACGCACCCGGCCCAAAGAATGGTATTTACACTGGGTATGTATATCTGGCCTTTGATATCACTTGGTTGCCGTACGGTAACCCTTGGCCAGAAATTAAGGTTCATGGCTTCGCTTACCAATGTGTATGAACCGCTGATGAGCGCCTGGGAGGCAATAATGGTTGCCGCTGTAGCAATAATGATACTGGGTAACAGGAACCAATGCGGCATCATTTCAAAAAAAGGGTTGGCGCCATTTAGTACCGGGGCTTCCTGATGCATCAGCCAGGCGGCCTGGCCAAAATAATTAATGAGCAGGCTCAGTTTTACAAAGATCCAGGTGATGCGGATGTTCTTTATACCACAATGCCCCAGGTCGCTGTACAATGCTTCGGCGCCTGTGGTGCATAAAAAAACAGCGCCCAGTAACCAGAACCCATGCGGGTAATGAACCAGCAGGTTGTAGCCATAGTGCGGACTTATCGCTTTCAATACATCCGGGAAATGAATGATCTGCGATGCGCCAACTATTAATAACATAGAGAACCAAACCACCATGATGGGACCAAATGAACTGCCAACGATCTGTGTACCGAACCGCTGAAAGAAAAACAATGCTGAGATGATGGCAATGACAATGCCGATGGTAAGATTGTTTCCGGGAACAATGATCGTTTCTAATCCTTTCACCGAATTCAATCCTTCAATTGCCGATGCAACAGATATGGGCGGTGTAATTATTCCATCGGCAAGCAAGGTGGTTGCACCGAGTATGGTGGGTATGGCCAAGAACTTCCCATACCTCCTTACCAAGGCGTACAAAGAGAAAACGCCGCCTTCTCCCTGGTTATCGGCTCTTAAGGTTAATATTATGTATTTGATGGTGGTTTGAAAGACCAATGTCCAGAATATAAGCGATACGCCTCCGTACACCAGTGTTTCATTAATTTCTCTTTCACCTATCACCGCCTTTAAAACATATAAAGGGCTGGTGCCGATATCGCCGTAGATGATCCCCAACGCTACCATCAGTGAGGCAATAGTTACCCTGTTCAAACTTTTTGCATTTGAATTCATTGTTACGATTTAATATGTACTGTGATTTTTAAGTAGCTACAAAGCGATAGCCAACGCCCGACTCGGTGATGATATGCACCGGCCGGTTTGCATCATCTTCAATTTTTTTTCTTAGTTGTGCAATAAACACTCTTAAATATTGTGACTGGCTGATATATCCCGGGCCCCATATTTCCTTTAGCAGGTAATGATGGGTTAACACCTTTCCTTCATTTTTTGCAAGCAGGGCAAGCAGGGCATATTCCGTTGTGGTCAGTTTGGTGATCTCCCCGTTCTTCTTGACCATCCTTGCCGACAGGTCGATCTGCAGGTTACCGCAATCGATCACAGGATCATTTTCTTCGCTGTTGTTGCCGCGTATGGCCGAGCGGATCCTTGCCAGCAATTCGCCGGTACGAAAGGGTTTCACCAGGTAATCGTTTGCCCCGTTATCCAATGCTTTTACAATATCTTCCTCGTTGCTTTGTACCGACAGGATGATGACTGGTTTGGTGTACCACTCCCGCAATTGCTTTAAAACATCGTGCCCGCTTTCATCAGGCAATCCAAGGTCCAGTAAAATAAGATCGGGCGGATGAATGGCTGCATTGGTTGTTCCTTCCTTTGCAGTTGAAGCCTGTATCACCTTGTACTCATTACTCTCCAGGGTGATCTGCAGCAGTTTGCGTATCTGCACCTCGTCATCTATTATCAATATGGTTGCGTTATTCATTTTTTAAATTGCTGAGATACGATGTTTCTGCCGGAACAGTAACAATGAACCGGGCCCCTCCCGTATCAATATTTTCCAGTGTTATAATGCCATGATGCGCTTCTGTAAATCCTTTTACTATTGATAAGCCCAGCCCGGTGCCTCCTGCCTTTGTATTCTTTATCCGGTAAAACTTATCAAATACCTTGTTGATCTCACCGGCAGGAAACCCCGGGCCATTGTCTTCTACAACAATCTCCAGCACATCGGTATGGCAACGGGCGCTGATACTGATTGCTGCATTGCCGTAAGTATACAATGTTGCATTATAAAGCAGGTTATAAATCACCTGTTCCATCATCCCTTTATCCAGTTTGAACAGGGGAATAGCTGGATCAATCTGTATATTTATTTTTTTATTTTCTGTGTTCTCTTCCACTCTTTTCACCGTCTCGTACAGCAGTTCTGTTATATCGCACCAGTCCTTCTTTGGCTGGATAAATCCCGATTCCAGCCTCGACATGTTCAGCAGGTTCTCTACCTGCTGGTTAAGGCGGAATGAAGCTTTGGATATTTCCTTAACGAGTTCATGCCGGTTATTATCCGATAGCTTTCCGTTAAAATTCTGCAGGTTATCTGTTGCGCCAACAATGGTTGCAATGGGTGTACGTAATTCATGTGAGAGTGAATTAAGTAAGGTATTATACAGCTTTATGGTGTTTGCTTTTTCTTCTTTGGCCAGCGATTCCTTTTGTATCTGTCTGATCTTATAAGTAAGCACCGCATTTACCAGCGCTATTACAAAATACATGAGGAAGAGGATAACGTCTTCTGTCTTATCTATCCGGAAAGTAAAATGAGGAGGTATAAAAAAGAAGTTCCATGTCAGGGCGCTTACTACTGCCGTGATGAGAACAGGCAGGATATCAAAAAGCACTGCAGAAACAGAAACCACCAATAACAGGATAAAGGCAACAACTCGGTAATCGAGGTATGAAGAAGTAACATAACAGGCAACGGATGTAATAAACAGCATCACAAGACTGTACAGGTACTGCCTGGGTTTGCTGATCCGATGTGTTAGTGTTGCCATACGGGTTTTTGATAACACAAAGGTAGTTGGTGGTTTATAAGCCGGGTATAAAATCTTGTATCAAACGCATAAAGATTTTATAAAGAAAAGGACGCCTTAAGAGCGCCCTTCTGAATAACACTAACAATTTATACTACTTATATATTCCTGAACTTCTGTGCAAAAGAATCGGTAACAATACCTGTCTTCAGTAATGTATAGATCTCTTTCACCCCATCCGGCACTTTTTTAGTGATGGTGAACCCGAGTTCGTTCCTGATCTTATCAAAGTTCACCCGGTAATCCCTGGGGTCTTCGCTGCTGTCTACATAAATAACTTTTACATTGGGCACTACTTTACAAACTTCTTTTATCACCATGCCCTTATTATAATTCTCTTCTGTACTGCCTACGTTGAATACATTGGCTCTCACTTTTTCTTCAGGGCTTTCCAGTACCAGCACCACTGCTCTTGCCAAGTCATCTACATGGCAATAAGGCCGCCAGAATTGCTGTCCCCATATCTCCTGCTCACCATGCACTGCTGCATTGCGGGTAAACTCATTTACGGTAAGGTCAAAACGTATCCTTGGAGAAAAGCCATACACGGTACTGAACCGCAGCGCCGTACTGCACATAGGGCTGTCTTTTTTATCTTCCAGTAAATATTTTTCAAATTTTACTTTCAACTCGGCATATAAAGAAACGGGATTTAGTTCTGATGTTTCTACAACAAAAGAATCGGGATCGGCCATTTTACCATAATTGCTGCAGGTACTGGAGAATACAAAACGTTTTATACCTGCTGCTTCTGCCTTGTGAAACAACAGCACGGCTCCATCCCAATTGGTTTCATTGGCTTCTTCACTGAATTTTTTGCAGGCAGGGTCGCCCACGATGGCTGCCAGGTGAGCAACGGCATCCATTCCTTTCAGGGCAGCATCTACATCATCTGCATTGCGTATATCGCCTTTCATGAATTCAAAATTGGGATGCAGCATCACATCATACAATGCATCGCCCCCGAATTTCAACGAGTCGATGGCCCTTACCTGGTATCCTTTATTTAATAACTGCCGAACCAATACAGAGCCGATATAGCCGGCGCCTCCTGTAACTAATACTTTCATAATGTCAGATTTTTTTTTGCGTTGCAAAGATAAGTAGTTTGAGGTTTAGGGTTTGAAGTTTGAGGTTGGATACTAGATACTAGATGCTGGATACTGGTTAAGAACAGTTAAGGCTTTATATCCAGTATCTAGTATCCAGCCTCTTGTATCCTGTATCCGTTATTTCGCAGGCACCCCTACTACGGTAGCTTCATCTGGTACATCTTTCACCACCACAGCTCCTGCGCCGATCATTGCATTTTTTCCGATGCGGATGCCTTGCCTGATGACAGCATTGGCGCCAACAAATGCGCCGTCGCCAACCTCTACATTACCGCATAGTACGGCACCGGGACCAATATGTGCAAAATCGCCCACCACACATTCATGTTCAATGACAGATCCCGTATTACAGATAGCCCCTTTACCGATCTTTGCCAATGGATTAATACTAACGTTGGCTGCAATCATCACGCCGTGTAAAGCAATACCGGCAGACGGGTCAATAACAGCAGAAGCATGAACTGCATTTGCAGGCACCAGGCCCTGCTGTACAAGCTGGTCATATATTTTCCGCCGGATGGCATTATCCCCTACCGCAATAAAAAAATCTGATTGTTTCAATGCCTGAATTGCAGGCGTAGAAGTTTCGGCTCCATGGTAGCTAAGGTTAAAAGGATTGAATTCTTTTTCTTCCTTATCACAATAGCCGGTAACTTTTTTTCCGGCAGATGTTAAGATACCGTAAACCACAAAAGCATGCCCGCTGTAACCGATCAATATCATTGTAGCGTTATTAATTATCTAATTTACCAAGGATTTATAAGCGGCCAGTATATTTTGCCAGATATTTTCCTGCCGGTAGTTTTCTTTTACCAGCTGTTGCAGTTTAGCCGCCATACTTTGCATGTGTTGCGGATGCGTAATGGCATACTGCAACAACTTATCCATCTGTTGCTCATTACCCCGGTCAAAGATCAGCCCTGTTTCATTATTGGTTACAATATCAATGTTACCGGTTATGTGGCTGCAGATGATGGGCACTCCCATAGCTCCCGCCTGCAACAATACATTGGGAAATCCTTCCCGGTGAGAAGGGAATACAAAATAATTGGCAAGGGCCATATAATAGGCCACATCATCCGTCCAGCTGATATGGATAATCGCCTTATTGCTTTCGATCTGCTGCAGGGTAGTGGCAGGAAGCGGATCAAGCGATGGTTCATAACCGCCTGCCAGCACTAACCGTAAAGATTCATCTTTTTGCTGCAGCTGAGCAAATACATTCACCAGTTCCACAATTCCTTTGTCTGCCACCAGCCGGCCGATACAAAGCAGGTATTTATTCTGAGGAGAATAATGGATCTGTTCTTTTACACTGCCGAGTATCTTTTCATCAAGTACTTCCCTGTTAAACCGGTTTATGTTGATGCCGTTGGTAGAACCCCGGCCGATCATTCCCAGCTTTCCGGCATCGCAAAGTTTTTTATTCAGTATAAAATCCATCAATGACCGGCTGTTTGGCCAAACATGGCTGGCAGATGAGTAGGTAAGCTTTTCAATAAATTTCAGGAGGCGGTATTTGAACCCGGTCTCTACCATCAGGGGTAATCCTGCCACGGTATGTATCCGAACCTTTACCCCGCAGAACCTGGCTGCCAACATTCCCAGCAGCCCGGCCTTGGGTGTATGCGTATGAACGATATCCGGTCTTTCTTTGCGGAATATGCGGATGAGTTTTACCAGGCATACGAGATCCTGCAGGAGTGTTATTTTTCTCGTCATGGGTACAATCACATGCGGGCATCCTTCGTTTTTGATCACATCAGGAAGTTCTTTTCCATCGGCGCTTATCATCAGCACGTCAAATCCGTTTTGGGCCATAAACTGCATTTGGCCGGGAAGTAAGTACCGCAGCGCCATGGGCACTGTGGTAATGCGGATCAGTTTTTTATTTTGTGCTGTTTCAGCCAATGGTTTGTTTTAATGAATAATGGATGCATCCCTTTGGAATGCTCAAAAATAACTTCATAATATTGAAAGACAAACTAGATTTTTAAGATACATTTGAATTGTTTTGCCGGCGAAGGGATCTTACACAACTCAAAAAATTCCTTCTTTAAAAAAATAATTGCCGTTAATGGGATTTACCGAATTCATATTATACCCCGTTTATGTTGCCCTTTTTTATTTCCTGTTCAGGTCGCGGCGCAAAAATTATAACGATCCTGTTCTCCAGTTTTATCATAACCAGGGTTTCTGGATCAAGGCCCTGGCAGTGTTGCCGTTCACTTTATTCAATACCGTATTATCGCCCGGAGATTCGTTTGGCCTCTATTATACCGAAGGGGCAAACATTTACCATCTCATACTAAAAGATGTTTCACATGTAAAATGGCTTTACCTGCCAGGCCCGGAATACGACCAGGCCCTGCTTAAGAACTCACTGAACCTTGGCTATTTCAGGGCCGAGAATAATTATATGGTTGCCCGTATTGTGGCGATCCTCTCTTTTGTAAGTTTTGGCAAATACCTTATCATCAATTTGTTCTTTTCCATGATTGCTTTTTCGGGTGTATGGCGGCTGTATCGTTTCTTTTACGAACAGTATCCGCACCTGCACAAGCAGTTTGCCATTGCCATACTTTACCTGCCTACGTTCGTATTCTGGAGTTCGGGTATCTTAAAAGATCCCATATGTATCAGTTCCCTTGGCTGGATAACCTATGCCCTGTACGAGGCTTTCTATAAAAAGAAAGACCTGGTAAAGAACCTCGTGATCCTTGCTTTTTTTGGTTTCCTGTTATCTGTATTAAAGATCTATATTCTTATCTCCTATGTACCCTTCTTTGTTCTGTATCTTATTTTAAAGAATGTAAATCTTTTAAAGAACAGTTTCTTAAAATGGACATTCGGACTGGCGTTAATTGCAGGAAGTATATTAGCCGGGCAGCGTGTGATGAACAGTTTTGAGGAAGAGCTGGGCACTTATGCTGCCGACGGCATCACCGACCAGATCGGTAAACAACGGAGCAGCTACCGTGACCAGGCAGCCCCGGGAGGAGGGGATTCCAATTTTTCGCTGGGAGTGGAGTTTGACGGAAGCATTACCAGTCTGTTGAAAATGGCGCCCGCAGCCGTTATTGCCACTTTTTACCGGCCCTTTATCTGGGAATCAAGAAAGGTCTCTACCCTGCTTTCCTCTTTTGAAAGTATGTTCATCATGTTCTTCACTTTATATGTACTGTTTAAAGTGGGGCCTTTCCGGTCATTCCAGGCCATAAAGAACGACCCAGTTATTTTATACTGCGTACTGTTCTCCATTTTATTCGGACTTTTTGTGGGCGCCACCACGCCTAATTTTGGTTCACTGGTACGGTATAAAATTCCCTGCATGCCTTTTTATGTCATCTCTCTTTTCCTGATAGCAGACCGGTACCGTAAACAAAAAAACAACCCCGCTGTTAGCGGGGCTGCGTGATTTCAGAGGGGGCTATTTTAACAAGTAAAATAACCTATGCGTTGGCGGCCCTGCGGCCACGTATTGTAGCAATGGGTGTAAAAATGGCCGACCAGGTATTTTTCAGGTAACCATTTATTGAACCGGTAAGTGAAAATGTTTCATTCGTTTTTAATTTTGATAAGATAACAGGAGGCGTGGCTTCAAAATTATTATTGAACGCATCCGTTACGGGCCACATAATAAAGCTGAGTTTTTTGAACCGGTCGGTTTTCTGGTACAACATCACTACGCCTGTAAAGGCTACAATAAAACAGTAGTAATGCAATAAGGCAAGGGCTTTGTTATTGAACTTTGCCTGGTGTATGAAGAAGCGGTTACGTATATAGTAATACATTTTCCAGCCACTGCTGTAATCCCAGTCGTTCTTTATTGAAAAAGCGGTGGCTGGATGATAGTGTATGCTGTCGGCCACGGTACAAACAGGAATGTCGTTACTCTTTACAATACGGTAGTAGTATTCGGTTTCATCGCCCCATAAAAAGTATTTCGGTTTTGGCACACCGGCTCTTTCTACAATGCGGCGATGCAACAGGGTGCCGTTAAACGGATGACCGATCCCTTCAATGATCTTACAATCCACGTCATCCAGGTTTTTATAATTCTTTGTTTTCCAAACAAAGGTCTTCTTATCGGCCTTATCAATAACAGCACAGTTTAACAGGCGCAGGCAGCCGTCATCGGCATCCAGTAATTTCTCCAGGGCATCTTCTTTCGGATATCCATCGTCATCCATACACCATATCCACGAAAAATTATTTTCATAAGCCCAGCTGATACCGGTGCTGAAACCACCACTTGAGCCAACATTTTTTTGATTGATCAGGACCAGGTCCTTTTGTGCAGAAACCCATTCTTCGGTGTCGTCGGTACTCCCGTTATTTACAACAAGGATCGCATCTAAAGGGCGGGTTTGGTTGCGAAGAGCAGCTATGCATTCAGTAAGCAGTGCTTTACGGTTGTATGTAACAACCACAGCAATTACCTTTTCCATAGGATTGGTGTTTGGTTTTAATCAGAGATAATTGGACGATACTATAACGGAATGAGAATCCGCTTATTGCACAGGAGGGAAAAATTGTTCTTTATGCCTCTAAATTGGGGAAAACAGGGGGTTTTTGGCCATTTTCTGTGGCCTGGAGCCAGGATTTTGAAAAATTCAGGGCCTCTCCAATAACGTGGTGCATATCCATATAACGGTAAGTGGCAAGGCGGCCCAGGAAGGAGACTTTATCAAGGGCTTCTGCATCTTGCCGGTATTGAAGAAGTAGTTTTTTATCCTGTTCTAATCTTTTGGGATAATACGGAATATCTGCAGGTTCTGTTTCTTTACTGAATTCCTTGAAGTAGATGGTCTTATCGTGCTGCTCCCAATTGGTAAAATGTTTGTGTTCGGTGATACGGGTGTACGGCACATTCTCATCACAAAAATTCATTTGCGTGGTTCCCTGGAAATCGCCATCGGCATAATGCGTTTCAAAAGTTACCGTACGATAGCCCAACCGGCCATACTTATACTCAAACCAGGCATCAATGGGCCCGGTATAAAAAACATGGTGGTACCCGCTGGTATCCATGGAAGGATCAAATTTTTTATTGAGCGTTACTTTGATAGCAGGGTGATCGATCAGTTTTTCCATTACTGCCGTGTATCCATCTACCGGTATGCCGGTGAACAGATTGTTGTGGTAATTATCATCGTAATTAAAGCGAACCGGTATTCTTTTTAAAATGGATGCTGGCAGTTCGGTTGGTTCGCAACCCCATTGCTTTTTGGTGTACCCGTAAAAAAAGGCATAGTAAAGTTCTTTGCCGATGAAACGCAATGCCTGCTCTTCAAAATTTTGCGGATCATCTATCGATGTATCTGCCAGTGTTTCTAAAAACGCCTTCGCTTCTTCCGGTGTAAATGATTTGCCGAACAACTGGTTAATGGTATGAAGATTTACCGGCAGTGAATACACTTTCCCATTGCTCATGGCTTTTACCCGGTGAACGTAGGGTCTGAACTCAACCAGGCTGTTCACAAAATCCCATATCTCTTTTTTATCAGTATTAAAGATGTGCGGCCCATATTGGTGAACCATGATGCCCGTCTTTTCATCACGTTGTGTATGGCAGTTGCCTGCAATATGGTCACGTTCATCCCAGATATCAATACTGCAATCTGAATTTGTTACAAGTTGGTTTGCCAGTACGGTACCCGAGAAACCTGCGCCGATGATC
The DNA here is from genome assembly GCA_044220615.1 of Ferruginibacter sp. GTDB lineage: Bacteria > Bacteroidota > Bacteroidia > Chitinophagales > Chitinophagaceae > Ferruginibacter. The sequence continues at coordinate 82,021 of JBGAQR010000004.1, read as the reverse complement.
AAATATTTTTTACTCATTGTGGAATGCAAAATAAACTATTACCCTAAAATGCTTTTATAAATGCTTATGTATTTTTCGTTGGCCTTATCAAGCGAATAAAATTCGGTTGCTCCCTGCCGGATATTGCTGCTGTTATATGAAAAACCCGACGCTGCCTTTTCTGCCGCCGCAGCAAATGCCTGGTCTGTAAATGCATCAATGATGATGCCTGCTTTGTACCTGTTCACGATCATTTCCACGTCGCCTACGCCGCTGTTGGTTATTAGCGGAATGCCCATGGCCATAATTTCTCCGTGTTTGGTAGGCGAAGACGACTGTTTTGAATAACAGGGTTTGATAAAAAAAACAGAATAGTTGCTTACAGACAAAAGCCCGGGAACCTGTTGCCTGCCGGCTTTCCGGATGATCACCCGATCTGCCCCGATACCGGCTTTTGCAGCAGCAGTTCGTATCTCATCGTGCCGGTGAGGCGATATGAAGAGCAATTTTACAGCAGGTATCTTATCACAAAGTATTTTACAGAAACGCATCATTTCATCTACCAGGTACCAGCCACCGATAGAACCCAGGTAGCTGATAACAAAATCATCCTTACCAATATTCAACTCTTCTTTAAGCCGGTCTTTTTCAGCATGCGTGATTTTATCGGGGTTAAAAAGTTGCAGATCGGCACTGCATGGAATTACCTGCAATGGAATGGATGGTTTATACCCGGGCCATGTTTCAATGATCTTTTCTGCCGCATAGGTAAGACATACAATACCATCGTTGATCGCCACGGCTTCTGTTTCTTTTCGTTTAAAAAAGTTATAGATCATCTTGTATAATGGATTGCCGGTATGCCACATGCCCCCTTCCACCCTGCTATCGGCATAAAATTCCCGTATGTCGTTCAGGAATTTAACCCCCAATTTCTTTTTCATCCACAACCCTACCAATGCCGGAACCCCGGGCCGGGTATGCACCAGGTGAATATGATGCTGCCGGTGAATTTTCGTTGCCGCTCTTCGTAATTTAATAACATCAATAAGTGTTGAAACAACGGGTGGGTTTTTTGTATAGTTAAGCGGATCCCAGTGTATGTTGCTCTCATCCAATAAAGCCTGAATGGTTTGTTTATTCTGTTCAAACACCTGTTCCTTTTCGCAGCTGAGTAAAAAAATATTGTATCCTGCCTGGCTCAACCCCTGCAGGTATGGGATCACCTGGCTCTGGCCCAGCGGATCGGTCATGCCGTCGTAAGAAATGAATAAGATATTTTTTTTTGCCGTCACTAATTCCCGTTTAAAGTATCTGAATAAATTTTACGCAGTCCTGCCATATGATGCTCCAGGGTAAAATGGCTTAGTACCCGTTGCTTTGCCGCCATCACCAGTTTATCCCGTTGATCTTTGCTGGCTGCAAGCTGTTTCAGTTTAGATATAAAGTCATCAGTATTTTTCAGGTCAAAGAAAATGGCCGTGTTGGCGCATTGTTCCCTGAAGGAAGGAATATCACTCACCAGCATCGGTATCTCCATTGCCATGGCTTCCAGTATGCTTAATGAGAATCCTTCAAATTCCGATGGCATTACATACAGGTGGTATTGCGATAAAAGCCGGCTGGCATTTTTTACTTCGCCTTTCAATATCACGTTCACATCCGATTGCTTTATTAATTGTTCCAGTTCTTTCTGTAAAACTCCTATCCCGTAAATATGTAACTCAAATTTTTCGCCTTTCAGTTTTTCAAATGCCCTGATCAGGTATTGCTGGTTTTTGGGAAACCGCAATGCCCCAATGGCTGCCAGGGTGAAATATTCCTTATTCACCTTTGCATCGGGAGCCTGGTAAGGTTTTTCCAGCTCCTTCAGATCAACGAATGTGTACAGCAGGTGTTTTTTATACGGGGTATGGTTAAAGAAGTTGTAGTACTGATCTAATACACCCGTAGATACCCCGATCATAGTACTTTTATGCATTCTATAACTAATCTTCTCCAGTGTGCGCAGGTACCATTTTTTATACTCCCGGGTAGATACGTTTGTGTGTATGGTGGTAATGAGGGGAATCCTTGAAGGAGTAGCCATCCGGGCAACAAGTGTAGCACTGAACAAGTGGGAGTGAACCAGGTCGATCCTATGTTTTTTAATAAACCTCTTCAGTTTTATCACGGCCAGCGGCAGGTTTGCAAAAGAACCCATATGGAGGCAATGGTATTCATCACAGATAAATTCATCCCCAAAATGATTCTGCGGGTTAAGGGTAACAACAATATTGTTATACTCTTTCAGCTCCTTCAGCACTTTTACCAACATCACTTCGGCGCCACCCCGGCCCATGTAGTCGATGATATGCAGTATCGTTTTTTTCATTTACCCGTATTACGAATAACCGTTTATATTTTATAAAACCCAAACACCTTAGTTTCCCCGGCAATCACCCTCTTCCACTGTTTATATTTTTGTAGCCCTCCCAGTATCCCGATCAGCCTGTTTTGTAACGGTTGCAGAAAAGCAAGGTTGGGCAACAGCTTGTGTAACTGGATCCATCCTTTTTCTGTAACACAAAACAGATCGAACAGCAGCAGGTTTATCCCCTTGTATTTTGTTTTACCCGGCTGCTTAAAGTTTCCGGATCTAAGTGCACTGTATTCCGACCCTGCCCCGTCGTAGATCCTTTTTAAAAAACTGTTTATCTCCAGTCGGTCCTGGTGATTATGGTGCAGGGTAATATCAAGCACCACATAAATGGGTATGCCTGCCTGGTTGAACTTATTTGCCAGGTCATCGTCTTCTCCGGCAAATATAATCGCTTCGTTATAGCCGCCCGCCTTATTAAACACGGCCCTGGTCATAACGAGAGAACAGCTTCCTAATTTGTCGTACTTATATAATCCCGATGCAGGTTGTGCTGTTTGTTGCTGCATTTTACCCCAGAGTGTATTGTAATTGGCGCCCACTATATAGCGCCCTACTTTTGATTGCTTCAGTTTATCATTTAATTCAGGTGGGTATTCCCAGTTGATAAAATAAACCGACCCGGCGTTTTCTTCTTCTGCAAAACATTTATTGATCCAATCAATGGCTGCCCCATTGATCCACATATCGTCGTCAATAAAAAAAAGAAGGTCTCCGCCTGCCTGTTGCACGCCAAAATTTCTCGCTGATGAAACACCTTTTTTAGGGTTGGTAAAATGGCTGACCTTTGTTTGTAATAAAGCGGGAACAGTTAGTGCAATATCTCCATCATTGATTATTATGATCTCTGCATTTTTGTTTGCGATGGCATCGCATGCTTTGGCTACCGTTTCCCACAGTATCTCTTCCCGGTTGCGGGTGGCAATGATAATGGAGATAGTAGTTGGCATCATGCGTATACTGAAAGGCGGTTGTTTATATCGTCGCCGGGATAAAGATCAGGCACCGTTTTTAATGGCATAGATCATACCGAATGGTTTTCCTTTGAACGTAGTGCCTATCACATTAAAGTTGCACTGAACAAGTTTGGCAATGATATCGTCTGGTGATTTAACGTGCCACTCAATGAAATACATATCCGGAAGTGAAAGCAAACCGGCAGCATGCAGGGCATCGATGATCTCATACTCCGCTCCTTCACAATCCATTTTGCAAACCACAAAATTGCCGGACACCTGCGGTTTTATTTTGGCAAATTCATCGGCCACCGGCTTCAGGAAAATTTCCTCCTGTGTAACAAATTTATCGGTGATGGATGAGGGGGCGCCGCCAAAACCCATTCTCCCTTTCTCTTTTGTTGAATAAGAGATTTTCATTGAGCCGTTTTCCTTAGCCAGTCCAAAATTATTCGGATTGAGTTTATGTGAAAAAGAAGGATTTAGCTTTATGTTATTAAGCGCCATGTTAAATGTAGGCAGGAAGGGCTCAAAGGAAAATGTTTTCTCTACTTCCGGCTTTGACGCATAAAAAAGTGAGGTGATGCCTACATTCATCCCGATATCGATCAGCGCTATTTTTTTATTGGTAGAAGCAAGAAGGTTATAAGATCCTTCCAGGAAAACCTCGCTGAGGATATACAGTTCTTCCTGGTCGTTAATCACAAACTGCGCCTGTGCAACCCGAACGTTTACATTGTTTTCCGCATCGGTAAAAAAAGAAGCGCCACCTTGTGTAACCAGGTTTACCGCATTCTCATATCCTTCCAGGACGGGCAATGCCTTTTCATAAGGTATGGTAACTTTTAATTTATGGAAGGTGATATTACTGCCGGAGATATTATAATCCTGCTTTGCTACTCCATACACGCCCAGTTTATTTCCCAGCGAAGAAACAGTTCTGCTGATCTTCAGACCGGCCAATCCTGCTGCTCTATTGATAATATCCTTCAATGCCATTATTAATCTGTTTTAATATTGCTTATTAATTCAACAAAGCCACGGTACTGCGGAAGATAAGGGTTCACTTTTTTATCAGGATCCGCCAGGGGTTTTATCCGCAGCAGCGTTATGTCGAGTATTTCTTTGCGGATGCCTTCAAAACCGTAGTACAAGCCAACTGCATACTCTCCTTCCACCAGGTTAAGGTTTTTTACCAGGCCCTGCAATACCAGGTTATTTCCCTCTTTTCTTATTTTATCAAAATGCGGACGCAGGTCAATGATACCCACCCGTACTCCTTTTAAACTGTACAACAGCAGGCAAAGATCGGTGATGGATGGAGCTATTCCTGTCAAACATTCCAGCGTTAGTGCAAATGGCAGGTCTTCGCCCGAAGCTATTTCCCCGTTCTTCAGATCCAGCCTTGTCAGCTTCATGTTTTCGGTGAGCCGGAGGTTGGTTTGGTTAAAATCTTTGTGCTCATTTATATAATCCGATATGAGTTTATGCGTATCGCCATACTGGAGCAGCTGTCCTTTTTTTAAGATCACCACTTTGGTACAGAGTTGTTCAATGGCATTCATATCGTGGCTCACAAACAGAACGGTTCTGCCGCTTTTGCTTACCTCATCCATCTTTCCCAAACACTTTTTCTGAAATTCGGCATCTCCTACGGCAAGTACTTCATCAATCACCATGATCTCTGGTTCCAGGTGAGCAGCTACCGAAAAGGCCAGCCGCAACTGCATGCCGCTGCTGTAACGCTTCAACGGGGTATCAATGAATTTTTCTATGCCACTGAAATCAACGATCTCGTCAAAGTGTTTGTTAATCTCCGCTTTGCGCATACCCAGTATGCTTCCGTTCATATAGATATTTTCCCGGCCGCTTAATTCGGGGTGAAACCCGGTTCCAACTTCCAGCAGGCTTGCTACCCTGCCGCGGCAGATTATCTTTCCTTTTGTTGGCGGGGTGATACGGCTAAGTATTTTCAGGAGGGTACTTTTTCCGGCGCCATTCTTGCCGATGATACCTACACTCTGGCCTTCTTGCACATCAAAACTTACATCATCGAGCGCTAAAAAATTCTCTCCCCCGGATGATTTCTTTTTAAACATGGAGGCAATGCTGTCACGCATAGAAAGATAGCTCTCCCGGTGGGCGCCTATCCTGAATTCTTTTGTTATATTTTTTACTTCCAGTATCGGTTTCATGATGCTATGCTAAGTCGGCAAAGTATGCTTCGGTTTTTCTGAATGTGAATACGCCAATAAAAAGCAGGCAAACTGCCACGGTTGATCCCATTGCCACCGCCTGCCAGTCTACCACACTACCGGTGAATATGCTTCTGCAAAGCTGTATGGCCGATGCGATGGGATTTGCCTTCATGATAAATGTGATCCAGGGATCGGAAAAGGCTTTGGCAGAATAAAGTACCGGGTTGGCAAACAGCAAAAATTGTATGAAGAAAGGGAGTACGTATTGAAAGTCCCTGAATTTTACATTCAACGCAGCCAGGAAAGAACCGAGGCCGAATGTGGTAACGATCGTAAGCAGAATGCTCAACGGGAGGTAAATGAAAAGTTTAGCAATGCTTATTCCCTGCTGATAATAAATAAGAATGGCAACATAAACGATCAGGGCAAATACAAAATCCACCAGTGCGGTAAGGATGGCGCTCATGGGAATGATCAGCCGGGGGAAGTATATCTTTTTGATGATATTGGCATTGGTGACCATGCTGTTGGCGCTGTTGATAAGCCCGTTGCTGAATATATTCCAGATCAGGAGCCCGCTGATGGCGAATACCGGGTAAGGGATGCCGTCGCTGCTTACATTAAGTGCTTTGCTGAAGATGAGGGTAAACATGACCATCATTACCAATGGCTGAAGAATGGCCCAAAGAATACCCAAGGCGGCCTGCTTATATTTGACTTTCACGTCACGCCAGGTAAAAAAGTAAAATAATTCCCGGTATTGAATCAGTTCTTTTAATCCAAAAGAGAATTTACTTTTTGGCTTTATTTCATATTCGGTCATTAAAGAAATAGGATTTATAAAATTTCGCAGGTAAATATACTTCTAATTTAACAGTTTAGCCGGATTTTGAAAACGCATTTGGATCTGTAAATATTGTACCTGGCTTAAAACAGCTGCTGTAAGAAAGTTTCAACCAATGCTGAGTCAAGAGCGGCTGCAAAGAGATCTTTAATTATTATTCATCCAACGGTCGTACCACATCTGGAACATGAGGAGGAACCAGATCTTATCGCCTCTTTCCTTTTTGCCGTTGTAAAAGGCTTTTCTTATCCGCTGTACTTCATCATTATTAAAAATATCCTGTTTAAGTATGAATGCGTCATCCAGGTAACGGTCAACAAATGGCTTCAATTCAGTTTCCAGCCAGCCCGCTATGGGAATACCAAAACCCATTTTGGGCCTGTCTATCATTTCCTTGGGAATGTATTTGTGAACGATCTCTTTCAGGATAAATTTCTTATTCCCGTTATTATACTTGTAATGCATCGGTAACCGGGCGGCCCATTCTATTACGTGCTGGTCAAGAAAAGGCTCCCTGCCTTCCAGGCTCACACTCATGGTGGCCCGGTCAACCTTTTGCAGAATATCGTCGAGCAGGTAGGTTTGATAATCTATCGCCATCATATAAGTAAGAATGGAATAATTCTCTGCAGTAAGTTCTGTGCTGTCAAATGCAGAAGACAGTACCTTAACCGGCCTTTTTACCAGCATCCCAACCGATTCGTCGGTCATTTGCTGGGTAATATTCTTGAGGATATTCTGTTCGGAAGGGTTTTTTAAAAACGTTTTTATTTTTTCATACCGGCTGTGAAACAGGTATTTTTTCTTCATCAGCGGAATGGCATTTGCCGGCACCACATCCATGATCGCTGCGGCCGACCTGCGCATCACCGGTGGAATGTTTTGCAGTTTTTTTCCATATTTGATGGTATAATCATAGCGGTTATACCCTGCAAAAACCTCGTCGCCTGCATCAGCAGATAAAGCCACGGTTACCTTTTCCCTGGCAATTTTACTCACCAGCGATGTGGGAATGGCGCTGCTGTCGGCAAAGGGCTCGTCATAAAAAAACGGCAATTGCGGAACGATCTCAATGGCTTCCTTATGCGTACAGTAGTATTCAGTATGATCTGTTCCCAGGTGTGCCGCTATCTCTTTTGCATAAGGCGCTTCATTTAATCCGTCATCGGGCACACCAATGGTAAATGTTTTTATTTTTTCTGTATGGTTTTTTTGCAGCAGGGCAGTAACACAACTGCTGTCGTATCCTCCACTTAAAAAAACGCCTACGGGCACATCGCTCACCATGCGGTATTCAAATGCCTTCGTAAGTATCTTCTCTGTTTCTTCCATTGCCTCCGGCAGACTTATGTTCAGGATGGGTTTGTTGTACGCATCGTATACGTTCCAGTACTGGCTGGTTTGTATATTTTGCGAGGCAAGATCAAGTTCTAAAAAATGTCCGGGCTTCAGTTTGAACGTGTTTTTATAAATGCAATGCGGGGTGGGCACGTATGCATATTGCATAAATGCTGCCACTGCATCCAGGTCAATTTCTTTTACAAAGCCCGGGTGCTGCAGAAGCGCCTTTAGTTCGGAACCGAAAAGGAACAAACCATTTTGCCAGTAATAAAAAAAAGGTTTTACACCAGCTCTGTCGCGGCATGCAAATAATTTCTGGCTGGCTTCATCATAAATAACAAAGGCAAACATGCCAATGAATTTCTGCAATGCCTGGCTGCCCCATTCTTCGTAAGCATGTAAAATAACTTCGGTATCGCTGTGACTGAAAAACTCATGACCCTTTTGTTCCAGTTCTTTTTTTATTTCCAGGTAATTATATATCTCCCCGTTAAAAGTGATATGCAGGTTCCGGTGGGTTTTTGGTTGTTTGCCGCCTTCGGAAAGATCGATGATGCTTAGGCGGCGATGCCCCAGGCCAATAGTGGCAGCCGGAATGTTATAAATACCATACCCTTCTCCATCCGGGCCACGGTGCGCCAGGATCCGGTTCATTTTTTCTAATGTATCCTGCCCGGTCTTTTTAGTAAAATCGGCAAAGCCGGAGATACCACACATGATTAAATTTTTATAGTCAAAGGTAATACCTCTGCATTAATTATTCCTTTTTTAAGCCGGCAATATTCTATCGCCTGCGTGGCAGAAGCAGGAAACTGGTATTTTGATTTTTATTTGAAAAAATCAAATGGGGCCATACCAACAAGAAAATATGAGAAAAGCGGAATGTTAGAATTTATTAGACTACTTTTTTATGCCCTTAACAACATAAGCAACACAATTATCAAAATAGACCGGACCTCCCCAAACCTGATCCATTCCGTTTTGTTCAAACCATTTTTTTACAGTAGAAACTTTCTGGGGCTGGTCGTATTGCGGGCTGAACATATCAAAGGTATCCAGGATACACCATTCTCTTAATTCACTCTTCGACAAGCCTTGCGGCATAGTGCCACTTATATCACAAACAGGTATAAACCTGTTCACAAACCTGCCAATACCTATTTTATTGAAAAAAGTGGTAGTAGCTATCATCCAGTCGATATTCTTCTCAATCTTATTCAGCAGTTTTTCATTACTCCATTTTTTGGTGATGGGCCTCAAAAGATATTTAGCCTGCAGTTTTGTCCACCAGCCGTTCACACAATAAAAATCCACAATAACCTGTGCGCCTGGTTTTGCCATTTCAAGCAGCGACTGTACCGTTTTCTTTACATCGGGCGTATGTTGTATCACGCCGAAGCAAAACACTTTATCAAACTGATTTTTTGCAAAGGGCATGTCATACACACTGGCCTGGAAAAGTTGCAGCCTGCCCTGATGATGTCCGTTGTTTTTAAAATTAGCTTCAACGGCATTGCTGTAATCAACGCTGTACAGATTCGCAGCAGTGTGGTCAAGAACGATCTGGGAAAACCTGCCCGCTCCGCTTCCCACTTCCAGCACATTTTTACTTTGCAGGTTTTCCTTATCCCAGCCTGTTTCTGCAAAAAAACGGGAGTAGCTCACTTTGGAATTCTTTTGTTCCCGGTCGATCTGCGTGCTGGCAAATTTATTCCACTGGTATCCAAAATTCTGGGTGTAGTTATCTTCCGGTACGATACGATATGCCCCGTTCCGGTAAGGAAAAACAGTAGACCGGCCTTCCAACAGGCCCTCGGCACTCTTTTGCAAAGCCGTTTGTGTAAAAGGGTTTACCAGGACAATTTCTGTACTCATGCGATCGGGATGATTTTAATTTCTCATATTTTTACTGATCGCTAACACTCCCATTAAGCAGTTATTTAGCTCCGTTGTGATCAGCAAATTCAAAAAATACAAATTACGCCGGCAAAGATAAGCGTAGCAAAGGTATAAACCTATGAGTAAGCCATTGTATCATTAAAAAAAACGACTAATTTCACACCTGTCACCACATTCCATCTTTGATCTTAATGAATAATAAAAATAATGATAAGGGAGTATTTGTAATATCACTGGATTTTGAATTACTCTGGGGGGTTTGGGATGTAACTACAAAGGAGAAATACGGAGATCATATTTTGGGAGTAAAAGAAGTAATTCCAAAATTACTCACCCTCTTTGACCAATATAACCTTAAAGTCACTTTTTCTACAGTTGGCTTCCTGTTTGCCAAGAACAAACAAGACCTTCAGACTTATGTACCGGCTACCAGGCCCGGCTATAACAACAAGGCGTATGATGTATACGCCAACGAATTCCCCAAACTCGGGAATGATGAAACAGATGATCCTTATCACTTTGGTTATAGTTTATTTGAGCAGGTAAAACAAAGCTCCCACGAGATCGGTACGCATACTTTCTGCCACTATTTTTGCCTCGAAGAAGGACAGGATGCAGCCGCATTTGATGCGGATATAAAAGCGGCAAAAAAAATAGCGGCAGCGAATGATATTAAATTAACCAGCATAGTATTTCCCCGTAACCAGGTTAACCTTGATTATCTAACGGTTTTAAAGAATAACGATATACATGTTTACCGGGGCAATCCCACATCGTGGATATATAAGCCCCGCAAGTTTGCTGCAGAAGTGCTTTTTATCAGGTTTTGCCGTTTATTAGACACCTACCTCCCCATATCCGGGTACAATACCCATACACTGAAAAGAGAAAAGGATCTGCCAATAAACATTCCTGCCAGTCATTTTTTAAAGCCCTATAATAAAAGACTGGCCTGGTTTGAGAAATTAAAACTGAGCCGGATAAAAAAAGAAATGACGGTAGCGGCCCGGGAAGGTTCGATGTATCACCTGTGGTGGCATCCGCATAATTTTGGATGCCATATAGAACAGAATATGAACAACCTGACCATACTGCTTGATCACTATAATACCCTGAAGCAAAAATATGGTTTCCGGAATCTGACTATGACTGAAACGGCCGCTAACTATTGCCCGGTGGGGGATAAAGCCCGGGCAGAGGTATTTATTTAAACCGTATCCGAATCGCAATAACTGATGTACCAGTTAGCTGCATTAAAAAAAGCAGCCTTGTCTGTACTTCCATCAAACAAACAGGCGCCAAAAAAAAGTTGTATCGTTTTTAATTTTTCAGGCATTGTAAAAAACAGGTTAGATTTAAAAGCAGGCCTGTTGGGTGATTCTTTAAAATTCCAGGCCAATACAAGATCGGCTCCGGATTGTTTCATGGCCTTAACCGCAAACTTTAAAAGCGTCTTGCCTACCTTTCCTTCCTGCGGATCATAAATCAGGTCCATGATGTAGCCGATATTACCACCATGCTTTTGTTTTACCGTAAATACAACGAAGCCCTTCAGTATACCAGATTCGTAATAACCATACAGGCTGTACTGCTCATCGGGTTTTTGTACAAACCGCCAGTTCAGGTAATTACTGTCGCGGCAAACAGCGTATTTTTTATTTGAAAGAAATTTTTCTGCCAATGCATTCACCCTCCCGTCAGTAAAGTCTCTCATAGTCCTGATCTTATCATGGGTAATTGTGGCTGTTTGCAGCGGCTTTGCAGGCACTTCTTTGGCCTTCATCAGTTTTTTTAAGAAGAAAGAAAACCGGATGGGCCTTACCAGGAAGGGAACGCTGCCATCACCAATCTTCTGCCAGCCCAGCTTTTTAAAGAACCCGGGAGCTGAACTGCTGTTTGGAAAACCATAAATAAACGGCGTTCCGGCATCTGCCAGCCGTTTGTTAACATCAGAAGCAAGCTTTGTGAACAGCCCCTTCCCACGGTAGTTAATATCGGTAAGGGTATCAATTGACTGGGCGGCAATTTTTCGGTTACCATCCGTTAAAAAATCAACAAAGAAAGAAGAGTAAAGCCCGGCGATGCGGTTGTTATCATCAATGATCCATGAAATGAAGGATCTTTTCAGGTAATGATCGTGTTGCCATAGCAGTTTTGGTAATGGCATGGGCATATCGTTTTTTTCAAAAGCTTCCTTATACCGCTCCAGGTTCTCCTTATTTACTTCCATGGAAGTGATGGTTAAATCAATGCTCATTATTACCGGTTCTTTATTTGTTTGATAATATCAATTAGTATGACAGCGTTTTTCTCTGTCGAAAATAAGTCATTGAATCTTTTTAACCCGTTTTCTGAAAGTTTTTCCCGCAACGTTTTGTCACGGATCAATTTCACCAGCATATTTACCCATTCTTCTTTTTCGTTGATAACGATCCCGGCACCTTCACTCAAAATAAATTCATTGGCGGCTGTATAATCCCCGATACAGGGAACCCCCAGGCTCATATATTGTATGAGTTTGAACCCGCATTTACCCTCACTCCATACCAGTTTTTCTGAAGGCATTATACCAATATGGGCCGAAGCGATCTCGGTATACTCATTTTCGATACTCCAGGGTACATAGGTTACCGAAGGGAAATTCAGTTTCGGGGCGGCATTACAGATTACCTTTAAAGCAAAGGGTTCTATATTATATGCTTTCAGCAAGTAGGGCTCCAGTTCCCGCAAATGCACCAGGGTGGTAAAGCTGCCTGTCCAAACTACGGTCATTTGCGGATGTTTGGGTGTTTGGATGAATGCTGCCGTTTTTTCAGAAGAAACAGAAGTGGGAATATTGACGACGTTGTTATTATACTGCAGTGCATACCGGCATAAATAGTCATTTCCCCCAATTGCCACTGCAGACCATTTTATAATTTTCCTGATCTTCCAGAAACATTTTATGCTGTGGGCAAGCTTATTCTGGCTGGAGGTGGCGGGGATCCAGATGGCATCATCAAAATCATAGATTATTTTCTTTCGCCAGATCTTACTGTATAACCATTCAAAAACAGGAGGACCGATGGGAGTTGCTTCCCGCTGAATAAACACCAGGTGGTATTGATGCAGCGAAAACAGGGAAAGAAACCTTCTGCCAAAACCCCTTAACACCCCCATCAGTTTTGCAAACTGGTGTCCTTCTTTATAGATAACTGAATACGCTTTCTCATCAATGAATGCCTGTTGGGTGATTTGTATGTCGGCTTCCTGTAAGAGCTGCTTAAACTGCTCTAGCCTGAATCGCTGGCTGGGAGAAGTATCCGGGGGAAATTGAGCCGGGAAAAAAATTTTAATCATTTACTATTTAATGTACAGCCCTTTTATTGAGTTTCCGATTTTGAATGTATTCAAAAAGGCATTAATTACCCTTTTAACAAAGTTACCTATAAAAAAGTTTTCTGTCCATACCCTCAGTCTTTCATCTTTTGTGCTACTCGAAATCAGTTTTCTATTATCGATCACGTCCTCTTTTACACTGGTAATTGAATGAGACAACCGCGATAAACTGATACCGGATGTTTGCAAACTTACTTTATTGAACCCCGTTTGTTTCATTAAAAAGTCAACAGTACGGGGAGTATAATAGCAAAGATGTTCCGGGTAACAGATCACGCTGTAGTTTGATTTGAGCCAGAATCGTTCAAAACAATTAAAATTAGGAGTGGTAAAATAAAGCACCCCCCCTCCTGAGTAACGAGTAAAAGCTGGCTGCTTCAGGCTTTGGATTATTGATATGTTCCAACACCTCGAAAGAGGTAATGATATCAAATGATTCTTTTTCAAACCAATCAACAGAAAGTGCACCCTGGTTCATTATTATCCCTTTTTCCCGGCAGGATTTTATCGCAGCATCGGTAAACTCTGTTCCATAAACCTGCCAGCCTTTTTTGGCTGCATGCTGCAGAAAATATCCTACCCCACATCCAACATCCAGTATCTTGTTGGTTTTGCGGTATTTTTCAAACATTTCTAAAAGTTCGTCGTATCTTTTTATAGTAACCGGAGACAGGTAGTCCTGCCTCGAATATTTTTCATAGTGTTTAACCAATTCTTCCGTTGTTGGAATGGATTTAGAGAACACAAAGCCCAGTGGTTTACTTTTCACCAGGTTTGCTTCCTCATATCCTTTGAGTTTTTGCAGGTTTTTGCTGCCGCTTACTAAACACTCGGTATGTTCTTTACGTTCCAACTTTCTTATACTTTTTTATACACGGATAAATATTTGGCAATCCCGGATTGAAGCGAATATTGCTTTTCCGCACATTCAATGGATGCATTATGCGGAGTTGTAAATTGCGTTAAGTCAAATATCCCCCTTTCTAATTCATTTTCAGAAAATGAATTTAAAATTACCCCGCAATTACCTGTTTTAATAATTTCATCATCATCTCCAATACCGGCATTCACCACAACCGGAATACCCATGGCCAGGTACTCAGCCAGTTTTGTTGGGCTTGATGCGATCTTTGAAAAACTGGCCCTGATAAAACACAGCGCCAATTTACTGGCAGCTAAATAATAAGGCATGTCTGCCCGGTTGCTCCAGCAAAGCATCACATCTTTTTCTTCAACCTGGTTTGCATCCAGGTAGGGTTTTAACTGGGGAATTGTTATCCTGGACAGCACGAGTAGTTTTGCCTGGGGGATCTGCTGCTTAAGTTTTTTGAAAAAAGCCATGGTTTCGTTTATCAGGTACAGGCCACCCAGCGAACCCGAATATGTTACCAGGTAATCGGTTTCGTTTATACCCAATTTCATTTTCAATTCGGCCAGTTTGTTACTGTCTATATGCGTCGGGTTAAATAATTCCATATCCACACAACAGGGTATCACGGTTATTTTGTTTTCGGATACAGCAGCTACTTTAACCAAATGATCTTTTGCCTTCTGTGTAAGCGAAATAATACTGTCTGAACTTTCCAGTAATGCTTTCTCAATAACCCGGTATCTTTTTATCAGCAGGCTAAACAACAGATTATCCTTATTCCACTGGCCGTTCTCAATGCGCTCATCTATCCAGAAACCACGCATATCAAAGATCAGCTTCACCCCAAATTTTTTTTTCAATAAAAGCCCGGGTTGTGCAGCAATATAACTTCTGCCATGCACGGCATCAAACCGGAATTGCCTGTGCAGTTTTATTGCAGTACGCTTCAGTTGAAAAAGGTCGTAATATTTGGAAATGTATTTGGGCCTGGTGGTGAAAAAACGGTAATGCCAGGTAATATGGTTCCTGGAAACAATCTCATCGATGGTGCTTTTTTGCCGGCTGAACGTTTCCCTTTTTTCAAAGCTCAGGATATGTATCTCGTATCCTTTGCCGGAAAGGCCGGCCAGGTAGGGCAGTATCTGGCTTTGCCCCAGTGGGTCGGTAATGCCATCGTAAGTTATGTATAGGATTTTCTTCATTATTTTCAGAAATAAGAGGTAAACATAGTCCTGTTTTGGCTTTAAAATTACAATCACCAAAGTTAATTTATAATTATTCCGCCGGGTTAAGTAAATATATTGTTTTACCGGGTATGCCGCCCGGAATTTCTTCGTCAAACCCCACGCAGCAAAGCAACTGCAGCCGGTAAACCAATTTTTTTCTTCGTATATTGCCCGTGAAAACACAGGCTGCTCATCCATTCCGTTTTCGCTTTAAGCAGCATTACTATACCGGGCAGAAAATTGGGAAATCTTATTTAATCTCCAGTCCTTCCCGGGAAAATTAACAGGCCGATATATATGAATGGTTTAACGATTTACGACTATCTTCTTTTCCCCATATACCTGTACCTTGTTTTTCTTGTTTTTAAAAAAATGCAGGCAAAGTATAAAGACAGAAAAAACCTGTACCTGTATTTTACCTGGGGATTCCGGATTAAGATCGCAAGTATTGTGATCTATACACTCCTTATCAATTATTCATTACGCGGCGACAGTGTTAACATCTATTTTGCGGAAGGCAAGCATTTTACAGAGATGATCAAAGAGAATCCATCGCAGGTGAGTCTTTTGTTCACTAACGGAGGAACCTATATAGACAGCCTGGCGGATGAAGAATGTAAGGGTTACTTACAATACGAAAGCAATTACCTGGTTGTGAAATTTGCGATCATACTTTGTTTTTTAACCTTCTCCAAATTTCTGCTGATCTGTTTAATACTGGGGTTCATTGCTTTTTTGGGGAGTTGGCAATTGTTCATGTTTTTTTATAATTATTATCCTTATCTGCACAAACAATTTGCGATCGCAACCCTGGCCATACCCAATGTGATCTTCTGGACCTCCGGCCTCAGTAAAGACACCATTTGCATGGCTTCCATAGGTTTCCTGGCAAAGGCCCTGTTTGATATATTTGTAACCAAGAAGAAATATCTTGCGAACACCGCTATCGCCTTCTTCGCTTGTTTTTGCATCTATACGATCAAATCTTATATTCTGTACAGTTTCCTGCCCTTTTACACGTCATTCCTGGTCTTCCATTCAATTAAAAACGCCAGTAACATTATTCACCGGTGGGCCTTAATGTTCCTGATACCCATGGCATTTTTAGTAATTGCCTATGTTTTCTCTGATGGCCTGGAAGAACAGATAAAAGAATTCTCTTCTGAAAAACTGATGGAAAGCGTTACCCATACACAGAGTTCTTTTGCCAGGCAGGCATCCACAACGGAAGGAAGTTTCTTTTCGATCGGGGAGTTTGACGGCACGCTCAGCAGTTTTTTAAGTTTAACCCCAAAAGCCATCTTTGCCACTTTATTCAGGCCCTTTGTTTGGGAATCCCGGAACATCATTATGATGGCTTCTGCTATGGAAAACCTGGCCCTCACCATTTTTATAATACTGATCTTTGTTAAGAACGGGGGGATACTGAATTTCTTCAGAAAATTACTCACCGAACCCCTTGTCTTTTTCTGTATTTTTTATACGATCCTGTTCTTCGCCTTTGTGGGTGTTACCACTTCAAATTTTGGCAGCCTGGTAAGGTATAAGATACCCGCCATCCCGTTCCTGATCTGCGGCTTAATCATTATTTATTATAAAAGATCGGATTCCCTGAAAACCGATGTGGCAGGCGCACCGGTAACGCCGGCAGCAGTTCCGAATGACCCCGGGTATTTATAGAGTTTTCCGGGCGCTGAGGAATTTTTCCATTTCCCGGATGTAGAAATCAATATTGTGGTGCATGCTGTAGTGTTTTGCTACAAAATCCCTGGATCTTTCCCCGATCTCTTTTACCAGGTTCCGGTTGAGGTAAATTTTCGTTAACCATTCACAAACATCCTCCTCATTGCTTGCCTGGCATACAGGGATCCGTTCGCCCAGGTATTTCTCATAAAGATCTCCTCTTCCATTGGCTATGAGGGGCCGCCCGGTGAGCATCGAAAACAAACCGGCTCCCAGCCACTGATCGCCAAGCTGGTCGAAAGCCACATCACATTCGGCAAAGTATTCTTTTAGCTTTTCCATAGATACCAACGAAGACCAGGTGATAAACCTGGCTATACCCAGGTCTTCACACATTTTCTTTGCCAGGGCCAGGTCGTCTCCTTTTTCAAAAAAAATTATTTTCAGGTTACTTTCAATATTATTCTCTTTTACAAACCGGGCAATGCCCCGGATCATAATGTCATTTCGCTTGTTGTCATTTACTGCCAGTGTAAAATAAAACCGGGTGATATTGAGTATCACAAAATCTTTCTTTTTTATATCGGGCTCAACATAATCAAATAAAGAGGTATCAAATCCACGCAAAATGACTCTTGAATATTCCTGGCCTTTCTTTATATCATTGAGTATTGAATCACCCTCGGGGTTGATACCGGGTAAATAGTAATTGACCATATTCAAACGCCTGAGACCCTCTTTCTGAAACCGGGTAATTCTGCCGTATATCCATTTATATATAAAGGCGGGTACCATTTTTTGCAGTCCGCCTTTTTGAATTGCATTTGAAACAAGTTCGGGCAAACGGCGTTCATCGGCCCCATCTACTTCTGTACCCGCAAGCAAACCGATGACAAATTTTTCCGGGTGGATATATTTGCCCAGCTTAACCCAGGTACCGTTTAAGAAGATCACATCGTATTGATTGATCCTTTTTATAAGAGACCGGAAAAAAATAGAAGGGAAGAGCAGGCAGATGGTGGTTTTGAAACTGTTCGCATCCAGTTTCAGGTCTATGATCCAGCCGGGATAATTACCTTTTAGTTTTTCGTCGGTAGATTCGGGCCTGTCCAGCAAAAGATCTTCCGGCACATCAATAAACTGGGTTACCTGATAATTCCGTTTATGAAATTCCTTTGCAATACCAAACGGAAAATTATTCATATTTCCTAAAAAGCAAATTCTCATTTCGGTCATTGATTTTCCGTGTGGTGCTGTTTTATCAAATTATAAAGCGGAAGCAGGCGTATTATTTTTTCCCTTTTTCACACATTAAAAAGATACTGGAGCACAGGTCGGGATATACCTGGCCCAACTGGTAACACCCCTGCAGGTATTCTTCAGAAATGATATCGGTATTCAGCAACCTGTCCCATTGAAAATTAGCCAGCGCCTTAAAGAATATCCCTGAACGCTGCACCACATTTAACCCGGCGGCCCTTGCATCCCGTTCCAGGGTATCTAATGTGTAGGTGATCCGATGACCGTGTTCGGCTTCTGCCGGCGTTATGGCATTATTATGCGATATCAATCCCATTTTCACCGCAATCTGACGTGAGGGTGCATTGGCATTGGGACAAACAAGAAAAAAACGGCCGCTGTCGGAAAGCCATTCATCATTTATTCTTTTCATCACGCCCACGGCATCATCCAGGTGTTCCAGTACATGAGTAAGAATGATGTTATCGTATTTTTGAGGAAGAGATGCTTCTTCAAAAAGCGAATTGATGAATTTTACTTTATCGCCAAATTCATCTTTTGCGGTCCGGATGGCTTCATCAGACGCTTCCACGCAGGTAATGTCATCAAACCGGGGCAGCAGTCTTCTTGTAAAGTCTCCTTTAAAGCTTCCCAGTTCCAGGCAGCTGCCTTTCCGGTAAAACGGTTCAAAAGCCTGTATCATAAACCGGTGCATCACATCAAAATCGAAGTTGTAGGCATACTTATGATCTGCAGTATCTTTCAGTTCCTTGTTGTAATCTCTGTTAGTACTCATGCTCTTTTGTATTTTATCACTTAAATCTTATAAAGTCAATCGCATCGTTTTTGTATCGCCCTGGCTGGATATTTCTTTAAAATGGTTTTTTGTATACAGTTTAATGGCCGGCAAACTTGCCGCATTCACTTCCAGAACGATCTCCTTAAACCCTTTGTCTTTTGCAAAACGTATACAATTCTCAAGCAGTCTGGATGCGATCCCCTTTCCGGCGTATTCGCTTATCAAACTTACATTGGTGATAAAACCGGTATAATTTTTTTTATCATTAAAATAGGCTGCAATCATTCCTGCCAGTTCCTTATTTGCCCAGGCCTCAAAGGTAATTGAGTTTTCAACTATCTTTTTTGAATATTCAGCGATGTTCACTTTTTTATCCAATGCGGGCGTGAATGCCTCTTTGCATTTCTCCAGGTGACCGCATACGTCTTTTCCGGTTGCCGTTTTTATTTTATAAATGATCGTTTCTGTATTCATCTGGTTACCTGGGTTAAACTTGTTCCAGTTCTGCAATACCAAAACCATACCTGCCAAATTCGTTTCCGTTATACAACAGGTAAACTTTACCGTCGCACTCAAATATATGCGGATAGCACATCATAGCAGAATCCCAGCCCGTTTCGGAGAACCCGATCCCGGAGTTCTCATCATCCCTTGTCCAGTTCTGCAGGTCATCAGACCATGCATACCCAAGCCGGTAACCCCGCTTTGGATTTTTTCTGAAATCGGTGGCTTCCCGGAAACAAAAATACATATGGTACCGGCTCCCTATCTTTAGTACCGTAGGCAGGGCCTGGCATTCGTTTTCATTTAAAAGGTCGGCGATAATCTGTTTCCCTTCCTCTTTCTGCCAGTTAATTCCATCTGCTGAAACAGCATGTGCAATTTTATAAACCCGGGCAGGCGGTTCCTGTTCATTTGCACTGATCCATTTATTACCATAGATATACCACATATGAAACCGGTTCTCATAAAATTTCACAAATGAATCGCCTACCAATACAGGCTCGTGCAGCGATGAAGTTAACACCGGACCCGGACCTGCTTTTTTAAAACTAAGTCCGCCATCTTCGCTGAAAGCAAGGCCCGTTGATGTTTCAACAGATACCGAAACACGCCGGCTCCAGCCACAGGTATATGCATAAATCTTATCATCATGCTGCAGCAGGTTGATGGGGAAGATACCGTGTTCATCAAAGGTTCCCAGTTCTCCCAATTCGATCACCGTTTTTTTTGCAATATTCAAAACGTTTTTAAATTCCCTGTCGAAATCAACAAATGAAATATGACTCAGGAATTTACCGGTTGCCTCATCTTTTTGCCGGGTGGAAAAATAGATACGTACAAAATCATCAAACACCAGCGTTTGAGGAGATTGCGCAAATTCAGTGCAGCCGTTTGCCAGTTTATGTTGCGTGGGGTTAAATAGCTGTCCCCGTTTGATCCATTTCATCTTACGTCATTTACGGTTCATAGTTTTTCAGTTTCGCCATTCCAAATCCGTATTTACCCACCGAGTTTCCGAGGTAGAACATATATATGGAACCATCCAGTTCAAAAACATGCGGGTAGCTTATCATTTCAGAATCCCATCCTTCTTCCGATACATCGATACCTGCCTTGCTGTCATCCCGGTTCCAATTCAGCAGATTATCAGACCATGCATACCCGATCCGGTATCCATTAGCCTTACCCCGGTACCCGGCACTGTATCGGTAACAAAAGAACATATGGTACCTGCCCTGGTAGAAAAAAACATCGGGGCTTGCTTGTGCTTCGTTCTCTTCGATTCTTGCCGGGATAAGGTCTTTGTTATGTTTCTTCCAGTTTATTCCATCACCGGAAGTGGCAAGGCGGATGGTATACACCGGCTCTGGTTTGCCATTATCGAGGATCCATTTTTTGCCTGCGATATAAAACAGTTGCCAGCTATCATTGAACCTTCTTATTTTAGGTCCGCTCAAAATAAACGGCTCATCCAAACTATATGATAATACCGGGCCGCTTCCTGCTTTATTGAATGTTTTGCCTTCATCATTACTCACCGCATAACCTATAGCAACATTAAAGGGTACCGATTCGCATCTTGTCCACCCCGCATAATAAGCCCTGTATTCATTATTATATTTTATCACCGAAACGGGGTAAGTGCCAAATTCGTCGAAAGTTCCCAACTCGCCTAACTTCAGGATAGGAGTTTCGCTGATACCAATAACATCCAGTAAATTCTTTCGGTTAAGATCAACATAAGCTGAGTAACTCACATACTGGCCTTTTTCATCTGCCGGTGGCCGGCAGGAAAAATAAACCCTTACAAAATCATCAAAAATAACCGTGGCAGGGGCCTGTGCAAATTCCTTAAGCCAGCTTCTGTTTGTAACATCTGCCGGGTTAAAAACCCTTCCCATTTTTTCCCATGTAAACATTTTATTTCATTCTTTTATTTAGGTTATTGAATAATGTGATTGCAGGTACTGCTGTATCTTCTCTTTCGGGTTGAACATCATTACATCAATAATGGAAAGCCAGGGAACAAATTCATTTTTAAACTGTGCATATTCCACCGGGCTTGATTTAAGAAAGGTTAGTTCGATGTTATTCTCCCTGAAGGTTTCTTTGGAATAAAGTTCCACTCCACCGATTGGGTTGATATATACAGCGGCCTGCAATGCTTTGCAGATGGCGATCACTTTGTCTTGTGATCTGAGGCTGTGATCAATCTCTATGGTTGAAGAAACAACCAGTTCGGTTTTTATATCCAGGTACCTGTTAACTGCCAGCAGGGATTGATAGATGAACCGGAACAGGTTTTCTTCGGGCTGATTAAACACCGACTCAACCAGCGGGTAAACCGAACTGAACTCAGGCGCTTTTTTATACGATTCGGTAAACTTCCTCAGAATCTTGATTTTTTCAGTACTGAATGTATCAGCCAGTTTACGTTGATCAATGTTTAAATAATCCGAATCTTTTTTAAGGGGAAGGGTAAAGTACTCGTCCTTTCCGTTCACCAGCACCCGGTTTCGGTTTATCCATCCTTTTTTGGAGAACTGGATATTATCGTACACAACAAATTTATCAACTGCATTGATGAGCTGAAAATATCCGATATACGGAAAAATATAGGGCTGCATGATGGCGATCTTCATCAGTAGCAGGATTTAATGAGGTCGCATATATTAATAACGTCTTTTTCTGCCAGTTCATAGTACAGGGGCAGCGCCAGCACCCGAACGCTTACCGATTCAGAAACAGGACAGGACTCACCGCTGTATTGCGGCAGGTGGTTCAGGGAAGGATAAAAATATCTTCTTGTTACAATGTTATGCTGTTGAAGCAATGCTTTCACTTTTTCCAGCCTTTCTTCGCTGTCCACCACCACCGGGTAATAGCTGTAGTTATATTCTACCCCGTTCAGCGAAACGGGTTTTTGCAGCGGCAGGTCTTTCAAAAGTGAATCGTACAGCTCCGCAATCTTTTTTCTTCGGGTAATAAATTCTTCCATCATAGGCAACAGGCACAAACCCATGGCCGCATGCAGTTCGGAGTTCTTTCCATTGATCCCGATCGAAAAATGTTCGTCTCCAATATGACCGAACTGCCGGTACAGGGTCATTTTTTTTGCCAGTTCATCATTGTTTGTGATAATGGCCCCTCCTTCCACGGTGTGAAATATCTTGGTGGCGTGAAAGCTGCAGGTGGCAATATCGCCATAAGACAGAACCTGCTGGCTTTTGTAACTGGCGCCGAAAGCATGGGCTCCGTCGTAGATCACTTTAAGATTATGACGTTGAGCAATTTTTTCAATGGCTTCCACATCACATGGGTTGCCATAAACATGGGTTGCCAGGATGCCAACGGTGGCTGATGTAATAAGGGCTTCAATCTTTTCCGGATCGATATTATAATCCGTTCCGTTTATATCGGCAAATACCGGCCTGCAGCCTTCCCATAAAATAGAATTGGTAGTGGCCACATAAGAAAAAGGAGTGGTAATGATATCGCCCTGTACAGCAAGTGCTTTCAGGGCTATTTGCAAAGCAATGGTACCATTGTTTACATATATCAGGTGCTTTACGCCTAAATAGTCTTTCAGTTTTTGCTCTAACTCCTGCACCAGCGGGCCGTTATTGGTAAGCCATTGGCGTTTCCAGATACCTTCCAGGTAGCTGTTATATAAGGCCGGTTCGGGTAAAAATGGTTTTGAAACGGGTATCATTCGGTTACTACATTATTTTTTTGCAAAGATGGACAATATTATGCCTTTCTGAAATTTTAAATCCAGTATCCAGTTGGCAAGCAGGAGAAAGGGTATAAATACAATAAAGCACAGAAGGATGATCTTAATAAAGATGTTGACGGACAGGAGGCCGAATAAATAGTCTGCAAAAAAATAAACGGCAGTTGCTGTCACTATCAGCAGGAAAATATCCTTAATGATCAAATTCATTTTTATTCCGGGAATCCTCATCCGTACAATATACATAAATGCGACCGGTACTATAATATAATACCCCGCCAGCATGGCCAGGAAATATCCCTGCAAAGAAAAATACGTGGTAAAAAAATAAATCAGGGCGGTAATAATGGAATGAGCAATGATGGCTACTACTGTACTTATTCCATACAACTGGAAAGAGGTAAATATTCTTGAAAACAGGGTATCAAATATTTTGGAGGGCAGTAACAGGGAAAAAAAGAAAAAACAAAATGCCGTGGTAACGATCGAGTTTTTCTGAAAGGTTCCCCGTTCAAAAACAACCTGGATAATTTCCTGGTTGGCAATGGCCATTACCAGGGCAACCGGGGCAAGAATGATGAAAAGCGTGTTCAGGATATTGATCAGCAGTTCATTTGTTTTTTCTACATCTTTTTTGGCTGCCAGCTCCGAAAACTTGATCCCGGTAACAGAAACTACCTGGGTCAATATGAATACTTCCGGAAGTGCCGCCAGTGTTTGCGCCAGGTTAAAGGAGGTAATGATGCCCGTACCCATTCCGGTTAAAAAATAAATGGTAAGAAAATTCCGGAGCCATACCGGTAGAATATTCGCCAGCATCAGCCCTATATTTTTCCAAACGGCTTTGTCTTTTAGAAACCGTACTGCCGAAAAATCCCATTTCTGAAAACGGCGGAGCGTATAAAGGAGTATGAGAAAGTTAACAATGTACCCAATCACAATACCCACCAGGGTACCGGTGATACCAAGCCGTTCATGAAAAAAAACAGTGAACAGGATGGAAAAAACACTGTTGATCAACGCCGATATGATCGATGCGGTAAAGAATTTATAAGATGTAAGTATGGTGGAAAGCAGGTTATTGGCAAGCTGAAATACAATAATAAGACTGCCCAGATATAACAGCTTATAATGACTGCTGAGCACATCCACATCGTACTTTGAGAACATGGTGAAAAAGAAGACCGGGCTGATAAAGCCAATAACCGCCAGCAATATTCCGAACAGGATGTAACTGTAGATAAAAAAATTAAGAAATCTCTGCGCCTCGTGTTCTCCTTTTCGCTCCCGTATCTTCATCGACTCCGGAACCAGTACAAAATAGTCAATGCTGTTAATAGTTCCGGTAATAAGCAATGCCACCGCCAAAATGTAAAAGTAAATATCCGTGCCGGCATTGGCGCCAAAGTAAAAGGTTATAATTAGCGTATTGAGAAAGCTGATCCCCTTGGCAACAACGTTCAATATTGTAGATAGAACTACTCCTCTTTTATATGATTCTGATTTAAGCAAATTTTCTTACAGTTGGGTTTGCAAAACATCGGTATCCTGCCGGTTTTTTCATGCTGATCTATTTACTATTCCGTATCTCGTGTACGAGTTTTATAACGTCCCTGGTTTCGCAAATGCTCACTCCGTTTCCGGCAATGATGTCTTCATAGCTTTTTGTATGCAAACCAGTGAATCCATCATTAAAATCAATGACATCGTCATCAACTGAAATCATACGATGACTCTGCCTGCCTTTATTCCGTAGCGCTTCCGGCAGGTCGGGTGCATTAATGCTCAGCATCCAACTTACATCTGCCTTCTCCAGCTCCAGCTCGCCGGCCGCTGCAGTGCTGTTATGAATATCTACCTTGCTGTTTTTCACTCCACCGAATATCCAAAGTAACAGGTCGAAAAAATGTACCCCGATATTGGTGGCAATACCGCCGCTTTTTTCTGCATCGCCTTTCCAGCTTGCATGATACCAGTGGCCCCTTGCAGTTATATACGCAAGGCTCACTTTATACCTTTTGCCGGCAGGAGACGCTGTTATTTTTTCTTTGAGCGCTTTTATGGCCGGGTGAAGGCGGAGTTGCAGAATGGTAAAAACCTTTCTACCGGTTGCTCTTTCTACCTCTGCCAGTTCATCCACATTCCAGGGATTGAGCACTACTGGTTTTTCACAGATCACATCGGCACCCAACTTTAACCCAAACCGAACATGTGCATCGTGCAGGTGATTGGGACTGCACACACTTACGTAGTCCACTTTATCCCCTTGTTTCTTTTGTTTTTCCAGGTGCTGCCCGAAGAGTTCAATTGAAGTAAAGAAATCGGCTTCGGAAAAATAATTATCAAGCACTCCAACAGAATCGTGTATATCCATTGCAGCGATAAGCCTGTTTCCGGTTTCTTTGATGGCCTGCATATGCCGTGGCGCCACATACCCTCCTGCTCCTATCAATGCAAAGTTTTTCATTCAATTTAGTTTAGGGGTTGAGAAATTTGGGACAGCCCAGACCCTGAAGACCTGTTGCTATTTTATTCTCTTTACCCCGTTATTTTCAAGTATGTATTCCTGGCCACTTTCTTTACAAACCGCTTTATTACCTGGTCCGAATAACAGTTTATATCCGTGTTCACTCATCCACCCCGCTTGTATACCGGGGTTACCTGTTATCAATGCGTAGGCCGGAACGTCTTTGGTAACAACGGCGCCTGCACCAATAAAAGCAAATTCACCGATGGTATTTCCGCAAACGATCGTTGCATTGGCCCCGATGCTTGCTCCTTTTTTAATAAGGGTGGTTTTGTATTCGCTTTTGCGACTTACCGCACTGCGTGGATTGATCACATTGGTTAGCACCACACCTGGTCCCAGGAAAACATCGTCTTCACAAATAACCCCTTCGTAAAGACTTACATTATTCTGAACCTTTACATTATTACCGATAACCACGTTCGATGCCATCATTACATTCTGCCCCAGTACACAATTGTTGCCGATCACAGCACCACTCATTACATGACAGAAATGCCAGATCCGGGTTCCTTCCCCTATACGGCAACCTTCATCAATGATCGAGCTGGGATGTACGTAATAATTCATGCGATGTTTTTAACGGGCTATCATTTTCAAATATTCGCCATAGCCGCTCTTTGCCAGCTCACCGGCTAACCGTAAAAGATGGTCCCTGTCGATAAATCCCATGCGGTAAGCGATCTCTTCCGGGCTGCCGATCTTAAGGCCCTGCCTTTTTTCCACCACCCGTACGTACTCACCTGCTTCGTGCAGCGATTCAAAGGTTCCGGTATCCAGCCAGGCAAAGCCCCTGTCTAATACCGCCACTTTCAATTTTTTCTTTTGCAGGTAATGATCATTCACTGTGGTTATTTCGTATTCACCCCGGGCGCTTGGTTTTATGTTTTTTGCAATTTCAACCACAGCATTATCGTAAAAATATAACCCGGGTACCGCGTAATTGCTTTTCGGTTTAGCAGGTTTTTCCTCAATGCTTATGGCATTATTATCTGCATCAAATTCCACTACCCCATATCGTTCTGGGTCGCTAACCGGGTAAGCAAAGATCACGGCTCCATCGGGATCAACACTCGACCGTAATAGTTTACTAAAGCCGCTGCCATAAAAAATATTATCTCCTAATACAAGTGCCACACTGTCTTTACCAATAAATTTTTCGCCAATAACAAATGCCTGTGCCAGCCCGTTCGGTACTTCCTGTTTAGCGTATGCAATAGTGCATCCCCACTGGCTTCCATTGCCCAGTAAACGTTTAAATTGTTCCTGGTCCTCGGGTGTGGTGATCACCAGTATGTCTTTTATCCCTGCCAGCATTAGTGTACTAAGCGGATAATAGATCATCGGCTTATCATAGATCGGCATCAGCTGCTTACTAATCCCCTTTGTGATGGGGTAAAGCCTGGTTCCGGAGCCGCCTGCAAGAATGATTCCTTTCATTGGAACTGAATATTGTTTAAGGTTGTTGAATATTGTTTAAGGTTGTTGAATATTGTTTAAGGTTGTTGAATATTGTTGATGAGGCTTCAACTACTTTCAACTCTTCAACAACATTCAACCCTTCTCTGCTTTCGCCAATTGTGTATTCCTCAAATTATTAATTTTTAATGACAACGGTTGAATCATATTCCTGAGCAATGACAAGTCTTCTTCAGTGATAAAATTCAGATCAACAGATGTTATTAAATGGCTCATCGTTTCCATGAGACTTCCATAAGAAATGGAAGAAAAATGTGCCTGTTCTTTTGCAGAAGACCTTGTGGTACCTTCCGCTATATTTGCTCCAACAGAAACGGAAGCCCTTCTTAACTGATTTGTCAGCCCGAACTTTTCTCTTTCGGGAAATTTTTCAGTCAGCCGGTATATTTCAACAGTTAATTTTCTTGCTTCCTTCCAAACTTCCAGCTTTTCAAATCCAAATTGATACATGCCCTTTAAGCTTTTTTGAACTCAAAGATCGAAAAGCTTCTCTTCAACAACATTCAACTCTTCCCCAATATTCAACCATTTTTACCCCGCTAAACCCTGTACATTTTCTCATAATACCCCTGGTAATCCCCACTCGTTACATGCTTCAGCCACTCCCCGTTTGCAAGATACCAATCTATCGTTTTTGAAATACCTTCTTCAAACTGCAGCGACGGCATCCATCCTAATTCATTTTTTAACTTTGTTGCATCGATCGCATAACGAAGATCATGCCCTGCACGGTCGGTAACATAGGTGATGAGTTTTTCCGAGGTTCCTTTTTCCCGGCCAAGTTTTTCATCCATCTGCCGGCACAGTTCTTTTACCAGGTCGATATTCGTCCATTCATTATGTCCGCCGATATTATATGTCTCGCCGATCCTTCCTTTATGAAAGACCACGTCAATGGCACGAACATGATCTTCCACATACAACCAGTCTCGTACATTCTCTCCTTTGCCATAAATAGGAAGTGGTTTGTTGTTGATGATATTATTGATGCAGAGCGGTATCAGTTTTTCAGGGAAATGATAAGGCCCGTAGTTGTTACTGCAGTTGCTCATCTTCACCGGCAATTTATAGGTATGATAAAAAGCCCTCACCATATGATCGGAGGAAGCTTTTGATGCAGAGTAAGGGCTGCGTGGATCGTACGCTGTTTCTTCGGTAAAGAACCCGGTGTTGCCCAGTGAGCCATACACTTCATCGGTGGAAATATGATAGAATATTTTACCGGTCATATTGTCTTTCCAGGATTCTTTTGCAGCCTGCAGCAGAGAGGCCGTACCCAATACATTGGTGGTTACAAATGCCAGCGGATCGGTAATGGACCGGTCTACATGGCTCTCGGCAGCACAATGCAGTACAGCAGTGAATTTATGTTCTTCAAATAATTTGCGTAATAAAACCAGGTCGGTGATATCGCCTTTTACAAACTGGTAGTTAGCGGCAGATTCAATATCCTTTAGATTTTCGAGGTTGCCGGCATAGGTGAGCTTATCCAGGTTCACGATCTTGTAATGAGGGTATTTTGTAACAAATAACCGGGCTAAATGAGAACCGATAAAGCCGGCTCCGCCGGTAAGTAAAATAGTATGCATTATTCCTTTTTCTTATTGCCGGCAAAAATAGACATTAATTGGCGGAGAATATGCCTATATATTGCCAAAATAGCCGGTTGGTTTATAAGAAAAAAGAAGAATAAAAGCTGATAAGGTAATTACAATCCCGTAAATGCCACATGAAAATACTGTTTGATTTCATCCACGTCAAACTTTTCGGCACGACCAGTGGCTTTTTCGGAAAACTGTTTACGCAGGGCTGCGTCTTCGTACATTTTTTTCATGGCGGCGGCCAGGGCAGCCACATCGTTTATCGGAGTGAGTATCCCGTATTCTCCAATCTCGTAATTGTTGATGGCCCGGTGGTGAAGATCAGTTGCAGGCGCTAATAATTCTCTTGGACCAGAACTGCAGTCGGTGGATATTACCGGTTTGCCGCAAGCCAATGCTTCTATCAATACATTGGGGAAGCCTTCCACATCAGAACTCAGCACAAAACAATCGCTGCGGCTTACGTATTTAAAGGGGTTTTTGTCGAACCCGGTGAAGATCACTTTTTCCATCAGCCCCAGGTCGTGTACTTTTTGTTTCAACTCTTCTTCCATCACACCACCGCCTACTATTAATAATTTACAGGGCAGGTTTTTTAAAATAAAGAATGCCTGTATCAGCAATTGGTGATTCTTCTCTTTCCGGAATCCGCCCACATTCACAAAAAAGAAGCTGTCTTTATCAAAAGAAAAGCCGGGCGCTTCATCCACATGTGTTTTAATAAAGTTGAGATCAATGGGATTGTAGATCACCCGTACCGGCGTTTTTATTTTGAAGTTCTCAATCAGGTCTGTCTGCATGGCATACGAATTCGCCAGCACCAGGTCGGCCCGTTTGTAGGAATACATCACCATGAATTTCGAGAACATGCGGTAGATCGTGGAATGGCTTTGCTGCATGGTGGTCTGGTGGGTTCGCTCACACATGATCACATGGCCCTTGTATCCCCATAAACTTTTCATCAATGCATTGATGTAGCAGGGGCGATATAAAAAAGCAACGGAAATATTAATTTGATTCTTTCTGCAATAGCGGTATACTTTCCAGGAGATATAAGGGAGTTTTAAAAAACGGATGGTTTTATCCTGTACCAGTGGCTCATCCAGGTTAAAGCGCTTTATTTCCGGCGGGATGGCGAACTCAACGATATTACTGTACAGCGCCAGGTGAATCTCAAAATCGTTTTTCAAATGTTCCAGCAAAAGAGAAACCACCCTCTCTGCCCCGCCAGACTGTAAGGTATTTATGAAGATGAGCAGTTTGGGTTTAACGCCGTTCATTCGTTTTCATTTTTCGGAAACAACCGTACAAATATCCGGTATTTATATTCGGTAAACTAAAGAAGTTTGATCAGATGATTCTTCTATAGTTGCAGCAATAGTTCTTCCATTTTTTTCATCATCGAACTTATAGAAAAACGCTTTTGTGTGGTTTCTATTATTTTATTCCGGTCAAAATTCAAAGCAATCGCTTTATTTATTGCCGAAGCAAAACCTATCAGGTCATTGTCTTCCACGAGTAAACCATTTTCCCCCGCTGTTATTATCTCATTAATGCCTCCCGGTGCATTGAATGCAATAACAGGAATACCACAGGACCCGGCTTCCAGCAGTACATTGGGAAACCCTTCATAGTAAGAACCCATTAAGAACAGGTCGGCATCTTC
This sequence comes from Ferruginibacter sp., assembly GCA_044220615.1. Classification (GTDB taxonomy): domain Bacteria; phylum Bacteroidota; class Bacteroidia; order Chitinophagales; family Chitinophagaceae; genus Ferruginibacter. The sequence continues at coordinate 51,679 of JBGAQR010000004.1, read as the reverse complement.
CATCCCGGCAAAGGGCTCATTTTTTTGACGCTTCAAAAAAACTTTATCCTGCAGTTGCAGTTCATTGATAAGGCGCTGCAGGCTTTCTCTTTTATCACCGTCGCCCATAATATAGTATTTAAAAGAAAGCATCAGTAATCCTGCGGCATGGATCAGTCTTTCAACCCCCTTTTCTTCCGAAAGGCGGGATACGGTAACAAACTTGTACGTTTTAGTATCATTGGCCCGTACCTGTTCCGGCCTTCTTTCTTCCGTTGCATTATAAATAACCTGGGCCTTGCTTTCAGGGATATGATAATGCTGAATAAGATCCTGCTGCATATAAGCGCTTTGGCAAACAATGAGGTCGAACCGGCGAAAATATTTTTTCAGTAACCGGTTGTAAAGCCAGGGCCATGTTGCCCGGCGGCTGTTGATGCTAACAATGCTCGATTCGCGGGCCAGGAATTTTATCTCCCGTGGAAACCAGTTCCGGAAGATCGCAAAATAAAGGTTGAGGTGATTGGCAGTGGTAAAAACAATATCGGGTTGATACTGCTTAACCACTCTTCTTATCTTGAACAAAGAATACCTTACCCTGCTTTCGCCAAGGCTTACCAGTTTCACTGCCGGGTTTTTAACGGGGTAAAATTGCCGGGCATTATCAAGTACCACCAGGCAAACAGAAAATTTTTCTGTGTTGATATGATCACAAATAAGTGAGACAAATTTTTCTGAGCCGCCGCATTGCAGTGTGGGCGTAAAAATGAGGAGTTTTATTTTGGATCCGTTCGTCAATGTTGATATTTAAACAGGCAACCGACTTTCGTGTATTGCTATATAATCATCCAGCCCGGCCAGCTGTTTATTATAATTACCCGTATGATGCAACTGATACCCAAGCTGCTGTAAAAACTGCACACATTTATCTTTTACGCCGGGCAAATGACAATCATGCGTGGCCAGTAAAATATGAGGACGGTATTGTTTAAGCGTTTCAATGGCGCCCTTCAGCACATCGTACTCCGCTCCTTCCACATCCACCTTGATGATATCCGGTTTGTCATACTTCAGTTTCAGCAATCCATCAATGGAATAGCATGGTATGGTTAAAAAGTCTTCCGAATTGCTGAATACAGATGATTCGGTGATATAGGTATTACCAGCCTGTTGTACCAGGTCGTTCGAAAACTCCACCTGCTTCTCCGAATCGGAAAGTGCATAAGGCAACAGGCGTATATTATTATTGCTGATGAATGAGTGATTTCTTTTTACGTGTTGCTGAAAGATTTCCTGTGCTGCCGGCGATGGCTCAAAGGAATAGATCCTGCCGCTGCTGATGAACCGGTTTGCCAGCAGGGCAAAATAGCCGGCATTGGCACCCAGGTCGTAAAACACGGTATCGGGTTTCAGCCACGACAAGAATGTTTTAACCGTTTCGGGATCTTCGTAATTGCCCAGTATGTATTCGTAGCTGCTGGCGGTTGACCATGCATATCCTTTCAACGGGCCTTTCATCACCGGTAAAAACCTTTGTCCGAAGATATATCGGCAGGCTTTTATATACACTCTTTTAAAAAAATCTTTTCCCGGCATGATGGATCAGCTGGCCCAGCTCTGTATTCAGATTAAAAAATTTATTCAGCAACAGTAAGATAACAATATAAATCAACAAGCCGGTGAGGGCCACTGCAAAATTACCGGCAACAAAATAACCCGTGGCCCAGAACAGGCCTGCCGCTATAAGCGCATTGATGACAATGATAACGGCGCAATAGGTTAATAAAGCAGTGTAATCCAAAGAAGGAACCAGTTTTTTACAGATGAAATACATGCCGAAGTAATTCAGCAGGTTCACAAACAGGATGCCGTATGCATACCCATAGGCTCCATAGGTTTTAGTGCAGGCCCAGGTTACCGCAATGAGCAGTATATTTAATATCACCTGGTAATAAAAGGCCTGGCGGATGGCCTGCACTGCAATAAATACCCGGGTTACCATGGCATTAATACCGGTAATAAAAAGCGTAACGGCAAGCAGTTTTAAAAAGAAGGCGGCTTCTGTAAGAGCGCCCGTTGTAAAATTCCGGCTGTGATAGAACATCTCCACCAGCGGCATGGCAAAAACAAAAAGATAGAAGCTCATGGGCACCAATATAAAAACCAGCAGCTTTGTTGTTCGTAAAAATGTATCGTTCATGGCAGCATGATCGTGCCGGGCAATTTCTTCATTTAGTTTTATACCGCTTACATTCGAAAACTGGGTGGTGACGAGGGTATTGGGAATGTCGGCAATATTCTTTCCGTAGTTCATCACACTGATAACTCCGCTGCCAAAGCCGCTTAATAAATACAAAGGGAAAAGGCTGCTTGCCAGGGTGGCTACCTGCCCCAGTTCGGCAAAAAGTATATTATGCCATGTCTGCTTTCTGATCTTACCGGGTTTAAAACTGAATTCCCAGCCCGCTGTTCTTTTAAGAATGAACAGCAGGATAAGCAGGTTAAAGGTATAAGAGATAAGTCCGCCCAGGAAAACACTCAGCACATCGTAATCCGCCTTCAGCAAAAAGATACAAACAATGGCAATGATACTTTTAATGCTGCTGATGAGCATGGGCACACTGAAATATTTCAATGATGTAAGAATGGTATTAATATAGTTGGTAAGCAGGTGAAAGATAAAGAACAGGGAACCCGTCCAGAAATAATTGCGGTAAGCCAGGATATCCGCCTCCGAGAATTTAGAGATAAGCCCGAAGATCTTTGTGCCGAAAAAATACATGGCTACGGTGAACAGGATACCAATGATAAAATATATCCAGAGAAAGAAATTAAGAAAAGCCGTTGCGGTTTCATTGCCCTGCTTCTCCCGCAGGCGCATAGATTCCGGGATAAGCACCGCCACATCAATATTATTGATAAAGCCCGAGAACAAAAGCATGGTTCCAAAAACAAAGAAGTAAATATCGGTTTTGATACTGCTGCCAAAATACCGGGCAATGATGATGGTGAGCAGGAAAAGGATGCCTTTTGACAGGATATTGAAAAAAACAGAAAACACGGTACCCCGCCTGTACGATTCTGATCTGATCAACCAAGGAATTTTCATCAATAAGTTTAAATTATTTCCTCCGGGAATTTTTGGTTGCCGGAGGCAAACAAAATTAAAGGTTCATTACTGAATTCCTCCGTTAACTTTGCGGCCATGCATTACGCCTCTATAGAAAATATCAGTAAATCCTTTGGCATCCGTACCCTGTTCAGGAATATTTCCTTTTATGTGGAAGAAGGCGATAAGATCGCTTTTGTGGCACGCAACGGCAGCGGCAAAACAACCTTGCTAAAGATCATCGCCGGGCTGGATACCGCCGACAGCGGAACCGTGTGGGTACACAAAGACATTAAAGTGGTGATGCTGCAGCAGGAAACGGCCTTTGAAGAAATGAAAAGCATCTGGGATAATGTATTGCGGATGGATAACCCGGTGGTAAAAGTGGTAAAAGAATATGAAATGTGCCTGGAACAGGAAGCGGAGAATATTGACAAGCTCACCGACCTGATGGCGAAAGTGGATGAACTGAATGCCTGGAACTTTGAAAGCGAACTAAAACAGATCCTTGGCAAACTGGATCTTCATCATTTAAATGAACCGGTAAGAAACCTAAGCGGTGGCCAGCGGAAAAGAGTGGCACTTGCCCAGGCATTGATAGAAGCACAACTGCACGAAGGCAAATGCCTGCTGATACTGGATGAGCCCACCAACCATTTAGACGTGCAGATGATCGAATGGCTGGAAGATTATTTATCGGCCCAGAAAGTAACCCTGCTTTGCGTAACACACGACCGGTATTTTTTAGATGCCGTGTGCAACGAGATACTGGAAATGGACGAAGAAAAGGTTTACACCTACAAGGGCGACTACGATTATTTTTTAGAACAGAAAAGCCTGCGGCAGGAAGTACAGGCAAGCGAGCTGCAGAAAGATAAAAACATTTTCCGCAAAGAGCTGGAGTGGATGCGTAAACAACCCAAGGCCCGTACCACCAAATCAAAATCACGGCAGGATGCGTTTGCCGACATTGAAGAGCGAGTGAGCCAGCGCAGGGAAGAAACCGATGTAAGCCTGCAGGTAAAAATGACCCGGCTTGGCGGAAAAGTGCTGGAGATGAAAAAAGTAAACAAAAGCTTTGGCGAAAAAGTGATACTGAAGGGTTTTGATTACACTTTTAAAAAAGGCGAACGCATCGGCATCGTGGGAAAGAACGGCATTGGCAAATCAACTTTTTTAAAGATAGCGCTGCAGCAGGAAAAGCCCGACAGCGGAAAAATAAACCACGGTGATACGGTCGTGTTCGGCAACTTTAACCAGGAGGGCCTGCAATACAAAGAAGACAAGCGGGCCATTGAATATGTGAAAGATTTTGCAGAATTCTTTCCGCTGGCCGATGGCAGCAAAGTATCTGCCTCGCAGTTCATGGAAAAATTCGGTTTCAGCGGCGAGCAGCAATACACGCCATTGAGCAAACTAAGCGGTGGCGAAAAAAGGCGATTGCATTTATTAAGCATCCTGTTCCGCAACCCGAACTTTTTAATTCTTGATGAACCCACCAACGACCTCGACCTGCAGACCCTGCGAACACTGGAAGAATTTTTGCTGGACTTTCCCGGATGCATTTTAATTGTTAGTCACGACCGGTATTTTATGGACCGCATGGTAGATCACCTGTTTGCTTTTGAAGGCGATGGGGTGATCAGGGATTTTCCGGGTAATTATACCTTGTACCGGGAAGCGAAAGAAAAAGAGTTGATCGTTGGCCGTTCGTCGTTGGCCGAAGTACAGGCTCCTGAGTTAAAGACCGAACAACGAACAACGAACAACGGGCAACGGTCTCCCGGCAATGAACAACGGAAACTTACTTTCAAAGAAAAATTCGAATTCGAACAGATCGAAAAAGAGATACCGCAGTTGCAGGAAGAAAAGAAAACACTGGAAGAAAAAATGAATAGTGGCGGAATGAATTACGACGACCTGCAAAGATCCGCTGAACGCATCAGCCAGATCGTACAGTTACTTGATGAAAAAGAAATGCGCTGGCTGGAACTGAGTGAACGTATGTAATGCTTAATCGATCGGTATCTGTACAGATATCTTTGTTCCTTCTCCCGGTTTCGATTGTATCTGGCAAATGCCTTTGAGCATGTAAGTACGTTCTTTTATTCCCAGCAGCCCGAATGTGTGCCCCACCTGTTTTACAGAGGTATCAAAGCCAACGCCATCATCCTGAACGATCAAACGGATCATGTCTTCTACCCGGTCGATACTGATATTGATACGGGTTGCATTGGCATGCCGGGCAATATTGGTGAGCGACTCCTGCAATATCCGGAACAGCCCGATAGAGATATTCGGACCAACTACTGCATCATCAAAATCATTTTGATATTCGATAGGAACGCCCAGCCGTTTTGCAAAATCTTCTATCTGCCATTCAAAGGCGGCATTCATACCCAGGTCGTCGATGATGCTTGGCCGCAATTCGGTTACAATATGCCTGATCGATTTAACCGCTTCGGCAATGAGCTTGATGGCATCATCAAATTTATTATTCACCAACTCGTCCTCGTGCTGCATTTTCCGTTTAAGCCAGCTGATGTCCATTTTTAACCCGGTAAGCTGCTGGCCCAGTTCATCATGTATCTCCCGGGCTATCTTCGATCGTTCGTCTTCACGTACCTGTTGCAGGTGGGTGCTCAGTTCCTGCAGTTGTTCTGTCCGCTCATTCAATGAATCGTGACTTTGCTTTAATAATTCCAGTGCCTGTTTTATATTGGTTACATCGGTAATGGTACCAATATAACCGGTGATCTCTCCTTCCCTGTTCACCAGGGGTATGGCACCGCCGTTTACCCAACGCAAATTTCCGGCCTTGTTGATGATGCGGTATTCAGAAAAAGAAGCTTCTCCTTTTTGCGATTTATTGATCCAGTTGTTCACCTGCTCTTCCCGGTCGGCGGGATGGATCATATTCATCCATTCGTTGTTCATGGCTTCTTCATAGCTGAGGCCGGAATAATCCATCCAGGCCTCGTTCACATAAGTGGTGTTGCCTTTTGCATCGGTCTCAAAAATACCTACCGGTGCTGTTTTGGTGAGGGTACGAAAGCGGAGTTCACTGTTCGATATCCTGTCTTCCGCTTCTTTCTTTGTGCTGAAGTCGATGATGGTGGAAAGCCAGTGCTCCTCGTTATCTATCTCAATGCGTTCGGTAGAAAGTAACAGCGTTACACCGTTACCCTTTTTTGTGGTGAGTGAAAGTTCTACATTAGAGAGTCTTTTGCTTTCGCTCATCTGTTGCCACATGCGCTGCACAAAATCCTGGTCCATCAGGCCCAGTTCAAGCCCGGTTTTGCCGATCGTGTTCTCCCGTTGCAATCCCGTTAACTGAAGTAAATGGTCGTTGATATCTGTTACCCGGTGCTGGCCATCGGTCAGTATCATCCCCACCAGGTTGTTATGAAAAAGTTTTAAGAATTTCTCATCTGCTTCCTTCATCAGCAGTTGTGTTTTTACATTAAAAAAAGGATTGTCAGCCTGCCTGTCCCGATCATTCCGGGAAGCTTGTCGAAGGCCGGTATTTGCAACAGCATCGCTGGTACAGGCATAAAAGATACACTTAATTTATAAATTAATAGGTTTTGCCGGTGCTGTTTATTTTGAACCACATAGGAGCATAGGTCACATAGGTTCTTTATAGTTTCTTCTATGTTTTCTATGTGCCTATGTGGTTCAGCCATTCCAAAACTCATAAACCGGAATAAAAGAATTTGAGTAACTTTCTCTTTACAAATACCAGCCTGCTTATGAATCAACGCTTTTATTCGCTCGACGTATTCCGCGGCGCCACCGTTGCCCTGATGATACTGGTGAATAATCCCGGAAGCTGGGGTCATATCTTTCCGCCACTGGAACATGCAGCCTGGCATGGTGTTACGCCTACCGACCTGGTGTTTCCTTTCTTTTTATTTGCTGTGGGCAATGCCATGGCCTTTGTAATGCCCCGGCTGGAAGCGGCGGGTGAAGGAAATTTCTGGTTCAAGGTAATAAAGCGAAGCCTGCTCATTTTTTTTATCGGCCTGTTCTTAAACTGGTTTCCTTTTATAAAATATAACGATGCAGGAGCTATTGTACTAAGACCTTTTGAGAACCTCCGCATCTTTGGTGTACTGCAACGCATTGCTGTTTGTTATTTTTTTGCATCCATCATCGTTCACTTTTTTAAAGTAAGAGGATCTTTTGTAGCGGGCGCCTTTATCTTACTTGCCTATTGGTTCTTGTGTATTGCCGCAAACCCTGCCGACCCATTTAGTTTGAACGGATGGTTTGGAACCGGTGTTGACAAAGCAGTTATCGGCGAAAAACATATGTATCATGGCGAAGGGATCGCTTTTGACCCCGAAGGACTGATGAACAGTTTTGCCGCCATTGTACAGGTGATACTGGGTTACCTGGTGGGCAATTATATTTTACAGAAAGGCAAAACACAGGAGATGCTCAACGGCCTGTTTGTTGCCGGATGCGTATTGGTATTTGCCGGCTTTTGCTGGGACATGGTATTCCCCCTCAATAAAAAAATATGGACCAGCAGTTATACCATTTATACCACCGGCCTGGCGCTGTTGATATTATCGGTGATGATCTACCTCATCGAATTCAAAGGCAGCAAGGGATGGTGGAGCCGTTTCTTTGATGTGTTTGGAAAAAATGCCCTCTTCATTTTTGCCATGAGCGCCCTTATACCAAAAACCTGCTGGCTCATCCGCATTGGCAATGGCCTAACCGATGCCGGTAAACCAAAATACCTGAATCCCTTAAGTTGGTTCTACGAAAATATCTGCAAACCCATTCTTCCTGCCGACCCAAGAATTGGTTCCCTTGTATATGCACTTTGCTTTATTGGCATGATGTGGTTCTTGGCCTGGGTGCTGGATAAGAGGAAGATTTATATTAAGGTGTAGTGGTTTTAAATTACCTCTTTGTTTGTAGGGCTAAGAAAAATTGTTTATTAATTTAGTAGTGAATTATATCACAAATACAATTGTTAGCTGCAACTAGTCGAAGTCTCTAAGAGGGGGAAGTTTGTAACTAGACTCCAAATATTGCACTTTAATCACTTTAATGATGAAAGTAATTCAAAACGCTCTTAAAATTCTTTACTCTATACAGTGTTATCTTTTGCTTTTGATAACCATAACATTCATATTCTTTCTGCTCTACAGTAAATTTGTTTTCGGCAATGTTCTGTATTACGGTAATGAAAACAATTTTCCCAAAGAGAATTATCTATGGGTTTTATTTCCTTTTTATAGTATTGCAATTTTCGCTTTACTAGTTTGGTTTTTTTCAACCTTTTTTTATACTATTTCTGGGAAGTATAAAATAGCTGAGTATACAAATAAAATTGGGCTCGTTGGCTTTATCCTTAATATGATACTTTTTATTACAGATCCCTTCGGCTTCTGGAAGTATCTTGACACTTAGGTTTATCACGTATTAAAGGCTTGCAAAGCTGCAGCTAACATAAGATTTGGCGTAATTGCGGCTTGACAGCAAAACCCTCAGCTCCAGTACACATCAAGTCATCAGCTATCAATGTGTCGTTTATTTAACCTACTATCCTCCCCGTCCCCTCTCCCGTTTCCACCAGGTATGCTTCGGGCAAAATGCCAAAGGCCTTTTTATACGCATCACTTACCTGTTCAATGAATTCATCTATCGCATGTTCAGCAACAATATTAATGGTGCAGCCGCCAAAACCGCCGCCCATCATACGGGCGCCTATCACATGCCTGTTTGCTTTTGCCTGTGCCGCCAGCAGATCCAGTTCGGGGCAACTTACTTTATAAAGCCGGCTTAATCCCTCGTGGGTCTCAAACATCAGCCTGCCAAAACCGGTAAGGTCATTCTGTTGCAGCAGGGCTGCTGCTTTTTGGGTTCGCTGTATCTCTTCTACCACGTATGTACAACAGGCATACACTTCGGGTTTCATTTTTTCTTTCAAAGGAACTATCATTCCGGCATCGGTAATATCCCTGAATGAATGTATGTGCAACTCCTTCTTTAAAACGGCCAGGCCTTCTTCACATCGCTGCCTGCGTACATTGTACTCGCCGCTTGCCAGGGTATGATGTACCTTACTGTTAAGCAGCACTATCTTATATCCCTGCAATTGCAAGGGAAAATACCCGTGGCTGATCTGCTTACAATCCAGCAGCAGCACATGATCTTTTTTCCCGTGCAGGCTGGCATACATATCCATGATGCCGCATTTTACGCCCGGGTAGTTATGCTCGGCACGCTGGCAAAGCAGGGCCAGCTGGGCCCGGTCCAGTCCGCAATCAAATAATTCGTTGATGGAAAAAGCCATCCCCGCTTCCACCGCTGCCGAAGAACTCATGCCGGCCCCGGCCGGGATATCACCGGCAAACACACAATCAAATCCGTTGATGGGTTTGCCCAGCAACAAAAATTCATTTACCACGCCCAGCACATAATTTTTCCAGCCTTCGCTTCGCTGAACACCCTTCAATGCTACCGAAAAATGTTCATCATAATCAACCGAATAAAAATTGATGGCATCGCTTTGGTTAGCGGCAATGGCATAATAAACACCCTTATTGATGGCGGCAGGCATTACAAAGCCATCGTTATAATCAATATGCTCGCCTATCAGGTTTATGCGTCCGGGCGAAAAATATAACAGGGGTTCTGTGTTGAATCTTTGAGAGAAACTATTCCTTACCCGTTCAGCTATTTCATTCATGCAACTAAATTAAGTGAGTTCGATTATTCTCACACAAAAAAGGCAACCTTTCTCTTTCATAACCCGATTTTGTTTTACAGAAACTGATGATATGCAGAATGAACTGAACCCGGCCGGCACCGCAGCCCTTGCTAACCTGAAAATAGTACCCGAAACAGCGTTGCCTGCAGGCACGGCTCAGTTGGTTCATATGAATAACGACCTGGCCGCCGTTATCAATATCAAAAATTTTGTTACACCTATACAGTCGCACCCGCTTGAAGACGAATTTAAACGGGGCATTAAAAGAGGCATCGACATCCTTGTTTCTTTTATTTTCATTGTAGCGGTTCTTTCCTGGTTTATTCCGCTGATGGCGCTGTTAATAAAACTGGATTCAAAAGGTCCCGTATTCTTTCTGCAGAAAAGAAATAAACGCCGCGGCGAATTATTCAGTTGCATCAAGTTTCGCTCAATGGTTAGCAATACCGATGCAGATATAATACCGGCAGGCAAGAACGACGGCCGCATCACCAAACTGGGAAGGTTCCTGCGTAAACATTACCTGGATGAACTGCCGCAGTTCTTTAATGTACTTTGGGGCGACATGTCCCTCATCGGCCCCCGGCCACACATGGTAAGTGAGAATGTGAAATACGACGGGCTGATAAAAAATTACAGCGCCCGGCATAAAGTAAAACCCGGCATTACCGGCCTGGCGCAGGCAATGGGGTATGTGGGCGAAACGGACAATGCACATAAGATGAAAGCCCGGGTTGATATGGATATCTTTTATATCCGCCACTGGTCGCTCCGGCTGGATATGATCATTGTGTACCGCACGCTGCGCAAAAGCGTAGGTTTGTAATGAGTATTGTAATTTTTAGAGAACCAGATCAGTGAACCACATAGAACATAGAGAACATAGGCTTTCACATAGGATATTATGTGTGTATTTCTATGTCTCTATGATCCTATCCCGCCAGAGCGGGACAAGTTGTGGTTCAAAAAGAAAATACGTTTGAAGAATACACTACAAAACATATTGGGCGTATTGGATAAAAAAGAAAAGAAGCGTTTCTTCATCCTGCTGCTGCTCGATATTATTGTAAACATCTTCGACATTCTTTTCCTGGCCGGTTTGTTATGGATCATCCGGTTTTATATTCAGCCGGAGCAGGATAGCTATGCTTCTTTTTTACCGGCATGGTTAACCAACCGGGACTCGGTTTCATTTATTGCCCTCTTCGTGCTGCTGTTCAGTATTAAGAACTGGGCGGCTTTTATCATTTCCCGGGCGCATTTTACATTCAGCAGTAATGTAGCTGTTCGCCTTTCGCAAAATGCGTTGGTAAAATACCAGCAGTCGGCTTTCAGCGAATTCATCAACACCGATTCATCGGTGCACATACGCAATATCTGTTTCCGCCCATTTGAATTCTGCCAGTTCATGCTCTCGGGCATCCAGCAGATCATCACCCAGCTTTCGCTGATGGTAGTAACGGTTATCGCCATCTTGTTATTCAATGCAAAACTTTTTTTGCTTCTGCTGTTGTTGTTGCTTCCGCCGGTTATTGTGGTGTTCTGGTTCATGAAGAAGCGGCTGACGGTTACCAAAAAGAATATATATACCAGCAATGAGCGGTCGTTACAATATGTGCTGGATGCGCTGAAGGGGTGGGTGGAAGGGAATATTTACAACCGCAATGATTTTTTTCTGCAGCGCTTTATCAGCCACCGCAAAAAATTCAGCTTTCATTTATTTGATTCACTTGCGCTGCAAACCATGCCCGGCCGCATCATTGAGATATTTGCCGTGCTGGGCCTGTTCATTTTAATTGTTATTGCAAAGTGGAGCGGTAATGCCGATAGCCATATGCTGATAACGATCGGGGCTTTTATGGCAGCGGCCTATAAGATCATTCCCGGCATTGTTAAGATCATTAATCTAAGCGGGCAGATGAAAGCATTTGAATTTTCGCCGGGCGAACTGGAACAAAATACGCAGGCAGAAAAACGATCTTCTGAAACTGTTACAACCGGTATTCAATCTGTTGAGTTAAAGAATATTCATTTCCAATACGAAGCGACCCCGGTACTGCGAAATTTTTCTGCTGTCATCAACCCGGGCGATTTTGTCGGCATTACCGGCGAATCGGGCCGGGGTAAAACCACGCTCTTCAACCTGGTCCTGGGTTTTCTGTCTCCAGCTGAAGGCCAGCTCTTCATTAATGGCAACAAAGTAGCGCCGCATGAGATAGCGGATTACTGGCCCTTCATTTCTTATGTAAGGCAACAGGGGTTTTTTATACACGACAGTATTTTGAAAAACATCACGCTGGAAGAAGGGCCGTATAATAAAGAAAGACTGGAGCATGCAGTAACGGTCTCCGGGCTTAAAACTGTATTGACAAATTTCCCGGAAGGCATTGATAAAATGATCACCGAAAGTGGAAAGAATATAAGCGGCGGACAGCAACAACGCATTGCATTGGCCAGGGCGCTTTATAAAGAAGCGCCATTGATCTTACTGGACGAGCCCTTTAATGAACTGGATGAACAAGCCACGCATGTATTATTACAGCATTTTAAAGAGCTGGCTGCCACCGGTAAACTGGTGCTGATGATAACCCACGATAAAAAAAGCCTTTCGTATTGCAATAAAATCATTTCGCTGGATGAACAGGGATAGCAAAACACTGGTGATTCTTACACCCGGCTTTGCAGCATCCGAAACGGATACTGCCTGTTTGCCCATGCAGCAAAACTTTGTAAGAACTCTCAAAGAAAACCATCCCGCTATTGATATCATCGTTTTAAGCTTCCAATACCCGTTTGAAAGAAAAGAATATTCCTGGTTTGCTGTACCCGTAATAAGTTTTGGCGGAAAGAACAGGGGCGGATTTGCAAGACTGCTGCTCCGGCGAAAAATATTGACGAAGCTGAAAGAACTGCACCGCAAGAAAAAGATCACTGGCATTCTCAGTTTCTGGTACAACGAGTGTGCCTGGATCGGGAAAGAATTTGCCGCCAAGAATGATATAAAGCATTATTGCTGGCTCCTCGGCCAGGATGCAAGAGCAGGAAACAGGTATATAAAGTATGTAAAGTTGAAAGCAGGCGAACTGATCGCCTTGTCTGATTTTTTACAGGATGAGTTTGAAAGAAATTATGGAACAAGACCGCAATACATGATCCCACCCGGAGTTACCACAACCCATTTGAATGCCCCGGCAAAAGAAAAGGATGTGGATATTATTGCTGCCGGCTCGCTGATCCCGTTGAAACAGTATGACGTATTTATTGAAGTGATTGAAGCGGTAAAAAAAGAAATACCGGGTGTAAAAGCCGTACTTGTTGGCAACGGGCCACAAAAAGAACGGCTGCAATCACTCATCATAAAAAAACAACTCACGCAAAACATAACGCTTACCGGGGAATTGCCACACGCCGAAGTATTGCAGTGGATGCAGCGGGGCCGTATATTTCTTCATCCTTCCTCTTATGAAGGGTTTGGTGTGGTTTGCTTGGAAGCATTGCAGGCGGGCTGCCATGTGATCAGCTTCTGCAGGCCCATGAAACAGAATATTGAGCATTGGTATATTGTGAACAGCAAAGAAGCGATGAAACAAAAAACGCTTGAGGTATTACAGGAAAAACATACTGTTCATACTCCTTCAATTCCTTTCCTAATAACAGATACTGTTAAAGCTGTTGCAGACTTATTTATTTCATCAGTGTAAGAGCCTTTTCAAAGACCAACCCAGGCGTATAGCGGGTAAGACAATGCACATCTCCAAAACTGCATTCTTCCAGCATGCAGTTTCCGCAGGACAGGTCACCCGAATGCAACAATAAACTATGATCTCCCAGGGGACAGGAACGGTTGCTCTTTGTTGAGCCGAACATGGCCAATGTTGGAATGCCCGACACCCAGGACATATGCATCAATCCCGAATCTTCCGATATAACCAATCTTGCTTTTTGTATAATGGAAAATGCCTGGGCAGGAGTTGTTTTATTAACGAGGTTAATAAGTTTGTTTCCGAGTATGGACTTAAACAAAGATGCTTTTTCATTGATGGTACTTACACCAATAACCAGGAACTGGGTTTGAGGAAACTGTTTCAGCCATAATTCAGCAAAGCTGGTATAGTTTTCAGCAGGCCAGTTCCGTGTAATGAAAGCGCCGGCAGGGTTCAGTACAACCAGTTCGCTTATTCCATCCCAGCCATTTTCTTTCAGGATAAAGCTATCATCAGCTGCCATTTTAAACTTAAATCCATTTTCATCTGCATAACAATTGCCAAGCCCGGTTGCTTCTATTGTAAGCCTTGTACTTTCCCCGGCTGACATTGCAGAAAAGCGATCAAATTCCGACCAGGCTTTTGGGGCCAGGGTTTTACGTACGATCCTGCTTACGATGTTATTCTGCAGGTCGATCACTACATCATATCGCTGCAGTAGCAATTGGGGCAGCAGAAAGCCTGTATAAAATAATTGTTTCTTCAGGTTGCGACCTCCTTTAATAGTAAAAACCTTGTCAAATAAAACGATACTGCGGGGGATGGCATCAACCTCTTCTCTTGTAAGAAAATCTATTATTGTTCCCGGCGGCATTGTTCTTCTCAAATGCATCAGGTAGGGCAGTGTTATCACCATATCACCCATCGCCTGCAGGCGAATAACCAGTATCCTTGCCGGCATTGTTTTTTTATTCCACGGCCTTGATGGTATATCAGGTACTACAGGTGTTATTGCTGGCATCAACTTCTCTTTATGAATAATTTAGCATTGCCTTACCTGTTTTTTTTATCGGCACAATACTCAATGGTTTGTATTTCCATGCTTTTAAAAAGTGCCGGATGGCCTTGAACCTTTCTTTATGCTTCAGGTAATCTTCTCCAAAATGAATATACAACCGGAATAAAGAATCTTTTGCCAACGCGGCAGGAAGATTCCGGGATCTTTTATACCGGTTGATCGTTTCCAGGCCTTCGCTATATCCTTTTTCCCAGTTTGAGCTGCTGGCGCTTTCATCATGCAGCCGCCGGTACAACAGCGGTTCATAAAGGATAACCGCTTTATAATGTAACGCAAGCCCCAGCAGAAATTCCACATCCGAACCAGGATCAGTACGAACATACTCTTCTATCACAGGCATACAGGCCCTCCTGAATAAAAGGGTTTGGGGAAGTATCGATGCTTCTGATTGGAAGAAAGAAATAAAAATATCCCCGTACCTGGATCCATGGCGTTGTTTATAATAATATGCAAGAGGCTGGCCGGCTTTTTTAAAATCATATGCTCCTGTTATGGAAAACATGGCATCGGGATGATCGTGCAGGGCGGCAATTTGTTTATGGAGTTTTTCCGGCGCCCACAGGTCGTCTGAATCAATAAATGCGATCAGCTCTCCTTTTGCTTTCTTTATGCCGATGTTCTTGATCTTAATCCCAAGGCCCGTTTTACCGGTTTTAATGAACTGTATCCTGTCATCTTTTATTGATGAAACCAGCTCTTCGGTGTTATCTTCAGAAGCATCATCAACAATGATCAGCTCCCAGTTGCAATATGTTTGTTGCAACACACTTTTTATTGACTCCATAATATACCCCGCCCTGTTATAGGTTGGCATAATGATGCTTATTTGGGGTAGTGTATTTTCCGTTCGCATTTTAAAGTCAAAGAAATAATGGCCTGTATGATAAAGAAACCGGTGGTTATCTCAAAAACGGCGATCCCACTGCCCTTTGGACAGAAGGTCATTATCAAAACGGGCTTTTTCGGAAAAAGGAGGCCTGCCTTTGGTTTCCGAGGCAACTATTTGCAGCCCTGAACCGATTTGAGAAAGAGGCATTTACGCCCGTTTTATCAACACATGAACAGGGTCCTTTTATTCAATCCACGCAGTGCAAACTATAAACCGAGAATACCCAACTCTATTCTCAGCATTGCTTCATCCATTGAAGGCCTGTACGATTATGTGATCGTGGATGGAAACCTGGAAACCGATCCGTGGGAAACCATCCATCGCTATTTATCGGATGGCAGTTTTGGCTATTTCGGATGCACCTGTATGCCGGGTCCGCAATTAAAACAGGCCATCCCCATTTCAAAAAATATCCGGCAGTTATTTCCGGCCATTAAAATAATCTGGGGAGGATATTTTGCTTCCAACCAAAGTAAGGTAGTATTGAACGCTTCTTATGTTGATTTTGTAATGAATGGTCCCGGTGAAAAGTCTTTCCCGGCATTGATCGATGCACTGGAGAATAACAAGCCTTATGAACTGATCCGTAATCTTATTTATAAAGCAGAAGAAAAAATAATTAAAACAACCCGGGATGAATTGTATGATCCCGATGAGTTGCCTCCCCTGCCTTATGCAAAACTGAATTCCTTCTATCCACTGCAGCGATACCTTGGCAAAACATACCTGGGAACAAAAACCATCGCCTATCATTCCAGCATGGGATGCCCGTTCAAGTGTTCGTTCTGTGCCGTGGTTCCTATTTACAATGCAAGGTGGAGAGGAAAATCGGCGCAGCTTATTTACAACGACATCAAATACCTGAAGGAGAATTATGGCGGCAATGCCATCGAGTTTCACGACAATAATTTTTTTGTGTCAGAAAAAAGAACGGTGGAGTTCTCCAGACTGATAAAGCCCGAAAAAATGATATGGTGGGGCGAAGGCCGTATCGATACCATTGATAAATACTCGGACGAATCGCTGGCGCTGATGCGTGAGAGCGGTTGTAAGATGATCTTCTTTGGCGCCGAAACAGGCAACGACGAAATTTTAAAGAAGATGGACAAGGGTGGCACACAAACCGCTGCCGAGATCCGGTCTTTTGCGGCAAGGATCGGTAAGTTTGATATCATTCCGGAATACTCATTTGTTTTAGGTACGCCTGCCGATACCCCGGAGCAGGCCATGAAACAGATAGACCAGGACATTGCCTTCATCAAAGAGATCAAAGAGATCAATCCCCGTACAGAGATCATCATTTATGTGTACAGCCCCGTGCCTACTGAAGGCAGCGACATGTATAACAAAGCGCTGGGCAGCGGTTTTCATTTTCCGGAGCATCTGGAAGACTGGATAAGTCCGCAATGGGAAAGCTTTGACCTGCGGAAAAACCCGTTAACCCCGTGGCTTACTGCCGAGATGATCAATAAGATAAAAGATTTTGAAACGGTATTGAATGGGTATTATCCAACCGCATCGGATATCAGGATGTCTGATCTGAAAAGAAGGGTCATAAAAAATATTGCGGCCTTGCGCTACAAAGCGGGCTTGTATAAAATGCCATACGAACTGAAAGCCTTGCAGGTATTGTGGAAATACCGGCAACCGGAGATCGAAGGATTTTAAACTATATAATAAAAGACATTCAATTAATGTACTCTGCTCCCCTCTCTCCTGAGCATGTCGAAGGATGGAGAGGGGTTGGGGGTGAGGTAAAATGAACAGCACATTCAAACATATCGTTGCTCATACCTACAAACCCTTGCTGGTAAAATACCTTAGCAAAACAAGGGCGTATCGTTACCGGGATATCCGCCTGGCCATTGCACCCGAAGTATTTCATCCCGGATTTTTTTTCAGTACAAAATTTCTGCTGCAATACATCAGCAAACTACCCTTGGCCGGAAAGAAATTTTTAGAACTCGGCTGCGGCAGCGGACTCATCTCTATGGCAGCGGCAAAACAAAGCGCCCTGGTTACGGCATCCGACATTAACCCGGTAGCAGTGGAATTTCTAAAAATGAACAGCCGGGATAATAAAACGGAAATGACCGTTATCCAGTCAGACCTCTTCGGCAATATTCCAAAGCAGTCGTTTGATATCATTGCCATCAATCCGCCTTATTATAAAAAAGAACCGGTTACAGCAAAAGACCATGCCTGGTTTTGCGGAGAGAATGGTGAATACTTTTCCAGGCTGTTCTGCGAACTCGCCGGTTATATAAATACCAATACAGAAGTACTGATGGTAATAAATGAGCAATGCGACAGGGAGATGATCAATGGCTTTGCCAAAAAGAACGGCTTTGCATTACAAGAAGTGTATGGCAAAAAAAATATGCTGGAACAACTTTTTATATTCAAAATACAGGAGGCAATATGAACAGGATCGCTGCATATCCCGCTGCCGGAAAGTTTGAAAAGCTTTATACCCGCCTGCGCCGTAAAGAAGGAAGGATGTATACCGATGAGGAAGTGGCGCTGTTACCTATCATTCATAACTCACACCCGCTGCTGAACGAGTGGCGGATACGGAAGAATTCCTGCCGGGCATTATTAAGTTATGTAAAACAGCGTGACAATATCTTAAGTGTGCTGGAAGTAGGTTGCGGCAATGGCTGGCTTTCGGCTAAGATCGCCGGCGCTGCAGACGTGGAAGTAACAGGCATTGATGTGAATACTCCCGAACTGGAGCAGGCCAGGCGTGTGTTTAAAAAAATACCCGGACTGCATTTTACAAATAAAAGCCTGCAGGCAGGTGAACTAAAAGATAAGAAGTTCGATATGATCCTCTTCGCCGCTTCCATCCAGTATTTTCCTTCCTTGAATGAAGTGGTAACGCTGGCGCTTGAAAAACTTACCCTGCAGGGGGAGATACATATCATGGATTCGCCCTTTTACCACCAGTCTGAAATAGAATTGGCCCGGCAACGCAGCAAAGAACATTTCAGCCGGATGGGGTTCCCGGAAATGACGGGTCATTATTACCACCACAGTTTTACTGAGCTAGACAATTTCCAGTACAAGATCCTGCATCACCCGCATTCCTGGAAAAATAAATTGTCGATTAAAAAGAACCCGTTTTACTGGATAACCATAAAGAACCGGTACAGTTAACATGCTGCTTCAGTCACCATATCATACCTACAAAAGATATCGCAGCCTGCAAACGCATAGGATTAGCGCCTTACCCATTGTGATACTGATGCCGCACAGTGCCTGCAACTGTCGCTGTGTGATGTGCGACATCTGGAAGGGAAACCATAACCTGAAACAATTAACCGAAGAGGATGTACTCGCATTAATGAGTACATTAAAAAATTTGGGAACTCAACAGGTTCTTATGTCGGGCGGAGAAGCATTACTGAACCCCAACTTCTTCCGGCTATGTGAAATACTGGAGAAGGAGAATATAAAGATCAGTCTGTTATCTACCGGGCTTACGTTGAAAAAAAATGCAGAAGCGCTGGTGAAATGGGTGGATGATGTGATCGTATCTCTTGATGGCGATGAAGCATTGCACGATCATATCCGTAATATCCCCGGTGCCTTTAATAAAATGTCGGAAGGTATTAAAGCCATCAAAGCGCTGAACCCGGCGTTCCGCATCAGCTCCCGAACGGTCATACACCGGCTCAATTTCAGCATCTGGCCGCAGATCATTGAAAGCGCCAAACAACTCGGTATCGACCAGGTGAGTTTTTTACCCGCTGATGTAAGCAGCCATGCATTTAACCGGGAGATGGTTTGGGACAGCGCCAGGCAACACGAGATCTTATTAGAAGAACAAGACCTGGATGAACTGAGAACAGTCATTGATTTTTTGTTTATGAATAATAAAAATGATTTCGACAGGCGCTTCATTGCCGAAAGCAGGGAGAAGATCCAGAATATCTGGCTGTACTACTCCGCCTTTTATGGCCCCAACGATTTCCCTTACAAAAAATGTAATGCACCCTGGGTATCTGTGGTAGTGGAAGCAGATGGAACCGTGCGACCCTGTTTTTTTCATGAGCCTTATGGAAATATAAAAGAGGAATCGCTGGATAAGATCATAAACAAAAAAAATGCTGTTGATTTCAGAAAAAACCTGGATATGGCAAAGAATGAAACCTGTGTGAAATGTGTTTGCTACCTTAACCTGCCACCCCGGACAATGCTTTAAATGAAAAATATACTTTTCTCTCATTCCTATTTCCTCCGCTTCGACCCCAAGCAATGGGCCACGGGCCATCCGTATGCACCATTGGGCACCTTGTATGCTGCGGCTTTAATGAGAGAGAACG
This sequence comes from Ferruginibacter sp., assembly GCA_044220615.1. Classification (GTDB taxonomy): domain Bacteria; phylum Bacteroidota; class Bacteroidia; order Chitinophagales; family Chitinophagaceae; genus Ferruginibacter. The sequence continues at coordinate 31,859 of JBGAQR010000004.1, read as the reverse complement.
GGTATTCAGTGAGCCTGTTTGATACCATGTTTGCCAAACAGCCCGAAGAAGTGATTCCTCACCTGGAAAAGAGCAAACCGGGTTTCTTTGTACTGTACGATGATGGCTTCAACTACCTCACCAAGATGTGCCTCATCAATATGCGGCAGGCTGCTTTTAAAATGATAAAACTGGCAAAGGAAAGAGGCTGCACCGTAATTGTTTCCAGTTCCGATTCTACCGACCGGTATGAAATGTACCTGGATGAAGGCGCTGATTTTATTTTGCTGGGCGAAGCCGAGCATAGTTTACTGGAACTGGTGAATGCTGTATCAAATGTGGTTGGTGGGGACACCAACCACGGCGAAGAAATTCTTTTCCATATTGAGGGCCTTGCTTTCAAACAAAACAACGCCGTTATAAAAACCCAGCGCAGGAATGTGTTGAAAGACCTGGATTCGCTTCCCTTCCCGGCCTGGGACCTGGTGGATATGGAGCCGTACAGGAAGATGTGGCTGAAACATGCCGGCTATTTTTCTATGAACATGGGTACCACCAGGGGTTGCCCTTTCAAATGTAACTGGTGCGCCAAACCCATTTATGGCAACCGCTACAATACAAGAAGCCCGGAGAACGTGGTTGCCGAACTGAAGACGCTGAAAGAAAAATTCCGGTTCGATCATATCTGGTTCTGCGACGACATATTTGGATTGAAGCCCGGCTGGATAAACCAGTTTGCCAACCTGGTTGAAAAAGAGAACCTCCGCTTCAAATTTAAAATGCAGGGAAGGGTTGACCTGCTGCTGCAGGAAAATAATATCAAAGACCTGGCAAGGGCCGGTTGCACTAATATATGGATGGGCGCCGAAAGCGCTTCTCAAAAAATTCTGGATGCCATGGATAAAGGCACCACGGTAGAACAGATATATGAAGCAACCCGCCTGCTGAAGAAGAACGGGATCAATCCTTCCTTCTTCATCCAGTTCGGTTATCCCGGCGAAACAAAAGAAGACATTGAGAAGACTATCAACATGATCAACGAACTGCTGCCGCACGAGATCGGCATCTCTGTTTCTTACCCGTTGCCTGGCACGGTATTCTTTGAAAAAGTAAAAACCGAGTTGAAGGAAAAAACAAACTGGACCGATTCGGATGAACTGGCGCTGATGTTCCGCAATACCTACCAGCCGGCATTTTATAAACAACTTCACCGCTATGTTCATAAAACATACCGCAAGCATATTGCATTTGAAAATATCAGGCAGTTGGCTAGCCACCCGTTCAGCAGCAACTTACGGGTTGTTAAAAAAGCCTTGTCGGGCCTGTATTACAGCCCTGCCGCTTTCATTCACAAACAAAAACTCAATCAACTGGAACGATCCGGGATATGAATACCGTAAACGATAATGAGCAGTCGGCAGCAGCGGCATTCAGCCGGCAGTCGGTTGTATTTGATGACCAGTACAGCGGCAATACCATCATTCAATACAAAAGAGAACGGGTAAGAAAACATGTTGAGCAATACCTTTCGCCCAGCAGCAGCATCCTTGAACTGAACAGCGGTACCGGCGAAGACGCTGCATGGTTTGCACAACAGGGGCACTCGGTGCATGCCACCGATATATCAGCAGGTATGCAGCAGGTCTTACAAAATAAAGTGTCGGCTTTGGGCCTGGGTGCAATGGTGAGTACAGAACTCATTTCATTTACACAGTTGGAAAACTTAAAACAAAAAACAACCTACGATATGATCTTTTCCAATTTTGCCGGCCTCAACTGCACCGGTGATCTGGATAAAGTACTAAGTTCATTTTCTCCATTAGTAAAAAGCGGAGGCATTGTTACCCTGGTCATCCTGCCAAAATTCTGTTTGTGGGAATTCCTGCTCCTGTTCAAAGGAAAATTTAAAACAGCCTTCCGCCGTTTCTTCAGCAGCAAGGGAGTGAAAGCGCATATTGAAGGAGAATATTTCAACTGCTGGTATTACAACCCAGTGTACATTAAAAAACAACTACAGAAGGATTTTGACCTGGTGGCTGTAGAAGGCTTATGCAGCCTGGTTCCTCCTTCCTATATGGAAGGCTTTGCCGAAAAACACCCGGCGCTTTATTCATTTTTAAGATCAACCGAAGAAAAATGGAAGAGCAGCTGGCCCTGGAAAAATATCGGTGACTACTATATCATATCGCTTAGAAAAAAAACGGGCTTATAAAACAGCCGAAACCGCTTTATCTTTTATTTGCAGCAGTTGCTGCACTTTGGCCCTGTATTTCTCTATTACTTTATCCTGGAAATTCTTCGGATCGGGTTTTGAAACATGCCGGCTGGCAACCATGCTCATCACATGACCACTACTGTTCAGCTGGTGCTGCCTTGTTTTTTTATGCCAACGCTTTTCGGTGATCTTCATAAGCCATGTATCTACTTTATCGCCCAACCTGTTATTGAATATCTTTTCTACGCCCTTTCGTAACAGGCCCGGACTGATCTCGGGCGTACCTTCAGTTACTATCTTCTTCAATGGAAAATAAGCCGACGCCCAGTTGTTGTCCTGCATAAAATCATCCAACGCCTTTTTCCCCTGCATGGGCAACAGCGTTACCGACTCTATTGCCGTGAAAATATTCTTCTCTTTTATCTCCATGCATTTTACATCCACATAGTAGTTCATGCAATACCAATGCTGGCGGCCGGTTAAGAAGGTGAATTTTTTATACAGGTGCATCACCGTTCTTGCTATCCAGAGGCGGTTGGCTTCGGTAACAATAAAAAAATCAATGTCGGTATTTTTAGTAGCAAAGTTTTTGGAAAGCGACCCCGAAACAGCGATCCCTTTTACATAGGGAAATTTTGCAAGAAACCGGGCTACCCGGCCGGCCGTTTGCATCTGGCTGGCAGCAAGCCTGTTCCCGTTGCGTCTTCTTTCAGCAAGACCAGGTTCATTGTGAAGTGAATAAAATTCATCCAGCAGGAAGATCATTTTTTCACCCAGCAATATATCCAGCGCCTCGTCTATTTCTGCGTGCGGAATATTCGCTGCATGAAACTGGCCGATCTCTGTACGGGTAAGCGGGTATTGAAACAGGTCGAAATACCCCAGTGTTTTTAATATGTTTTGAGCCGTTGTTGTCAAACCGTATCAATAAGATTTATCCCAGGCCACTTCAGCAAGATCTTCCCGCTGCAGTTGCCGCAGTTTTTGATATTTTGAATAACATTGTTGCGAAGTATTTACGGCGATCACCAAGCCTTCATATCCTTCTAAAAAACCAAGCCGCAGAAAATACCCGTTCATAAAAGCCCACAGCGGACTAAAGATTATTTTAAACTTCGATCCCCGGATGCCGGCATCATACATCGATTGTGCAGCCACCGTACTTACTTCTTCATTCCGTTCCCGGTACTCTTCCAGGGTATCGTAGGTGTAATGCAGCAGATCGCCATCCAGCAACTTTACATCAACGGGTTTGTGCATGATTATCTTATCGTGCGGATTCATTCCACCGCAGAAGCCAAAGCGCCTGTTGAACAACCGGAGTTTTTTATCGGGATACCACAGCCCATGCCGGATATATTTACCCCTGAAAATGTTACAGCGCTTCATAGAATAAGCCCTGTATGTAAAATTCTCTTTTACTTTCCCGATGGCATTTGCCAGTTCTTCACTCAGCGCTTCGTCGGCATCCAGCAACAACACATGATCATGAGATGCCAGGTCAATAGCCTTATTTTTCTGTTTAATGTATCCATCAAATTTCAATTGTGTTACATTGGCACCCAATGAAGCGGCGATCTGGACCGTATTATCATCCGAAAAAGAATCCACCACAATAACTTCATCAGCTACTTTTTTTACCGATTCAATACAACGGCCGATATTCTTTTCTTCATTGTACGTGATTATTACTACGGATAACTGCTGCATCATTTGTTCCTTTTCGTTGTTTTAAACGATATTTAGTACAACCCGGTTGCCTGTTTTTGTAATAGTTTCTTTTACTTCCCCGGCCGGTACCGGTTTCGCTTTCCACAGAAACAGGGAGAAGAAGAAACTGTAAAAGAAGATCCCCTTATTCAGTTCTAAAATGTTCTCCGACACAGAAACCACCGCAATGATGATCATAAAACCCAAAAAGGGAAGATCTCTTTTCTTAATAGCCGAGGCAAACCCGAAATACAATACGTACAGAAACAGGGCCAGTCCAACGAGCCCTGTCTTTAATAAAACACCCAGGTATTCGCTGTGGGTATTGAATTCATTCAGGTAAGAGATGTACAATCCTTTTTCAAAGTATTTTTCCTTCAGCAGTTGTTTTTCTGAACCGGTACCATAACCGATCAACGGCGATCTTTTAATAAGTTCGCCTATCACATTCCACCTTGCCAGCCGGGGTTCTGTGTTCTCAATTACCTTAACATTATTTGTGAGGTCAGTCTTCAGTTCACTTATATACCTCGTTTTAAATGAATCCACATTCATAATGATCAGCAGCGTGGAAACAGAGAAGAAAGAAGCAGTTGCAAAAACGACCATCCTTTTTTTCCCTTTATAAACCAGGAAAGGGAACGCCACGTTGATCACCAGCAGGAAAGCAATAAAAACCGCCCGGGATGAAAGTTGCACCAGTGCGGCAAACAGGATGAGGCAGGAAATAATATATATCCATCTTTGCCCGGGCTGTTGCTTTTTGATCAGCAGGTATAAAAAAAGTATGAGTGAGAAAGCAACATATACAGATAAGTAGGTGGCATGTATCCCGATGGGAAGCGAAAAGTTATGATTCATGAACATTGTACTGAAAAGGCTGGACAGGGGCAGGTGAAAATAATTCAGCGTACGTAATGCATCTGCATAAAGATAAAGCGTGGTCATCACGCAGGTAAACCCGAGAATGCAGAAAAAATTCAGCCTGTATTTCTCCATGTCAAGGCCTGAGAACGAGAACAGCACCGGGAACAACAGGATGGCCAGTTGCCGGGTAGTTACATTGAGCGCCTCCTGTTTATCGGGGCTGTAAAGAATTCCAAGCAAGCTCAGTATAAAAAGAGAACAAAGAATCAAAACCGGTTTATATAAGATCCTGCGCAGGCTGTCTTTTTGCAGGTGTATCAGCGTATGAATACCGAAGCTGACCAATATGAGTTCGCTGTAAAAAAAATCGAAGGGCAGGGCTGCCAGGAAAAAAACCAGGTGATAATAGCTGATCTTACTGGCAACGCTGTCTTCAATCAAAAAAAGTTGTTTCATTTTTTTGATTTATTATAACAGTCAATGATGAATTCTTCGTACATATTCACAATATTGGGCCAGTTATATTGCTGTTTTATCTTCACAAAATTATTTTCCACCATAATGGCGCTTTCTTTATGGCCGTTACTTTTTACCACCAGCCGCAGCACCTCATCGGCGTTCTTAAAATAATACGCATCGTCTTTTAACACCGCCCGGTTAAAATCATTATCGTGTGCTACAATGATGGAACCGTTTGCCATAGCTTCCAGCAGGGAGGGATTGGTACCGCCTACGCTGTGCCCGTGAAAATAAAGTTTGCAATAGGCCCGGAGGGTGTTTGTTATCTCAGCATCATAAACAGCGCCGGCAAAATGAATTCGTTCATCATGGCAATACTTATTATACATCATCTTACCGTATGAGTTGTGATGGTTACCGATCACGATGAATGTTTTTTCCGAGTTGCTTTTATGAAAGCCTTCCAGTATCATGTCGATATTATTCTCCGGTTCCATACGGGCCATCAGCATGTGGTAATTGTTCTTTGCCACGCCGTATTTTGCCAGGATGCATTCGTTCTTGTTGGCAAATATCTCGGCGCCATACGGAATATATTTACTGCTGATATTGTATTTCTTTTCTACGTACGACTGAATGACCGTAGAGTCGGCAATAAAATAATGACTGTATTTGATCGCCAGTTTTTCGGCATAGCGCAGAAATTTCTGCACCGGTTTGCTGTATTTATCCCGTTTCCATTCCATGCCGTCCATATTGGAAATGATGACGGCGTTCTTTGGAAAGATCTTACCCCATACCGAGCTGCTGGTATATCCCAGGAACAGCAGCACATCAAAATTTTTCCGGCGTGCATTGAGGATGCAGTTGAAATCATAAACAAACTGCCCGGCAGTTCCCATCATATTCTCCGCATCAAAGCAATGAATGATCTTCACCCCGTTCCATTCATCTCCCTTGTACGGATGCGTATGTGAATTATATACAGAGACCTGGTGCCCTTTGTTTAATAATCCCACGGCAAGGTATTGCGCCATTTGTTCGAATCCCCCGTAGTAGTTGGGAATTCCCCTGGAGCCGATTATGGCAATATTCAATGACTGCATTATGCTATGTATTTTTTATAAACAGATAATGTTTTTTCGGCCGCCTTCTGCCAGGTATAATGCTGAATGACCTTTTGCTGTAATTCACCGTTCACATTGGCGGTGGCTGCTTCATTGATCGCCTGTAAAATGGTATCGGGTTGTGAAGGGTCGCAGTAAAATGCATCCCCATTAAAATAAGACCGGGCATACCCTTTATCGGTGATCACCACCCGGCAACCCATGGCAGCGGCTTCCAGCGAAGAGAGTCCGCATACTTCAAACCAGCTGGGTAACACGTGAACGTTTGCAGAGGCGTAATAGCCGGGCAACTGTTCCTGCGGAAGATGATCGATAAAAGAAACATTTTCCGCGGCAATATCCCTGCACTGCCGGTAATAGCCGGGTTGATTGGGCGCCGCATCACCGATCAGTATTAATTTATAAGCAGAATTATTTAATGCACTGATCAGGTTGTACTGGTTTTTTATTCCTTCTATCCTTGCCACACACAGTACCAGGTGCTGATCTCTTTGCGAGGTTGCTGCAGGCTGAAACAATTCTGTATTCACACCATTATGAATAACAGTATACTCCGGCAAAACGCCATACCGTTTTAACAACGCGGTGTATTCTGCTTCTGCCTGAACAAAAATTTCTTTTGTTTCACGCAGGATCTTTTTTATACTGCGTCGCTGGCCCATCCACAGGTAAGCAGTGCTTACCAGCTTGTCCTTCCCGGTAAGCCACCGGTATATTGTTTTCAGGTATTCGATGCCATCGGCCGGGAAGAGGCTGAGTATTTTTCCAGCCAACCCATGTCGCTCTTTTTTATCATAATCAGAATAGTCTATCAAAATGCTGGAAACTACGAACGGTTTTTTCGATCTTTTTATATGAACCAGCATATCTGCCGGGCGGATGATATTGAAAAAATGAAGAAGACCGTATTCATGGTAGCTGATCTTTTCACCGGTGTTTTTTATATCCACATCAACCCCGTTCTTTCTTAAATGGCGTGCCGTTTCGTTCACCTGTATGGTATCTCCACCAGGTGTGCTGTATAAGGTTGACCGAACAATAAATGCCACTTTCATGGATACCGTAGATTTAGTTCATCCAAATTTTTGATTAATGTGACCAGCCTCATACACCCCTGCTTTCATCGTTACCCGTTTACCACAAAAAAGAGAGCTGCCTTTCTTTATCCTGCTCAGCAAACCCTCACCCGCAACAGCGTTCCTGAAGAGGCAAGATGAAGGAATGCGTTAATTAGCCGGCAGTTCCTGCCCTTTAATCGTGAGATGATGGTATCTAGTTGCTTTTGCATGAACAGAATTTATTTGATTTTATACACCGTTTTTAACCACTGCTCAGGCAACAGCGACAGCACAAAAAGGCCATAGCCGTGCAGACGCATCGGGTTAGTACGGATAAGCTCGTGGATATTCTTCCGTGCCTTTGCCAGGTTATAATTATTAAACAGGTATTTTTTAGAGAGCAACGAATAATAAGATCCCTTTTTTATCCGGGATGTATCCTGCCGGTGAAGGATGCGCCGTATCTCGTCGCCGCTTTTTTTATCAATGAACCCGTTCTTCAGCGCTTCGTATTTTAATTTCCGGAAGCGGTTGCCTCTCCATTTTTCATCCATGGTGAATGAATCGGGGCTAAACCGCACTTTCACCAGCACGTCTTTCATGTTATGAACTTTTCCCAGCTTGATGAGTTGCTGCCATAAGAGGTGATCTTCAAAACTGTGTGCATTCAGGTCGTACATACCGCAACTGATCACGGCCTGTTTATGGTAGATCACGGTAGTATGAGAGAAGGGGCAAACTTCTACCGGCAATGCCTGTATATCTTCGTTGGTATAAGCCGGATATTCGGGAGAAAAGACCGGATTGCCCTCCATATCCATATAGGCAGCATCGGTTCCTACCAGCACATAGTCCGGATGTGCTGTCATAAAATCGTATTGCTTCCTGAGCCGGTTGGGCAGGCAGATATCGTCTGCATCGAACCGGGCAACAAGTGCAGCTTTAGCATTCATCAATCCCATATTTAAGGCAGCAGAAACCCCCTGGTTGGTTTGATTAATAAGCCGGATACGTTCATCCACAAAAGAACGGATGATGGTTTCGGTGGCATCAGTTGATCCGTCGTTAATGATCAGCAGTTCAAAATCAGTAAAAGACTGGTTCAGTACCGAAGCAATAGCTTCGCCGATATATTTTGCTGCGTTGTAAGCAGGCATAAGTACTGTTATTGACGGATCTGTGTTATGCATATTTGTTGATCGCATCGAGTTCTTTAATATTTACCAGTAATAAGAATTCGAAAAACACCACTACCGATAGTTGTTCAAACCAGTAATCAATGGCAAAGGCTCCCAGCATGAATAATAGAATGGGCAGGCCGTATGACGGATGTTTTATTATTTTCCTGAAAAAAGAAATATAGAGAAGTGGAAAGCATAACAAACCCAGTAGCCCGTATTCGCCCGGCAACTGGTTGTATGTTGAATTGGGACTGTTGGTAATGGAGTGAAGTTCATCGCGGCCGGTAAAGTAGTGCGAATACAGGGCGAGGTGATTGTTGCGGAAATCGTCATTGATATAGGCAAAGCGGGCCGGGTATCCCCCACCTATTTTCATGGCGGTTGCCCGGAATGCCAGCTTGGAAGAGAAATTACCCATACCGGCGCCGATGAGTATTTTTTGCGGATGATCACGTAGGTAGCTGAATGTTTGGCGAAATGCAATGATCTTGCCGGGCAATGAGGGCTTCGGAATAATGCCCGAAGCAATGGACATGTCTGCTGCTTTATTTTCCACTAACCCCTTCAATTTTTCCTGGGTGACGGATACATGGTCTTTATGCTGAAATGCCGCGGTATGAATACTATCGCCAGGAATCACCGGCCTTTCTTTCGGATCCGGGGGCAGTTCTGTTACAACAACCGTTAAGGCTTTTGAACTCCTTTCAAAATTGGAACGAGCGATGCTGTCGAGATGAAGTTGGGCAATTTTTTGTTTACGCTCTTCTGCATTGAGGGTACTGTCAGGTCGTTCGGTGATGCGGATTTCCGCTGTAGGAATAACAGCAGCTGCTTTCTTTATACCCAACAGCTCCTGGTAAGCAGAAACGAAGTATTTATTATTTTGCGGGGAAACTTTAACCAGGAAGGTAACCAGCATCAGCAGGCAAACCACGATAATACTTTTCTGCTCTTTCCTGCTTTGAAAGAAAAAAACGAAAAGCAGTGTGCCGCAAAGAAGCAAGTTGCTTATGTTACTACCCGTGAGTAATAAAACAGCCATACACAAAACCGTCATCGCATAGTTGCCCCGGAACAGGAAGTACAATACTCCAAAAACATTCAGTATTGCGTTGGTGGTGGAAGTATCAAAGCTTATCCCCTTAATATAATCACCGGTACCTATAAAATATTTTTGAAAGTTTCCCTGGTAGCCATAGGGATTAATAGCACCCGTTTCCCAGATTATACCGGCGTAAACAGTAAAAGAAACCAGGGCATTAATGATAAAAAAAATCAGGATCGTCTGGTGGAGTGTTTCAGTACTGTTTTTATCAACCGCTGTTTTCACCTGGTGAATAGCAAGAATGCACATCAGCCAGAATAACATTCCTGTTGCCATAACAAGTCCGTAGTTAAGATCAGCGATCTTTCCGCTTAGCAGCCAGGCAAAAGCTGCAATGCCAATCACAAAAGGGTAAAAGAGGGGTAGGCGTGAATTTCTTATTGCAAATCCAAATTTGAAATTTGGTCGTAAAGTGAAAATCAGGATAAGTGCAGCAGCCTTGACAACCAGTTTTACATTTAAAAAAAGTACCAGGAAGGCAAGCAAGGTCCAATCAACAGAATTTACTCTGCTTTTAAATTCAGCAAAAGCTTGTTTTATGCGCACCCTGAAAATTATCTAAACGTTAAGGATCAGTTTATTCGCTAGTATCTTTAAATCGCAAAAAAATGGATTCAGGTTGCCTGTTCGGAGTGGCTTTGTTGGGTAGCTGATTGCCAATCATTCCGGTGTAACTGTTTGGTCAGTAATAAGCAGGTGAAATATATAGAAACGGCAGCAATAAGGATCAAAGAGGTATTGGTAAACAACAAATTTGCCAGGGCTCCTCCAGCAATTGCATAGATCAATGGCAGCATGAAACCAAAAATACTTTTTCCGAACTTCCGGATGCCCGAATACCTGAAAAATAATGCAGCCTGTACAGAAAGCGTGAAGAGATAGGCGGAAGCAGCGCCTTCTCCATTAAAGAAAGGAATTAAAATAACAGTGGTAATAAGGTTAACAATAAAGCAGACAAACGAAATGTAAAATACTTTTTTAAACTCCCCAAGGGCTAAACAGATTGTCCACAAAAAATTATTGAGATATAAAACAGGCATACATACAGAAAGTATTAAAACAACAGACTTGTTGACTGCTCCATACTTATTGGCAGTAATGATATCTATCACCGGTATCCAAAGGATATTAAGCACTAAACCTATCAGGCAGGCAACAATTATCTCAAGCCTTAACAAGCTCAACAGGTCATTTTTTTTGGCATCAGTTATATTGGCTCCGTTATAAAACACTTTAGAGAACCGTGTGATTAAAACAGGAGCAATGATCAGCAATGGTAACGAAGCAGCTTCAAAAACCTTATAAGCAAAACTGTAATTAGCCAGTATTATATTGGAAGACAGCAGTCCAAGCAATATCCAATCTAACCTCGATATAAGGGTAGAAAATATAGAAGATCCCAGTAGCGGTAATGATTCTTTAATAAGATCTATATAGTTCTTTTTATTCCACTGATACTTTACAGGAAACCTCAATTGGTATTTTGCTATTAGTAAACAAAGCAAGAGTTCAATCGCATCTCCGGCAATAAAGATTATGATGATACTTTTAAGACTTAACAAATTCACGAAAGCAAATACAACCAACAAAATGCTGCGTAAAATATTAGAGCAAACAGACATGTAGAGCAGGCTTTTAAATCGCTCCATTCCTGTAGCCAATTGTTTGAAAGGCGATGAGAAAAAGATCATAAGTTTCCCAAAACCTAATGCCAGCAATACCTGGTAGGTTTGAAAAAAATCTTTGAAAAAAAAGCCGCAGCAGAATAAAAGAGCATATCCCAAAAGTCCGGAGAAAAAAACATGCATAACATAAGCCGGGAACATTATATCGGCCTTATTTCCGGTTGCAATTTTTTTAATGACCGCCTGGTCGATCCCAAAAGACAGAATATTGAACGCTGTGAGTAAAACAGCAAGAGACCAGTTAATTGCCCCAAAGTCACTTTTTATCAGGTTTATAGACAGTACGTAGAAAATGGCAAGCCCGCAAAGCTGGTTGATGATCACCTGCGCTGAATTGAACGAGATATCACGAATGATCTTTTTTTTCATTTTACTCTTCAATGATAAGAAAGAGGAGTTTAATTTTAAAGCAACCCGGCTTCTTTGTTTTTGAATCCACTGATTACCTCATTATAAAAATCAATATGCTGTTGTGCCGAATTTGTAATGTCAAATCTATCAGAAACTGATCTTTTTCCTGCATCAGCTATTGATTGCCGCAATTCCTTGTCTTCCATCAATAAGTTAATTGCTTTTGCAATACCATCTATATCATCCGGGTTTATAAGCAACCCGTTTTCCCCGTCCATAATCAGCTCCGGTCCGGAGCTTTTTACAGTATAAACAACAGCGCAACCCGCTGCCATCGCCTCAAGGGGGGCCAGGGAAAAGCATTCGGAATAAGAAGGGAATACCGCAACTGCAGCTGTTGCCAATTCATTAAGTAGTTCTTCTCTTGAAACATGCCCGTAAAAAAAGACGGAAGTAAGTGCTTCTTTTTCGAGAATTCTCTTTAACTCATTAACCGGTCCTTTTCCAAGCACGTGTAATGTTACAAAAGGGTTTTGTCGTTTTACCAGATTCCATGCTTTTAAAAGAGAATAAATGCCTTTTTTTTGTGTAAGGGTTCCCGTAAAAATCACCCTATTGTCCATTTTCTCTGTCTCATTGCCCAACTGGGTATTGATGCTGTTATAAAGAATTGAAGAGTGCTTTTTAAACCCAAACAGCTTTTGGGTTTCACTGGCTGTATACCGGCTAACGGCGGAGATAGTATCTGCCCTGTTCAAAAGATTTTTTTCCGCACGGAATATTCGCTTTTGCAAAGGCTTGTTCATTTCTTTCCGAAAATAACTATCGGTACCATTTAATTTTACTACCAGGGGAACTTTAAATGCCGGAACATGAATGGCAGTTAAACTGTTATGCAAAAAAGTGTTCCAATCAGGCATTTCTATTATATCTATTTGGTATTGTTCAACGATTTTTTTAATAAAATTAAAAAGTCTTTTACATGAAATATTTGTATCCCAGTGCAAAAGAGATGAATACTTAAGGCACCTCCAGAAGAATATATCTGTGAATGAATAATTGTTCTTTATCAATCCTATATCGCTCATATATCGTAACCGCCATACTTTTACTCCGTGGTCTTCTTCGTAATCCGCTTGCGCATAACCATGCGGATACAAACCAACAGTATATACATTGTGTCCCTGCTTTACCAGTTCTCTTCCCAGTACATTTACCATTGTTCCAATTCCCCCGGTTTTACCCGGAGGATATTCTTCGCATATGTATAAAATATTCATTGTTGATCAGATACCTAAAATAATTGTTGACTTTACTTACTAGTATTCCAGGTCCAAAATTAAGTAAAGCCCTTTACCTCTATTGTTATACAAGGAAGCTGCTCTCTGCTATAGTCGGTTTGATTTCAAACAAAAATATCGACCCAAAATGAAACAAATAAGCCCTTTTTCACCACGTTAAAGGCAACCTTTTACTTTTCTTAACGACTGCGGTATCCAATTTGGACTGCATACCCCGCTGGCAACCCCGCTCAAACTTATTACGATATATTGACTGGTACCTTCTTAACCTAAATCAATTTTTATGAGGAAATCGCTTTTCATTTTTTATATACTCATCGGCCTGGGTGCCGCTGCCCAAACAGACAGCTCGGCCAATAACCTGCTGAATGAACTGGAAGGCAAGTCCAGCCCGGTGGTTACCAAAAAGCCGGTAGCGGTCTTTATGTCGCAACGGCTTATTAATGCCAACACCACCGAAATGCTTAAAAAAGGACACTTTGAGTTTAAAGTGGTGCATAATTTCGGGGATATCGGCGGCACCTTCGGCGGCATAAAAAATGCATTCGGACTGGATAACTCCACCGATATCAAGATCGGTTTTACCGTAGGCGTTACCAAAAATTTCAACGTGATGGTATCCCGTAACAAAGGGTTTAACAATGTGACCCAGTTGTGGGAGATGGCTTTTAAATACCGCATCATGCAGCAGATGGAGAACGATCCTTCCCGCCCGTTATCGATTGCTTTGTTCGCAAACGGTGTGGCTTCTTCAGCAAAAAGAAGTACCGATTCGACCAAAGAAAATTTTTATCCCAAAACCTCCAGCCGGCAAAGCCAGGTGCTGCAACTGATGATCGCCCGCAAATTCGGCAAGATCATCAGCATACAGTTAAACCCTACCTATGTGCATACCAACTACGTGGTGCCGGGCGACGTAAACAGCATTTTCGCTTTTGGCGCTGCCATCCGGGTACCCATCTACAAGCAATTTGTTTTTATTGCCGATTATTTTCATCCCTTCCGTTCTACCAGCAATATCAATACCCTTAAGGCAAAGGGCGTAAACCTGTATGATGTATGGGGCGTAGGGTTAGAACTGGTTACACCCGGCCATGTTTTTCACGTGAACTTTACCAATACCCACACCATTTTAGAGAACCGATTTTTGGCCCGTACCACTACTTCCTGGGGTAAGGGTGAGTACCGCTGGGGATTTACCGTTGCAAGAGACTTTGTTCTGTTCAAGAACAAGAAGAAGAAATAAAACTCTGATGAGAACTAAAACCAAGGCTTCCTTTAGGGAAGCCTTTTTTAAATCACAACAAAAACCACGTAATGCTGGCTGATGTGCTAGAATGATTACCACAAAGGCCGCAAAGTGTTTTGCAAAGAACACTAAAAGCATTTCTGCCACAGATGACGTCTCCACAAGAATAAAGGCTTCCCGAAAGGAAGCCTTTTATATACTCAACAAAAACTCAGTGATCTTATTTCTTTTTAGCGAAAGGTTTTATGGTAGCTGTAAGTAGTATGCCGGAACTGTTCAGCTTTACCTTACCCACTCCAACTCCGCCTAAAGGTATCTTCACATACGGTTCGGCCTGGAACGAAACCCGGTTACTTAACTTATAGTTGTACCCCGCAGAAAGCGTGAGTACCGAAAAGTAGTGTTTGTTCCTGTCCTTAACAGCCAGGGCATAATTGTAATACTGTCCGGATGGTGTTTTGTATTGGTAATTGTAGTCCTCTGTCTTCATCAGGAAAGAAGAAAGCCCCAGGTTGCCAAACCAGTTGTGCTTTTTACCATAGCCGAAATTGTAGGCCAGGTTCACTGGTATCTCGTACACTTTACACTCGGCAGCTATATTATATAAGTAGGGATAGTTGCCCCCGGGCGTATGGTATTGATCAGGCGCTGCATCGTATATTTTATTGGAAGCATAAAAGCCAGCCCTTACTGTAAGCCTTTTTCCGAAATTATAGCTAAGCCCGGCGCCATACATGATGGTAGCTTTACCCAGTTTATTCAGCGAAACAAAGCTGAGATCGGGGCCTACGGAAACCGTTATTCCAAAATTGCCGGCAATATTCTTTTTCGTTTTCTTTTTATCGGGCGATGAAGCCGGTTTGTTCTCTGTTTGCGCTGTTTCCTTTTTCTTCTCCTCTTCTTTCTTTACCTGTTCCTCTTCTTTCTTTACCTGTTCCTCTTTCTTTTGTTCTTCTTTTGCAGGCTGATCTGCCGTTGCCTGCTTTTGTTCTTCCTTCATTGGTTCACCGGCTGGTTCTTTCTTTTCAACTTCTTCCTTTACTTTTTTTGCAGGCGCTGCGGCTGTTTCATTTCCGTCTTCTGTTTCAGGGGAAGCAGCAGTTATCGCTACGTTCTTTTTAGCCTTTCTTTTTTTGTTTACCGGCGAGCGTTTATTTCCCTGCTCCTTTTCTGAAACAACCACATCGGCATTACCTATTCCCGGGGCCGTCATGTTCATTACAGACCTTCCTTTCCCTGCCTGAACCGTTCTTTTATTTCTTACCGCATTTTCATTGTTGTTATTGCTGCCGGTATTGCCTGGTTGCAATTTCGAAGCAGTTGCATCGGTGTTACTCACAGGCGCTGTTGCAGTTTCACTGGCCGGATTTGTTCCCGGCGCATCGTTGTTGTTTGCGGAGTTACCGGCAATATCATTTCCTTCGGCCGGTTGTGCGGCTGTGCTTTTGCCGGGCTGATCGCTGTTTCCTTTTTCTTCTGCAATACCAACCGGGGCTTTTGCTTTATCCCGGTTAAGCTGGTAAACAGTAAACAATGCACCGCTCCCCAACAGTAAAAAGAATAACAGGAAGAAGATGTACTTCTTCTTGTCCTTCTTTTGCGGAAGGTGTTTATCCAGCATCGTCTCCATCTTATCCCAGGCCTTGTCATTATACACCGGGTGATGATTTTCTGCCGCATCCCTGATTATATGGTCCATTTCCTCATCCAACATTTTTTATCTCGGCTATTTGATTTTGATTGAATAGTATTTTCTGTAACTGTTTTCTTGCTTTTGCCAGGTTCGATTTTGACGTGCCTACCGAAATGCCCAGTTTATCTGCGATCTCTTCATGACTGAATCCTTCAATGATAAAAAGACTGAGCACTGTACGGTACGCAGGTGAAAGATTCTGAATGAACCGGATGATCTCATCGTAGGAAAGTTTATCAAGTCCGCTTTCGTCATGCGAGGCCGGTTGTATGATGGCCACATCCAGTTCGCCCACCACGTGGTGTTTTTTGTTTTTCCTGAAATGATCAATGGCGGTATAAACCATTATTTTCCGGAGCCAGCCTTTGAAGGAGTTTATTTCATTGGTGTAAGCAGGAGTATAACGGTGTATCTCCTTAAAAATTTTCAGGAAGCCGTCGTTTAATATTTCTACTGCATCGTCTTCATTATTGGCATAACAATCGCAGATGGCCATAGCATACCCATAGAAAGAGTTGTAGATTTTTTTCTGGCTCTCTCTTTCGTTCAGGGCACAGCCCCTGATATACAGGCTAAGTTCATCTGCCGAAAGCAAAGGTTCGTATTTTGTTATCTGAATCGTAAAATCAGGTTAAAGGGTTGCTTTTAAAAGTTACGGCTTTTCCTTTTATCGGACCATTAATTACAGATAATGGGTTAGAGATGAAGTATCTGTAAAAGAAGTAATATTAGTAGCCCCGGAAAAACTGGTATCGAACAAATTGGTGGAGTTTTTTGAGCGGATGTGGTTGGTTTTCAATGAATAAATATGAAATTTGAGTTGTATAATCTATACCAATACTATCGCCTATGCAAATATTGCGTGTAGCTTCTTGATTCTACTGTTAATTTCATAGTCTGCATAACGTAAGTCATCAACTAAAATTTTTAAGCTTCTGACATCAATTTCTATTCCATCATTTAGCATAGCCGAAGGAATAGAAAATGTCGCATCAACAGCGGATGAATTAACCGTTGCCGGATACAGTAAAAGCACATTACTGCAATTGCGTCTTAAAGCATAACTAATCATCTGATAAAGGTCAGACTGAGCTACACCAGCCTTCAGACCATCATTATTTGAACGGATTTTGTACTTGGTGTCAATTATCAGCTTATCGGGAATGTAGATGTCATTACGAATTTGAAAAACAGAAGAACCTTTACTGAGAGCAAGATAATCGGTACTCTGACTTCTGATGTTTAATGCAGGCCACTTATCTGAAACAAAGCCAAAAATGAAATCCTCAAAAATGTACTCCATTGGCAGCAAAAAGCAGAAGTTGTTACTATCCTCATCTTCTAAATCAATTACCTGATTGGACAGGTACAACCTGCACAGATCCAATATGTGTTTATGTTCGGCAAACAAAGGATTCAGTTTGACTTTATCACAATCATTTGCAGAGCAAGGAATGTCTGAAACGTCATTCAGGATAAAAAGAATCTCGTTTAACCGTTCCTGATTCAGATAGTTTTCGCTGACAGCAAGCAAACGCTTTGTAACGTACTTTACTATCCGATTAAAAAGATTATCGTAAACAAACGGTTCATGGTTACAATAGAAATTCTGCCATTTGCCGGTTGTGAGGTTGTTTTTGGTGTACTCCTCAAATGAAATACGACCCTTTAAAAACGGGGTTTCTTCACATACCGTTTGATATGCCTGAAAAGGCTGATTGGAAATAACGTCTTCGGTAAAATTGGCAAAAATATAAATGAGCAGTTCCAGAAAGTCATCGAATTGCAGCTTGGAAACATCGGCAAATGAATAAGGAAACTTCACCTTCCGGCAATAAGAAAGCCAATACAACATGTTGAGTTGCCATAGCTTTGTATTTTCTGCTTCATCATCTGCAAATATTTTGGGGTACACTTCAACACGGATTCCATCATATTGTACTACGCCCACATAGTTTCTTGCAGAGATTTTACCATCTATCGTAAAATCAAAAAAACGCTGCCTTTGTATTTTCTCCTCCTTCTGTTCTTCTTCTGTTAGTTCTTCGATTGATTCGACATACCGATTCCTGTTTTGCCAAACACCAGAAAGGTAATTGACAAATCCCGGCAGCTTTGATTGATGACCGGCAAAAGATTCACTACGCCACTCGAATAACCTCACTCAGCAATAATTTGAAAATTTTCTTTGATGCCCGTTGATTTTAAAGCTACTTCTGCCTCACTTAATATATTTTTCACTGTAGCCGCATTACTTTGGCAGTATTCATAAAGCAGGGGGATAATCTTTGTGTTCAATATCTTGGCACGGTCTGCCTCCGGTTTGTTTATAAAAAAGGCATGGCCAATAAAGAAATCAGGATTTTTCTTCCAATTATAAATAGCCTGATTCAAGGCTTCCAGCAGTGATGCCCACCATTCGGATTCTATGTATTCAGGGTAGAGTGACTTAAACTCAAACCTTCTTCTCAAAGCAATATCCAATAAAGCAATTGAACGGTCGGCTGTGTTCATCGTGCCAATAACATACAAATTCCCCGGCACACTGAATTTCTCATTAGAGTATGGTAATTCTAACCACATTTCATTGTCTGCCCCAATACGTTTGTCATCTTCAAGCAGGGTAATGAGTTCACCAAATACTGCTGAAATATTAGCCCTGTTTATTTCATCAATGAACAAAGCAAACTGCATGGATGGATTGGATTTTGCCGTTTCAAACTTTGCAATCCGGTTTTCTGCTGAATCCTGATAGCAGGCTTCAAATGAATCATAACCCACTAAACGCAATGCTTCCAGACAGCTATTGTAGAAGATGCCTTTCTTTAATTCAAACTGCAATTCACCTGACTGTTCCTCTGCATCTTCACTGCTAAGCAACGGCTTAATGCCTTCGATAAAATCTTCGTAGCTGTATTTCTGGTGGAACGTAATGAAATTGTATCGGGTTTTGAAAGTGGCACTTTGTACTGGTTGCTGTACCGGATTGGCGGCTATGTCTAATAATTCCTGATCTATAATGTCAGCCAAATCTTCTTTTTTGTCATCCGCTATTTTCCACCTGCTGTCCTCGTCTTTATGAAACAGTTTTATTGACCTGCGGTATTTGCCTTCTAATTGTGTTGATTCATCATCAGCATACGATTGCAAATCTGCCCATGCAAGGTTGTTCGGCTTTGTTTTGTTTGCAGGGTTAATTCTTGCCTTTACAATTGGATGTTCAATAATTTCTCCAACAGTCAGTGACTTGGATGATGTACCCAATACAGCACCCAACACTTTCCAAAAGGGATAAGCATTCACTTTCTCCTTCAGTACATCCTCTGCACTTTTGGTAACACCTCTATCGGTGAAGTGGGTTTCTTTGTATTGGTTGAGCTTGTAGGTTTTGCCCGTGCCGGGAGGACCATACAGTATTGTATTGATGTACAAGTCTAATTTCTTGCCCATATTCTGAGTGTTTGCTTCGATTAATTTCAACAGGGTGTGATACTGCTTTCTGGTTGCTGAAAAGTTGGTTCCCTGATTGCCAACTTTCAATTCCTCTAAACCTTTCGTGGATTTAATGTTTTGCCACAGCAACGGATTATCGACCAGGTTGTGTGTTAATTCAATACCTGCTTTTAATGATATTTTCGGCTCTGATTTCCAGAGATGGTTGTCGGGTGATATGCCTGCCTCAGCCGGGTCGCTGGTAATACGTGCCAATGCGTAACAACCTGCTCTTTTGCCGGTAAGCCATAGAATGACTTTGTCGTTTGTCTTGATTTTATCTTTATGAGCCGCTACCGTCCAATCGTGCAGCAAATTGCTTTTTACTGCCTTTGCATAATCAAATTCTGCCGGGTTGCATTGGAATACCCAAAAATTGATAAAGCGATCATGCCAAATACCTAAAGCAATATTCTTGTAAGGTGCATGAACCCTGCATATGCCTTGTTGTAATGGATAGGTAAATACTTCGTCTTCTGACAATTCATACCATTCAACTTTGGAGATATTTACATTGCTATCATAGTCAATTTTGTGGCTGTCGAAATCGGCTTCATAGTCCGGGAAATTAATTGATGGTGATGGTGCTTCAAGGACTTTGCCGATTGATAAAACCGTTTGTCCCTCTGTGATGATAACCAAATCGCCAATGGAGTACATTCTATCATTTACTCCAATAACCATTGAGTGCTCTTTGATAAACTCATAAAAACTCGGAGCACCTTTCCCCCAATTACAGCCCAGCTTCCAAACATTGCCAGTTAAGTTGACAACCGTACCAAAGGCTTCATCAAACAATTGCTTTCTGTAGGTAGCATCTAAAACGGCCTTTTCAAAGATGGCATTGTTGTGTCGCCTAAAGCCTGAAACAGAAGTTCTACTCAACTCCCTTTCGGCTGCTTTTACAAGTCCATCAAACTTAGCTGAGATGGCATCTACACCGGAACACCGATAATAATAGGCCAAAGGCTCTCCATCGTACTTTGATACTTCAATGGCATCGCTTGTTGGAATCTTGGTATCATGTATAAACTGCCATGCATTTTCTTCTGCCGATATGTAGGCATAACAGTAGCGTTGCCCGATAGTAATTGTTAATCGCTTGTTGGCTCTTGTTCCATAGGTAAGTCTTGCATCATCTAATTGCACATTCAGCTTATGCATTAAATCGGCTGCACCACCAAAAAACTTTGTTGCATTTGCCTGTCCCATTCGCTGGAGGATTTGAATAAACCCTTCTTTGGTGGCAGGCATTTCAGGTTCTTCGCCTTTGGGAACAATTTCAAACTCAAACTTCCTGAGATACTTGTTTGTGGGTTCGCCACCACTGTATGGCCAATCCTTAGTGCCATTGGCAATTAAATTGGCATACCTCATCACCTCTTTAGGTGGATACGTTTTGCCATTGATGACTACATCAAAACGGGTTGAAGGTTCTAATACAATACCTTCCCGTTCGATTTTATCAACCGCATCTAAAACATGTTGCTTTGTGATTTTATCAATGCTCATGAAAAACTACTGTGGCTATTTATTGGGTTGAATATTGTGGTTTTGTTTCCAGATTCTATCAAACACAAAATCGAGGTATTGCCTCTTGAAATCGGCATCATCTGTAAACTTCTTGTATAAATCGGTATAGGTGAAAATGACATCCTGCATCAGGTCTTCCACCTTTTTATCGGAGGTGATTTTTGCATTCTGTTTATCTGAATTAATGACTGCATTTACCGTTGCCTGGTCTCTGGCTAAGTCGGCAGGCAATTGTTCAAATAAGAACCGTTTTACCTTGTCATCATCCGTCCAGTTATCAATGCCAAAACGGGTATTGAAATCGTTAATGATGGCCTCCAATTCATCAAACTCATTATCGCCTTTCTTGCCCTTCATTATTGCCGGGGTGGGGTCTAATTCTTCACCACCCTGTAATTTGATGTTGTCGGTTGTTGTTTTGCTGAGCCTGTAACTATCAAGGTCTATGGCTTCCAGTATGCCTTTTGCCAAATCCTCATTTTCCTGCTGCTTAATTTTTGGCATCAGGAATTTCAAAAACCAATACAGCCTTTCCCAATACGGATTATTAAAGGATAAAATCTTTGAAAGAAAAGCGTAGGTCCGGTTAAAGGATTTTGCCTTTACATAAAAGTCTACCTGAGCATCTGGGTTGAGTTCTGTTTTAAACTGATGCACACAGCCATCAATAATGGGGTCTAATTCAGTACGGTCTGCATTTTTGAAATACAGGTCGGTAAAATTTATCACATCATCTTTGCTGTACACCTGTGCATTATCCAACGCATCCTGCAAATCGTTCAGCTTGTTGGCATCAGTTTCTTCACTCAATACTGTTGTGGTGTAGAAAGGCTCAAACGATTCTTTAATATCATCTACAGAGTTGAAGAAATCAAGTACAAAGGTGTCTTCCTTATCCGGTTTGTAAGCCCTGTTTAATCGTGAAAGCGTTTGAACGGCCTGCACATCGGTTAGCTTCTTATCTACATACATGGTATGCAGTAAAGGCTGGTCGAAACCGGTTTGGAATTTATTGGCCACAATAAGGAAACGATACTCATTTTTCTTGAACATCTTTGGAATATCGCCACTGGGGAAACCGTTTAGTTTAGCTTCATCATATTCTACCTCATCAATGGTTCGTTTACCGGAAAAAGCAACGATGGCTTTGTAGGGTGAATGAATTTCTTTGAGATACGTATTGAATGCCCTGTAGTATTGAATGGCATTGTTGATGGACTTGGTTACCACCATCGCCTTTGCCTTTCCCTTAATCTGCTTTTTTACTTCGCTGTGGAAATGGTCCACCATTACTTTCGACTTTTCCCGGATGGAAAAGGCATGGTTCTCCACATAAGCCCTCAGCTTCTTTTGTGCCTGGTGGGTTTCAAATTCAGGGTTTTCTTCCACCGCTTTATTGAGCTTGTAATAGCTTTGGTAGGTGGTATAGTTTTTCAGCACATCGAGAATAAATTCTTCCTCGATAGCCTGTTTCATGCTGTATAGGTGGAATGGGTAAAACTTGCCGGGTTCTCCTGCTGTATCATCCGGCAATATGCCTTTGCGACCAAAGGTTTCCAGTGTTTTGTTTTTGGGTGTTGCCGTAAAAGCAAAGTAGCTGGCATTCTTCAGCATCTTGCGTTGCTGAATCATTTGGTTTATCTGGTCTTCGGTATCTTCCGGTTCTTCGTCAGGAATTTTATCTTCATCACCGTATGGTTCGCTGCGGTCGCTGAGTACCCAGTTCATTTTGGATGCGGTTTCTCCGCTTTGGCTGCTGTGTGCTTCATCTATAATGATGGCGAAACGCTTGCCTGCCAGTTCGCCAATTTCATCCATCACAAAGGGAAATTTCTGTACGGTGGTAATGATGATTTTCTTACCATCTTCCAATGCCTGTTTCAATTGCTTGCTGCCTTTATCAATGGCTTCCACCACTTTGGCTACCTGTGCAAACTGTTTGATGTTGTCCCGTATTTGCTTGTCCAGCACTTTACGGTCGGTTACTGCAATTACACTATCAAAAACAGGTTGCGTATTGTCTGCATCATGCAGGCTTACCAACTGATGGGCTAACCAGGTAATAGAGTTGGATTTACCTGAACCTGCGGAATGCTGAATTAAGTATCGCTGCCCAACACCGTTTGCTTTTGAATCGGCCAACAACTTTTGCACCACTTTGAGCTGGTGGTAACGGGGGAATACCAGTTTGCGTTTAACCTTGCCGGTATCTTCATCAGTTTCCTCTACAATCTGGGCATAGTTTTCAAGGATGTTGCTCAGGCTATGCTTGGTGAGTATCTCCTTCCATAAATAATCACTTTTAAGTCCGTTGGGATTTACCGGATTACCTGCTCCATTGTTTACACCTTTGTTGAAAGGCAGGAAAAAGGTAGAGAAACCCGATAAGGCGGTAGCCATGTACACCAAATCGGGGTCAACAGCAAAGTGTACCATGCAACGGCCAAAGGCAAACAATGGCTCTTTTGGGTCACGGTCGGTTTGGTACTGGCGAATGGCATGTTTTACATTCTGCCCTGTCCAGGGGTTTTTCAATTCAAACGTAATGACAGGAAGGCCGTTGATGAATAAGGCCATGTCCAGCGAATTGTTGTTGCTTAGGCTGTAATGCAGTTGACGGGTAATGGAAAATATATTGGACTGATACAGTTTGGTGGCTTTGGCATTGAGGGTGGAGGCAGGGCTTTTAAAATACAGCCATACATTGAGGTCGAGGTCTTTAATGCCTTTACGCAACACATCAATAATGCCCCGTTGTTTGATTTGCTCGGCAAGGCGTTTCAGGAATTTTTCTTCGCCCCGCTTCTGGATGGTATCCCATGCATCGGGCTGGGTGCTTTGCAAAAACTCAAATAATAGTTTTTTATTGAGGCATAAATCCCTGTCGTAATCCGTTGGGTACGAAATACGAAACTCCTGCTCCTCTACCAGGCTTTTTTCGATGAGGGTTTCTAACCCTTTTTCTGATGTATCTGTACTCATACTACTTTAATTTTACCCGTTACTACTTCAGCTATTAGGCTCTGCTTTAGTTCCTTAACCTTTTCAATCTCCTTTTCGATTTTTTCTATTCCTAAATCGATTTGCTGGGTTTCTATTTCCAATGTCTTAATTATCTCTTCCCTTTCACTTGAATCCGTTGGAAATGCAATTTTTAGATTGTTCAATGTATCACTCGTAAGCTGATTTATAGTCGAAGTTGCAAAAAGACCAGTTTGTGACTTAAAAATAGAAGAGTTAAAAAACCATGATAGATAGCTCCAATATTTACTTCTTACGATTGTCATGAAAGCACCAAATGTTAACCCTACAGCGGAATCATCAATGCAGACGTTTTTCCCAATTAAATCTGCACTGCCATTTCTTGCACACAGAAGAATATCGCCCTTTTGGGTAAGCAGTTTTTGAGATATTTCTTTCTTGATAAAAACATTGTCTAAAAAAGAAAGCTTTCCGTTTTGAATATTAGATGAACGAAGCACTAAAATACCCTTCTGCTCATCTACAATATCGTTTGGACTATAGGTTACGCCTATTATCGCATTGGCTATATACTTTAGTTTTATTACTTTCCAATGAGAAGGAATATCACCAAGCCACTCAACACCAGAATCTTTCATTGGTACATTTAACTTAATTCCCTTTGTAACAGCTTTATTTATCACCGCCTGCTTCTGCTCCTTTAACAACGCAATCAGCTTTTCCTTTTTTGCAATAAAGCGGTTGATTTGTTCGGTTTTGGCATCGAGGTAGTTGGCAATGGCGGTTTGTTCGGGGAGTGGGGGGAATGGCAATAACGAATCTTTGAACTCAGCATAGTCAATATTCTGCCCTTCTCTGATGCCGGTTACAAAAAGGGTCAATGAATTAATGAAAGGATGTGATTTGAATAAGTGTCTGTAAAAAGCCTTATTCACTGGCACTTTATTTCTTTCATAAAAAATGGTGTATGCCGGGCTAATAATACCCCTGTGATAAGCATACTCAATGCCGCCCTGAAATGAACGTAAGCTGATAACAAAATCTTCTTCTTTGACCAGTTTCAGCAAATGAAAATCTTTTTGTGCCGTAACAGTTCTGGTCTCATATTCTTCTTTCCTTACTACACCTTTTGTTTGTGTTGCAGCCAACAACGGTTCATCAGGATAGCCCTTCTCTGAACGTTCCTTAAAAATGTGCTTGGCCTTTAATGCATCCCAATGCTCAGGCATTTCAGGCAGCCAGGGAATAGAAGTTGATTTATATGTAGGGTATGATGCTCTCATTATTTTTTAAGTACGAATGTGATGATGATGGCTACCACCACCAATGCCCAGGTGATGTAGGTATGTGTTTGCTGTTTTTTGGCAGCGGTATCTACAGCTGTTTGCAAGGCAGTTTTTGTTTGTTCCAATCCGCTTTGCAGGGCTGCACGGGTTTCTTTCTGGTAATCCTGCATATCACGTAAACGGTCGGAAATATTACGTTCCAAACCATCCAGACGGCTTTGCACCGATTGTATGGCAGCCATAATACCAGCTACATTGGCATCCAGCTTATCTAACCTTTCAGGGAAATTGATTTTCTCTACCCTTTCGTGAAAGGACTGTACTGTTTCCTTCAACCTGGCAAGGGCTTCCTGCTCCAGCTTTACCTGTTGCTGAATTTCAGTGGTGGTTTTTTGCAGCTTTTTGTTTTCCTCTGTAAAACCGGAAAGCTCCTTTGCAAACAGGTTCTTTAATTCATCCTTATGCTTTGCATCGTTGCTTTTTACCTCCTGCAATAACTCCACATGTTTTTGCGGAATTGCTTTTACGGTTTGGGTAACCTGTTGAGCCGTTTCCACATGCTTAATAGCAGGTTCTAATTTTTCAATTTCCCTGTGCAGTGATTCCAGTGCTGTTAGTACTTCCTGTGATGCCATATATTATGATGGTTGAGTCAAAAAATGTTTATTGAAATTGCCTGTCCATGTGGCGTAGTACAAAGCGTAATAGTGATCTTCTATGTCGCTAAATGCTTCTTCTACATCATAGTTCAGCACATGGCCGGCAACGGTGTTTTTAAAATGAATGATGAACGCCTGTACATTCAAATCAGGGTCTTCATTATGCTTCCAATCTATTAAGCCCCTTACCAGTTCCTGCTTGGCTTCATTGATTAATTCCCTTACCGTATCGGCCAGTATGAACAGTGCAAATGATTTCAGGATTCTGAATTGAGGTTTATCGGGGTTGCTGCGAAGCATACGCATGGCAGAACCACGCAGGTGTTTGATGTTGCTGATAAACTCACCTGTTTCTTCATTGCTAACGAGGTCAATGTATTTTTCAATGGTTTCATCTACCGGCAATTCATCATCCAAATCATCGGGCATAGAAGCATCCAAATCACCACTTCGGGTACGTTCTATGAATTTGCGTCTTGAATACTTTGCATTGAAGTAGTAGTAGATTTCATCTTTTACATACTTGTTTTGCTCCAATGGGTCGGCAATATTGATGGAAGTTTGGCATAGCCTTACCATATCATCAATGGCCTGTAAACGCTTTTCTTTGATTTTGCCGTAGATAAAATCAGTAAGGTATTCAAGGCACTTACTGATAACCGTTGCTTTTCCCGCTTTTATCTCTTTGTTGGCAGCCTTCTTCAGTTTTTCAATTTCCCTTTTAGCTACATTCTTAGAAGTGTATCGGGAAATCAGTTCTTCGAGTGAACGGTAATAATCCGGGTCAGTCTTTTTGGTGAATTGGATGGTGTATAGCTTATTCTGATAGTCGATGGTGTATGAATCAATGATGCCAATAGATACCAGGCGGTAAACGGCTTTGGCAGTATCGTCTTGGCTTCGAGGTATAAAATAAGCCCGCTGTAGTTCCAATGACTGCTCATCTTCCAAATTCAGGAGCTTCTCCTTTACCTGTTCATTTGATATGTTCAACGATTCAACAAAGTCGGGATAATCCAAGCCATCAAAAACTGCATCCTTCAAAAGACCGCCTACAGAAGCGGGTGAAGTAAGGTTTGCGGCAATCAGTTGCTGAATAGCGGCTGTAGCCAACACTTTTTGTAAATGTTCCTGATTGAGGTTGAAGTACATTTTAGACTTTGCCCTCTTGGAATAGAAACGGTTGGTAAAGGGAACAGGCAATGATTTTGTATCCCCTGTAGCCATTTCAGCCAACATTCTTTCCAAACCCATTTGGTGCTGTGTATTCACTACCACCTGGTCGAGCCATGACCGAATACTATCAACCCCAACAATTGCAGTGAAAGGCAGATTTGTCTTTAACCAATCAACCAGTTGGTAACAGAATGCATCGTTTCCGAAATCGTGGTATATGCCTGTGTTTTGATTATCGAGAAAAACATAGCCGATGCTTGTACCGGTGACTGTATTAATGAAAATGCGGTTGTGATGCTTTGGCCCTCCTAATTTGATGGCAAATTGCACATCATCTGTTCCAAACAGGTCATTGAGCTGGTCAATGAGCATCTGGAGGTTATTGGTATTCGGGTAAGTTATTCTGCTTCTCAGTTCATGAATCATTACCCTTTCTTTCACCTGGCCTTTAAAGGAGTTCTTATGGAAGTACATGAGTACATCCTTATCCAAATGATAAGGTTCTTTAGGCTTGGATGCAATGCGTAACTGGTCGTTGTTAAACAGAATAACGGAGGCTGAAACCTTACCATCACGACCGGCACGGCCTGCTTCCTGCACAAATGATTCAATGGACTGTGGGATATTGATGTGGATGGTCATTCGCACATTCGGCTTGTCTATACCCATGCCAAACGCTTTTGTAGCCACCATTACCGATTCCTCATTATCCTTGAAGAGTTCGAGGTGATGGAATGATTCTTCATCTACCTTCTCGGCATTATCATCATCGCCACTTCCCATGAAGTAGCCTAAGGTTTCTGAGTTGTAAAAGTGAATTGCCTTTTGATCTTCCTGTTCAATCAGTACATATCCCGGATTATCAAATACACCATGCGAATTGTAGCCATTCCGAATGCCTAACCAACCTTGTCTGTGTGGCATGAATACAATCAGCCCATATTGATATAGGGTTGTTTCATCCTTCTTTTGCACAGCAAAAGCATCTGTGGAAATATGGAGTTTGCTAAACAATTGGCCTTCATATTGCTTTAGGGCTTCGGTTTCGCTACCTGCCTTTTGCAACCATTCCTGCCTTGTGGTAATTGGCAAATAATTTTTGAAAGAATGCTCAATTATTTCTTGAATTGCCGGTGGCTGATTAAAGGTTTGCAGCACTGTTTGCTTGTCGCCTATTAAACCAAAAATGGCATCCTGCTTCCTTTTACCAATACTCTCCCTGATGGCTTTCTCGGTCAGATTGTCTAACCCTTCGTAGGTGTTGGTTACTTCCTTTACAAGATAGTTGATTTCGTCTCTTACACTGTTTTCAAAACGAACCACTGCGTTGCCATCATCTTCCTTTATGTTCAACTCTCTTTCAATATCCGCCAACACATCAAAAGATGCAGTAGCAGTTAATCCAAACAGCGGAATTGAATTGCCGCTGTAGGTAAGGCAATATTCCTGAGCATTGTCGCCAAGGTTTAAGTAAGGTGTTCTGAAATCATGCCCCCACTCAGAAACACAATGCACTTCATCAATCACCGCATACGCAAAACAGTGTCCATCTTTCCGTGCATTGTCCAGTGCTTTTCTGAAATCATCAATTACAAAACGTTCAGGCGAAACGAATAAAAACTGTAACTGGCCTTTCGCCAATAATTCATGTTGATTGAAATTCCTTTCGGCAGTAGTAAGGGTAGAGTTTATGAACTCACACTTATCTATGCTTAGTTCTTTCAAGCCATTGTATTGGTCAATCATTAATGAACGAATCGGATCAATGACAATAGTAGTACCCGGTTGCAGCATGGCTGCCAACTGATAGGTAAGCGATTTGCCGCCACCTGTTGGCAACAACCCGATTACAGACTTGAGTTGCACTGCCCGATTGAGGATAGGGAGCTGACCTACCCGAAAATCGAGTTTGCGGAAAATGTCCTGCAATAATTTTTTAAGTAGTTCTGACGTTTCGGCAATAGGCTCAAAAACTTCATTCTGCAATTGGTTTACCAATGGCCTGTACAACACTGAAGGTGCTGATATGACTCCGGTGTTGGTTTTATAGTGTATGTAATGAGCATTGCGAATAACAATTGTATTATGCGAAGGCTGAAAATCATCTTTAAAAACAGACATTCTCCGCAACACCGAAATATCAATAACAAGATCGAAATCCGCAGCATTTAAAGCAGTAAGCGGAGCTACTGATTTGCCGTTATGCAGGTGATGGTCCATAAATTCAGGCGAAGTGAAAACTTGCACCTCGAATGCAGGGATATGAATTTGTGTTTGAGCTAAATCATTGAGGGTATGGAGCAATAACGAAAGGTCATCAAATGCCGCCACTGCACAAGGCAGGTCTCTTTCTGCAACAGCAATCTTTATCTTTTGCTTGGTGATTGCAGCATCATAATGAGCCATTAAATATTGCAGTACCACCCTTTGAAGCCTTGCCATACCGAAGGGGGCAAGGCACAAGCCAGTTAGGCTGCTCAATAAATATTCTTCATTGCTGTAGTTGTCCTGAGCCTGTTGTATAAATTCTTCTGCTTCAATGGTTCGGATAAATTCTTCAACATCTTTATAAACTCTATCTTCTGTGATGTGGCTGATGTTACGGGACAGCTGAGCAATTTCAAAATCTTTCAGGTCATCCAGTAAATCCGTATGGTACTTTTTACCATCCACCTCAATCACATAAGTCTTGTGGTGCTTAATCTGCACCTGACTGTTATAACGGTTGGTTCTGCTCTTGGTAAAATCGTAAGGTATTTCAAGGCTAAAATCTACCCTTCCCTGATTGTTGTCACGGGTGAAAGAACTACGTGTTCTTTGCTTTTCTAAAAGCTGAGCCAGGAATGCTTGTTTTTCAGGTAATAGTTTTAGGAGAAAGCTGCGTTCAAAACTGCTGTCAACATCACTTACTTTGAGGTACTGGCTTCTGTGCTTTGCTCTTGGGTCAATTGTGTGTAATGCCTTGAAAAGCGACTGGCCGTGTTCATTATCTTCATCCACATTCACGAAAGGGAAAGCAACTTTACCTCTGGCTGTATTATCCTGCCTTTGTGTAACTGCTAATTTATCAGCAAAGTATTCCTCCAAATGAACACTTGCCAAAGTGGGCAAGCCTCGTGTAATAATATTAGATGCAACAGCAAATATGGATGGAGGATTTGCCGGTGTTTCAAGATTAGGTCCGGTTTGCACTTCAAATGTGCTTAGTGACCTTAACAAGCCATGCAATGCAGGTGACTTCTCATTCCGCTTTGCATAAGCGTTGAGTGCATCTCGAACTGATTCTAATATGTAGCCAGCTTGTAATTGCATGTTTTTTATTGCATAGGTTTAGATGGGGTCAGCGGCATTTGCTGGATTACGGTGAATAGGTTTATAACCATTGGCCGGGTCAAAACAATTTGCTGCTGTACCAATAAATATGTTTATCAGTTCTCGCTTTACATCTTCATGGGCACTAAAAACAGAGTACCAAACAGAAAAGAATCCCTTTTGAGATGCGAACTCAGCAACTTCCACTGGCGACAATTCCCCACTTTCAAATTTTGGCAAATACTTGACTGCCCACTCCCAAGCGACTCTCCTATGTTTCCATCTTGTATCGTTCTGATTAAGATTAGGGTATTTAGGATTGCCAGGTATCTTATCCAAACCGACCAAATTCAGCATATTTTCAGCATGTGTAAAAGAGGCAGTGCCATCTAAGTCTGGGTTGACTTTGACATAACCACCTTCTTCATACTTGAATGAAAGAAAGGTGTTATTCCGATGAGGAAAATGCATAATTGCTAAGTCAACATTCCTATTTGACTTATTGTCCCTTCCATTGCATCTTCCACATGCCACCAAAAAATTATTCCAATCGTGTGAAAGTGTATTATCCTGATCTCTGGAAATTACATGCTCCACCTCAAGGTCTGAACTAAAAACTTCGCAATAACTACAATAGCAACCCAAATGACCTTCAAGGTCTGTTTTAGCTTTTGTGTGAGGATTATAAGATTTAGGATTGCCACCTTCCTGAAGCCATCCAATTTTAGTTACTGGTCTCATAAATCGTTAGCTTGTCTTTCTATTCGTAATGATGCGACAAAGGCAGGGTCATTCGAGAAACGTTCCTCCAATTCATTTAATTTGTTTCTCAAACTCGCTGTTTCTTTATCCGATATGCTTGTTTTACCCTGTTTTATTAAGGCATAGTATTCTTCAGCAACCTTCTGCATTTCTAAAAATGCTTCGCTACGAGGCACATCTTCAACACCCATTTCATTTGCGGCAACGTCCTCTATACCTTTCATGTCCGGGTCACCATCCTTTTTAATTTGCTCATCAAGAATTATCAATTCTTCGGACTTCAGAGATTGAACAATAAAAGGGGAATGAGTCGTTACAACAAATTGGATATTGGGGAAAGCTGTTTTCAAGTCATTAACAACATGGCGTTGCCATTTGGGGTGAAGATGCAAGTCCAATTCGTCAATCATTACTATTCCTGTTGCTTCATCAATTGCCTTTTCTTCTTTAAAGCCATTCAAGACAATACAACGATAAGCCAGTTCCGCAACCATTTCAGTGAAATAATGAACGCCATCACTGTGTAGATTCAATGGCAATAGGTTGGATTCTTCATCATCAATTTTCACTTTTACCCATAATTCTCCGCCACTAAACTCAATCTGGCTTATGTATGGATTTGCTTTCCTTATTGCTGTAAAAAAGGCATCTTTTGTACCTATGTATTCCTTCTGCTG